>CAWJMO010000024.1:0-195147 GCA_963843865.1 uncultured Solirubrobacteraceae bacterium | reverse complement strand
CTCGGACTGCGAGGACCAGCTCCCCACGCGCTGAGTAGCCTCGGCGTCGAATGCTCGACGTCAAGGCGATCCGCCGTGATCCCGACCCCGTGCTGCGCGCCCTGGCGCGCCGTGGGGACGGCTCTGATGCGCGCCTGCGCGCGCTCCTGAGCCTGGACGAGCGCCGCCGCGCGCTGCTGCCGGAGGTCGAGGGCCTGCGTGCCGAGCAGAACGCCGCCGGCAAGGCCGTCGGCCAGGCCAAGGCGGCGGGCGAGGACGCCGCGGACGCCATCAAGGCGCTGTCGGAGCTCAAGGTCCGCCGTTCCTCGCTGGAGGCCGAGCTGGCGGAGGTCGAGGCCCAGCACGAGGCCGCGCTGCGGTCGGTGCCCAACCCGCCCGCGGACTCGGCGGCGGACGCGGACACCGTCCTGCGGGAGGTCGGAGCGGCCGGCGCAGAGGGGCCCGATCACCTCGAGGTCGCCGGCGGGCTCATCGACATGGAGGCCGGGGCGCGCGTGTCCGGCTCGCGCTTCGCGTACCTCAAGGGCGGCGTCGTCCTGCTCGAGATGGCCCTCTTCCGCTGGGCGCTGTCGCTGCTCGAGGAGGACGGCTTCCAGCCCGTGCTGCCGCCGGTGCTCGTCCGCGAGGCCGCGCTGTACGGCACCGGCTTCCTGCCCGACACGGAGCAGCAGATCTACGCGCTCGCCGACGACGACCTCTACCTCGTGGGCACGAGCGAGGTCGCGCTGGCCTCCCTGCACGCCGGCGAGACGATCGAGCCGCCGCTGCGCTACGCGGGCATCTCGCCGTGCTTCCGGCGCGAGGCGGGCGCCGCCGGCCGCGACACCCGCGGCATCCTGCGCGTGCACCAGTTCGACAAGGTGGAGATGTTCTCGTTCGTCCCGCCCGAGGAGGCGGAGGCCGAGCACGAGCGGTTGCTGGCGATGGAGGAGCGCATCCTCCAGGCGCTCGACATCCCCTATCGCGTGGTCAACATCGCGGTCGACGACCTGGGCGCCTCGGCGGCGAAGAAGTACGACTGCGAGGCCTGGATGCCCGGGCAGGGCGCCTACCGCGAGGTCACCTCGACCTCCAACACGACCGACTTCCAGGCCCGCCGCCTCGGCGTGCGTCAGGCCGGCGGCGGCATCCCGGCGACGCTGAACGGCACCGCCGTCACCTGGCGCCACATGATCGCCCTGCTGGAGAACCACGGCGGCGCGATCCCGGAGGTCCTGCAGGAGTGGGGCGCCCCGGCCCGGGTAGGCACTCCCGCATGAGCCTGGACGACGAGCCGGAGATCCCGAAGGAGCCGCCGCCGCGCGACGACGGCATCGAGGTCCACGACCAGCCCCTCGGTGTGCCGGACGACCTCGACATCGAGGACGCCCCGTCGCCGGGGCTCCCCGAGGCCGAGCCGCCCAACTCCGGCTAGAGCCCGGATCCGGGCTAGGCCGGGACCGCTTCGGCGGAGGCCGACGGCTCGCCGACGCGCACCGCGCGCATGACGGTGGCGATCACGACCGCCCCCAGGGCGAAGATGCCGCAGGCGACGTAGAACGCCGTCTGGTAGCCGTGGATGCTCGCCTCCGCGAGCACCTGGGGCGTGCGCTGCCTGCCCTCCGCGTAGCCGGAGACGGAGCTCGCGAAGATCGAGCTCAGCAACGCGGTGCCGATCGAGCCGCCGACCTGCTGCATCGTGTTGACCATGGCGGAGGCGACGCCCGTGTCCTGCGGCTCGACGCCGTAGGTGGCGGTGGCGAACGCCGGCGCGAAGATGCTGCCGAAGCCCAGGCCCATGCCGATCAGGCCCGGGAGGATGTGGCCGGCGTAGGTGGAGCTCGAGTCGATCTGCGCGAACCACAGCATCACGAGCGCGCCCATGATCATGCCGAAGGTCATCAGCGGCTTGGCCCCGACCTTCTGCAGCAGCTTGATGTTCACGGTCGTCGAGGTGGCGACGATGGTCGCCGGCATCGGCAGGAAGGCGAGGCCGGACTGGATGGGGCTGAAGTCCAGGTTCTGCTGGAGGAAGTACGTCAGGAACAGGAAGACCGCGAAGGCCGCGACACCGGCGATGCCGATGGCCAGGTACGCCCCGCCGCGGGCGCGGTCGAGGACCACGCGCAGCGGCAGCAGCGGGTGGGCGGTGCGGCGCTCGATGAGCACGAAGGTCGTGAGGGAGAGCACGGCGACGGCCAGCGCGATGATCGTGATGGGGTGGCCCCACGAGTGCGTCTCGGAGTTCGAGAAGCCGTAGATGAGTGAGAAGACGCCGAGCACGGCCGCGGCGGTCCCCGGGAGGTCGAGCTTGGGCCGCTCCGGGTGCGGGTGGTTGACGAGCAGGCGGAACGCGGCCAGCGCGGTCGGCAGCGCGATCAGGATGTTGACGTACAGGCACCAGCGCCAGGACAGCGTCTCCGTGAGGATGCCGCCCAGCAGCAGGCCGACGGCGGCGCCGCCGCCGGCGACGGCGCCGAAGACGCCGAACGCCTTCGCCCGCTCGCTCGGCTCGGTGAAGGTGATGGAGAGCAGGCCGAGCGCGGACGGGGCGAGCACGGCGCCGAAGACGCCCTGGAGCACGCGCGCGGCGACGAGCAGGCCGAACGAGCCGGCGATGCCGCCGAGGATGGAGGCGGCGCCGAAGCCGATCAGGCCGCCGATGAAGGTCCACTTGCGCCCGAACAGGTCGCCCAGACGACCACCGAGCAGCAGCAGCGAGCCGAATGCGGCCGCGTAGGCCGTCACGACCCACTGGCGGGAGTCGTCACCGAACCCGAGGCTCTTCTGCGCGCTGGGGAGGGCGATGTTGACGATGGTGGCGTCGAGGACCACCATCAGCTGCGCGACGGCGATCACCACGAGGATCAGCCATCGGTTGTCGTGCTCGGACTTCGGGGAGGGGGACATGCGGGAGCTCCAGATCGGGGAAGAACCGGAGGGGGAGCTCCGGTTCGTCCGACCACGGTAGCGCAACCGGAGTCGCCGTCTCCGTTTCTACTTCTTGCCGCACCTCCCGCCGCCCACGGCGCGGCGCGTCCGCAGCGGCAGGTCCCGTGACGAGCGGCCGACGAAGATCCGCGCGCAGCCCGGCGCGACGGTCCAGGCCGCCTTGCCGACGTCGTAGTAGGAGAACGAGCGCCGGTTGAGCTTGAGCGTCACCCGCTTCTTCTGCCCGGGCTTGAGCGACAGCTTCGTGAAGCCCTTGAGCTGGCGCGGCGGCTGCGTCGTGCCGGCGGGGACCGGGATGCCCGTGTAGAGCTGCGGCACCGCGAAGCCGGTCCGTGTGCCCCGGTTGCGGACGGTGAAGGAGACGCGGCGGCCGCGCACGCGCAGCTTGCGGTACGTGAAGCGCGAGTAGGACAGGCCGTGGCCGAACGGGAAGACCGGCTTGATCTTCTTGGCGTCGAACCAGCGGTAGCCGACGAGGACGCCCTCCTTGTACTGCACGGTGCCGTCGACGCCCGGGTACTGCTCGGCGTCGCCCTGCTCCGTCGGCAGGTCCTCCTGGCGCGCAGGGAACGTGGCCGGCAGGCGCCCGCCGGGGTCGATGTCGCCGAACAGGACGCGGGCGATGGCCGTGCCGCCGGACTCACCGGGGTACCAGGCCTCGACGATGGAGGGGACGTCGTCGCGCCAGTCGGTGAGCACCGGGCCGCTCGTCTCCAGCACCACGACGGTCTTCGGCTGGGCCTTGCCCACCGCCGCGACGACGGCGTCCGTGTTGCGCGGCTTGGTCTCGGAGGTGAAGAGGCCGGTGAGGATCTTGTCGTCGGAGCAGTCGATGCGGATGCACGCCTGGTCCTTGCCCTCCTCCGCGGTGTCGGAGGCGACGACGATCGCCACGTCGGCGTCCTTCGCGGTCGCGGCCGAGTGCGCGGGGTCGTCCGTGTCGTCGAAGACCACCTCGGCTCCATCCGCGCGGGCGCGGATCCCGGCGAGCGTCGTGGTCAGCTTCAGCGGGTTGATGTACGACGAGCCACCGCCGGACTTGGCGCGGTCCGCGTCGGACCCGATCACCGCGATCTTGCGCACGGCCATGCCGAGCGGCAGCAGGTGCTTCTTGTTCTTGAGCAGGGTGATGCCGCCCTCCTCCACGCGCGCGGCCACCTCGGCGTGCTCATCGACGGGGATGGACGCCGGGTCGTTGGCGTAGGCCCCGCGGTCGAAGACGCCGAAGGCGAACATGGTGCGCAGGATCCGGCGCACGCGCTCGTCGACGTCGGCCTCCTTGACCTGCCCCGAGGCGACCGCCGAGAGCGTGCTCGTCGGCGTGTAGGCGACGCCGAAGGGCTCGAAGTCCAGGCCGTTCTTGAGCGAATCGACGGTGTTGTGCCCGGCCGGGTAGTCGGCGAGGACGAAGCCCTTGAAGCCCCACTCCTTCTCGAGGATGTCCGTGAGGAGGTGCCGGTTCTCGCAGGCGAACTGGCCGTTGACCTGGTTGTAGGCGCACATGATCGTGCCGCTCTTGCCCTCCTTGATCGCGGCCTCGAACTGCGGCAGGTAGATCTCGCGCAGCGTCCGCTCGTCGATCTTCTCGTCGATCGTCATGCGGTCCTGCTCCTGGTTGTTGGCGGCGTAGTGCTTGACGTCGGCGATCACGCCGTGGTCCTGCGCGCCCGTGATCCAGCCCACCGCCTGCCGGCCCGACAGGTACGGGTCCTCCCCGTAGCCCTCGAACGTGCGCCCACCCCGCGGCGTGCGCATGATGTTGACCGTCGGGGCGAACACGACGTCGTTGCCCTTGGCCTTGACCTCGTCGGCCACCACCCCGCCGGCGACCTTCGCGAGCGCGGGGTCGAACGACGCCGCCAGCCCGATCGGCGCGGGCATCGCGGTCGACGCCGCACCCTGCCGCGGGCCCACCGGCCCGTCGGAGAAGAAGAAGTCGGGGATGCCCAGCCGCGGGTTGCCGTTGTTGCGCCCCGTGTGGAACCGGTCGGAGAGGTTGGCCACGCCGAACTGCTCGTCGCCCCACAGCAGGTCGGCCTTCTCCGGCAGCGTCAGCGCGTCCAGCACCAGCTGCGCCCGTTCGTCCGCGGGCTTGCTCGCGTCGCACCAGGGGTGGTCCCCGCACCGTCCGGCGGCGGTGGCGGTCACGGGCGCGGCGAGCGCGACAGCGGCGGCCAGCAGGCCGATCGTCCTCTTCATGCAGCGGAGCATGCCAGGCCCAGGGAACTCCCAGTCGCACCTCGGCCGATCGCCACGTGCCGGCCCCAGTCTGACCGGACCGCAAACCATCTGGAGGTCCGCATCACCATGTTCACCATCGTCCGCAAGTCCGCCGCAGGCGTCGCCGCCGTGGCCGTGCTCGGCCTCGGCGGGTCGGCCATCGCCGGCGCCGCCGATTCCACCACCCCCACCAAGACGAAGACGGCGCAGTCGCGTCCCGCCCGCGAGGCGTTGTCGGCCGACGTCGCCGCCAAGGTCAAGGCGGCCGCGCTCGAGAAGGTGCCGGGCGCCACCGTCCTGCGCACGGAGGCCGGCGGCCCCTACGCCACCGCCTACCACGCCCACATCAAGACGTCCGATGGCACCAAGCAGGTCGTCCTCGTCGACGGTTCCTTCACCGCGACGGCCGTGCAGGCCGACCAGGGCCGCCCCGGCGGCAGGCGCGGCGGTCCCGGCGGCCCCGGCGACTGCGCGCCGCCCGCGTCCGCCACCGCTTCGTCGTCGAGCTAGCCGCCCGGGGCGTGCGTGTCGCGTGACGGTGGGCATGTCCACCGCTACGCGACACATCCGCTGTCACGCGGTGGCAGGCTGTGTCGTCTGAAGGGCATGGATACAGCCACGGTCATCGGCGGGGGGCCTGCGGGCCTCGTCGCCGCCGCCACGCTCGCCGACGCGGGCGTGGCGGTCACCCTCCTCGAGGCGAAGGCCTCCCTCGGCGGCCGCGCCGCCACCGACCACCAACAGGGGTTCGCCCTCAACCAGGGTCCGCACGCGCTCTACGCCGGCTCGTGCGCGATGCGCGAGCTCAAGCGGCTCGGCGTCGATCCGCCGCGCTGGAACCCGACGTCGGCGACACGCTCCCTGATCATCCGCGACGGTGCGGCGATCCGGCCCGTGCGCGGCTGGGGGACGGTCACCCGGTTGGCGATGGCGGACGCGCCGGCGGAGCTGACGGCGCGCGAGTGGATCGCCGCGAACGTCGACGACGAGGAGAAGCGCGAGTTCGTCTCGGCGTTCGTGCGGGTGGCGACCTTCGTGGCCGACTTCGACGCGCTGCCGGCCGACGTCGCGCAGGCGCAGCTGCGGCTCGCCGCGTGGCCGGGCGTGCGCTACCTGAAGGGTGGCTGGCAGTGGATGGTCGACGCGCTGGCCAGCCAGGCCACCGCGCACGGCGCGAAGCTGCACCGCCGCGCCGCCGTCCGGGCGATCGAACGCGACGGGGACCGCTGGCTCGTCTCCACGGACGAACGCGACCACCCGGCGGACGCCGTGATCGTCGCGGCGGGGCTGCCGGCCGCGTTCGGCCGGCTCGTCCCCGGGCTCATCCCGCCCGGGCCGCCCGCCGAGGTCTCCGTGCTCGACCTGGGGCTCTCGAAGCTCCCGCGGAAGACGACCTTCGCGATCGGGACCGACAAGCCGACGTACTACTCCAAGCACTCGCCGCCGGACCAGAAGAACGGTGTCCTGATGACGGCGATGTCCTACGTGGCCGCGCCGGAGGCCGACCTCGAGCGCATCGCCGACGACGTCCACCCCGGCTGGCGCGACGCGCTGCTCCTGCGCCGCCACCTCCCGAAGATGACGCCCATCGGCGCCGTCGCGTCCCCCACGCGCCGCCCCGGCGTCGAGGTCGAGCCCGGCCTGTTCGCGGCCGCCGACTGGATCGGCGGCGAGGGCTGGCTGGTGCGACGCCGCCATGGCCTCCGGCGCCGCCGCGGCCCGCGCCGCCATGGAAGC
Source organism: uncultured Solirubrobacteraceae bacterium (assembly GCA_963843865.1). GTDB lineage: Bacteria > Actinomycetota > Thermoleophilia > Solirubrobacterales > Solirubrobacteraceae > DATLGB01. The sequence goes on along the minus strand of CAWJMO010000024.1, from coordinate 188,259 downwards.
CCGGGTGGCCGTCGCGGCGTGACGACGGACGCCTTCGAACCCCTGCGTCCGCGCCTCTTCGCGATCGCCTACGGCATGCTCGGCGACCGCGGGGAGGCGGAGGACGTGGTGCAGGACGCGTGGCTGCGCCTGGTGGATCATCGGGCCAGGCCCGGTGATCCACTGCGCAACCCGGAGGCGTTCCTGGTCACCGTGACCACCCGCCTGGCCATCGACCGGTTGCGCTCGGCCCGCGTGCGCCGCGAGACCTACGTCGGCCCGTGGTTGCCGGAGCCCGTCGTCACCGACCCGGCGCAGGCGGGTGACCCGTCCGCGATCGTCGCCGAGGCCGAGCAGCTGAGCCTGGCCCTGCTGACCGCCCTCGAGCGCCTGAACCCCGTGGAGCGCGCGGTCCTCCTGCTGCGCGACGTCTTCGACTTCGAGTACGCGGAGATCGGCGCCGCTGTCGACAAGTCCCCCGCCAACTGCCGGCAGATCGCCGCGCGGGCCCGTGAGCACGCCGGCGAGCCCGCCCGGCGCCGGCCGGTGTCGCCCGAGGAGGAGCAGCGGGTGCTGACGGCGTTCGTGGCGGCGGTCGAGTCCGGGGACGTCGCCGCGCTCACCGCCGTCCTCGCCGCCGACGCGAACACCTACTCGGACGGCGGCGGCGTGGTCCCCGCGGCGCGCAAGGTCATCTACGGCGCGGCGAAGACGGCGCGCCTGCTCGTCTCGCTCAGGCGCAAGCTCGAGCCCACCGACCTCGCCTTCGTGCGGGTCAACGGCGACCCGGGCGTCCGCATCAGCGGCGCGCCGGGCACGGCCTCCGTCATGGCGCTGGAGATCGCCGACGGCGTGGTCGTCAACGTGCGCATCGTCAACAACCCGGAGAAGCTCACCCGGCTCGGTCTCGCAGGATCGAGTCCACCACCGCCCCCGTGAGGAAGGCGCACGCGGCGAGGTAGAGGTACTCGAAGACCACGATGATCGTGGCGAGGTTGCCGAAGATGGAGCCGTAGTCCGCGATCTGCGTGACGTAGAGGCCGAACACCAGCGACGTCCCCACCCAGGCGACGACGACGATCGCCGTGCCGGCGCTGACCAGGTGCCAGCCGTGACCGTCCGTCGGCGCCACGCGGATGAGGAGCCCGATGGCGGCGATCATGAGCACGAGGGCGGCCAGCCAGGCGACGGGCCCGGGGACCGGCGCGAACTGGACGGTCGCCACCGCGGCCAGCAGCAGCACCCCGCAGGCGACGGCGAGCCAGGTGGAGACCAGGTAGCGCTCGCGGAAGTCGCGCTCGCGCTCGCAGCCGTAGATGCGGTCGAGCACCGTCATCACCGCCCGCATCGCCCCCGACATCTCCCACACGGCGACGACGGCGCCGATGGTGACCCAGAAGACCTGCTTGGCGCCGAGGACCTTGCGTACGGTCGCGTCGATCACACGGAAGACGTCGGGTGAGGTGGACTTGCGCAGCTCGTCGGCGAGGTCCTGCGAGTAGGCGTCCTGCAGCCCGAGGAAGCCGAGCAGCCCGAGCCCGAAGAGCCCGAGCGGGATCAGCGCGAAGAGCACCTGGAAGGCGATCGCGGAGCCATAGGTCAGAAGATCGACCCGGGCGTAGCGGCGCAGCGTCTCACGGACGATCTCCTTCATCCGGCACGCTGTACCCACCGGGAGGTGCGTCGGACCCTGGAGGAAACATCGCCAAATCGGACGGGTTTTGTTCGAGGTCTTGACAAAAGCATTTGATCCGTGAGACGGTGCGCCCCGTGGAGAGAGGAGGGTCGCAAGGCTCGCTCGGGTCTCTGCGTGAGCTCAACCGCCTACGGGTGGTCGACGCGCTGCGCAGTGCCGGGAGACTGAGCCGTTCGGACATCGCACGTCGCACCGGCCTGAGCCGGTCGACGGTGTCGACCCTCGTCTCGGATCTCGTCGAGCGCGGCTTCATCGTCGAGCGCCCCGACAGCGAGGACGCGGCGCCGTCCGCCCAGGGCCGCCCGCCGACCATGCTCAGCCTCGACCGCTCCGCCGGCGCCGCCGTCGGCGTGGAGTTCGACCACGACAGCGTCCGCGTCGCCGTCTCCGACCTCAGCCGCACCGTGCTCGCCGAGGCCACGGCCGACGCCGACGTCGACCACGACTCCGGGCAGGCCATGGACCTCGTCGCCCGCCTGGTCGACACCGCGCTCGAGGACGCCGAGATCGACGGCAGCCGCGTGCTCGGGGTCGGCGTCGCCATCGCCGGCCCGGTCAATCCCGACCACAGCGCCCTTCATCCCTCCTCGATCCTCCCCGGCTGGGAGGGCGTCGACCTCGCCGGCCGAGCTCGGCGCCCGCCTCGGCCTCCCCGTCTACGTCGACAACGACGCGAACCTCGGCGCGCTCGCCGAGGTCACCCTCGGCGCCGGCCGCAACGTCCGCCACGCCGCCTACCTGCAGATCGGCGTCGGCGTCGGCGCCGGGCTGATCGTCGACGGCCGCCCCTTCCGCGGGGCCTTCGGCGCCGCCGGCGAGATGGGCCACGTGGTCGTCGACGACGACGGCGCCATCTGCCGCTGCGGCAACCGCGGCTGCCTGGAGACGGTGGCCTCCGGCCCCGCGCTCTCGCGCCTGCTGGCCGACAGCCGCGGCGAGGACCTGACCGTCGCGCAGATCATCGAGCTCGCCGCAGAACGGCGACCTCGGCTGCCGCCGCGCGATCGCCGACGCGGGCCGCCATGTCGGCCGCGCCGTCGGCGCGCTGTGCAATCTCTTCAACCCCGAGATGGTCGTCGTGGGCGGTGAGCTGAGCCAGGCAGGAGAGCTGCTGCTCGGCCCGCTGCGCGAGAGCGTGATGCGCTCCGCGGTCCCCATGGCGACCGGGGGTCTCGACGTGGTGGCCGGAACGCTGGGTGAACGAGCCAACGTGCTCGGTGCCCTGGCCCTGGCCATTGCCCAATCCGAGCAGGCCGTCGCGGCAAGGATCGCTGCGGCATGATCCGGACAACCCATCGCAGCATCAATCACATCTCCCGAGGAGGAGCCGAGTGAGCATCATGAGGAAGGCACGTGCTGTTCGCAGCGCTGACGTTCTGCCTGGCCGGCGTGGTCGCCGGTTGTGGCAGCGACGACGAGAAGTCCAGCAGCAGCGGTTCCAGCAGCAGCAGCGGCTCCAGCGAGAAGAAGGTCGAAGGCAAGGTCGGCGTGATCCTGCCCGACACGGCGTCCTCCGCCCGCTGGGAGACCGCCGACCGGAAGTTCCTCGGCGACTCGTTCGAGGCCGCCGGCATCGAGTCCGACATCCAGAACGCCAACGGCGACAAGGCCAAGTTCGGCACCATCGCCGACCAGATGATCAACGGCGGCGCGTCCGTCCTGCTGATCGTCAACCTCGACTCGCCGTCCGCGGCGACCGTGATCAAGAAGGCCCACGACCAGGGCATCTCGGTCATCGACTACGACCGCCTGACCCTGGGCGGCGGCGCCGACTACTACGTGTCCTTCGACAACGTCGCCGTCGGTTCGGCGATCGGCGAGGGCCTCGTCAAGTGCATGGGCGACAACGGCGACAAGTCCGGCCCGGTGGCGCTGCTCAACGGCTCCCCGACCGACAACAACGCCACCCTGTTCAAGCAGGGCTACGAGAAGGCCATCACGGACGCGGGCTACTCCGTGGCCGCCGATCAGTCCGTGCCCGACTGGGACAACACGAAGGCCGGCACGATCTTCGAGCAGATGTACACGAAGGCGAACGGCAAGTTCGTCGGCGTCGCGTCCGCCAACGACGGTCTCGGTGGCGCGGTCGCCGCCGTCCTCAAGCGCAACGGCGACACGAAGCGCGTGCCGACGACCGGCCAGGACGCAACGGCCGAGGGTCTGCAGCGCGTCCTCACCGGCGCGCAGTGCCTGTCCGTCTACAAGGCGGTCAAGAAGGAGGCCGACGCGGCTTCCAAGCTGGCCATCGCCCTGATCAAGAAGGACAAGGCCGGCGCGGACAGCCTCGCCAGCGGCAAGACGGAGGACACGGAGGCCAAGACCGAGGTCCCGTCCGTCCTGCTGCAGCCGGAGCCGATCTTCGCCGACGACGTCCAGAAGGTCGTCGACGACGGGTTCGTGAAGGCGTCGGATCTGTGCACCACCGCCGCCCTGAAGAAGGCCTGCGAGGAGCACGGCGTCAGCTAGGGCTGGCGGGGCCCCATTCCCATGGCAGTTGCCGCAACCGAGACCCCGCAGGGACAGCTGCTGCTGTCCCTGCGGGGCATCAACAAGAGCTTCGGCGCCGTGCAGGTCCTGCGCGGCGTCGATCTCGACACTCACGCCGGCCGCGTGACCGCCCTGGTGGGCGACAACGGGGCCGGCAAGAGCACGCTCATCAAGGCGGTCGCCGGCATCCACCCGATCGATTCGGGTGAGGTGATGTGGCAGGGCGAGAAGGTCGACATCTCCGGTCCCAAGGACGCGAACGCGTTGGGGATCGAGGTCGTCTACCAGGACCTCGCGCTGTGCGACAACCTCGATGTCGTCCACAACATGTTCCTGGGCCGGGAGACCAAGTCCGGCCTCACGCTGAACGAGACGGAGATGGAGAAGCGCGCGGGCGAGACGCTGAAGAGCCTCTCGGTCCGCACGCTGCGTTCCCTGCGGCAGAACGTGTCCTCCCTCTCCGGTGGACAGCGGCAGACGGTCGCCATCGCGCGCGCCGTGCTGTGGAACTCCAAGCTGGTGATCCTCGACGAGCCGACGGCGGCCCTGGGCGTCGCGCAGACCGAGCAGGTGCTCGCGCTGGTGCGGCGGCTGGCCGAGGCCGGTCTCGCCGTGGTCCTGATCACCCACAACATGAACGACGTCTTCGAGGTCGCGGACGACATCGCGTGCCTGTACCTCGGTCAGATGGCCGCGCAGGTGGACAAGAAGGACGTCACCCGCGGGCAGGTCGTCGAGCTGATCACCTCCGGGCGCACCGGGGACATCGGTCTCCAGCCCGAGGTCGCGGCCGCCAACGTCGGAGGAGAAGCATGAGCGACATCATGCCCACGGACGCCAAGTCCCAGTACGCGTTCGAGGGCGACGAGCAGGTCACGCTCGGCTCGGCCTCGAGCGAGTACTTCAACCGCATCAAGGGCGGTGACCTGGGCGCGCTGCCGGCCGTGATCGGCGTCGTCGTCCTGGTCGTCATCTTCGGGCTCATGGAGCCGGACGCGTTCCTGTCGAACGCGAACTTCGCCGCGCTGATCAACCAGGGCGCGGCGATCATCGTCCTCGCCATGGGCCTGGTCTTCGTCCTGCTGCTGGGCGAGATCGACCTCTCCGCGGGGTACGCGGCCGGCATCGGCGCGTCGATCCTGGCGGTCCAGTTGACCAAGCACGGGACGGCGTGGCCGCTCGCGGTCCTGCTGGCCCTCCTGGCCGGCGTGGCCATCGGCGGCGCCATCGCGGTGCTGGTGGCGCGCCTGGGGATCCCGTCCTTCGTGGTCACCCTCGCGTTCTTCCTGGCGTTGCAGGGCGGGGTGCTGCTGATCCTCGGCGAGGGCGGGACGATCCCGATCCGCGACGAGGCCGTCCTGACCATCATGAACAAGAACATGCCCGTCGCCCTCGGCTGGCTGTTCGCGGTCGTGGTCATCCTCGGCTACGGCGGGGTGTCCCTGATGGCCATCCGGGCGCGCAAGAAGGCCGGGCTGCTCGCACAGCCGATGACGCTCTGGGGCGTCAAGACGGGCGCGCTGGCCGTGGTCGTCCTCGTGTTCGTCTACCTGCTCAACCAGGAGCGCCAGCGCGAGACCGCGACCATCACCATCCAGGGCGTCCCGTGGGTCGTCCCGGTCGTGGCGGCGCTCGTCGTCGTCCTCACCTTCGCGTTGACGCGGACGGGCTGGGGCCGGCACGTGATGGCGGTCGGCGGCAACGAGGAGGCCGCCCGCCGGGCGGGCATCGGCGTCGCCGGCATCAAGACGTCGTGCTTCATCATCTGCTCGACGCTCGCGATCGTGGCGGGGCTGCTCCTGGCCTCGCGCGACAACTCCGTGTCGGCCACCACCGGCGGCGCGCAGACGCTGCTGTACGCGGTCGGCGCGGCCGTGATCGGCGGCACGTCGCTGTTCGGCGGCCGGGGGCGCGTGTTCGACGCGGTCACGGGCGGCCTGGTCATCGCGGTCATCGCCAACGGCCTGCCGCTGGTCACCGAGAAGTCGGGGACGCAGTTCATCATCAACGGCCTCGTGCTGTTGATCGCCGCGAGCGTGGATGCGATCTCGCGTCGCCGGGCAGCTGCCACCGGTAGATGAATCAAGACCTCCTCAAGGGGCGGGCGGCTCTCATCACCGGCGCGAGCCGGGGGGTGGGGGCCGCCGTCGCCCGTTCGCTGGCCGACGCGGGCTGCCGCGTCGGCCTCGCCTCGCGCACCGTCGACGACCTCGGCATCGACGGGGCGGTGGCGGTGGCGTGCGACGTCGCCGACATGGCCTCCGTCCAGGCGGCCACGGACGAGATCGCGGGCGCCTTCGGCAAGCTCGACATCGTCGTGGCGAACGCGGGCATCGGCTCCTACGGCGACTTCCTCGACATCCCGCTCGACGAGCTCGACGCGATGATCGACGTCAACCTCAAGGGGACGCTGTACACGGCGCGGGCGGCGCTGCCGCACCTGGTCGCCGCGGGCGGCGGCGACTTCCTCGCGCTGGCCTCGGTCGCGGGGCTGCGGGCGTTCCCGGGCGAGACGGTCTACAACGCGTCGAAGTTCGGGATGGTCGGCTTCACGCGGGCGCTCGATCACGAGATGCGCGCGAAGAACGTCCGCTGCACGTCCATCTGCCCCGGCGGCATCAGGACGGAGTTCGCGATGGGCACCGGCCGCACGCCGGACATGCCCGAGCTCGAGGGGATGATGACGCCGGAGGACGTGGCGGAGGTCGTGCTGTTCACGCTCACGCGCCCGGCGTCGATGCGCATGCTCACGACGTCGTTCCGGCCGATGTCCGAGGGCTCCTTCGGATGAGGTTCGGCCTCCTATCGACGGCGAACATCAACCGCCGGATCCTGGAGGCGGGCGTCGACGTCGTCGCGGTCGCCTCCCGGGACGAGTCTCGCGCGCACGCGTACGCGCGCGAGCACGGCATCGCCCGGGCCCACGGCTCGTACGAGGCGCTGCTGGCCGACGACGAGGTCGACGCCGTCTACATCTCCCTGCCCAACGCGCTTCACGTCGAGTGGTCGATCAAGGCACTCGAGGCCGGCAAGCACGTGCTGTGCGAGAAGCCCCTGTCGCGTCACCCGGACGAGGTCGAGCGCGCCTACGACGCCGCCGAGCGCGCCGGGCGGACGCTGCTGGAGGGCTTCATGTGGCGCCACACGCCGCAGGCGGCCAAGCTGCGCGAGCTGCTGCCCGACCCGATCCGCGTCGTGCGCGCCCACTTCTCCTTCGGCGCGCGCGAGGCGGGCGACATCCGCCTCGACCCGGCGCTCGACGGCGGTGCGCTGATGGACGTCGGGTGCTACTGCGTGAGCGCGGCGCGCTTCGTCTGCGGGAGTGAGCCGGAGGTCATCGCGGCCACCGCCGTGTGGGACGGCGTCGACGTCGCCTTCGCCGGGACCATGCGCTTCCCGGGCGGGACGCTCTTCCACTTCGACTGCGCGATGAACGCCGCCAACCGCTCCGAGCTCGAGATCGTCGGCGCCGACTCGACCATCCTCGTCCGCGACCCCTTCCACTCGCGCGACGTCGGCATCGAGGTCGACGGCGAGCGCGTCGAGGTCGAGTTCAAGGACCCGTACCTGTGCGAGCTCGAGGCGCTGGCGGATCCGGGGGGCGGGCCGGGTTCCGTGAGGACGCGGTCGGCCAGGCGCGCGCGATCGCCGCGCTGTACGCCGCCGCTGGCTAGCGTGGGCGCCGTGTGGCGCCTCCTCGCGATCGCCGCGACGCTCTGGCTCGTACCGGGCGTCGCCCGGGCCGGCGTGACGCTGACGGAGGGCGCCCCCACCCTCGGCTACGTCCACCTCGTCGCCTCGGCCGACGCGCAGATCCTCGAGGACGAGGCGCCCGTCGCGAGCGGCGCCGACGTGCAGCTGCCGTGGACGTGCACGACGGCACGGACCTTCATCGCAGTGGTCGGCGACCAGCGCAGCGCGCCGCTGACCGTGACGACGCCGTCGTGCGCGAAGCGCTACCGGCTCGACGTCACCGACCGGATCAGCCTCGGCGACAACATCAGGGTCACGCTCTTCGACCAGTGGCACCGCGGCAGCCTGAAGGGCGAGCTGTGCGCGACGCGGCCGGACGCGCAACGGACGTGCGCGGCCGTCGACCTGCCTGCGTCCCAGTTCATCGCCAGCGCGGTGTTCCGGGCCCGCCGGGCCGGCGAGTGGACCCTCGCGTTCAGTGACGGCGCGACCACCGCGCTGCGGCCGGTCGTGGTGCAACGCAAGCGCTACCCGAGGGGCCGCCCCACCGTCCTCTCGACGGGCGACTCGATCATGCTCACCCCGACCACCGCCATCACCCGCGCGCTGCAGGGCATCGCGCGGGTCATCGACGACGTGTACGTCGGTTCGGGCATCACGCGCCCCTTCGTCGTGGACTGGGCGAAGCTGCCGGGCAAGCAGGTCAAGGCCTATCGCCCCGACGCCGTGGTGGTCTCCATCGGCATGGGCGACGGCCGGGCCATCGGCCCCGTCGAATGCTGTGGCCTGGACTGGGTCGCCGCCTACTCCGACCGTGTCCGGGCGATGATGAAGACCTACGCCCGCAGCGGCCGGGGCGCCGTCGCGTGGATGACCGTCCCCTACCAGCGCGACCCGGAGCGCCACGAGTACACGGTGGCGGTCAACGCCGCGGTCGTCCGCGCGGCGCAGGGGCTCGAGCGCGTGAAGGTCGTCGACCTCGCCGCCGCGCTCACCCCGGGCGGGAAGTACCGCGCCTCGATGACGATCGACGGCAAGCGGGCCCGGGTGCGCTCGAGCGACGGCATCCACCTGACAGCCGCGGGCGCGCGCATCGCCTCGCGCCTTGCGCTCAAGGCGCTCGGGCGCCTCGGCGTCAAGGTGCGCTGAGCGCTACCGCTTGCGCTTGAGGGTCACGCCGACCTTCGTCCCCGCCTTCAGCTTCGCCTTCGCCTTCTTGGTCTGCGCGCGCACGCGCAGCTTCTTCTTGTTGCCCTTGGGCTTCTTGACCTTGCCGAGCTTGCAGTGCGCCTGCTTGAGCGCCTTGCGCGCGGCGGCGAGCGTCTTGCCCTTGAGCTTGGGGACGACGCACTTCGTCGCGGCGGGCGTCGGCGTCGGTGTCGGGCCGGCGGTGGGTGACGGCGAGACGGTCGGCGTGGCCGTCGCGGACGGTCCCGGCGTCGGCGTCGCGGTCGGGCTGGCGACGACGAGCGTCTTCGTCGCGGAGGCGGTGAAGCCGCCGACGTCCTTGCGCGTGACGTCGATCTTGTAGGTGCCGGCCGTGGTGAAGGTGCGGGTGAACGACTCGTTCGTCGCGCTGCCCCCGTCGGAGCTCGTCCAGGCCGGCGCGGCGGTGAAGCCCCCGAACGGGTCGGCGCCCACGAAGCTGAACGTCACGAGGTCCCCGGGCGCAGCCGTCGCCGGGCCGTCGATGGACGCCGTCCCGGGCTGAGTGTCGAGCACGGAGGAGAACTCGTCATAGGTGGCGTCCGCCGGCGTGCCGACCGGCCGTCCGACGAGGGCGACCGCGTCGCCGTGATCGTTCACGCCGAGGCCTTCGAGCCGAACCGCCTGCTCAGGATCCGAGAACGCCTCGGCGGTCCCGAACGACGACGTGCTGGTCGGTCGGCGGTAGGCGCGGTCGGTGGTCCCGTCGTCGACGGCGAGCACGGTGTGACCGTCGGGCGCGGTACCCATCATCAGCCGGGGGGCGGTGGTGGTCGAACCGATGACGGACGGCGAGCCGAAGGATCCGCCCGCCGGCCGCGTCCGCACCGAGATGGTGCTCGCGCAGGTGTACGCCGCGCTGACGGTGCCGGCCGCGTCGACGGAGAGCGTCCCGCCGTAGTCGGTGACGCCGCTGGTGCAGCCGGTCGCGGCGGTGTCGCCGGCACCGGTCGCCGTGAAGTTCTGGTTGTTCGCCGCTCGCTGGACCACGATGACGCCCTGGGGGTTCACTGCCGCCGCCGGCTTGTTGCGCACGAGCACGGACACCCGTCGCGTGCTGTCGATCACCGGTACCGGGGCGGAGTTCTGGTCGATGTCCTCGAGCGCGACCGCCGGGTCGGAGAACGTGCCGCCGGCGTTGCGGAAGACCCCGACCGCCGCGTAGGTGCCGCTCGAGAACCGCGACGCGGTCGCAACCGCGTCGCCGGCGGTGTTGATCGCGACGCGCGGGGTGTTCCCGGCGTCTGTCCCGGTGATCGCCTTGAAGTCCGTCCACATCCCGCCCGGGGTGGCGGCGACAGCGGCGACGGCGGCGCCCGACGTGTTGTTCAGGCTGAAGGCGAGGACTCCCTGGCCCGATGCGTTCATGGCGATGTCCAGGGACGGGACCGTGATCGTCCCGAGCGAGGCGGCGACACCCTGCGGAGTGCCGAATCCGGCCCCGGCCAGGGCTGTGCTCGTGTAGTAGATGGTGGAGCTCGCCCACAGCACGGTGACGTCACCTGCGGCGTCGATGGCGACCGAGACCCCGACGCTCGCACTGGTGCCGTCGGGAGTGATCGCCACCGGTTCGCTCCAGCCACCCGACGCCGGGCGGCGGGCCACGTAGACCTTGTTGTCGGTGGCGACCCAGGCCGCCGCTGCGTCACCCGCAGCGTTCACGGCCAGGTCGTTCGCGCGAAAGGCGAACATCCCGACGAAGAGCCCGGCGGGCCTGGAACCCGACACGGGCTGGAGGCCGGCCCACGGGGTGGCCGCTGAAGCGGTCGCGGGCAGGGCGAGCACGGTCAGCAGCGTGACGAGGAAGCGGCGCATGCCGCGGCATCCTACGGCCGTCGCGGTACGCCTGCGAACCGGCGCAGCACGGCGTCCATCACGGGGGTGGGCGTCACCCCGGCGAGCGCCGCCTGCGCGCGCGGGCCGGCGCCGACCACGTAGCGGGCGCGGGGGCGCGTCGCGGTCAGCGCCCGCTCCACGACCGCGGCCACCCGGTCCGGCGGCACGGACAGCTTCTGGGACAGCGGGATCGACTTGCGGAAGCCCTCGATGTGCTTGGCGTAGAGGCGGCGATGCGCGTCGGACAGCGTGCCGATGGTCGCCTCCAGCTCGTCCTCGGCGCCGCGCCACATGTCCGTGTCCGTCTGCGCCGGCTCGACGAGCGCGACCTTGATGCCCCACGGCCGCACCTCCATCCGCAGCGCGTCGGCCATGCCCTCGAGCGCGAACTTCGACGCGTTGTAGGCGCCGGTCATCGGCGTCGCCACCCGGCCGCTGACCGAGGAGATGAAGACGACGCGGCCCTTCGCCTCGCGCAGCCGCGGCAGGACCGCCTGCGTCACCGCCGCCTGGCCGACGACGTTGACCTCGAGCTGGCGGCGCAGCTCGTCGACCGGCAGCCCCTCGATCGGGCCGCCGACGACGATGCCCGCGTTGTTGACGACGGCGTCGAGCCGGGCGGGCAACGCCGCGTCGAGTGCGGCGACGTCCTCGGCCGAGGTGATGTCGAGCCGGACCGGCGTGCCCACGGGCGCGTCGCCCGAGCGGACACCCGCGTAGACGTCCCACCCGGCGCCGGCGAGCCGCTGGGCGATCGCGAGGCCGATGCCCCGGCCGGCGCCCGTGACGAGGACGCTAGGCAAGCCGCACGGGCAGCGTCTTGAGCTGGTTGATGAAGGGCGACTCCGTGTGCTTGGGCTCGCCCGCTGATCTCGAGGTTCGGGTAGCGCTTCAGCGTCTCCTCGATGAGGATCCGCAGCTCCATGCGCGCGAGCGCGGTGCCGAGGCAGAAGTGCCGGCCGCCGGCGCCGAAGGCCTGGTGCTCCTCGTCGCGCATGATGTCGAAGCGGTCCGGGTCCTCGTGGCGGGTCTCGTCGCGGTTGGACGAGACGTACCACATGACCACCTTGTCGCCCTCGGCGATCCTCTGGCCGCACAGCTCCGTGTCCTTGGTCGCCGTGCGGCGGAAGTGCGCGAAGGCGGGGAACATCCGCAGCGACTCCTCGACCGCGCGCGGGATCAGCGACGGGTCGTCGAGCACGAGCTGCTGCTGGTCGGGGTTCTCGATCAGCGCGCGCATGCCCGAGCAGTAGGTCGACTTCGTGGAGTCGTTGCCGGCCGCCATGAGCAGGAAGAAGCCCATGACGATCTCGTGGTCCTCGAGGCCCTGGCCGTCGAACTCGGCGTGCACGAGCACGGAGGTGAGGTCGTCCGTCGGGTTGGCGCGGCGCTCGGCGATCAGCTTCTGGCAGCGCTCGAAGATCTCGGGGATGTCGCGCTGCATGACGATCTCCGGGCCCTCCGGGTTGAGGTCCGGGTCGCCGGCGCCGAGCGTCGTGTTCATCAGCCGCGCCCAGATCTCGTCGTCGGCGGGGTCGATGCCCATGAAGGACCCGATGACGCGCGCGACCACCGGCTGGGCGACCTCCGTGACGAGGTCGGCGGTCTCGCGGCCCTCGAGGCGGTCGAGCACCTCGATGGTGATCGCGCGGATCTCGTCCTCGTGCTCGGCGATCCGCTTGGGCGTGAAGCCGCGCTGGAAGAGCGCCTTCAGGCGGTCGTGCTTGGGCGGGTCCATCGCGATGAACATGCCCTGCTGCATCTCCAGCGGCATGATCCGCGTCGGTGATCGCGGTGATGCCGCCGAGCTCCGACGAGTAGGTCTGCCAGTCGCGGCTGACGGCGTGGACGCCCTCCGCCGTCGTGACCGACCAGAAGCCCGCCTCCTCCGGGTACTCGGTCAGCTTCGAGGTGAAGTGCACGGGGCACTCCGCGCGCATGCGCTTGAAGAGCTCGTGCGGCGGCCCGTCGAGCCACTCCTCGCGCTCCGTGACGAGCACGTCCTCGATCGGTGTCCGCTCCTCGATCGACACGACTTCCTCCCCAAAACTGGCTGGCTGGCCAAACGGCGCGCGAAGCGTATCGAACCGTTTAGGATCGCGCTGTGCGCAAGCTCCTCTTCCTCGCCCTGCTCTCTGCGCTCGTGCTGCCCGCGGTGGCGTTCGCCCACGTCGAACGCGCCTCCTACTGGCCCGAACCGGCGGCCGACTGCACCATCACGCCGTGCGCCGGCGGCGCGGTCCCGAAGCTGCGCTCGCTGAAGTCGAGCCTGAACCGCAAGGCGGTCGGCGACACCCGCGTCGTCTGCCAGCCCAACTCGCTGCGCGCTCGCTGCGCCGGTCGATCCGCCGGGCGGTCAAGAAGGGCTACGACATCCGGCCCACCGACCACCGCACGTTCTCCAAGCAGCGCCGGCAAGCGCCTGCTGAAGACGAACAAGAAGCTAAGAAGCTCGCTGCCGCTTCCAGTCCATCCAGGACGCGGTCACCGCCTCGAAGAACAACGACCGCGTCGTGATCATGCCCGGTCTCTACACGGAGCCGAAGTCCCGCGCCGCCAAGACCAACGACCCGGCCTGCGCGCCAGTACAAGGTGCAGCAACGACAAGGGCTCCTCCGGCGCCGTCTCGCTACGAGTACCAGCTCACCTGCCCCAACGACGCGAACCTGATCGCCGTGATGGGCCGCGGCCTGAGCACCGGTGGATCCCCCGCAGCCGCCGCTGGAGGACCGCCACGACATCCCGAACGCCGGGCCGTGCATCCGCTGCAACCTGCAGATGGAGGGCTCGGGCGTCAGCGCCGACGACGTCGTCATCGACGCCGGCCGCGTCGAGTCCGGCGACAAGGGCCCGCGCGAGTCGGTCAAGGACGTCGGCATCCGCGTCGACCGCGCCGACGGCTTCGTCCTGCGCAACGTCAAGATCCGCCACGCGCGCGAGCACGACATCTACATCCTCGAGACCGACGGCTACCGGCTCGACCGCTTCAAGACCTATCTGGGGCGGCGAGTACGGCGTCCTCACCTTCGTCGAGGACCACGGCGTGATGAGCAACTGCGAGGCCGCGGGCTCGGGCGACTCCGGCCTGTACCCGGGCGCGGGCGCCGACACCGGCGTGCAGCGCGAGGCGGGCGAGACCTTCCGCTACTCGCAGCGCATCACCCGCTGCGACTCCCACCACAACGTGGGCGGCTACTCCGGCACGGACGGCAACGCCACCCAGATCGACCACAACAACTTCTACGACAACGCGCTCGGCTTCACCACCGACGTGTTCACCGCGCCGGGCCACCCGGGCTTCCCGCAGGACTCGGACCTCGTCGAGTTCAACAACTTCTACGACAACAACTACAACCCGTACAAGGAGGCCGGCAAGGCCGACGACGTGCAGCCGTCGGTGCCGGTCCCCGTCGGGACGGGCATGTGGATCGCGGGCGGCAACGACAACATGGTCCGCAACAACCACTTCTGGGGCAACTACCGCCGCGCCGTGATGCTGTTCGCGGCGCCCGACGCGGTCGTCTGCGGGCCGACCGACACGCCCGTCACCGGCTGCGATCCCAACAAGCTGTCGACCTCCTACCGCAACTCGTTCACGGGGAACGTCATGGGCATGGCGCCCGACGGGACCGTCAAGCCCAACGGGCAGGACTTCTGGTGGGACGCCTTCCCGAGCGACGACCGGCAACTGCTGGTGGGGCAACACGACCGCGCCGGGCGCGAAGCTCAACAACTCGCCCGCCTCGCTGCCCGACTGCGACGGCGGCAAGAACCCGGGCTCGAGCGTCGGCCTCGGCTCGGACAACGAGGCGGAGCTGTCGGCTGCTTCAGCGTCGTTCCTGAGCCGCAACTACGACTCGCCGGGCTGCGACTGGTTCAACACGCCCGCGGAACCCGGCACCGCCCGCGCCGCGCGCGTCGCCCGGCGGCGGAGCGCGGCCTGGACGCGCTTCCTCGCCCACCCCGAGGTCAGGTCGCAGGTGTGCCGGATCTACCGCTTCAAGCCCGCCAGCTGCGCCGGGCTCTGATCGGGGGCGCCGCCGTCCTCGCCCTGGCGGGGTGCGGCGGCGCGGACCGGCCGAAGGCGCAGCAGCCGGCGGCGGCGGCGCCCAACGCGCCGACGCTCGCGCTGGCAGACTGCAACGAGTGGCACGAGATGCGCCAGTCGACGCGGCACGGCTTCGTGACCCAGATTGAACATCTTCTTCGGCGCCAAGGCCGACAACGGCTACGGAAGGGGACAGACCTTGTCCGATGACCAGGCCTTCACCGTGCTCACCAACGGCTGCAAGCCGAAGTGGGCCGGCGCGGTGAAGCTCTACAAGCTCTACGGCCGCGCCGCGGCCTTCACGCCATGACCCGCGAGGTGCGCGTGGCGATCATCGGCGCCGGCTTCGGCGGCCTCGGCGCCGCCATCCGGCTGCGCCAGGAGGGCATCGACGACTTCGTCATCCTCGAGCGCGCGAGCGGGCTCGGCGGCACGTGGCGGGCGAACACGTACCCGGGCTGCGCGTGCGACGTCCCCTCGCACCTGTACTCGTTCTCCTTCGCGATGAACCCGGAGTGGACGCGCGACTACGCGACCCAGCCGGAGATCCTCGAGTACCTGCACCGCACCGCGCGCGAGTACGGCGTGGAGGAGCGGATCGTCTTCGACGCCGAGGTGCGGTCGGCGACCTGGGTCGATGCGGACAAGCGCTGGCGGATGGAGACCGCGCAGGGTCCCGTCGTCGCCCAGTCGATCATCGCCGCGATGGGGCCGCTGAGCGAGCCGTCGCGACCCGAGATCCCCGGCCTCGAGGACTTCCGGGGGACGATGTTCCACTCCGCCGAGTGGGACCACGCCCACGCGCTGGACGGCGAGCGCGTCGCGGTCATCGGCACGGGCGCTTCCGCGGTGCAGTTCATCCCGCACGTCCAGCGCGCCGCCGCGCACCTCGACGTCTACCAGCGCACGCCGGGCTGGATCGTCCCACGGCCCGACAAGGAGATCACGGCCCGGCGCCGCTCCCTGCTCAAGCGCCGGCCGCAGATCCAGCGTGCCGCGCGGTACTTCATCTACTACGGCGCGGAGATCCTCAACGTCGGCCTGATCGTCGAGCGCCGGCTGCTCACCGTGCTCGAGGCGATCGCCAAGCGCAAGCTGCGCAAGGAGGTGCCGGACCCGGGACTGCGGGCGAAGCTGACGCCGAAGTACCGCATCGGCTGCAAGCGGATCATCTTCTCCAACGACTACCTGCCGGCGCTCGCGCAGCCGAACGTCGACGCTGGTCACGAGCGGCATCGAGCGCGTCGACGCGACCGGCATCCAGGGCCTCGACGGCACCCACCGGCCCGTCGACACGATCATCCTCGGCACGGGCTTCAAGCTCTTCTCGTCGCCGTTCTGGGCGCGCATCACCGGCGCGGAGGGCCGCACGCTCGGCGAGGTCTGGGACGCCGAGGGCCCGCAGGCCTACCGCGGCACGGTGGTCGCGGGCTTCCCGAACCTGTTCACGATCATCGGGCCCAACACCGCCCTGGGCAACAACTCGATGATCAACATCATCGAGGGCCAGCTCGTCTACGTCATCGACGCGCTGAAGGCGATGGAGCGCGAGCGCGTCGCGGCGCTCGACGTCCGGCGCGACGTCCAGGACGCGCCACAACGCGGAGATCCAGACGAAGATGGACGGCACGGTGTGGGTCGAGGGTGGCTGCAACTCCTGGTACCTGCAGCCCGACGGCACCAACCGGACGCTGTGGCCGTCCTTCTCCAACGCGTTCCTGCGGCAGATGCGCGGCTTCGACCTCGCGGACTTCGAGCGCGCCGCGGCGTAGGGTCCCGCCCATGGGATTCCTGGACAAGCTCCGCGGGGGCGGCGCGACCGTCGCCGTCAGCCTCGAGGCCCCCGAGGCGGCGCCCGGCGGGACCGTCACCGTGCGCGCCGACATCGGCGGCGAGCTCGACGACAAGTGCCGCGCCGTGCGTGTGGGCATCCGCGGCACGGGGCGCTACCTGATCGAGGAACGGCGGCGGGACTCCCAGGGCCATGTCGACACCGACCAGGAGTGGCGGACGATCGACCTCCACGAGGAGGAGCACGAGTACCCCGCACAGGCCGGTCCCGTGCAGGCGACGTTCACGCTGCCCGCGGACGCGCCGCCCTCGGCCGAGGAGGCCGTCGAGTGGGAGGTCTTCGCCCGCGTGGACCGCGAGAAGGGGATGGACAAGACGGAGTCGATCCCGCTACCGGTGCGGATGCCGGCCGACCGGCTGCCGACGACGCGCACCCCGACCGCGCACGAGGACGGGCTGACGCTCGACGACGTCCCCGTGGCCGTCCGGGCCGGCGCGACGCTGACCGGCACCCTGACCGTCGACGTGCCCAAGGACGTCGACGTGACGGCCGTGCGCATCCGGCTGCACCGCCGCTGCACGTACGTCGCGGACCGCATCGACGACTACTCCATGTTCCGCGGCGACGCGCTGTCGATCTTCATCTTCGGCGGCAGCAAGTCGCGCATCACCCGCGACGAGAAGGTGGCGGAGACCGACCTCTCGGGCAAGCGCTCCTTCGCGGTCGGCCAGGTCGAGCGGTTGCCGTTCACCATCGCGGTGCCGGAGAGCCTGGGCGGGACGACCGGCCACCCGCACGCGCAGGTCGACTGGCGCCTGGAGGCCGTGCTGGACCGCCGCATGCGCGACGACCTCGCCGTCGACGTCCCGCTCGCCGTCTCCTGACGTCGGGCGCGTCAGCTTCCGCGCATCTGCGGTAGTTCCCGGCCGCCGGGGCGTTAGGTGGGGAATGCGGTGCTCGCTCCTCGCGCTGATGTTCGTTCTCCTCGTGGCCGCGCCCGCGCGGGCGAAGATGGACATCGGCATGTCCGACGACCTGACGGTGGTCAACGGCTTCCACGATCGTGCGCTCGCCCTGCGGCAGTTCAAGGCGATGGGCGGGACGCACGTGCGCATCAACATCCAGCACAAGCGCAACCGCCACTACAGCCAGGTCACCGACGCGTCCGCGACGCAGACCGCGCTGAGGTCCTATGACGCCGCGGTGGACGCGGTCCGCGCCGCCGGGCTGACGCCGCAGATGACGCTGATCTGGCGGGGGATCACCGACCCGGCCCGGCTCGCCGACTGGATGGGCAACGTCGCCGCGCACTTCGACGGCCGCGTGCGCCGCTTCTCCATCCTCAATGAGCCCGACCTCGTCCTGCCGGCGCACGGCGCGTGCGGCCGCGCGGGCGAGCGGCGCTTCCTGCGCAGCCACGCCTCCGAGACGTTCGTCTTCGCCGGGCACCTGCGTGCGGTGGACGTCACGCGCCCGCACGGCATCCCCCTCCACCTCGGCTGCCTGCGGGCGGCGCGCGGCCGCGCGTACCGGCGGATCGTCCGCTGGGCCGCCCCGGCGATCCGCGACGGCGCACCGGGTGCGCAGGTGCTGGCGGGTGAGACCTCGGGCACGATCGGCCTCGCCTGGTTCGTCCGCGCCGCGCGACCGCGCCGGATGCACGTGGCCGGCTGGGCGCACCACCCGTTCCAGCTGCGCGACCTCACACCCGGTCGCCCGGCCCAGAACTGGGGCATCGGCAACCTCCCGCGCATCAAGCGGCTGATCGGAAAGCCGCTGTACCTGACCGAGTTCGGCTACCCCCATCCGCACAGCTCGATGGACCGCCGGGTCACCGGCCGGCGCCTCTCGCAGAAGGACGTCGCACGTGCGTTGCCGAACGCCTGGCGCGTGGCCCGGCGCGCCCACGTCCGGGAGATGCTTCAGTACCAGTGGTTCGTGAAGCCGCCGTTCCGGACCGAGTTCTGGGAAACGGCGCTGCTCGACAAGGACAATGGACACCTCACGCCGGCCTATCGCGCGCTTCGCTCGCTCATTCGCAGCTGGCGTCGCTAGCGCCCTCGCGCTCGCCGCTCCGGCGGCGGCGACCCCCTCGCACCGGGCCGATCGGCTCGCCGGCGGCTGCTACGCGGTGGACGGGCAGCCCGCCCGCTTCCAGGCGGCCGCGCTCGGTCAGTACCTCCTCTACGCGGCCGACGGCACCTACCTGCGGGGCACGGACACGCAGCCGGTGGCGTTCAGCGACGCGGAGGCGCGGCGCCTGAAGCGCGCGACCGGCTGCGCCGTCTTCCCCGAGGCGACCACGGACGTCGACGGCCGGGTGTCCAAGGGCGCGAAGCCGTGGGTGGCGACGCGCGGCCTGATCGACAGCCACTTCCACTGGATGGCGGCGGACATGTTCGGCGGCGACGCGCACTGCGGGCGGGCGTGGTCGCCCTTCGGCATCGAGAAGGCGCTGGTCGACTGCCCCGACCACGCGCCGGGCGGCGGCGGGCTGACCTTCGAGAACGTCCTCTCGGGCAACAACCCCGCCGCCACGCACGACACCGTCGGCTGGCCGACCTTCAAGGACTGGCCCAACCGCACGTCCCTGACCCACGAGAACGCCTACTACAAGTGGGTCGAGCGCGCCTACCGCGGCGGGCTGCGGATGACGGTCGTCCTCTTCTTCGACAACGCGCAGCTGTGTGCGACGTGGCCGTCCAAGGAGCACGACTGCGACGAGATGGCGAGCGTCCGCCGCGAGGTCGGGCTGCTCAAGGACCTGCAGTCCTACATCGACGCCCAGGCCGGCGGGCCGGGCCGCGGCTGGATGCGCATCGTGCGCACCCCGTTCCAGGCGCGCCGCGTCATCAACCAGGGCAAGCTCGCGGTGGTCATGGGCATCGAGACGTCGCGGCTCTTCGACTGCACCGTCCGCGACGGCATACCGGGCTGCACGAACGACTCGATCGACCAGCAGCTCGCCGCCGCGCGCAAGCTCGGCATCCGCTCGCTGGAGATCACGGGCAAGTTCGACAACGCGCTCGCCGGCGTGGCGGGCGACCCGGGCACCAACGGCGTCGTCACCAACACCGGCAACAAGCTCGAGACGGGCAGCTACCTGCGGATGGGCTCGTGCGAGGGGCTGCCGTCCGGCGCGGTCGACCAGACGCAGCTGACCGCGCTGCCGGCCGGCTCGCCGCTGGGCGCGCTGGTCGGGGGGACGACGCCGGTCTACGGGCCGCCGCCGCACTGCAACCAGCTCGGGCTGTCCGACCTCGGCGCCCACCTGATCAACCGGATGGCCGACACCCACACCATCCTCGACCCCGACCACATGGCCGCCGGCGCCCGCATCAAGGCGCTCGACATCATGGCCGACCGCGGCTACTCCGGCCTGATCTCCTCGCACTCGTGGAGCACGCCGGTCGACGAGCCGCGCATCCTCGGCCTCGGCGGCGTCGTCTTCCCGAAGGCGACCGCGATCGCCCAGTCCTCGACCACCGACTGGTTCGTCGGCGAGTACGAGCGCCTGAAGAAGCTGCGCGACCCGCGGTACGCGTGGGGCTTCGGCTACGGCTCGGACATCAACGGCATCGCCAAGCAGCCGACCGCACGCCCGGAGGCGGACGTGAAGTACCCGTTCCCCTCCTACGACGGCAAGCAGACCGTGCGCCAGATGAAGACGGGCGACCGGACCTGGGACTACAACGCGGACGGCGTCGCCCAGTACGGCCTCTACCTGGACTGGCTGCAGGAGCTCCGGCAGCGGCTCGGCGACGGCTTCGTGCGCGACATGCGGCGCGGTCCCGAGGCCTACCTGCAGATGTGGGAGCGCGCCTACGGCGTCCCGTCCTCCCTTGCCGCGCGCCCGCGCGAAGGGCTGGACGGCGGAGCGGCTGCTGCGCCGCTCGGGCCAGCCGCGGGTCCGCGGCGCCCGCGTGTGGCGCTACGCGACGGCACGCGCGTCCGGCTCTCCAAGCGCGGCCGCGTCACCCGCGTCAGGGCTCGATGACGTTGTTCGGGTCGGGCTTCTCGCCCTGGCTGTAGTCGCCGAAGGGCGCGTCGCGGGCCTTGACCGCGGCTGAGACGCCCTCGGTGTTCGCGCGCTCGATGAAGGCGTGGGCGTCGGGGGTGTTGCGCATCAGGCCGTCGAGGATCGGGCCGAGGGTCTGCGTGGAGGCGAGGCCCATGTTCTCGTAGGCCTGGTTGACCATCAGCTTCATGGCGGCGAGCTGGGAGGACGGGATCTGCGCGAGCTCGTGCGCCCGTTCGGCCACGGTCGCCTCCAGTTCCTCGAACGGGACCGCCTCGTTGATGAGCTCGACGTCGGCGGCCTCGCGTCCGGACAGCGGGCGGCCGGTGAGCGCGTACTGCTTGGCCTTCGCGAGGCCGAGGCGGTAGATCCACATGCCGCTCAGGTACGCGCCCCACATGCGGCTGTACGGGCGTCCCGATGCGGGCGTCCTCTGACGCGACGATCAGGTCGGCGCAGAGCGCGAAGTCGCTGCCGCCGCCGACGCACCAGCCGTGCACCTGCGCGATCACCGGCTTGGGTGAGCGCCAGATGCTCATGAGCTTCTGGGTCGGCGCGAGGTCGGGCGCGGTCTGCGCGACGAAGTCCTTCCCGGGGTCCCACGCGCCGTCGGTGGTGATGGCGTCGTCCCAGTGGTGGAAGCCGTCGCCGAAGTCGTAGCCGGCGCAGAACGACCGTCCCGCACCGCGCAGGACGATCACCTTCACGTCGCGATCGAGCACGGCCGTCGCGGACCGCCGCCTGCACCTCGTCGGGCATGGGCGGGACGATCGTGTTCAGCGAGTCGGGCCGGTTGAGCGTGATGGTCGCCACCGGCCCGTCCGCGCTGTAGAGGATGCGTCTCGGGCATCGCGCCCGGCGGACTATGCCAGCATCGAGGGGGCGCTCGTCCCCGAGCTCGATCTCCTCGTCGAGGGCCTTGCGGATGACCTCGCCGTCCTCGGTGAACTCGTAGGCGCCCATCCGCCGCAACGCGGGTGAGTAGGCGTGGATGGTCACCGCCGGCTCACCCTCCGCGTGCATGACGTTGTGGATGGTCGTGCCGCCGAAGGCGAACACGTCGCCCTCCCGCGCATCCCTCCGGCTCGGGCCGGTGCCGAGGCGCATGCGCTCCTCGATCACGCGGCCGCGCACGACCGTGACCGCGCCGGACGCGCCGTCGTGGTCGTGCATGCCCGTCTGCTGCCCGGGCATCCAGCACAGCAGCCACACCGTCGCGTTGGGCGGTTCAGGAGACGGTGACAGGCGCGACGCTCGGGATCGACACGGACCAGGTGGGCCCAGGTGGACGGGTCATCGGCGAAGGTTCGTGCCAAGGTGACCAGGTCGTGCGTGTCGAGCTCGTTCATCATCTTTCTGTCTCCATGAGCTGTCGCGGGTTGATGGTGCTGTACGTCGTCGGGAACGCTTCATGCGCTCCGGCGCGCCCGGCCCAGGGATGATCTGAGCCGTAGACGATCTGCTCCTCGCCGACGACCCGGGCGACCGCTTGCGCGGCGCATCCGGGCCGTAGGAGGACGTGTCGAAGAAGGTGAGGGGGTCCGGTGCGAGCGCCGGGCCGCCGCGCGCGGCGATGCGCTCGTGGTGCACGGGGCCGAGGCCGGCGAGGGCGGCGAAGAGGACCCTGAGCGTCGGGTGCTGCGCCCGGCCGTGCGCGGTCCACGCCAGCCACGCCGACAGCAGGGACGCGGGGTAGTCGGTCAGCGCCGGCTGCCACGCGCCCGGCGGCGGCGGGGCCGGGGTGGACGAAGAGGACGCCGCCGCGGCGCTCGAGCGCCTCCAGGATCGGGCCGGCGCGGTCGAGCGCGTCCGGGGTGAGCAGCTCGGTGGCCGGCAGGCAGAGGTGCGCGGCCGTGGCGTCCGTGCCGGCGTCCCATCCGGCGATGCCCTCGGGCAGCTCCGCGATGTCCGCGCGCCAGGCGTCCAGCACCGGCGCGGCCTCGTCCGCGGGGAGGGCCTCGATACCCAGCGCGGCCGACAGGGCGACCATCCCGCGGTCCAGCCCGTCCGCTCGCAGCGTGGCCAGCACGTCGCCGCCGGACTCGAGCGCGACGGCCGCCGGGGCCTCGTTGGCGACCTCCAGCCGGCCCGCGCGGATCCGGGGTGTGGCGGCACGCGCCGCCAGCGCCTCGTAGAGCCGCGGCGTCAGCGCGTGGCGGTGGACGTCGACCGTCATACCCACAATCTATACCAAACAAGTAGGGAAAGGGTGGACGTCGACATCTGAACCGACACTACGGCACCTGTCCAGCCCACCTAATCTGGTGTGATGCTCGCGCGCACGGCCATGGCCGTTGTCCTGTTGACCCTGCTCGTCGCAGCCCCGGCCGGGGCCGAGGCGTTCGCCCCACTCGACGCGCCCGGCGCGCCGCTCTCCGTCAGCGCGGCGGAGGTCGACGCAGCGACGCAGTGCTCGAAGGGCGTCGACGATGCGCAGGTCGCGCCCGTCCTCCTGCTCCAGGGCACGGGCGCGAACGCCAAGGACAACTGGTCGTGGACCTACCAGCCCGGCCTCGACAAGGCGGGCATCCCGTGGTGCACCGTCGACCTCCCCGACCACGCCACGGGTGACGTGCAGCGCAACGGCGAGTACGTCGTCCACGCGATCCGGTCGATCTCCGAGCGCGCCGGCCGCCGCGTCTCCATCATCGGTCACTCGCAGGGCGGGATGGTCGGCCGCTGGGCGCTGCGCTTCTGGCCCGACACCCGCGCGATGGTCGACGACGTGATCGGCTTCGCCCCCTCCAATCACGGCACCACGCAGGCGTCCGCGAGCTGCGGCGACGGGAAGTGCACCGCGGCCAACTGGCAGCAGTGGGACATCTCCAACTTCATGAAGGCGCTCAACTCCGGGACGGAGACCTTCAAGGGCATCTCCTACACGAGCGTCTACACCCGCCTCGACGAGATCGTCCAGCCCAACCAGGACGCCGAGACCGGCTCCTCCTCCCTGCGCACGGGCGAGGGCCTGCGCACCAACGTCGCCATCCAGGACCTGTGCCCGAACGCGAAGAGCGAGCACCTGCTCATCGGCCTCATCGACCCCGTCGCCTACGCCCTGGCCATCGACGCGCTCACGCACGACGGGCCCGCCGACCCCAAGCGCGTCCCCCTGACCGTCTGCGCCGAGCAGTTCCACCAGGGGGTCAACCCGGTCACCTTCCCGGCCGACTCGAGCGCCGCCCTCGCCGACTACCAGAGCTACGAGGGCAAGGAGCTCGACGCCGAGCCCGCACTCGCCTGTTACACGACGGCCTCGTGCGCGAAGACCGCGGCGCCGGCGAAGTCCTGCCGCCGCACCATCACCGTCCGCGGCCTCCGCCACCCGCGCGCCCGCATCCACGGCAAGCGCGTCAAGGTCCGCCGCCGCGCCGACGGCCGGCTCCGCATCCGCGCCGCCGCGCCGGCCCGCGTCGTCATCCGCGGCCGCACGAAGTCGGGGCGCAAGGTCCGCATCGTGCGGCGCCTGCGCGCCTGCGGGTGAGCACGGGCTCACCCGCCCGCTCACCCTCGCCTCACCCGCAGTTCACCCCGACCTCTCACCCCAGGTTCATCCCCCGGGGAGGACGCGCGATCGGCCGCCCGCGCCGATCATTCTCCTACGAGCCAAGCACCACCGGCTCACCACATTCGTTTCGTCCGGCCGGCCTTCGGCCTCTGGACGACGTCACATCTTCCGGGGACGGACTGGGGTACGTAGCACCGGATACCGATCGAGGGCCTGGCGGGGCCCTCGATCTCGTTAAGCGGCCGTTCGCAGCGGAGGGGGAGGGATTCGAACCCTCGGTACGCGGGTTACGCGCACGCCGGTTTTCAAGACCGGTGCATTCAACCGCTCTGCCACCCCTCCGGGGCGGGAGGCAGATTAGGCGCCGGGGCCCTCGTCCTTCGGGGCGTAGCGGTGGTGGAACATCAGCGGGTTGCCGTCCGGGTCGGTGAAGATCGCCATGTGGCAGACGCCGGAGTCGATGGTGTCGGCGACGAAGGAGACGCCGGCCGCCTCGAGCTCCTCGCGGGCGGCGTGGACGTCCTCGACCTGCAGCGCGATGGGGCCGCCGTTGGGGCGGAAGGTCTGGCCGAAGGCATCCGACTGCATGACGGCGATCGTGAGCGAGCCCGTCTCGAACTCCCGCGCGGGCATGTCGCCCCACTGCTTGGAGCGCTGCAAGCCGAGGGTGTCGCCGTAGAACTTCTCAGCGGTCTCGTAGTTCTGGGTGGGGATGCAGACGAAGTCTGTGCCGGTGACGTTCATACCTATGACTCAATCACACGTTCGCGGAGTCCGGCGAACAGAGCGACGATCGTCAGGTAGTCGAAGAGATCGAAGAACGGTCGTTTGACGCGGAACAGCGGGTCGGACCGCCACGCGTCCTTCGTCATCCGCAACCGGATGTGGAGGTGCGTGCCCCCGCCGGCGTCGGGCCGCAGCAACAGTGCCCACGAGAAGGCGAGCACCGTCGGTGAGGCCGGGTCGACGGGCCACCCGTGCCCGGCCGAGGTGTCGCGCAACGAGAGCCAGACCAGCGCGCTCGCCGGTGTCGCCTCCACGCAGCGGAAGCGGGGATCGCCGGGTCCCCAGTCACCGGCCTCCGTCCCGGCGGCGACGTCCTGCAGCGCCGGGTCGATCCGGCGCAGGCCGCGCCGCGCCGGCGGCACGAGCCGCTCGACCGCGCGCGGCATGTACCACCCCGCACGACCCTTGCCGATCTGGACGATCCACGGCCAGAGCGCCTCCGGCGTGACCGGGAAGGTCGCGGAGCGATCGATGACCAGCAGGGGATCGGGGACGAGGTCGTCCCCGGGGTAGGTGGTCACGCCGGGCGCTGGCCTGGCCCCGGGACGTTGCGGAACTTGAAGGGCTCCGGCTCCCGGTGGGCCTGGATGAACCAGCACTCGCCGGTCATGTCACCGGCGAAGAGGCGGACGACGGTCTCCGCGACGGACTCGGCCGGGATGATGTCGAAGCCCGCCGCGACCAGGTCCTCGCGGGCGTCGGCGATGATCTTGGACTCGGCGAAGCCCGGGCAGACGGCGTTGAAGCGAACGCCCTCGTGGGCCAGGGCAGGACCCATCGCGCGGGCGAGCCCGACCACCGCGTGCTTGTTGGCCGCGTAGATCGGATCGAGCGGCATGGCCACCAGGCCCGCCAGCGACGCGGTGGCGACGAACGCGCCCCCGCGCTCCCGCAGCGCCGGCAGCGCGGCGTGCGTCCCGAACACGACGCCGTCGAGGTTGATCGACATCGCACGCCGGTAGAGGTCCTCCGAGAAGTCGTCGCCGAGCCCGCAGCCGGTGGAGACACCGGCGTTGAGGTAGACGAGGTCGAGCCCGCCGCACTCCGCGACGCAGAAGTCGACCGCGGCCTGGTTGGCGGCCAGCGTGCGCACGTCGCACTCCACGAAGCGCCCGCCGACGTCGGCCGCCACCGCTTCGCCGTCCTCCACGGAGACGTCGGCGACCACGACCTCCGCGCCCGCCTCGGCCAGGGCGAAGGCGGTGGCGCGCCCGAGTCCGGACGCCCCGCCGGTGACCAGCGCGACCTTGTCGCGAAGCGATGTGACATCAGTGGGGTCGGCGAACACGCTCATGGGTACGATCCTGCCATGGATCGGGAGGAGCGGGATCTACTGGCGTCCGCGCCTGCCCTCGTCCGGCTCGCGATCCTCGCCTACCTGCGCACCCTCGGCTGGACCGCCGGTCAGTCGGTCACCCTGCTGCGCCGCATCCTCAGCGGCGAGGCGGTGGACGCGCTGACGCTCGAGGCGCGCGAGCAGCTCCGGCGCCTCCTCGGCGTCACCGACCTCGAGCGGCGGCTCCAGCGCCTGCCCGAGCCGGGCGCCGAGCAGGACGGCGACCACCGCGCGCAGCTCAAGGAGCTCGGCGCCGAGCTGCTCGCCCGCAGCGCCACCGTCGAGGAGGACGAGGAGGCCCACCCCGCCTACGAGCGGATCCTCACCTCCCTCGCGCCCGACGAGGCCCGCATCCTGCGCCTGATCGCGATCGAGGGCGCCGCGCGCCGCCGTCGACGTCCGCACCTATCGCCCGTTCGACAAGGGCTCGGAGCTCGTCGAGCCGCGCATGACGATGATCGCCCAGCAGGCCGGGCTGCTCCGTCACGACCGCATCCAGGCCTACCTGAACAACCTCGAGCGGCTCGGCCTGATCATGTTCAGCGACGAGCCGCGTCGACGACCTCAGCGCCTACCAGGTGCTCGAGGCGCAGCCCGAGGTGGAGAAGGCGATGGCGAAGGCCGGGCGCGGGCGCACGATCCGCCGCAGCGTCAAGATGACCCCGTTCGGCCGTGACTTCTGCGAGGTCTGCCTGCCGCTGGACACCGCCGGGTTCCTCGCCCTCAAGGACGAGATCACCGACAGCCGCGCCCGCCGGTGATCAAGGACCTGTCGATCCCGGTCTTCACCGGGATCATCGGCTACATCACCAACTGGAGCGGCATCTGGATGCTGTTCAACCCGCTCGAGTTCAAGGGCTTCACCTTCCCCGGGCTGAAGTACCTGGCCAAGCTCGCGCCGCGCAAGGTCCAGCAGATCCCGGGCGTCATGCACGGCGGCGTCGGCTGGCAGGGGATCATCCCGAGCCGAGCCGCGAAGATGGGCTCGATCGCCGTCGACAAGACGATCGCCAAGATCGGCAGCGCGTCCGACTTCTACGAGTCGCTCGACCCAGAGGCAGCTCGCGCGAGCACATCCTCGAGAACTCGCGCGACGACATCCGCGAGCTCGTCGAGAAGACGATGCTCGAACGCGACCCGCAGCTGTGGCGCGACCTCCCCTCCCAGGTCCGCGAGGCCGTCCATCAGCGCGTGCAGGACAACCTGCCGGAGATCGATCCGCGAGGTCGTCGTCGACCGCATCGGCGGCAACATCGACCAGCTGCTCGACGTCAAGCTGATGGTCATCAGCACCTCGAGCAGCGGCCGGAGCTGTCCAACCGCATGTTCCGCGAGGTCGGCGAGCGCGAGTTGAAGTTCATCATCAACTTCGGCTTCTTCTTCGGCTTCGCGTGCGGCATCCCGGTCGATCTTCATCGTCCACGCGTTCCCGTACTGGTGGGTGCTGCCGATCCTCGGGACGATCATCGGCTGGGCCACCAACTGGCTGGCCATCAGCATGATCTTCGAGCCCAACGAGCCGCGCCGCGTGCTCGGCATGACGTGGCAGGGCCTGTTCCTCAAGCGGCGCGACCACGCCGCCGAGGTCTACGCGAGCGTCGTCGCCGACGAGATCGTCACCGTCGCCAACATCGGCGAGGAGCTGATCAACGGGCCGAGCGGCGACCGCACCCGCCGGCTCATCGAGGACGCGCTCCGGCCGGCGGTCGATCGCGCCGAGCGGGCAGCTCCAGCCGTTCGTGCGCGTCGCGATCGGGACGAAGGAGTACGACCGCATCCGGGAGGACTTCGCCACGGGCGGCGCCGACTACACGATGACCCCGCTGCAGGACGAGGCCTTCAACGAGCAGCAGGCCAAGAAGCTGCGCACCCTGATGATCGAGCGCATGAAGGAGCTCTCCAACCCCGACTTCGCGGAGATGCTGCGGGCCGGGATGCGCGAGGACGAGTGGCTGCTGATCCTCCACGGCGGCGTCCTCGGCTTCGCCGCCGGGGTCCTACACCTCGGGATCTTCGGCGTCTGACAGCTCGGCGAGCAGGGCGTCGACCACGGTCGGGTCGAACTGCCTGCCGGCGTGCGCGCGCAGCTCCTCCACCGCGCGCTCGACCGACATCGCCTTCCGGTACGGCCGGTCGGAGGTCATCGCGTGCAGCGCGTCGCAGACGAGGATGATCCGCGAGCCGAGCGGGATCGCCTCGCCCGCCAGCCCGTCCGGATAGCCCGCGCCGTCCCAGCGCTCGTGCTCGTGGCGGACGAGGACCCGCACCTCGCTGAGGAACTCCACGGGCGCGAGGATCTGCTCGCCGACGATCGTGTGGCGCTCCATGATCACCCGCTCCTCCGCCGACAGCGGGCCGGGCTTGTGGAGGATCGTCTCGGGGACCGCGATCTTGCCGATGTCGTGGAAGACGGCGGCGAAGCGCAGGTCGCGCAGCGCGTCCTCGCCCAGCCCGAGCCGGCGCCCGACGGCCTCCGCCTGGGCGACGATGGAGGCGGCGTGGTCGGCCGTGTAGGCGTCCTTGGCCTCCAGCGCGGCGGCCAGCGCCTCCGCCGTGCCCAGGTAGGCGCGCTCGAGGCGCTCGTAGAGCTCGGCGCCGCGTAGCGCCGACCCGACCTGCGCCGCCACCGTCTCCAGCAGCGTGACGTCGTCGTCGTCGAAGGCGTCTGGCTCGACGGCCTCGATGTCGATGACGCCGTAGAGCGCGTCGCCGACCCAGAGGGGGACGACGAGCTCGGATCGGGCGGCGGTCGTCGCCGCCGTCGCCACGTAGTCGGGCTCGGCGTGGACGTCGTTGGCGAGGACGGGACGGCGGTCCCGCAGGCAGCGCCCGATCAGCCCACGCCCGGCCGGCTGGCTCCAGCCCGCGACGCCGAGCCCGCGCATCGCGACGGCCTCGACGCGGCTCTCGCGCAGCGCGATGGCGGACGCGTGGAAGAAGCCGAAGGCGCGGTGGAGCTCGTCGACGGCGGCGTCGAGGATGTCCGCCGGCCGGGTCATCGCCGACAGGCGCGCCCCCAGCGCGTTGGCCATCACGAGCTGCCGCGTGCGCTTGCGCAGCCGCTCGTCCACCCGGGACTCGGGCCACTCGCGCGCCGGCAGCGCGCGGGGCTCCGGCGACGCAGGGGCCTGACCCTTCTGTCGCGCCGGCCCGAAGGAGGCGGGGACGGCGGCGAAGGAGTGCGCGCCGCCGCGGTGTCCCTCCTGCTTGGCGAACAGCAGGGCGCGATCGGCCCGGGCGACGAGCTCGACCGCGCTGACACCCGGCTGCCACTGCGCGACGCCGGCGGTGGCGGGCGCGCCGAGGCGGCCGAGGACACGCACCGCCATCTCGCGAGCGGTGGCGTCGTCGGCGTCGACGGCGACGAGCGCGAACTCGTCCCCGCCGTAGCGCGCCGCGAGGTCGTAGGGCCGCAGCCCGGTGCGCATCGCCTCACCGACCCGGCGCAGGACCTCGTCCCCGGCCAGGTGCCCCTGCTCCTCGTTGACCTGCTTGAAGTCGTCGAGATCGATGAGGATCAGCGTCAGCGGCTGGTCCCCGCGGTGCGCGCGCTCGATCTCCTTCGCGAGGCCGTCGTGCAGCGCGGCGTGGTTGAGGCAGCCGGTCAGCCCGTCCGTGCGCGCGACGTGGGCCAGGCCCTCGTGCGCGCTCGCGTTCGCGCACGCCGACGCCGCGAGCTCGGCGAACGTCTCGAGCACCGCGAGGTCGGACGCGGACAGCGTGCGCGTGTCCTGGAAGCCGACGGTGAGCACGCCGCGCAGCGCGTCGTCCCACGCCATCGGTGCGCCCATCGCGCTCCTGATGGGCGGCAGCGGCGAGTCGGCGGGCAGCCCGGCCACGCGTGCGTAGTCGTTGGTCATCATCGCGCGGCCCTGGCGGACGATCTTGCCCGCCAGCCCGGTGCCGGGCGGCATCGTCCAGCCGATCGACTCCGGCGGCAGGCCCTGCGCATGGGAGAGGACGAGGGGCTCGTCGTGGGCACCGCGGTAGACGCCGGTGACGTCGGCCTCGGTGACCCGCGCCGCCTCCGCGCAGATGCGGGCGAGCACCGTGTCGAGGTCCAATGACTCGTTGAGCGACTTGGCCGCACGGGTGAGCGCCTGCTGCTGCCGGGCCTGGCGCTGGTGTTCGGCGAGCGCCCGGCCGCGGTCCAGGGCGGCGGCGGCGGCGTCGGCGAACGCGGTGG
This sequence comes from uncultured Solirubrobacteraceae bacterium, assembly GCA_963843865.1. Classification (GTDB taxonomy): domain Bacteria; phylum Actinomycetota; class Thermoleophilia; order Solirubrobacterales; family Solirubrobacteraceae; genus DATLGB01. The sequence continues at coordinate 157,688 of CAWJMO010000024.1, read as the reverse complement.
CGACCTCGGCGTCGAACGCGTCGACCGCCTGCGCCGCGAGGCCGGAGATGACGAGCACGCTGTCGAGCCGGTTCTGCTCGCGCAGCAACAGCAGCAGCGCACCGGTCCCGTCCGCAAGGCCGTCCAGCTCGCCCATCCGGGCCGCGCCCACCCGTGCGAGCCGCAGGCGCCGGTCGATGAGCTCGCCGAGGACGGGGTGCGCGTCGAGGTCGTGCGCGGCGTCCTCCGCGATCCGCAGGCGGCGGCCGGCCTCCTGGATGAGCAGTTCCGCCCGGTCGGCGCCGAAGAGCTCGCACGCCTCCCCGACGATCGTGGCGCGGATGTCCCCGGCGTCGCCGTCGGTGGCCGCGGCCAGCAGCCGGGACACCGCCACGAGGGCGCCCATCGCGCCCCGTCCGTGCGATTCGACTGCCGTCACCACCCACTGTTTACACTGCCGACCCGACCCGGAGAGGTGGCCGAGTGGCTGAAGGCACTCGCCTGCTAAGCGAGTAACCGGCGAAAGTTGGTTCGCGGGTTCGAATCCCGCCCTCTCCGCTATGACCCGCGTCCTGCTCACCGGAGCCACCAGAGGTATCGGCCAAGCCGCCGCACTGGGGCTCGCCGAGCAGGGCGCGGAGCTCGTCCTGGTCGGCCGGGACGCCGAGCGGGTCGCCGATGTGGCCCGCCGCTGCCGCGAGGCCGGCGCGACCGCGCACGAGCACGTGGCCGACCTGACCCTGATGGCCGACGTCCGCCGGCTGGCCGCCGAGGTGCGCGAACGCTACGACCACCTGGACGTGCTCGCCAACAACGCGGGCGCGCTCTTCGCGTCCCATGGCTTCACCAGCGAGGGCCTGGAGCGGACCTTCGCGCTCAACCACCTCGCGCCGTTCCTGCTCACCCACCTGCTGCGGGACCGGCTCGCGGGCGGCCGCGTGGTCACGACGGCCTCCGACGCGCACAAGGCCGGCCTCGTCGACCTCTCCGACCTGCAGAGCGAGCGCCGCGCCTACAAGCCCATGGGCGTGTACGGGACGACCAAGCTCGAGAACATCCTCTTCACGCGCGAGCTCGCCCGCCGCGCGCCGGAGCTGCACGCCACCTGCTTCCACCCGGGCGTCGTGCGGACGGGGTTCGGCAAGAACGAGAACGGCATCTGGCGGGTCCTCACCACCGCTCGGCGCGCCCTTCTTCCGCTCGCCCGCCCGGGGCGCGGCCACCCTCGTCTGGCTCGCCACCGCCCCGGAGGCCGCCGAACTGACCGGGGTCTACCTCCAGGACAAGAAGGTGCTCGCGCCCAACGCCCAGGCCCAGGACGACGATCTCGCCGCAGGCCTGTGGGAGCGCTCCGCCGCGCTCACCGGCGTCGGCGACCCACGGTGATCGTGACCCGGCTGCCGGCGGGCCTCCGGGTCCCGGCCTTCGGGCGGACCCGCAGCACCCGGCCGCGGCGCCCGCGCGCGTGCTTGACGCGCACCTTGAAGTGGCACTTGGAGCGGCGCAGGCGACGCGTGGCGCGCTTGCGCGTGAGTGTGCGGACCTTCGGGACCGCGCAGCGCTTGCGCACCGTCGTCGTCGTGGGTGGGGGCGTGCTCGTCGGGCCGGGCGTGGGCGATGCCGTCGGCCCCGGCGTGGTCGCCGCCGGTGCCTTCACGGCGTCGGGCAGGACGTAGAGCGACAGCGACTGCATCGGGTAGTCGGCGCTGCCCGCGGGCGGCGCGTCAGGGAGCCGCGTGATGTCCTCGCCCGTCCAGCGGTAGACCTGGGCGGCCTTCGTGCCGTCCGCGCCTGCGAGCGACAGCGAGGCGGTCTGCGTCTCCGCCGTCTTGTTGACGACGAGCACCGTCAGAGCGGAGTCGGCGCGGATCGCGGCGTAGACCGCCAGCTTGGAGGGGTCGGCACTCGCCGCGCGCACCGAGGTGTCCCCGAAGGTGCCGTGCTTGCCGTCGTAGTTGCGGAAGACCCGGAAGGCGTCGGCGATCGGGCTCGCCGGGGTGGGCGCCGCCCCGTCCGCCGGGCCGCCGTGGCCCTCGTCGAAGAAGGTCGCCAGGTCGAGTCCCTCGCGGCCGAAGATGCCCAGGGCGTCCGCCTGGATGACGGCGTTCTGGCGGCCGCTGAGGGTCTCGTCGAGCAGGTCGTACTCCGTCAGGGCCGTCTTCGTGCCCGGGTAGTCGGCGGCGACCCACTCGCGCATGCGCGGGATCAGGCGGATGGCGGTGTCGACGTAGCTGGGATCCTTGTACGCGGGATCCCACAGCGAGCGCGTCACGTCCATGCGGTTCGCGCTGTCGCGGCCGGCCGGGTAGTAGTGGACGTCGATGTAGTCGAGCAGCCGCCGGCCCTGCGTGCTGCTCTCCTCGCGGAAGCGCTGCAGCAGCCAGTTGACGAGCGGGACGCCGCCGTGCGCCTTGCGATCCGTGTTCTGGGGGTTGCCGTCGTAGCAACCGGAGTCCGGGTGGTCGGCCGCCGAGCAGAAGTAGTTCGGCCAGCCCCACTCGGAGAAGCCGACGACCTGGCCGGCGGGGTCGTTGTCCTTGATCGCCGTCGACAGCGTGCGCGACTTCGCCCACAGCTCGTCGTACGTCGTCGCGGCCGGATGGATGTCGCGGTGCGTCGAGTTCCACAGGTTCGGCTCGTTGCCCAGCTCGTAGAGGTGGACGCCGCGGCCCGCGAGGTCCTTCACCCAGCTCGCGCGGTCGGCGTCCGTGATGGCCGTGCTGGTGCGCGCCGGATCGGAGGCCGCCGTCCGGCCGTTGCCGCAGTTCGCGTCGAAGGGATCGAAGTCGTCACTGCCGCCGGCCGACTTCGGGAAGCCGCACGTGAACGGGTGGGCCGTGGGCGCGTCCTTGGCGATGAAGCCCGCCATCGGCAGCTGCATGAGCGGCTTCGTCCCGCGCTTGACGTCGCGCTCGACGAAGCCGCGGTAGTAGGGCGTGTTGCCGCTGCCGCACCCCGTGTCGAAGTAGAAGCAGTCGGCGATGTTCTCGAAGAAGTAGTCGTCGGCCGTGTTGACCGCACCGAGCGTGAAGTTGTACCGCTCGAACAGGTTGCCGCCCCAGCGGTCGACGGGCAGGGCCAGTTCGTCCGCGAGCTGCGCGCCGGCGCCGTTGATCCCGTAGACGTCGGGGCTGATCGCGTGGCGGTCGGCCGCGGCATCGACGCTCAATGCCGGCCCGGCCGCCGCCCGCGCCGGACCGGCGAGGGCGAGGGTCAGGAGACAGGCGGCGATGACGCGCACGGCTTCGCGAACGTTACTTCTTGCGCGGGACCTTGATGGCCTTGGTGGTGAGCGTCTTCTTGACGCCGCCGACGGTGAAGGAGATGCGGCAGCTGAGCTTCTTGCCCTTGTCCTTCTTCGTGATCCGGTAGGAGGACTTCGTCGCCTTCTTGATCTTCTTGCCGTTGCGCAGCCACTGGTAGCGGAGCTTGGACGCACCGGGGAGCTTCAGGGCCAGCTTGAGCTTGGCGCCCTTCTTGAGCTTCTTCGGCTTCTTGATCTGCACCGTGAGGCGCGACGTGGGCGTGACCGTCGGCGTCGCGGTGGCGGTCGGCGTGCCGGTGGGGGTCACGGTGGGCTCGGCCACGACCGGCCGGTCGGTGATCACGGCGGTGAGGTCGGAGGTCACGGTCATCTCGCGGTCCTGCGTCGGGTCCTCGCCGATGGCCTTCACCTCGAGCTCGAGGCGGCTGCCCTTGTCGGCGGCCGTCACCGTGTAGGTCGACGTGGTGTTGACCGGGTTGGTGGGGTTGCACTGGACGCCGTCGCTGTTGCAGCGCAGCCAGCGGCGCTCGTAGCGGAGGTCGTAGCCGTCCCATCCGCCGGCCGACGAGGACAGCGTCTCCCCGGTGAAGGCGTCCCCGACGATCTTCGGCTTGACGTCGTTGACGGGGATCTTGTTCTTGATCAGCGACGTCTGGCCCGCATTGGCCCAGTCGCCCGTCACGTTGCTCTTGGTGCCCTGCACCTCCGCCTTCATCCGCTTGGCGACGTCGATGCCGGACGAGACGTAGGTCTTCCCGGTCTCGCTCGGGACCACGACGCAGTTGTTGCCGTTGTCGTCGCAGCGCGACCAGCGGTAGCGGAAGGAGTCCGGCGTGATGCTCGCCGTGTTGTCGGTGCGCCACGAGCCCTCGTTGATCGTGAAGGTCGTACCGATCTCCTGTGAGCCGGCGGGGGAGATGGACGGGAAGGGGGACTTCGGGTAGGGCTCGCTGCCGGCCAGCGGGGCGGTGTCGGCGTCGGCCGTGATGTTCGAGTCGTCGTTGACGGCGGTGGGGCTGACGAGGTTGCTCGCGCTGACGGTGACCATGTACCGGACGCGCTTGTTCGCGTCGGAGGTCGGGATGGCGTAGGTCGCCGCCGTGGCGCCCGCGATCGCCGCGCTGGGGGTGCAGCCGGCGCCGGTGCAGCGCTTCCACACGTAGGTGAAGACGTAGGGCTTCGTCCCCGAGGCGCTGACGGCCGCTGTGAGGACGGACCCGGGCTTGAGGCCGCTGGCCGGTGCGATCGTGGCCACGACGTCGCCGATCGGCTGCAGCGGCAGCCAGAAGGTGCCGAAGCCGTGCGTGCCCGCCATCAGCGCCGGCGGCGTGAAGCCGAGGCCGAGCGACTCGACCACGCGGTCGCCCATGTTCGGGTCCGGCTGGTCGTCGATGTTCGGGTCGACGTTGGCGTCCCCGGACATCTCGTTCCAGTGCAGGCCGTCGTCGAGCGTCACGTACACGCCGGACTGCGTGCCGACCAGTGCCCGCTTGTGGGCGAACTTGCCGTCGGAGGGCGGCGCGAGCAGGAAGGCGCGGTTGTTGCCGGCGGGCAGCGTCTGCCCCTCCGTGCCGGCCTTCTCCTCCCAGGTGGCGCCCAGGTTGCTCGACGTGTAGACGGAGCTCGACGTGGACGCGTACAGGTGCGTCGGGTCCTCGGTGGAGATGGCGATGCGGAAGACGCCCCCGCTCGGCGGGATGCCGTCGGAGGCCAGCGTCCAGTTGCGCCCGGCGTCGGCGGACACGAAGACGCCGTCGTCCGCGGCTGCGTAGATGGGGTTGGGGACCTTGCCCTGCGTGAGGGAGTAGACGTTCTCCAGCGAGGGCATGCCCTTCGCGCGGTCCCAGTTCGCACCGCCGTCGGAGCTGTAGTAGACGCCGGCGCCGGCCGCACCGGACACCGCGACCGCCATGTCCTGATCGGACCCGTTGAAGACGATGGACTGCACGCCGCCCATGCTGAGCTTGCGCGGTCCGGGGCCCTGCCCGACCGGTTGCCAGCCGCCCATGCCCGTCGCGGACTTGAACAGCCCGCCCGAGGTCGCCGCGTACACGGCCCCGCTCGGGGAGACCTTCGCCTGGTAGACCTGCTTCGAGCTCGGGGTGTCCAGCCCGCCGTTCTGCTGGTTCCACGGGCCGGCCGTCGACGGCGAGCTGAAGACGCCGTCCTCCTGCGAGGCCGCGAAGAGGTTGACCCCGATGAAGTCCAGCGAGCGCACCGTCGCGTCAGCCGGCGTCGCCTTCCACCGGGTCCACTTGTCGGGGACGGCGGCATCAGCCGTGGCGGGCACCACGGTGAGGGCGAGAAGGGCGGAGACGAGAAGGCGGCGGGCGTTCATGGCACTCGCACAACGCGCGGTCCCGGTCCGCGCTTACGCCGAGCCTCTAGACTTCCGCGTCGCGTTGCGCCAGTAGCTCAGCTGGATAGAGCGTCGGTCTACGGAACCGAAGGTCAGGGGTTCGAATCCCTTCTGGCGCGTGGGATGTGGCGCCGCTAGGCGCCGAGCTCGCGCGAGCGGGCCGCGGCGGCGCTGACGGCCTCGAGGAACGCGGCGCGGACGCCGTGGCGCTCGAGCTCGCGCAGGCCGGCCGCGGTGGTGCCGCCGGGGGAGGTGACGTTGGCGCGCAGGACGGCCGGCGGGGCGTCGCGACTCGACGAGCAGGCGCGCGGACCCGAGAAGGGTCTGGAAGGCGAGCGCCTCGGCGACGTCGCGCGGGAGGCCCTCGAGGACGCCGGCCTCGGCGAGCGCCTCCGCGACGAGGAAGACGTAGGCGGGGCCCGAGCCCGACAGGCCGGTGACGGCGTCGAGCGCCTTCTCCGGGACGCGGACGACGGTGCCGACCGCGCCGAGCAGCTCCTCGGCCCAGGCCAGGTCGTCCTCGCCGGCGGTGGAGCCGCCGCAGATGGCGGCCGCGCCGGCGCCGACGAGGGCCGGGGTGTTGGGCATCGCGCGGACGACGGCGACGGGCCGGCCCGCCGCCGCCTCGATGGCGGCGGTGCTCACGCCGGCGGCGACGGACAGCAGCCGCGCGGCGCCGACGTCGGCGGCGGCGCGGGCGGCGGCGGCGACGTCGCCGGGCTTGACCGCGATGAGCGCGCCGTCGGCCGCCACCGGCTCGGCGCCCACCCACAGGCCCGGGTACGCGGTGATGATCTCGTCCCGGCGGGCGGCGATCGGCTCCACGACGGCGATGTCCTGCGGAACCCGGCCGGAGGCGATGAGGCCGGAGACGATCGCCATGCCCATCTTGCCGCCGCCCAGCACGAGGAGGTCCATGCGCCGGACGCTACCGCGCGGGCAGGTCTGCGCCGCCGCGCGGCGTAGTCTCCGGACGTGCGCTCGGTGACCTTCCTCGTCGTGATGATGGTCCTGACCGGATGCGGTGGCAGCGGCTCTGGCAATGGCAGTCGGGGTGGCGGCAGCGATCCGGAGGCGACCGCGACGCCAGAGCCCGCACGTGTGTCGATCCGGCCCGCGCGCGGCCGCACCGTCACGAAGCTCGAGCGGGGCATCACGATCCGTGCGCGCAACGGCACGCTCGCCGAGGTGACCGTGCGCAGCGGCGGCGAGCCCGTCGAGGGGACGCTCAACGCCGACCGGACGGTCTGGCGGACGAAGTGGGCGCTCGGCGTGTCCCGCCGCTACAACGTCTCCGCCGTTGCCAAGAACGCCTCAGGTGACGCCGTCGAAGCGAAGCGCCGCTTCCGCACGGTGACGCCGGAGCAGACCTTCGCCCCGCGCACGATCATGACCGACGGCGCGACCTACGGCGTCGGCATGCCGCTGATCTTCTACTTCGACGATCCCGACGTGGACCGCAAGGCCGTCGAGCGGTCGCTCGAGGTCCGGACCTCCAAGCGCACGGTCGGCTCCTGGTACTGGAGCGAGACGTGCGGCATCGTCCCGCTCTGCCTCTACTTCCGGCCCAAGACCTACTGGAAGCCCCACACCCGCGTCCGGTACACGGCCCACGTCAACGGCGTGGAGATGAAGCCCGGCGTCTACGGGGCGCAGGACCTCAGCGGGTCGATCAGGATCGGCCGCTCGCTGAAGGTCGTCGCCAGCACGGGCAAGCACGTCATGCGCGTCTACAAGGGCGGCAAGCTCGACGCGACCTGGCCGATCAGCACCGGCAAGCCCGGCGACGACACGCCCAACGGGACCTACCTCTCGATCGAGAAGCACAACCCGGAGCGGATGGTCGGCGACGACTACGACATGCTCGTCCCGTTCTCCGTGCGGATCAGCTGGAGCGGCATCTACCTCCATTCGGCCTCGTGGTCCGTCGGCTCGCAGGGGTCGAGCAACGTGTCGCACGGTTGCATCAACATGTCGCCGGAGAACGCGGCGGCCTACTACGACATGTCGATCCCGGGCGACCCGGTGACGGTCCGGGGGAGCTCGCGCCCCGGCACCTTCGACAACGGCTGGACCATGTGGTTCAAGACCTGGAAGAAGTGGAAGCAGGGCAGCGCGCTGGGCAAGGTCGTCCACGCCGGGCCGCACGGCAGCACGTTCAGCTGATGCTCGCCGACGGCGCGCGCGTCGCCGTCATCGGAGCGGGACCGTCGGGCCTCGTGACCGCCAAGCACGCGCGGGACGCGGGGTTCGACGTGACTGTCTTCGAGGCCTCGCGACGACCTCGGCGGCCAGTGGCACACCGCGGCCGCTCACAGCGGCGTGTGGCCGGACATGCCGACGAACACGAGCCGGGCGATGACGGCGTTCTCGGACCTCGATCCGCTCCCGGACGCGCCGCTGCACCCGAAGGCGACGCAGATCCACGCCTATCTCCATGCCTACGCCGAGCGCTTCGGCCTGACGGACCACATCCACTTCGGCACGCCGGTTGGGCTCGTGACGCGCGCGGGCGAGGTCGACGGTGAGCGCTACGACGCGGTCGTGGTGGCGTCGGGCCGCTTCCGTCGCCCCGCGGTCCCGCCGTTCGCGGCGCCGGACGCGATCCACGCCTTCGACTACCCGGGCGCAGGCGCCTACGCCGGCCGCCGCGTGCTCGTCTACGGCAACGGGGTGAGCGGCCTCGAGATCGCCTCGGACCTCGCCGCCGTCACCGACGTCGTGTCGGCGTTCCGCAAGCCGCGGTACGTCATCCAGAAGGTCGTCGACGGCGTGTCCTCGGACTGGCAGTGGTACACGGCCGCGGGAGTCCTCGAGCGCCGGCTGCTGCCGCCCGCCGAGCTCTCCTCCGTGTTGCGGGAACGGGTCCTGCGCGTCGCGGGCGACCCGGCCGCGTACGGCGCGCCGGCGCCCGATCCCGACATCCTCGTGGCCGGCCTCTCCCTCTGCCAGGAGTACCTCGCACAGGTCGCCGACGGGCGCATCGTCTGCCGGCCCGGCATCGCCGCGATCGACGGCCGCGAGGTGCGCTTCACCGACGGCAGCACGGAGACGGTCGACGCGATCGTGTGGGCGACGGGCTACGAGCTGGACCTGCCGTTCCTCGCGGACGACGTCCGGGACGTGGTCGCGTCCGGGCTTCACCAGCACACGCTCCATCCCCAGCTGCCGCGCCTCGGCTTCGTCGGCCAGTTCCTCACGCAGGGCCCGTACTTCTCGCTGCTGGAGCTGCAGGCGCGGTGGATCACGGCGGTGTGGTCGGGGGAGGTTGCCGCCCCGACGACGATGGCGCCGCCGTTGCCCCCACTCGGCACCCACCACGTGCTCGCGACGACGTTCGCCGCCGAGCTGGGGGTGGAGCCGGACCCGCGCGCGCGTCCCGAGCTCGCTGAGGCGCTGCTGTTCGGGCCGCTGGTGCCGGCCCGCTGGCGGCTCGACGGACCGGGTGCGGACCCTGAGGCGCCCGCGCGCTTCGCTACCGCCCTGGCCTCTTCGCCCCGGCGGCCGACCACCGCAGGCGATGTCGCGGACCTGCGGCGCCTGGGGCAGGACGACCTGGCGGACCTGGTCGCCCCGCATGTCCACGCAAAAGATGAGTGGCCGCCACTCATGACCTGAGCCTCGCGCGCGGGGAGACTGCGGCGCATGACTCGGATGGGCTGCTCATGAACGCCGTCGGCCGCTACGTGCGCTCGAACCACCTCGGCCTGCTGGCCATCTTCATCGCGCTGGGCGGGACGTCGTACGCGGCGGTGAAGCTGCCGAAGAACAGCGTCGGCGCGAAGCAGATCAAGAAGAACGCGGTGACGGGGACGAAGGTCAAGAACGGGTCGCTGCTGTCGGCGGACTTCAAGGCGGGGCAGCTGCCGGCGGGCCAGAACGGCGCGCCGGGGTCGCAAGGCGCGCAGGGACCGCAGGGACCGGCCGGCAAGGACGGCGCCGCGGGCAAGGACGGCACCAACGGCACCAACGGGCTGATCGGCCCGACGGGTCCGAAGGGGGACGACGGGCTGTCGACGGGGCCGGCCGGCGGCAGCCTCGCCGGGACCTACCCGAACCCCTCGATCAAGGCCGGCGCGGTCGGCGCGGCGGAGATCGCCGGGGCCGCGATCACCGGTGCCAAGATCGCGACGAACGCCGTCAGCGCCACCGAGCTCGCGGACGACTCCGTCGGCTCGGGCGAGATCCAGGCCGACGCGGTCGGGACCAGTGAGCTCAAGGCCAACTCGGTCGGCAGTGGCCTGATCATCGACAACTCGGTCACAGGCACCGACGTCCTCGAGTCGTCGCTGTCCGGGGTCGACGCGGCGACGCTCGGAGGCTCCCAGGCGTCGGCGTTCGCGTCCGTCGGCGGCAGCACCGCCAATTCCCTCTGCACCGATGACGCGGGCCTGGCCGGTGGCTCCGAGTGCGGCACCGAGGTGCTGGCCGTTCCCCGCGTCTCACGCATCCTGGCGATGGTCAGCGGCACCGCGAAGGTCGCTGACCTCAACGACACGTCCGGGGCCGGGAACGAGGTGGACCTGACGGATCGGGTGATCGGGACCTGTCGGCTCAAGGCCAACAACGACAACATCGGGCCGGAGCACGACTTCCTCATGCGCGACGGCGACGAGCTCGACAACTTCTCGATCATCGCCACCTCCTCGGGCACCTTCACCGGCAACGTCACGCTCAAGCTGATCTGCTCGGAAGTGGACGGGGACATCGACTGGCAGGACATCGTGGTCACCGCCGTGGCGTTGGCGGGGACCGGTAGCTAAAGCCAGCGGAAGTAAGCCAACTGACATACTCCCGGCGGCCCGTGCCGCCGGATCTTCTCGAGCGCGACGTCGAACTCGCCGCGCTCGCGGCCGGATGGGCGGCGTGCCGGGCCGGCTCCGGCCGGCTCATGTACATCGAGGGGCAGGCCGGCATCGGCAAGACGGAGCTGTTGCGGGCCGCGGTCCGCGACGCGCCGCCCGACCTGCGCCTCCTCACGGCGCGGGGGAGCGCGCTCGAGGCCGATCACAGCTTCGGGATCGTCCGGCAGCTCCTCGAGGCCGCGGTGCTCGCCGATCCAGAGCTTCTCGCTGGACCCGCGGCGCTCGCCCGAACCGCGCTCGACGCCGGCGCCGCGGTTGCCGGTGATGGTCCCGACTCCGCGTTCCCGGTCCTACACGGCATCTACTGGCTGCTGGTCAGCATGTCGAGGACGGGTGCGGTGGCGCTGGTCGTGGACGACGCGCACTGGGCCGACGAGCCCTCGCTGCGCTTGTTGGACTACCTCGCGTCACGGCTCGACGGGCTGGCGGTCGGCGTCGCCATGGCGGCACGACCGCCGCTCCCGGGCCCGTCGGCCGGGCTGCTGACGGCCTGTCGCGATGACGCCGGGACCGTGCTGCTCCGGCCCGCCGCCCTCACCCGTGCCTCGGTGCAGGCGCTCATCCTCGCCCGCGGAGACGCCCCGCCGGAGGATGCGTTCGTGGACGCCTGCCACGAAGCGAGCGCAGGCAACCCGTTCATGCTCCGCGCCGTGCTCGCTGCGCTCGAGCACGAGGGTGTCCAACCCGTGGCAGAGGCCGCCCCGCATGTCCGCGAGATCGGTCCCGAAGCGGTCGACCGTGCACTGCGGCAGCGGCTCCAGGCGCTGCCGACGGCGGCCGCGAGCGTCGCCGAGGCGGTGTCGGTGCTCGGCCAGGAGGCGGAGCTGCGGCACATCGCCGCGGTCACGGGCCTCGCCCAGGAGACGGTGGGCCGCGCGGTCGACCTGCTCGTCGGCGCCGGTGTGCTCGAGTCCGACCGGCCCGCGCGGTTCGTCCATCCCGTGGTCACCCAGGCGATCTACGCCGGTCTCGGCCTGGCGGCGCGTGCCACCCTCCACCGGCGCGCGGCCGCCGTCCAGCTCGACGACGGCTGGGCGCCGAGCCGGGTGGCGCCACACCTCATGGCGACGGAGCCCGCCGGAGACCCCGAGGTCGTCGAGACGCTGGTGGCCGCGGCGCAGGCCGCCCTGCGTCAGGGTGCGGCGGAGCCCGCGCGGCGCTATCTGGAGCGCGCGGTCGAAGAGCCGCCTCACCAGAAGGAGCGTCCGCGAGTGCTCGGACTGCTCGGCGAGGCCACCTGGCGGACGGGTCACGACCTCGACCTTGCCTGCAGTCATCTCGAGCATGCCGCCGGACTCGACGGCGACGGCGACGGCGTCTCCCTCATCGAGCTGGCGGCGCAGATCCGCCTCTATCAAGGCGACATCGCCGGCGCGATCGCGCTGCTCGATCTGCCCTTCGCCAATGGCGCGCTTGATCGCGAGACGACCTTGCGGCTGCGCGCGCACCAGGCCGGCATGGGTGTCCTGGCGCCCGTCGTCGGTCGTGTCCACGTCGACCGGCTCGAGCAGTACGCGGACGTCCCCGGCCAGTCACCGGCCGAGCTGGCGGTGCTCGCCGAACTGGCGGGGTCGCGCTGGCTCGACGGTTCCATCGGCGAGGCAGCCGCGCTGGCCGAGCGGGCACTGGCCAACGGGCTGTTGCTCGTCGCTGAAGGACCGGTCTCCGTCGCGTTCAACCACTGCGTGCACATCCTGCTCGACGCCGACCGCTACGACCTCGCGCTGCCGGCGCTCGAGTCCGGCATCGCACTCGCTTCCGCGCAGGGCTCGGTGCTCGGCCTGGGCAGCCTGATTTGTCTGCGGTCGGTGACCGGCTGGCGCCGAGGGGAAGTCGACAGCGCCGAGACGGCGGCGCTCGACGCGCTGGCGCTCCTCGAGAGCGGTGGTCAGGAGGTCGCCGGGCCGGCGCAGCGCGGCTACCTCACCCTCGCGCTACTGGAACGCGGAGACCTCGAGGCCGCCGAACGAGAGAGCGCGCGGTCGGGGATCGTGCCCGAGCTGCTCGAGCTGACCTACTTCGGCACACCGTTTCATGCCCGCGCGCGTCTCCGGCTTGCCCAGGGCCGCCCCCTGGAGGCGCTCGAGACCCTGGCCGAGCTCGACGCCCGGGACGAGCGCCTAGGGATCCGGCACCTGAGCACGCCGTGGAGGCGGACGGCGGTGGAAGCGTGCCTGACGGTCGGCGACCGCGACCGCGCTGGGGCCTTTGCCGCCGACCTCCTCGAGCTCACCGAGCGATGGGACACCCCGTCCGCACGCGGGCTCGCGCTCGCGACGGCCGGGTTGGCGGACGGCACCGACGCCGGCCTCGAGCTGATGCAGGAGGGGGTCGCGACGCTGGGCACGTCGCCCGCGCGGCTGGACCACGCGCGCGCGCTCGTCGACCTCGGCGCCGCTCTCCGGCGCAGCGGCCGGCGCGCGGACGCGCGGCCACATCTGACCGAGGGCCTCGACGTCGCGGCGGCCTGCGGCTCCGCCACGCTCGTCGCCCGCGCCCGGGCCGAGCTGACCGCCGCCGGCGCCCGGCCGCGCCGGGAGCGCAGCTCCGGTCCCGACGCCCTGACCGCGAGTGAACGCCGCATCGCCCGGCTGGCCGCGGACGGGCAGACCAACCGGGAGATCGCCCACGGGCTGTTCATCACCGTGCGCACGGTCGAGAACCACCTCAGCCGCGTGTACGCGAAGCTCCGGATCGGCTCGCGCCGGGACCTGCCGGAAAAGATGAGTGGCCGCCACTCATGAGGTCGGGGGCCGGGACAGGAAGACTGCGCCGATGCGGCGGCTCGGCCTCATCACAGTGGTGCTCGCCCTTGCGCTGACGGCGCCTGCCGGCGCGGCGGTGACGATCGTCAACGGTGTCTTCGTCCCGAACCCGCCGACGGCCAATGCGAACGCCACGCTCGACGTCGACGTCACGGTCGGCACGCCGCCCTACATCGTCGAGTTCTTCTGCTGTGGCATCGCGGACACGGCGGCGAAGACCATCCTCGACTCGAGCCCCGAGACGCAGGGGACGAGCGGGCACCACTCGTTCACGTTCACCGCCGCTCCCGCCAGCGCCAGCAACGAGCTGCGCACGGTCAAGGTGCGCGTCTCGGACTCCAACGGCGATCTGGCGGAGCAGTCCTTCATCTACCAGCCCGTCACGCCGACACCGTCCCCGACGCCGTCGCCGGGAGCCTCGCCGTCGCCCACGGCCACGCCGCAGCCGCAGACGCTCCCCGACTGCCCCACGAGCGTCAGCTTCCAGCTGATCCTCGCGCGCACGACCGGCGGCACCTGCTGGCGCAAGCGCAAGGCGCCTGCCGCCGGCTATGCGGACCAGGGCGTCAAGGTCGATCCCAACGGGACCTTCTACGAGGGCACCGGGCCGTTCGTGCTCAACGGCATCCCGTTCCCGGCGCCCCCCGCCGGCCGTGTCTACGTCCTGGCGGAGCCGACCACGGCCGCACCGGGCGGGCAGATCGGCCTCGACAGCAGCGTGGAGATCAAGCTCAAGACGGTCACCATCTTCAAGGCCCCGCTGCTGTGGAAGCTGCCCACGGGGACCACCGAGGGCAAGCTGGCCTCGTTCACCGTGCCGGCCGAGACGGTGCTCGGCAACCTGAAGGTCAACGGGTCGATCTCCGTGCTGTTCCGCAAGCGCGCCGGCACGTTCGCGACGTCGTTCCCGATCACGGTGACGCTGCCGTCGATCTTCAAGCCGGCGCCGGGGACCAACGGCACCATCACGGGCGCCACCGAGATCACCACCGACGACACCCGCGGGGTCAGCCTCGACGGCGGCCGCATCGAGGTCGCCAACGCGGCGATCGGCAAGGTCGCGCTCAAGAACCTGTGCCTCTCCTACCTCTCGGCGAACGTCAGCTCGCAGTTCGCCGCCTGCTCGCCGCCGAACATCGGTGACCAGCCGGGACTGTCGTGCGGCCGTCCCAAGCGCAACCAGGAGCGCTTCGACGGCTCCGTCGTCATCCAGCTGCCGACGACCAGGGAGACGCAGCTGGGCGCTTACGCCGGGGTGGCCGGGGGCAAGTTCGCCTACGCGGGCGGGTTCGGCGACAACCTCGGTGTCCCGCTCATCCAGGGCATCACGCTGGAGCGGGCCGGCTTCGGGTTGTGCGTGCAGCCCGTGCTCGTCATCCGCGGGGACATCGGGTTCGGGTTCGCCAAGGGGCTCGTGCGCGGCGACGGCTCCCTGACGTACACGGAGCTCGCCAACCGCAACTTCCAGGTCGAGGCCTTCGCCGCGGTGCGCGTCGCCGACATCCCGGTCGGCGACGGGCGCATCCGGGTCGACAGCACGGGCACCGCCGACTTCGACCTCAACGCCGTCGTCTTCCTCGCCGGCGGGTTCCTGCAGGTGCGGGGCGGCCTGTCGGGTTTCATCCAGGGACCGGTGCCGGGCTTCCCGCGCCCGTTCGCCTTCAGCGTCGACGGCCGGGCGCAGGGCTGTCTCCTCTTCCCGGTCATCGGCCTGCAGTGCATCGCGGACGCGCTGGTCGTGGTGTCGAGCGTCGGCACCGGCGGCTGCGCCGGGTTCCTGGGTGCGAAGGTCGGCGCGACGTTCCTGTGGAAGAAGCCGGCCAAGGGCGCGCAGTTCCAGCTCGGCTCGGGGGGCGACTGCGGGTTCGCCGATCGTGCCCGCGCGAAGCGGGCGCGCCAGGCCGGCGGCGCGCTCACGTTCCCGGTGCCGCCGGGGAGCCCGCAGTACGTCGCGCACATCCAGGGCGCGGCCGCCCCGCCGAAGGTGCGCATCACCAGCCCGTCGGGCAAGGTCATCGAGTCCTCCCTGAGCTTCCCGACCAACACCGACAGCTCGCTGTTCGTGCTGATCGAGAACCCCGAGACGCGGGAGACGTCGGTGTTCCTGCACGCGGACGCGGCCGCGGGCGACTGGCGGGTCGAGGCCCTGCCGGGCAGCACGCCGATCACCGGCATCGAGTTCCAGGGCGCGGAGAAGCAGGCCGACGCCGACGTGGTCCGCGGCCGGCTGCGGCGCACCGGTCGGGGGCGCGCCATCGACGTCACCTACCGCGTCAAGCCGGGGGAGACGGTGTCGCTCGACGTGACGGGCGAGGACTACCAGCAGACGCTCTCCACGCGGCTCAAGGGCCGGTCGTGCAAGGGCCGGTCGCGCTGCGCGACGGTGCGGTGGACGCCGAGCTTCAGCTTCGCCGGCAAGCGCACCATCGAGGCCACGATCGTCGACGCGAACGGCGCGCCGATCGCCACCAAGACCCTGGCGCGCTTCCGGGCGTCCGCGCCGAAGGCGGCGCCGGCCGTCCCGGCCCTGCGCATGGTCCGCCGCGGGACGAGCGTGTTCGCGATCTGGGGCAACGCCGGCGGCACCACCACGCGCTACGGGGCGTACGCGGTCCTCGGTGACGGCCGCCGCCTCGGCTTCACCGCGGCCCGCACCTGCCAGGCGTGGGAGATCAAAGGCGTCGCGCGCCGCACGCCGGTGAAGCTGCGCCTCCAGGCCGGGCGCCCGGACCTGCAGTTCGGCCGGTCACGGTCGGTGCGGCTCGCGCCCCGCGCGGCCTTCGGCGGGCCCAAGCGGCTCCGCCGTGCGTCCGTTCCGCGGGTCTGCGACGTGTTGTAGCCGTACGATCCGCGGATGACCCTCCGGGCGTTGGTCACCTGTTCCTTCCTCCTGGCCTGCTTCGGCGGCAGCGCGGCCGCCGGCGCGGTCACCCTCGGCGACGACGGCAGGAGCGCGCCGGTCTACGACTACAACCAGGCCACACGCGAGCGGGTGTTCATCCCGCAGGCGAGCTCGATCGACCAGAACGGCGACACCGTGCCGGACAAGATCGCGATCGAGATCATCCGGCCCAAGGAGTCGGGGCCGGCGCTGAAGATGCCGGCGATCATCGACCCGAGCCCGTACTACACGACGGTCTGCCGGGGCAACGAGGGGCAGTGCATCGGAGACGTCGACCTCGACGGCCTCAACGACAAGTGGCCGCTGTTCCTGGGCAAGTACTTCGTGCCGCGCGGCTACGCCTACATCCTCGCGGAGTCCAACGGCACGTCGAACTCGACCGGCTGCCCGCTGCACGGCGGGCCGGGTGACATCGCCGGCGAGAAGTCCGTCATCGACTGGCTCAACGGGCGCGTGCCCGGCTACGACAAGGACGGCAACGCGGTCACCGCCGCGTGGCACAACGGCAGCGCGGCGATGATCGGCAAGTCCTACGACGGGACGCTGACCAACGGCGTCGCCGCGACGGGGGTCGAGGGGCTCAAGACGATCGTCCCGATCTCCGCCATCGACTCCTGGTACGCGTACTCGCGGATGGGCGGCATCCGCTTCAACACGCACTACCCGTCGCAGCTCTCCAACACGGTCACGGACGCGGTCGACCGCCCGGCGTGCGCGCCGTCGCGGGCCGCGCTCGACCAGCAGGACGGCGACGCGACGGGCGACTTCAACGCGTTCTGGGACGCGCGCAACTACCTGACCGACGTGAGCAAGGTGAAGGCGGCGGTCTTCGCCACCCACGGCCTGCAGGACGACAACGTCAAGATGGACCACCTCGCGACGTGGTGGGCCGGCCTCGCCGCCAACGGCGTGCCGCGCAAGCTGTGGCTGCTGCGCGAGGGTCACGTCGACCCGTTCGACTCCCGCCGCGACGCGTGGGTGAGCACGCTGCACAGCTGGTTCGACCATTGGCTCTACGACGTCCCCAACGGGATCATGGAGACGCCGCGGGTCGACATCGAGGACAGCAAGGACACCTGGAACACGTACGCGGACTGGCCACTGCCCGCCACGAAGGCCACGGACGTCTTCCTGCAGGGGCTGACGCCGACCGGTGTGGGCGGAGTCGGCCTCAGCACGGGCGGCGATCTTGACACGGTCGCCTTCACCGACGCGAACCTCAGCGAGACCAACGCCATGAACGCGCCGACGGGG
Source organism: uncultured Solirubrobacteraceae bacterium (assembly GCA_963843865.1). GTDB lineage: Bacteria > Actinomycetota > Thermoleophilia > Solirubrobacterales > Solirubrobacteraceae > DATLGB01. The sequence continues at coordinate 140,299 of CAWJMO010000024.1, read as the reverse complement.
CAGCAGACGAGCCGCCGGGTCTTCCTCTCCCAGCCACTGACGCAGCCGCTGCGCATCTCGGGAACGCCGCAGCGTCGACCTCCGGGCCGCGTTCGACAAGACGCAGTCCAACCTCGCCGCGATCCTCGTCGACTACGGGGCGAGCACGCAGATCACCCGGTCCGGCGACGGCATCGCGAACACCACGACCCGGACGTGCGTCGGGCAGCACCCGACGAGCGCCAACGACTACAGCGAGTGCTACCTGACCGTGAACAAGCCGACGACCGACGTCACGCAGTGGCGGGTCTCGCGCGGCATCCTCGATTCGGCCAACCGCACCTCGCTCACCACGATCGAGCCGGTGACCATCGGGCAGACCACGCGCTTCCAGTGGCCGCTGATCCCCAACGACTACATGTTCCCGGCCGGGCACCAGATCGGCGTCGTGCTGCTGGCGACGTTCACCGGCTACGGCTCGGTGGCCGGCACCACGGGCGCCACGATCACGACGGACACGCGGCTGACGCGGGTCTCGCTCCCGGTGGTCGGGGGCTACGGCGCCGCGCGGGCCTCGGGGGCGTTCGCGCCCGACCTCGTCGAGCCGCAGCTCACCGTCCCGGCGGACGTCACCGCGCAGGCCACCGAGCCGGGTGGCGTCGCGGTCACCTACCCCGCGCCGACGGCGACCGACAACGAGGACCCGAGCCCGTCGGCGAGCTGCGCCCCGGCCTCCGGCAGCGTCTTCCCCGGTCGGCGAGACCACGGTGACCTGCACGGCCGCGGACGCGAGCGGGAACACGACGACGAAGACGTTCACCGTGACCGTCACCGAACGCGCCCGCGCCCTCCACCACGGCGGAGCCGACGGCGACGGCCGCCCCGACCACGACGGCGACGCCGGACCCGATGCCGCCGGCCCCGCCGACGGGCGGCGACCCCCAGCCGCAGGTGACGCCCCCGCCGGGCCTGGACACGCCCGGCGACGCCGTCGCGCCGAAGCTGACGCGCCGTGCGGCGTGAAGCGCGCGAAGCGGGGGCTGCGCGCGCGCTTCACCCTCTCCGAGCGGGCGACCGTGACCATCGTCGTCCGGCGCAAGGGCGTGAAGGTGAAGACGCTCCGGCGCGTCGTCGGGAAGGGAAGGCACGCGCTCCGGATCAAGAACCGGAAGCTGCGCCGCGGCCGCTTCGTGGTGGTCATCCGCGCCACGGACGCGGCCGGCAACACCAGCCGCGTCGTCCGCCGCGTGCGGGTCAGGCGTCCTCGGGCACCTCGATCTCCCGCTTGAGGATCTTCCCCGTCGGCCCCTTGGGCAGCTCGTCGACCAGCCACACGGTGCGCGGGTACTTGTAGGCGGCGACGCGCTCCTTGACGAAGGCGCGCAGCTCGTCCGGCGTCGCGTCCGCACCCTCCTTGAGCGCGACGGCGGCGCCGACCTCCTCGCCGAGCTGCTCGTGCGGGACGCCGACGACGGCGGCCTCGAGCACGTCCGGGTGCTCGTAGAGCTGCTCCTCGATCTCGCGCGGGTAGACGTTGTAACCGCCGCGGATGATCAGGTCCTTCTTGCGGTCGACGATGAAGAAGTAGCCCTCGTCGTCCTTCGTGGCGATGTCGCCCGTGTGGAACCAGCCGCCGCGCATGACCTCCTCCGTGGCGTCGTCCTTGCCCCAGTACCCCTTCATGACGAAGCTGCCGCGCATGACGAGCTCGCCCGGCTCGCCCTCGGCGACGTCGTTGTCCTCGTCGTCGACGAGGCGGATCTCCGTGTCGCCGACCGGCAGGCCGATCGACCCCGGCTTGCGCTCGCGGTCGCGCAGGTTGAAGGTCCCCATGCCCGTCGTCTCCGACAGCCCGTAGCCCTCCAGCACCTTCGCGCCGAACGCCTCGTCGAAGCCGCGCAGGACCTCGACGGGCAGCGCCGAGCCGCCCGACACGCACAGCTCGACCGTCGACACGTCGTAGGACTCGCGCTCCGGGTGGTGGAGCAGCGCGGTGTACATGGTCGGCACGCCCGCGAACGAGGTGACCTTGTCGCGCTGGATGAGCTCGAGCGCCTGCGTCGGGTCGAAGCGCGGCAGCAGCGTCATCAGCCCGCGGGCGAGCACCGTCACGTTCATCACGGAGTTCATGCCGAAGACGTGGAAGAGCGGCAGCGTGGCGAGGCCCACGTGGTCCGGCCCCGCGTCGACGAGCTCACGCGCCCGAGCGGCCCCGTGGGCCAGGTTCGCGTGCGTGAGGGTCGCGCCCTTCGGCGTGCCGGTGGTGCCCGAGGTGTAGATGATCACCGCGGCGTCGTCGTCGGCGCGCTCGACGACGTCCTCCACCGGATCGGCGGCCCCGAGCTGCTGGTCGAAGTCGCCCTTGGGCTCGACGAGGATGCACTCCGCGCCCGCGTCGTCGCTGCCCGCCTGCGCAGCCTCGCCGAAGCCGTGCCAGGCGACCATCACCTTCGCCCCCGAGTCGCTCAGGTGGTAGGCCACCTCGCGGTCCTTGAGCAGCGGGTTCATCGGGACGACGACCGCCCCGAGCCGCAGCGCGCCGTAGTAGACCATCGGGAAGTAGGGGACGTTGGGCATCTGCATGCCGACGCGGTCGCCGGGCCCGACGCCGCGGGCGCGCAGCACCCCCGCGGCGCGTGCGACGACCGCGTCGAGCACCCCGTAGGTGAGGACGGTGTCGTCGAGCTTGACGGCGGGACGGTCGGCGGCCTCCGCGGCGGCGGCGGACAGCTCCTGGGCGAAGTTGGTCATCGTGCTCTCCTCATGTGGCACGGTCTACCGCATCTTGGGTAGGGCAGCGGCATGCCCGCTCCGCTGACGGTCGCCGTGACCGGCCCGACCGGGACCTTCGGGTCCGGTCTCATCCCCCTTCTGCAGGACGACGACCGCATCGGGAAGGTCGTCGGCATCGCCCGCCGTCCGTTCGACCCGGCGTCGCGCGGGTGGACGAAGATGACCTACCGCCAGGGCGACGTGCGCGACCCGGCCGCGCTCGAGGAGGCCTTCGCCGGCGCGGACGTCGTCGTGCACCTCGCGTTCATGATCACGGGCGCGGCCGCGCGCGGCACCATCCGGGCGATCAACGTCGACGGCACCCTGAACACGTTCCGCGCGGCCGCGGCCGCGGGGGCGAAGCGCTTCGTCTACGCCTCGTCCGTCGCCGCCTACGGCTTCCATGCCGACAACCCGGTCCCGATGGACGAGGAGTGGCCGACCCGCCCGGCCGCGCGGCTCTTCTACGCACAGGAGAAGGCGGAGATCGAGCAGCAGCTCGGCGAGGAGTCGGCCGCACATCCGGAGCTCGACCTGTACCTGCTGCGGCCGCCGATCGTGCTCGGGCCCAACGCCATGGGCGCGAAGGACGTCCTGCCCGGTCCGCTGGCGCCGCTGCTGTCGCCGCGGGTGCCGCGGTGCTGCGCGCGCCCCTCCCGGTCCCGGCGCCCGCCCCGGACATCGAGCTCCAGCTCATCCACGAGGCGGACGTCGGCAGCGCGTTCCTGCAGTGCGTCGTCGGCGCGGGCGCGCCCGGCGCCTACAACATCGCGGCCGACGACACGGTCACCGCCGCCGACGTCGTGCGCGCGCTCGGCCTCGCCCCCGTCGGCATCCCGGGCGGGCTCGTGCGCCGCGCGGCCCGGGCCGCGGCGGCCGTCCCCTTCCTCCCGCCGGCGGCGGAGTGGGTCGAGGCGGCGGCGCACCCGGCGATCATGAGCACGGACAAGGCGCGCACGGAGCTCGGGTGGACCCCGCGCTACTCGGCGCAGGAGGCGCTGGAGGCGACGCTCAGCTGCGTGCGAGCCGCGCGGTGAGCAGGCAGACGTCGTCGGGCTGCTCACCGTCGCGCAGCTCCCGCAGCACGGAGGCGGACATCCCGGTGGCGCCCTCGTCGCGGTGGGCCGTGACCGTGGTCACCAGACGGTCGAGCCCGTCGGTGAGGGTCTCGCCGCGGCGTTCGATCAGCCCATCGGTGTAGAGGAGGATGGCGCCACCCTCCGGGAGCTCGACGCCGGCCTGTGGACGCGGCGGGCCCGCGGCCAGCGCGTCCAGCGGCACCGAGCGGCCGTCCCAGGCCAGCGCGGGCGCACCCGACGGCGGCACGATCAGCGGCGGCGGGTGACCGGCGCAGGCGTAGCAGAGCTCACGGGTGCGGAGGTCGAGCTCCGACGTAGACGATGGTCGCCATGCGGCCCACGCCGTGCCGGGCGGCGAACCCGTCGAGCGCGTCGAGCAGCGCGCCCGGGCCGAGGCCGGTCGAGGCCAGGGCGCGGATCGCGCTGCGCAGCTGTCCCATGGCCGCCGCGGCCTCGATCCCCCGGCCCACCACGTCACCGACGACGAGCGCGATGACCTCGTCCTGCCGGACCCAGAAGGCGTCGTACCAGTCCCCGCCGACCTCCAGGCCCGCGACGGCCGGCCGGTAGGCGACCTCGATGTCGAGGCCCGGCGCGTCCGGCGGCGTCGCCCGAGAGCAGGCTGCGCTGCAGGTGCTGGGCGATGTCCTGCTCGCGGCGGCGCGAGGCGAGCAGCTCCTGCTCGTAGCGGCGCCGGTCGGAGGCGTCGAAGACGGTGGTGCGGATGACCTGCGGCGTTCCGTCGGCGTCCGCGACGAGCACGGCGTTGACGAGCGCCGGCAGCCGGGTGCCGTCGGCGCGGACGATCTCCACCGCGATCTCGCTGACGCTGCCCTGCATGCGCAGCAGCGGGTCGAAGTGCGTCTCGTGGTAGATGCGGGCGCCGGGCGTCAGCAGGTCGCGGAAGCGGCGCGCGCCGACGAGCGTCGTCGCGGTCGAGCCCGGTCATCGCCTCGAAGGTGCGGTTGACCTTGAGGATCGTCCCGTCGGGCTCGCGTCGACAGGTAGCCGCAGGGCGCGTTCTCGAAGAGCTCCTCGGCGCTGTCGGCGAGGAGGTCGTCGGTCGGGCGTCACCCGGCGAGGTACGCGCGGATGGCGGCGGCGGTCTCGTCCGGCGCGCTGAGGTTCGGGCAGTGCCCGGTCGCCTCGAGGTGGACGAGCCGGCTGCCGGCGAGGTGCGCGTGGACGTAGTCGCCGACCACCTCCGGCGCGATCACGTCGTCCGAGCACTGCAGGATCAGGCTGGGCGTCCGCACGCGGGCGAGGTCGGCGCGGTTGTCGGAGAGGAACGTCACGCGGGCGAAGCGCGCCGCGATCTCCGGGTCGGCGCGGCAGAAGGAGTTCGTGAGCTCCTCGCCGAGCTCCGGCCGGTCCGGGTTGCCCATGATCACCGGCGCCATCTGGCTCGACCAGCCGAGGTAGTTGGCGTCCAGCGACTCGAGCAGGCCCTCGATGTCCTCGCGGCTGAACCCGCCGATGTAGTCCTCGTCGTCGATGTAGCGGGGCGACGGGCCGACGAGGACGAGCCGGGCGAACCGGTCGGGCTCGGCGGCCGCGGCGAGCACGCCGATCATGGCGCTGACGGAGTGCCCGACGAAGACGACGTCGCGGAGGTCCAGCTCGTGGACGATGTCGAGGACGTCGTCGGCGTAGCCCTGCAGCGCGCCGTAGCGGTCGGGGTCGTACGCGGAGGCGTCCGAGCCGCCGGCGCCGACGTGGTCGAAGAGGACGACGCGGTGGTCGTCGGCGAAGTGCGGCCACACGAAGCGCCACATGTTCTGATCGCAGCCGAAGCCGTGCGCGAACAGCATCGGCTGCGCGTCGGCCGGCCCGTGCTCGGCGACGGCGTGGCGGGCGGCGACGGTCACGCGTCCTCCAGCGGCAGCCGGCTGAGCATCCCCGTCATGACCAGGACCTGCAGGCCCGCCGGTGAGGCGGGGACGCGGAAGGTCAGGCGCTCGATCATGCGCAGCAGCTCGCCGATGAGGTGCACCGCGGACGAGTCCATGAAGGTGACCTTGGTGAGGTCGCAGATCACGCGCGGGGCGTCGGCCTCCGCGACCATCGCGGCCCGCACGTCGCCGACCGTGGCGAGGTCGATCTCGCCGACGACGGCCACGATCGTCGCGTCGCCTCGTCGGATGACCCGGACCTCGAACTCCGACACGCCGTGCATGACGGACATGCCGCGAGCTTACCTACGTCAGCGAGCGTCCGTGACGTAGAAGTCCATCCCTGATTTCACGTTGGTGATCCCCGGCGAGCCGCGGACGAGCAGCAGCTCCGGGCCGGCCACCGCCAGCTTCGGCAGCTTCAGTGGCGGGGCGAGGCGGCCGCGGGCCAGGATCTTCCCCGTGGCGACGTCCAGGCGCACCACCTGGTCGTCGCCCATCGCGATCCAGAACTCCGTGCGCCCGGCGTTGCTGCCGAGCACCGTGACGTCCCCCGCGCGCTGGTACGTCCACAGCCGCTTGCCCGTGACGAGGTCGGCTCCGACGATGGTCACGCCCTGCTTCTTGCGCGTCAGGCTCGGCTGCAGGTAGAGCACGCGCGGCCCGACGACGAAGGCGCACGTGTCGTCGCTGTAGGTCAGCCCGTCCTCGTTGGCGATGTCCGAGCACTGGGTGTAGTTGGGGTCCGTGTCGCCGTAGCGCATCGGGTTGGGCGTCCCGTACTGCGTCGTCCTCCCCGACTTGGACTCCACGAAGGCGGCCTCCGCGGGCTGCCGGCGGTGCTCGAAGTCGTCGATGCTGCCGAGGTAGCGCCCGTCCAGCGGGTGCGGGTGCACGAAGTACGGGTTGAACTGGTCGGGGTCGCGCGGGTCGCGCGCCGTCCACAGCTTCTTGCCGGTCGCGAGGTCCAGCCCCACGATCTTCGCGGCCACGAACGGCTTCCCGCAGCCCTCCATGTAGACGATCACGACGGGCCGGTCCGCCGCGAGCGCCGTCCCCATCCGGCAGGAGACGTCCTTGGCGGTGCGGCTGCCCTGGACGGCGACGGCGCTGCGCCGCCACCGGCGCTTGCCGGTTCGGGCGTCCAGCACGGTGATCAGCTTCGTCTCCGCGAACAGGACCTTGCCGTCGCGCTGATCGACGAGCGGATCGCGCACGTCACGGCCGCGCTGGCCGTAGACCCAGCGCCGGTGGCCGGTGCGCGTGGAGACGCCCATCACCTGGTCGCAGGTGGCGTCGGTGGCGGCGAGGCTGCCCGTGGCGAAGACGGCCATGTGGCTGTCGATCTCCCTCCGTGGCGTCGTGCCGCAGACGAAGCGCCCGGCGGGCAGGATGACGCGGCCGATCGGCTTGCCCGTCCGGCGCTTGAGGACGCGCACGACGTCCTCGCCGTTGTAGACGACCGCCTTGTCGTCGAAGCCGGCGTAGAAGACGTTGTTGAAGGTGGTGGCGGCGCCCGTCTCCGCCCGGTCGACGGTGGCCCAGTAGCGCGGCCAGCGCACCCGCTCGTTCGGGTTCGGCGTCGGCGTCGCCGTGGCGGTCTTCTTCGCGGCCGCCGGCGTGCCCTTCGCTCCGGGCTTCGGCTTCTTGTCGCCGCAACCCGCGAGGGCGAGGGCGAGCGCAACGAGGGCGGCGCGCCTCACGACGCCCACTTCCGGGCCTTCGCGACCAGGTCCGCCCCGCCGAACTGCGCGCCGTTGAGCTTCCCGGAGGCGACGCGTCCGAGCCGGCGGATCAGCCCGTCCCGCCCGTAGCGGTCGGCCAGGTAGCTGATGAGGACGTAGGCGGTGTCGTAGTTGCGGCCGACCGCCGTGTCGTCGCCGCTGTAGAAGGTGTCGTCCTCCGGGACGCCACCTCCGGAGGCCAGCGCCGCCCGTCCGTCGCCCGAGCGCGAGGCGGCCTCCCCGGCCGGCGGGTCGCTCAGGTACACGGCCGATCCCTCGGCGATCCAGGTCGGCAGCCGGTAGCCGCCGAGCGACTGCTCGAGCGCGTGGATCATCTCGTGGCGCAGGGTGGTGGCGATGTCGCGGCTGAGCTCGGAGCGCGCGAGCACGATGCGCGTCGTCACCGGCCGCCGGTCGTCGAAGACCACGCCCGAGGTCCGCTCCGTGCGGAACACGGGCTGCGCGAAGCCGCCGAAGTTCGCCTCCGTGGGGGTGACCTTGCCCCCGAAGTAGTCGAAGAGGTCCGCCACCTGTGGCGACTGCAGGGTGAAGGCGAACCCGGCCCGGCGGATCCCGGACGGCAGCGGCACACCGGCGCTCGCGAACTGCTCGACGGCGGAGCGAACGGCGGCGTCGGCCGAGCCGCGCAGGCCCTGCAGCGTGCCCCGGTCGGCGGCCGGGCCGAGCAGCACGGAGCGGCTCCCCACGACGGCGGCCATCTCGCCGTCGTCCCACGCCTGGCGGTAGTACCGCGAGGACTTCCGGCCGGAGCCGGGATCGGGCGCCGCGCCGCGGACGCTCGAGACGAGCAGCTTCCCGCGCCGCTTGCGGAAGCCGTACTGGTACCACTCGGTCGCCGGCCGGGCGTCCACGCCGCGGATGCGGTGCTCGAAGCCGACGTCGGCGGTCAGTTCCTTCTTCCCGGACGAGTCGATGGCCGCCCGGGTGGCGACGAGGTAGACCTCCCGCTCACGCATGGGGACGCGGCGGACGTTGCGAAACCAGGTGCGCTGCTGGCGGACGACGGCGGGGCGGCGCGGGTCGATGAGCGCAGCGAAGGCGCGCTCGTTCCCCGTCCGCAGTGCCTTGGTCGCCGCCTTCGCGAACGCCTCGCCGTCGGTCGCCGTGAGGCCCTGGCCGCCGAACTCCTCCACGTCGCGGACGGGCGGCGGCTTGATCTTGTCCTTCACGGGGGTCGGCGTAGGGGACGCCGCGGTCGTCGACGTCTTCTCCGCCGATCCCCCGCAGCCGGCCACTGCGAGCGTCGCGAGACCAGCCGCGATCCGGCGCGCCGTCATACCTTTCGCCGCACGCTCGTAAGGATCCGGCTCACCTGTCCCTTGGTCAGGTGTGAGCCCGGATGCACGGTGATCTCGACGAACACGCCGTCGATCGTCGCGACGTACAGGTCGTACTGCGGCGGCTTGCCCGGGTACTGGAGCGTGACCCGGATGCCCTTGCCCAGGCCGGGGACCATGACCTTGCGCCGCTGCTTGACCTCGAAGCGCGTGTCGGAGAGGACGATGTTGTCGAGCCACTCCTGCGGCGTGTCGTTCTTCTCCTCGACGTAGAAGCCGATCGCGCCGCCGTTCTTCTCCGGACCCGAGAAGATGGTGCCGTGGTACTTGGCCTGGCGCTCGGCTTTCCAGCCCGTCGGCATCAGCGCGCTGATGCCGAAGTCGAGCGTGTAGCGCTCCAGCGCGCCTGGGGCGGGTGTGCCGGTGGCGGTCGCCTTCGCCTTCGCCTTCGCCGGGGTGGCCGGTGTCTCCCGCTTCTCGCCGTTCCCGCAGCCGGCGGCGAACAGCAGCAGGACGAGAAGGATCGCGGCGCGCACCTTCCGCAGATCCCCGTTCGCCACCGGAGGCAAACGGCGTGCTGAGCCGGGAGGCGGAGACCGCCCGTCTACGGACCGCCATGGCGACGGCGGCCGAAGGGATGGGGAGCCTCGTGGTGGTCACGGGCCCGCCCGGCATCGGCAAGACGACGCTGCTCGGCGCCGCTCAGGGGACCGCCATGGAGCACGGGATGCTCGTGCGCCGGGCCCGTGGGGTGGAGCTCGAGCGCTCCTTCCCGCTCGGGGTCGTGCGGCAGTTGCTGGAGCGCCCGCTGGCCGAGGCCGACGCCGCGCTGCGGGCTGAGCTGCTCTCGGGCGCGGAGGCCGCCGGGGTCGCGCTGGACCCGGGGTCCGTCGCCACGCCGTCCGGGGACGTGTCCTTCGCGGTCGCCCACGCCATGTACTGGCTGGTCGCGAACCTGGCGGCGCGCCGGCCGCTGGCGCTGCTCGTCGACGACGCCCACTGGGCCGACCCCGCGTCCCTGCGCGTGCTCGGCCACCTGGCGGCGCGGTTGGAGGACCTCCCCGTCGCCCTCGTCCTCGCCCGGCGCGATGCGGACCCGCACGCCGACATCCAGCTGCTCGGCGCCATCGACGCGGGCGCCGCCGCCATCCTGCGGCCCGCGCCGCTCGACGTCGAGGCCTCGAGCACCGTGCTCGGGGCGGCGCTCGGCGAGGCGCCCGACCGCGCCTTCACGGTTGCCTGCCGGCGCGCGACGGGCGGCAACCCCTTCCTGCTCGGCGAGCTGGCCGGCAGCCTGCGCGCCGACGGCGTGGTCCCGCGCGGCGACCAGGTGCACGAGGTCGAGGCGGTCGCGCCGTCGACCATCGCCCACATGGTGCTGCTGCGCCTCGGCCGCCTTCCGCGGGCGTGCGCCGCGATCGCGCGCGCCGTCGCGGTGCTGGGCGCCGACGTCCCGCTCGCCGACGCCGCGGCGCTGGCCACCGAGGGGGACCTCGAGCAGGCCGCGCGCGCCGCCGACGCGCTGGTCGACGCGGGCGTGCTGGCCGCGGGCGAGCGGCTGGACTTCCTGCACCCCGTCCTGCGCGCCGTGGTGCTCGAGGACATCGGCCCGGGCGAGCGCTCGCGCCTGCACGCCGCGGCCTGGGAGGTCCTGTCGGCCGACCGAGCGCGGACCCCGGCCGAGCTCGCCCCGCACGCCCTCGCCGTCCCGCCGGCGGGCGATCCCGTGGTCAGCTCCGTGCTCACCGCCGCGGTCATCGACGCCCTCGGCCGCGGCGCCCCGGTGGAGGCCGGCCGCCTCGCGCGCCGTGCCCTGGCCGAGCCGCCGCCGGACGCCGATCGCCCGCGGCTGCTCGAGCTGGCCGGCCAGGCCGAGCTCTTCACCTCCGACGGCTCGAGCGCGATGCTGCACCTGCAGGAGACCGCGCGGCTGACGAAGGACCCGGCCCTGCGCGCGCACTGCCACCTGACGCTGTCGCGGATGACGTATTCGATGAAGGGCGCGCAGCCCGCGGTGGCGATGCTCGACGCCGCCCTCGCCGGCCCCCTGTGCGACCTGCCGGAGGCCATCCTCGTCCGGGTCCAGTGCGACCGCAACGCGATGGCGCTGCAGCACGAGTCGACCGCGGCCACCGCCGACGACCACCTCCCGCGCGTCCCGGGCGACCCTTTCACCGGGTGTGCCGTCGCCTCCCAGGCGCTGCTGCGCGCCGACGGCGCCGACCGTGCCCGCGCGGCGGCCCAGCTGTTCTTCGGGCAGGAGCGGGTGCTGGCCGAGAGCGGGCTGCAGACGATGGCGATGTACCAGCCCGTGACGGCGCTCGCGCTGGCGGACGACGTCGACGCGGCCCGCGCCGCCGCGACCCTGCTCGTGGACGCCGCCCGGCAGGCGGCGATGGTCAACTCCCTCACCCCGGCGCTGGTGCAGCTCGCGGTCACGCAGCTGCGCGCGGGGGAGCTCTCGGGCGCGGAGGCGGACGCGCGCGCGGCCACCTCGCTGCCGGGCCTGCTCGCGGGCACCTCCCTGGGCGCCCACGCGTGGCTGGCGATGATCCTGCTCGCCCGCGGGGACGTGGAGGCGGCGGCCGAGTCGGTCACGGCGATCGCGCCCATCCTCGCCAACCCGCCGGCCGTGCAACTGCACGTCGCGCTCGCCGCCCACGCGGGCGTGCAGCTCGCCCGCGACGAGGTGGACGCCGCCGTCATCTCCTACCGCGACCTCCTGGACCGCCAGCGCCGGGCCCGCGTGCGCACCCCGTGGCCGTGGCGCCTGGACGCGATCCGCGCGTTCTGCGCGGCCGGGGATGCCGCTACCGCGCAGGCCGAGGTCGACGCCCTCGAGGCCGACGCCGCGCGCTGGGGCGCCGGCTCCGCCCGGGCGCTGGCGTTCCGGGCCCGGGCGCTCGTGTCCCCGTCCGAACCGGCCGTCGCGCTGCTGCGCGAGGCCGTCGACCTCCTGGCCGGGACCCCCGCGCGGCTGGACGAGGCCAACGCGCTGGTCGAGCTCGGGTCGGCGCTGCGCCGTGGGGGCGAACGGGCCGACGCCCGCCCCGTGCTCGCCGACGGCCTCGAGCGCGCACGCCGGTGCGGGGCCGCCGGCCTCGCGCAGCGCGCCCATGAGGAGCTCACCCTCGCCGGCGCCCGGCCGCGGCGCCTGCAGTTCTCCGGCGTCGAGGCGCTGACGGCCGCCGAGCGCCGCGTCGCCGACCTCGCGGCGGAGGGCCTGAGCAACCGCACCATCGCCCAGCGCCTGTACGTGACACCGAAGACGGTGGAGAACCAGCTGGGCCGGGTCTACGTCAAGCTCGGCATCGCCTCTCGCGCCGACCTCGCCGACGCGCTCCTGGACCCCGTCTGATGCTCCGTCTCACGTTGCTCGCCCTCCTCGTGCTGACCGCGACCGCGCACGCCTACCGGATCGATCCGGTCATCCCCGCGCCGCAGGTCAAGTACTTCGCGGCGCTGGACGACTGGAAGGCGCCGATGGCCCGTGCAGCCAGGGCCGTCAATCGCGCCCGGGTCGGCGTGAAGCTCGTCAAGGCGCAGATCCCCGAGCAGGCGTCGGTCCAGATCGGCCGGCTCGACAAGACGTGCGGGCTGGCCGGCGTCGACGGCACCACGCAGACCCTCGAGGGCGGCTACGCGGTCATCTACCTCCCGCGCGGATGCAACGCGACGCAGGCGTCGATCATCGCCGCGCACGAGCTCGGCCACGCCCTCGGGCTCGCGCACGAGAACCGCCGCTGCGCGCTCATGAACGCGAGCGGGACCGGGCCGAACAGCATCCCGACGCAGTGCCTGGGCAGGCGCATCGACTGGCGCCGCAAGCCGTTCCGCAGGGACGACCTCGAGGGGCTGCGCAAGGCGTACCGCAACACCCGCCCGAAGGTGACCATGACCGCGACGGTGACCGGGTCCACGGCCGCCCTGCGGATCCGCGCCCGCGACAAGGAGAGGAACCTCTCGGAGCTGGAGGTCGACTTCGGGGACGGCAGGACGGAGACCTACGATCCCGCCGAGCCGCCCACCTCCCACACCTACGGCGCGCCCGGCACCTACGCGATCACCGCGACGGCGACCGACTTCTACGGGAAGCGCGGCTCCCGGAAGGTGACGGTCGTCGTGCTCGCCGCTCGGCGCGCGCTCGCGAAGTAGCGCCGGTTGGCGATGTCCTGCGCCGTGCGGGTCAGTGGCGCCACCAGCGCGAACAACCCGACCGGCTCGCTCCAGCTCGCCAGCCGGAAGCCGACCCGGCCGTCCTCGAGCAACGTCACCAAGAACTCCTCCTCGCCGCGCACCGGGTTGCCGCGCAGCGTCGCGTAGGTGAAGCCGCGCGCGTGCTCCTCCTCGCGCACGGCGGTGATGCGGCACGGGGTGCTGAACGGGCCGACGTGTCCCTCGACCGTCACGCCCACCGCGGCGCGGGCGGCGCTGACCGTCACCTTCGGGAACGCGCCCCGATGGACGTCGAAGCGCAGCAGCGCCTCGCCGACCGCGGCGAAGGCCTCCGGCCCGTGCCCGACGACGCCGCGCTGGTCGTTGTGCCTCATCGCGTGAAGGCGTCCGCCAGCGCGAGCACGAGCGCGGCGAGCACGAAGCAGGCGATGACCACGACGCCGTGGCGGAAGGCCGTCGCGAAGTCGCCGTGCGTCGACGCCAGGGACGAGTAGAAGACGCTGCCGGTCACCGCGATGCCCGCCGCCGAGCCGACCCGCTGCCCGGTCTGCAGCACGCCACCGGCGCTGCCGGCGCGCTCGACGGGCACCTGCGACAGCGTGAGCGTCTGGTTGGGCGAGATGACGAGGCCCCCGCCGAGCCCTGCGAGCAGCAGCGGCAGCGCGGTGTAGAGGGCGACGTCCTGCCCCGGCTCGGCGCGGACCGCGAACCACACCGCGACGAAGCCGAGGATCACCGTCCCCAGCCCGAAGGCCACGAGCTTGCGCCCGCGGCGCAGCACGTGGCGGCTGCCGTAGGAGCTCATCAGCGCGCCGCCGATCGCGAACGGCGTGGCCGCCAGCCCGGCCTTCCACGCCGGGTAGTCCAGGCCCGTCTGCAGGTACTGGGTGAGGATGAAGAACGTCCCCGTGAAGCCGCTGAAGTAGAGGAGGCCGACGCCCGCGCCGAGCACGTAGGAGCGGATCTTGAAGAGCGACAGGTTCACCACGGGCTCTCGCGTGCGGCCGTAGCGGCGCTCGTGCAGCACCCAGACGCCGAGCAGCACCGCCGCCAGCGGGAACAGCGCGATGCGCAGCGGGCTGTGCCACTGCCGTTGCTCGATGAAGGGGACCAGCACGCAGATGACGGCTGCCCCGAGGAGGAGGACGCCAAGCGGATCGAGCGTCGAGCGCTCGGTGGTCTGGCGCTCCGGGGCGGGGAGGTAGCGGCGGGCGAGGACCAGGACGGCGGCGCCGACGGGCAGGTTGACGAGGAAGACGGCGCGCCAGCCCTGCTTTGCGCCGATCAGCGCGATCAGCCCGCCGCCGAGCAGCGGGCCGATGGCGGTCGAGACCCCGACGACGGTGCCGAAGTAGCCGAACGCCTTGCCGCGCTCCTCGCCGCGGAAGAGCGTCTGGATGAAGCCCGAGACCTGCGGGGTGATGAGGCCGCCGGCGAAGCCCTGCAGGACGCGCGCGGCGATCAAGGTGATGGGCGTCGGGGCGGCGCCGCACGCAACGCTGGCGATCGCGAAGAGGCCCACGCCGGTCATGAACACGGGGCGCCGACCCTTGGCGTCCCCGACGCGCCCGGCCGGCACCAGCAGCAGGCCGAGCGCGAGCGCGTAGCCGGAGACGATCCACTGCAGCTCGTTCTGGCCGGCGTCGATCCCGGACTCGATGCTCGGCAGCGCGACGTTGACGATGGAGACGTCGAGCAGGGTCATGAAGCCGGCGACCAGCAGCACCCCGAGGGCCTTCCACCGCGCGGGATCCGGCGTGTAGTCGTCGTCGGCCATCTCCGGCGTACGCTGCCGCATTCACGGCAGGATCATGCGTGGACGCTGTCGCGGTTGACAGGTATGGTCGCTGACGTGTGCCGGATCCTCGCTGTCGTCGTCGGACTCCTGGCCTTCCCGGCGAGCGCGGTCGCACTGACCGCCGGCACCACGATCCAGATCGATCGCCCGTCCGACGGGTCCATGCCCTTCGACGGCATCAACGAGAGCAGCACCTCCCGTCATGCCATCAGCAGCGACGGCTGCTTCATCGTCTACGCGTCGGCTGCAGACACCTTGCTCAGCACGGACGAGAACGCGGCCGGCAACGTCTACCGGCTGAACCGATGCCTGCCCGGCGGCCTGCCCGACCTGGTCAGCGTCACCGCCGACGGCACGTCGCCGGAGCCGGGCTCGCACGCCGGGGGGGCGAGCATCAGCGCCTCAGGCCGGTACGTGAGCTTCGAGTCGGACTCGACGCGCCTCGGCGCCCCGGCCGCCGCCGAGGGCAGTCCGCAGCTCTTCCGCAAGGACATGGTCGGCGGCGCCCTGGAGCTCGTCAGCCGCGCCGACGGCGCGGCGGGCGCTCCCGTGGTCTCCGTCCGCAACGGCACGATCTCCGGCGACGGCCAGACCGTCGTCTATTCGGCCTTCGTGACCGAGAACGACATCAAGGGCTTCGCGCGGGTCGTCCCGAGCGCGCAGACCGTCGAGCTCGGTCCGGGCGTGGGGACCGCCGATGTCGACGCCACCGGCACCAACGCCGCCTTCACCACGGACTTCCCGTTCCCCGGGGATGCGGACACGGACGATGACGTCTACGTGCGCCACGGTCTGCCCGGGGCGGGGACCACGGTCCTGGCGTCGTTCACGGCCGCGGGCCAGCCCGCCGGCGCCGACGATCCCTCCAGCCGCGGTGCGGCCATCTCGGCGGACGGCGGCTCGGTGGGCTGGGCGAACCGGAGCAGCGGCGTGTACGTGGCCGCGTGCCCGACCACCTGTGCGCAGGCGGCGAAGGCGGAGGTCAAGTTCGGGGGCGGCACGCTGCCCGCAGGCGAGAACGGCGCGGTCTTCTTCCCGCGGCAGGCCGATCCGACGACGCCGCCGGCCGACCTCTTCTTCCTGACGGAGAAGGCCCTGCGCTCGGAGGACACCGGCACCACCGCCGATCTGTACTCCTATCCAGTCGGCAGCACCTCGACCTCGGCCACGAACCTCTGGACGCTCGGGATGTCCGCGAGCGACATCACGTCTGCCGACTTCGTGTCGGTCCCGGCCCTCCCCAAGGCGCACGTCTTCGTTCCGGTGACCACCCGCTCGGCCGGCCTGCCCGGCAGCGACGGCGCCTTCAGGCAGGTGTACCTCGCCGGCGCGAACCCCGTCTCGCTGACCAATCCCTCCGGCCGCCTCGAGGAGACGCTGGGGGTCCTGGGCCGGGTCGCCGTGAGCGACGACGCGCGCAGTGTCGGCTTCGTCGCCGCCGGCTCGGCGTTCGGGACGCCCGCGGACGCCGAGGGACCGGTCCGCGAGGCCTTCGTCCGCGACACGGCCGGGGGCGCCATCAGGATGATCAGCCGGACGGCGGCCGCACCCGGCGACGCCGATGCGTCCGGCGTCGACATCGACGCGGCCGGGGATCGCGCGGTGTTCACCAGCCAGGCGACCAACCTCGTCGCGGACGCCTCCGGCCCGTATCGCCACGTCTACCTCGCCGACCTCGCCACGGGTGCCCTCAGGCGACTCGACAACGTGGCCGGCGGCCAGCCGGCCGGCGACGCGGAGGACGTGCGCATCAGCGGCGACGGGCGCACTGCGGTCTTCGTCTCCTCCGGGCTCGACCCCGGGACCGGCTACCCGCACGTGTACCGCACGGACCTGGCCACGGGGGTGACCGCGCCGGTGGATGTCGCCGCCGACGGTGCGACGCTCGGCAACGGGTACGCGGCTTCGCCCGTCGTGAGCGGCGACGGTGGCACCATCGCCTTCGCGTCGTCGGCGACCAACCTGGGTGGACCGCCGGGCAGCGACGTCTACATCGCGCGTGGCGGGACCCTGACCTACGCCTCCGCCGGGCCGGACGGCACCCCGACCTCCAACGCGCGGGATCCGGCGCTCAGCCGCGACGGCGGGACCCTCGCCTTCGCTGCCCGCACGGCCTCCGCGCAGCACGTCTACGCGCGCGACATCGGGACGGGAACCGTGAGCGACGCGTCCGTGGGGACGACGGACCCGGCGGGCCTGTATGAGGCTCCATCGCTCAGCGGCGACGGGTCGCGCCTCGGCTTCGTGGGCACGGACGGGGTCTGGGTGCGCGACCGCAACGCCGGGACGACGCGGCGCCTCACCACGCGCCCGGCCGCATTCGGCGACAGCGTCGCCGTGGATGCCTCCGGCCGGTGCGCGGCCTTCTCCTCCGCCGGCACCGACCTGGTGAGCCCCTCGCCCGGGCCGGACTTCACGCACGCCTTCCTCCGTGCGCTGGAGGACTGCCCGCCCGTGGCCCCGGCCGCGCCCGCGCCGGCGCCGACCGCCGCACCGGCGCCGGCGCCGACTGCCGACACCACGAAGCCGGTGATCTCGAAGCTGAAGCTGACCCGCACGCGGTTCGCGGTCGCGAAGGCCGCCACGGCGAACCGCGCGACCAAGCGCGGCACGGTGCTGACCTTCCGGCTCTCCGAGCCGGCGCGGGTGCGGATCGTCGTCGCGGCGCGCGCCGCCGGACGCCGCAAGGGCCGCAGGTGCGTGAAGCCCCGCAAGGGCCTCAAGAAGCGCTGCGCGCGCTACGTGACCCGCGGGTCGCTCGTCCGCGCGCGCGCCAGGGCCGGCGCCAACCGCGTCGCCTTCACCGGCGGCTCGGCAAGCGGGCCCTCAAGCGCGGCCGCTACCGGTTCGCGGTCACGGCGACGGACGCCGCCGGCAACCGCTCGACGACACGGACCGCCGCGTTCCGCGTCACTCGGCGCTGACCGGCGCGGGCTTGGGCTGAGCGGCTCCGGTCAGCGGGATCTCCAGGCGCGAGTCCTCGAGGTCGAGGTCGCGCTGGATGCGGCGCAGGACCTCGTCGTTGATGAAGCGGTCGTTGCGCAGCCGGATGATCTCGTCGCGCTGGGCCTCGAGGACCTGGCGCTGCAGGTGCTGGTAGGCCAGGGAGCGGTCGTCGATGGCGCCGTCGTCCTCGTCGTCGAAGCGCGCCTTGAAGCGGCGGATGCGGAACTCGTGGAAGGTCCGCAGGCGCTCCGCGCTCTCGTCGCGGACCCAGTCCTCCGAGATGAGCTCGTCGATGCGCACGATCGCCGCCTTCGCCGCCTTGATGCGCGCCTTGTTCTCCAGCGCGCTCGAGGCGGCCGTCGTCGTGCAGGCCGAAGAGGCGGATCAGCGGCTGGATGGTCGCACCCTGCACCAGCAGCGAGACGAGGATGACGACGTAGACGAGGAAGACGATCAGGTCGCGAGCGGGGAACTCGGCGGGCAGCGCCAGCGCCGCGGCCAGCGACACGGCGCCGCGCATCCCCACCCAGGCGATCAGGACCATCGAGCCGAAGCGCGGCATCGGGTCGCGCTCGCGCAGCTTGGGCGACACCCAGCGGGGAATGGCTGACGCCGGGAACACCCACAAGAAGCGGATGGCGATGACCGCGCCCGTGACGATGAGCGCCCACTCCGTCAGCTGGCCGGGCGAGTAGTCGTCGGCGATGCGCTCGAGGATCCCGGGCAGCTGCAGGCCGACGAGCAGGAACAGCGTCGCGTTGAGGACGAAGGTGAGGACCTCCCACACGCTGTAGAGCTGGATCCGGGTCGCCGAGGAGATCAGCCAGGGCGCGCGCCAGCCGAGCCAGATGCCGCTCGTCACGGCGGCCAGCACGGCGCTGACCCCCAGTGCCTCCGCCGGCAGGTAGGCGAAGTAGGGCGTCAGGAGCGAGATGGTGATCTCCGTCGCCGGGTCGTCGATGGTGCGGCGGATCTGCACGATGAACATGCCGACCGCGGCGCCGATGGCGATGCCGAACAGCGGGTCGAGCACGAAGGACATCGCGGCGTCGCCGACGGAGAACGCGCCGGTGAGCGTGGCGGCGACCGCGACCTTGTAGGCGACGAGCGCCGTGGAGTCGTTGACCAGCGACTCGCCCTCGAGGATGGTGATGATGCGCCCGGGCGCGCCGGAGCGCGAGGCGATCGCGGTCGCCGCCACGGGGTCCGTCGGGGCGAGGATGGCGCCGAGCGTGAAGGCCGCCGCCCAGCTGAGGTCGTCCACCACCGCGTGCGCGACGACGCCCACGCCCAGCGTGGTGAAGACGACGAGCCCGATCGCCAGCAGCCCGATCGGCCGCTTGTTGTCGCTGAGGTCGCGCAGCGAGGAGAAGAAGGCGGCCGAGTACAGGAGCGCGGGCAGGAAGAGCACCAGCACCGCCTCCGGCGCGAGCTCCACGTCCGGCAGCCCGGGGATGTAGCCGACGCCGATGCCCCCGACCACGAGGAGGATCGGGTACGGCACCGCCGTCCGGTAGGCCAGGACGAGCAGCACGGCGGCGCTGCCGAGGATGGCCAGCAGCGTCAGGTCGAGCGTGTGGGACGCGGCGACGATCACCGACCGAGCTTATGCTCGGCGGATGGAAGAAGCGCGCGTCCGCCGTCCCGCGATCGTGGTGGTCGACGACGAGCCCGCCGTGCTCGCCGCCGTGTCGCGTGACCTCCGCCGCGGCTTCGGCGAGCGCTACCGGATCGTCCGCGCCGGCAGCGGCCCAGAGGCCCTCGAGGCGGTCCGCGCGTCACGCGCCCGAGGGGACCAGGTCGCCCTCCTCGTCGCCGACCAGCGCATGCCCGGGATGAGCGGGACGGAGTACCTCGTGGAGGCGCGCAAGCTCGCGCCGGAGGCCAAGCGCGTCCTGCTCACCGCCTACGCGGACACGGAGGCGGCGATCGCGGCCATCAACGAGGTCGCGCTCGACTACTACCTGCTCAAGCCGTGGGACCCACCGGAGGAGCAGCTGTTCCCGGTGGTCGAGGACCTGCTGACGACGTGGGAGTCCGGTGCCGCGCTCGAGGCCGGCGGCGTGCGCATCGTCGGCCACCGCTTCAGCCGCGAGTCGCACGACCTGCGCGACTTCCTGGCCCGCAACCGCGTCCCCGCCCGCTGGCTGGACATCGAGCGCGACGGCGAGGCGCGGGAGCTGCTGACGGTCGCCGGCGTCGGCGAGTCCGGCCTGCCGGTGGCGCTGCTCGAGGACGGGTCCGTGCTCGAGAAGCCGACGGTGCTCGAGCTCGCCCAGCGCCTCGGCGTCACCGCCGAGCCGACCTACGAGCACTACGACCTGGTCATCGTCGGCGGCGGCCCCGCCGGCCTCGCCGCCGCCGTCTATGGCGCCTCCGAGGGCCTCAAGACGCTGCTCGTGGAGCGCGACGCCCCGGGCGGCCAGGCCGGCCAGTCGAGCCGCATCGAGAACTACCTCGGTTTCCCCGTCGGCTTGTCCGGTTCGGACCTCGCACGCCGCGCGACCGACCAGGCCCGCCGCCTCGGCGCCGAGCTGCTCACCGTCCAGGACGCCGTCGGCCTGCGCGCGGAGGGCGCCGGCCGCGTCATCGAGCTCACCGGCGGTCAGACCCTCAGCGCGTCCTGCGTGCTCGTCGCCTCCGGCGTCTCCTACAACCAGCACGACGCCCCGGGCTTCGCCGACTACACCGGCGCGGGCGTCTACTACGGCGCGGCGCTGACGGAGGCGCGCGCGTGCGCGGACCAGCACGTCGTCGTCATCGGCGGCGCGAACTCCGCGGGCCAGGCCGCCGTCTACTTCGCGGGCTACGCGTCCAGGGTGACGATGCTCGTCCGCTCGTCGCTGGAGAAGTCGATGTCGCACTACCTGATCGAGCAGATCGCGGCCCTCCCCGTCATCGACGTGCGCGAGGGCGTCACCGCCGTGGCGGCGGAGGGGGACGGGCGCCTCGAGCGCATCGGCCTCTCCGACGGGACGACGCTCGACGCCGACGCGTGCTTCGTCTTCATCGGCGCCGCCCCGCGCACGGACTGGCTCGACGGCGTGGTCGCCCGTGACCCCCGCGGCTTCATCCTCGCCGGGCCGGACGCGCAGGGCGCCGGCTGGCCGCTCAAGCGCGACCCCTATCCCCTGGAGACGACCGTCCCGGGGGTGTTCGTCGCCGGGGACGTGCGCGCACGCTCGATCAAGCGCGTGGCGTCCGCGGTGGGCGAGGGCTCCATGGCCGTCTCGCTCATCCACCAGTACCTGGTCGACGCCTGATGGACCTCCGCCCGGTCGACCTCTTCGACGACCTCACGGACGCCGAGCTGGCGCTGTGGGAAGCGGCGGCGGAGGAGCGCAGCTACGGGCCGGACGAGATCATCGCCGAGCAGGGCGAGCCGTGCGAGGGCATCTGGCTGTTCCTGGAGGGGAAGGCGCGCTCGCTGCTGGTGACCAGCGGGCGGACGGAGCCCATCGGCCACCAGGCGGCGCCGACCTGGACGTTCGCCATCGCCACGCTCACCGGCGGCGACTACGGCATCCGCTTCGTCGCCGAGTCGGCCTGCCGCCTCGCGCTCGTCCCGCGCGAGCGTGCCGTCGCGCTGACGCTGTCGCAGCCGTCGGTGCACGGGCGGATCATGTCCCAGGTCGCGCCGGTGATGAGCCGCATCACCACCATCGAGCAGAGCCGCGAGCACCTCACCTCGCTGGGGACGATGGCGGCCGGGCTCGCGCACGAGCTCAACAACCCCGCGGCGGCCGCGCGGCGCGCCGCCAGCGACCTCACGGAGGCGCTGGACACCATCTCCCAGACCCTCGACGCCTTCGTCACCAGCGGCGTCGAGCGCGAGGAGGCCCACGGGCTGGTCGAGCTCCAGCGCGAGGCCCTCGCCCGCGCCGCCGGGCAGACGAAGCTCGAGGCCCTCGACGCCTCCGACGCCGAGGACGAGCTGCTCGACGTGCTGGAGGACGCCGGCGTCGCCGAGGCCTGGCGGCTCGCGCCGGCGCTCGCCACCGCGGGGGTCGACGCCGACTGGGTCGCGCGCGTGCGGGCGAAGGCGGGCCCGGCCACGGACGCGACGCTGCGCTGGGTCGCCGCGACGCTGACCGCCAACGAGCTGGCCGCCGAGCTCACGGAGTCCACGGACCGCATGAGCCGCCTCGTCGGCGCGGTGAAGTCCTACGCCTACATGGACCGCGGGGACGTCGTCGAGGTCGACCTGCACGAGGGCCTGGAGACGACGGTCGCCGTGCTCGGCCACAAGCTCAAGCACACCGGCATCAAGGTCGTGCGCGAGTACGACCGCGCGCTGCCGCGGGCGACCGTGCGCGGTTCGGAGCTCAACCAGGTGTGGACGAACCTGCTCGACAACGCCATCGACGCGCTCGGGCAGGACGGCACCATCACCATCCGCACCCGCCTCGACGGCGACTGCGCGCTGATCGAGGTCGAGGACGACGGCCCCGGCATCCCCGCGGAGGTCCAGGAGCGGGTCCTCGAGCCGTTCTTCACCACGAAGGGCGTCGGTGCCGGGACGGGCCTCGGGCTCGACGCCGCCCGCCGCATCGTCGTCGACCGCCACGACGGCTCACTCGCCTTCGAGTCCGCCCCCGGCCGCACCGTCTTCCGCGTCTGGCTCCCGCTGCGGCCGATGCAGCGGCGACGCCGGCGATGACCAGCCCGACGCCGGCTGACTCGCGCAGCGACGGCACCTGGGCGAGGACGATGACGCCGATCACGGTCGCCGTCGCGGGCAGCAGGGAGACGAGCAGGGCGTAGGTCGAGCGCGCGATCTGCCGGAGCGCCATCTGGTCGGCGACGTAGGGGATCACCGACGACGAGACACCGACGCCGACGCCCGCGAGCAGGCCGAGCGGGTCGCCGAACGCGGGCGCGGCCGCCCAGCCGCCGATGGGGGTGACGACGGCCGCGGCGATCAGCATCGCCGCGGCGAGGCCGTCGATGCCCAGCTCCCGCTTGGCCGCCCGGTCGGCGAGCACGATGTAGAGCGCGAACAGCCCGGCGTTGGCGAAGGCGAAGAGCAGGCCGAGCGGCTCCCCGGCGATGCGGATCCCCGTGAGCAGGTAGACGCCGGCGACCGCGGCCAGCAGCGCGCCGACGTTGCGCGGCGTCCGCGCGCCGAGGGCGGCCAGCGCGATCACCGGCAGGAACTCGATCGCCGCCACCGTCGCCAGCGGCAGCCGGTCGATGGCGAGGTAGAAGCACGCGTTCATCGCTGCCAGCGTCAGGCCCCAGGCGAGCAGCAGCCGGGAGCGCAGCAGCGGCCACGGCCGGCGCCACGCGGCGAAGAGCACCGCGGCGGAGGCGATCCGCAGCCACGCCACCCCGAGCACGTCGACGCGCGCGAACAGCAGCACGGCGAAGGCCGGACCGAGGTAGTGGAAGATCGCGCTGACGACGAAGTAGAGCTGGGGCGGGATGGCGATCCGTCGAAGCTACGCCGCCGACGCGCGGCTCACGATGGCTGAGCTCGGGCGGCGCGTCGGCTTGTCCCGCCCGTCGTCGTCGGGCTCTCCGGCCTGTTCAGCGGGCGACGAGGTCCCGGTACTCGGGGTGCTCGGCGACGAACTGCATCGCGAACGGGCAGGCCGGCACGACCGTCTTGCCCTGCGCCCGGATGTCGTCGAGCGCGAACTGCACGAGCTGGCCGGCGCGCCCCTGGTCGCGGTGGGCGGGGGCCGTCTCCACGTGCGGGAGGACACGCACGTCGCCCTGGTCGCGGTAGTCGGCCAGGGCGATCACTTCACCGTCGAGGCGCAGCTCGTAGCGCTGCGCCTCGGGGTTGTCCTGCGGGGCGGCGTCCATGCCGCCACCCCTACCCGCTAGCCCCCGAACTTCACCTGGCAGTTGGCGAGCGCGCCGGTGTCGGTGCCGGCCTTCTGGACGCAGGCGGTGAGCTTGGCGGCCGAGTCGAGCGACTTCTGGGCGGAGGCCGGCGCGTGCTTGCGGGCCTCGTTGATCTGCTGGCCGGCCTGCTGGGTGGCGGACCGGACGGCGTCGTTGGCGGTGTCGGTGGAGGGCTTGATCACCGTGAAGTACATGACCGCGAAGATGATGAGCGGCAGCACGATGAGGAAGACGCGGGCGAGAGGATTGCGGACCTGGTAGATGAGCATGTCCGGTCAACGCCGCCGGGGAGCGCGACTTACGGGGGGTTCTCCCTACAGCGTCAGTACGCGGTGGTGCGGGTGCGGTGGGGACGCCCGCCGAGGCCGAGGCCGCGGTGCCAGAGCCAGTTGTCCAGCGTGCGCGGCGGGACGCCGGCCGCGGCGGCGAGCCCCTCGCAGGCGTGCACGGCGCAGGCGCGCAGCTCGATCTCCGCCGGCTCGCCGTGGCGCAGCGCCTCGCCGGCGTCGATGCGTGCCGCCAGCGCCGGCGCGTAGATGAGGACGCCGTCCGTGCGCAGGACGTGCGGGAGCAGGTTGTCGGCGAAGACGGTGAGGCGGTCGATGTCGGCGAAGTCCGCGACGCCCGCGAGCTGCAGGTCGTTGGCGGCGATCTGCGGGCGCTTGTGCAGGCCGGGGTCGGGCGGGAACGGCAGCCGCGCCGCGAAGGCCTGGGCGGAGGCGCCGAGCTCGAGCGGCTCGCGCAGCCAGGCGCCGAGGTCGCGCAGCGCCGTCGTGTAGAGACGCGGTGAGCGCGTGGTCGCGGGGGAGCGCGAGCGTCTCCGCCACCTCGGCCGTCTCCAGCGCGCGCAGCTGCGCCGGCGTCCACGGCGTGCCCCGCTCCGTCAGGCGCCGGGTGAGGCTGTCGGTGTCCATGCCCAGCTCGTCGAACCAGCCCGACCCGAAGTTGACCGCGTCGAGGATGAGGACGTAGCGGACGACCTCGTCGCGCGGCGCGTCGAGGCGGTGCAGCTCCGGGTCGAGGCCGCTGGTCCCGCTCGTGTAGCTCGCGGCGCCCAGGTCGATGGTCACGAGCTCGGCCCGGGCGGCCACCCCGGCGCAGTACGCGCGCACGTCCTCGGAGAGCACGCGCCTACCGTAAGCCCGCGATGCGCCGGCTCGCCCTCCTCGTGGCGGTCGCGGCGCTGGCGGGGTGCGGCGGCTCGTCCTCTCAGACGGGGTCGCAGCTCACGCTCGCGCTCGACTTCACGCCCAACGCCGTCCACGCCCCGCTCTACGCGGCGGCGAGCCACGGCGCGTTCCGCATCCGGGAGCCCGGCTCGGGCCCGGATGCGCTCAAGCTCGTCGCCACCGGGAAGGCCGACCTCGGGATCCTGGACATCCATGACCTCGCCATCGCCCGGGCGCGGGGGACGAAGGTCGTCGCCGTCGCCGCGCTGGTCGAGCGGCCGCTGGCGGCGCTCGTGGCCCGGGGTGGGCGGGGCATAACCCGTCCACGCGACCTCGAGGGCCGGACCGTCGGCGTCTCCGGCCTCCCGTCCGACCCGGCCTTCCTCGACGCGATCGTCCGCGACGACGGCGGTGACCCCGCGAAGGTGAAGCAGGTCACGATCGGCTTCTCCTCCGTCACGCGGATCCTGAGCGGCCGCGTCGACGCCGCGCCCGTGTTCTGGAACGCGGAGGGCGTGGTGCTCAAGGAGCGGGGCCTCGACACCCGCGAGTTCCGCGTCGAGGACTACGGCGCGCCGCCCTACCCGGAGGTCGTGATCATCGCCTCCGAGCAGGGGCTCCGCGACCACCGCGCCGCGCTGAAGGACGCCATCCTGGCGATCCGCAACGGCATCCAGCAGGTGCGCGGCAACCCCGGTGCGGCGGCCGGGCGCGTGGCGGAGGCGGCCGAGACGAAGGACGTCGACCTCGTCCGCGCGCAGCTCGCCGCCGTCGCCCCGCTCTACGGCACGGCCCTCGATCGCGTCCGTCCTGCGGCGCTGGGCCGCCTTCGACGCGCGCATCGGCATCGTCGACCGCCCGCCGGACGTCGGCACCGCCTTCCAGCCGCTCGATTAGCCTCGTCGGGGTGAGGGAGCTCGACCCCGACGCGTTGGGCGATCACGTCGACCGGCTGTTCCGGGCGGCCTGGGCGCTGACGGGCGACCGCCACGAGGCGGAGGACCTGGTGCAGGACACCTACGCCAAGGTGCTGGCCCGCTCGCGGTTCGTGCGCGGCGACGACCTCGGCTACCTGCTGCGCGCGCTGGAGAACCAGCACCGCAGCCGCTTCCGCCGGCGCCGCCGCCGGCCCGCCGAGGTCCCGCTCCGGCCCGCCGTGCGCGACCACGCGCCGGGGCCCGACGCTCACTACGAGGTCACGGAGCTGTTCGCCACCATCGCCGGCCTGCCCGAGGACTTCCGCGCCGCCGTGGTCGCCGTCGACGTCGCCGGCCTCTCCTACGCGGAGGCGGCGGCCGCGCTCGACGTCAAGGAGGCCACCCTGACCACCCGCCTGCACCGCGCCCGCAAGCGCGTGGCCGAGATCCTGGACCCGGTGGCTGCATGACCGACGAGATCGGCAACCGCATCCAGGGGGCGAGCCGGACGGTCTCGGCGCCGCTGGCCCTGCGCGAGTCGCTGGAGCGCAAGCCCGAGCGCCCTGCGTACCCGAGCCGCATCGGCCTGGCCGGCGTCGGCCTCACCCTCGCGATCATCGCCACCATGGCCACGCTGCTGATCCCGAGCGGCCCATCCGTGGCCACCGTGGCGCGCACGGCGCTCAACCCATCGGAGCGCTCGGCACCCGCGGGCAGCGACTACCTGGCGGGCTTCAAAGCGACGGGCGCCCGCACGGACACGGTGCGCGGGCACACGGCGAAGACCGTGATCTACCGGCGCGCCGGCGCGGGCGTCCACTACACGATCGTCGACGGCGAGCCGCTCGAGCTCCCTGACGGCAAGCGCGTCAAAGCGGGCGGGCTCTCCCTCGCCCCGCAGCGCGCCGGCAAGGTGAACCTCGTGGCCTGGCACGCGGAGGGCAAGACCTGCGTCCTCGCCTCGGAGACGCTCACCACCGACGAGCTCGTCGAGCTGCTCAGGTCAACTTGACCCGGACGGTGCGCGTCTCCTCCGAGCCCGGCGAGGCGAAGTTGAGCGTCACCTCGCGGCCGCGCTCCACGCCCGCCGCCGCGTCGCAGTAGGCCTTCAGCGTCGGCGCCCCCAGCGGCGTCCCGTTGAGCCCGGCGAGCACCTCGTCGGGCGCGACGTCGACCCCCGCCGCCGGGGTCCCCGGGACGGCGGTCTTGACCCGCAGGCCCGTGGCCAGGTCGGCGGCCTGCAGCTCAGCGCCCGTCGGGTAGTCGAAGGCGAAGCCCAGCCAGCCCGGATTGCGCCCCGACCGCAGCGCGGCGAGCACCTTCCGCGCATGGTCGATGGTGATCGCGTAGTTGACGTTCTGCAGCGCACGACCGTCCTGCCCCTTGGTGCGCGCCGCGGCGTCCACCCCGACCACGCGTGCGTCGAGGTCGACGAGCGGGCCGCCCGAGTTGCCCGGGTTCAGCGACGTGTCGGTCTGCAGGACGGCGGGATAGGCGGGAACGTCCGGGCCCGGGTCGCGGAACGTGGTCCGCTTGGCGCTGACGACGCCGCGGGTGGAGCCGACGGAGTCGCCGGCCGTGGAATCCGCGGGATAGCCCATCGCGACCACCGTCTCGCCCTGCCGGACGCTCCCGGGCGGGGCCAGCGACGCCGTCGTCAGCCCGCGCGTGTCCTTGACCCGCAGCAGCGCGAGGTCCTCGCACGGCGCCGAGCCGACCACGGTGGCCGGCCGCGACCGCCCAGCGTTGGCGACGGTGAACGTGTCCCCCTGGTTGACGACGTGGGCGTTGGTGACGATCAGGCCCTCCTCGGCGTCCAGCACCCAGCCGGACCCGGTGCCGGTGAGCGACGACCCCTGCTTGGTGGTGATCAGCACGGTGGAGGCGCGCAGCTTGGCCACGACCCTGGGGACGGCGTCGTCCGACCCACCGAAGACGCCGAGGACGAGCAGCGCGACGACGACGAGGATGGCCGCGCCGCCGCCGATCAGCGCGCCGCGGCGCGACGCCTGCTTCGAGCCCGCGTCGACGAGGCGGCGGACCATGGACTGCGTCGCCAGCTGCGGCGCCAGCTCCGTCTCTCCGGCCGGGGTGCGGTTGGTCACCGCGGGCGGCGGCTCGGGCTTGATCTCCGTGTGCGGCCCGACGAGCGTGACGGACATCACGACGTCGCCGATCTTGATGTCCTCGCCGCCCTGCAGCTCGGTCTCCGTGACCTTCAGGCCGTCGACGTAGGTGCCGTTGGCGGACTCGAGGTCGCGCAGCTGCCAGCGCCCGGGGCGCAGCGGCTTCAGCTCGGCGTGCTGCCGCGAGGCCCGCGAGTCACGGACGACGAGGTCCGACCCGCGCTGGCGGCCCAGCACGAACGGCGCGTCCTCCGGGAGCTCGACGGCGGTCCCGGCGTCCGGCCCGCTGCGGATGTGCAGCCACATGTCAGACCGCTATCGGCTAGCCCGCGACGGCGCCTGAACCGAGCAGGCGCCGCAGCTTGACCTGCAGCTGCAGGGGCGAGAAGGGCGTCGCCAGTGCGTCGTCGGCGCCGATGGAGGCCAGCTGGCGGCGGCCGGTCTCGCGGCCCGGGCCGAGCAGGACGACCTTGATGTCCTTCGTGACCGCGTCCGCGCGCAGCTGGCTGGTGACGGCGGCGGCGGTGGCGGTGGTGACGAGGACGACGTCGGGCCGGCGCTCGCGGGCCATCGCGACGACCTCGTCGACGCCCTCGCCCTCGAGGATCTCGCAGCGCTTGGCGATCGCCACCCGGGCGGCGGCGCGGGAGGCGGCGTCGAGGCCGGCGAGCAGGACGATCGCCCGGCCCCCGTCCGGGCGCGACGATGCCCGTCACCGTGTGCATGGAGGACCCGTCCCCGCGGGCGGGGATGGCGTCGCGGGAGGCGGTCGGCAGCGAGCCGGAGTCGCCGCTGGGCGGCACGGGGCGCGAGACGGAGGACGGCCGGCGCGACGAGGCGCTGGACTCCGAGAGCGGGCCGAACTGGTCGACGACGATGCGCGCGGCGAGGATCAGCTCCTCGCAGGTGGCGAAGCGACGCGCGGGGTCCTTGTCGAGCGCCTTCTCGATCACCGCGTCGAGGCCGGGCGGCAGCCCCTTGCGGCGCTCGGAGAGCTTGGGCGGATCGTCGTGCAGGTGCGCGTAGAGGATCGCCATGTCGTTGTCGCGCGGGAACGGCACCTCACCCGACAGCGTGTGGAAGATCATGCAGGCCAGCGCGTAGACGTCGGCGCGGCCGTCGACCTCCTTGCCCTCCACCTGCTCCGGCGCGAGGTAGGCGGTGGTGCCCACGACCTCGCCCGCCCGGGTCAGGCTGGCACCGGACCCCGAGGTGCGGTCCTTGGTCAACCCGAAGTCCGTCAGGTAGGCGTGACGGCCGTCGATGAGGACGTTGGCCGGCTTGACGTCGCGGTGGATGAGCCCGGCGATGTGCGCGGCGTCGAGGGCGGCGGCGACCTGGCGGCCGATGTCGAGCACCCGGTAGGGGCCGAGGCGGCGCTCCTCGCGCAGGATCGCGGCGAGGTCCGGCCCGGGGACGTACTGCATGGCGATGTAGAGCAGGCCGTCGATCTCGCCCGCGTCGTAGACCGTGACGACGTTGGGATGCGTGAGCGTGGCGGCGATGCGCGCCTCGCGCAGGAAGCGCTGGCGGAAGTCCGTGTCGTCGGCCAGATCGGGCGCGATGATCTTCAGCGCGGCGCGGCGGCGCAGGGTCTGGTGCTCGGCCAGGTAGACGACGCCCATGCCGCCCCGACCGATGCGGTTCTCGATCCGGTACCCGGCCACGACGTCGCCCGGACGTGGGTCTGAGCGCTGGTCCGGCATCATGGTCAGCATGGCAGACGCCGACGACCGTGACCTTCATGCGGACGAACAAGCCGGGATGGGTGCGTGGTCGCACGTGCTGCGCGGCGCCTGGATCCTGGTCGCGGGGCCGGATGCCGGGACCGCCGCCCGCCTCCGGGCGACCCTGGCCGAGCGCGGCGCCGCCGCCGTGGAGCTGGCCATCGACGCCGAGGAGGCCGTCGCCCGCGCCACCACCGCCCAGCCGGACGCGATCCTCGCCCTGCCCGGTCTCGGCTCGGAGCTGGCCCAGCGCCTGGACCCGCTGAGCACGGGGTCCGGCCCGCCGATCGTCTCCCTCGACGAGCTCCCGGGGCTGCCCGCCGGCTCGGCGGGCGACGAGGTCATCCTCGATCGCCTCGCCCTGCGCCTCGAGCGCCACCGCCTGCGCGCCCGCGTGCGCGACCTCGAGGCCGTGCTCGCCTCGGACGCCGTCTCCAGCCATCGCGGCGCCACGGAGGCCCAGCACGACGCGCTGCTGCGGCTCGCCCTCGCCGGCGAGTACCGCGACGACAACACGTGGGAGCACACGCAGCGGGTCGGCGTGATGGCCGCGCGCCTGGGTCGTTCCTTCGGGCTCGACGACACCGAGGTGGACATGATCCGCGCCGCCGCCCCGCTGCACGACATCGGCAAGATCGCCGTCCCCGAGGGGATCCTGCTCAAGCCGGACCGCCTGACGGAGGAGGAGTTCGAGGTCGTCAAGACCCACGCCGCGCTGGGCGCCCGGATCCTCGAGGAGAGCTCCGCGCCGCTGTTCCGCACCGCAGAGCGCATCTGCCGGACCCACCACGAGCGCTGGGACGGCACCGGGTACCCCGACGGCCTCATCGGGGAGGACATCCCGCTGGCCGGCCGCCTGGTCGCCGTTGCCGACGTCTTCGACATCCTCGTCCACGAGCGCCCCTACAAGGAGGAGATGTCCGTGGAGGACGCCGCGGACGAGCTGCGCCGCAACGCCGGCACCCAGTTCGATCCCGCCGTCGTCGACGCCTTCGAGGAGCTCGGCACCGCCACCTGGCAGGCGCTCGCCAGCGAGATCTAAAGGGGTCAGGTCCCGGCACCGGACACCTGTCCGCTGCCGGGACCCGACCCCTCTGGGATCGGGGTGTCCAGAGGAGGTCCAGGAATTTCAAGCAGGGGTGCATAAGCGCCGATGGAACGTGTGCAATGCCCCGTTCATCCCGCTCCCTCGCCCTGCTCTTCTCCGCTGCGCTCATCGCGGGCTGTGGCGGTTCCTCTTCCTCTGACGACGCCGCCCCGTCGCAGAAGACCGCACCCAAGACCACGTCTTCATCGAGCGGCGGCCAGCTGCGCGTCGGCGTCACCGACGGTGGCATCGGCACCGCGGCCCGGGGTGACAAGACCGGCGTCTACCGCCTGCCCAACGGCTCGGTCCGCCGTCCCTCCAACACGCAGCAGGGCGTCGGCGCCGGCGCGAGCTGCCAGAACACGGACATCGTCCCCGCGCAGGGCACGCTGCCGACCGTCATCGCCTCCACGCTCTGCCTGCTCAACGGCGAGCGCCAGGACGAGGGCCTCGCGCCGCTGACGGAGAACCCGAAGCTCGCCTCCGCCGCCGTCGCCCACTCGCAGGAGATGGTCGACAAGGGCTACTTCGACCACGCCGGCCGCGACGGCAGCGACCCCGTCGACCGCATCCGCGGCGCCGGCTACATCCCGACCACGGGCGCCTGGACCGTCGGTGAGAACCTCGCCTGGGGCACCGGCGTCCTGGCCACGCCCAAGGAGATCGTCCAGGCGTGGATGAAGAGCACCGGGCACCGGGAGAACATCCTGCGGCCGGCCTTCAAGGAGATCGGCTTCGGCGTCGTCGTCGGCAACCCGCGCTCCTCCAGCGGCTCCGGCGCGACCTACACCACCACCTTCGGCGGTATCACCGGCGCCGCCACGGCCGCCCCCAAGGCGCGGACCGCCAAGGCCAAGCGCAAGGCGCGCAAGGCCCGCCGCACCCGCCGGGCGCGGACCGCGGCGAAGCGCACGCGGTCCGCGAAGGCCAAGGCCTCTACCCCTTCCGGCTCGCACTGAGCGCGTAGCCGCCGGCCAGCAGGCCGAGCGCGCCGACGATCAGCGCGATGATGGACAGGCCGCTCGTCTCCTTCTTGACGACGGTCCTGGTGGTGGCCGAGGCGGGTGACGCCTGCGCCTGGTGGTGGGCGCCGCCCTCTCCGGTGGTGTCCTCGACGAGCCCGCCCTTGTCGGAGATGGCGATCGTCGGCGCCGGATCGTCGGCGTCCGGCGCACCGATCCAGCGCACGACGTCGCCGTTGTCGTAGGTCTGCAACGCCTTGAAGGTCAACGTGTCGCCGGACTTGCCGGGGACGCCGACCTGCAGCGGGAACTCCCGGAACTGGCCGGGCGGGATCGACCCGCCGCTGAAGGTGATCTGCTTGACCTGCGTGGTGACATCGCCGTCGTCGGTCTTGATCGGCGTGTCGAGCTTCTCCGTCTTCGCGGTCGCCGTCCAGCCCGGGGGCGGCTCGGCGGCCGCGAAGGAGAACCCGTCGGGGAGCTCGACCTGGACCTTCGTGGTGTTCGCGTCGTCCGTCTCGTTGGGGACGCGCACGTTGATCACGGGGTACGCGCCCTCCGGGATGACGTTGGGGTGGACGGTGACGTGGGCGCCGGCACTGGCCGGCAGGGCCAGGGCGAGGGCCCCGGCGAGGATGAGACTGCGCTTCATGGTGTTCCTTTCGATGACGTTCGGTTCAGGTGGGGACCGGCGTCATCGGGGGTGGGGCACGGCCGGCCGCCGCGGCGGCGAGCGGGGCGAGGGAGCGCAGGAAGACGGGGCGCGGCCGGCGGGGCCGGCGGCGGCAGCGGGTCGGAGCCGAGCGGCGGGCGAGCCGTACGAGCGACGCTTCGCCGACGCCGAAGAGCGCGACGACGAAGACCAGGACCGCGGGCGCGGCGGTGAGGAGGGCGGCGAGGATCACCGGACAGGGACCTTGAGCTTCGCCTCGTACTGGTCGAAGTCGGAGATCCGCGCGGTGATCGTCACGGTCCAGCTCCCGGGCTTGGGGAGGGTCGCCGTCGGCGCGACGTAGTGGCCCGGGCCGGCCTTGCGCAACTCGATCGGCAGTCGCAGTGCACCGTGGGTGGCGGTCGCGGTCAGCTCCTTGGAGCGGTCCCACTGCGCGCCGGTCTTGCGGTCGAAGAGGTAGACGTGCAGCTCGTTGCTGCCGGGCGCCGCCGGGTCCACGGTGACCTCGGCGCGGGCGGGGCCGATGACCGCGCTGCGGCTGACCGGTCCGGTGGCCGAGACCTTGCCGGGTGCGTAGGTGGCCAGCGCGCCCGTGACCCCGAGCACGACGACCATGACCGCGAGCTCACCGCGGAGGGTGACCCGGCGCACGCCGCGCAGGCGGTGGGCAGCGCCGAAGCCGATCAGGACAGCGAAGAGGCCGAGCTTGATGAGGATCGCGCGGCCGTAGCCGGTGCCGGTGAGCTGCGACCAGGCCGACAGCTCGATGATCGACTGGATCGTCCCCGTGGCCAGCACGACGGCGACGGCGCCCAGCGCGTAGCTCGAGAAGCTCCGCATCACTCGGTCCGGCGGTTTGCGGGCCAGCGTCGCGAGCACCGCGACGCCGCCGACCCAGCCGGAGATCGCGGCCACGTGGACGACGTTGGCCGCGAACATGACCGGCGACTCGACCGCCGCGTGGCCGCCGACCGCCGGGAGGAAGAGCAGCGGCACCACCGCGTACCGCTGCTTGAAGAGGACCGCCACCCACGCGAGCGCCCCGAGCCCCCAGGCGACGCCGAAGCGCGTCGCGAACAGGCCGACGTCCCCCTGATGGGCTTCGAGGAGCACCGCCGCGACGGCAGAGACGATCCCCGCGATCGCGGCGACGCGGAGCCGGCCGGCCACGCCGCCCAGCCCGAAGAGCAGCAGCAGCAGCGTGCCAGCTCCCAGCGCGATCGCCGCGTACTGGACCCCGCGGGCGACGCCCAGCGCCGTCGCCACCACCGGGCCCTTGTCCGTCCCCTGCAGCAGGCGGTCCACGCTCTGCGCGCCGGGTCCGCCCTTCCCGACGGAGAAGGAGAAGCCGCCGCTGACCGGGTGCGAGTCGGCGGAGATCACGCGGTAGGTGGCCGTGTAGCCACCGTCAGCGAGCGCGCCGACGCCGATCGACAACCGCTTGCCGTCGACCTTCGGCTTGCCCTGCTGGACCTCCTCACCGCGACCGTCGAAGACGCGCACGGACCCGTTGCCGGCGGTGACCGACTCGCTGAAGCGGAACTGCACCTCCTTCGGCGCGCTCTCCAGCTGCGCGCCGCGCGTGGGGACGGTGTCCTCCAGCTGCGCGTGCGCGCTCGCCGCCGCCGGGAAGGCGAGCAGCAGGATGAGGACCAGCCTCACCACGCGTCAGGCCGCGCCTCTCGCGGGCCGCTGCCACGGCGCCGGCGCACGACGACCGCGAACACGCACAGCCCGACCATCAGCACCCCGATGGCGACGATCAGGCCGATCGGCGCCTTCGGGTCCGGTGTCCAGAACAGCGTCCCGGCGATGTCGCCCTTCTTGTCGCCGACGGTGAGCGGCACCTTCCAGGTGAAGATGGTCGTCCGCTTGGCCTTGTCCTTGACCTGCGGGGGCGTCGACTTCGCCATCCAGTGCATGCGGTGGTCGTGCCACTCGAAGCGCCCGGTCTTGTCGAGGACCTTCCACTTCGGCGTTCCCTGACCGTCGATCCCGTCGGGGACGTCGACCTCTCCGTAGCGGTCCTGGTTGAGGTAGTAGGCGGGCGACCGGGTGTTGACGGAGACGGTGCCGTCGGCGGTCACCCGGGCGTAGGGCTCGTCGTTGTAGCCGCCGATGACGACGTCGCGGTCGGACTGGTTGTGCAGCTCCAGCTGGTCGGAGCGGTTGATGACGTCGACGGTGATGCCGTTCGTGGACGGCTCGATCCGGTCGACGCGGGTCAGGTAGTTGGGGTCGGCCTTGTGGGCGGACGCCGGCGCTGCGAACAGCAGCACGGCGGCCACCACTGCGGCCAGGGGGCGAAGCATGGGGGGTCCTCTGGTTGTGGCGTGCGGAGTCGGGTGACTACGCAGTCACGGGCGGTCCGCGCAGGGTGCGCGGAGACCGCTCGAGGAGGTGCGCGAGCGCGCCGGCTCGCAGGCGCGTCCAGCGGACGCGGAGGGGGCGGCGGACCGTCCTCAGGGCCCGGCGGGCGACGATCAAGGCCTCGCCGGGGAAGCGGCCGGCGACGGGGAACGCCGCCACCAGCAGCATGGGGGCGAACTCGGCGTGGCCGGCGAAGGCGAGCGCGACAACGCCCACCACGATCGCCACCAGCCCGAGGAGCCGCCAGACCTTCACCGCCCGTATCCTACGGCGATGGACTGGACGGGACGCAAGGTGCTGGTGACGGGGGCCGCGGGCTTCATCGGCAGCCACCTCACGGAGGAGCTCGTCCGCCGCGGCGCCGACGTCCGCGCGTTCGTCCGCTACACCAGCGCCGGCGGCTGGGGCTGGCTCGACGACTCCGAGCTCAAGGACCAGATCGAGGTCTTCGCCGGGGACATCCGCGACCCGGAGACGCTCGTCGCCCCCATGCAGGGCACGGAGGTCGTCTTCCACCTCGCCGCGCTGATCGCCATCCCGTACTCCTACGTCACCCCGCTCGCCTACGTGCGCACGAACGTGGAGGGCACGACGAACGTGCTGGAGGCCGCGCGCACCGCCGGCGTCGGCCGCGTCGTGCACACCTCCACCAGCGAGGTCTACGGCACCGCGCAGACCGTCCCGATCGCCGAGACCCATCCGCTCGTCGGCCAGTCGCCCTACAGCGCGTCCAAGATCGGCGCCGACAAGATCGCCGAGTCCTTCCACGCCGCCTACGAGCTGCCCGTCGTCGTCCTGCGCCCGTTCAACACCTTCGGCCCGCGCCAGTCCGCCCGCGCGGTGATCCCGACGATCATCACCCAGCTGCTCGCCGGCCGCACCGTCCAGCTCGGCGCGACCACCCCGACGCGCGACCTCACCTTCGCCCTGGACACCGCCGCGGGCTTCATCGCGGCCGGGGAGTCGGAGGCCGCGGTCGGGCGCACGGTCAACCTCGGCGTCGGCCGCGAGATCGCCATCGGGGACCTCGCGGAGCGCATCCACCGCCTCATGGACCGCCCGTACGACGTCGCGCACGACGCCCAGCGCGACCGCCCGGCGGCGAGCGAGGTCGAGCGCCTGCTCAGCGACAACCGGCTGGCCAAGGAGCTGCTCGGCTGGGAGCCGCAGCACTCGCTCGACGACGGCCTGACGGCGACGATCGAGTGGCTCGAGCGCCACCTGCATCGCTACCGCCCCGAGACGTACACCGTTTGAGCAATCCCGCCATCCCGCTGTTCGACCTCGTCATGACCGACGAGGACCTCGACGCGGTCGCAGCCGTGCTGCGCTCGGGGAAGCTGCGCGCGGGCGAGCAGGTCGAGGCCTTCGAGCGCGAGTTCGCCGCCCACCTCGGC
This sequence comes from uncultured Solirubrobacteraceae bacterium, assembly GCA_963843865.1. Lineage (GTDB taxonomy): Bacteria > Actinomycetota > Thermoleophilia > Solirubrobacterales > Solirubrobacteraceae > DATLGB01. The sequence continues at coordinate 104,354 of CAWJMO010000024.1, read as the reverse complement.
GTCCGGCACGCCGTCGCGGTCTCCTCCGGCACCGCGGCGCTGCACCTCGCCTACCTCGCCGTCGGCATCACGGACGGCGACGAGGTCATCGTCCCTGCCATCACGTTCGCCGCCAGCGCCGCCACCGCGATCTACTGCGGCGGCCGGCCCGTGTTCGCCGACGTCAACGGGCCGCAGGACATCGGGGTCGACGTCGAGGACGTCCGCTCGCGCATCACGGAGCGCACGAAGGCGGTCTGCGCCGTCCACTACGGCGGCTATCCGGCCGACGTCACCGCGCTGCGGGCGCTGTGCGACGAGCACGGCCTGGCGCTGATCGAGGACGCCGCCCACTCCCCCGACGCCAGCCGCGACGGCAAGATGGCCGGCGCCTGGGGCGAGGCGTCCTGCTTCTCCTTCTTCTCCAACAAGGTCCTCGCGGTCGGCGAGGGCGGCCTGCTGGCCACGGACGACGACGCCGTCGCCGAGCGCGCCCGGGCCGAGCGCTCCGGCGTCTACAACCTCCGCATCGACGAGCCCCGCGCCGCGCTGCTGCGCTCACGCATGCGCCGCATGGCCGATGACGTCGCCGCCCGCCGCGCCCTCACCGGCCGCTACCGCGAGCTGCTCGCCTCCGTCGACGGCGTGATCGTCCCCTACACGGATGAGGAAGTGGCGACGTCCTCGTGTTACGTGATGCCGATCGTGCTCGAGGACCCCGCCCAGCAGTCCCCGGTGCGGCTGGAGCTGCGCGAGAAGCACGGCATCCAGACCTCGCTGCTGTATCCCGCCGTGCACGAGTTCACCGCCTACCGCCACCACGAGGCGTCGCTGCCGCAGGCCGAGCGCATCGCCCGTTCGGAGGTCACCCTCCCGCTCTTCGGCTTCATGACCCACGAGCAGCAGGACCGCGTCGTCGACGCCCTGCAGGAGGCGCTGGCATGAGGGAGTCCGACGTCCAGGCCGTCCTCGACACCCTGCGCTCCGGCTGGCTGACGATGGGCCCGCGCATCAAGGCCTTCGAGGAGGCCTTCGCCGCCTACGTCGGCGCCGAGCACGGCGTCGCGGTCTCCAGCGGCACCGCCGGCATGATCCTGCTCCGCCGCATCCTCCCGGACGCACCGGTGACCGAGTGGCACTCCGGGGACAGTCCCCTCAGTGCCATCGGTGGCATCGAGGGGACAGGCCTGGTCTGGTCCTTCGCCGACGGCCGGCCGCTGGCGATGGGGGAGGGCGGCATGGTCACCACGGACGACGCCGAGCTCGCCGCGCAGGTCCGCCTGCTCCGCGCCCACGCCATGACGTCCGGGACCTGGGACCGCCATCGCGGCCACTCCGAGTCCTACGACGTCGTGGACATCGGCTTCAACTTCCGCCTCGACGAGCCGCGCGCCGCGCTGGGCCTCGCCCAGCTCGAGCACCTCGACGAGGACCTGGCCTCAGGACTCTTTCCGCCGCCGGATCAGCGGTAGGCCCGGCGTCACGCCCGACTCGCCCGGCTTGGGCAGCGGGCGCTTGTTGGCGGCCTCGTCCTCGGGCCCGCGCCGGTCGCCCTCCTCGCGGCGCACCGGGTCCGACCGGCGGTCGTGCCCCGAGCGGCGGTCGGAGGACGGCTCCTCCGGGATCAACCGGTCGCGCATGCGCTCGAACTCCTCCAGCGCCTGCTCGTAGTCGTCGTGGCGCCCGATGTCGAGCCAGTAGCAGTCCGAGCGGAACGCGCGCACGACCTCGCCGGCGTCGAGCAGCCGGCGGATGAGGTCCGGGAAGTCCAGCCGCTCGTTGGGCTCCATGTACTCCTTCACGCGCGGGGAGAACGCGTAGACGCCCATGGAGGCCTCGAACTCGAAGTGCGGCTTCTCCTCGTAGGAGGTGAGGCGGTCCGGCTGGTGGGGGTCGGCGAAGTGCAGGACGCCGAGGGAGACCTGGATGTCGCGGGTGATGGTGGCGATGGTCGCCGCTGCCTCCGTCTCCAGGTGCTGGGCCATCAGCGCCGTGTAGTCGAGGTCGGTGAGCACGTCCCCGTTCATGACCAGGAACGGCGCGTCGAGGTCGTCGATCTGCGCGATCGCCCCCGCCGTCCCCAGCGGTGTGTGCTCGCGGAAGTAGTCGATGGAGATGCCGTGGTTCGAGCCCTCGCGGAAGAAGGCCTCGATCAGCTCGGCGAGGTACCCGGTCGCGATCGTGACGCGCTCGATCTCGTGATGACGAAGCTGGCGCAGGACGATGTCGAGCACGGGACGGTCGCCCACCGGCATCAGCGGCTTGGGCAGCACGGCGGTGTACGGGCGCAGCCGCATGCCCAGACCCCCTGCAAGGACGATGGCTCGCTTCGTCATGGTCGCACCCTAAGCGTCGGCCTCCGGAGCATCGGGCTTGAGCGAGGGCTTGCGCTGTGCACGGACACGGAGGAACATCGTGAGGCCGTCACCTAAAGGAAAGGGAGTCGCTCATGTCTGCCCGCGTCCTCATCGTCGCGCACCGCACCGCCGCCACCCCGGCACTGCTGGAGGCGGTGCGAGAGCGGGCGGAGGCCTCCGACGCCAGCTTCACGCTGCTCGTGCCGGCCTCCGCCGCGGGCCTGCACCGGATCATGGATCCCGAGGACGCCGACCACGGCGAGGCGGAAGCCACGCTCGAGCTCGCCCTGCCCCTCCTGCGTGAGGCCGCCGGCGCAGACGTCGAGGGGCTCGTAGGTGACGCGGAGCCGCTCGCGGCCATCCAGGACGCGGTCAACCTGCGCGGCTTCGACGAGATCATCCTGTCCACGCTGCCCAGGCGGGTCTCGCGCTGGCTGCACCTGGACCTGCCTCGCAAGGCCGCCGCGCTCGGCCTGCCCGTGACGACGGTGACCGCCACCGGGCGGGAGGTAGCCTCGGCTGCGTGAAGGGGCTCCTCCTGTACACGCAGATCGCGATCGTGATCTTCGTCACCATCGGCATCGTGATCGCAGTCGTCCGCCTCGTCTGAGCGGTAAGGTCGCGCCATGATCAAGTCCATCGTCGTGGGCACGGACGGCTCAGACACCGCAAAGAAGGCCGTCCAGGAAGCGGCCGAGCTCGCTGCCGCCGTCGGCGCTGAGATCAACCTCGTCTCCGCCTACGTGCCCGTGTCCAACCAGCGCCTGCGCGAGGAGACCCGCGAGGCGCCGGGCGACGTCCAGTGGCAGGTCACGCCGCGCGAGGACGTCGACGGGATGCTCGACGAGGCCGAGGAGCTCGTCAAGAAGTCCGACGTCAAGTCGGTCACGAAGCACGCGCGCGAGGGCGACCCCGCCGACGCGATCCTCGACGTGGCCGAGGAGCAGGACGCCGACCTGATCGTCGTCGGCAACAAGGGCATGTCGGGCGCCAAGCGCTTCCTGCTCGGCTCCGTGCCGAACAAGGTCTCGCACCACGCGCCCTGCAGCGTCCTGATCGTCCGGACGACCTAGCGCGACAAAAGGGTCTGACCCTTTTGTCGCGTCAGCCGACGCCGGCGGGCGCCGTCGCCGCGGCGGCGTCCACCTTGCCCGCGCCGTAGCGGGCGTCCGGCCCCGGCTTGCCGAGGTCCAGCGCGGTCTCCTCGAGGTGCGCGGTGAGCGCGGCGGGCGTCGGATCCTTGCCCAGCACGCCCGATGCGATGACCAGCGCGGCGGTCGCGGAGACGTGCGGCGCGGCCATCGACGTTCCTTCATAACCCCCCGGCAGGCCGAAGGAGCGGACGCTCCCGCGCAGGGTGAGCTGGAAGACGTCGCGGCCCGGCGGGTCGTCGGGCAGGCAGTTGACGTCCCCCGGCAGATCGGCGTCCGCGCCGCCGCCCGGCGCGGAGATGTCCAGCGATTCCCCGCCGTTGGAGTAGTCGGCCTGGCAGCCGTGCTCGGTGATCGCGCCGACGGAGACGACGTCCGACGCCCGCGCGGGGTAGGCGAGGTGGCCCTTGTGCGCGTTGCCGGCCGCGCCGACGACGAGCACGCCCCGCCGCCGGGCGTAGCGCAGCGCGCCGAGGATGTCCGGGATGGAGCGCGGGCGGACGGCGTCCGAGAACTCGAAGGAGAGGTTGATGACCTGCGCGCCGTGCTTGGCGGCGTAGCGGATGCCGGAGGCGATCGCGGCGCTGTCGCCCTCCCCGCGGCGGTCGAGCACCCGCACGGGCATGATCGTCGCCCCGTAGGCGAGGCCCGTCAGCGCGATGCCGTTGTCGACCGCCTCGGCGATGGTGGAGGCGACGTGCGTCCCGTGGCCGTTGGCGTCCAGCGGGTACGCGTCGTCGTCGACGAAGTCGTAGCCGCGGCGCAGGCGCTGGGTGAAGTCGGGCGAGCGGGCGAAGCGCCTGTAGTCGCGGTAGGCGACGCCCGTGTCCACCACGGCGACGACGACGCCGAGGCCGCCCGGCTTGCCGACCGCGTTGAGGTGGTCCCACGCCTGGGGCGCGTTGACCCCCGACAGCGGGTTGACGAAGTTCCACTGCACGTCCTGCCAGCCGCCCGGCGTCGTGCGGCGGCCGGGGTCGTTGGGGACGTAGGCCGCGCGCGCGATCCAGTTGGGCGACGCGGACTTCACGCCCGGCCGCTCCCGCAGCTGCGCCGCCTTCTCGGGGACGGACGAGCCGTCCTTGATCGGGACGACCTTCGATCCCGTCGTCCGTGCGCACCACGACCTCGTCCGCGCGGTAGTCCCGGCCGGGCGTCGCCGCGTGGGCCGGGGCGCTGCACAGGGCAGCCACCAGGACGGCGATCGGGAGCAGACGGCGCATCGGGAGGTACAACCCGTGGCCGGGTCGCAAGGTTCGCCAAGATAGGGGTCCGATGGACGACCGCTGGATGAAGCTTGCGCTGACGGAGGCCCAGGCTGCTTTGCAACACGACGACGTGCCGGTCGGCGCCGTCGTCGTGCGGGCCGGCGAGGTCGTCGCCGCCGGCCACAACGAGCGCGAGCTGCGCGGCGATCCCACCGCCCACGCGGAGCTGCTGGCGCTGCAGCGGGCCAGCGCCGCGCTCGGGTCCTGGCGGCTCCTGGAGACCACGCTCTACGTGACCCTGGAGCCGTGCGCCATGTGCGCGGGCGCGATCGTCCTCGCGCGCGTCCCGCGCGTGGTCTACGGGACGACGGACCCGAAGGCGGGGGCGGCCGGCTCGGTGATGGACGTCCTCAACCAGCCCGCGCTCAACCACCGTCCGGTTGTCGAGGCGGGCCCGCTGCGCCGACGAGTGCGCCGAGATCCTGCGCGACTTCTTCCGCCAGAAACGCCGGCCACCCGCGTTGTAGCGGGCATGAGACGTCTGCTCGGCGCCGTCGTGGCGCTCCTCGCCCTGCCCTCCGTCGCCTCCGCCTACGACTACAAGGGGGCCGACTTCAGCCAAGCCTTCTTCAAGTCCGGCGACGGCACGACCCTCCACGCGGACGTGCTGCGTCCCAAGGGCCTGCCCAAGGACGCCAAGACGCCCGTCATCGTCTCCATCGGCCCGTACTTCAACCACTCGGGCCAGACCGGCCCCGCCGGCCCCGCCGAGGGCACCAGCTATGACCCCGTCGGCCCGTCCGGCGGCCCGAGCGAGCGCTTCGCCGACTTCATCGAGGGCGCCAAGCTCTTCGAGCGCGGCTACTCGTTCGTGATGGTCGACCTGCGCGGCTTCGGCGGCTCGGCCGGCTGCCTGGACTGGGGCGGCCCCGGCGAGCAGGCCGACGTCAAGGCCGCCGTGCAGTGGGCGGCGACGCAGCCGTGGTCGACGGGCAACGTCGGCATGTACGGGAAGTCGTATGACGGCGTCACCGGCCTCATCGGCGCCGTCTCCAATCCGCCTGGCCTGAAGGCCGTCGTCTCCATGGAGCCGGTCTACGACCTCTACCGCTACCTCTTCTCCAACGGGGTCCGCTACGAGAACTCCGCGGCCACGCCGGCGCTCTACGACGCGATCGCCGTCACTCCCGGCCCGCTGGGCGACGACCCGATGTACAACGTCAACGGCGCGACCGACCCGGCCTGCCTGGCGACCAACTACGCCTCCCAGCAGGACCCCGACCACGAGTCGGGGTACTGGCAGCCGCGCGACTTCATCGCCAAGGCCCCCGGGGCCAAGGTCCCGCTCTTCCTCACCCAGGGCTTCCTGGAGAACAACACCAAGCCCGACGGGACGTGGGACTTCTACAACGCTGTCGACGCGCCCAAGCGCGGCTGGTTCGGCATGTGGGACCACGTGCGCGGCAACGAGACCGTCGGCGGCGACGGTGATGACAAGGACCGCCTGAAGGAGGGTCGCAAGGGCTTCATCGACGAGACGATGCGCTTCTTCGACCACTACGTCCGCGACGTGCCGCTGGCCGACGCGCCGACGGACAAGGACCCCGCCAACGCGGTCCAGACCTCCGACGGCACGCTGGCGCGCGGAGAACGCGTGGCCGCCCGCCGACAGCACGATGTCGAAGGTGACGCTGACCCCCGGCGTCTACAACGGCGACGGGCAGAACAACGGCACGGGCTCCGGCGCGGGCAACGGCCTGTGGACGATCTCGCCGCCGCTTGCCGATGACGCCTGGTACGCCGGCGTCCCGAAGGCCAACCTCGAGCTCGTCTCGAGCGGGCTGCCGACCGCCGGCGTCGTCGTCGACACCTACGACATCGACGACAAGCGCATCGCGACGCTGCTGTCGCGCAACACCGCGCTCGTCCCGGCCGACGGCAAGCTGTCGCTCGACCTCTACGGCAACGACTGGAAGATCCCGGCCGGGCACCGCATCGGCGTCCTGGTCACGGACACCAACGCGGAGTGGTGGCTGCCCTCCACGCCGTCCGTGCTCACGCTCAAGAGCGGGACGGTCGACCTGCCGTTCCTCAAGTACAAGCGGCCCGACACCATCCAGGGCGACCCGGCCGTGCGCCTCGAGGAGTGGCTGAAGGACGCGCCGTTCGAGCTGCCGGAGGACGACGATCGCCAAGGGCGAGTCGAAGTCCTTCGCGGTCCCCGCCGCGCTGACGCACCGCTCCCGCCGGCACCCTGCCGACCGCCGGGTCCTCCAACCCGACGATCACGGGGCCGTCCGGCTCGCCCACCGCGACCGCGCGCAAGCGGCTGAAGGTCCGCATCGCCCGCAAGAAGCGCCGCATCACGGTCTACGGCAACGCGCCGCAGGGCGTGAAGGTCCGCGTGAAGCTCACGCGCTTCGGCAAGACGGTCCGCCGCCGCGCCCGGACGACCACCGTCAACGCCTTCCGGGTGAAGTTCCGCGTGCACCGCAAGGGCCGCTACCGCGCGGTCGTCACCGCCAAGGTCGACGGCAAGACGCTGCACAGGCGGACCAAGCGGGTGCGCATCAAGTGAGGCGTCGGTAGGGTCGCGACCATGCGCTCGATGGTGTGCCTGGTCGCGGCCCTGCTGCTGTTCGCCGCCCCTGCGACGGCGGTCCCGCCCAAGCGGTGCGCGTCCCTGACCGTGAGCGGCACGAGCTACGTCGTCACCGCCCACGGCGTGACGTGCGGGTACGCGCGCAGGTGGGTCGGCGCGCTACCTGCGCTCGAAGGCGCACCCCAAGCGCTGGAGGTGCACGCCGCCGTCCGGCGCGACCAACGTGCGCGTCAACTGCCACGGCGCGACGAAGCCGAAGGGGGACCCGGCCTTCCGGTACTACTACGGGATCAAGACGTGATCGCCACGGCGGCCCACGCCGGGCACGCGCCGCCGACGGTCTCCATCAGCGTCTACGCCTACGCGCCGGCGTCCATCGGCGTCGTCGAGGGCGACATCGTCCAGTGGAACTGGGACGGGCCGGACACGAACCACAGCGTCACCTCCGACGCCCGGCTCGGGCGAGGCGTTCGACTCCGGCGTCAAGAACAAGACGGGTGCGAGCTTCACCTACTACTTCGGGAAGGCCGGCACGTACAAGTACGTCTGCACCGACCCACCCGAACATGAAGGGCGAGGTCGTCGTCGCCCCGGGGACGCAGTACGACAAGGTCGCACCGGTACTGACCGCGGTGAAGCTGGTCAAGGCGACGAAGAAGTCCGCGACGGTCGGCTTCCGCGTCGACGAGAACGCGAGCGTGGCGACCAAGGTCCGCCGCCGCGGCTCGGCCAAGGTCCTGCGCCGGTCCTTCACCTTCGTCTCGGCGGGGGCGGCGCAGACGAAGGTGTCGATGAAGGGGCTCGCGCGCGGGAGGTACGTGGTGTCCGTGCGCGCCCAGGACGCGACGGGCAACCAGTCGCCGACCAAGACGGTCAAGGTCACGCGGTGAGGCGCTGGATCGCCGCGCTCGTCTGCGCGGCGTTGCTGGGCCCGGCGGCCGTCGCCCGCGCCGACGGCGATCCCGCGTCCGACGTCCTGCTCAGCCAGGACTCGTTCCTGCCCTACGCGCCACCCGTGAAGAAGTCGTTCAAGACGGCGCTGGAGAAGGTGTTGAAGGACGCGCGCGCCGCCGGGTACCCGATGAAGGTCGCGCTCATCAACACGGAGGCCGACCTCGGCGCCTACCCGAAGCTCTTCAACTCGCCGCAGCAGTACGCAGATCTGCTCAAGGGCGAGCTCGCGGCGCTCAACCCGCACGGCGACGCGGTCAAGGCGGTCCACCTGCTCGTGGTCATGCCGGGCGGCTTCGGGGGCGCGAACCTCGGGGACGGGGTGGACAAGGCCCTGAGCGGGATCGACATCAACGGCGCAGCGCAGTCGGACGGGCTCGCCCAGGCTGCCATCGGCGCCGTCGCGAGCATCGCCACGGAGAACGGCCACGCGGTCCCGGTCCCGCCGGAGGCGAAGCTCAAGCTCGGGAAGTCGAACGCCTCGAACAAGCGCAAGACGACGTCGCCGCTCGTGTTCGCGCTCCCTGCGCTGCTGCTGTTCGGCGGCCTCTTCGTCGCGGGCCGCGTCGCTAGTAGGCGACAAGCACCGCGAACAGATGATGCTTGAAGAGGCAGTCCGCGTTCGCGAAGCCGGCCTCGCGCAGCCAGGCGAGCTGGTCCTCGACGCTGGCGGGGCGATCGTGGACCTTGCGGCCGAGGTAGCCGTTCCACTCCGCGTCGTCTGAGCCGGCCGCGCGCGCCTCGCGCTCGTGCCACTCCTCGTAGACGGCGTGCAGCGCGGGGGTCGGCCCGGCGACCTGCTCGGCGTTGACGAACACGCCGCCGGGTGGGAGCTCCTTGCGCACGCGCGCGTAGAGGTCGCGCTTGCCGTCGTCCTCGAGGTGGTGGATGGCCAGGGCGGAGACGACTGCGCAGAACGGGCCCGGCGGCAAGGGGTCCCCGAGGTCCTGCACGACCTTCGTCGCGTCCACGTCGGCCTGCGCGAGCATCTCCGCCGACCCGTCGAGCAGCGTCAGCTCCGCGTCCGGGAAGGCCGCGCGGACTCGTGCGGAGAGCATCCCGGTGCCCGCGCCGAGGTCGAGCACGCGCTTCGGTGCGTCGGTGGCGAGGCGGATCGCGTCCACCGCCGTCCCGTAGAAGGCGTCGTAGGGCGGGATCAGCCGCCGGCGTGAAGCGTCGTACGTCGCGGCCTGAGCGCCGAACATGGCGGGTGCGTCTGTCATCACGTACAAACGTACACCATGAAGGACGGAGGGATAGGCAACTTCATCCCAAGGGCAGCTATCGGAGCGGCCCTCTGCGCACGACGATCACCGGTCATGCGTCGCCTCTCGTCCCTCCTCGCCGTCGGCGTCCTCTGCGCCGTCCTCACGTCCGCCGCGTTCGCCATCGCGGCCAAGAAGGACGACGACATCGTCCTCTGCGCGCGCAAGTCCGGTGGCGACCTCCGCCTCGTCAAGGCCAAGAAGGACTGCAAGAAGAAGGAGAAGGCCCTCGTGGTCGTCAACGGCCAGGGTCCGAGCGGTGCCCCCGGCCAGGGCGGCGCCCAGGGTGTTCCCGGTCCGCAGGGCCCGAAGGGCGACGCCGGGCCGCAGGGTCCTCCCGGCGCGGCCGCGGCAACGCCTGCCGCCGAGTACGCGAAGGTCATCGGCACGGCGACGTTCGAGGGCATCGGCAGCATCCCCATCCGCGGGCTCGAGTTCGGTCGGGCCTGCGGCTCCCGCGCCTCGACGAGCGGCCCGGCGGACTACTACACCACGTCGGACCGAGCGTCCTGTCCCAACTGGGTGGACGAACCGTTCCGCATGGTCGCCGACACCGCCTCCTTCACGCCGAAGCTCTATGAGGTCATGTCCAAGGGCCAGACGCCGACCGTGGAGATCTCGGTCGACGGAGAGGGCGCGGAGGCGTATCACCTCAAGGTGTTCGGCGCCTACGTCACCGGGGTCGACGACAACGGCCCAGGTTCGCTGCAGACGATCGAGCTCACCGCGGATCGTGGTTCCCGGCAAACCGCGGGCCTTGCTCCGGTGCCCGCCTCAAGCGCGCCGGCAGTCGGGCGGTTCACCATCGGCGGCGTCTCCGTCCCCGTCCTGACCACTCGCTGGCTCGGGACGCGCGTCCTCGCTCCGTACGACCCCTTCCGCGAGCCGACCAAGGACAACGGCAAGCTCGCCATCGACGACGTGCGCTTCACGACCAGCTTCGACAAGGCCTTCCTCGCGGTGGTCGACGGCTACTTCATCAACGGCACCAACACCACCCCCGACGCAGCCAAGCTCGAGCTCTACAAGCCTGGAACCACCGACGTCGCGCGCACCTTCGACTTCGGCGGCGTGGTCCGGATACGCCGCGCCCACGCATCCTTCGGCAAGGACGGGGATGTCCCGTCGCTCACGTTCGGGGTCTACGGCCGCAGTCTGAAGCTCACACAGGACGGCAGCAGCTTCTGCTTCGACTTCACGGCGAAAGCGGCCTGCTAGGCCTGACCACCCGCCGGCCGTAGTGTCGGCGTCCATGAAGTGGCCCGTCCAGATGCTCCTTGTGGCCGTCATCTGGGGCGCGTCGTTCATGTTCATCAAGGTCGAGCTCGACGACGGCATCGCCCCGCTGCACGTCGCCTGGCTGCGCTGCCTCTTCGGATCGCTCGCGCTGTACGCGATCCTGCGGGCTCGCGGCGAGCGCCTCCCGCGCGACCGCGCGCTGCTCAAGCACCTGGCCGTCGTCGCGCTGCTGATGAACTCGATCCCGTTCGTGTTCTTCGCCTACGGGGAGACGGAGGTCTCGTCGCTGCTGGCCGGCCTCTTCAACGCGACGACGCCGCTGCTCACGCTGCTCTTCACCCTGGCCGTGCTGCCGGGGGAGACGCCGACGCGCGACCGCATCGCCGGCCTCGTCGTCGGCTTCCTCGGGGCGCTCGTCGTGCTCGCGCCGTGGGACGGGCTCGGGCGCGGGTCGCTGCTCGGCGCGCTCGCCTGCCTCGGCGCGTCCTCCTGTTACGGGATGGGCTTCCCGTACATGCGCCGCCACCTCGCCGACCGGCCCGAGACCGCCGTCGCCCTCTCGACGATGCAGATCCTCCTCGGCACGCTCTTCCTGCTGCCGTTCACCCTGCTCGGCTCGCTGCCCGACTCCGCGCCCGGCATCGACGCCTGGGGCTCCATCCTCGCGCTCGGCGCCCTCGGCACCGGCGTCGCCTACATCCTCAACTTCAACGTCATCCGCCTGGCCGGCCACCAGACCGCGTCCACCGTCACCTACATCGTCCCGATCTTCGCGGTGATCTTCGGCGTCTCCCTGCTCGGCGAGGACATCTCCTGGCACGAGCCCGTCGGCGGTCTGCTGATCCTCGCCGGCGTCACCCTCGCCAACCGGCCGCCGCGTAAGCAGCCGCCGACGGCGGGCGTTGCTCCTGCATGACCGCCCGAGTTCTCGGCCACGCCCGCCACAACCTGATCGCCTACCTCGCCCTCTTCGTCGCCATGACGGGCACCGCTGTCGCCGCCACCCAGCTGCCCAGGAACAGCGTCGGCACCAAGCAGATCAAGAAGGCCGCCGTCACCGGCAAGAAGGTCAAGCAGAACACGCTGGGCGGCACGCAGATCAAGGAGTCCAAGCTCGCCCAGGTCCCCCTCGCCGCCAAGGCCCTCGCTGCCGACACCGCGACCAACGCCACGTCCGCTGCGAGCGCCGCGACCGCCAAGAAGGCCGACGACGCCACCACCGTCGGCGGCCAGGCCCCGTCCGCCTTCCTCGCCGCCGGCGCCAAGGCCACCGACGCCGACAAGCTCGACGGCGTCGACTCCACCGTCTTCGGCGACACCGTCATCGTCGCCGGGGTCAACTTCGAGCCCCGCGCCAGCGCCGCCGTCGAGAAGAAGTACGAGGGCACCGGCGCCATCAGCTGCACCGGCACCCACGGCGACTTCCAGTACCGCGTCCAGCTGCCCCAGGGCGCCCGCGTGACGAGCCTCGACTACCGCGTCGTCGACAACGACGGCGGGAGCAACAGCGGCCTCGAGCTCAACGCCTTCAACTCCATGGGCCTCTCCGGTCCCGTCGCGAAGCCCGTCGTCTCCGCCCCCTCCAGCTTCGACGACACCGACCAGCACACCGTCACCAAGAGCCCCGACGCGCCCTTCGTCGTCAACAACGCCCACGACTCCCTCCAGCTCATCTGGTCCCCTGCCAGCTGCAGCTCCAACACCCAGCTCGTCGGCGCCGCCATCCACTACGACCTCCCCCGCTGACGCCTTAGAGCACGCTGAGGTTCTCGCGCAGGTGGTCGAGTGAGAGGGTGCCGGGGATAGGCAGGATCGCCGGCGAGCGATCGAGCAGCCAGCGCAGCTGCTCCGTGTTCGAGCCCGAGCCGCCGAGCGGATAGAAGGGGACGAAGACGATGCCCTCGCGCTCGCAGTAGTCGACCACCTCGTCGTGCTTGCGCTCGTCGTTGTTGTACTCGTTCTGCACCGCCGCGATCTCGACCACCGACCGCGCCCGCTCGATCTCCGCGACGCTGACCTCGGAGATCCCCACCGCCCGGATCCGCCCGGCCTCCACGTGCTTCGCGATCGCCTCGAGGCTCTTCTCGACGCCGACCTCCTTGTCGATCCGGTGCAGGTACCAGAGGTCGATGCACTCCGTCCGCAGCGACTCCAGGCTCTGCGCGACCTCGGCGTCGATCGCCTCCGGCGACCCGTCGTTGTAGCCGCCCTTGGTCGCGATCACGACGTCCTCCCGGCCACCCGGCAGCGCCGCGCCAACCGTCCGCTCGCTCTCCCCGCCCGTGTACAGGTGCGCGGTGTCGATGTGCCGGAGGCCAGCGTCCACGGCGTCCTTGATGAACTGGACGTGGTCCTGCTTGAGGCGGTTGGTGCCGAGCCCGATGCGCGGGACATCGACGCCGGCCAGATTGATGGTCGAAGTCATGACCCCGGTCTACCCCCGACGGGCTAGCCTTGCCCGTCCCCGCGCCTACCGGCGCGGCACCCGCGGAGGGGTGCCGGAGTGGTTGAACGGGGCGGTCTCGAAAACCGTTGCGCTTCTAGACAGCTCACGGCCCGACGCCGCTGATCCTCTCGATCGTGTGCCTGACCTGGTGGCGCATGTGGCCGGTGAAGATGTGGTCGCCGTCGAGGCCGGCCCAGATGACGCTGCAAATCAGAGGCGCTTGGTCGCGACCAGGGTGCGGGCGCCGGTGGCCAGCGGCGTCACCGTGAGCCGGTAGCGACCGCGGCCGCGGCGGCCGAGGGCGACGGACTTCGTGCCGGCCGCCAGCGTGACCGTCCGGGTCTTCACCGTCCTGCACTTGCGCCCGCAGCGCTGCAGCTTCACACGCACCTTCGCGGCGGCAGAGAGCGTGAAGCGGGCGGAGACCTTGCCGTGCTTGCGGCGCCAGCTTCAGCGACGCGACCGTCGGGATGACAGCGGTGGGCGTCGTCGTCGCGGTGGGGGTGACGGTGGGCGTCGCGGTGACCACCGGAGTGGCGCTCGGCGTCGGCGTCGGCGTCGGCTCCGCCGGAACGACGATGCCGCCGCAGGACCCGCTCAGCGTGTCGACCGCGTCCCGCTCGCCCGTGTCGGCGTCGCCCGTCCCGCAGTCGATGGTGGTGGCGGCGCCGTTGCGGGCGAGGACGTGGTCGGCGCCCTTGCGGGTGTGGACCACGTCGAGGTCGGGGCCGGTGCCGACGTCGATCGTGTCCACCTTGTCCGTGCCGGTCAGCGTGTCGGCGCCGCCGAGGCCGCGGAGGATCACCGAGCCGGCGAACGGCGAGGCGTCGATGACGTCGGGGCCGGCGGTGCCGGTGAGGTCGAGCACGTCTATGCCGGTCGCCTTGTCCGTGCCGTGGACGTAGCCGTCCGAGGTGATGGTCGCGCCCAGGCCCAGGTCGGGCTCGATCAAAGTGTCGGCGCCGTTGCCGGCCTTGACGACGTCGGTACCGGGCCCGGTGCGCAGCGTGTCGTCGCCACCGCCGCCGTGCATCGCGCCGCCGCCGGCCGCGGCGGTGAACGAGGCACCCGCGTCCGCCGTCGCGGGGGACAGGTCGGCGCTGCCGGCGAAGGCGCTCGCGTCGACCGTGTCACCCGTCACCTGCGCGTGCTCGATCGAGGTGAGCCCGAGGCCGCCGAAGCTCGTGTCGGTCAGCGATCCAGAGCCGTGCAGGCTCACGGCATCGGTGCCGCCTTCGCCGTTGGCGGTGGTGCCGGGCGCGGCGTCCGTGAGGTCGACGTTGTCCCCCTCGCTGCCGCCGGAGACCGTGTCGATACCGCTGTCGGTGAAGATGTCGTCGTCGCCGGCCCCGCCCTGCAGCGTGTCGTTGCCGCCTCCCCCGTGCAGGGAGTCGCCGTCGCCGTTGCCGACCACCGTGTCGTCGCCCTCGCCGCCGTCGATGATGTCGACGCTCGGGCCGCCCGTGAGGGTGTCCTTGCCGCCCATGCCCTTGATGGTGGTGCGGTTGCCGAACGCGGACAGGTTGATCGTGTTCGCCGACGCGCCGCCCGTGTACTGGAGGTGCTCGACGCTCGTCAGGTGGTCCCAGTCCGAGACGCCCCAGGACAGCTTGCTGCCGACGCCGAAGCCGGCGTTGAGGTCGGCGCCCTCGTAGACGAGGTCGATGCCGTCCCCGCCGTCGATCTCGTTGTGCCCGGCCCCGCCGGTGATGTCGTCACCGCCGCGGCCGCCGTCGATGGTGTCGTTGCCGGGCCCGCCGTCGATGGAGTCGTACAGGCTGATCGGGTTCGGGTTGGCCGCGGTGGCGCCGAGGATGGTGTCGTCGCCCGTGCCGCCCTTCAGCGACGGGTGGGCCCAGCTCATGTACTCGAACTTCACGTAGCTGGGGTCGGTCAGGTCGATGGTGTCCTTGCCGGCACCTCCGTTGATGACGAGCGCGCCGAGGAAGTTCGATTCGGCCTTGCACGCGATGGCGGGGCTGGTCACCGCGCCGTTGAGGCGGACGCCGTTCGTGACGCAGCTGATGGCGATGGTGTCGTCGGCGCCGTCGCCGGTGATGGTCAGCGTGCCCGTGTCGGGGTCGAAGCCGGTGGTGAGGGCGGCGGCAGCGGTGCCCGTCCCGGTGGTGGCGAGGCCGGCGGCCGCGAGCAGGCAGATGGCGGTGCGAGGGAGGAGGGGCATGCCGGGTACACACCGGCGCGAGCCGCCTCCTTACGCGACGGGCTCCGAGGGAGGTCGGCCCGCTCGATGGTGAGGTTCACCGTGCGGGGGCCGCCGGGGGCGGTCACGTGCGCGACGCCGGCGGGGACGCGGTAGAGCTCACCCGGCCGCAGCTCGAACGCCTGGACGACGACGTAGGTCCTCGAAGCCAGGAAGGGGGCCAGGGGCCAGCGATGGCGAAGCCCAGCAGCTCGGGCAGCGTCGGCTGATCGAGGTTGCGGTTGACGACGGCGTAGCGCCCGACCGGGACGGGACCGGCATCGACGCAGGCTACCTCCGCATAGCCCCGCCGCGGATGCGGGTACACGAGCGGCATGCGCGCGCTGACGGTCGTCCCGGGGCAGGCGGACTCGGCCGCCGTCGTCGACATGCCCGAGCCGTCACCGGAAGAGGGGTCCGTCCTCGTGCGGGCGCTGGCGATGGGCGTGTGCGGCACGGACGCGGAGATCATCCGCGCCGACTACGGCTGGGCGCCGCCGGACCAGGAGCGGCTGATCCTCGGCCATGAGTCCCTGGGCGAGGTGCTCGAGGCGCCTGCGGACTCGGGCTTCGCCGAGGGAGACCTCGTCGTCGGCATCGTCCGCCGCCCCGACCCGGTGCCCTGCGCGTGCTGCGCGGCCGGCGAGTGGGACATGTGCCGCAACGGCCGCTACACCGAGCGCGGCATCAAGGAGCGCCACGGCTACGGCTCCGAGCGCTGGCGGGTCGAGCCGGCGTTCGCCGTCCGCCTCGACCCGGCCCTGCGGGCCGTCGGCGTCCTGCTCGAGCCGGCGAGCATCCTCGCGAAGGCGTGGGACCACATCGAGCGCATCCGCAGCCGGGCGTGCACGGACGCCGCGCGGGTGCTCGTCACGGGCGCAGGACCGGTCGGCCTGCTGGGCGCGCTGATGGCGACCCAGCGCGGCTTCGAGACCCACGTGCTCGACGTCGTCGAGGACGGGCCCAAGCCCGAGCTCGTAGCCGCGCTCGGCGCGACCTACCACGCCGTCCCGATTCCCGAGGCGGGCGTCGAGCCCGACATCATCATCGAGGCGACGGGCGTCGGGCAGGTCGTCCTCGACGCCATCGGCGGCACCGCCCGCGACGGCATCGTCTGCCTCACGGGCGTGTCGTCGGGCGGGCACACGATCCCCATCGACATCGGGCAGACGAACCGGACGCTCGTGCTGGGCAACGACGTCGTCTTCGGGTCCGTCAACGCCAACCGGCACCACTACGAGCTGGCTGCGGACGCCCTCGCACAGGCCGACGCCGGCTGGCTCGAGCGACTCATCACCCGCCGCGTCCCGCTGGAGGACTTCCGCGACGCGCTCGAGCACCGCCCCGACGACGTCAAGACGGTCATCACCTTCTGAGGCGCTGGCTATCCGCGCGGCGCAGGAGTACGGTCGCGCTGCACCCAACGGGAAGGCGGAGGCCATGAAGGGTCGTGCCACGGGACTGCTCCTGCTCCTGCTCCTGGCCGCGCCGTCGGCGCACGCCGCGCAGTGGAAGCCGGTGACCACGCCGGACGGGGCGAGCACCGATCAGGTCGGCCTCGCCCGCACGGCTGACGGTGCGCTCCACGTCGCGTGGCACCACCGCACCGGGCCGAACACGGAGGACCTCCTGCACACGCTCATCACCCCCGCGGGAGAGGTCGGCAGCGCCGCGCCCATCCAGGCCGGTTGGGCGAACCTGACCAACCCCGCGCTGGTCAGCGACCCGGGCGGGCTGCGGGTCTTCTGGGGCGGGATCCGGACGACGGACCCGAGCGAGACGAACGTGGAGACGAACACGGCGCTGTCCCCGGACGGCGGGTCGACGTGGGCGCTGCAGTCCGGCTCGGTCGTCCCGGTCGGCGCCCAGTCCTACGCGAGCAACATGGCGGCGACGGTGCGCGGCGACGGGTCGACGCTGCAGGCGTTCGCCGGCACGCTGGGCACGTGGGTGCACGCCGGCCTGACGCCGGCGACGCCCAACCACGACTACCAGGCCCCGCTGGGCCAGTACGGATACGACCCGAACCTCGCCACGGACGCGAAGTTCACCACCATCCTCGCCTGGTACTCGAGCGCCGCCGGGCACCTGGGCGTCCAGACGCAGTACGTCGGCTTCGACGGATCGCCGGCGGACGCGCCCGTGACGATGCCCGGCACGGGCGACCTGCAGCTCGGGATGCTCGGGCGCACGCCCCTGACGGCGCGTGCCGGCGGCGGCTTCTACGTCGCCTACCCGGTGGCGAGGACAGTGCGTCTGTGGCGAGTCGGCGCGTCCTCTGCCACCACGCTCTGGCGCGGGGACGAGGCGAACGTCCCGGCGGTGGCGGTCGCGGCCGCCGGGGACGGACGACTGTGGATCGCCTGGGCGCGGAACTCCCGCGACATCCTGGTCCGGCGCTCCAACCAGAGCGCGACGAAGTGGGGCGCCGTCGTGGACGCCGGCCACCCGAAGGACGTCGCGCAGGCCTACACGCTCGACGCCTCCGCGGCGGGCGGCGCGCTCGACGTGCTCGGCAACTTCAACATCGGCACGAGCACCCAGGCGTCGACCGCGTACCGCCGGGTGCTGCCGGGCCTCACCCTCACGGCCAGGCGCGCCAAGCGGAAGGTGCACTACGAGGTCACGGACGCGGGCGACCCGGTGAAGGGTGCGGAAGTGACCGCGGGCCGCCGGTCCGGCACCACCGACGCGGCCGGGCACGTCACGCTCACCACGAAGGCGCGCCACGCGAAGGCGACACACCCGGGCTACTCGGGCACGCAGGTCTAGCGGCGCCGCCGCGTCCTCGCCACACGGGCGACGGCGACCGGGAACGGGTCCAGGTCGACCACGCCGCGGTGCGCGCGCAGCCGCCTCCGGGCGCGCAGGACGTTGAAGAGGCCGAACGCCCAGATGGGGTACTGGACGCACATGGCGATGCGGAAGTCGTCGCGCGAGTAGCTGCCCGGGTCGCCGCCGCTGACGGCGCTGAGGACGAGGCCGATGAGCAGGATCGTCACCAGCGACGCGACGAAGCCGCCGACGTTGACGATGCCGTTCGCGGAGCCGATCCGCACCGGGTCGTTCTCCGTGCGCGCGTAGTCGAAGCCCATCATGGAGCCGGGGCCGTTGGTGGCGAGCACGAGCACGAGCAGCGACCAGCAGGGCGAGCGGGACGCGGCCCGGCCACAGCAGCACGATCGTCCACATCGTCGCCGAGCTCAGGACGATGGTGATGGTCGGGATGGAGCGGCGGAACGGCCAGCGGCCGGCGACGTAGCCGAGCATGGGACCGACGGCCATGCCCGTGAGGACGAGCAGGGTCAGCAGCGCGCCCGCCTCGCCGGCCGAGCGGCCCTCGCCCTCGACGAGGAACGGGTAGCCCCACAGCAGCGCGAAGACGATGCCCGAGAACTGGGTGACGAAGTGCGTCCACAGGCCGAGGCGGGTGCCCGGCTCGTGCCACGCGTGGCGGAGCTCCGTCCGCGCCTCGCCCCAGGAGATGTGAATGCCGGCGCCGGGCATGGCCGGCGGGTCGGCGATCACCACCGCCGCGGCGACGGCCATCGCGCCGCCGACGCACGCCGCCACGAGGAACGACGTCGTCCAGCCGACGCCGGAGAGGAGGGCGACGAGCGGGATGGCGGCGGCGATCTGACCGAACTGGCCGAGGATGCCCGTCAGCTGCATGATCAGCGGCGCCCGCGTCGGGCGGGAACCAGAGCGGGACGAGCCGCAGGACGCTGATGAAGGTCATCGCGTCGCCGGCGCCGACCAGGACGCGGCCGAGCACGGCGAGACCGACCGCGTGCGAGGCGGACAGGACGAGCTGCCCGGTGGCCATGACCAGGGCGCCGATGACGATCAGGCGCTTGGAGCCGATGCGGTCCAGCACGACGCCGACCGGGATCTGCAGCCCGGCGTAGACGGCGAGCTGCAGCACGCTGAAGAGCGAGAGGACGGCGGCGCTGGCCCCGAAGCGCCGCTGCGCCTCCACGCCGGCGACCCCGAGCGACGCGCGCTGGAAGACCGCGACCACGTAGGCGAGCAGGCCGACGGTCCAGACGATCCAGGCGCGGCGGGGCGTGGGCACCCCTTGGGTCTACCCCATGCGCATGCGCAGCGGATGCCGTTCGGTCGCGCCGGGGCCGGGCTTGGCCCATGAGTCGCGCGCGCCGAGGCGCTCGCCGCAGCGGTCGCAGACCCGGTGCGCGTCGACGCGACCGCCGCAGTCGCGGTGCTCGAGCAGCACGGCCGGGCCGCCGTCGGGCGCGGCGTGCTGGTCGCCCCAGTACATGAGGGAGTGGATGACGGGCCAGAGGTCCAGGCCCTTCTCTGTGAGCCGGTACTCGAAGCGCTCGGGGCGCTCCTGGTAGCGGCGGCGCTCGAGGACGCCGTCCTCGACGAGGCGCTCGAGCCGGGACTGCAGGACGTTGCGGGCGATGCCGAGGTTGGCCTGGAACTCGTCGAAGCGCCGCAGGCCGAGCATCGTGTCGCGGACGATCAGCAGCGTCCAGCGGTCGCCGATGACGCCGAGCGTGCCGGCGATGGAGCAGGCCTGGTTGTCGTAGGACGTCCCGAGCGGCATGTCAGTTGCATCATACTACGGACGTGGTACGGTCCGTTGCATCATGCAACGCAAGTGGCGCGTCACCCTCATCGTGTGCGTCGGGGTCTTCATGTCGAGCCTCGACCTGTTCATCGTCAACATCGCCTTCCCGGACATCGAGCGGGACTTCGGGGGCGCGTCGCTGGCGTCGCTGTCGTGGATCCTCAACGCCTACGCGATCGTCTTCGCGGCGCTGCTCGTGCCGGCGGGCCGGTGGGCGGACGCGTTCGGACGCAAGCGCATGTTCCTCAGCGGTCTTGCCGTCTTCGTGGTCGCCAGCGCGGCGTGTGCGGCGGCGCCCTCCGTCGGCCTGCTCACCGCGGCGCGGATCGTCCAGGCGGTCGGTGGCGCGTTCATGATGCCGACGTCGCTCGGGCTGATGCTGCCGGAGTTCGAGGCGCATGAGCGCGGCGGCGCGGTCGGCATCTGGGCCGCGACGGGCGGCGCGGCGGCGGCGGCCGGGCCCCCGCTGGGCGGGCTGCTCGTGCAGGCCGACTGGCGCCTCGTCTTCCTCGTCAACGTCCCCGTCGGCATCGCCGGCCTGGTCTTCGGCATCCGCCACCTCGTCGAGCACTCCGAGCCCGGGACCCGCCGGCCCGACCTGCTCGGCGCGCTCGCCTTCGCGCTGGCCATCGGCGCGCTGACGGTCGCGATCGTCAAGGGCGGCGACTGGGGCTGGGGCTCGGCGCGCACCGTCGGCGGCTTCGTCGCGGCGGCGCTCCTGCTGCCCGCGGTCCTGCTCCGCTCCGGCCGCCACCACACCCCGATCATCGACCCGGAGATGCTGCGGGTGCGCTCCTTCTCCCTCGCGCTGGTCGGCTCCATCACCTTCTTCGCCGGCTTCGGCTCGATGCTCCTCTCCGGCGTCCTCTTCACCACCGGCGTGTGGGGCAAGGACATCCTCACCGCGGGCCTGATGCTCGCCCCGGGCCCGGCGCTCGCGGCGTCCTTCAGCGTCCCCGTCGGCCAAGCTCGCCGCCCGCGTCGGCTTCCGCGTCACGGGGATGATCGGCGCGACGCTCTTCTCCCTCGGCGCGACCTTCTGGATCCTGCGCACCGGCAACACGCCCGCGTACGCGAGCGACTACCTGCCGGGGATGATCCTCACCGGGACGGGCGTCGGCTTCATGCTGCCGACGCTGACGGGCGCCGGCGCGTCCGTCGCTGGCGCCGGCGCGGTTCGCCACGGGCATCGCCGTCATCACCATGGGCCGGCAGGTCGGCTCGGCGCTCGGCATCGCCATCCTCGTCGCCGTGCTCGGCACGGGCGGGACGACGGCGTCCGACTTCCACGCCGCCTGGGCGGTCACGGTCATCGGCGGGGTCACGACGGGCGTCCTGCTCGCCGGCGCTCGGCCCGCACGTCCGCAGGGCGCCGGTTTCCGCCGCCGCCGCGCTGGAGACGGTCCCGGCATGAGCGAGCGCACGATCACCTGGGAGGACCCGGAGGCGCTGGCCGCCGCGGCGATGAACGGCCGGTCCGGGCTCGAGTTCATCCGGGCGATCGCGTCCGGCGAGCTCCCGCCGCCCCCGATCGCGAAGCTGCTCGACATGGACATCGTCGGAGGCCGACGAGGGCCGCGCCGTGTTCGCGCTCACCCCGGCGGCCTGGATGTACAACCCGATCGGCAGCGTGCACGGCGGCATCGCGGCGACGATCCTCGACTCCTGCATGGGCTGCGCGGTCCAGACCGTCCTGCCCGCCGGCACCGCCTACACGACGAGCGACCTGCAGGTCCGCTACCTGCGCGGCATGAGCGCCACCACCGGCCGCGTGCTGGCGGAGGGGACGGTCGTGCACGCGGGCCGCAAGCAGGCGGTCGCGAGCGGACGGCTCTACGTCGAGGAGACAGGGAAGCTCATCGCCACGGCGACGACGGGCTGCCTCATCCTGAGCTGACCGCTAGCCGCGCCCCGGATCGGGCAGACCATGGGGATGGACTACCGCACCCTCGGCAACAGCGGCCTCCGGGTCTCGACGCTCACCCTCGGCACCATGGGCTTCGGCGGCCAGGGGGACTTCAAGGCCGTCGGCGAGAACGGAGTGGCCGAGCTCGAGCGCCAGCTCGACCTCTGCCTCGACGCCGGGATGAACCTCGTCGACACCGCCAACATGTACTCCGCGGGCGTCTCGGAGGAGATCCTTGGCGAGGCGATGCGTCCACACCCCGACGCGACCGCCTGATGGTCGCCACGAAGGTCCGCTTCCCGATGGGCGACGGCGCCAACGACGCCGGCCTCTCGCGCCACCACATCATCGCTTCGACCGAGGCGAGCCTGCGGCGCCTGCGCGCCGACCACATCGACCTCATGCAGCTGCACGAGTGGGACGGGCAGACGCCGCCGGAGGAGTACCTGGAGGCGCTCGACACCCTCATCCGGCAGGGCAAGGTCCGCTATGCCGGCGCCTCGAACTTCACCGGCTGGCAGCTGATGAAGGCGCTCGCCGACCGCGATCGCCCGCGGCTACCAGCGCTTCGTCTCCCAGCAGATCCACTACACGCCGCAGGCGCGCGAGGCGGAGTACGAGCTGCTGCCCGCGGCTCGACCAGGGCGTCGGGACGATGGTCTGGAGCCCGCTCGCGGGCGGCCTGCTGTCCGGCAAGTACCGCCGCGGCCAGGAGCACCCGAGGGGACGCGCCACGTGGGCGACTGGGACGAGCCGCCCGTCCACGACGAGGACAAGCTCTACGACATCGTCGAGGTGCTCGTCGAGATCGGCGAGGCGCACGGCGTCTCGGCCGCGCAGGTCACGCTCGCCTGGCTGCTGACCCGGCCGGGCGTCTCGACCCTCGTGATCGCCGCGCGCACCGAGGAGCAGCTGACCGACAACCTCGCCGCGGCCGACCTCGCGCTCACCGACGACGAGCTCGCCCGCATCGAGGAGGTCAGCCGGCCGAACCTCCGTACCCGCACTGGCACCAGGCCGCCAACGCGTCCGACCGGCTCGGCCCCGCCGACACGGCCACCCTCGCGCCATGGTTGTAGGCCGATAGCCACCAGCCGGATCGGGCAGTCCCCGTTCATGCCCGAATACAGCGCCACCATCGAGACGCCCCTCACCATCGAGGAGGCCTTCCGCTACATGGCGGACTTCTCCCACACCTCCGAGTGGGACCCCAACTGCGAGGTCGCCGAGCAGACGACGGACGGCAAGATCGGCGTCGGCACCGGCTTCCACCTCGAGTTCTCCGGCGTCGCCGGCAAGACCATGGAGCTCGATTACGAGGTCAAGGAGTTCGACGAGCCGCACCGCTTCGTGCTCGAGGCCGACAACGGCACGATCCACTCGATCGACACCGTCGAGGTCGAGTCGGCGCCGGCCGGCAGCAAGGTCACCTACACCGCCCAGCTCGAGCTCACCGGCGCGAAGAGCCTGGCCAACCCGATCCTCGGCCTCGCGCTCTCCAAGGCAGGGTCGGACGCGCGCAAGGGCCTCGAGGAGAAGCTGAACGGGCAGACTGTCTCGGGCTGATTTCGCGCACTTCGACCTGCCTCGTGGTGAGTGCTGCGAAATGGGTCTCACGGACCCAATTCGCGCACCTCGCTGTTCCGAGGTCGCCGAGTGCTGCGTTTTGGGTCAGGATTCGGGCGATGGCGATCGAGCTGATGAAGGCGGTGCTGACGGACGCGCGCTTCTCGGACCCGGACTGGGTGTTCGAGCGCAAGCTCGACGGCATCCGCTGCGTGGCGACGAAGGTCCGCGGCGAGGTCGACCTGCGCAGCCGCAACGACCTGAGCCTGAACGGCCGCTTCCCGTCGGTGGTCGAGGCGCTGGCGAAGACCCCGCCACCGACTTCATCCTCGACGGGGAGGTGGTGGCCTTCGACGGCGACCAGACGAGCTTCGCCAAGCTGCAGTCGCGAGACGGCGCGGCCGTGTTCTTCTACGTCTTCGACATCCTGCGCGCCGACGGGGAGGACGTGACGAGCAAGCCGTGGCGCGAGCGCAAGCAGCTCCTCAAGGAAGCCGTCACCTTCGACGGACCCGTCCGCCTGACGGCCCACCGCAACGAGCACGGTGAGCAGTACTACGCCGAGGCGTGCGAGAAGGGCTGGGAGGGGCTGATCGCCAAGCGCGCCGACGCCCCGTACACGCACGGGCGCTCGAAGGACTGGCTGAAGTTCAAGTGCAACGCCGAGCAGGAGCTGGTGATCGGGGGCTTCACCGCGCCGAAGGGCAGCCGCACGGACCTGGGCGCGCTGCTGCTCGGCGTCTACGACGGCGACGACCTGCTGTACGCCGGCAAGGTCGGCACGGGCTTCACCCAGCAGGTGCTGAAGGATCTCGCCGCCCGGCTGAAGCCGCTGCACACCGAAACGAGCCCGTTCAGCAACGCCCCCCGCTTCCGCGACGCCACCTGGACGAGCCCGAGCTCGTCGCCCAGATCGGCTTCACGGAGTGGACGCGCGACGGCCGCCTGCGCCACCCGCGCTTCCTCGGGCTGCGCGAGGACAAGGCCGCGCGCGAGGTGGTGCGGGAAGCTAGGTGAGCGGGGCGGGCCGGCCGAGCCCGTAGCCCTGCACGTAGTCGACGCCGATCGCGGCCAGCAGGCCCAGCGTCTCCACGTCCTCGACGCCCTCGGCAACCGTCTTCAGGCCGAAGCCGCGGGCGAGGCCGACGACCGCCTCCGTCACCCGCTGCGACGCGGGGTTGGTGGCGATGTCGCAGACGAACTCGATGTCGATCTTCAGGCAGTGCATCTCGAGGTTCTTGAGGTAGCTGAAGCCGCCGTAGCCCGTACCGAAGTCGTCGAGCGCGATCGGCACGCCGAGCGCCTGCGCCGTCTCGACGAAGCGCACGGCCGCGGCGTCGTCCTCCATCAGCGCGGTCTCGGTGAGCTCGATGATGACGTCGCTCGGGTCGGCGTCGCCGCGCCGCGAGCAGCGCCGGCGAACGAGCTCGGCCAGCTCCGGGTCGGCGAAGGAATGCGCGGAGAGGTTGATGCGCGACCGGCCTGCCCGCCGCGGCGACGCCGAGCCCGCGGCGCAGCACCCAGCGGTCGATCTCGACGATCACGCTGTGCTTCTCGGCGACGGGGAGGAAACGGCCGGGCGGGACGATCTCGCCGCGCGGATCGACCATGCGCAGCAGCAGCTCGTGATGGGCGATCGCGCCCGTCTGCAGGTCCATGATCGGCTGGCCGTGGAGGACGAAGCGGTCCTCGTCGAGGGCGCGGCGGATCTCGTCGAGCATGGACAGCTCGGCGATCTGCTCGTGCAGGCCGCGCTGCTCGGCGAGCTGCTCGGTGATGTCGCTGAAGACGACGACCGCGCCGCCGCTGGCCGGCCTCGCCGCGCAGCGGCGCCGGACACGTAGCTGACCGGGATCTGCGACCCGTCGCGGTGGAAGAAGACGTCGTGCGGGACGCGCACCGCCTCCCCGCCGCGGCGCGGCCCCTGCAGCGGGCAGTCGCCGTACGGATAGGGCCGTCCGTCCGGATAGGAGTGGTGGACAGGTCCCGTGCATGTCCTGCCCGATGAGCTCCTCCGCGGTCCAACCGAGCAGCTCCTCCGCCACCGGGTTGACGTAGGTCATGCGCCCCTCGCGGTCGACGGTGATCATCCCCTCGCCCATGCTGTCGGTGACCGCACGCAGGTAGTCGCGGGCGGCGAGCAGGTCCCGCTCGTGCTCGACCTTCTCCGTGATGTCGAAGGAGGCGCCGATGAGCCCGGCCGGGCGGCCGTGGGCGTCCGTGTAGACCGTGCTGCGGTTGAAGCCGACGAAGGTGCTGCCGTCGCGGCGGACCATCGCGACCTCGCCCTCGAAGCCGCGTCCGCGAGCGCAGCTTCGCCATGAAGGTCGTCGCGCTGGGCGAAGAGCTCCGGCCCGACCGTGAGCTCGAGGATGTCGCGGCCCGAGCGCCTCCTCGGCACGACCAGCCGTACATGGCGCTCGCGCCCGCGTTCCAGGACACCACGCGGCCGTCGAGGTCGGTGGCGACGACGGCGGCCGCGACCTGATCGAGCAGGCCGCCCGACAGCCGCAGCGCCCGCTCGGTGCGCACGCGCTGGGTGACGTCGTGGTGCTGGACGACGATGCGCCCGGCGGTCCCGTGCGGCTGGCGGACGGCGCGCAGATCGAAGCAGTCGCCGCACGCGCTCGTAGCCGAAGTCGTAGCGCTCGAGCTCCCCGGAGAGCACGGCGCGCAGGCCGGCCGCCGCGATCGGCGTGCTCAGCGACCACGGGGCAGACCTCGAAGTAGTCCAGGCCGGTGAGGTCCGTGCGGCCCAGGATGGTGTCGAAGGCGCGGTTCGTCGCCACGATGCGGGCGTCGAGAGCCGAGCACGGCGACGCCGGCCTCGAGCGCGTCCAGCGTCGCCTGCGCGCTCGCTTCCTCCGTCACGTCGCAACCCGCGAGGTACCAGCGCTGCCCGTCGGTGAAGCTCGACCAGGAGATGGGGCGGTAGGCGCCGGCGGCGTCGCGCAGCCGCGTCTCGACGAGCGTCAGGCGCCCGTCGCCGCGCGTGACGAGGGTCCGCACCGGCTCGACGTCGTCGGGGTGCGTGAGCGCGAAGACGTTGCGGCCCACGAGGTCCGCGCTCGTCCAGCCGAGCATCCGTTGCCAGGCGGGGTTGACGCGGAGGATGTCCCCCTCCGCGTCGCAGATCGCGAAGAGGTCGGTCGCCTGTTCCCAGAACAGGGTCGTGTCCGCGTCGACGCGCTCCATCCGGTCAGCATCGACGTTGCCTCCCGACCTCACTATCCCCCGAATGGTGGATCTTCAGGTGATCATGCCGGTGCGCAGGGCCTGCGCGACGGCGGCGGGCCGGTCGTTGACCCCGAGCTTCCCGTAGACGTTCTGGAAGTGGGTCTTCACCGTGGCGGGGCTGAGGTACAGGCGCTCGGCGATCTCCTTGACCCCAAGGCCCTGCGAGGCCAGCAGCAGGATCTCGCGCTCGCGGGGGGTGAGGACCGCGGGCGCCAACAGGCTCCGTCGCGTAGCCAGGAAGGCGCCGAGCTGCTGCCCGACGACCGTAAAGGTGTCCAGCATCTCCACCTCTATATCGCGCCGCTCGGGGGAGAAGAAGTGGAAGATGGCGATCACCTCGCCCTCGAAGACGGCCGGGATCGCGATCGCGCCGCGCACGCCGTCCTGCCGCGCGGCCTCGGCGCGGCGCAAGTCGGACTCCCCGACGTCGGCGATCGCGTGGGCACGCGCGTCGGCCCAGGCCCGGCCGGGCAGCGTGTCGTTGTTGGCCCGGGGCCCGTCGGCGCGCACGAGGCGCTCGAGGTTCTCGGCGTCAAGGCCAGTCTCGTTGATGAAGGCCCGGCACTTCAACACCTCGCCGTCCGGCACCCACAGCGCACCGATGTGCCACCTCATCACCAGGTAGAGCTGCTGGAGGAGGCTGCGCAGGTCGCTGGTGCCGTGCTCCCACGCCCGCAGGCTGCCGGCGACGGCCTCGTGGACCTCGAGCCGGGCCCGCGTGAGGCGCTGCTCGGTCACGTTGCGCACGACGCCGTGGATGCGGCCGGCCGCCGAGTCGTTGAGCAGGCTCGCCTGCAGCACCCGCGGGACCGCCGGCGCCACGGCGAGGCGGTACTCGAACGGCTCGACCGCCCTCCCGTCGAGCATGGCCTGCAGGGCCGTCTCCACGCGCAGGCGGTCGCCACGCTCGATGAGGTCGAGGACGGTCTGCGCGTTCGGGGTGAAGGTCTGCGGCTCGACGCAGTGGAGCTCGTAGGTCCTGGGGCTCCAGAGGATGTCGAGCGTCATCGGGTCGACTTCCCACCACCCGCCGTCCTCCGAATCCGTTCCCTGCAGGTCGTAGTCGCGCAGGTCGCGGATCAGGACGATGGTGCGCTCGCGCTTCTCCTCCGGCCACAGGGCGACCTCGATCGGGAACAGCGAGCCGTCGGCGTGGATGGCCGGCGTGCGCCAGCGGCCGTTGGTCTCGTGCGCGTGGAACCGGGGGACGAGATCGGTGAGCGGACGGCCCACCATCTCGCTGCCATGGCGCCCGAAGGTCTCCTCCGCCGACGGGCTGAAGCCGCGGATCACCCCGCCCGGGTCGCAGATGATGGTGGCATCGAAGAGGGACTCCACGGACGGGGGCATCTATGTCAGGCAGGCTACTCCTGCCGCGCCTCAGGCGGCGAAGCCCAACCGGGGCGCGAGGCGGACGGCCGGATCGACGAACGTCCCGCCCGCGCCGACGCGCCGCACGGCCTCGAACAGGACCTGCGCGCGGCTGCCCTTCAGCGCGAGCCCACGCGCCCGGCCGTCCAGGATCGCGACGTGTGCCGCCTGATCGGTCGTCCCGGTGAAGACGACGACGCGCACGTCCGGGTTGACCGCTCGCAGTCGCAGCAGGAGGTCGGTGCCGCGGGCGTCCCCGATCTCGTAGTCGGAGACGACGACGTCCGGGCGCTCGCGGGTGTAGATCGCCACGCCGTCCTCGACCGTCGCGGCGGCGCCGACGACCCGGCATCCGGCCCGCGCGAGCAGCATGTCGAGCGCCTCCCGGAGGCCCGGGTTGTCCTCCACGACCATGACGCTGAGGTTGGCGACGGAGAGCTCGAGCATGTTCATGGCATCGGCGCTCAACCGTTCGGCGTAGATCGTCGGATGTGATGAACAGGGTGATGGTTACCAACCGGACAACGACTCCGAACCGGTGCGTCGGCCGGTTTACCGTGGCGCTTCCCCGCTCATGACGACCACCGATCCCTCCATCCGCGTCGTCGTCGCCGACGATCACCCCGTGTACCGCAGCGGCCTGATCCGGGCCGTGGACTCCGATCCCCGCCTCCAGGTCCTCGACGACTACGGCGACGGCACGGCCGCGCTCGAGGGCATCGCCGGCCACCGCCCGGACGTCGCCGTGCTGGACCTCAACATGCCCGGCCGCGGCGGCGTGGAAGTCATCCGCGCTCTCCGCGCACGAGGGATCGACACGCGTGTGCTGGTCCTGACGGGATCCGAGCAGGCGTCCGACCTCTACACCGCGCTCGCGGCCGGCGCCACCGGATTCGTCTCCAAGACGGCCCGGCCGCAGGAGCTGTGCGAGGTCATCTGCGCCGTCGCGCGTGGGGACGTCCGCTTCCCCGTGCAGCTGCGCAAGGCCCTGGCGGCAGAGATCCGCGCTCGCGAGGCCGACCTCGAGCGCCCGCGCCTGAGCGAGCGCGAGCAAGAGGTCCTGCGCCTCACCGCCGACGGGCGCTCCGCGGCGGACATCGCGGGCGACCTGCACCTGAGCCTCCCCACGGTGCGCACGCACCTGCAGCACCTCTACCAGAAGCTCGAGGTCTCCGACCGGGCCGCGGCGGTCGCCTCGGGCATCCGGCTCGGCCTCATCGACTGATGCCCAGCACCGCCGCAAGCGCTCGCCTGGCCGCCATCGTCGAAAGCTCGGCCGACGCGATCTTCGCCGTCGCCGCCGACGGCCGGGTGACGGCCTGGAACCCGGCGGCCGAGGCGCTCTACGGCTGGCCCGCCGCTGACATCATCGGACGGTCGGTCAGCGTCCTCATCCCCGCGGAACGCGCGGGGGAGATGGACGAGATCCTCGGGGACATCCTCGCCGGCGGGGTCCTGCGCGACCTGCGCACGGAGCGTCTCACCCGTGGCGGGGAGCGCATCCACATCGCCATGACGTCGTCCCCCATCCGCGACGAGACGGGTGCCGTCGTCGGCGTCTCGACCATCGCCCGGGACGACTCCGCGCGCATCGCGGCCGAGGCCGAGCACGCGTACCTGGAGACGGTCATCGGCCACTCCGCCGACGCGATCATCGCCCTCGACCGTGACGGCGTCATCACGAGCTGGAACCCTGCCGCCGAGCGCATGTACGGCGTCAGCGCCGCAGAGGTCATCGGGACCCAGAGCGCACGGCTGAGCGGCGGTGACACGGACAGGGACGTGGTGCTCGCGGCGGTTCTGGCCGGCGAGACGCGCCGGTACGAGGCGCGCCGGCAGTCGCGTGACGGGCGCCCGCTGATCCTCGACGCGACGCTGTCCCCGCTGCGCGATCCGTCCGAGGCCATCGTGGGGACGGTCACCGTCGCGCGTGACGTGACGGCCTCCCACGAGGTCGAGCGCCTGCTGCACGAGCTGCACCAGACGCGGCGCCTGGAGAGCGTGGGGCACCTGGCCGGCGGGATCGCGCACGACTTCAACAACCTCCTGGGCATCATCCTCAACTACGCCGCCTTCGCCGCGGAGGCCGTCCCGGCGGGCTCCACCACCCGCGAGGACCTCGAGCAGATCCAGCGCGCGGCCGAGCGCGGCGCGGCCCTGACCCGC
Source organism: uncultured Solirubrobacteraceae bacterium (assembly GCA_963843865.1). GTDB lineage: Bacteria > Actinomycetota > Thermoleophilia > Solirubrobacterales > Solirubrobacteraceae > DATLGB01. The sequence continues at coordinate 74,116 of CAWJMO010000024.1, read as the reverse complement.
CAGCTGCTGCACTTCAGCCGCTCGGAGGCGGTGCACAGCGAGGTGATCGACCTCAACGCGGTGGTGCGGGACCTCCGCCCGCTGCTCGAGAAGGCCCTCGGACCGCGCGTGACCCTCGAGCTCGAGCTCGGCGCGGACCTGTGGCCGGTGACCGCCGACCGCGGGCAGCTCGAGCAGGTGCTCATGAACCTGGCCGTCAACGGCCGTGACGCGATGTCCGGCAGCGGGCGGCTCACCGTCGCGACCGCGAACACGATCCGGCCCTCGGGGAGCACCTCGTGCGTCTCATCGTGCGCGACACGGGCACGGGCATGAGCGAGGAGACGATCCAGCACGCCTTCGAGCCGTTCTACACGACGAAGGAGAACGGGACGGGGACGGGCTTGGGCCTCGCGACCGTCCATGGGATCGTCGTCGACGCCGGCGGCAGCGTCACCCTCGACTCGGCGCCGGGGCTCGGGACGGCGGTCGTCGTCGAGCTGCCGGTCTGCGAGGACGCCGTCACCGTGGCCGTCGAGCCGGACACGGCCGGCACGGCCCCCGGGCACGGCGAGACGGTGCTCGTCTGCGACGACGAGCTGGACGTCCGCCGGCTCGTCGAGCGCATCCTTTCCCGGGCGGGCTACGCCGTCGTCGGCGCGGCCACGCCGGAGGCCGCGCTGGCGACCTGCGGCATGCCGGTGGATCTCCTGCTCACGGACGTGGTGATGCCGGGCATGGCGGGCCCGGAGCTGGCCGAGCGCCTGCGCCGGGAACGGCCGGGCCTGCGGGTGCTCATGACCTCAGGGGACGCGCGCATCGACGATCCCGCCCTCCTGGCGAAGCCGTTCGGCGCCGACGAGCTCCTGCGCGCGGTGCGCGTGGCGCTCGATCAGCCCTCGCCCATCCGGTAGCCGAAGCCGCGCACCGTGCGCACGAAGCGCGGCCGCTTCGGGTCGTCGCCGAGCTTCCCCCGGAGGTTGGAGACGTGGACGTCGATGACGTGGTCGTCGCCGACCCAGTTCGGGCCCCACACGCCGCTGAGCAGCTGGGCGCGGCTCAGGGACACCCGCGGCTGCGCGGAGAGCAGGTCGAGGATCTCGTACTCCGTGCGGCTCAGCTCGACGGCTGTGCCCTCCACGGTCACCTCGCGCGCGTCGGGATCGATGACCAGCGCGCCGAAGGTCCGACGGTTGTCCTGCTCGCCCAGGCTGCGCGGCCGGCGCATCATCGCGCGGATGCGGGCGACCAGCTCACGCGCGTAGATGGGCTTGGTCATGTAGTCGTCGGCGCCCACCGACAGGCCGATCAACCGGTCGATCTCCGAGTCGCGCCCGGTGACCATCACCACGTAGGCGTCGCTGAACGTGCGCAGCCGTCGGCAGGCCTCGACGCCGTCCATGCCGGGGAGCTCGATGTCCATGACCACGACGTCCGTCGGCGAGCGCCGCGCGAGCTCGAGACCCGTCTCCGCGTCCGCCGCCACGGCGACCTCCATGCCCTCGCGCTCGAGCGCGACCTGCGTCATCCGCGCCAGCTCGGGGGCGTCCTCGATGACGACGACCCGCACCGGTCGAAGGCTAAACCCTTGAGGAGACCTTGAGCAGACCCTGTACGGAGCCCTACTCGCGGATGGGAAAGTCCCCGAGGATGCACGTCCTGGTGATCGACGACGACGACGTGATGCGGGCGATCGTGCTGCGCATGCTGACCTCGGTGGGGCACACGGCCGTGGGCGCGAACGGACCGGAGCAGGCGCGCGCCGCGCTGGCACAGGGCCTGCGCTACGACCTGCTCATCAGCGACGTGATGATGCCGGGGGAGACGGGGCCGGAGTTCGTGGCGTCGCTGCCGGACTGCCCGCCGGTGCTCTTCATGTCCGGCGGTGGCGGCGATCCACCCCCCGTGCCGCTGCTGGACAAGCCGTTCACGCGCGACGCCCTGATGGGCGCGATCGCCGACGTGCTCGCCTCCTAGGGCAGGAGCCCGGGCGGCGGCCGCGAAGGTCGCCCCATGCCGACCGAACTGCACTCCGTGCCGGTCTCCGACGACTGGCTGGCCATCCTCACCTGCTTCAAGGACCACGGCGTGGAGTTCGTCGTCGCCGATGCCGCGGCGGAGGCGATCGTGGCCGGCGAGCCCTCGGGCGATCAGAGCCTGGTCGTCGCGCCCGCGCCCTACCGGCGCAACCTCGAGCGTCTCGTCATCGCGCTGCGCACCCTCGCGCCGCGGATGCGCACGAGCGCCCAGCCCCACGCCTTCGACGTCGAGCAGGTCGTCCTCCATCCCGCGCTGCACTGGCCGCTGTCGGTCGGCGGGACGGCATTGGACGTGCTCGGCTCGGCCGTCGGCGACGGCGAGTTCAGCATTCGCGTGTGGCGGACCAAGCCGGTGGAGCTCACCGCCCGCCACCGCACCGTCCGTGTCGAGGTCGAGATGACCTCGTCCTCCGTCCTCGTCTAGAGGGCGACCTCGGCGACGGCGCGCAGGCGCCGGCAGAACTCGGGGAGCGCGTCGAGCACGATGGCCTGCGGGCCGTCGCAGCGCGCGTTCTGCGGGTTCGGGTGGCACTCGATGATCAGGCCGTCGGCGCCGGAGGCGGCGGCGGCCATGGCCAGCGGCGCCGACCAGCGCGCGGCGGCCGGCGGCGTGCGACGGGTCGACGATGACCGGCAGGTGGGTGTGCTCCTTGAGGACGGTCACGGCGGCGAGGTCCAGGCAGGACCGGGCGGGCGTGGACTTCGCGTGGATGCCGCGCTCGCAGAGGACGACGCGGTCGTTGCCCTCGCGCAGGATGTACTCCGCGGCGAGCAGGAAGTCGTCGATGGACGCGCCCATCGCGCGCTTGAGCAGGACGGGCAGCGGTGAGCGGCCGAGCTCGGTCAGCAGCGGGAAGTGCTGCATGTTGCGCGCGCCGACCTGGACGCAGTCGGCGTACTCGACCACCGCGTCGATGTCGCGCAGGTCGGTGAGCTCGGTGACGACGGGCAGGCCGGTCTCCTCGCGCGCCTCCGCGAGGATCTTCAGGCCGTCGACACCGAGGCCCTGGAACGCGTAGGGCGACGTGCGCGGCTTGAAGGCGCCGCCGCGGAGCATGTCGGCGCCGGCGTCCTGGCACGCGCGGGCGGTGGTCAGCGTCTGCTCCTCCGACTCGACCGCGCACGGGCCGAGGATGAGGCGGAAGTCGGGCTGCAGGCCGCCGAAGGTGACGCCGGCGACGTCGACCGGGAACGGGCCGTCGTCGTGCCGGTGGCGGTGCGCGAGCTTGTAGGGCGAGGAGACGGTGACGACGCGGTCGACGCCCGGGTCCGCGTCGAGCTCGAGCGACGTGAGGTGGTCGCGGTCGCCGTCGATGACCCCGATCACCGTCACCTCCTCGCCGACGACGCGCTGCGCGCCGGCGCCCGTCTCGAGGATGCGCGCGGTCAGCGCCTCGATCTGGTCCGGCGTGGCGTCCGGGTGGAAGATGACGAGCATGGGCGCGAGACGCTACGGCGCCGAGGCCCTCGATCGCGGCCAGGACCCGCTCGGCGGTGGCCTGCGATCGCTCGCGCGTCGGCTCGGGGTCGGCCTCGACGACGATCGGCTCGCCGACGGTGACGACCACCTTCGGCCACGTCCACGGGCGGTAGAGCCGGCGCGTGCCCGACAGATGCAGGGGGACGACGGTGGCGCCGGCCACGTGGGCGATGTGGCCGATGCCGGGCTTCGCGGGCCGGTAGCCGTCGGGCGGGCTGACGCCGCCCTCCGGGAACATGACCAGCACCCGGCCGCGCTCGAGCACGGAGGCGGCCGTCACGAACGCGTCCCGGTCCCAGCTGCCGCGGACGATCGGGAAGCCGCCGACCCGCGACATCACCCACGCCGGGACGGGCCTGCGCCACAACTCCGCCATCCCCATGAAGTGCAGCCGCCGCGGCAGGACGGGCAGCGCCGCGAAGAGGGGGTCCAGCACCGACGGGTGGTTGGGCGCGAGGATGTAGCCACCCTCCGGCAGCCGCTCACGTCCGCGCACGCGGATGCGCGAGACGAGTGACAGCACGGGCACGAGGACGAGCGCCACGACGCCCTGCAGCCACGGCGAGCCCATCCGGGCGCGCGCGTGTGACCGCCCCAGCCGCCCGCGCAGTGCCTGTGGGACCTCCACTCAGTGCTGGTTGCGGTTGAACTCGATCCAGCCGACGCCGCCGCGCCCGTCACCGGTCCGCACTCGGCACATCGCGCGCGGGAAGTGGGTCACGCGGCCGTCGGGGGCGACGAGCCGCAGGGCGCCGAAGGCGAGCGGCTCGATCTCCGTCACGAGGTCGCCGGAGACGACGGTCGCCTTCGTGATCAACCCGTTCTCGCCGGCCTCGAAGGACGTCGTCCCGTTGGAGAGCTCCGTCACCTCGCCGTCGCGCTGGACGTAGCCGACCGCCAGGCCGGGCATCTCGGCGACGGTGACCGTGTGGGTGCGGGTGCCGTCGTCGAGGTGCAGCGCGTTCCACATCCAGTCGTTGGCCCACCAGTCGCGCGCGCCCCACGAGTGGTCGCGCTGGCCGATGCCGGAGAAGGCGATGATCTCGTCGCCGACGGTGATGGTCCCCGTGACGCGGCAGGGGATCTCGTAGCGGGTGGCGATCCGCCACTGGTAGGGGACGCCGTCCGTCTCCCACACGAGGTCGACCTTGACCGGGGTCGGCTCGCCGGCCTCCGCGCGCAGGGGCGCGGACTCGTCGGCGTGCGCCTCGCCGGTCCCCTCTACCCGGACCGCGAAGCGCTCCAGCGGGACCTCGCAGCTGAGGCCGTCGTCGGCGTCGAGCGGGCGCTCCTCGACGAGCATCACCGCGGGGCGGCCGGGCCCGACCACCGCGGTGGTGTGCAGCACGAAGCCCTGGTTGGGAAGGTGGCCGGCGCGGACGTAGACGCCGAGCGTCCCGTCGTCGGACACCGCGTCGAAGTACCAGCTCTCGTTCCACAGCGGCTCGGGGCCGGGCGCGTGGCGGCCCTCGTCGTCGGGGTCGGGCTTCAGCGCGACGGGCGCCGCGCCGTCCTCCGGCAGCAGGCTGATGCTGTCGAGGTCGAGGATCTGCTGCGCGGCCCGACTGAGGACCGCCATGAACATGTCGTCGCCGCGGTCGGTGCGCACGACGACCATCGCCGCGACGATGGTGATGAGCAGGGCGTAGAAGGCCTGGCGCCGGTACTCGTCCCACGCCGGCTCGAAGTCGAGCCCGACGGCGTCCGTGTAGAGGCGGACGAGGTCGCCGCTCGTGCGCGCGGCGGTCCTCGACGGACAGGGAGGTGCCGAGGAGGTAGGCGGCGTCGAGCATCGCCGGGCCCCAGCTCACCGTCTGCCAGTCCACCACCGTGCACGTGTCCGTCGCCGAAGAGGAGGTTGTCGAGCCGGTAGTCGCCGTGGACGAGCCCGAGCGGCGGCCGGCGGTCGGCCTGCCAGGCGTCGACGGCGGTGGCGAAGCGCTCGCACACGGCGCGGTGCTCGGGCGCGACGCGGTCGCCGTAGCGCTCGAGGAAGCCCGGGAGCAGCATGGCGAAGCAGCGCCTGGTTGAGCGGCGACTCCTGGTTGAGCCACGGCTTGCTGCCGACGTGCAGGTCGCCGATCACCGGCTGGTGCACGGCCGCGAGCGCCGCGCATCGCCGTCTCGGCCTCGGCCGGGGTGCAGCCGGCGATCTGGTCGCCCGGCACCGCGCCGGCGACGTCCTCGAGGACGAGCGTGAACCAGCCCTCGGCCTCGTCGTAGACGGCGAGGTGGCAGGCGGGGACGCCCGGGCCCGGCGAGCTCCCGGTAGTAGGTCACCTCGCGCAGGTAGGCGCCCATGCCGACCCCCGTCGCGCGGCTGGTCGCGTCGTCGGAGGCGAGCTTGATCACCACGCTGTCGCCGTCCGCGAACGTGGCCCGGTGGTTCTGGCTCATCTGCCCGGTGCCGATGGGCGCGACGTCGCGCAGCTCGAGGCCGGGGCGGTCGAGGACCTCGGCCAGCCACGGCCCGGTGATCTCGTCGGCGGTCCGGATCAGCACCGCGCAACCGTAACGGTTTACCCAGCAGGCGTACGGTGGCCCGATGGACACCGGCCGGCGCGCGTTCCTGGGGATGGTCGGAGTCGGCGTCTCGTCGCTCGCGTGGGGCGGCGGCGCGCTCGATCTCGTCAACAAGTCGACGCTGCTGGTGCCCAAGCCCGTCCGCGCGTTCCTGCCGTTCGGCGAGGGCTGGCGGATCTACGCCGTCAACCGGCCGTATCCGCGCTTCGACCCCGCGACCTGGCGGCTGCGCATCGACGGGCTCGTCGCGAAGCCGATGACGCTGACGCACGCGGACCTGCTCGATCTCCCGCAGACGAAGCAGACGAAGGACTTCCACTGCGTGACGGGCTGGTCGGTCTCCGACGTCCGCTGGCAGGGCGTCACGCTGAGCGCGCTGCTCGCCGCCGCGGCCCCGCTCCCGCAGGCGCGCGCCCTGCGCTTCACCTCCGCCGAGGTGCCCTACGTGGACTCGCTCACGCTTGGACCAGGCGCGCGAGCCCGACGCGATGCTCGCCCACGCGATGGACGGCGAGCCGCTGACCCGCGAGCACGGCGCGCCGGTGCGGCTCGTGATGCCGAAGATGTACGGCTACAAGGGCGTCAAGTGGGTCGAGCGCATCACGCTCACCACGCGCGCCCAGGACGGCTACTGGCAGCAGCGCGGCTACGACCGCGACGCCTGGATCGATGATTCCAACGGCCGCTGAGGTCGTGCGCTTCGGGCGCACGGAACGCTGGCTGCACTGGGTCCACACCGGCGCCTTCGGGATCATGTTCGCGACGGGCGCGATCCTCTACGCGCCGCCGCTGTCGCGGATGTTCTCCGACCGGCCCGTCGTCAAGACGATCCACCTCGTCGTCGCGGTCGGCTGGCTCGTCGCCCTCGCGCTCGTCGTGCTGCTCGGCGACCGCCGCGAGCTCGGCCGCACCCGCGCCGAGATCGAGCGCTTCGACGAGGACGACCTGCTCTTCCTGCGCCGCCGCCCCTCCCGGCCGGGGCGCTTCAACGGCGGGCAGAAGCTGCACGCGATCGCGCACGCCGCGCTGCTCGTCCTCTTCTACGTCTCCGGCGTCCTGCTCTTCCTCGGCGAGCGCGACCACGGGCTGCGCCTCGACGGGACCCTGCCGCTGCACGACTTCGCCACGCTCGTCGGCGCGATCCTCGTCTTCGGCCACATCGGCAAGGCCTACGGGACGTTCGGCTCGCTGCAGGGGATGACGCGCGGGACGGTCACCCGGAAGTACGCGGAGAAGCACCACCCGCGCTGGTGAGCGCGGCGGCGTAGCGGTCGGCGACCATCACGTCGAAGTGGTGGACGTCGTGCTCCTGGGTCGTGTACCGGCCGGGGGTGTAGGTGCGGCTGCCCATGCCGAGCTGGGTGAGCTCGCACACGTGCCAGTCCTCGCGGTTGACCTGGTCCCAGAAGGCGACGGCGTCCTCCGTGTGCGTGACGCCGTCCTCGAAGAACCACTCGCAGACGACGTCGGTGCGGTCGACGGCGCGCGGCCACAGCGTGTGGAGCATCACGTAGTCGGGATGCAGGGAGATGAGCGCGTTGGGGAAGAGCGCGAAGTAGAGGACCTCGCGGGTGTCGACGATGGTGTCGCGGCCGCCGTGGCCCATCGTCTCGGCGCCCTCGGTCAGCGTCATCGAGCCGCCGCACCAGGCACCCTGCTCGGCGTCCGGGACGGCGCGTCCCGACAGGTAGTGCGAGAGCTTGTTGAGCTCGGGATGCACGCCCGGGCAGTGCAGGCACTCGTTGTAGTTCTCGGCGATGACCTTCCAGTTGGCCGCGACGCCGTACTCGCGCCGTGCGCCGCGGCGCAGGTCGGCGGTGCGGTAGCGGGCGACGAGCGCGCCCAGGTCGCCGACGTGCTGCTCGGGCGGGTCCGCGTCCCCCTGGAGGTCGAGCAGGACGAGGCCCTCGATGACCGCGAGGCGGACGGGATGGAGGCCGTAGTCGCAGCGGTCGAAGCCCTCGATGCCGTCGGTGAACTGCGCCGTGCGCAGCGAGCCGTCGAGGTCGTAGGTCCACGAGTGGTACGGGCAGCGCAGGCGCTTCGTGGTCCCCTCCGCCTCGCTTACCACGCGGGCGCCGCGGTGCCGGCAGGTGTTGACGAACGCGCGCGGCAGGCCGTCCTGGTCGGCCATGACGATCACGCTCTCGCCCGCGACCTCGACCGTGAAGAAGTCGCCCGGCGGCGCGGATGCGGTCCACGTGCCCGGCGCAGATCCACCCGCGCGCGAAGAGGTGCTCCTGCTCCCAGGCGAGGACCGCCGGATCCAGGAACGCGGCGCCCGGCAGCTGGGACGCCTGGGTCAGCGGCCGGCGGGTGCGCTCGACGTCAGCGGCGCTGAGGGGGAGCATCGCTTGACCGTACCGATCCGCGCGCGTTGCGTCACCAGCACGGAGGCGAGGACGCCGCCGGCGGCCAGGAAGGTCCCCGGCCCGACGTGCTCGCTCAGCACGAGGGCCGACCAGCCGAGGGTGAGGAGCGGCTGGGCGAGCTGGAGCTGGCTGGCGCGGGCCACCCCGAGGCGCGCCAGCCCGGCGTACCAGGCGAAGAAGCCGAGGAACATCGACATCGCGCTCACGTAGGCGAAGCCGAGCAGCGCGTCCGGGCCGGCGTGGAAGCCGTGGCGGGCGAGGGCGACGGCGGTGATCGCGACGCTGACGGGGGCGAAGAGGACGAGCGCCCAGCAGATGGTGCGGGCGCCGCCGATCTCGCGGGCGAGGACGCCGCCCTCCGCGTAGCCGAGCGCGCACAGGACGATGGCCAGGAGGAGCTCGAGGTCGGCGAGGGTGAGGGACGCCGCCGGTCCGGGCCAGGCTGAAGGCGAGGACGACGGCGAGGCCGGCGATCGCCGAGGCCCAGAACACGGGGCCGGGCCGCTCGCCGGCGCGGGCCACGGCGAAGGCGGCGGTCGCGGCCGGGAGGAGCGCGACCACGACGGCGCCGTGCGACGCCGCCTCCGTCTGCAGGGCGAGCGTGGTGAAGAGCGGGAAGCCCACGACCACACCGCCGGCGACGATGAGCAGCCGGCCGGTCTGCGAGCGGGTGGGGAGGGGTGCGCGGACGGCGACGAGGACGATCGCGCCGAACGCCGCCGCCACCACGGCCCGGCCGAAGGCGACGGTCCACGGGTCGAGGTCGGCGACCGCCAGCTTGGTCGCCGGGAGCGAGAAGGAGAAGATCAGGACGCCCAGCGCCGCGAGAAGCGTGCCCGACCGGACGACGGAAGCGTTACTCTGATGGCTCATGGCTCAGAGTAACACGCGGGTGGTCGACGACCTGCGCCGGACCGCGACGGCGGCGGCGCCCGGCGAGCGGCTGCCGTCCGTCCGCGAGCTCTCCCGCCGCCACGCCGCCTCCATGCTCACCGTGCAGCGGGCGATCGCCGAGCTGGCCGCGGAGGGCGTCGTCGAGCCGCGACCCGGACGGGGGACGTTCGTCGCCGCGCGCCGGACGCCGCCGACGGCCGACCTCGACTGGCAGGCGGTCGCCCTCGGGGCCGGCAGCGTGGACGCCGGCGGGCTCGACGCGCTGCTCGACGTACCCGAGGCCGGCCTGATCCCGCTGTCGACGGGCTTCGTCGACACCGCCCTGCAGGCGGTCGGCCCGCTCGCCGCCGCCACCGCCCGGGCGGCACGCCGGGCCGGCGCCTGGGGCCGCCTGCCCGTCGAGGGCAACCCGGAGCTGCGCGCGTGGTTCGCCCGCGCGGCCGGCGGCGCGCTCGGCGCGCACGATGTCGTCATCTCCCCGGGCGGCCAGTCGGCGCTCGGCACTGTGCTGCGCGCGCTGGCGCGGCCGGGCGACGCGCTCGTCGTCGAGTCGCCGACCTACCTCGGCGCGCTCGCGGCGGGGCGGGCCGCAGGGCTGCGGCTGATCCCGGTCCCCGCCGACGCGCGCGGCGTCCGGCCGGAGCTGCTGGCCGACGCGCTCGACCGCTCGGGCGCCCGGCTCGTCTACCTGCAGCCGACCTTCGCCAACCCGACGGGTGCGCTCCTGGACGCCGGCCGGCGCGCGGAGGTCCAGGCGGCGGTCGCCGCGGCCGGCGCGTTCGTGATCGAGGACGACTGGGCGGCGGATCTCGACCTCGACGGCGTCGCGCCGCCGCCGCTCGTGGCCGGCGACGACGACGGTCACGTCATCTACCTGCGGTCGCTGACGAAGTCGACCGCGCCGGGGCTGCGCATCGCCGCCGTCGCCGCCCGCGGCCAGGCCGGCGCGCGCCTGAAGGCCGCGCGGGTCGTGGACGACTTCTTCGTGTCCGGGGTCCTCCAGGAGGCCGCGCTCGACCTCCTCTCCTCGCCGGCCTGGCCTCGCCACCTGCGAGCGCTGCACCGGGAGTTGCGTGTCCGGCGCGACGCATTGGCCGCGGCTGTCGAGACGCACCTCGACCTGCGGGTGGCGGTGCCGGGCGGTGGGCAGCACCTCTGGCTCCGGCTGCCCGACGCGCTCGACGACGTCGCGGTGGCGGGGCGCGCGCTCGCGGCCGGCGTCGTCGTCTTCCCCGGCCGCCCGTGGTTCCCGGCCGACCCGCCGGGGTCCTACCTGCGCCTCACCTACGCGGGCGCCCCGGAAGCGGACCTCGTCGAAGGCGTCCGCCGTCTGGCGACGGTCCTCTAGTCGGCCGGAAGCCCGCGGATCTCGCCGTTGCGGAAGGCGTCGACGAAGCGCCGGTGGTCGTCCCGGGTCAGCGCGCCGTACGCGGCGCCGAACGCCGCGAGGTCGGCCGCGAAGGCGTCGCCACGGTCGCCGATGACCGCGTCGATGGCCTCCTCGACCTCGAAGTCGACCAGCGGATGCTCGCCCGAGCCGGCGTCGGAGACGCAGTGGATCTTCGCCGTCGCGCGGCCGAGCTGCTGGACGAGGGGCAGCATCTCGTCGGGCTCGGTCACGCCACCCCAGTCGAGGTCGGCCTCGTAGGGAGAGAGCTCCTTGACGACCTGCCCGACCCCGTCGAGCTCGCACCAGCCCACCCACGGGTCGGCGTGCGCCTGCAGCGCCTGCTGGGAGACGGCGGTGCGATGCCCCTCGTGCTCGAAGTAGTCGCGCACCTGCTCGTCTTCCAGCACGCGGCTGACGGCGGGGACCTGCGCCTCCTTCATGGACAGGATCACGTCGTTCTCGACGGCCTGGCTGCGGCCCTCGACGAGCAGGTTGTAGGCGCGCAGCCCGGCGCTGCCGATGCCGAAGCCCGCCGCGCCGACGACGTCCTTGACGTGATAGGAGATCGAGTGCAGCCGCTTGGCCTCGGGGATCGTCTCCAGGTACGTGTCGTAGGCGGCGAGTACCTGCGCCCGCTCGTCGTCCTCCAGGGTGCGCACGCCGGAGCCGTCGGAGAAGCGGCGCTCGACGCCCCGCAGGTGCGTCATCCCCTCCAGCATCTCGATGCGCGTCGCGCGTTGCGCCTCTTCGAGCACCGTGTGGACCGCGCCCTCCGTGGTCTCCAGGGTGAGGCGGAACTCGCTGTCGCCCTCGCGGGTGGCGAAGGCGTGGACCTGCTCGGCGTAGGCGGTCGCGTAGCCCTCGATCAGCCGCTGGACGGTGTCGTCGGAGAGCGCCTTGGCGAAGCCGAGCAGGGAGAGCGACGCGGCCATCCGCCGCAGGTCCCACGTGTACGGGCCGAGGTAGGCCTCGTCGAAGTCGTCTTCCGAGCTTGCGAGGTTGGATCGAAGACGAGGATCCCCTTCGCGTCCATGTAGGTGCCGTAGTTCTCCGCGTGCAGGTCACCCTGGATCCACACGCGTCGGGTGCGGTCGTCGAGCCAGTCATCGTCGCCCAGCGTCTTGAGGTCCGCGTAGAAGAGCGGCGCCGTGCCGCGGTAGAAGGCGAACGGGTCCGCCGCCATCTTGCGGAACTTGCGCCGGAAGGCCAGCTCGTCGTTCTCGATCATCTCCGCGAAGGCGTCGACGAGGGTGGTGACGATCGCCTCGCGGCGCTCGTCGTCGGAGGGGACGAGGTCCTGCATGCGACCATCCTGGCATGCGCCCGTGGGAAGGGATCGAGCCGACCGCCCGCCACCGGGCCGCCTACGCGGACGCCGAGCGGGTGCCGTTCTGGCTCGCCGACCTCGGCGCGCGCGATCCGCACCCGCCGCTGACGGGCGTCCACGAGGCGGACCTCGTCATCGTCGGCGGTGGCTACGCGGGGCTGTGGGCGGCGCTGCACGCGAAGCGCGACGAGCCGGGGCGCGAGGTCGTCGTGCTGGAGGCGCAGACCTGCGGGTGGGGGGCGAGCGGGCGCAACGGGGGCTTCGTCGACGCGTCGCTGACGCACGGCCACGAGAACGGGATGGCGCGCTTCCCCGACGAGATGCCGGCACTCGACCGCCTGGGCGAAGAGAACTTCGCCGGGATGCGGGACGACCTCGCCGGCCTCGACGTCGAGTGGGAGGAGACGGGCGACCTCTATGTCGCGCTGGAGCCGCACGAGGTCACGCCGGACGAGCCGGGCTGGCTGGACGCGGAGGCGATCCGCGCGGAGGTGCACTCGCCGACCTACCTCGGCGGCGTCCTCACCACCGAGGGGTCGGCGCTCGTGCATCCCGCCAAGCTCGCGGACGCGTTGCGCCGGGAGGTGCTCGCCCGTGGCGTGCGCGTGTTCGAGCACAGCGGCGTGCGCGCGCTCGAGAAGGCGGGCGCCGGGGTGCGGGTGCGCACGGACGGCGGCGTGGTCACCGCGCGCGGGGCGATCGTCTGCGCTGGTGCGTATCCGTCCCCGGCGCGCACCGTCGGCCGCTACGTCGCGCCCGTCTACGACTACGTGCTGATGACGGAGCCGCTGAGCGCAGAGCAGCGGGACGCGATCGGATGGCACGGCCGGCAGGGCATCAGCGACGGCGGCAACCGCTTCCACTACTACCGCCAGAGCGCGGACGGGCGGATCCTCTTCGGCGGCTACGAGGCCGTCTACCGGCGCGGCGGCCCGGTCGGTCCCGATCAGGAGGAGCACGACCCGACCTTCGCGGCGCTGGCCCGGAACTTCTTCGTCACCTTCCCCCAGCTGGAGGGCCTGCGCTTCAGCCACCGGTGGGGCGGGGCGATCGACACGTGCAGCCGCTTCAGCGTCTTCTTCGGATCAGAACTCGGTGGGCGTGTCGTGTACGCGGCTGGGTACACCGGCCTTGGTGTCTGCAGCACGCGCTTCGGAGGACGCGTCGCACTCGACCTGCTCGACGGGCGGGACACCCCCGCCACGCGTCTGGGCTTCGTCCGTCGCCGTCCGGTCCCGTTCCCGCCGGAGCCGCTGCGCACCGCCGTCATCCAGGTCACGCGCAACCGGCTCGCTGCGGCGGATCGCCGCGAGGGTCGGCGCGGTCTGTGGCTCGGTGCTCTGGATCGCCTCGGCCTCGGCTTCGACAGCTGACGCCGCGCCCATCGTCCACGTCCCGCCGGGCTTGACCGGCAAGGTGCCGCTGGTGGTGCTGGTCCACGGCTGCGGGCGGACGCCGGCCGAGCAGCAGGTCGCCAGCCGCTACGACCCCGTCGCCGATCGCGAGGGGTTCGTCGTCCTCTATCCCGACAACGACCACCCCGGCGGCTGCTGGGCCTGGTACGACCCGGGCAGCTGGCGGCGCGGCGGGCGCGACGTCGAGATGATCGTGCGGCAGACGCGGGACGTCATGGCGGCGCACCCGATCGACCCTGAGCGCGTGTACGTCGTCGGGATGTCCTCCGGCGCGCTGATGACCTCCGACCTCGCGGCCACCTATCCGGACCTGTTCGCCGCGTTCGGGCTGATGGCGGGCGGACCGTTCGAGGGGGTCGCGTGCCTGGGCGCGAGCGTCGGCAACCATCCGCCGACCCTCGCGCAGTCGGCCTTCGCGGCGGAGGGCGCGCACGCGCGGATGCTGCCGTTCATCGTCCTGCACGGCGACGCCGACCGGACGATCTCGCCGGAGTGCGGGCGGATCGCCGTCGAGCAGTGGCTGCGCACGGACAACCTCGTGCTCTCGGGCGGGCAGGAGGCGCCGCTGCCGCTCGCGCCGGCGCGCACGGAGGCGAAGGCCGGGGGGCTGCCGTACGAGATCGCGCACTTCGACGACCCGCGCGGCTGCGAGGTCGCCCAGCGCTGGACGATCCACGGGATGGACCACGCCTGGTCGGGCGGGCCGGATGACCCCCGCGGGCCGGACGCCGCCGAGGCGACGTGGTCGTTCCTCTCCCGCCACCGGCTCTCGCAGACGGAGGTCCCGTGCGCGGAGGTGAAGTCGTCGGTCGCGAGGTCCAGGGCGAGGAAGTGCGCCAAGCGCGCGTACCGCAGGCGCCATCCCCGCCGTTGCCGGGTACGGACCCGTCCATGACCACCATCGCGATCGTCGGCGCCGGCCGTGGACTCGGCGCCGCCGTGGCCCGCCGCTTCGGCGCCGAGGGCTTCACCGCCGCGCTCATCTCCCGCAACCAGGAACGCGCGGAGGGGCTTGCGTCCGAACTGCGCGCCGACGGCGTCGCCGCCCACGGCTTCTCCGCCGACGTCCGCGACCCGGCCTCGGTCGCCCGCACGCTCGAGACGGTGACGGAGACGCTGGGCCCGATCGAGGTCCTCCAGTACAGCCCGCTGCCGCAGAAGGACTTCATGCGGCCGATCATGGAGACGACGCCCGCCGACCTCGTCGGCCCCATCGAGTTCTCGATCTACGGCGCGGTCGCGGCCGTCCACCAGGTCGTTCCCGGCATGCGCTTCCTGGGGGAGCGCAAGGGCACGATCCTGTTCGTCAACGGCGGCACGGCCGTCACGCCGCGAGAGGGGTTCGTCGGGACGAGCGTCGCCTTCGCCGGTCTGGGCGCCTACCTGGAGGTGCTGCACGAGGTCCTCGGCGAGGAGGGCATCCAGGTGTCTCAGCTGGTGATCGGCGGCGCCATCGTCGCGGGTGACGAGGAGAAGGACCCGGCGAAGCTCGCCGAGCGGCTGTGGGACCTGCACGCGAAGCGCGACCGCTTCCGCGTCCAGGTCGCGACGGACTAACCGGCGCTGACGCCGGGGGCGGTCGCCTCCCACTCCTTCTTGTGCACGCGCTTGGCGGCCTTGTAGTCGGCCAGGCCCTCGGGGGAGGTGACGTCGCCGAGCGTCGGGTGCCAGGGGACGAGCGGCTCGGCGAGCTTCACGTCCGAGCTGCTTGGCGAGCACGGCGGCGATCGCCTTGACCTTCATCGTGCCGAACCCGGGCAGCGCCCGCAGGCGCTCGAGCAGGTCCTCGGGTGAGGATGCGTCCCGCCACACCGCGGCGGCGTCCCCGCCGTACTCGTCGCGCAGGTACTCGGCGAGGGCGTGCACGCGCTTGGCCATGGCGCCCGGGTAGCGGTGCACGGCCGGCTTGTCGCGGAAGACCGCGTCGAGGTCGGCGTCGGCGAGGGTCGCGGCGTCGAGCGCGCCCAGACGCTCGCGGATGACGAGCGGCCCCATGAACGCCTTCTCCACCGTCACCTGCTGGTCGAGCGCGAAGCCGACGAGCAGCGCCATCGGGTCCTCGACGAGCAGCCGGTTGGCCTCCTCCGACGGCGTGAAGTGCAGCACGTGCGGCAGCATACGTCCGCATGCGCGCGTTCCAGCAGGTCGACGTCTTCACGAACGGGCCGTTCACCGGCAACCCGGTCGCGGTGGTCCTCGACGGCGAGGGGCTGTCCGACGCGGAGATGCAGCGCATCGCCACCTGGACCAACCTGTCAGAGACGACGTTCGTCCTCCCGTCGGAGGTCGCCGACTACCGCGTCCGCATCTTCACGGGCTCCGAAGAGCTCCCGTTCGCCGGCCACCCGACCCTGGGGACCTGTCACGCGGTGGGCCTCGAGGGCGACCGCTTCGTGCAGGAGTGCGCGGCGGGCCTCATCCGCATCGAGAAAAAAGGGTCAGACCCCTTCTTCTCGTTCGCGGCGCCGCCGCGGGTGCGCAGCGAGCCGCTCGACGACGCGCGGGTGCGCGAGTGGCTCGGCGTCGAGCCGGTGGCCATGCGCTGGTGCGACAACGGCCCGGGATGGATGGGCGTCCTGCTCGAGGACGCGGATCAGGTGCGGGCGCTGAAGCCGCCGCCGAGCTGGAAGATCGGCGTCGCCGCGCCGGAGGACGACTGGATCGTCCGCTGCTTCTTCGACGGCGAGGAGGACCCCGTCACCGGCAGCTTCAACGCCGCCCTGGCGCAGTGGCTGGTGGAGGAGGGGCGCGCGACGCTGCCCTACGTGGCGCACCAGACGACGGGCCGTGTGCACGTCAGCGGGGACGCCGACGCGATCTGGGTCGGCGGGGCCACGGTCACCCGCATCGATGGTGCCATCATCACCGCCTAATGGATCTCACCTTCACCGAGTCCGAGACCGCGTTCCAGCAGGAGCTGCGCGGATGGTTCGACTCCCACGACGCCGGCCCCGCCCCCGATCGGCACGACGAGGCGGGCCACTACAAGTGGCGCGCCGACTGGCAGCGCCAGCTCGCCGGCGACGCCTGGGCCGCCCCGCACTGGCCGGCCGAGTACGGCGGGCGCAACGCGTCCCTGACCGAGTCGGCGATCTTCTTCGAGGAGCTCGGCCGCTCGCGCTCACCGCTGCCGGCCAACGTGCTCGGCATCCTGCTCGCCGGCCCGACCATCATGACCTGGGGGACGCCGGAGCAGAAGGAGCGCTACCTGCAGCCGATCCTCAACGCCGACGAGATCTGGTGCCAGGGCTTCAGCGAGCCGGAGGCCGGGTCGGACCTCGCCGCGCTGAAGACGTTCGCCCGCAAGGAGGGCGACGAGTGGATCGTCAACGGCCAGAAGGTCTGGACGTCGGGCGCGCAGTTCTCGAAGTGGTGCATGCTCGTCGCGCGCACGGACCGCGACGTGGCCAAGCACAAGGGCCTGACCTACTTCATCCTCGACGTCGAGCAGCCGGGCGTGCAGATCCGCCCGCTCACGCAGATCACCGGTGAGTCGGAGTTCAACGAGCTGTTCCTGGAGGACGCGCGGATCCCGGACGCCAACGTGCTCGGCGGCGTCGGCAACGGCTGGAAGGTCGCGCTGACGACGCTCATGAACGAGCGTGCCGGCCTCGGCTTCTTCCTCCAGGTGCGCCTGCAGCAGCTGCTCGAGGACCTCGTCGAGGCGGCGGTCGCGAACGGGAAGATGGACGACCCGGTGGTCGCCGACAAGCTCTCCGACCTGCACATCCGCTCGGAGATCCTGCGCCTGACCGCCTACCGCGGGCTGACCACCGTGGAGAAGTACGGGCAGCCGGGGCCGGAGGGGTCGCTGGTCAAGTGGTTGTGGTCGCAGTCCAACCAGGAGCTCACGCAGCTGGCGATCGACATCCTCGGGCCCTCAGCGCTCGAGACCGCGAACGCGTGGTCCTATGAGCTGCTGCGCGCGCGCGGCAACACCATCGAGGGCGGCACCACCGAGATCCTCAAGAACATCCTCGCCGAGCGGGTCCTCGGCCTACCGAAGGGACGCTGACGAGATGCGCTTCGACTTCGACGAGGACCAGCACGAGATCAAGCGCACGGCGCGCGAGCTGCTCGACAAGCGCTCGACGTTCGCGGCGGTGCGCAAGGCGGCCGAGGCGGGCGAGTACGACCCGGCGCTGTGGACGGAGATGACCGAGCTCGGCTGGCCGGGCATCGCGATCGCGGAGGAGCACGGCGGCGCCGGCCTGGGCATGGTCGAGCTCGCCATCCTGTGCGAGGAGGCCGGCTACGCGCTGGCCGGCGCGCCGCTGCTGGCGACGGCCTCCGCGGCGGCGGTCATCGCCGCGGCGGGGTCGGACGCGCAGCAGGCCGAGTGGCTGCCCAAGCTCGCTTCCGGTGAGGCGAAGGGCGCGCTGGCCGGCGCCGACGGCCTGGCCCCGGACGGCGCGGGCGCCGACGTCATCGTGGTCGTCGACGGCGACCAGGCGTCTCTGGTGACCGGCGGCGAGCCGGTGGAGACGGTGGACCCGACGCGCCGCTACGCGCGGGTGGACACCTCCGGCGGGGACGCGCTGCCGGGGGACCCCGCGGCCGGCGTCGACCGGGCGCTCGTGGCGGTGTCGGCGGAGCTGCTCGGCCTCGCCCAGCGCGCGCTCGAGATGACCGTCGCCTACGTGAAGGACCGCAAGCAGTTCGGCGTCCCCGTGGGCTCGTTCCAGGCGGTCAGCCACCGGTGCGCCGGGATGCTGCTCGCCGCGGAGTCCGCTCGGTCGGTGACCTACTACGCCGCGTGGGCTGCGGACGCGGCACCGGAGAAGCTGTTCGAGGCGGCGCGCCTGGCGAAGGCGACGGCGTCCGACTCCGGCGTGACCAGCACCGCGGACGCCATCCAGGCGCACGGCGGCATCGGCTTCACGTGGGAGGCCGACGTCCACTGGCTCTACAAGCGCGCGCAGCTCGACGCGGCGTTCCTCGGCGGGGCGTCCGCGCACCGCCGCTCGCTCGGCCGCATGCTCGCCGACCGGACCGTCACCGCACTTGAGCGCGTACCGACACCTACCGGTTCTGGTGACTGACTCATGTCGGTACGCGTAGCACGCTCCGAAGCCGTCCTCATCACCGGGTGCTCGACGGGCATCGGCCGCGCCACCGCCCTGCGGCTGGCCAAGGCGGGTCACACCGTCTACGCGACGGCGCGCAAGGAGGAGGCCATCGCCGACCTGCGCGACGGCGGCTGCAAGACGCTTGCGCTCGACGTCACGGACGAGGCGTCCATGCAGGCGGCGGTCGACCACGTGGTGGCGGCGGAGGGCGCGGTCGGCGTGCTCGTCAACAACGCCGGCTACTCGCAGTCCGGGGCCATCGAGACGGTCTCGCCGGAGGCGCTGCGCCGGCAGTTCGAGACGAACGTCTTCGGCCTCGTGCGCATGTGCCAGCTGGTGCTGCCGGGCATGCGCGAGCAGCGCTGGGGGCGGATCGTGAACATCAGCTCGATGGGGGCGAACTTCACCTTCCCGGGCGGCGGCGTCTACCACTCGACCAAGTACGCGGTGGAGGCGCTCAGCGACGCCCTGCGCTGGGAGGTCAAGGGCTTCGGCGTCGACGTGAGCATCATCCAGCCGGGCCTGATCATCACCGAGTTCGGCACCACGGCGGTGGCGAGCACGTCGTCGGAGGACGGTCCCTACGCAGCCTTCAACGCCGGGGTCGCGAAGTCCACCGAGAGCGTCTACTCCGGCCCGCTCTCGCAAGCTCGGCGGCAAGCCGGACGCGGTGGCCAAGGCGATCGAGAAGGCGATCGCCAAGCCACCGATCCGCAAGCGCGTCACCGCGTCGGCGCACCTGTTCGTGGCGCAACGCCGCCTGATGACCGCCGGGCTGTGGGACCGCTTCCTCACGACGCAGTTCAAGCGCCCGACCTGATCCCTCCGGGGCCTGGGGCGGGTACAGGTCGAAGATGACCCCGCTGACCGCCGCCGTCCTCGCCCACCGTCGCATCGTCGTGCTGGCGTGGGTCGTCATCACGGTGGCGGGGATGTGGGCGGCGGCGACGATCACCGACTCGTTGTCGCAGTCCTTCACGGCGCCGGATCGTCCTGCCTTCCAGGCCAACGCGGAGATCGTCAAGCAGTACCGCTCGGGGGGCGTGGTCCCGCCGCTCGTCCTCGTCGGCCGCGACAAGGCGGAGCTCGGGAAGGTGGCGAAGGCGGTGCGCGGCGCGCGGGTCGCCTCCGCCGGGACGCAGAAGGGAACCTCCGCAACGCTCGTCTTCCCACCGCCGGGCCGCGAGGCGCCCGACACGAACCCGGAGGCCGCCGCGGCACTGACGCAGGGCGGCGCAGGGGACGGGCGTCCGCGTGACGGGCATCGACGCGTTGATCGAGGACACGGGGAGCGGCGGCGGGACCGGGGTGCTCATCGAGACGCTGGCCGGCGGCATCGGCGCCCTGATCGTGCTCGTCTCCGTCTTCGCAAGCGTGGCCGCGCTCGTCCCGATCCTCATCGCGATCGTCTCCATCCTCGGCTCCTTCCTGGTCCTGCGTGGCCTCGCGGCGATCACGGAGATCTCCTTCGTGGTCCAGTTCATCGTGGCCCTGATCGGGCTGGGGGTGGCGATCGACTACTCCCTGCTGGTGATCGTGCGCTGGCGCGAGGAGCGCGAGCGCGGGGCCTCGGGCGACGAGGCGATCGCCATCGCCATGCGCACCGCCGGCCGCGCGGTGGTCTTCAGCGGGACGACCGTGGCGGTCAGCCTGCTCGCGCTCGTCGTGGTGCCCGTGCCGGCGATCCGCTCCATCGGCTACGGCGGCCTGCTCATCCCGCTCGTCTCCGTGCTGGTCTCGGTCACGCTGCTGCCGGTGCTGCTGCACTCGGCCGGCGACCGGCTGAACTGGCCGAAGGCGCGCAGCGCGCCCTCGGAGGGGAAGCGCTGGCGGGCGTGGTCGGCGCTCGTCGTCCGGCGGCGCTGGCCGGCGGCGATCGCGGGCATCGCGGCGCTGGCCGTCCTCGTCGGCTTCGCCACGACGCTCAACCCGGGGAGCCCGAAGGTGGAGACGCTGGCCGGCGGCGGGGCGCCCAAGGCAGCGCTGACGCAGCTCGAGCGCGCGGGCTTCGGCCCCGGCCTGCTGACGCCCGTCGAGGTGCTCGACGGGGACGCCGCCGACTACCGGGACATCGACGGGGTGCAGGGGGTCGTGGACGCCGGTGGCGTGCTCGCCGTCATCCCGCGCGAGGACGCGGCGACGGCGCCGGGCAAGCGCGCGCTGGACGCGATCCGCGCCGAAGCGGATCGTCAAGGTGCGCAGGCCGGGGGTTCCGTCGCCCAGACGGCCGACCTCACCGACGCCATCTACGGCTCCTTCCTCCCCATGCTGCTGCTCATCGCCGTCATCACCTTCGTGCTGCTGGCGCGCGCGTTCCGCTCCGTGGTCCTGCCGCTCAAGGCGATCGCGCTCAACGTGCTCAGCGTCGGGGCGGCGTTCGGAGTGATCGTGATCGTGTGGCAGACGGGCCACGGCGCCGGCCTGTTCGGCATCGACGCCACGGGGGCGATCACCAACTGGGTCCCGCTGGCGATGTTCGCCTTCCTCTTCGGGCTCTCGATGGACTACGAGGTGTTCATCCTCAGCCGCATGCGCGAGTCCTACGACGATCACGGGGACACGGACCGCGCGGTGGTCGACGGGCTCGGGGCGACGGGCCGGCTGGTGACGAGCGCGGCGCTGATCCTGTTCCTCGCCTTCGTGGCGATGGGCGCGGCGCCGGGGACGGAGATCAAGATCTTCGCGACGGGCCTCGCCGCCGGGATCATCATCGACGCGACGGTGGTGCGGGCGCTCATCGTCCCCGCGCTGGTGACGCTGTTCGGCAAGGTCAACTGGTACCTGCCGGCCGGGCTGGCGCGGGTGCTGCGCGTCAGTCAGAGCCGAGGGGAGGCTGTCTAGCGGCTTCAGGTGGCTCGCAGGCACGACGCAAGGCCACCGGCAGGGCAAGGCGAGGTAAACGCTCGGGCGGCGCTTCCGACACGCGCTCGGGTCGATAGATTCACTGCCAATAGATGGCGGATGTCGACGTTGTCATTCCGGCGTGGGGCCCTACGTGGCCTACCTCGAGCAGGCAGCAGCGTCTCTCCAGGCGACGGCGCTGGAGCTCACCACCACCGTGGTCGGCTTCGAGGGGAAGCACTTCCGACACTGCCACCCAGCACGCGGGTGGTACGGGTGCCGGTCGGCACCACGTTGGCGGCAGCGCGCAACGTCGGGGCAGGTCATGGAACCGCTGCCTGGCTGTTCTTCTTGGACGCCGACTACGCAGTGCTTCCAGGTGCGCTTGACAGACTTCACGCTACGAGCCCAGAGGTCGCTATTTCGGGGGGCCGGTTCGTGCGGATGGATCTACGGACGCGGCGGCCAGCAGGGCGTTGGCCCGCACTGTGGGTTCTTCGGCCTCGCGGTCTCGGCGCTTGCTGAAGATCGTCATGCGCCGGATGAACGTCTGCCCGGTCGTAGGCGCTCTTGTCCGGCGAGAGGCGTTCCTCGCTGCCGGAGGTTTCATCGATGGGCGGCACGAGGACTGGCCCCTTGCCGCAGCGCTGGCGACACGCCATCCCGTCCGCTTGCGCCGCCGTCCCGTGTTGTCGTACGGCATACACGCTAACTCCATGTCGAGAAAGCCCCTCGACCCGGAGGCTCAGGTACGGCTTGAACAGCAGCTCCACCATGCGCTACGGACGGGACGGGACGCAGTGATTCGCTCGCACCCGCTCCCCGAAGGAGTCGATGTCGGCACCGTTATCGAACTGCCCGCGGAGAGGTCGCATCGGGCGACATCCTCGTTTCGAAGTCAGGTTCTTCTCAACCAAGGCTCGTGATCGTCCGCCGCGCCCTCGATTCGGCTGAGGTCGTCGAGACGATCGACTTGCCCGGGCCGCCGACCCTGCCGCGGCCACTCGAAATCTCCCTTGCTGCGCTCGTTGCCCTCGGCCTCCACGAGGCGCAGGCACTGCGAGCCCAAGCGCTCGGCAGACGCGGCGCGCACGTATTCGATCAGCCGACTCGCGCTGAAGGACCTCCTTGAGGTGTTCGGCAGCAGTGGTGTGGCAACGGGCCAGTTCGACGTCAGTGCGGTGACCCTGCTCCACAGTCAAATGCGCAACGACAATCAGGTTCGCTCCGTGCCAGTAGCAGCCGGGCACGAGGGATCGCTGCTGGAAGCGATCGAGGAGCTAAGTCTCAAAGGTTTCGATGCCGGCGATTGCGGCGTCGTGGGAATACTGGCGAGCAGCGGCACCGAGTGGGTGGCTTACGCGAACGAACTAAATGCATCGGCGGCGAGCGCCACAGGCGGACGGTCCGGGGCCGCACTTTCGTACGAGGGGCAAGACGTCCATCGCCGACCCATCGACTGGCTGGCGGCGCAGCTCTCTGCCCATCCGGCAGCGAAGCGCAGCTTCGGCGCTTCGAACTTGATCTTGGCTGCGCGTCCCTCGCGTCCGCCTGGCAGTGGACCGCTTACCCGGACCCGCTCCAGGAAGCGCGCTGGCGTCTGGACAGCCGTCCAGGCGGCACTCTTCTCGTCGTGCTGTGTCGACACGAGTACGAGCTCGTGCGGGTTCACGGGCTGGCACAGGTTCTGACAACGGCCCGCTGCGCCGCGCTCGGCGGCGACATGCAGTCGGCGCCTGCCTACTCGGACGCTCTCAAGACCAATGTCCGCTTCACGTTGGACGCGCGACTCGACACCTCGCCCAAGACTGCTGACTTCGCCTCGGTTCTCACATCGGCCGTCACCGCGCACACAGTGCTTGGTCGACAGCGCGCGAGGATTTCTGAGCGACGCAGCACGATCCGGTGGCGACGCTCGCTGCATGATCGACTTTTAGCGTCCTTCCTCGGGGTCGGGCTCGAAGACCCGATGGTCGAACACCTGGGCATGCCGCTGGTGCACTACGAAAGTCAGCTTGACGAAGTGCTCGACCATCTCGTAGAGCTCGACCGGCGTGCGGAGACCGCCTTCACCATCGTCTCCGCCATCGGGCAACGTGCTCTCCTCTCCCGAAGTGACGAGACCCGGCGCGCCGCGATCATCGTCACGTTCGTCACTGGCGCGCTCGGCACAGTGGGTCTTTTCGCCACTCTGGCGGCGATCCCGCCATCAGCCGGTCGCGAGATCCGTGTCCTCGACCGTTCGCTCGCCATCGCGATCGTGCTTCTTCTGGCCGCCGCAACGACGGGATGGGTGCTTGCCGCCCTCTCGAAGCAGAAGCATCGTGAACGTGTGGACGAGACCCCGGCGCTCGGCTTGGCTACGAGCTCGCCAGCGTTAAGGTCGCTCTTCGTGACGGCAGCGGTCGCCGCGGGGCTTGGTGCAGTGACAGCCTCGCTCTTCCTCATCGTCGTGGGCGGGATCAGCCTGCTCGCCGGCATCGCCATCGTTGCCTTCCGTGGCGATTTCGACTGACGTCAGGTGAGGCCGGCAGCGGCCACGACGTCGTCGCCAAACGTCTGAAGCGGACCTTCATGGACGAGCTCTAGTTCCACCAGCGCCTCCTGGAGCGTGAAGCCAGCGGTGCGCGCGTGCCATTTCATCTCAAGCACGCGGTCGAGCACGTCTGCGGTATGGAACGCTCGTGCCTCCGGTGTGCCGGCCCGGACGATCTCCTCGAGGATCGAAGCCACGCGACTGCGGAGATCGGGTTGGAGTTCGGCAAGCGCTGCGGTACGCAATTCGGTCTGCACATCTGCAAGATGCTCGGCGATCAGACTTTCCCCAGCGAAGCCGGAATCCGGCAGCACAGCGTTGTGGAGGTGGTGGGTGAGTCCCGCGAGGAACGGGACTGTCGGGTTCGCGCCCTCGCGCTGAGCCGCAAGGACGGCACCGACAGCGACGACCCAGCAGTGCTCGGCGTGCGACTCACTGGGCATGAGGGCCAGACGGGGGCGTCCCGGTCGGGTGGCGCCGGCGCGCGGCTGGTCCATCAACGCGACGGCGAACCTCGGGAGCGGGCCGACTACTGGTGGTTCCAGCGATTGGCAATAGGGGCGCACGGCCGACAGAAGCGCCTCCCCGATGGGGGCCTTCACCGCGTGAACCGCTCGCATCGCCACCTCGGCGATCGCATCGCCGGTGAGGCCGGCCCGCCGTAGCGAAGAAGCGTCGATGGCGCCAAGACGACAGCCGCAGAGGGCCGCCGCGGTTTCGCGCAGGGCAACGTCGGCTGGGTCATCACCCGCTGCGAGGCAAGCCCAGGCGCCAGCAAATCGTTCGGCGGCGAGCGAATGTGGGCTCCTGGGCGTGTAGACCCGCTTGAGGTCGACGATCTCCGCTACGAGGCTGGCCAGCGCAACTAGGTCCTGGGCCACGAGCTCATGATCGCAGGGCGGCTGCTGCGGCCGCGTCCCCCGGGATGCCGTGGACGGCGCCGCCGGGGAACGTCGCGGCCGATCCGAGGAAGAGCCCGTCGATCGGCGTCGCGTACGGCGAGAGCTTCGGCACCGGGCGGAAGACGACCTGGCGCAGCGCGTAGGAGCCGCCGCCGACGTCGCCGCCGACGAGGTTGGCGTTGCGGCCCTCGAGGTCGCGCGGGTCCATCACGTGGCGGGCGATGATGCGGTCGCGGAAGCCGGGGGCGAAGCGCTCGATCTGTGCCTCGATGCGGTCGACGTGGCCGGGCCAGTCGAGGTCGGGCGATTGCGGCGGCCCGTGCGTGTAGGCCCACAGCGTGTGCTTGCCCGCGGGCGCGCGGGTCGGGTCGGCGACGCTCTGCTGCCCGGCGAGCAGGAACGGCCTCGCGGGCAGCCCGGTGTGCGACTGGTCGATCGCCTCCAGGATGTCCTGCTCGTCGCCGGCGACGTGGATGGTCCCGGCGCGGCGCACCTCCTCGTTCTCCCACGGGACGGGCCCGTCGAGCGCCCAGTCGAGCTTGATCGTCGAGGCCCCGTACCGGTAGCGCAGCAGCATGGAGCGGTAGGTGCCGCGCAGCGCATCGCCGGTCATGGCGACGAGCGCGTGCGGCATGACGTCGCCGACGACGATGTTCGCGGCGATGCGCTCCTCGCCCGCGACGACGACCCCCGTGACCCGGCCGCCGCGCGTCTCGATCGCGGTGACGGGCGCGGACAGGCGCAGCTCGCCGCCGAGCGACTCGAAGTAGGAGACGAGCGCGTCCGTGAGCCGCCCGGCGCCGCCCTTCGGGCTCGGCCACCCGACCGCGTGCCCGAGCACGTTGAGGTAGAAGCCCGCGACGGCGGAGCCCGGCTTGTCCGGCGGCGCGTCCCCGTGCTGGGAGGAGGCGTGCAGCCAGGCGCGCGCGTCGCCCCCCTCGAACAGCTTCTTCCCCAGCGCCGTCGAGGTGGCCGGGCAGCAGCGCGGCGAACTTCAGCAGCGTCAGCGGCCCGCCGCGGAAGCAGGAGCTTCAAGGGCCCGCCGACGGGCGGGAAGCCGTGGAGCATCGTGTCGCGGACGGCGTCCCACTGGTCGACGTAGGGCTGCGCGAAATCCGCCCAGCGGTCGCCGTCGCCCGCGTGCAGCCCGTTGAGCGACCGGGCCGTCTCCTCCACGGAGCGGTACAGGACGGCGGCACGGCCGTCGGGCAGCGGGGACGCGGCGCACGCCTCCGGGTGGACCCACTCGAGGCCGTGGCGCTCGAGCGGCATGCGCGCGAACGCGGGCGAGGCGACGCCCGCGGGATAGACGGCGGAGAAGACGTCGTGGACGAAGCCCGGCTCGGTCAGCTCGGCGGAGCGGACGGCGCCGCCCGGGGCGTCGGCGGCCTCGCAGAGCACGACGCTGCGGCCCGCCTCGGCGAGCCGGATGGCGGCGGCGAGCCCGTTCGGGCCCGCCCCGATGACGACCGCGTCAGGCACAGGCGGCCAACTGGTGGAGCATGCTCTTGCCGGGATCGCCGCCGCCCCAGAACGCCTGCTGGGCGACCTGCCCGCCGTGGCGGTAGGCCTGGGCGATGTGCCAGGGCATCGCGTCCCACGTGCCCGCGTCGCGCACGAAGGCGCCGCCGTCCTCCTCGTAGACGAGCAGATGGCTGTGGCCCGCGCCCATGAAGTGCCCCGCGTGGGTGGTGAGGTCGAAGCTCAGCCGCGGGGTCGCACCTTCCGGCAGCGCCGGCTCGTCCCCGTCGCCCGGGCCCAGCGCGGTGATGGTGACGTAGCCACGCGTGAACACCGGGCGGCCGGGGTCGGTCCCCGCGGCGACCTCGATCTCGAACGTCTGCCCCGACAGGCCTCCGGGGCGGAGCGGGGTGAAGCGCCCGATGGAGCTCGCGAAGTCCGGCCAGCGCTCCGGCCGGCTCAGCAGGTCGATCGCCGCGTCGGCGGAGGGGAGCGCCACCGCGGGGTACACGTGCCAGGGGCGCGGGGGCGACTCCGGCGTCAGTGCGCCCGAGCTTCGCCAGCCCCAACCGCCGAGCGGGGTCGTAGGCGTCGCGCTCCTGCACCGTCGCGAACGCGATGCCCCAGCCGCGGCGGGCGTCGTCCGCATAGGCGGAGGAGAACCAGTCGCCCAGCAGGCGGTCGCCGCCCGCCAGCAGCGCCACCCGCGAGAGGCGGCCGCGGTCGCCGAGCCGGTCCGCCCCGAACGCCCGGTGGAACGCCGGCAGGTCCGTCATGTGCAGGCGCTTGCGCGATCCCCGCCACCAGTACGTCGTCAGGATGCTGAAGGCCAGGCGCAGGTCGTCGACCGCGCGCTCGTCCTCCGGCCGCCGGAAGTACGCGGCGTTGAGGAAGTCGGTGACCCACGGCGCGGCGTCCGGGGCCGCGATCGACGACCCCGTCAGCCCCGCGAAGGCGAGGGCGCTACTTGCGCTTGCGGCAGGGGTGGTACGTCCGGACATCCCTGACGGTCTTCCCGTTGGACAGGGTCACCCGAACCTTCAGGCGGACGGTCTTCTTCGGCTTGCCGCGCAGGTCGATGCGCAGGCGCACGTAGCGGCCGCGCTGGTGGCCCTTGATCCGCTGCCCGCCGATGCGCGCCCGGATCTTCGTGGCCTTCGCCCCCTTCGGCAGCCGGACCTTGACGCGGAACGCCCGGCGGCTCGCGCAGCGGCGCCGCGGCTTCGGCTTCGAGGGCTTCGTCGGCGTGGGCGTGGTGGCCGGCGCGGCGCCCGGCGCCACGTCGTCGTCCAGGCGCAGGACGTAGAAGCCCGACGTGCCGTCGGAGTACCAGATCTCCTTGCGCTCGGCGACGACGACCGGCTGCGACATCGCGTAGTCGCTGGCGAACCTGCCGTTCTCCACGCGCGGGATCGTCGGCGCGACGAAGTAGGCGATCTCCTTCGGCGCCGTCAGCTTGGAGATGTCGAAGACGCGCAGGCCGGAGGCGATGAACGAGCAGGCGACGATCGTCGGGTCCACCCGCGACGGGATGCCGCAGTAGTGGGCGGCGTAGCCCTGCACGGGACTGAACGCGCCCGGGTCCTGTGCGGCGTCCGCGTGGTCCTTGGGCTGGTTGATCTGCAGGCGCAGGTTGGCGATCACCTTCGGCTGCGTCTCGTCGGCCATGTCGATGATGCGCCCGGCGCCGACCGCGTTGGCGTCCCCGCCGCCGGTCGTCCCGGCCGTGTACTCGTCGAACTCGAGCACGTACGGGTGACCGTCGCGCGTGAACGGGATGGCGTTCTGCGGGATGGAGGCGCTCTTCCAGGTCAGGCGGCTCACCTCGCGCGCCTGCGGGTTCGCCTTGCGCGCCTGGATCTCCGAGACGTCGAGCGTGAGCATCTCGCCGCCCGGGTCGGCGATGTAGGCGCGGTTGCCGTCGTCGGAGATCGACAGGCCGTGCGAGGTCTCGTTGATCTGGGAGACGACGTGCGGCGCCTTGGGGTCCGTGACGTCGATGGCGGTCACGGACGCGTAGGCGGTGCCGGCCGCGTAGAAGGTCTTGCCGTCGGGGGAGAAGCCGCTCTCGTGGCCGATGCGCGCGTTGGGCAGCGTCGACTGCAGGACGGGGTGGCGGCAGTCGGCGCTGGCGTCGTAGATGGAGACGAGGCCGGGGTAGGTCGACGGGTTGCCGAGCACGGCGGCGATCAACCCGCGCTTGGGGTTGAGCACGAGCGACTCGTGCGGCGAGAGCATCGGCAGCTCCGTCAGCTGGTCGGTCTGCACCGGCTTGGACGGGTTGCTCATGTCGATGACGCTGACGCCCGTCGAGTCCTGCGGGGACAGCTTGAGTGCGTTGAGCGGGAACAGCAGCGCCGTGTCGTAGTAGGCGCACTCGTGGCCGGCGGTGTCGACGTAGCGCAGGACCTTGAAGCCGCCCGAGTTGCCCTGGTGGCCGATCTGCGTGAGGTTGCAGTGGAAGCCCTCGCCCTCGGCGCTGCCGGCGGGGACGCGGCCCTGGATGCCGGGCTCCTGCTTGTCGTCGCTCTTGCACTTGGCCCGCGGCGTGGCCTCCATGGGCGGCTCGTCGCGCGTCATCGTCGGCACGGTGTCCGGCGTCTGCCCCTCGCCCTGGCCGAGGGCGAAGAGGTCGTTGAGCGGGCCGAACGGGCCCTGGGCGGCGGCGGGGGCCGCCAGCGCGAGGAGCAGCAGGACGCAGACGGAGAGGCGCTTCATGCGTCCGATTCTCCCAGAGCGGCGGCGATGCGGCGCCGGGCCTCGTCGCGGAGGTCCGTTGGCGAGTCCCCAGGCGCGAGCGGCTCGAGCACCTCCACGTGCGCGTCGACGTGCTCCTTGAGGATCATCCCGTGCTTCGGGAGCGCCGCGCCCGTGCCGTGCAGGGCGACGGGGATGAGGGGGACGCCGTGCTCGACCGCGAGCTCGAACGCCCCGTCCTTGAACTCCCGCAGCATGCCGTCGTGGGTGCGCGTCCCCTCCGGGAAGAAGAGCACGGGACTCCCCTTGCGCAGCAGCTCACCGCACTCGGCGAGGACCTTCTCGACCGATCCGCGGTCGCCGCGCACGAGCGACACGTAGCCGTTGAGGGTCATGTTCCAGCCGACGAACGGGATCTTGAAGTTCTCGTGCTTGGAGACCCACTTGAAGGGGCGGAAGAGGTCGAAGACCACGAGGATGTCGACGAGCGACGCGTGGTTGGCGACGATCACCGCGGGCCCGCGCCACGGCAGGTGCTCGCGGCCGGTCGTGCGCAGCTTCCACAGCGGGTTGATCTTCACGTAGAAGACCGCCCACGCGCACGAGTAGAGGTGCAGGACGACCTTGCGCCGGTCGAAGGGCAGCGTGACCGCCCAGACGAGGACCGCGCCGACGAAGAAGATCGGGCAGGTCAGGCAGATGAACGCCCAGTAGGCGAGGGAGACCAGGCGCAGCACGCGCGGTCGACCCTATGCGGCGACCGGTTCCCGCGTCTCGAGCCGGGCGCGCTCGAAGCGCAGGCTCTCGTCCGTCACCGGCTTGAGGCGCAGGTTGACGATGTCGAACAGGTAGTTCTGCTTGAGGCGCCACGGCGCGCGGTCGCCCTGCTTGGGGAAGGCCTCCAGCGACCGGCGGACGTAGCCCGACATGAGGTCGATGAAGGGCTCCTCCTTCACCGACGGATCGCGGTCGGCGACGCAGTAGGCGTACCCGTGCTCGTCCATGTGGTTGAGCAGCCGGCACGTCCACTGGCAGGTGACGTCGCACTTGAGCGTCCAGCTCGCGTTCGTGTAGCCGACCACGAAGGCCATGTTCGGGACGCCGGAGAGCATCGTGCCCTTGTACCCCATGGTGTCCGGCAGGTTGATGCGCTCGCCGTCGACCGACAGCGGGGTGCCGCCGAGCGGCAGGGCGTTGAGGCCGGTCGCCGTGATGATGATGTCCGCGTCGAGGTGCTCGCCCGACTTGAGCTGGATGCCCGTCTTGTCGAAGCGCTCGATGTGGTCGGTGACCACCGTCGCCTTGCCGTGCCGGATCGCCCGGAACAGGTCGCCGTCGGGGACCACGCACAGGCGCTCGTCCCACGGGTCGTAGGACGGCTTGAAGTGCCGGTCGAGGTCGTAGTTCTCCGGCAGCAGCCGCTTGGCGCCCTGGCGGAGGATGGCCTTCATCAGCGCCGGCCGGTGGCGACTGAGCTGGTAGCTGCCCATCATCATCCCGATGTTCTTCCAGCGCAGGATCGGATAGCGGACCTTGACGGGGAGGAACTTGCTCAGCAGGTTCGCGAGCGGGTCGACGGCGGGCAGCGCGGCGATGTAGGTCGGCGAGCGCTGGAGCATGGTGATGTGCTCCGTCTCGTCCGCCATGGCGGGGACGAGCGTGACCGCGGTGGCGCCTGACCCGATGACCACGACCTTCTTGCCCGTGTAGTCGAGGTCCTCCGGCCAGTGCTGCGGGTGGACGACGGTGCCCTCGAAGTCGTCGCGGCCGGGGAACTCCGGCGTGTAGCCCTTGTCGTAGCGGTAGTAGCCGCTGCACATGAACACGAAGTTCGCGGTGATCGTTCCCGGCTTGCCGTCCTTCTCGTAGTGGACCGTCCACTGCGCGTCCTCCGTCGACCACTCGTGCGCGGTGACCTTGTGGCCGAAGCGGATGTGCTCCGTGACGCCGTGCTCGCGCGCCGTGTCGCGCACGTACTCGCGGATGCTCGGGCCGCTGGCGAGCGTCTGGTTCTCGGGCCAGGGCCGGAACGTGTAGCCGAGCGTGAGCATGTCCGAGTCCGAGCGGATGCCCGGGTAGCGGAAGAGGTCCCAGGTGCCGCCGATGGCGTCGCGCGCCTCGAGGATCGCGTAGCTGCGCTGGGGGCAGTCGGCCTGCAGGTGGCAGGCGGCGCCGATGCCGGACAGACCGGCCCCGACGATCAGGACGTCGACGTGGTCACTTGTCACAGCGGTGTAGCTTAGTCGCACTGGTGTAGAACCGTCGTCACGCATGGCTCCTCCTGATTGGCTCGCCCGCCTCGGCCTCTTCGCACGCGGAGTCGTCTACCTGATCGTCGGGGTGCTGGCGCTCAAGCTCGCGCTGGGGGACGGCGGCAAGGCGGTCAACCAGAAGGGCGCCCTGAAGTCGCTCGCCGACGAGTCCTTCGGGAAGGCGATGCTGATCGCGCTGGCGGTCGGGCTGGCCGGCTACGCGCTGTGGCGGCTGTCGAGCGCGTGGTCGGGCCGCGGGGGCAAGGACACCAAGGACCGCGTCAGCGCCGGGGTGAGCGGCATCGCCTATGCGGCGCTGTGCGTCACCGCCGTCCGCATCGTCGCCGGGGCAGGGGCCTCGAGCTCCAGCGGAGCGAAGAAGCAGACGGGCGGCGTCTTCGAGTGGCCGCTCGGGCGTGAGCTCGTCGGCCTCGTCGGGGTCATCGTGATCGGCGAGGGGATCGCCCAGATCGTGCGCGGCGTCAAGCGCTCCTTCCTCGAGAAGTCGCGCACGAACGAGATGAACGACGGCGTGGAGTCGGGGTTCACCGTCGCCGGCGTCGTGGGGTACTGCGCCCGCGGCGTCGTCTTCGGGATGATCGGCGCGTTCCTGGTGAAGGCGGCGGTCGAGTACGACCCGAAGGAGGCCATCGCCCTCGACGGCGCCCTGGGCAAGCTCGCCCATGCGTCCGGCGGACCGGTCCTGCTCGGCATCGTCGCGGTCGGCTTCATCGCCTTCGCGGCGTACTGCTTCGCCGACACGAAGTACCGCAACCTGGACGCCTGAAGACTTTTCCTATAAACTCAGTGGGGAATGCGGAGGCTCCTCATCCACTCCGAGTTGCCGCTCAACGCGGAGAGCGCACCCGACCTGCTGGCGGAACCCGGCCCGACACCGACGGACGCCTTCTTCGTCCGCAGCCACGGGCGGACCCCGCGCATCGACCCGTTCGGCTACCGGCTGACCATCGACGGCCTCGTCGACCGCCCCGTCGAGCTCTCGTTGAACGACCTGCGGGAGCGCTTCCTCACCGACACCATCACCGCGACCCTGCAGTGCGCGGGCAACCGGCGCACGGCACTGCTGCGGGTGCGCGACGTCCCCGGCGAGGTGCCGTGGGACGTGGGGGCGATCGGGACGGCGGACTGGACGGGCGTCGCGCTGGCCGACGTGTTGCGCGCCTGCGGGGTGCAGCGGGAGGCGTCACACGTCTGCTTCCTCGGCGCCGACACGTGTCTGAAGGCCGGCGAGCGCTTCGGCGGGTCCGTCCCGTTGGAGAAGGCGCGCCGGCCGGAGGTGCTGCTGGCCTGGGCGATGAACGGCCGGCCTCTGCACCCTGATCACGGCGCGCCGCTGCGCGTCGTCGTGCCCGGCTACATCGGGGCCCGCAGCGTGAAGTGGGTGGAGCGGATCACGGTCACCGACCGCTCCAGCGACGCCTACCACCAGCGCACGGCGTACAAGGTCGGCGGGGTGGAGCTCGGGGCGCTGCCCGTCACCGCCGACATCCTGCTGCCGACGGAGGGCGAGCTCGTCGCGCCCGGCCCGCTCGCGGTCAGCGGGCACGCGTTCGCCGGCTGCGGACGCACCGTCACGCGTGTCGAGGTGTCCGCCGACGGTGGCGCCACGTGGACCGCCGCGCAGCTGCTGGAGGACGCCGGCCCGTGGGCGCGGCGGCGCTGGACGGCCACCGTCCCCGTCCGCCGCGGCCGGGCTGAGCTCGTCGCCCGCGCGTGGGACAACGCCGCCGCCACGCAGCCCGAGCACGCGGCCGAGATCTGGAACGCCAAGGGGTACATGAACAACAGCTGGGCCCGGGTCGCGCTGACCGTGCGATAGTCCTGCCCATGCAGGCAGACGTCATCGTCGTCGGCGGTGGCCTCGCCGGCCTCGCCGCGACCGCAGAGCTCGCGGAGGCCGGCAAGTCGGTCCTCCTGATCGACCAGGAGGGGGAGCAGAACCTCGGCGGCCAGGCGTTCTGGTCGCTCGGCGGGTTGTTCCTCGTGGACACGCCGGAGCAGCGGCGCTTCCGCATCAAGGACTCGTTCGACCTCGCCTGGCAGGACTGGCAGGGCTCCGCCGGCTTCGACCGCCCGGAGGACGAGTGGCCGCGCAAGTGGGCGCGCGCCTACGTGGAATGGGCGGCGGGCGAGAAGCGCTAGTGGCTGGCCGGCATGGGCGTGAAGGTCCTGCCGCAGGTCGGCTGGGCCGAGCGCGGCGGCGGCCTGGCGACGGGCCACGGCAACAGCGTCCCGCGCTTCCACATCACGTGGGGGACGGGGCCGGGGCTCGTCGAGCCGTTCGAGCGGCGCGTGCGCGCGGCGGGCAACGTGCAGTTCGCGTTCCGTCATCAGGTCGACGAGCTCATCATCGACGGGGGCGTCGTCACCGGCGTGCGCGGGACGGTGCTCGCGCCCACGGACGCGGTGCGTGGCGCGGACACGACGCGTGACGCGGTGGGCGAGTTCGAGGCGACGGCGTCCGCGGTCATCGTGAGCAGCGGCGGCATCGGCGCGAACTTCGAGATGGTCCGCCGCAACTGGCCCGAGCGCCTCGGCCCGGCCCCGAAGAACCTGATCTCCGGCGTCCCCAAGCACGTCGACGGGCGCATGCTCTCCATCACGGAGGAGGCCGGCGCGAACCTCATCGGCCGCGACCGCATGTGGCACTACGTCGAGGGCATCCGCAACTGGGATCCGATCTGGTCGCACCACGGCATCCGCATCCTCCCGGCGCCGTCCTCCATGTGGCTGGACGCGACCGGCAAGCGCCTGCCCGTCCCGCTCTTCCCGGGCTTCGACACGCTGTCCACGCTCGAGCACATCGGCAAGACCGGCCACGACTACACGTGGTTCATCCTCACCCGCAAGATCATCGAGCGGGAGTTCGCGCTGAGCGGGTCCGAGCAGAACCCCGACATCACGGGCAAGGACTGGAAGCTGCTGCTCAAGACGCGCGTGGCCAAGGGCGTGCCGGGGCCGATCCAGAAGTTCATGGACCACGGCAAGGACTTCGTGGTCGAGACGGACCTGCGCGCGCTGGTCGAGGGCATGAACCGCGTCGGCGACGTCCCGCTGGACTTCGACGACATCGAGCGCCAGGTGATCGCCCGCGACCGGGAGATCGAGGCCGCCTTCTCCAAGGACGCGCAGGCCGTCGCCATCCGCGCCGCCCGCAAGTACCTCGCCGACCGCATCTCGCGCGTCGCCGCGCCGCACCGGCTGCTCGACCCGGAGGCCGGCCCGCTGATCGCCGTCAAGCTCAACATCCTCACCCGCAAGACGCTCGGCGGCCTGCAGACCGACCTGGACGGCCGCTGCATGACCGCCGACGGGACGATCATCGAGGGCCTCTACGCGGCCGGCGAGGTCGCAGGCTTCGGCGGCGGCGGGATGCACGGCTACAACTCGCTCGAGGGCACCTTCGTCGGCGGCTGCATGTTCAGCGGCCGCGCCGCGGGCCGCGCCCTAGTGCGAGCGCTCTAGCAGCGCCAGGAAGGACGCCTCCACGAGGTCGGCGGCGCGCGCCGCGTCGCGGCGGCGGCAGGCGTCGAGCAGCTCGCGGTGCTCGTCGGGGGCGCTGCCGTCGGCGAGCGCGGCGAAGTGCTGGAGGTCGAGTCGCCGGACGACGGGCAGCACGCGCGCGATCGCGCGCGGCAGCTCCTTGTTGCCCGACGCGCGCAGGAGCACGGCGTGCAGCCGGTCGTCGGCGGCGATGGCGGCGCGCACGTCCCCATCGGCCAGTGCCACGGTGCGGTCTGCGTCGGCGGCGGCCATCGCCGCGTCGTCGTCCGCGGTGAGGTGGGGGACCCCGAGGCGGGCGCCCAGCGCCTGCAGCGCCGCGAGCACGGGCACGGCGTCGCGGGCGGCGTCCAGCGAGGCGACGCGGGTGCCGCTGCGCGGCCGCACCTCGACCAGGCCCTCGTCGACCAGCCGGCGCAGCGCCTCGCGCACGGGGGTGCGGCTCGTGCCCAGCCGCTCCGCGAGCGCGTCGACCTGCAGCGGCTCGCCGGGCGGGAGCTCGCCGGAGACGATCGCCTCCAGCAGATCCTCGTAGGCGCGGTGGCTGAGCAGCATGCGACGTCTGATATATCAGACATCGTGACGATCGTCCTCGCCGCCCTCTCCTCCCTGCTGTGGGGGACCGCCGACTTCCTCGGCGGCGACAGCACGCGGCGGCTGCCGGTGATCGCGGTGACGCTCGCGGCGCAGGCCGCCGGGCTGATCACCGCGGTCGTGCTCTTCTTCGCCACGGACGCCTCCCTGTCGGCGGAGGGCTGGGCGTGGGGGCTCGGCGCGGGGACGGTCGGGTGCCTCGCGCTCGTCGTCTTCTACCGGGCGCTGGCGCGCGGCGTGATGTCGCTGGTCGCGCCGGTGAGCGCGGTCGGCGGGGTCATCCCGATCGCGGTCGCCCTGGCCGGCGACGCGGATGCCACTCTGCTCGCCTTCGCCGGCATGGTCCTCGCGCTCGCCGGCGCCGCGGGCTGCGCGCTGGCGCCGGGGAAGATCGTCCTCACCCGGGAGGCGCTGTGGCTCGCGCTGCTGGCGGCGCTGGGCATCGGCATCCTGCTGACGCTGCTCGGCGAGAGCGCGCGGGCGCCGGGCTCGACGGGCCTCGGCGCGGTGCTGGCCGCGCGGGTCGCGGGCTTCACCGTCGTCGCCCTCGTCGTCGCGGCGCAGCTCGGCCGTCCGGTGCGGGAGGCGCTGACGCGGCCGTCGGCGCTGCTGATCGTCCCGCTCGTCGGCATCCTCGACACCGCCGCGAACGCCACCTTCGCCGTCGCCAGCGAGGACGCGGAGCGCGCCGCCGTGGTCGCCGTGCTCGGCTCGCTGTATCCGCTGATGACGCTCGTGCTGGCGCGGGTGCTCAACGGCGAGCGGCTCGCCCTGCTGCAGGCGCTCGCCGCCGCGGGCGCCGTCGGCGGCGCAGCGCTCGCCAGCGCCGCGTGAGAGGATCGGGCCGATGACGACGGTCCGCGACGCCACCTTCGAGCTGTTCCGTCGCCACGGGCTGACGACGTGCTTCGGCAACCCCGGCTCGACCGAGCTGCCGATGCTCGCCGACTGGCCCGAGGACTTCCGCTACGTGCTCGGGCTGCAGGAGGCGGTGGTGGTCGGGATGGCCGACGGCTACGCGCAGGCGACGGGGCGCGTCGCGCACGTCAACCTGCACACGGCGCCGGGCGTCGGCAACGCGGTCGGCGCGCTGTTCAACGCCTGGGCGAACAAGGCGCCGCTGCTCGTCACCGCCGGCCAGCAGGTCCGCGCGCACATGACGATGCAGGCCAACCTCACCAACCGCGACGCGGTCGTCGTCCCGGAGCCCTTCGTCAAGTGGGCCTACGAGCCGCCGCGGGCGCAGGACGTCCCCGCCGCGCTCGCCCGCGCGATCCACACCGCCTCCCTGCCGCCGAAGGGCCCCGCCTTCGTCTCCGTCCCGATGGACGACTGGACGCAGGAGTGCGAGCCGTTCCCCGAGCGGACCGTGACCGCCGGCGGCGTGCCCGACGTCGCCGACCTCGCCGCGCGCATCGACGCCGCCCGCGCGCCCGCCCTGGTCGCCGGCCCGGACGTCGGGGACGGGTGGGACGCCGCCGTCGCCCTCGCCGAGCGCGCCCACCTGCACGTGTGGGCGACGCCCGCGCCCGGTGGCGGCCGGCTCGGCTTCCCGGAGGGCCATCCGCAGTTCCGTGGCGTGCTCGCGCCGGCGATCGGGCCCGCCGGGCAGATGCTCGCCGAGCACGACCTGGTCATCGTCGCCGGCTCGTCCGTCTTCCCGTACTACCCGTACATGCCCGGCCCGGCGCTGGCGGAGGGGACCGCGCTCGTCGCCCTCACGTCCGACCCCGACGAGGCCGCGCGCGCCCCCGCCGGCGACGCGATCGTCTGCGACGTGCCCCGCACCCTGGCCGCGCTCGCCGCCGCCGTGGGCGACGTCCGACCGCGCGCTGCCCGAGCCGCTCGGCGACCCGCCCCCGGCCGAGGCCGGCACCGCCGCCGAGGCCATGTCCGTCCTCGACGCGCTGCTGCCCGACGACGGCGTGATCGTCCTCGAGTCGCCGTCGTCGACCATGGCGCTGCGCAACCGCCTGCGCATCTCGCGGCCGGGCTCCTACTACTTCGGCGCGGGCGGCGGCCTCGGCTTCGGCCTCGCCGGCGCCCTCGGGGTCCAGCTCGCGCTGCCCGACCGGCGCGTCGTCTGCGTCCTCGGCGAGGGCTCGGCCCAGTACGCCGTCACCGGCTTCTGGACCGCCGCCGCCTACCACCTGCCGATCACCTTCCTCATCCTGCGCAACTCGGAGTACGCGATCCTCAAGTGGTTCGCGGACCTCGAGTCGGTCACCGGCGCGCCCGGCCTCGACCTCCCGGCGCTCGACACCGCCGCCGTGGCTCAGGGCTACGGCGTCCCGTCGAAGCGCGTCGCGGACGCGGAGGAGCTGCGCTCGGAGCTCGCGCAGGCGATCGCCGACGACGGCCCGCGCCTCGTCGAGATCGGCG
Source organism: uncultured Solirubrobacteraceae bacterium (assembly GCA_963843865.1). Classification (GTDB taxonomy): domain Bacteria; phylum Actinomycetota; class Thermoleophilia; order Solirubrobacterales; family Solirubrobacteraceae; genus DATLGB01. The sequence goes on along the minus strand of CAWJMO010000024.1, from coordinate 36,441 downwards.
TCGCCCCGGGTATGTCGCTGTTCTAGGCGACGCCCTCGCCCAGACCTGGCCGCCGTTCGCGCTCGTCGCCGGGCTGCTGCTGATCGGCGCCGCCGCGGAGCGCGAGGGCCTGTTCGCCCGGCTCGCCCGTCCCGCCGCCACCCTCCCGCCGCTCGCCGCGCTCACCGTCCTCCTGCTCGTCGACGCGCTCGTCACCGCCGTGATGAACCTCGACACCGCGGCCGCGTTCATGACGCCGATCATGCTCTACGCCGCCCGCGGCCTCGGCGCCGACGAGACGCCCTTCCTCTACGGCGCGGTCCTCATGGCCAACGCCGCCTCGCTCTTCCTGCCGGGCTCCAACCTCACCAACCTCCTCGTCGGCGCCCACCTCGGCCACCTCCTGCCCGGCGCCCTGATCGCCACCGCCGTCACGGGCCTCTTCCTCCTCGTGCGAATGAGGGGACAGTCCCTTCATTCGCATGCGCGCGACTCAGGGGACAGTCCCTTTTTTCGCATTGGCCCAGGGTGTGCGGGGGCGGTGGTCGCGGCGGTGCTGGTGGTCGCGCTGCCGGACCCGGCGCTCCCGGTGCTCGGCTCGGGGCTGCTCGTCGCCGTGGTCGGCCTCGACCGGCGGGCGGCGGTGCGGGCCGTGGGACCCAAGGTGCTGGCGGCGCTCTTCGTGGTCGCCGTCGCGGTGGGGACCTTCGCACGGGCCATCGACCTGACGCTGACGGCGGGCCGGTGGGCGACGGCGGCGATCGGCGCCGGGGCGAGCATCACCATCAACAACCTCCCGTCAGCGTCCCTGCTGTCCGCGAACCCGCCCGCGCACCCCGAGGCGCTGCTGATCGGGCTGAATCTCGGGCCGAACCTGGCCGTGACGGGGTCGCTGAGCGCGCTGATCTGGTGGCGGGCGGCGAAGCGACTGGATGCGCGGCCGTCCGTCCTCCGGTACTCGCTGGTCGGCGCCCCGCCTGCGGTCTTGGCGATCGTGCTGGCAACGCTTAGCCTGCCGGGATGATCGCGACCGTCCTGGCCGCCTCCACGTTCGCCTTCGCGGCCCAGCCGCTGCCGCCGGCGGTGCGCCGGCGGGTCGTGGGCTCATCGTGGCACGAGGGCTGCCCGGTCGCCCTCCAGGACCTCCGGTACGTGCGCGTCAGCTACCACCGCTTCTCTGGTCGCGTGCGCCTCGGCGAGCTCATCGTCCACCGCGACGCCGTCCCCGCCGTGCGGGGTGCCTTCGCCCGCCTGTACGCCCGGCGGTTCCCGATCCGGCGGATGCGGCTGGTGGACGCCTACGGGGCCAGCGACTTCCGCTCGATCGAGGCCGACAACACCTCGGCCTTCAACTGCCGGCGGGCGACGGGCTCCACGCACTGGTCCCAGCACGCCTACGGCCGGGCGATCGACGTCAACCCGATCGAGAACCCGTACGTGTACGCGAACGGGACGACGTCGCATCCGGCCTCGGAGCCCTACCTCGACCGGTCTGATCACCGGCGCGGCATGGCGGTCCCGAAGGGCCGGCTGGTGCGGGCGTTCACGAACCAGGCCTGGGGCTGGGGCGGCACGTGGTCGCCGGCGCGCGACTACCAGCACTTCTTTTCGATTTCGTCCGCCAGTCGTCGCAAGCTCCTCCTTCCGGACGACGTCACCAACTGATGGACGAAGGCCAGGCGATCCTCGCGGCGGGCGCGCTGCTCGCCGCCGCGCTCGGCGCGTCGCTGCTGGCCGGCCGCATCCGCGTCCCCGGCCTCGTGCTCTTCCTCGCGCTCGGCATGGCGCTGGGCACGGACGGCCTCGGCTGGATCCACTTCGACGACTACGAGGAGGCGCGCGTCGTCGGCATCGTCGCCCTCGCGCTGATCCTGTTCGAGGGTGGCCTGGCCGCCGGCTTCGACGAGATCAGGCCCGTGCTCCTGCCGTCCGCCGCGCTCGCCGTCGCGGGGACGATCGCCACGGCGGTGGTCGCCGGCCTGGCCGCGGCCTGGCTCTTCGACCTGACGACGCTCGAGGGGTTGCTGCTCGGCTCCATCCTCGCCTCCACGGACGGCGCCGCGGTGTTCGCCGTGCTGCGCGGATCGACCCTGCGGCGCCGGCTCGCCCGGACGCTGGAGGGGGAGGCGGGCTTCAATGACCCGGTCGCGATCCTGCTCGTGCTCGGCTTCATCGACTGGATCCAGAAGCCCGGCTACGGCCTGCCGGACATGCTGCTGCTGTTCGTCGAGGAGATCGGCATCGGCCTCGTCGTCGGCCTCGCGGTCGGCTGGCTCGGCATCCAGGGCCTCCGGCGCACGCGGCTCGCCTCGGCCGGCCTCTACCCCGTCGCCTCCCTGGCCATCGGTGGCCTCGCCTTCGGCGCCGCCGACGTCCTGCACGGCTCCGGCTTCCTCGCCATCTACCTCGCCGGCCTCGCGCTCGGCTCGGCGCAGATCCCCGCCAAGCGGACGATCATCACCTTCCACGGCGGCATGAGCTGGCTCGCCCAGGTCGTCATGTTCCTCGTGCTCGGGCTGCTGGTCTTCCCGTCGCAGCTCGGGGACGTCGTCCTCGAGGGCTCCGTGCTCGCGTTGATCGTCGTGCTCGTCGCCCGGCCCATCGGGGTGTTCGCCTCCACGCTGGGCATGGGCTTCGGCTTCGCGGAGCGGGTCGTCCTCGGCTGGGCCGGCCTGCGCGGCGCGGTGCCGGTCGTCCTGGCGACGTTCCCGCTCACCGCCGAGATCCCCGGCAGCCTCGTCTTCTTCAACATCGTCTTCTTCGCCGTGCTCGTGTCGACGGTCGTGCAGGGCTCCACCTTCGAGCCGCTCGCGCACCGCCTGAAGGTGACCACGAACGAGTCCGCGATCCCGGAGACGCTGCTCGACGTCGGCGCGGTCCGCCGTCTGGGCGCCGAAGTCGTCGAGTTCCCCGTCGAGAAGGGCCACGCCATCGCCGGGCACCGCGTGCGGGAGACGGGGCTGCCGCGCGACGCGCTGCTCAACGTGATCATCCGCGGCGACCAGGCGATCCTGCCGCGCGGCTCGACGCTCATCGAGCCCGGCGACCGGCTGCACCTGCTCGTCCGCCAGGAGGCCAGCGTGGAGCTGCGCGGGCTCCTCGAGCTGTGGGAGAAGGGCCCGATCGGCGCCACGGAGCCCCGCGTGCGTCCCCCGCTGCGCACGTCCCCGTCGCCGCTCTCGCTGCGGCCGTGGGAGCCCGCCGACGGCGACCCGTCCGCGCCCGTCGGCGATCCGCGGCGTCCCCGTGCTCGACCGCCTGCTCACCCGCCGTGACGGGACGCCCGGGGCACTCGTCGCACTCGAGGACGGGCGCTACGCGTTCACCGGCGCCGTGCTCGGCATCGGCAACCGCACCGGCACGCTCGACGCCGCCCGCCGGCAGCTGCGCCTCGCCACGAACGACACCGAACGCGCGTGGTGGCGCAACGTCATCGGCGCGTTGGCGGCGCCGTAGCAGGAGGTCCGAGGCCTGACGTGGTGAAAGAGACCGCGTATGGCTCGGCAGGACCAGCTGCTTCGCGCTGCGCGAACAGCGGGGGTGGCGCGTGCGACGACAGCGGTCGCCGGCCTCGCCCTGATCGCAGTGCACCCGGACGTCGCGACGGCGGGCGTCGCGCTGCTCGGCTGCGCCGCCGCCGTGTCCGCCCGGCCGACCCGCACGCCCGGGGCCCTGACCCGGCTCGTCCGCGGGGACGGCGTGACGATCGTCGCGCAACCCATCGCCGACCTGGACACGGGTGCGGTCCACGCCTACGAGCTGCTGGCCCGCTTCCGCACCTCCGGCCCCGCGGACCCGGTGCACTGGTTCGGCCTCGCCGACGCGCACGGCCTCGGCGCCGAGCTCGAGCTCGCTTGCCTGCGCGAGGCGCTGCCGCTGCTCGCCGCCCGCCCGGCCGGGACGTGGGTGAGCGTCAACCTGTCGGCGCACATGCTGGGCGACCCGCGGACGGTCGCGCAGCTCGACGCCGCCGGGGACGTCGCCGGGCTCATCGTCGAGGTCACGGAGCGATCGCTCGCGGGTGACGACGCCGACGCCACGGAGGCGGTGGCGCAGCTGCGCCGGCGCGGCGTCACCCTCGCGGTCGACGACGTCGGCGCCGGCTACTCGGGCCTGCGCCAGATCATGACCCTGCGGCCGCGCTACCTGAAGCTCGACCGCGCGCTCGTGCACGGCATCGAGGGATCGCGCGAACGCGCCGCGATGATCGAGGCGCTCGTCGGCTACGCGGCGCGCACCGGGAGTCGCGTGGTGGCCGAGGGAGTGGAGACGGAGGCGGAGTTGTCGGCCGTGCGGGCGCTCGGTGTCCGGCTCGTGCAGGGCTTCGCGATCGGGATGCCGCAGCCGCCGTGGAGCGGCGGGCGCCCCGCTTCGCAATACTCAGCCTGACCCGACTTGGAGGAGATGGGAATGCCGTTCACGGAGGACCAGCGTGCGGTCCTGCGCGCCGTCGTCGACACGTTCGTGCCGTCGCTCGACCACCAGCCCGACCCGCACGGCTTCTGGGCGCGTGCCGCCACCGACATGGGCGCCGACGCCGCCATCGAGGCGATGCTGTCCGAGCTGCCGCCGGAGCACATGGCGGGCGTCGCGATGCTGCTCGACGCGCTCGACGGCCAGTCCTTCCGCACGGTCTCCCGGCTGTCGCGCGAGCAGATCATCCGCACGACCTCGCTGGCCAACCGCGAGGCCGCCGCGGGCCTCGCCGCCCTGGGCGGGCTGACGATGCTGATCGTCTACGCAGGCGTCGACCCCACGACGGGGCAGAACCCCAACTGGCCGGTGTTCGGCTTCCCGGGCGCGCTCTCCGCGCCACCGCAGGACGCCGAGAAGACGATCGTCCCGCTGCCCATCGAGGGCGACACGGAGCTCGAGGCGGACGTGTGCATCGTCGGCTCGGGCGCGGGCGGCGGGGTCATCGCCGCGCAGCTCGCGCAGGCCGGCCAGCGCGTCGTCGTCCTCGAGGCGGGCGGCTACTTCAACGAGGCCGACTTCGTCCAGTCGGAGCTCTGGGCCTACCAGAACCTCTTCTGGCGCGGCGGGCCGCAGGCGAGCGTCGACCAGAACATCTCCATCCAGGCCGGCAGCTGCCTGGGCGGCGGCACCGTCGTCAACTGGACGAACTCGCTGAAGACCAAGCCGTGGGTGCGCGAGCAGTGGGCGCGCGAGTTCGGCCTGGAGGACGTCGGGACGGACGAATGGGACCGTCACATCGACGCCATCTGGGAACGCATCACCGTCACCGACGAGTGCTCTGACCTCAACGTCCCCCACCAGCGCATGCGCGCGGGCGCCGACGCCCTGGGCTGGAACTTCACCCTCACGAACCGCAACACGGACCGCTCCCGCTACGACGTCGAGACGGCGGGCTACATGGGCTTCGGCGACCAGTCGGGCGCCAAGCAGTCGACGATGAAGACGTACCTCCAGGACGCCTTCGACGCCGGCGCGCAGATCGTCGTCCACACCATGGCGCTGAAGATCCTCACGGAGGACGGCCAGGCCGCCGGGGTGGCGGGGCTGCACACCCCGGACGGATCGAATGTGGTGGTCCGCGCGCCGCAACGTCGTCGTCGCGGCGGGGGCACTCGAGTCGCCCGCCCTGCTGCTGCGCTCGGAGATCGGCGGGCCGGCGGTCGGCCGCAACCTGCGCCTGCACCCCTGCAGCGCGACGATGGGGACCTACGCGGAGGAGACCCGGCCCTGGTGGGGCCCGCCGCACCCGGGGATCATCGACGAGTTCGCCTCCGGCCTGGACGGCGATGGCTACGGGTTCCTGCTCGAGGGCGTCCAGTTCACGACGGGCGTCGGCGCGGGCGCGGTCCCGTGGGAGGGCGGCGCCGAGCACAAGGCCGCGCTGGAGGAGTTCCCGCACATCGCCACCTTCATCGGCCTCGTCCGCGACCACGGCGCCGGGCGCATCACGCTCGACGACAACGCGATGGGGCAGGTCGAGTACGCGCTGACGGACCCGGTCGACGTCGCCACCATGCGGCGAGCGGTCGAGGCGCAGGTCCGCCTGCACCACGCCGCCGGCGCGTCGAAGATCGCGGTGCTCGCCGAGGGGTCGCCGACCTGGCACCGCGGCGAGGACGACCTCGAGGCGTTCCTGACGCAAGGTCGCGCGGATCCCGCTGCGCGCCGGCGGCATGCGGATGTTCGCCGCCCACCAGATGGGCTCGTGCCGGATGGGGACCGATCCCGCCGAGTCCGTGGCCGACCCGCACGGCCAGCTGCACGACACCCGCGGGGTGTGGATCGGCGACGCGAGCGCGTTCCCGACCCCCAGCGGCACCAACCCGATGATCACCATCATGGCGCTCGCCCACCGGACCGCGGAGCGGATCTCGGCCGGCACGCGCGCCCTCCAGGAGGCATAGCCATGGCCGTCGAGACCCTCATCGCACGTGATTCGCTCTACATCGGCGGTGAGTGGACCGCGTCCTCGTCGAGCGAGACGATCGACGTCGTCAACGCCACCACGGAGGAGGTCATGGGCCGCATCCCGGCCGGCACCGCGGAGGACGTCGACCGCGCCGTGGCCGCGGCGCGCGCCGCCTTCGACGGCTGGTCGCAGGTCCCGGTCGAGCTGCGCGCGGAGCTGTGCGCCGCGGTCGCCGTGCGCCTGCAGGACCGCGCCGAGGAGATCGCCGCGCTCATCTCCGCCGAGCTGGGCATGCCCATCGCCCAGTCGATGGGCATCCAGGCGGGGCTGCCCGCGATGACCTTCGGGTCGCAGCCGTCGCTGGTCGGCCAGATCGCGTGGGAGGAGAAGATCGGCAACTCGCTCGTCGTGCGGGAGCCCGTCGGCGTCGTCGGCGCGATCACGCCGTGGAACTACCCGCTGCACCAGGTCTGCGCGAAGGTCGCGCCCGCCCTGACCGCCGGCTGCACCGTCGTCGTCAAGCCGAGCGAGGTCACGCCGCTGCAGCGCCTTCGTCCTCGCCGAGATCTGCGCGGAGGTCGGCGTCCCGCCCGGCGTCTTCAACCTCGTCACGGGCGTCGGACCGGTGGTCGGCGAGGCGCTCGCCGGACACCCCGACGTCGACATGATCTCCTTCACCGGCTCCACCCGCGCGGGCCGGCGGGTGAGCGAGATCGCGGCGGCCACGGTCAAGCGCGTCGCGCTCGAGCTCGGCGGCAAGTCGCCCAACGTCATCCTCGACGACGCCGACCTGCAGGCGGCGGTCATCGACGGCATCGCCAAGTGCTTCATCAACTCGGGGCAGACCTGCAGCGCGCTGACGCGCATGCTCGTCCCGCGGGCGATGCTGCCCGGCGGCGGAGCAGATCGCCGCCGCGGTGGCGGCGCAGTGGACGACGGGCGACCCGTTCGCGGAGGGCACGCCGCTCGGCCCGCTCGTCTCGGACGCCCAGCGCGAGCGCGTGCGCGGCTACATCCAGACGGGCATCGACGAGGGCGCGAAGCTCGTCTGCGGCGGCGTCACCACCGAGCACGAGCGCGGCTACTTCGTCGAGCCCACCGTCTTCAGCGACGTGACGCCGGAGATGACGATCGCCCGCGAGGAGATCTTCGGGCCGGTGCTCGTCCTCATGCCCTACGAGGACGAGGACGACGCCGTCCGCATCGGCAACGCCACCGACTACGGGTTGGCCGGCGGCGTCTGGTCGGGCGACGAGGAGCGCGCCAAGCGAGTCGCCCGGCGGCTGCGCACGGGGCAGGTCGAGATCAACGGCGGGGTCTTCAACCCGCTCGCGCCCTTCGGCGGCTTCAAGCAGTCAGGCCACGGGCGCGAGCTCGGGCGCCACGGGCTGGAGGAGTTCCTCGTCCCGAAGGCGCTGCAGCTCTAGTCGCCCTCGGGCCAGAAGTCCTCGACCATCTCGCCGTCGCCCTCCTCGGGGCGGTTGCCGCCCGCGATGACGACCTCGAGGCCGTCCGGCCCGCCCTCGAACGCCCGCGTGACAGTGGGGGCCACGCGGATGATGTCCCACTGCTTGAGCTCGACGACCTCGTCGTCGAGCTTCATGCGCCCGGAGCCGTTCGTGACGAGGTAGATCTCCTCCTGGATGCCGTGCCGGTGGCCGAAGGCGGCCCGGGCGTCGGCGCCGTAGCGGAAGCGGCTCAAGCCGATCTGCTCCGCCCCGAGGTGGCTGCGGCTGAAGACGCCGGAGACGGCGCCCCGCTCGAAGCCCTCCATCTCGTCGAGGTTGTCCTTCTTGAAGTCAGTCACCGTCAGCTTCTTCCTGGAGTCGTCGCCGGAGGTCGTCCGGCAGGGTCATGGCCTTCTGGGCCGTGTAGTCGAAGCCGACGAGGACGCCGTAGCCCTCGGCCGCGAGGCGCTCGCCGACGCGCATCTCGAACGCCACGCGGAAGGACGAGCGGCGCACGTCGGCGACGGAGCACGCGATCGCCACCTGCTCGTCGTAGTGCACCGGCGCGCGGTAGTTGATGTGGCACTCGGCGAAGATCATCCCGAAGCCGTCGCCCTCCGGATCGGCGGGCGTGTGGGTCGGGATCAGGTGGCGCAGGTAGGAGATGCGGGCCGTCTCGAAGTAGCGCAGGAACACCACGTTGTTGAGGTGGCGCATGGCGTCGAGGTCGCCGAAGCGGACCCGCTCGATGTGGACGAAGCTCAATTGGTGCTCGGGTCCAGCGGCATGCGCGCGACGATGGCGAGCTGCCCGCCCTGGCGCTCGAGGACCCGCCGCCACAGGGACGGGGCGTCCTCGTCGAAGACGTCGTCGGCCTGCGCGTCGACGATGATCCAGTCGTCGCGCTCGAGCTCGGCCTCGAGCTGCCCGGGGCCCCAGCCGGCGTAGCCCGCGAAGACCCGTGCGCGGGCGAGCGGGGAGTGGTCCGGCAGGTGGTCGGGCTCCTCCTCGTCCTCCAGCGCCAGGAAGCCGACGTCGGCGGTGACGAGCTGCGGCGCCTCGGCCGGGATCAGGTACTCGGCGAGCACGAGGACCGCGGACGGCTGCACCGGCCCGCCGACGTGAACGGCGTCGTCGGCGCCCGTGAGCTCCTCGAGGTCGGGTACGGCCTCGCCCACCGTCGTGTCGCTCGGGCGGTTGAGCACCACGCCGAGCGCGCCTTCCTCGTTGTGCTCTCCGACCAGGACCACCGTCCGCTGGAAGTTCGGATCCTCCAACGTGGGACCCGCGATGAGCAACTGGCCTCGCAGGGAGTCCATCGCGCGCTCAGGTTAGTGCGGGCGGTTCCTCTTCCTCGGGATCGCTCTCGACGGTGCCGACGGACAGCGCGGTGAGCTTCGGGATCCGCTTGCGCGCGGTCTCGATGCGGCGCTTGAGGTCGGCGGCCGACGGGCCGACGACGGCGCGCTCGGGCGCGCTCAGCTCCGGCCACGCGGCGCGCAGCTCGTCCAGCGCGAGCGCGGCGCGGTCCAACGCGTCCGTCGCGGTCTGCCAGGCGCGTCGTTCGACCGCCGTCTCGGCGGTCTCCACGTCGAGCGAGGCGTCGGCGAGGGTCTTCAGGGGCGAGGACATTGCGGTGGGGAAGGATGGCGTGGCGTCCGGACGGGACGGCAGACTGCTCGCCTCATGTCGGTCGCTGCGCTCCCCTCCCGCTCACTCCCCGCCTGGCCCTCCACCCGCCCCCTGCGGGCCTGGCAGGTCGCTGCCGCGGAGGCCTTCGCGGCGTCCACGGGGGACGCGTTCCTGGCCTCGGCGACACCGGCGGCGGGCAAGACGACGTTCGGGCTGCACATCGCCCACACGCTGCTCTCGGCGGGCGTCGTGCGACGCGTCGTGGTGGTCGCGCCGACCACGCACATCGCCCGTCAGTGGGCGGCGGACGCGGCGCGCTACGGCATCGACCTCGAGCCCAACCGCCCCAACAGCGAGGGCCCCGAGCCGCGCGACCGCCACGGCGTCACCGTGACCTACCAGACCGTCGCGGCGGGTCCGGCCGTGCACCGGCGCCGCGCGGCGGACGTGCCCGACGCTGCTGATCGCCGACGAGCCGCACCACATGGGCGAGCACGCGGCCTGGGGGACGACGGCGGTGGATGCGTTCGGCGCCTGCGTCAAGCGCCTGCTGCTGTCGGGGACGCCGTTCCGCTCGGACAACACGGCGATCCCGTGGGTCGCCTACGACGAGGACGGCGTCTCCCGCGCCGACTACGCCTACTCGTACACGCAGGCGCTGGAGGACCGCGTCTGCCGCCCCGTGACCTTCTGCGCCTACGACGGCGACATGGAGTGGATGTCCGACGGGCGCCGACGCCACGCGGACTTCGGGACGGTCCTGCCGGCCGCGGAATCGGCCCGGCGGCTGCGCACCGCGCTGGACCCCGACGGCGACTGGATGGCGGAGGTCCTGCGCGACGCCGACCGCCGCCTCAGCCAGCTGCGGGCGGGCGACTACCCCAACGGCGGCGGCCTGGTGATCGCCGCCGACAAGGAGCACGCGGACCGCATCGCGGGCAAGCTCGCGGACCTCACGGGCACCCGGCCGCCCGTCGTCACCTCCGACGACCCGAAGGCCAGCGCGCGGATCGCCGCCTTCGGCACGTCGCGCGAGCCGTGGCTCGTGTCCGTGCTGATGGTCTCGGAGGGCGTGGACATCCCGCGCCTGCGCGTCGGCGTGTACGCGACGCCCGCGCGGACGGAGCTCTTCTTCCGGCAGGTCATCGGGCGCTTCATCCGCCGCACGCCCGGGCGGGGCGAGCAGATGTCCTACGTCTACCTGCCGCAGGACCCGAAGCTCGTGGCGCTCGCCGGCGCGGTCGAGGAGGAGCGGCGCCATGCGCTGATCCTGGAGGAGCCGAGCGTGGAGGAGGAGGTCGTCGACCGCCGCCAGTCCGAGCGCAGCGAGATGGGCTTCAGCGCCCTCAGCTCCACGGGCCGGCTCGGCGGGCTGTTGCAGACCTCCAACCCGGGCGACCAGATGGGGTTCTTCGACGCGCCGGCGCCGACCGCGGCCCCGACGCCCTCCGCCGTCCCGGCGACCGTTGCGTCACCGGTGGTGGAGGAGACCAAGTACCAGCAGCGCGAGCGCCTGCGCGAGGAGCGCACGGCGCTGGTGCGCGACCTCTCCCACAAGACGCGCCAGCCGATCCGGGCGCTGCACGCGGAGGCCAACCGCGCGTCGGGCGCCGCCTCCGTCGGGGCGGCGACCATCAAGCAGCTGGAGAAGGGCAACCGCTGGCTGGAGAAGCGCCTGAAGCGCTGAGTCAGCGCACGTCGATGGCCCGCGCGAGCGTGAACGACCGCGCGGTGGGGCGGCCGCCCCGGCGCTTGGCCACCCTCGTCTCGCCGCGGTAGACCGCCGCGCGCGCCGGCGCGGCGGGCAGCGGCAGCCGCGCCGTGTAGCGGCCGGTGCGCGCGCTCGGCGTCGCGGACCCGACTGTGACGTAGTCCGTGCAGCTGGTCTGGCGGCGGAAGACGATCTTGGCCGGACGCTTGGCGAGCGGCTTGGAGATGCGGCCCCGGATGACGACCTTCCCGCCGGAGACGGCGATGGCGTCCACCAGCGTGCGGCGATCCACCTTGACGTTGCGGGACACGTCGCGGCCGGAGCGCAGCGAGTAGCGGGCGGCGCGGAAGCGCCGACGCGGTGGCGCCGGGACGGTCGCCGCGATCGTCCCGTCCGCCCGGACCGGCGCGGTGGCGATCTGCCTGCCGTCCAGGCGCACCTGCACCCGCTTGCCGCCGAAGACCGCGGCGGTGGCCGCGCCGGTGATCCGCACCTTGCGGCCCTGGGCGACGACGTCCACGAGCACGATCCGGCGCTTCTCGCAGGAGAGCACGAGCGCGGACGCCCCGAGGACCTCGAACTGGTCGACCGGCGGCGGGACGGTGGCCATCGCCGTGGCGGTCGGTGCCGGCGAGAACGCCGGCGTGGCGGTGGGCAGGACGGAGACCGCCCCGGCGGTCACGGAGTCGGAGGCGGTGTCGTTGGTGGGGTTGCCGTCGCCCGGGGTGTCGACCTGCGCGGACAGGACACGTGCCCCGGTGCCGTCCAGCCGCGCGGCGAGCGTCACGGCCGACGCGTCCCCCGGCGCGATGGGCGCGGCGTGGGCGCAGGCGGCCGACGCGAGCGTGCACTCCAGCCCGGACCGGAGATGGCCATGGCCGTCAGCCCGGACGGCAGCGTGGCGCTCAGGGACGTCGCCCCGGCCGCTGCTGCGCGGCCGACGTTCGTGGCGGTCAGTGTGAAGGTCGCCTCGGTGCCGCCCGGCTGCACGTGGGTGATGGCCAGCGCGAGGTCCGGCGCCTTGACGGTGGTGGCGGTGGTGGCGGTCGACTCGGTCGTCAGGGTCGTGGCCGGCAACGTCTTTCCGTGGTAGCTCGTGGTCGAGCGCACGCTGATCGCGGTGCCGTCCGCGACCGCGACGTCGACCTTCGCGTCGAAGGTGAAGCCGTACGTCCCGCCGTTGGCCGCGACCTCGGCGACGCTCGTGTCCAGCGACCCGGCCACCAGGCTCGTGTGCGCGGGCAGCGCCGTCTCCACCACCACGTCCTGGGCGGCGTCCTGGCCCTGGTTGACGCCGCTGACCGCGAAGTGCAGGACGTCGCCCTCGAGCAGGTCGCCGCCGTTGACGTCGGTCACGGTCGAGGTCTGCTCGAGTGCCGGCGCGTAGAGGTCGGTGGAGAACGTCAGCGCACCCGCGTAGTAGCGCTCCCCGCCGCCCAGCGTGACGGTCGCGGACGTGGCCCCGTTGGCGACCAGGCCGTTCGGTACCCGCAGCTGGTCGATGTCGACCCCGAAGGTGTTCGAGTAGGCGGGGTCGCGCGTGAGGACCTCCGTGCCGTGGTCGGTGATGGAGGAGTTGAAGAAGTTGGTCGCCGGGTTGTGGGCGTCGCTCAGGGTCGTGCCGTTGAGGGCCACCGAATCTGGGGTGAGGCCGCGATCGCCCTCCCAGCCGACGAAGCCGAGGTCGGTGGTCACCGGCCCGCTCGATGGCGTCTGGAAGCCCGTGATCGGGATGGGCACCGTCGTCGTGGTGGTGCCGTTGAGCACCTGGTAGCCGTCGAAGACCGCGAGGTCGCGCGCCTGCGCCTGCGCCGGATCGCGGTAGGCGACGACGAGCGACCAGGCACTGAAGCTGTTGTTCTGCTGCACCGCGTCGATGCCCGCCACCGAGTAGACGCCGGCCCCCGCCGCCTGGACGCGAGCGGTGACGTCGGCGAAGCTCTGCCACGAGCGCTCCGTCGCGTTCGCGTCGGTCGTGGTCGACGCCACGGCGGCGTACGCGCCCCCGGGGGCCTTCAGGTCGACGGAGGCGTCCGGCGTGCCCGCAACCGCGTAGCGGCCACCCCAGTACAGCCCGGCGAAGAGGACCTCGGCGCCGGGAGGCAGCGCCAGCGTCGAGGTCGAGGAGTTCGTCGTCGCGGGATCGTCGTCGACGTCCACGTTCGTCATCACGAAGGAGTCGTTGCTGAGCGCGGAATTCGTCGCGATGTTGCTCGTCGGCAGCGCGCGAGCGGCCGCGCAGTCGGTCGCGGCCGTCGGGCAGGACATGTTCGCGTTGCCGATCACGGCGATCTGGCCGTTGGTCTTGGCGTCGAAGCGCAAGGCGTAGTCGCGCGCCGAGGCGGACGCGGGAAGCAGGAGGGCCAGCAGGCAGGCCACGACGACGGGACGGGTCACCGCGCAACCCTACGTCCGGTCAGGGTCCCGACTCAACCCTGAGATTTGACGGGCCTACCCCTAGTCGGCGGCGATGGTCATGTCGCGCCCGGCGGCCTTGGCGGCGTTGAGCGCGTTCTCGGCGCGGGCGAAGATCAGCTCCGCCGGCTCCTCGCGGTTCCACAGGGCGACGCCCGCGGAGGCGGTCTGGGTGCGCGGGGTGAGGGAGCGGACGCGGTCGATGACCTCCATCGCCTCGCCGAGCAGGCAGCCCGGCAGCAGGGCGGCGAAGCGGCCGCCCTCGAGGCGGGCGAGGAAGTCCACGTCGCGCAGCGCGCCGGCCCAGGCCGCGCCCGTCTCCTTGAGCAGGCGGTCGCCCTCCCGCTCGCCGCGGAGCATGTTGAAGGCGCCCAGGGCGTCGACATCGAGGATGGCCATGCACATCGGCGCCTCGCTGCGGCGGGCGCGGGCCAGCTCCCGCGGCAGCTCCTGGTCGAACATGCGGGCGGTGGCCAGGCCGGTCAGCGGGTCGCTCAGCGCGAGCTCGCCGAGGCGGTCGCGCAGGCCGGCGTGCTCGATGGCGGCCGCGGCGGTGGCGGCGACCAGGCGCAGCACGGAGGACAGGGAGTCCGACGGCGCGCTCACCGTCTCGCGCCAGATGACGATGATCACGCCGGACACGGAGCCCTCGCGGACGACGGGCTCGAAGAGGGCGGAGCGGGCCTCGGTGGCGGCGACCAGCGGCGCGGCGAGCGCCGGGTGCTGGGACGCGTCGGCTACGAAGTAGCTCTCCAGGGAGGAGAAGGCACGGGCGGCGCCGCGCGGGGAGTCCTCGCGCGCCTGGATGGTCACGGGCGCCATCTCGACGCCGAACATCGCGGTGGAGGCGAGCTCGCGGCCGCTGGGCTCGAGCAGGAAGGCGACGGGGGCGTCGGCGGCCTCACAGGCGGCCTCGAGGATGGAGCGGCGCGGGTCGCCGTCGGCCGTGAGGGCGCGGGCGGCGCGGGACACGGCGGCCATGCCCCGCGCCTGGGAGCGCAGGGAGTCGTTGAGGCGGCGCACGTCGCGCTCCTGCGTCTCGCGCTCCAGCTCGTGGGCGAGGACGCGGGCGAGCATGGCGAAGAGCTGCTCGTGCTCGGGCCGGAACGCGCCGGGCTCGCGGGCCATCGCACTCAACGCGCCGACGCGGGAGCCGTCCGTGAGCTCGAGCGGCGTGCCGAGGTAGCTGCCGGCGCCGAAGCGGCCCTGGTCGGCGACGCGGCCGTAGACGGGGTGGCCGGCGACGTCGTTGCACAGGCGCGGCGCGCGGTCGTCGGCCATGTGGACGTCGAAGGAGTCCGACAGCGGCAGGGCGAGGTTGGAGCGCAACCCGAACTCGCCGCCGTTGCGCGTGTCGACGATGCGGTGGATGTCGTGGCCGCGGTCGAGGTGGGCGAGGAAGACGGCGACGTCGGGCACCTGGACGGCCAGCAGATCCAGCACGGAGCGCGTCGCGTCCGCGAACGAGCGGTACTGGGTCGCCGACAGATCGGCGGCGGCCTGCATGGCTCCTGACTCCATCCCCAGGATCATCGACCATCATGGGGGTGCGCTGTAGTGTCGCGCCGATGCGTCTGGCCACCTTCGTCGACCCGCGGACCGGCGAGCCCCGGGCGGGCGAGGTGCGCGGGGAGTCCCTCATCGCCTATCCCGAGGGCGTCACCGTCCAGGCGCTGCTGGCCGAAGCGCGCCCGGCGGACGGGGAGGAACGACCGCTGGCCGGCGTCACCCTGCTGGCGCCCACGCGCCCGCGGGCGATCTTCGGCATCGGCCTCAACTACGCCGCCCACGCGCGCGAGACGGGCAAGGACCTCCCCGAGACGCCGATCGTCTTCATGAAGCTGCCGTCCTCGAGCGCTCCGCCCCACGGGGACGTCGAGATCCCCGAGGCGTGCTGGCGGCGCCTGGACTACGAGGGGGAGCTCGCCGTCGTCATGGGCGCCCACGGCGTGATCGCGGGCTACGCGGTCGCCGACGACCTCTCCGCCCGCGACCTCCAGGGCCGCGAGCCGCAGTGGACGCGCGCGAAGGGCTTCGACAACAGCTGCCCGTGGGGCCCCTGGGTCACCACCGCCGACGAGGTCCCCGACCCCCGCGCGCTCACGCTCACGACGCACGTCAACGGGGACGAGCGCCAGCACAGCTCCACGAGCGACCTCGTCTTCGGGCCGGAGGAGCTGGTCGGCTTCCTCTCGGAGACGATCACGCTCGAGCCCGGCGACCTCATCCTCACGGGCACACCGAACGGCGTCGGCGTGGCGATGGACCCACGGACCTTCCTCCAGCGCGGCGACACGGTCCGCATCGAGATCACCGGCCTCGGGGCGATCGAGCACACCGTCCGCTGATGCGGACGCGCGCGCTGTTCGCGCTGGCCTTCGTCGCCGCCGTCAGCGGCCTGATCGCGCTCCGCGACGCCGGCTACCTCGGCGGCCGCCACCGGGGCGGGCCGCTGCGGGTGACGGTGAGCGACGCCAAGCCCCCCGTCGTCGGGCTGGTGGCCCGGCTGAAGGGGAAGCCGGTCCGCGTCCAGAACGTGCGGGTGCGCGTCCGCTCGCCGGGGCTGAGCCTCCGCGGCCCGCACCTCTCCGATGGCCGTGACCTCGAGGACGCGAGCCTGCGCCGCGCCCGCACGCCGCTCTCGCTCGGCATGCGCGCCGTCGCGCCCGGCACCTACTACGCGTTCGGCCTCATCACCGACTACCGCCGTGGGCAGCGCCGCTACCGCGACCGCGAGGCGCAGACGTTGTGCGTCGCGGTCGGGCGCCGGCGCCGCTGCGACCCGACCTACTCCGGTCCGGGCGACGCTCGCGTCGCCCAGGTCGGCGGGCCGAGCCGCTACCCCGGCGCGCGGGTGAGCGCCGGCGCGGCCACCTACGAGAAGCCCGGCACCTACGTCGCACGCGTCACCGTCGCCAACCTGACGCGCTCGGTCATCGACGTCGCGAAGGTGACGCTCGACCGCAACGCCACCGTCGTCTCCTCCGGCCCGGAGCCGTTCCGCCTCGCCCCGCACGGGTCCCACGAGGTGCGCCTGACCCTGCGCGCGCGCGCATGCGGCTACGTGACCTTCAACCGGCTGCGGGCCGACCTCGACGGCAAGCGCCGTTCGATCCCGCTCAGCCTGCGCCTGCGATTCGCCTGCTGAGGCCGGCGGCGTTGCGGGGCGCGAACGCCTCCCAGTCGTTGTTGAAGTAGGCGAAGCCCGCCTCGCCGCGCACGACGCCGGCGATCTCGTCGAGCTCCGTCCGGGAGTAGTTGCCCCGCCGGCCGCGGGCGCCCCAGTGGAAGCGGTGGAAGGCGAAGTCGGCCGTCCGGATGTCGCGCGGGAAGGCCTTCTCCTTGTGCCAGGCGCTGACGAGCGCGACGTTGGCCTCGTGCAAGCGGGCGTAGACGTCCGGGACGAACCAGGTCTCGTGCCGGAACTCGAGCGCGTGCCTCCCTTCCGGCAGCGTCCCCAGCCAGGCGACGAGCCGCTCGTCGTCGCGCTTGAAGTTCGGGGGCAGCTGCCACAGGACGACGCCGAGCTTGCCCGTCTCGATCAACGGCGCCAGCGGCTCGTAGAAGCGCTCGAAGTTGATCGGCTCGTAGGCGAGGCGCTTGACGTGCGTCAGGTACCGGCTCGCCTTGATCGTGAAGCAGAAGTCGTCCGGCGTCTGCTCGGCCCAGGCGCGGACCGCCTTCTCCGTCGTCAGCCGGTAGAAGGTGGCGTTGACCTCGACCGTCCGGAAGACGGTCGCGTAGTGCTCGAGCCAGCGGCGCGCCGGCAGGCCGTCGGGATAGAACGCGCCGCGCCAGTCGCGGTAGTTCCATCCCGAGCATCCCACCCGGAGCATCGGCGCTCAGTGCGTGGTGATGACCTTGTCGATGAGGCCGTACTCGGCGGCCTCGTCGGGCTTGAAGAAGCGGTCGCGCTCCATGTCGTGGTGCACCTTCTCCTCCGTCTGCCCCGTGTGCAGCGCGTAGATCTCGTCGACGCGCTTGCGGGTCTTGAGGATCTCGGCCGCATGGATCTCGATGTCCGTGGACTGGCCCTCGAAGCCGGCGGACGGCTGGTGGATGAGGATGCGCGAGTTGGGCAGCGAGAAGCGCTTGCCCTTGGCGCCGCCCGTCAGCAGCAGCGAGCCCATGCTCATCGCGACGCCGCAGCAGATCGTCGCCACGTCGGGCTTGATGAACTGCATGGTGTCGTACACCGCGAGCCCGGCGTAGATGGAACCGCCCGGCGAGTTGATGTAGATCGAGATGTCCTTCTCGGGGTCGCTGGACTCCAGGTGCAGCAGCTGCGCGACGACGAGGTTGGCGATCGTGTCATCGATCGGGCTCCCGAGGAAGATGATGCGCTCGTTGAGCATCCTCGAGTAGATGTCGAATTCGCGCTCCCCGCGGGCAGTGCGCTCGATGACCATGGGGACCAGCGGCATGACTACGAAGCTAGTGGAGGGTGGGTGTGGACGTCTTCCGGGCCTCGCCGAGCAGCCGGTCCGGGTAGTTGGAGATGATGCCGTCGACCCCGAGGCCGATCGCGCGGTCCATCTTCGCGGGGTCGTCGACCGTGTAGGTGACGATCCGCTGGCCGCGCCCGTGGGCCGCCTCGACCAGGCGCGGGCTGAGCTTTCCGTAGGAGACGGCGAGGGCGTCGAAGCCCGCCCGCTGGATGGCGCTGGGCAGGCCGGACTGGAAGGGCTTGGAGCGCACCCGCACCCCGCCGAGCCAGCGGCTGCCCGGGAACAGCGTCACGTCGTTGGCCAGCGCCTGCAGGCGCAGCCGCGGCGCCCGGCGGCCGATCTCCCGCAGCACGCGCCAGTCGAAGGACTGCACGGTCGTGCGGCGGATCGCCCGGCTGGCGCGGATCGTCTCCACGATGTGGCGCGCGACCACCCGCGGCGCGAAGGTCGAGCGCGGCGCGTAGGGGTCGATCTTCGCCTCGACCAGCACCTGCGTGTCCGGCACCGCGCGGTAGACCTGGGCGAGCAACGGGACGTGCGTCCCCGCCCCGCAGTCCAGTCGGCGGACCTGGCGGAGGGTCAGGTTCTTGAAGAAGCGGCGCTGGTAGGGCCCGGTGCAGTTGCCCACCCGCAGGTCGTGGCGGACGATGACGCGCAGGTCGCGCGTGAGCGACACGTCGGCCTCCACCACCTCGGCGCCGACGGCCACGCCCTGGCGGAAGGCGTTGATCGTGTTGTCCGGCGCGGGCCGGCCGCCGCCGCGGTGGCCGATGACGTCGAAGGCCGCCGCGGGCGCGCTGGCGGTCGCGAATACGATCATCGCCGTGGCGAAGGTCTTCGATGAGATCACGGAGCACATCCGCGAGTGGGTCGGTCGCCAGTCCATGTTCTTCGTCGCCACTGCACCCTTGCAACCCGACGGACACGTCAATGTCTCGCCCAAGGGCCCGATCGGCTCCCTGCAGATACGCGGCCCCCGCTCGATCGCCTACCTCGACATCTCGGGAAGTGGCGCGGAGACCATCGCACACCTGCGCGAGAACGGCCGCATCGTGATCATGCTGTGCGCCTTCCAGGGGCCGCCGCGGATCGTCCGCTTCCACGGCACCGGCAGCGTGCTGCGCTGGGACGAGCCGGGCTTCGACGAGGCCGCCGCCGGCTTCGCGCACCCCACGATCGACGAGGCCCGCCGCGCGATCGTCTCCGTCGACGTCACGCGCGTGTCGGACTCCTGCGGCTACGGCGTCCCCCTCATGGAGATGACGGGGATGCGCGAGCACCACGCGCTGTCCTCGGCCAAGAAGCTGCGGACGATGGGCCCCGAGGTCTACGAGGGACGCAAGTACACGAAGAACGCCCTGTCGCTCGACGGTCTTCCCGCCGTGGACTGACCCGCGTGTTCGAGCCCACCGTCCCGAACCTCCTCACCGTCTTCCGGATCCTGCTCGTCCCCGTGATGGTGGTCGTGCTGCTCTCGGAGGTCTTCGACGCCGACTGGCCGGCCGCGGTGGTCTTCGCGATCGCCTCGGCCACGGACGTCGCGGACGGCTACCTGGCGCGGCGCAACAACCAGGTCACCAACTTCGGCAAGCTCTGGGACCCGCTGGCGGACAAGCTGCTGGTCACGGCCGCGCTGATCTCGCTGGTGGACATCGACAAGCTCGAGGCGTGGGTGGCGATGGTCATCGTCTCCCGCGAGTTCGCCGTCACCGGGCTGCGCCAGATCGCCATCGAGCAGGGACAGGTGATCGCCGCCAGCCCGGCCGGCAAGGTGAAGACCTTCCTCCAGGTGGCGATGGTCCTCGTCCTGATCATCGTCGACGAGCAGACGGTCCTGGTCGATCTCCTCGTCTACCTGACGGTCGCCGTGACGGTCGGTTCCGGGGCGGGCTACTTCTACCGCCTGCAGCGCGCTTCGCAGAAATAGGAGCTGGCGCGTCAGAACTGCGCCGGTCGCACCGTTCAGTGGCTGACCATGCAGACGCTGCTCGACGAACCCGCCACCGCCGCCGAACTCCCTGAGCTCCAGGCGCTGCTCATCCAGGGCCACGAGCGCGGCTCGCTCACCGTGGAGCGCATCGCCGCGACCCTCGCCGACCTGGACCTGTCCAAGGAGCAGGTCACCGAGTTCCACGAGCACCTCACGGAACAGGGCATCACGATCCTGGCGGGCGGGCGCAGTGTCGAGGTGGACCTGACCGTCGAGCCGTCCATGGACTCCCTGCGCCTCTACCTGCGCGCCATCGGCCGCGTCGAGCTGCTCACCGCCGACCGCGAGATCGCCCTCGCGCGCCGCATCGAGCGCGGCGACCTCGACGCCAAGCAGGCCATGGTCGAGGCCAACCTGCGCCTCGTGGTCTCCATCGCCAAGGGCTACCTCAACCGCGGCCTGAGCTTCCTCGACCTCATCCAGGAGGGCTCGCTCGGCCTCATCCGCGCCGTCGAGAAGTTCGACTACCGCCGCGGCTACAAGTTCTCCACCTACGCGACCTGGTGGATCCGCCAGGCCGTCACCCGCGCGCTGGCCGACAAGGGCCGCACCATCCGCATCCCCGTCCACATGGTCGAGCGACTCAACAAGGTCGCCCACGTCGAGCGCGCGCTCGTCCAGGACCTCGGCCGCGAGCCGACCCCCGACGAGGTCGCCGCCCAGCTGGGCTGGACCGTGCGCGAGGTCCGTGACATCCAGCGCATCGCGCAGCAGCCCATCTCCCTCGAGAAGCCCGTGGGCGACGAGGGCAGCTCCTCCCTCGGGGACCTCGTCGCCGATGACACCGCCATCTCCCCCTT
Organism: uncultured Solirubrobacteraceae bacterium; assembly: GCA_963843865.1. GTDB lineage: Bacteria > Actinomycetota > Thermoleophilia > Solirubrobacterales > Solirubrobacteraceae > DATLGB01. The sequence goes on along the minus strand of CAWJMO010000024.1, from coordinate 15,633 downwards.
CGAGAGCGCCTCGCTGGCGCTGCGCAACGAGAACGTGCGCGCCGCCCTCCGCGCCCTGCCGGAGCGGGAGCGCGAGGTCATCGTCATGCGCTACGGCCTCGCCGGCACCCGCCCCGCGACGCTCGAGGAGGTCGGCCGCGCCTTCAACGTCACCCGCGAGCGCATCCGCCAGATCGAGTCGCACACGCTCAAGAAGCTCGAGGCGCTGCCAGAGGCCCAGCAGCTCCGCGGGCTCGGCTGAGCACGGTCGCTAGCATTTCGCGTCGCCCTGGCGGGGTTCCAGAGCGGCCAAATGGGCTCGGCTGTAAACCGAGTGGTTCATCCTTCGCAGGTTCGAATCCTGCCCCCGCCACTACCGCAGCGAGGCGAGTGCTCCCTGCAGCGCGACCAGCTCGTCGAGGAGGTCGTCGGCGCTCTTGATGAGGTTGTCGTTGGGCGTGAAGACATCGTCCTCGATGAACTTGGCGACGAAGGGGATGTTGACCGCGGCGCCGGCGGGGGAGAGGCCGACGGCGAGGCAGACGGGCTTGATGGCCTGCACGGCGCGGGTGCCGCGCGGCGACGCCGCCGTAGGAGACGAAGCCGACCGGCTTGCGGGCCCACTCGGCGAAGACGAAGTCGATCGCGTTCTTCAGCGGCGCCGTGAAGGAGTGGTTGTACTCGGGCATCACGAAGACGAAGGCGTCGGATGCGTCGACGGTGTCGGCCCAGGCGAGCGTGTGCGGGTTGGCGTACTCGCCGAAGCGGGGGTGCTTCTCCTCGTCCATCATCGGGAGGCCGAGCTCCTTGAGGTCGACCACCTCGACGTCGAAGCCGCCGTGCTCGCGGGCGCGCCCCTCGAACCAGTCGGCGACGGGCTTGCCGGCGCGGACAGGACGGGTACTGGCGATGAGGACGAGCAGGCGGGGCATGGCGCGCAACCGTAGGGTGCTTGCCATGGCACGTATCCGATCGGGGTCCAGCTCCAGCCGCAGCACGCGAGCATCGAGAACATGCGCAAGGCGTGGCGGGAGGCGGACGAGCTCGGATGCGACGCGATCTTCAACTGGGATCACTTCTATCCGCTCTACGGCGACCCCGACGGCGCCCACTTCGAGGCCCTCACGACGCTCGCCGCGATGGCCGAGAACACGGAGCGCGCGCAGATCGGCTCGCTGGTGATCTGCAACTCCTACCGCAACCCGGAGTACTCGCCGACGCCCACCGGACGATCGACCACCTGAGCGGCGGCCGAGCGATCCTCGGCATCGGCGCCGGCTGGTTCAAGCGCGACTACGACGAGTACGGCTACGAGTTCGGCGACGCCCCCTACCGGCTGCGCGAGCTCAAGGCGTCGCTGCCGCGGATCAAGGACCGGCTGGCCAAGCTCAATCCCGCCGCCGCAGGGGAAGTTGCCCATCCTCATCGGCGGCTCGGGCCCGAAGGTGACGCTCAAGCTCGTCGCCCAGTACGGGGACATGTGGCACTCCTTCGGCGACGCGGAGGCGTTCCGGACGAAGGACGGCATCCTGCGCGAGCACTGCGCCGCCGTCGGCCGGGACCCGGACGAGATCGAGCGGACCTGGGGGACGCAGGACGGCTTCAAGTCCACGACGCCCGACGAGCTCGTCGAGGTGGGCGTCCAGCACCTGATCCTGGGGCTCGGCGGCGACGGCTCGCGGCTACGACCTGGGGGCCGTACGCGAACTCATCCAGTGGCGCGACGCCCGCGGCGAGATCTAGGATCACGCCCATGGCCACGGCCGCTGAAGCAGAGCCCACGACGACGCTGAACCCGTCGCGACTACCTGGACACGGACTGGCTGCTCTCCGACGAGGAGAAGCTGATCCGCGAGAACGTCCGCAACTACGTCACCAACGAGGTCCTCCCGCACATCGGGGACTGGTTCGACAAGGGGCAGCTGCCCGCGCGCGAGCTGGCCAAGGCGTTCGGCGGGCTCGGCCTGCTCGGCATGCACCTGGAGGGCTACGGGTGCGCCGGCGCGAGCGTCATGAGCTACGGCCTCGCCGTCCTCGAGCTCGAGGCCGGCGACAGCGGCATCCGCTCGCTCGTCTCCGTCCAGGGCTCGCTGGCGATGTACGCGATCTGGGCCTACGGCTCGGAGGAGCAGAAGCAGGAGTGGCTGCCGCGCATGGCGGCGGGCGACGCCGTCGGCTGCTTCGGCCTCACGGAGCCCGACTTCGGCTCCAACCCCGGCGGCATGCGCACCCGTGCGAAGCGCGACGGCGACGACTGGGTCCTCAACGGCCAGAAGATGTGGATCACCAACGGGTCGATCGCCGACGTCGCGGTCGTGTGGGCGCGCACGGACGACGGCGTCCGCGGCTTCGTCGTCCCCACGAACACGCCCGGCTTCAGCGCGCCCGAGATCCACAAGAAGCTCTCGCTGCGCGCGTCCGTCACCTCGCGAGCTCGTCCTCGACGACGTCCGTCTCCCCGCGGACGCGATGCTCCCCGAGGGCATCGGCATCAAGGCGCCGCTCGGCTGCCTCAACGAGGCGCGCACCGGCATCGTCTTCGGCGCGATGGGCGCCGCCCGCGCCTGCCTGGAGTCCGCCGTCGAGTACTCCAAGACGCGCATCCAGTTCGACCGCCCGATCGGCGGCTTCCAGCTCACGCAGAAGAAGCTCGCCGACATGTGCGTGGAGGTCAACCGCGGCACGCTGCTCGCCTACCACCTCGCCCGCTTGAAGGAAGCCGGCCGCGCGGTGCCCGAGCAGGTGTCCATGGGCAAGCTCGCCAACGTCAACGCGGCGCTGTGGGTCGCGCGCGAGGCCCGGCAGATCCTCGGAGGAAACGGGATCACGCTGGAGTATCCAGTGATTCGGCACATGAACAACCTGGAGTCCGTGGTCACCTACGAGGGGACCGCAGAGGTGCACGCGCTCGTCATCGGGCACGCGCTGACGGGCATCCAGGCCTTCCGCTAACGAGGAGCTCGAACGCACCCATGATGTGTCTGGTCACCGTGAGGCAGCTCAAGCCCGACAGCTACGAGGCCTTCCGTGCCGCGTGGACGCCTGACCCGTGGCCCGAGAAGCTCCAGCGCGTCGAGGTCCTGCGCAACGACGACGACCCCGATCAGGTGATGACGGTCGGCTACCTGGACGTCACGGTCGATGAGCTCGAGACGATGCGCGACCAGACGGAGATCCTCACGGGGGAGGCGGCCCGCCTCGAGCGCATCGCCCCGTTCGAGGACCGCGTGCTCGTCAACGGGATCTTCGAGCTCGTCGAGGAGGTCACCGCGTGAAGTACGTCGTGCTCGCACTCGCGGCGATGGCCTTCACCGCCGCGCCCGCGCAGGCGAAGGGCTGCAAGACCTTCGACATCTCCGGCGGCTACATCACCTCGCTGTCGGTGAAGAAGACGGGCTGCAGCACCGGCAAAGCCATCGCGAAGGCGTTCACCGCCTGCCGCCGCGAGCACGGCCGGAAGGGTCGCTGCACCCACAAGGTCAAGGGCTACGGGTGCACGGAGAAGCGCGTCTCCATCCCGACGGAGTTCGACGGCTCGGTGACCTGCAAGAAGGGTTCGAAGCAAGTGAAGTTCTCGTACCAGCAGAACACGTAGCGGGCGTGCGGCGGGCGCTCCTGCTGGTCGCGACGGTGGCGGCGCTGTGCGCGCTCGCCGCGCCGGCCCACGCCGCGCCCGCCTGCTTCGGCGCCGCCGCCCGCGACCCTGAGCGGCCGTGCCTGAACCCCGCGCTGCGGCTGGCCGCCCGCCCGGGCCTCACCCGCTCGCTGCTCACCCCGAGCTACCCCTGCACCGGCAGCGGCACCATCGGCAACGGCAAGCAGCGCGCTGACGGCGCCCTGTATCCCTGCGAGTTCGGCACCCCCGCCGAGGACGCCACCCGCAGCGTCGCCCTCGTCGGCGACAGCCACGCGATGGCCTGGCGGGGCGCGGTCGCCGGCGCGATGCAGCGGCTGGGCTGGCACGGCATCGACCTCACCCGCAGCCACTGCGCCTACTCGGCCGCGGTGCGCGACCTCCCGGAGAACGAGGAGGTCACCGGGTGCGTGCGCTTCAACATCCGCGTGCTGCGCTGGCTGGAGGACCATCCCGAGGTGACGGGCGTGATCGTCGCCCATCAGACGGCCGGCACGCCCTACATCGCCGCGAAGGGGATGAGCGCGTTCGCAACGGAGACGCTCGGCTTCGCCACCGCGTGGGAGGCGCTGCCGGACTCCGTCGAGCAGGTCTTCGCCATCCGCGACAACCCGGCCAACCACAACGCGAACGCGGTCGCGGCGTGCGTGCGCCGCGCCCGGGGGCTCGAGCTGTCGCCGGGGCCGTTCTGCGCGCGCCCGCGCAAGGAGTCGCTGCGCCGCGACGCCTTCCCCGGCGCCGTCGCCTCGCTCGACGATCCCCGCTACGCGCTGATCGACCTGTCGAGCTTCTTCTGCTCGACGAGCAAGTGCTTCCCGGTGGTCGGCGGCGCTCTCGTCACCAAGGACGGCCGCCACCTCACGCGCGTCTTCTCCGAGAGCCTCGGGCCCTACCTGGCCCGCGCGATCCGCAAGGTCGCTACGCCGTACTTCCTGCCACGGCAGTGAGCTGCCGGCGCGCCACCGGCGCGCGCTTGAGGAACTGCTCGAGGTGCTGATAGACCCGCTCGTGGTTGAGCAGGTGGAAGTGGTTGAGCCCGCCGAGGTGGACCTTGTCCTCCACGCACACCTCGACGTCCTTCGGCCCGGCCGCCGACCCCTCGCGGACCAGGAAGTCGCCGAGGACGAGGCCGACCGGGTGCTTCGGATCCGCCGTGAAGGTCGCGCCGAGGAACAGGTGGTGGACGCCCTCGAGCAGCGGCCCGCACTCGATGCCCTCGCGCAGGTCGCGGATGCCGGCCGAGCGCTGGTCGAGGATGCCGCCGAGCGGGGCGACCTCCGGCAGCTTGGCCAGCACGCCCGCGGCGCGGTGGACGACCTGCTCGAGCGGCGCGCCCTGGTTGGGGGAGCCGAGGCAGGCGACGTGAGTGAGGTGGTGGCGCCAGGTGCTCTCCTCCGCGCCGGCGACGCGGACGACCATGCCGCCCATGGAGTGCCCGACGAGCGCGATCTGCCGGACGGGCACGGGCCACTCGGCGACGACCTGGTCGAGCAGCCAGGCCAGCTTGCGGCCGTTCTCGAGGATGGGGAGACCGGTGTTGTACCGGACGCGCAGCGGGGTCCAGCCGTCGTCGGAGAGCCGCTCGCCGTAGGAGCCGGCCGCGCCCCACGACTGCTCCGTCTCGAACAGCCCGTGCACGAGCACGACGATGGAGCCGGTGTGGCCGTCCAGGCCGGCGACGGAGGTGCGGGAGCCCGTCCTGCCAGAGGCCCATGTGGGTGGCGAGCGCGTCGTCCTCCAGCGCCAGCTCGTGGCCGATCAGCCCGTTGAGGATGGCCTGGAACCGGCGCCCGCGCGGTGAGCGGGAGACGATCTCGGGGTCGGTGCCGCGTGCCTTGGCGACGACGGCGCCGGCCTTGGCTCCGGTGGAGACGCCGACGCGCACACCGGCGTAGACCGCGGTGGAGATGCCGTCGTGCAGGGCGCGGGCGGGGAGGGCGGCCGGACCGAGGCGGCCGAAGATGCGATTGGCGATCGCCTCGTGAACGCCCTGGGCCGGCGTGGTCAGGAGCCGGTCGGCGCCGTCACCGGCGGCGCGGCCGAGCGCGCTGATCTCATCGTTGAAGGCCATGCGCACACCAAACCACAACACGCCCCGGTGTTACACCGATCCGTGTCACACCCCTGACGGCGGCTTGGGCAGCAGGTCCTCGACGAACAGGCTCAGGCGGCGGATCGTGCCGCTGTAGAGGCGGCCCGGGGCGCTGAGGAAACGTGGCGCCGGCCCGCGCTGGGAGGACTCGAGCCGTGCCTCCGTCTTCCCGCGTGCGGTGAGGGCGACGGCCTCGTGGTCGGCGGCCGACTTCCTGCCGGCCTCGATCCACGCCATGCGGAAGGCGAGGCCCGCCGCGAGGTAGGCGACGCTGGCGGCATCCTGGCTGCGCGGCCCGAGGCGGCGGCTCCCCGCCTGCAGGACGAACCCCACGTTGACGAGCGCCTTCGCGGTGGTGAACAGGCGGCCGTCGAGCGCCTTGCCGATGCGGCCCAGGCGGCGCTCGTTGACCTGGGAGAGCGTGATCTCGGCGCCCATCGCCACCGCCTGCAGCCGGGCCAGCGCGCGGCCCGTGGGGTGGCCGTCGGGCAGGCCGGAGGCGACGAGGGCCAGGCGCGTCGCCGCCGCCCCGGTGGCGGTCGCCGTGGCCACGAAGACCGGTCCCAGGAAGTGCCGGCTGCGCGCCCACACGGGAACGGCGGTGGTGGCGAGCAGCACGCCCGTGTAGGAGCCGAGGTAGCCCCCGAGCATCGCGGTGGCGGCGCCGAGGCCGCGCGCGGCGCGCTCCTGCCCGAGCAGGTCGGCGCCGACCGCGCCGGTGAGCGTCCCGCTGAAGGCCATCAGGCACCACGCGCCGGTGTTCATCGGCGAGCGTGGCTTGAAGATGCGCAGCATGTTCAGGAAGCGCGCGGGCCGGCCGAGGTCGGCGATCAGCAGGACGGGGGCGGGGGCGACCGCGCCGAGGGAGACGAGGCGGGCGATGCGCGCGGAGCGATGGTCGCCCGAGAGGTCCGCGGCCAAGGCGACGAAGCCCGCGCCGGAGGCGATGCCGCCGACCCAGAAGTAGGTGGGGACCTCCCACGTCCACACGGGCGCGTGGATGAACGGGCCGTTGACGGGGCCGGGCGTGTCGCCGGCGCGCTGGCGGCGCGCGGCCTCCGCGACCTGTCCGGGCTGCGGGTCCGTCTTCGCGTAGTCGGTGTCCTGCTTGTAGAGGAACGACCACACCGCGTCGCCCCACTCCGGCCGGGCCAGGGCGACCTTCGCGCCCTCCGTGCGCCCGCTTCCAGACGCCCGGCTCGCCGGCCGTGCCGACCGCCGCCGTCATGTCGCGGTCGCCCGCCGCCTCGCGCTCGCGGCCGGTCGTCGTCTCCGGCGGCTCGTCCTCCGGCTTGAGGCCCGGCGGGTGGCCGGGGCGCTCGAGGTCGCTCACCAGGACCGTCCCGCGCGGCGCCCGGCGGTGGCGAAGGCGATGGCCGCGGCGATCCCCGCCAGCAGCCCGGCGCCCATCGCGGCCGCCGTCGCGCCGACGACGTTCTCCTGCACCGGCGAGTCGGCCTGGGCGGGGAGGCCGTAGCGCTCGGGCGGCTCCGTGAGCAGGAAGAAGGACCCCAGGCCACCGGCGAGCTCCTGGCCGGGCTCGTCCCCCGCGCCGTAGAGGTAGGCGCGGTCCAGGCCGCGCTCGTGCAGCGTGGCGACGCGGCGTCCCGCGAGCTCCACCAGGTCGTCGTAGGCGCCGAACTGGATCGAGTCGGTCGGGCACGCCTTCGCGCACGCGGGCTCGAGGCCGTCCTCCAGCCGGTCGTAGCAGAGGGTGCACTTGCCGGCGCGGCCGTCGTCGTGGTCGCGGTCGACGACCCCGAACGGACAGGCCGGGACGCAGTAGCCGCAGCCGTTGCAGATGTCGGCCTGCAGCACCACCGTCTCGTGCTCCGTGCGGATCAGCGCGCCGGTCGGGCAGGCGTCCAGGCAGCCGGCGTTCGTGCAGTGCTTGCACACGTCGGACATGAAGACCCAGTCGCCCTCTGTCCCGCCGCTCTGCTGGCGGTAGGCGGGGATGTCGGGCAGCGAGACCTCCGCCGGCTCGAGCAGCTCGACGAAGCGCACGTGCCGCCACGTGTTCGCGCTCAGCTCGCCCGTGTGGTCGTAGGAGGAGGCCCTTACCGAAGTCGGCCCCGTCCGAGGGGAGGTCGTTCCACTGCTTGCAGGCGACCTCGCACGCCTTGCAGCCGATGCACACCGAGGTGTCGGTGAAGAAGCCCATGCGACGCGTTTCCCGGCCGTCGACCTTGTGGATGGCGAGCTCCGTGGGCGCGCCGGCGGTGGGCGTCATGCGAGATGCTCCTTCGGGAACTCGGCTTGGAGGTCGTCCTCGTTGGTCGCCTGCGAGCTCGCCGGCGGGTCCTTGCCGGCCAGCTTCGTGCTCGTCGGCTCCGTCCGGCGCCCCGCCCGCACGTCGCAGGTGAACGCCTTGGACTCCTGGATGGAGACGTTGGGGTCGCCCGAGAGCGCGCCGAGGTCGTTGGCGGAATCGCCGGGGTGCGGGCCGCCGTGGCCCCAGTGGAACGGGATCGCGATCTGGTGGACGAGGTGGCCGTCGATGCGCAGCGGGCGCATGCGCTCCGTCACCCGCGCGCGCGCCTCGATCTTCGCGCGGGCCGTCTCGATCGTCAGCCAGCCGCCGTCCTCGATGCCGCGCTCGGCGGCGAGGATCGGGCTGATCTCCGCGAACATCTCCGGCTGCAGCTCGGCCAGCCACGGCAGCCGCCGGCTCATCGCCCCCGCCGTGTGGTGCTCCGTCAGGCGGAAGGTGGTGGCGACGATCGGGTAGGTCGGATCGGCCGTCGGGTTGTACGGGTTGTCGTCGCGCTCCCAGCGGATGGCGCTCGGGTTCGCGCCCAGCTCGGGGTACAGGAGGTTGTCGACGGGGGACTCGAGCGGCTCGTAGTGGGTCGGCATCGGCCCGTCGAGCAGGCCGCTCGGCGAGTACAGCCAGGCGCGCCCGTCGGCCATCATCATGAACGGGTCGTCGCCGCCGATCGCGTCCATGGCCAGGTCGTCGTCGGACGGCCGGTAGTCGGGGCGCTTGTTCGGCGGGAAGTCCGGGACGTCGTAGCCCGTCCACTTCTCGTTCTCCTCGTCCCACCAGACGTACTTCTTGCGCTCCGACCACGGCTTGCCCTCCGGGTCGGCGGAGGCGCGGTTGTAGAGCATGCGCCGGTTCGCCGGCCACGCCCACGCCCACTCGGGGGAGGCGAGGCCGTCCTGCGCGCGGATGTCGCCGGGGTCGCGCCGCCGGGCCTGGTTGACACCGTCCTTGTAGATGCCGCAGTAGATCCAGCACCCCGACGCCGTCGACCCGTCCGAACGCAGCTCGGTGAAGCCGTCGAGGGGGCGTCCCGTCTCCACGTCGTAGCCGTTGATCTCCTTCAGCACGGCTTCCACGTCGGGCTCCTGCTCGTCCCCGTGCTCCGGGTAGTCCCAGTGCAGGTGGCGGATGCCCCAGTCGCGGGCCCGGTCCGAGTCGGCGTAGTGCCTGGCGACGCGCTTGTAGAGGTGGTGGGTGAACCACAGCTCCGAACGGGCGTCGCCCGGCGGCTCGAGCGCCTTGTCGCGGTACTGCACGAGGCGCTGCGTGTTGGTGAAGGTGCCCTCCTTCTCCACGTGGGAGGCGGCGGGCATGAGGAAGACCTCCGTCTGGATGTCCTCCGGCTTGAGCTCGCCCGACGCGACCTCCGGGGAGTCCTTCCAGAAGGTCGCGGTCTCGATCTCGGCGAGGTCGCGGACGACGAGCCACTTGAGCTTGGCCAGCGCGCGACGCTGCAGGCCGCCGTTCTGCGAGGCGACGGCCGGGTTCTGGCCCATGACGAAGAAGCCCTCGACGCCGCCGTCGAGCATGCGCATCATCGTGGCGAAGTGGGAGTGGTTGCCGCTGATCAGCGGCAGGGCGCCGAAGCCGTAGTCGTTGGCCTCCGTGGCGTCCGGCCCGTACCAGGCCTTGAGCAGGCTGACGATGTAGGAGTCGAAGAACGCCCACCAGCCGCGGTCGGCGCCGCCCGTCGAGACGTAGTTCTCGAGCGTCAGCTCCTCCTCCTTGGCACGCGGCATGTGCAGGTAGCCCGGGGAGCAGGTCGTAGAGCGTCGGGATGTCCGTCGACCCCTGGATGGAGGCATGCCCCCGCAGGGCCATGATGCCGCCGCCTGGCCGGCCCATGTTGCCCAGCAGCAGCTGCAGGATCGCGCCGGCGCGGATCATCTGCGCGCCGGCGGTGTGCTGGGTGAAGCCGACGGCGTAGCACCACATCGTCGTGCGCTCGCGCCCCGAGTTCTTCACCAGCTCGTCGGCGACGGTCTGGAAGTCCTCCGGCGTGATGCCGCAGATGCGCTCGACCATCTCCGGCGTGTAGCGGCTGAAGTGGCGCTTGAGGACCTGGAAGACGCAGCGGGGGTGCTGCAGCGTCTCGTCGCGCTCGAACTTGCCCGAGTGCATGCCCGCGCCCGTGCGCTGCTCGAAGCCCTGCGAGGAGTGCTCGCGCGCACCGGCCGCCGCCGCCATCTCGCCGCCCTCGTACATCCACGAACTGCGGTCGTACATCCCCGTCTCGGGGTCGAAGCCGCTGAACAGCCCGCCGAGGTCCTCCGAGTCCTGGAAGTCCTCGCCCACGAGCGTCGAGGCGTTCGTGTAGTTGACGACGTAGTCCTTGAAGTAGCTCTCCGTCTCGAGCACGTGGCGGATGAGGCCGCCGAGGAACGCGATGTCCGTGCCCGCGCGGATGGGGAGGTGCAGGTCGGCGAGCTGGCTCGTGCGGCCGTAGCGCGGGTCGATGTGGATGATCTTCGCGCCGCGCTCCTTGGCCTTCATCACCCAGCGGAAGCCGACCGGGTGCGCCTCGGCCATGTTGGAGCCCTCGATCAGGACGCAGTCAGCGTTCTGGATGTCCTGCAGGTATGACGTGGCGCCGCCACGGCCGAGCGAGGTCCCCAGACCGGGGACCGTGGAGCTGTGTCATATGCGCGCCTGGTTCTCGATCTGGATGGCGCCCATGGCCGTGTAGAGCTTCTTGAGGAGGTAGTTCTCCTCGTTGTCGAGCGTCGCGCCGCCGAGGTGCGCGAAGCCCATCGTGCGGTTGACGCGCCAGCCGTTGTGGTCGTGGTCCTGCCAGCCGGCCTCGCGCGCGTCGATCGTGCGCTGGGCGATCATGTCCATCGCCGTCTCGAGGTCGAGGTCCTCCCACTCCGTCCCGCCCGGCCGGCGGTAGCGGACCTTCGTCAGCCGGCCCGGCTGCTGGACGAGCTGTCGCGACGCCGACCCCTTCGGGCACAAGCGTCCCCTGGTTGATGGGCGAGCGCGGGTTGCCCTCGATGTCGACGAGCTCGCCGCCCCGCGTGTAGACGAGCTGCCCGCAGCCGACGGCGCAGTAGGGGCAGACGGACTCCGTGACCTTCAGGCCGGCGACGCGCGCGCCGGCGCCCTGGGTCTGCGGCGACGCGGCGGCCTCGCCCATGCCCCAGTCCATCGCGCGGCCGACGGCCGGGAGGCGCCGGAGGCGTTCGAACGAGCGGGGCCGGGTGCCCGGGCGCGGCATCGTCGGAGTCTTACCCGGTTTCGAGGTCCTTCGCGCCGGGAGGACTTGTCCGAGGCCGATGGCCTTCAAGACCCCCGCGGAGATCGCAGAAGCCGGCGCACAGACCGGAGCCACCAAGGCGGCGATGAGCCCCGACAAGGCGCTCGTCAGCGGCATCCTCGCCGGCGCGTACATCGCGTTCGCCAGTCTCCTGGCCATCGTCTGCTCGGCCGGCATGAATCCCGACGTGGGCACGATCGCGCTCGTCACGGGCGCCGTCTTCACCCTCGGCCTGGTGCTCGTCGTCGTCGCGGGCGCCGAGCTGCTGACCGGCAACATGGCGCTGCTGCCGCTGGGCTTCCTGGCCAAGCGCGTCACGGGCAAGCAGCTGGGCGTCAACTTCGCGGTCGTGCTGGTCGGCAACCTCATCGGCTCGCTCCTGGTCGCCTACTTCCTGGCCGTACAAGTCCGGCATCGTGACCAAGGACGTCGACCTCGAGCGCCTCACCGCCATCGCCACCTTGAAGGGCGAGACGGAGACCGGCTTCCAGATCTTCCTGCGCGCGGTCGGCTGCAACTGGCTCGTCTGCCTGGCCGTCTGGATGGCCATGGGCGCCGACGACATCGGCGGCAAGGTCCTCGCCATCTTCTTCCCGATCATGGGCTTCGTCGCCATGGGCTTCGACCACGTCGTCGCCAACATGTTCTTCCTCCCGGTCGCCGTCTTCGCCGACGTCCCCGGCCTCGGCTGGGGCGACGTGCTCCACAACCTGGTCCTCGCGTTCGCCGGCAACCTCGTCGGCGCCGCCGTCTTCGTGGCCGGGTTCTACTGGTACATCTACCTGCGCGGCAACGAGACCGAGACGTCGCGCGCCTAGCGGACGTACCCGGCGTCCAGCGTGTAGGTCGTCCCGCTCGCGGCGTCGAACGGGGTGCCCGCCGCCAGACCGATCCCCGCGTCGCGCGCCGTCTTGGACAGCACCACGGCGCGGTGGATCGGCGAGTGCATCCACGCGCGCACGATGGCGGCCGGCGCGGCCCGGCCGCCCGTCCCGTGGGCGAGGTTCTCGCCGAGGCCCCACGCGTGCTCGTGGCCCGTGAGGTAGCCCGCAGCGGTCGCGCGCGTGACGAACGTGTCGCCGGCCGGCCCGTCGTGCTCGAAGTACTGCCGGGCCACCATGTCCTGCGAGTGACCCGTCGCCGCGACGGCGAGCTCCACGCTCGGGCGCAGCTTCTTCAGACCCGCCCGCCGGCGCTGCTTGTTGAGCAGGCAGATGGTCGCCTTCTGCACCTTCGCGACGGTGTCGGGGGTCGGCGCGGTGCGCGCGCCCTGGCAGGCGTGCGCCGCGGGCGCGCCGAGCAGCGCGAACGCCGCCATCATCACCACCGGAACCCGCCGCCCCCGCATGACCCTCCTATCGGCACGGACGGTCAGCTGACCAACTCGATGGCCCCATCGATCGGACGGGCGTCCATCGCTACGATGACGCTTCCACGCCCTCCTAGCTCAGTTGGTAGAGCACTTCCATGGTAAGGAAGGGGTCATCGGTTCGAGTCCGATGGAGGGCTTCCGAAAGTAGCCTGCAAATCGCCTATTCTTCGGAAGCGGCGGGAACACGAAAGCAGCGACGTGTCCCCAATATGTCCCGAGCAGTCGGTATCTTTGGCGACATGGCCACGAACGAGCCGAGCGGGCATGTCTTCCGGGTCGAGCGCCAGCGCGGCCCGCAGTGGTACGCGAAGTACCGCCTCACCGACGGCCGCCAGACCCAGAAGCGCATCGGTCCCGGCATGGACGGACCGGGGGCGTCCGCCGGCCGGCTACTACACGAAGCGCACCGCCGAGGCGTGGCTGCGCGACCTGCTCGACCAGGCCCGGCGCGGCACCCTCCAGGGCGTCGACGAGGACCGGCGTCACGTTCGCCGAGGCCGCCGACGAGTACCTGCGCTACGTCGAGCACGACCGCGGCCGCAAGCCGTCCACCGTCGCGGCCTACCGCGCGCTGATCCGCTCGCAGCTGCTGCCGGCGTTCGGCAACCGCGAGCTCGGCTCGATCACCACGCCGATGATCGAGCGCTGGCTCGCCACGCTCGACCGCTCCGACGCCACCCGCATCAAGACGCTCGCCATCCTCAGCGGCATCTTCAAGCGCGGCGCGCAAGGTCGTACGGCCTGCCAGATCAACCCGGTCGACGACGTCGAGAAGCCGCAGCAACGATCAGACCGGCGACATCGAGGTCTTCAGCCCCGAGGAGATCCGGCGGCTGGTGAGGGCGGCGGGACAGCGACAGGACGCGGCGATCTTCCTGACCGCGGCGCTGACCGGCCTTCGCCGCGGCGAGCTGCTCGCGCTGCGCTGGCGCGACGTCGACTTCAAGGGCGCACACCATCCGCGTGCGCGGCAGCTTCGTCGACGGTCACCTCGGCACCCCGAAGTCGGGCCGGGTCCGCTCGGTTCCCATGGCGCCGCAGGTCGCGAACGAGCTCATGGTCCTGCGCCACCGCGAGCACTGGGTCGAAGACGAGGACCTGGTCTTCTCCGGCGAGCTCGGCGACTACCTCGACCGCTCCGCACTCCGGCGCCGCTACGCCGCAGCGCTCAAGCGAGCCGGCCTGCGACCGCTGCGCTTCCACGACCTGCGCCACACCTTCGGCACGACGGATGATCGCCGTCGCCGACATCCGCCGGGTCCAGGAGTGGATGGGCCACGCCGACGTCCAGACCACGATGAAGTACCTCCACTACGTGCCGCGCGCTGACGACGCCGCCCTGGTGGCATCGGCCTTCGCAGCACCGAGACCTGATCCCGCGCTCTCCTCCCCGCCGCCCAAGCCGCGGACGGCTAGCGCTGGTCGCGCCCGCGCTGCTCGGCCAGCCACTCGCTCGAGGTCCGATCGCAGGAACCGCCGGTGCCGGCCGATCTCGATCGCCGGCAGCGGATCGTGCTGGCGGCGCGCGTACTCGTAGACCGAAGAACGCGGAACGCACAAGCAGCTCGCGCGACTTGGGCCGCCGTCATCAGCGGCTCGTGGAGGCTGACCGGCGTGGCTCATAGCTGCGTCGGGACGCCGGGATGGTCTTCGCTCGGGCGCAGTGCCTCGTCGAGCGCCGGCGCGATGCCTCGTCGGAGCGTCATCGAACGTCGTGACGTCGATCCGCTGCCAGATCTCTCGACGAAGCTCTCTTCGACGACCCGCTCGAGCCACGCTCCCGGCGTCGGTCGGGCAGGCGATCAGCAGGAAGCCGGCCGGTTGCTGCCCGGCAGCGCACGACCTTCTCGACGATCCGCTCTGCGGTTGTAGTGGCCGAGGTCGACCTCGACCCAGACCTGCGGATCGCCCTTCGTGGCTTGCCGCGGGCCTCGTAGACGGCGTCCGGTCGTCCCCGGCTGCTTGCTCGATGTAGCGTCCGTCGCTCGGGGCCGGCGGCAGCAGGTGCTCGGGAATGACCTTCGCGCCCAGCCAGTCGCACACGCGGTTGGTGACGATCTGGTGCGGGATCGACGGCTCGCTGAGGTCGAGCCGCCACTGCCGCGTCGCGAACCAGCCGCTCGCCTCCTCGGATCGGATCTGCAGCGCGGTCCGCCCGCGCGAGGTCAGGAAGTACACCGACTGCAGGCCGTCCTGCCCGGGGAGCTCGACGCTGCGCCGATCGAGGTAGCCGGCGGACGACGAGCTCGCCGAGTCGGTTCAGAGCGCGCTTGCGCGAGACCGTCGGGAACGCGAACGCGGTGGAGCGCGTCCAGCGACTCCACCCGCCGGGCGACCAGCAGCTCGAGTACGCGAAGGTCGCGCACGGTCATGTGGATGGCTCGCCGGCGCCGCTTCGGCATCGCCGCATAGCGAGGCGGGGAGATCGTGCAGCGGGCCGGGTCCGACGGGTGGGGGATCAGAGATGGTCATACTTCCTCCTGCGGCACTCGACCCGAAAGTGTTGGGAAAACCGCGGGCGCGCCCGCCGCTTCCCGCCGGCGTCACGGCCCAGGCAACGCTTCGAAGCCGGTATCGCGGACCGGGAGGCAGTCCGGGATTCGACCGGTGAAGCGTCCCACCGTGCTCCCGGGGCCGGCTCCTGCAAATCGGTCGTTTTGGGCGAGGTGTCCTTGGCGGACACCTCGCCCAGAGGGCTCGGTCTCGCTTGGGACTTCGTCCCGGCGAGAAATCGGACTCGCTTCGCCGCTGCCAGAAGCGGCGGACGAAAGGCGTTCACCGCTGAAGGATCGCCGGGTTCTCAGGGGTTCTACGGACCCCTGAGAACCCCATAGCGGTTCGCATCCGAGAGCCCGCGGGCCCCACCGCCGCGACAGTCGCCGCTTCTGCTTTCAGGCTTGCTGTTTTTATTCGGTGGGTCGGCGGTGGTCCGATGCAGTGAGAAGGTTCTGGCCGGCGGCGAGCTGACTCTCTTTCAGGTTGCCGGCTCCCGTCGAGGGTCTGGCTGGCTTTCGCTGTGTCGCTCGTTGCC
>CAWJMO010000023.1:0-114221 GCA_963843865.1 uncultured Solirubrobacteraceae bacterium | reverse complement strand
GCGCTGCAAGGCCGGCATCGAGGACATCGGCCAGGGCAAGGAGGCGATCATCGTCACCGAGCTGCCCTTCCAGGTGAAGAAGGGTGGCGACACCGGCGTCATCCGCAAGATGGTCGAGCTGGTCAACGACAAGAAGATCTCCGAGATCTCCGACCTGCGCGACGAGTCCGACGGCCGGACCGGCATGCGCCTGGTGATCGAGCTCAAGCGCGGCTCGAACCCCGACGTCGTCCTCAACAAGCTCTACAAGCACACCTCGCTGCAGGCGACGTTCGGCGTGAACATGGTCGCGCTGGTCGACAACGTGCCGCGCACGCTGCCGCTGCGCTCGGTGCTGCACAACTACGTCCAGCACCAGCGCGAGATCATCGTCCGCCGGTCCAAGCACGAGCTGCGCCAGCTCGAGGCGCGGGTGCACCGCCTCGAGGGCCTGCTCATCGCGCTGGACCACCTCGACGCCGTCATCGCGCTGATCCGCTCGTCGCAAGGATCGCGACGCCGCGCGCGAGGGCCTGATCTCCAACTTCGGCCTGACGCACATCCAGGCGCAGGCGATCCTCGAGCTGCGCCTGCAGCAGCTCACCGCGCTGGAGGCCGACACCATCCGCCGCGAGCACGCGGACGCGATGGAGCGCATCGGCGAGCTGCGCGAGCTGCTGGGCGACGAGGGCAAGGTCCTCGAGCTCATCAAGGAGGAGCTGGCCGAGATCTCCGAGACCTACGGCGACGAGCGCCGCACGTTCATCGCGCCCTCGGAGGGCGACTTCAACGTCGAGGACCTGATCGCCGAGCGGCAGATGGTCATCACCATCACGCAGTCGTCCTACATCAAGGCGCTGCCGCTGGACACCTACCGCTCCCAGGCGCGCGGCGGCCGCGGCGTGGCCGGGATGGGGATGAAGGACGAGGACTTCATCGAGCACCTCTTCGTGTCGCTCGACCCACGACTTCCTGCTCTTCTTCACCGACCGCGGCAAGGTCTACCGCAAGAAGGTGCACGAGCTGCCGGCGCCCGACAGCCGCCAGGCCAAGGGCCGTTACCTGGGCAACATGCTGCCGCTGCGCGAGAACGAGCGCGTGCAGTCCGTGATCGCGACGCGCGACTTCCGCGAGGGCGAGTTCCTGCTCTTCGCGACCAAGCAGGGCGTGGTCAAGAAGACGGAGTTCCTCGCCTACAACACGCCGATCAAGGCGGACGGCATCATCGCCATCAAGGTCCGCGACGACGACGAGCTCATCCAGGTGCGCCGCACCTCCGGCGACGACGACGTGCTCATGGTCTCGCGCGCACGGCCAGGCCGTCCGCTTCCACGAGTCCGACGTGCGCTCCATGGGTCGCGACACGAGCGGCGTGGCCGGCATGAACGTGTCCGGCGCCGACAACTGGGTGCTCGTCGATGGACGTCGCCCGCGACGATCAGGAGCTGCTGGTGATCACCGACTCGGGCTTCGGCAAGCGCACGGGCGTCGACCAGTTCCGCAAGACCAAGCGCGGCGCCATGGGCGTCCGGGCGATCAAGGCGGCCTCGCACAAGGGCGACCTCGCCGGCGCGCTGGTCGTCCGCCCGCACGAGGAGCTCGTCTTCATCTCCGAGAGCGGCATGGTCGTCCGCCAGTCGGTCCGCGGCATCAGCCAGCAGGGCCGGGACGCCACCGGCGTGCGCGTCGTCAACATCAAGGACGACGACCGCGTCAGCGCCGTCGCCCTGGTGGTCGAGGGCTCCAACGACGACGAGACGGAGCCGGAGCCGGAGCAGGGCAGCTCGACCTGCCGCCGCGAGCCGGAGCCCGGTGATCATCCGGCGCCATAACGGCACTTTCGGACTCGCGGACCGCCTCCGCCTCATGTACTCTGGAGAGACCAGAGAAAGGAGGTGGTCCAAAAAGTGAGTGACAGTTCTTGTGGGACCCTGGAGGTGTCCGGCCGCTAGCCGGAGTTGCGCCCTGGTTCGGGCGCACACCGCTGGATAGGCCAGCGGAATCCAGACCGTGACACCCGCTTCGTCGGAGCCGGGATTCGTCCCACCGGCGGTAGTTGCCATCAAGACCGGCGTGGTGTTGTTCCAGCAGATCGCGAAGGGCGGGAGCGTCGACTCCCGCCCTTCGTCGTTAACCGGCTCGCCGGCCACGCTGCTGCCGTAGCCTTCGACCGATGAAGAGTGCCCTGGCAGGGGCCGCGACGCTGCTCGCGGTGGTCACGTTCGTCGCATCGGCGCAGGCGCGCGAGGGCACGCTCACGTCGTTCGACGGCACGAAGATCGCCTACGACTACTTCCCGGCGCACGGGCTCGCCGCCGGCGGCAAGGCACCCACGATCATGTACGGGCCGGGCTACGGCTCGGGCGGCGCGGCCGAGGACAACCGCATCGTCGCGCGCTACCTCGACGCCGGGTACAACGTCCTCACCTGGGACCCGCGCGGCTTCGGCGCCTCCACCGGCAACGTCATGACGGACTCGCCGGAGTTCGAGGGCCAGGACGCGCAGCTGCTCATCGACGAGATCGTCAAGCAGCCCGAGACCCAGCTCGACGCGCCCGGCGACCCGCGGCTGGGCATGGTCGGCGCCAGCTACGGCGGCGGCATCCAGAACGTGCTCGCTTCCATGGACGACCGCGTGGACGCCATCGCACCGCAGATCGCGTGGCACTCGCTGATCACCAGCCTCTACAAGAACGACACGCCGAAGGGCGGCTGGGGCGTGACCCTCTACGGCGTCGGCA
This sequence comes from uncultured Solirubrobacteraceae bacterium, assembly GCA_963843865.1. Taxonomy (GTDB): domain Bacteria; phylum Actinomycetota; class Thermoleophilia; order Solirubrobacterales; family Solirubrobacteraceae; genus DATLGB01. The sequence continues at coordinate 111,501 of CAWJMO010000023.1, read as the reverse complement.
CGGTCGGGTCCAACGGCCAGGGCCTGGCCCAGTTCCAGTTCGGTCGCCAGCAGGACCCGCAGACCACCCACGCGATCACGACCGGCCTCGCCACCGGCCACTTCGACAAGGCGGACACCGACTACTTCGCCGCGCGCGGGCCCGGCGACGAGCTCGATCTCGAAGATCAAGGTCCCGACGCTGCTCTCCCAGGGCACGGACGACACCCTGTTCACGCTCGCCGAGGCGATCAAGAACTACGAGACGGGCCGGAAGGCCGGCGTGCCCGTCTCCATGAACTGGTTCTGTGGCGGGCTCTCCGATCCCGTCGACCGCGCACGGCGTCTGCTCGACGCCGCTCGGCCCGCAGCCCAACATCGCCAACGACGAGGCCTTCACCTGGATGGAGCGCTGGGTCAAGCAGGACGCCTCCGTCGACACGGGCCCCGGCTTCCGCTGGGTCTCCGACACGGGCGCGCTGCACTACGCCGAGGCGTGGCCGGTCCCGCAGGGCGACCCGGTGGTCGGCGAGGGCAAGGGCACGCTCGCCGTCGCCCCGGGCGACGTCTCCGGCGCGCTCGTGGTCGCGCTGCCGGCCGCGAACGCGCTCACCGTCCCGCTGAAGACGACGCCCGGGCAGCAGCTGCTCGGCGAGCCGCAGCTCGACCTCACCTACTCCGGCACGGCGGCCGATCCCGATGGCGTCGTGTACGCGCAGCTCATCGACGAGAAGCGCGGGCTGGCCATCGGCAACCAGGTCACCCCCGTGCGCGTCACCCTGGACGGGGCCGAGCACACCTTGCGGGTCCCGCTCGAGGCGATCGCCGTCGACACCACCGAGGGCTCGACCTACAGCCTGCAGATCACGGGCGGCTCGTCGCTGTACTTCGCCGCGCGCCAGCCCGTCGCCCTCGACGTCAAGACGGCGAAGGTGACCGTGCCGACCGTGAAGACCGGGGCGTCCAGCACGGAGCGCACCGCCTTCACCAACCCGACGCTCACCCTGGCGGCCGCCGGGGCGAAGCCGTGCAAGGTGCGCCGCTACCGCGTCCGCTTCGCGCGCTTCAAGTCCAACTTCGTCCGCGCGAAGGTGAAGGTCGACGGCAAGCTGGTCAAGACGGTGCGCCGGAAGCACATCCGGTCGGTGCGGGTGCGCATCCGCACCGCGGGCACCCACACCGTCCGGATCGTGGCGAGGAAACGCGGCGGCAAGACCGTCCGGGTCAAGCGCCGCCTCGCCGGCTGCCGCTAGCGGACCGAGGGGATGGCGCCGGTGGGTGCGGCGCCGAGCACCGTGCTGCCGACGACGCCCTTCTCCGTCCAGTACACGTGCTGCCCGCCCGCGGCCAGGTCAGTGGCGTCCTCCCCGGCGAGGTCGTGCCGGCCCGCGGCGTCGAAGCCGATGACGCTCGCGGTGTCCTGGAAGTAGGCCGCGAAGGCGCCGCTGGGGGTGAGGACGTAGCTGTGCTTGTCCGCCCCTTCGTCGTAGACGCCCGTCTGCTTGCGGTGCTTGACGAGGTCGTACAGCTGCAGGCTGGCGCCCGCGCTCACGCCCGTCTCCTCCGACAGGTCGAGCAGCAGCCAGCGCCCGGCGAGCTTGCCGGAGGCAGGCCGGATGGCGCCATCGATGGTGTTCTTGAAGCGCACGACACGCCGCGACGCCTTCCGGGTGCCGCTCGTGCAGCTGTAGACGGTCGTCACGTCCGCATCGGGGTCGCCCTTCACCGGGATCACCCTCTCGTAGACGCGGTGGGAGCCGTCGGCGACGATGGTCGCGCCGGGGCGCGTGTCGCAGAACGCGCGCCTCTTCGCCTGGGCGGGAACGGCGGCGGCGAGCAGGACGAGGCTCGCGATCAGGAGGGTTCTCATGGTCTTCCTAACGTGCGTGGGGTGCCGGAGTATCTGGTCTTCTTCGTGACGTCGGACGTCGACGACGCGCTGGCGGAGCACGTCCAGGCCCGCACGCGCATGCTTGCCGCGTCCCGGGCATGGACGGACCAGCCGCCCGGTCACTTCGACGAGCCCGAGCCGGCTCCTGGCTCGCCGCGGACCACCGGCGCCTTCCTGCGCATCGAGTCGGCGGTCGCCGACGGCGACGACGTGCGCGCGTTCTGCGCCGCGGTCCAGGCGTTCAGCAGCGAGTTCACGGTGGACGTCGAGTTGCAGTGGCGCGAGCGGATCCTCGGTAGGGTCCGCGCCGGTGTCCCTGACGACGGTCTCGAGGAGCAGCTCGCGGCCGTGACCGGCGAGGCCTGACCCGTGGCCGGACGTGTCTACGTCACCGGGCACCGCAACCCGGACACGGACTCCATCGCCTCCGCCATCGGCTACGCCGAGCTGCTGTCGCGGTTGGATCCGTCGACGGAGCACGTCGCCGTGCGCCTCGGCGAGATCAACGCGCAGACGCGCTGGGTGCTCGACCGCGCGGGCGCGCGGGACCCGCAGCTGCTGCCGCACATCATGCTGCGCGCCCGCGACGTCATGCAGACGGAGTTCATCAGCGCGCGCGACACCGACACCGTTCGTGCCGCCGGCCTGGTCATGGCGCGCGAGGACGCCGACATCGTGCCGGTGGTCGACGACGACGGAGCCCTCGCCGGCGTGGTGACCGAACGCGCGCTGGCCCGTCGCTACATCCGCGAGTCGCGCGAGACCTCGACGCTGGTCGACACCCCGACGGCCGTCGCCGCCATCGTCGACGTCCTGGAGGGCGAGGCGCTGCTCGGGGCCGACCACGAGGTCGCCGGCCGCGTCTGGGTGCAGGCGCGCGACGCCTCGGCGCCGAGCGGCATCGGCGAGGGGGACGTCGTCGTGGTGGGCGACCGCGCCGACGCCCAGCGCCGCGCGATCGAACTCGGCGCGGCCCTGGTCGTGGCCAGCAACGGCGTCGCGCCGACCCAGGAGGTGCTCGATCTGGCGAAGGAGCACGACGTCGCGGTGGTCGTCTCCCCGCTCGACAGCTACGTCACCGGCCGCATGATCACCCTCGCCGCGCCCTGCCGCTCGCTCATGGACTCGGAGCCCCTGACCGTCCGGCCGGACGACCTGCTGAGCGACATCTCCGAGGCCGTCAAGGACATCCACTACCGCGCGGCGGTGGCGATCGACTCCTCGCACCGACCTGTCGGGCTCGTCACGCGCACGGACCTCGTCAACCCGCGCCGCCGGCGCGTCGCGCTCGTCGACCACGCCGAGCAGGCACAGAGCGTGCCCGGCATCGAGGAGGCCGAGATCACGGAGATCCTCGACCACCACCACATCGGCTCCATCGAGACCACGGTCCCCGTCCGCGCGACCTTCGACCCCGTCGGCTCCACCTCCACCCTCGTCGTCGAGCGCTTCCGCCAGAACGGCATGGAGCCCACGCGGGAGACGGCGGTGCTCCTGCTCGCCGCCGTCCTCTCCGACACCGTGATCCTCAACTCGCCGACCACCACCCCCCGCGACCACGCCGTCGTCGACTACTTCGAGCGCTCGCTCGGCATCGACGCGCGCGCCTTCGGCCAGGAGATGTTCGCTGCCACCGCCGACCTCTCGTCCTTCACCGCCGAGGAGGTCGTCACCCGCGACGCCAAGCACTACGAGGTCGAGGACGGGCAGACGCTCTGCATCGCCCAGATCGAGACGGTCGGCACGCAGGTCCTCGAGCGCAAGGCGGAGCTGCGCGAGGCGATGGCCGCCCTGCGCGAGCGCCGCGACTACGTCTGCTTCGCCCTCATGGTCACCGACATCGCGAGTCAGAGCACCTGTCTGCTCGTCTCGGGCGAGGAGGCGCGCGTCGAGCGCGCGCTGGGCGACGACGTCGTCGACGGCATCGTCAGCCTCCCCGGCGTGATGAGCCGCAAGAAGCAGCTTGCGCCGCGGCTGTTGCAGATCTTCTAGTTCCGCGAAGTTAGGGGTCGACCCCAATGGCGCTTTCGGGGACCGGCCCGTAGGTTCCCCCGCCAGGCGCGGAATCGGAAGGCGGGGCGGGACATGGACATCGCACAGCAGGGCACCCTCACGGCTCGCGGCGGCACGCCCTGGCCCGGCCATCGGCGCTGGATCGCCGTGGTGCTTGCGCTCGCGGCCGGGATCGTCTGGCTCGGGCTGCCGGGCGACGCGCCGGCGCCCGCCCGTTCTGCGACCGGGCCGGCGGACCTCCTCGAGAAACTCCCCCTCGCCTTCGTGCCCAACCGCGGCCAGTTCGACCAGCGGGCACGGTTCGTGGCCCGCGGCGCCGGCTACACGCTCTTCCTCACCCGGCAGGGCGCGACCCTGAACCTGCGCGGCGCGAAGCGCTCGGCCGGCGTCCGCATCGGGCTGGCCGGTGCCAGCGACCGCACGCGGCTCGTCGGGGCGCAACCGCTGCCGGGGAAGGTCAACGACATCCAGGGCAGCGACCCGTCGCGCTGGAAGACGGGGATCCCGACCTTCGGTCGCGTGCAGTACCGCGGGGCCTGGCCGGGCATCGACGCGGTCTTCTACGGTCGCGCCGGGCGCATGGAGTACGACTTCACGGTCGCGCCGGGCGTGGACCCCGGGCGCATCGGCTTGACCGTCGCCGGCGCCTCCCGCACGCACATCGATCGGTCGGGCGCCCTGGTCCTGGAGACGGCCGCCGGTCCGGTGCGCCAGCTTGCACCCGTGTCGTTCCAGCGCGTGGACGGGCGCCGCGTCCCCGTCGCGAGCCGGTTCCGCATGGAGGACGGGGTGGTGCGGATCGCGGTCGGGCGCTACGACCGGGCGCGGCCCCTGGTCGTCGACCCGGTGCTCGACTACACGCGACTCTTCGGCGGCGCGCTCGACGACCAGGCGCTGGCGGTCGCCGACGGCGGAGCGGGCCGGCTGTACGTCACCGGATACACGGACTCGATCGACTTCCCGGTCATGGGCTCGGCGCCGCCCCCCAGCGGCGACGGCCAGAACGTCTTCGTGGTCGCGCTCGACGTGGCGAATGGTGTGCCCGTCTACTCGACGTACTTCGGCGGTTCCGGCCAGGACTACGGCTTCGGGATCGCAGCGAGGGGCCCAGACGTGTGGGTCACCGGCACCACCGATTCGACGAACTTCCCGAGGACCAGCGGGGCGAGCCAAGCCGGGCTGGCAGGGGGTTCTGATGCGTTCCTGGTCAGGCTCACGGGAAGCGGCGGCGTCGGCTACGGCACCTACCTCGGCGGGCCCGGGACCGACGAGGGTCGCGGGGTCGCGTTCGTCTCCGGCGGCCCCGTCGTGACCGGCCAGACGAAGTCCTCGGGCTTCCCGGTCAGCAGCGACGCAGAGCAGACGAGCCTGCGTGGCGCCGCGGACGCCTTCCTCACGGAGTTCGCCCCCGACGGCACGCGGCAGTACTCGAGCTACCTGGGCGGAGCCGCGAGTGACGAGGGCAACGACGTCGCGGTCGGCGTCGACGGGCGTGTCTATGTGACGGGCACGACCACGTCCTTCGACTTCCCGACGACGCCAGGCGCGTTCCAGAGGACGTACCAGGCGCCGCGGAGCGGCTTCGTGACGAAGTTCGCCCCGAGCGGCCCGGTGGAGTACTCGACGTACCTCGGAACACCGCCCAAGGAGGACTTCGGGGCGATCGCGGTCGACGGGGCCGGGGCTGCCTACGTCGCGGGCGTGACCAACACAGCGGAGTTCGGCACCGCCAAGGGCAACGACGACGCGTACGTGGTCAAGCTGGCCCCGGCCGGCAACGCCCTGACGTACAAGACGGTGCTCGGCGGCGCGAGCGCCGACTACCCCGGTGACCTCGCGATCGACAGCGACGGGGCGGCGTACGTGACCGGGTACACGGCGTCCGCGGACTTCCCGACGACGGCTGGTCAGGACGTCGGCACGATGGGCGATTACGACGCCTTCGTCACGCGCCTGCGGCCGGCCGGCGACGTCGGGTACTCGACGCACCTCGGGGCCGCGAAATCGGACTTCGGCTACGGGATCACCGTGAGGACGGACGGGCGCGCCGTCGTGGTCGGGGCCACGTACTCCCCGACGTTCCCGGGCGGGAACGGCTACCGCGGCGCCTCCGACGCGTTCGTCACCCAGCTGCCGACCAAGGCTTCGACGAGCACGACCCTCACGTCGTCGAAGAACCCGTCCGCGCCGGGCGACCAGGTGACCTACACGGCGACGGTCACGAACGCCGCCGCGAGCGGGGCGACGGTGACTTTCACGGACGGCACCACGGCGATCACCGGGTGCACGGCAGTGGCGCTCGTGAGCGGCAAGGCCACCTGCACCCAGACCTATCCCAACGCGGGCGACCACGCCATCGCGGTGTCCTACGGCGGTGACGACGACCGTGCTTCGTCAGGAGCATCGCTGACGCAGCAGGTGCGCACCCCCACGACGACGACGCTGGCGAGCTCTTCAAATCCGGTGGCGGCGGGCTCGCAGGTGACGTACACGGCGACGGTTTCCCCGTCCCCGCCCCCGCCGCCGGTCGGCGGGACGGTCGCGTTCACGGACGGCGGCGTCACGATCTCGGGCTGCGAGGCCGTGACCGTCTTCGGAGGCAAGGCCGCCTGCAGCCAGACCTATTCCGCGAGCGGGACGCACACGATCAAGGCCACCTACAGCGGGTTCGGCACGTTCGCCGCGTCGGTGTCGGCCGACCTGAACCAGTCGGTCGTACCCGCCACGGCGACCACGGTGGCGTCGTCGAAGAACCCGGTGGGGACCGGCGAGGCGGTGACGTACACCGCGACCGTGGCGCCGGCGCCGAACGGCGGCACGGTCGCGTTCGCGGACGGCGGGACCACGATCGCGGGCTGCGGTGCGGTGGCGGTCAGCGCCGGTAAGGCGACGTGCAGCCAGACCTACGCCGCGAGCGGGACGCACCCGATCAGTGCGAAGTACAGCGGCAACGCGAGCTTCGGCGGCTCGGCGTCGGGGGGCCTCGCGCAAACGGTCAACACCACGACGACGACGACCCTGGCGAGCTCGCCGAACCCGGTGGTGGCCGGCTCGCAAGTGACCTACACGGCAACGGTCTCGCCGACACCGAACGGCGGCACGGTCGCCTTCACCGACGGGGGCATCACGATCCCCGGCTGCGGCGCGGTGGCCCTTACGGCGGGCAAGGCGGAGTGCAAGGCGTCCCCGACCACCACGGGCGCGCACGCGATCAAGGCGACCTACAGCGGCTTCGGCAGCTTCGCGGGATCCGCCACCGGGCCACAGACGCAGACGGTGATCCCGGCGACGACCACGGAGCTCACCCCTTCGAAGAACCCGGCGGCGGTCAAAGAAGCTGTGACGTACACGGCGACGGTGTCACCGACGCCGAACGGCGGCACGGTGGCCTTCACCGCCGGCGGCAACACGATCGGCGGCTGCGGCGCGGTGGCGGTGAGCGCGGGCAAGGCGACCTGCACGCAGAACTACCAGGCGAGCGGGAGCCGCCTGATCAAGGCCACCTACAGCGGCAACGCGAGCTTCGGCGGGTCGTCGTCGGCGACCCTGGAAGAGGTCGTCGCGGACCCGACGACCACGACGCTGACGGCAGCCCCGAACCCGTCGCTCACGGGCGAGGCGGTGACCTACACCGCGACGGTGTCGCCGACCCCGACGAACGGCGCCGTGACCTTCACGGACGGCGGGACGAACGTGCCCGGCTGCGCAGCGGTCGACGTCACCGCGGGCGTCGCCAAGTGCGTGGTGACCTACGGATCGGCCGGGACGCACAGCATCAAGGCGGCCTACACCGGCGGCAGCTACCGCCTCGGGTCGACGTCGGCGACCCTGACGCAGACGGTCAACCTGCGTCCGCCGGCCATGACGTCGCCGCCGACGATCGCCGGCACCGCCCAGGCCGGGCAGACGCTGACCGAGAGCCACGGCACCTACAGCGGGGACCCGACGAGCTTCACCCATCAGTGGGAGGTGTGTGCCGCTGACGGGACGATGTGCGTGGCGATCCCCGGGGCCACCGCGCAGACCTACGTGGTGCAGACCGCCGACGTCGGTCACACCGTCCGGGTGGTCGAGATCGCGACCAACGCCGCCGGGTCCGCCGACCCCGCAGCGTCGCTTCCCACGGTCGTGATCGCGGCGGCTCCGCCGGCCGGCGCCACCATGCCGCCCCCCGTCGTCACCGTCCTCACCGGCGCGGCCGCGCAGGTCACGAAGACCGCAGCCACGCTGGGCGGCACCATCGATCCGGCGAAGGCGGCAGTGACCTGGCGCTTCGAGTACGGGCCGACCGCCGCCTACGGCCAGAGCACGCCGGCCCAGTCCATCGTCGCCGGCAAGAGCGGCGCGCAGCCGGTCGGTGCCGCGCTCGCCGGCCTGACCCCCGGGACGACCTACCACTACCGGCTGGTCGCGGCGGCGGGCGCGGTGACCACCGGCGCGGACCGGACCTTCACGACCGCCCCGGTGGGCCGGCTCGTGTTCGGTGCGAAGACGCTGAAGGTGAAGAAGGGCAGGCTCCAGCCCAGCCTCCGCTGCGCGGACACGGACGCCTGCGCGCAGCGTGTCTCGCTCGTCGTCAAGCGCCGCACCTGCTCCAAGGCGAAGGTCACCATCGCGCCGGGGGCGACCAGGAAGGTCAAGCTCAAGCTGAGCAAGGCGTGCGCGCGGGCGCTCGGGCGGGCGAAGGGCCGGCGCCTCAAGGCCACGCTGATCACGAAGCCGACCTCGCCGCAGCCGGCCCTCCGCCAGAAGGTCACCCTGCGGCGCTGAATCCAGCGGCTGACATACTCGTGCCATGCGGCTCCCCACGTGGCTCGTCGTCCTCGCCGTCTCGCTCGGCCTGACGCAGACGGCCCGCGCGGCCGACCCTGTCTACTTCCCCGTGCCGGGCGGCAACGGCGTCGGGGGCGGCATCAGCACGGCGCCCAACGGCGACGTCTGGTTCGCCTCGGGCACGTACTCACCCACGGTGACGGCGATCGGCCGCCTGCGCCCGGCCGACGCGCACGCGGGGACGACGGACGGCTTCGGCCTGTTCCCGACCCCGGTCCCGGCGAACGCGAACTGCTGCGCGAACGCCGTCCGGTCGGTCGCCTTCGACGCGATCAAGGACCGGATCTGGTTCGTGCAGAACGACGGCGTCGTCGGCCTCGGCGACCCGGCGACGATGGTCGCCGGCTCATCGGCCGGGATGACCGCGACCCGGCTGCCGGGCCTGCAGGACCTGTGGGACGTCGCCGTCGCCAAGAACGGGGACGCCGCCTGGATCACGGAGCACTCGGCCAGCAACGTGGGCCCGACCTACTACGGCGATCGCATCGCCTTCGTGACCAGCGGCCTGGGGGTGAGCGAGTACGACAACCTCGCCATCCAGACCGAGGGCAGCACCACCCTCGAGTCGCTCCGCTACGACGCCAAGCCGAGCGGGATCACCACCGACGCCAACGGCGCGCCGTGGTTCGCCGAGGCCGATCCCGGCAACCCCGGCTACCGCATCGCCAAGGGCCTCCCCGGGATGGGGCACAACGGCACCGCGGGCGGCTACGAGGAGTACCTCGTGCAGCCGTGCGGGTCGGGCAACCCGTGCTCGGGCTCCTACACGGGCACGGGCGTCACCGATGTCGCCGTCGCGGCCGACGGCGCGAAGTGGTTCACCAACCAGCTCAAGAACGAGGTCGGCCGCCTCGACGGCACGACCTTCACCAACTACAGCCTGCCGGCGATCGACGCCTCGCTCTCGGGCGGCCGGGTGTTCGCGATCACCGCGGCCCCGGACGGGAGCCTCCTCGTCGTCGAGAACGGCGGCTACTCGGCCCAGTCCGCGAACGCGATCATCCGCATCGTCCCGGGCAGCGGTGGCGCCGCGCCGACCGCGACCGTGTACAAGCTGCCGGGCTACGCGCCGCTCGCGGTCACGGCCGACGGGTCGGGCGACGTCTGGTTCACGGCCTCGGCGCTGAGCACCAACACCGCCGTGATCGGCAAGCTCCCGGCCGTCACGGGGCCGGGCGGCGGCGACCCGACCCCCACCGCGACGACCACCGTCACGCCCACCACGACGACCACGCCGCAGGGCACGCCGACCCCCACGCCGCCGACCCCGACCCCGACCCCGGTCGTCCTGAAGCCCACGAGCGTCGCCGCCGCCCGCGTCGACCCGCCCCACGTCAAGGGGCCCGACGTCCTCGCCGACCAGATCTGCGCCGCTCGCAACGGCGCCGGGGACTGCACCGTCGTCTACATCATCTCCGCGGGCGAGTACGTGACCGCCTTCCCCGGGGCGAAGGTGCGCGCAGGGGTCAGCCGGAAGGCCAAGCCCGTCGTCCTCGCCCGCAAGTCGGTCACGCTGAAGCCGGGCCAGAAGCGGCGGGTGCGGGTCAAGCTCGGCCGCAAGGGCAAGAAGCTCCTCAAGCGCAAGCACAAGCTCAAGGTGTTCTTCACCGCGACGCAGCCGGCCCAGGGCGGGCAGCCCCCGAAGATCCTGCGCCGCACGAAGCTGACGCTGAAGCGCTGACGGTCAGGCGGCCTGCAGGTACGGCTTCCAGGTCGCCGGGATGGTCGGCGAGGCGAGCTGGATGAAGACGTGGGACGAGGGCACGCGCGGCTTCATGCGCGGATGCATGTCGATCTGGTGCGGCAGGCGGTCGCCCTTGCGGCGGTTGCACGGCGCGCAGGAGGCGACGATGTTCTCCCAGGTCGAGCCGCCGCCCTTGGAGCGCGGGATCACGTGGTCCACCGTGAGGGTGGTGCGGGCGCCGCAGTACTGGCACTCCCACTGGTCGCGGGCGAACACGGCACGGCGGGTGATCTTGCGGCGGTGCGGGTCGCGCGGGACGCGCACGTAGGAGACCAGGCGGATGACGTGCGGGCGCGGGAGGGCGCCGCGGGCCCAGTGCAGCTCGGTCTCGCCGCGCTCGAGGACCTCGGCCTTCTGCTTGAGCAGCAGGACGGTGGCACGGCGGACCGTGCACACGTTGATGGGCTCGTACGTCGCGTTGAGCACCAGCACACGACCACCGGACCAGCGCGACGAGGCGCTGGAGTCAGGCCCGTGTCGTCGGTGGTCTTGAAAGAGCGACACGGACCCCAGTGGACCTGGGGGGACGGCGGTGGCCATCTACGACCGGATTCTACCCGGCACCACCGGCGGGATACGAGCCAAGAACCCGCACGGTCTCCGCGGACTCGCCAAGCGCCATGATCGCCTCCGTGACCGGCCCACCGTCCCCGGGCGCGGCGGCGCCGTCGAGGTCGGCGAAGAACATGTAGTGCCCGAGGCCGAGCCGGCGGGGGCGCGACTCGATACGAGTGAGGTTGACGTCGCGGGCGGCGAACTCCCCCAGGCAGCGCGCCAGCCAGCCGGCCGACTCGTCGCCGTCGCCCCACCAGACCACGGAGGTCTTGGTCGGCTCGCCCATCGGCGGCGTCCCCGCCCGCGCGAGCCAGACGAAGCGGGTCGCGTTGCCGTCGGTGTCCTCCACGCCTTCCCGGAGGACGATGCCGCCGTGCAGCTCGGCGGCCAGCGCCGGGCCGAGGGCGAGAGCGGGCTCGCCGCTCTCGACGACCATCCGCACCGCTTCCGCCGTGCTGGAGACGGCGATGACCTCCGCCTGCGGCAGGTGCGAGCGCAGGAAGCGAGCACATTGGGCGTTGGCCTGGGGATGGGACAGGACGGCGGTGACCGCGTCGAGCTCGATGGGCCGCCCGGCGATCAGCGCGTGGCGGACGGCGTGCACGACCTCGCCGACGATGCGGACGTCGGCGGTCTCGACGGCGAGCGCGTCGAGGGTCGGCGCCACCGCGCCCTCCGTGGAGTTCTCGATGGGGACGAGCGCGCGGTCGACGACCTCCTCCTCCACGGCCAGCACGGCGTCGAAGACCGTCGGCGCCGGGACCGCGTCCCAGTCGGCGGCGCGGGGGTCGGCCAGCAGGGCGGCGTGGGAGTACGTCCCCTCCGGACCGAGGTAGGCGGCGCGCATCAGGTCTCCAGGACGCGCGAGCCGAGCTCGCCGGCCAGGGCGAGGCGCACGGCCTCCGCCTCCTCCGGCGACAGCTCGAGCTCGCCCTCCCCGGCCATGACCTGCTTGCAGTACAGGCGCGCGGACTCGCGGTGGGCGATGCTCGAGAGCACGACGCCGTTGTGCTCGGCGTCCAGCAGCGCCACCGTCGTCGACTGGTGGCCGGAGAGCTCCCCGTAGGCGTCGTAGCGGACGAGCGCGCGGTAGGCGAGCGCGCCGTCGAGCCGGTGCTCGGCCGTCCCCATCCGGGCGTCGAGCTGCGCTGCGGTCTCCTGGACGTCGGCCTGCAGCGTCTCGAACGCCTGGTGCAGCCGGGAGGCGTGGCCGACGAGGTCCTCCGTGCGGTCTGGGCCGAGGACGACCTTCTGGTCGGCGCGCAGCCGGCGCAGGCGCATGCTCAGGACCAGCACGCCGATGAGGGCGATGACGGCCACGCCGGCGGCGGCCAGCGCGACGATCCCCGGGCCGTTGGAGAAGTCGCTCACGAGAAAAACGATATTTCGTCCTTCAGTCGTCGCAAGCTCCTCCTTGCGGACGACGTCACAGCGCGCTACTCGAAGAGGACGTTGTACGTCGACTTGTTGTTGTCGGTCTTCTTCTCGCCGGGCACCGAGGCGACGGCGACGTTGACCGTGTAGACCTCGCCGGCGGCCGGCTTGCGCGACAGCGGGATGGTGACCTCGGCGGACTCGCCCTGGGCGATCGTGTCGACCGACTTGCTCCCGGTGATGTCCTTGCCGGTGCCGCCCTGCAGCGTCACGTTGACCTTGACGTCGAACTCGGTGTTCTCGCCCTGGTTGGCGAACTCGACGATGAAGCTCGAGTCGCCGGCGAGCGGGACCTTGTTGCTGCCGTCCTCGCCGGGCGTCAGCGTCACGCCGCCGACCTTGGTGGAGACGAGGCCGTTGCCGTGCAGGCCCGGGGCGACCTTGCCGTTGTTCGCGTTGCCGCGAGCCCGTGCTGTTGCCGCCGGAGAGGCGCGTGCCGAGCTTGCCGGCCACGAAGCCGGGCTGCAGCCACGAGAAGCCGGGCAGGAAGTTCTTGGTCGACGCGGCCTGCGCGACGACGTCGTTGTCCTTGAGGATGGTCCCGATCTGCGTCGTCACCCGCGTGCGGATCAGGACGTCGGAGGCGAGGAAGGACTGCATCTGGCCGGCGATCTGCGTGAGCGCCTGGTCGGCGACGTCGCCCTCGTTGCCCAGCGCGGTGGAGATCCGCTCCGAGTCGTACTGGAGGCCGTCGCGGCGCAGCTCGAGCGCGATCAGCAGCGACTCCTGCGCGTCCGTGAGGTCGCCGGGGACGGAGAGGTCCTTGGCCTGCTTGAGGTTCGTGTCCGCCGTCGCGCGCAGGGACGAGATCGGTCGTCTGCAGGTCCTCGGGCGACTGGCTGGCGCCCTGGCCGAGCGCCTCGAAGAACGGCGCGCCGACCTCCCCGTCGCTCTGGGTGATGATCTGGCCGGCCTCGCGGTTGTAGTTGCGCAGCGCGTTCTTGCGGCGCGAGTCCTGGCAGGCGTTGATGACGACGGCCAGGAAGATGATCAGCAGCAGGCCGACGCCCGCCGCGACAGCACGGCGCGTCCACAGGGTCTGCGGGTCGGCAGCAGCACCGCCGGCGGGGGCAGTGCGGCGCGGGCGCGGGGCCCGCCGTGTGGGTTCGTCGTCTTCGTCGAAGAAGGACACGGTCCGCCTTTCGGCTGGTGACATCGTCCAGAAGATCGAGCTTGCGAGATCTGGCCGGACGAAACTCGATTATGCCGGTCGTCCCGGCGTGACGGGCTGTTCGACATAACTCCGGTCGGTCCTTCAAGGGTCGTGGCCCTCCATCACGAACTCCTAAGCGGTGATCACGGAGGAGCTCGAGACGACCGGCCTGGTGCTGGGGCGGTACCGCATGGGACGCCGCCTGGGCGCGGGCGGCTTCGGCGCGGTCCACGAGGCCCTCGACGAGGCGCTGGACCGCTGGGTGGCGGTCAAGGTCATCCCGTCCGACGCGGAGACGCCCGTGCGCGCGCGCCGCGAGGCCGTGGCCGCGGCGCGGCTCGAGCACCCGGGCATCGTCGCCATCTTCGACGCCGGCGAGGAGGACGGCGCCCGCTACCTGATCTCGGAGCTGGTCGAGGGGCGCACGCTCGCCCAGTTGGAGCAGGCGGAGGAGCTGACCGACCGCGACGTCCTGCGCATCGGCCTCGCCCTCTGCGACGCGCTCGCTGCACGCGCACGAGCGCGGGGTCATCCACCGCGACCTCAAGCCGGCGAACATCCTCGTCCCCGACCGGCCGCGTACCTGGCGGGGTGCGGCCAAGCTCGCGGATTTCGGTGTGGCCATGCTCGCCGGGCGACGACCCGCTGACGGTCACGGGCGACGTGGTGGGCACGCTCGCCTACATGGCCCCGGAGCAGGCGGCGGGCAAGCGCGTCGACCACCGCGCCGACCTCTTCTCGCTGGCGCTGGTCCTCTACGAGGCCCTGGCGGGCGCGAATCCCGAACCGCGGCGCGACGCCCGCGGCCACCGCCGGGAAGATCGGCAAGCCGGTGGCGAGCCTGGCCAAGCCGCGGCCCGACATGCCGCCGGAGCTCGTGGCCGCGATCGACCAGGCGCTGCACGTCACGCCGGCGCAGCGCGGCACCCTCGACGACCTCGCCGACGCGCTGGAGCTGGCCCTGGTCGAGGTCGACGACGAGGGCGGCGTGGTCTCCCGCCACCCGGCCGAGACGCCCGTGCGCATCCCGCGCGGGACGGGACGCGCCCTGCACGCCGCCGGGGCGGCCGCCATCGCCGCGTGTGGTGCTGTACGAGCAGACGCTCGTGCCGTGGCCCGCCGCCGCGCTCGGCGCCTTCGCCCTCGCCCTCGCGCTCCCGCGGGTCGGCTGGCTGGCGGCGATGGTCGGCGCCGTCGTGGTCCTGTTCCTGGACTTCGACTCCGGCCGGGGCATCGCCCTCGCCGTCGCCGTGCTGCCCGTCCCCGCCCTGCTCCTGCGCGCCCCGCGCGCCTGGTCGCTGCCCGTCCTCGCCCTCGTGGCGCAGGGCGCCTTCCCCGCCTTCGCCGGGCCAGTTGCGGCGCTTCCCCGAGCGCGCCGCCGCCGGGGCGCTCGGCGCCTGGTGGCTGTTGCTGGCCCAGGATCCGGACGCCGTCGACCCGCGCCGCCTGCCGGTGATCGGGGTGTGGGCGATCGCCGCGATGGTGCTGCCGTGGGCGGTCCGCGGCCGCTACCTCGTCTTCGACGTCATCGCCGCCACGATGTGGGCCGCGGGTCTCGCGTCCGCCACCGTGACGGTCTCCGAGGCGCTGGATCTGGCTCAACCACGCCTTTTGGTGGTCGGATCCGTCGTCGCTGGGCTGATCGCCGTGATGAGTCCGCGATACTCGGACGAGTGAGCGTGCTCAGGAGCCTGGAGTCGAAGCTGGCCGACCTCGTCGAGGGGACGTTCAGCCGTGCCTTCAAGTCGGAGGTCCGGCCGGTGGAGATCGCGCGCAAGCTCGCGCGCGAGATGGACCAGCACAAGGTGGCCTCCGTGTCGCGCACGTACGTCCCCAACGAGTACACGGTGTGGCTGTCCCCGCGCGACCGCGAGCAGTTCAGCGGGTACGAGGGCGACCTGCGCGACGAGCTGAGCGCCTACCTGCTCGAGCACGCCCGCCGCGAGCGCGTCGCCTTCCTCACCCGCCCGGAGATCGGCTTCGAGACCGACGAGCGCCTGCGCCTGGGCGAGTTCGGCATCCAGGCCCGGCTCGTGGAGTCCCGCGGGCGCGATCAGGAGCCGATCCGCGGCGAGGCCGGCCACACCTCCGTCTACTCGACGGCCAAGCGCATCTCCGAGCCGCTGGCCGAGGCCACGGAGGGCCGCCGCTCGCGGGCCCAGCTGCGCTACGAGGGCCGCGCCACCACCGCTCGGGTCGGCCGGCGCCGTGCTCGGCCGCTCCCGCGACTGCGACCTCGTCGTCAGCGACGAGAACGCCTCCCGCCGCCACGCCGAGGTGCGCCCCAGCGGAAGCGCCTGGGTCGTGCGCGACCTGGGCTCCACCAACGGCGTCAAGGTCAACGGCCGGCGCATCGATGGCGCGCAGCCCCTCAATGACGGGGACACCATCACCATCGGCCTCTCCGAGATCACCTACGAAGGGCGCCTGACGTGGAACTCGATCCGCTCGCCGTCGCCCTGAAGTTCGGCTTCATCGCCGTCCTGTACCTGTTCCTGCTCTGGGTCAGCCGCTCCGCGCTGCGCGACCTGCGCCGGACGGGGACGGGCCAGTCCGCCTCTCCCGACTACGAGGACGCCACGGGCATGCACCAGGCCGGCGCGGTGCTCGACACCCCCGGCGGGATGCCGCGCTTGCGCGTGATGTCCGCGCCCGGGCTGCGCTCGGGCGCCGCCTACGACCTCACGGGCGGTGCCGTGCTCGGGCGGGGGGCGGACGCCGACATCGTCCTGGAGGACTCGTTCTCGAGCTCCAGGCACGCACGGCTGGTCCCGCAGGGCGACGCGATCGTGCTGGAGGACATGGGCTCCACCAACGGGACCTACCTCAACGACGAGCCGCTCGGCGGCCCGCAGCCCCTGCACGACGGCGATCGCATCCGCATCGGCGACTCCGAGTTCACCTTCGAGCGATGAGTGCTGCGGGTCAGTCGAGAAGTGGCAGGGGTCGGACGTCGGCCGTCAGCGGACGGGCAACGAGGACAACCTGTTCGTGCAGGCCCCGCTGTTCGTGCTCGCGGACGGGATGGGCGGCGCGCAGGCCGGTGAGGTCGCCTCCGAGCTGGCCATCGAGGCGTTCCGGGAGGCGCTCCCGCGCGATCAGGACGGCCTCGTCCACACGATCGAGACCGCCAACGCGCGCGTGCACGAGTCCTCCGAGCGCACGCCGGAGTACCACGGCATGGGCACGACCTGCACGGTCGCCTACGTGGCCGAGGAGGAGGTCATCATCGGCCACGTCGGCGACTCGCGGGCCTACCTCCTGCGCGACGGCGAGCTGATCCGCGTCACCGTCGACCACTCCCTGGTCGGCGAGCTCGTCGCCCGCGGCAAGGTCACCGAGGAGGAGGCGCTCACCCATCCGCAGCGCTCCGTGATCACCCGCGCGGTCGGCCCGGAGCCGACCGTGAAGGTCGACGCGGAGCGCATCGCCGCCCGCGCCGGCGACGTCTTCCTGCTCTGCAGCGACGGCCTCACGGACATGATCCGCGACCGGGACGTGCACCGCATCCTCGCCGCCGTCCCGTCGCTCGAGCAGGCCGGCCGCAACCTGATCGCCGCCGCCAACGCACGCCGGCGGCCGCGACAACATCACGGTGATCCTCTTCCGCCTGGAGGAGGTCGACGACGCCGGCGCGATGTCCGCCTCCGGGTCGGACACCCAGGTCACGACCACGACGCCCGCGGTCACCGCGCCGCCGCCGGTCGCTTCCGCCGACGGCGCCCCGGCGCACCGTCCCACCGCCGACCGACCGGCTCCCGGCGCGCCGTCGCCGCGAGCGAGCCGACGGCGACCACCGGCTGGCGCCGCATCCTGAAGCCGCTGCTGGTCGTCGGGATCCTGCTCGTCCTCTTCGGCGTCGCCGGCTTCGTGGCCATGCGCGGCGTGTTCTTCGTCGGCCTGGACGAGCAACCGGAGCGTGACCATCTACCGCGGCCTGCCCTACACGGCGCCCGGCGGCATCAAGCTCTACACGCGCGACTACACGTCGGGCGTGCGCATCGACCAGGTGCCGGCCGAGCGCCAGAAGACCTTCACCGACCACAAGCTGCGCTCCCTCGACGACGCGACGGACCTCGTGCGCCAGCTCGAGACCGGCAAGGTCGCAGTGAGCGCCCGCAACCGCGAGCTGCTCGCGCTCGTCCCGGCGTCGCTGCTGGTGGCGGCCGGGTTCGCGGCGATCTTCATCCAGCGCTCGATCGCTGACCAACGTCTCGCTCACCTACGGCGCGATGTTCCTCGGCCTGTGCGTGGCCACGCACATCGTCATCCGCTTCACGCTGCCCGACGCCGACCCGTACCTGTTCCCGCTGGTCGCGCGTGCTGGCGTGCTTCGGCCTCGTGATCATCTACCGCCTCGACGCCGACAGCGCGCGCAACCAGGCGGGCTTCTTCGTCTTCGGCCTCGTGCTCTTCTCCGCGACGATCATCGCGCTGCGCAAGGACTTCCGGGTGCTCGCAGCAGTACAAGTACGTGATCGCGGCGGTGTCGCCTGTTCGGCCTGCTGCTGCCGCGCGTCCCCGGCCTCCGCGCGCCCGTCAACGGCGCCTACCTGGGCATCAAGTTCCCGATCATCGGCTCCTTCCAGATCGCCGAGTTCGCCAAGATCGGCATCGTCATCTTCCTCGCCGCGTACCTGCGGGAGCGCCGCGACGTGCTGATCCTCGACGCCAAGCGCTTCCTCGGGCCTGACCTTCCCGCCGCTCAAGCACTTCGGGCCGCTGGTGGTCGATCTGGGCGGCGTCGATGTTCCTGCTCTTCTACATCCGCGACATCGGGTCCTCGCTGATGTTCTTCGGCGCCTTCCTGGCCGTGCTCTACGTCGCCACGAACCGGCTTCGGCTTCGTGTTCGTCGGGCCTCGTCGCGTTCGCGATCGGCGCCTACGCGATGACGAAGGCGACCGGCCACATCCAGGACCGCGTCGACGTCTGGCTGGACCCGTTCTCGCAGGCGCTCTACGAGAAGGAGGGCGGCAGCTACCAGATCGCCCAGGGCCTCTTCGCGCAGGCCGACGGCGGGCTGTTCGGGACGGGGCTGGGGGCGTCGCTGATCCTCACGCCCGCGCCGAAGACCGACCTCATCTACGCGGTGATCGTGGACGAGCTCGGCCTGGCCGGCGCGTGCGGGCTGCTGCTCGTCTACCTGCTGATCGTCGTGCGCGGCTTCAAGACGGCGATGATCGCGCGTGACTCGTTCTCGACGCTGCTGGCGTCGGGCCTGGCGAGCGTGTTCGCGCTGCAGGTGTTCGTGATCGTCGGCGGCGTGACGCGCGTGATCCCGCTGACCGGCGTGACGCTGCCGTTCGTCTCCTACGGCGGCTCGTCCATCCTCGCCAACTTCGTGCTGCTGGCGCTGCTGCTGCTCGTCTCCGACCGCGCCCGGCGGGAGGCGGTGCAAGCGTGCGGATGAAGCGCGCCGATCGTCCGGCTCTACGGCTTCTTCGTGCTGCTCTTCGCGATCGCTGATCGGCTTCACGTCCTGGTGGGCGGTCTTCGACGCGGAGGCGATCCGCGACCAGCCGCTCAACCACCGCGACGAGCTGCAGGAGCAGCGCATCCCGCGCGGCACGATCCGCACCGCCGACGGCGAGGTCATCGCGCGCTCGACCAAGCGGCAAGGACGACACCTACCGGCGCCGGTATCCGCTCGGCGAGCTGTTCGGCCATCCCGTCGGCTACTCGTTCGCCAACCTCGGCTCGTCCGGCCTCGAGGGCTTCTACGACGACCGGCTGCGTGGACCGCCGCAGCGAGCTGGTCGGCGTCTTCGACTCGCTGCTCGGCCGCGACCGCGTCGGGCAGGACCTCAAGACGACGCTCGACGCGAAGGTCCAGCAGGCCGCCACAGCAGGGCCTGGCCGCCACGCCCGAGCGGCCGCGGCGCCGCCGTGGCGCATGGACGTCAAGACGGGGGCGGTGCGGGCGATGGTGTCCGTCCCCGGCTTCGACCCCAACGACCTCGACGACGGCAAGACGTTCTCCCGGCTGTCGACCGACAACGACCGCACGCCGCTGGTCAACCGCGCCGTCCAGGGGCTGTTCCCGCCGGGCTCGACCTTCAAGGCGGTCACCGCGGCGGCGGCGCTCGACACGCGGCGACTACACGCCCGACTCGATGATCTCCGGCAAGAACGGCAAGGTCATCTCCGGCGTGCCGCTGCAGAACTTCGCCGGCGAGGACTTCGGCGACATCACGCTCACCTTCGCGCTCACGAACTCCGTCAACACCGTCTTCGGCCAGATCGGCGAGGACCTCGGCAAGTCGACCATGAAGCGCTACATGGAGCGCTTCGGCTTCGACGAGGCGCCGCCGATCGACCTGCCCGAGTCCCAGCTGCCGCGGTCGGGGGAGCGCCGCAACGGCAAGCTGATCCAGCCCACGTCGCGTTTCGTCGACGTCGGTCGCATGGCGATCGGCCAGGACAAGCTGCTCGTCTCCCCGCTGCAGATGGCCTCCGTCGCCCAGACGATCGGCAACGGCGGCGTGCGCATGAAGCCCTACCTCGTCGAGAAGGCCACCGACGACGACGGCCGGACCACGCTCGAGCAGGAGCCCGACGAGGCCGAGCGGGTGATGAGCGAGGAGCTCCGCCGCCGCGCTGACCAGCGATGATGCAGCAGGTGGTCAAGGAGGGCACCGGCACCGCGGCGGCCCTGAGCGGGGTCGACCTCGCCGGCAAGACCGGCACGGCCGAGCTCAACAACAACGGCCTCAACGACCTGTGGTTCATCGGCTTCACCGACGAGCACGCCGTCGCGGTCGTCGTCGAGCGCGGAGCAGGGCGGGCACGGGCGGCACCGTCGCCGCGCCGATCGCCAAGGCGATGCTGGAGGCCCTGGGTGACTGACGCGCACAACCCGCTGCGCGAGAGCCTCGGCGAGGGCGAGGTCGTCGACGAGCGCTACACGGTCGTCAAGCGCATCGGCAGCGGCGGCATGGCCGACGTCTACTGCGCCGAGGACGCCCAGCTCGGCCGCCAGGTCGCGCTGAAGGTCCTCCACCGCCGCTTCGCCGCCGACACGGAGTTCGTCGAGCGCTTCCGCCGCGAGGCGAGCGCCGCCGCCGGCCTGCAGCACCCCAACGTCGTCCAGGTCTTCGACCGCGGCGAGCTCGACGGCACCTACTACATCGCGATGGAGTTCCTCGAGGGCCGCTCGCTCAAGCAGCTGGTCACGCGACGAGGGTCCGCTGGAGCCCGGCCGCGCGATCGACATCACCATCCAGGTCCTGCGGGCGGCGCGCTTCGCCCACAAGCGCGGCGTCATCCACCGCGACTTCAAGCCGCACAACGTCATCGTCGACGACGAGGGCCGCGTCAAGGTCACGGACTTCGGCATCGCCCGCGCCGGCGCCTCCGACATGACGGAGACGGGCGCGATCATGGGCACCGCCGCCTACCTGTCGCCCGAGCAGGCGCAGGGCCACGCCGTCAGCGCGTCCTCCGACCTCTACTCGGTCGGCATCCTGCTCTACGAGCTGCTCACGGGCGCCCCGCCGTTCGACGCCGAGTCGGCGGTCACCATCGCGCTCAAGCAGGTCTCGCGAGGCGCCCGTGCCGCCGCGCTCGATCAACCCCGACGTGTCGCCCGGAGCTCGAGGACGTCGTCCTGCGCGCGCTGCAGAAGGACCCGGGCGCGCGCTTCGCCGACGCCGACGAGTTCATCGGCGCGCTCGAGGCCGTGCGCGACTACCCGCGCGGCCCGACGTCGCGCCAGCGGACCGGGGACTTCACCGGCGTCTACCCGGCGCTCGGGCCTCTACGACGAGGAGGTCGAGGCGGCACGCGAGCGGCGCACCTGGCGCTTCTGGGCGATGGTCGCGCTCGTGCTGCTGGCGCTGGCGGCGATCGGCGCGGGCCTGTTCCTGCTGCTGCGGCCCAAGGAGGTGCGCGTCCCCAAGGTCGTCGGCCAGACGTCGCGGGTCGCCTCCACGCGCCTGAACAACCAGGGCTTCGAGGTCCAGCTCACCCAGCTGCGCAACCCGGACGTGCCCGAGGACATCGTCAGCCGCCAGCGCCCCGGTCCGGGCGAGAAGGTCGACAAGGGGTCGACGGTCACCATCTACGTGTCCTCCGGGCCCGGCCAGGCCGACGTCCCCGACGTCGTCGGCCAGACGGAGAAGGCGGCCCGCCGGGCGATCGAGAAGGCGGGCTTCGAGGTCGACGTCGAGCGCGCGTTCTCCGAGACGGTCAAGAGCGGCCGGGTGATCGACACGCGGCCGTCGGCGCAGACCCAGATCGACCTCGGCAAGCCCGTGACGCTGATCGTCTCCAAGGGGCCCGGAGGAGGCAGAGGTCCCCGACGTGGTCGGCCTCGACGAGGCGGAGGCCACCGCGCAGCTGCAGGACGCGGGCTTCGAGGTCGCCTCCGAGACGGCGGAGTCCGAGGAGGAGGCGCGGCACGGTCATCGGCGTCACGCCGGAGAGCGGCACGTCGCTGCGCAAGGGCGAGACCGTGACGCTGACCATCGCCAAGGAGCCGGCCGACGTCGCCGTGCCGGACGTCGTCGGGGACACGGTCAACGAGGCGCTGGGCGAGCTCGCCGACGCCGGCCTGCGGGCGCGCCAGCGCGAGCGCACGGTGACCTCGCCCGACGAGGACGGCCTCGTGCTCGGCCAGGACCCGGCGTCGGGCAAGCTCAAGAAGGGCTCGACGGTGACCATCACGGTCGGCGTCTTCGACGACTCGCAGCTCGACCCCGAGCCCGACGACACCGCGACGCCGTCCCCGACCCCGTCGCCCGAGGCGACGCTCGAGCCGTGATCGTCGCGGTCCTCAGCGGCGGCCGCTCGTCCGAGCACGACGTCTCGCTGACCTCCGGCGCCGCCGTGCGCGGTGGCCTGGAGGCGGCCGGCCACGAGGTCCTCGACGTGCACCTGACCCGCGAGGGCGCGTGGACCCACGCCGGCGAGACGCTGCCGCTCACCCCCGGCGGCGGCCTGCTCGGCGCCGACGTCGTCTTCCCCGTCCTGCACGGCCCCTACGGCGAGGACGGCACGGTGCAGGGCCTGCTCGAGCTGCTCGACGTCCCCTACGTCGGCGCCGGCGTGCTGGCGCTCGTCCCTGTGCATGGACAAGGTCGTCTTCAAGGAGGTGCTCGCCGCCGCCGGGCGTGCCCGCAGGTCGACTACGTCGCGCTGCGCGCGGGCGACCCGACGGACGCGGTCGCAGCGGCTCGGCCTGCCCGTGTTCGTCAAGCCCGCCCGCGCCGGCTCCTCGATCGGCATCGTCAAGGTGACCGCCTGGGAGGACCTCGACGCGGCGCTCGAGACCGCCTTCGGCTACGACTCGCTGGTCATCGCCGAGGCGATGTCGGACGGCATCGAGGTCGAGTGCGCGGTGCTCGGCAACCACCGATGCGCCGGAGGCCAGCGTCCCCGGCGAGATCGTGCTCACCGGCGGCGCCGACTGGTACGACTACGAGGCCAAGTACGCCGAGGGCGGCATGGAGCTCGTGATCCCGCCGCGCCTGCCCGCCGCGGCCGTCGAGGAGGTCCGCCGGCTGGCGGTCGACACCTTCGTCCGCGTCGGCTGCGCCGGCCTCGCCCGCGTCGACTTCTTCGTGGAGGGCGACCGCGTCCTCGTCAACGAGCTCAACACCCTCCCGGGCTTCACGCCCACCTCCGTCTACGCCTCGCTGTGGGCGGCGACGGGCGTCGGCTTCGAGGACCTGTCGACCGCCTCGTGCGGCTGGCGCTCAGCTCGACTTGAAGAGGGAGACCTCGCCGAGGTCGACGTGGTCGTCGTCCGGCGGCAGGTTCGTGATCCAGATCAGGTAGTAGCGGTAGCTCTCCTCACCCGTCTCGAGCTTGAAGGTCTTCTTCTTCGTGCCGGCGGTGCCGCTGCCGACCTCCGTCCAGCCCGTCGATGCCCTCGGGCACCGCGCCGGGCGGGGCGCCGTAGATGGTCGCCTTCCAGCCGGGGTGTTGGTCTGCACGCGCAGCGCGGTGGCCTTCACGGACGGCTTGGCGTCGATGTAGAGGCCGACGCCCGACTTCGGCCCGGCGCTGCCGGCGATCTGGTTGTCCTGGTAGGTCTCCGTGTCCCACACCGTGCCGGGGTCGCCGTCGACGGCGAGCGGGGCGACCGAGTGGTGCTCCTCGTCGTCGCCCTCCGGGTCGTAGTCGTGGGCGGAGCCGCGGGCGACGGAGACGTTCTTGGAGCCGGACGGGGCGGCGCCGCGCGGGGCGCCGGAGCCCTTGCGGATCGGGTTGCCGGTGTCGACGAGCAGGACGAGCGCGACGACGACGCCGACGATCGCGGCGATGAGCGCGCCGGCGAGCAGCGGCGCGGCGGGCGCGCAGGCGGAAGGGGACGCTGCGCGGCGGGCAGGGTGCGCAGGACGGCGGTCGCCTCGCCGGTGGCGCGGCCCGGGCGCGCGGCCTCGTGGGCGAGCGCGTCCTCGAGGTCGTCCTCGAGCGTGACGGTGTCCGCGTAGCGCTTGTCGAGCGCCTTGGTCGTCATGCGGTCGAGCACGGCGGCGACGCTCGCGGTCACCTCCGGCCGCATGCGCACGATGTCGGGGATGTCCTCGCGGACGTGCTTCATCGCCACCGCGACCTGGTTCTCGCCGTGGAAGGGGACGTCCCCGGCGAGCATCTCGTAGAGGACGATGCCCAGCGAGTAGATGTCCGACTGGCCGTTGACGGCGTGGCCGAGGGCCTGCTCGGGGGAGACGTAGTCGGTGGTGCCGAGCACGCGGCCGTCGGCGGTCAGGCCGTCCTCGTCGAGCGAGCGCGCGATGCCGAAGTCGGTGACCTTGGCCATCCCCTCCTCGTCGATGAGGACGTTCTGGGGCTTGATGTCGCGGTGGACGATGCCGCGGCTGTGCGCGGCGCCGAGCGCCCGGGTGATCTCGATGGCGTAGGCGAGCGACTCGTCGACGGGCAGCTCGCCGGCGCGGCGGATGCGGTCCTTGAGCGTCTCGCCCTCGACGTACTCGAAGACGATGTAGGGCCGCTCGTCGTCCTCGCCCGCGTCGATGACGCCGACGATGTGCGGGTGGGAGAACTGCGCCACCGCGCGCGCCTCGCGGCGGAAGCGCTCGAGCTGGTCGGAGTCCGACGCGATGTGCGCGGTGCATGAGCTTCACCGCGACCACGCGCTCGAGCGTGGTGTCGAACGCGCGGTAGACCGTCGACATCCCGCCGGCGCCGATCTGGGCGTCGAGGCGGTAGCGCCCGGAGAGCAGGGTGCCGACGAGCGGGCTCATGTCCGCTGCCTATGTTCGCAGAGCGCTAAGAACCGTCTTGGGTACGCGCGGGTCCGTCCTCGTCGACGGCGTCCGCCTCGACCGTCGGCTGGTCCTCCAGGCGCCACACGGCGGAGGACTTCTCCTCGGCGCTCGGGGGCGGCGGGACGTCGGTGACGGGGTCGCCGGAGGGCGGCGGGGGGACGTCGCCGAGGGCCTCGGCCTCGACCTCGGTCTCGGCCTCGTCGGCGAGGCCGAGCTGCTCGATGACCTCGTCGCTCTCGCCGCTGTTCGGGTCGTCCTGGGCCTCGATGACCTCGTCGATCTGGCGCTCGGCCTCGATGGGGTCGCCGGCGGCGGGCTCGGCGTTCTCGACCAGGTCGGCCTCCGCGAGCTCCTGGCCCTCGTTCCAGCCCTCGCCGGCCTCCTCGAGCGGGCCGCAGCGCCTCGTCGGCCTCCAGGCTCGGGTCGTCGAGGTCGGGGTAGTGCTCGGGCGTCCCGCCGATGTTGGCGGCCTCGGCCGCGGCGGCGGCCTCCTCGGCGCCTCGTCGATGCCACCCGCGGGCTCGTGCACGACCGGCTCGGCGGCGGGGACGTGGGTGGCCGTGTTCTCCGGCGGGCCGGCGACGTCGAGGTTGGCGACGGCGGGCGCAGGAGCCGGCGCCGGGCGTGGACGCGGCGACGCCCTCGGGGGCCTCGGCCGGGCGGGGCGCCGGCGACGGGGCGCTCGCGGAGAGGTGCTCGGCCCCGGGGTGGCCTTGTCGACGAGCCCCTTGACCTGCTGCTGGTTGCGCCGCGCGTACACCGCGCCGGCGGCGAGTCCGCCAAGGATGAGGAGTCGAGAAAGTCGGGCCATGTCAGAGAACCTACCCGGCCTGCGACCCTGCCAACGCTGTGCGCAGACTCCTGCTGACCCTCCTCATCGCAGCCGCGGCCGTGCTCGGCGGCCGCACCGTCCTGAACCCCCCGGCGTCGCGGGCGAACGGCGCCGTCCTGCGGGTCGTGGACGGCGACACGCTCCACGTGCAGGTGCGCGGCAAGGACGAGACCGTGCGCGTCCTGGGCATCGACACGCCCGAGCTGCACAAGCCGCAGACGCCCGTCGAATGCGGGGCCCGCGGGGCGGCCCGCGCCCTCCGCGAGCTGGCCGCCGGACGGCGGGTGCGCCTCGTCGGCGACCCGACGCAGGAGGACCGCGACCGCTACGGCCGGCTGCTCGCCTACGTCGTCGTCCGCAAGACGCAGCTCGACCTCGGCGAGGCGATGGTGCGGCGCGGCTGGGCGGACGTCGTCGAGTTCGACGGGCCCTTCCGGCGCCTCGATCGCTACCGCGCCGCGGCGCGCAGGGCGGACGGCGGCGTCCTCGCCCGCTGCGGCGGCGACTTCCACTCCGCGTCGTAACCTGCAGCGGGTGGACGCCGACCGTGCCCAGCGCGCCGTCGCCGAGCTGCTCCAGGCGCTCGACGTCGACCTGACGAACGAGAGCCTGCAGGAGACCCCGCGCCGCGTGGCCGCCGCCTACGCCGAGCTGCTCACGCCGCAGCCGTTCTCCGCGACGACCTTCCCCAACGACGAGGGCTACGACGAGATGGTCGTCGCCCGCAAGCATCCCGTTCCACTCGCTCTGCGAGCACCACCTGATCCCGTTCGTCGGCGTCGCCCACGTCGCCTACCTGCCGGGTGAGCGCATCGTCGGCCTCTCCAAGCTGGCCCGGGTGGTCGAGCACTTCGCCCGCCGCCTGCAGGTGCAGGAGCGGATGACGGTGCAGATCGCCGACTGGCTCGAGCACGAGCTCGACCCCAAGGGCGTCGGCGTGGTCCTCGACGCCGAGCACTTCTGCATGACCCTCCGCGGCGTGCAGAAGCCGGGCGCGCGGACGACGACCTCGGCGCTGCGCGGCCGGGTCCGCGACGACGCCCGCACCCGCGCGGAGTTCCTGGCCCTCCAGTAGTGGCGCGCTACGACGCGATCGGGCTCACCTACGCCCAGACGCGCGTGGAGGACCCGCGGATCGCCGCCCGGCTCGACGAAGCCCTCGGGGACGCGCGCACCGTGGTCAACGTCGGCGCGGGCGCGGGCTCCTACGAGCCGGCGGACCGCCACGTCATCGCCATCGAGCCGTCGGAGGTGATGATCCGCCAACGCGCGCCGCATCGGGTGCCCGCCATCGTCGGCACCGCCGGCCGGCTGCCGCTGCTCGACGACTCGGTCGACGCCGCGATGGCGATGATCACCATCCACCACTGGGACGCCGAGCGGGAGGCCGGTGTCCGCGAGCTGCGCCGCGTCGCCCGCGGGCCCGTGGCCGTCTTCACCTTCGACCCGACGGTCTCCCGCGAGATGTGGCTCCCGCGCGACTACCTGCCGGAGGTCGTCGCGCTCGACGACGAGATCATGATCGCGCCGGAGGTCATCGCGGACTGGCTCGGCGGCGACGTGCGCATCGAGACGGTCCCGATCCACCGCGACACGCCCGACCGCATGATGGGCGCCTTCTGGGCGCACCCCGAGTGGGTGCTCGACGAGACGGTGCGCAACGGGACCTCCGGCTTCTCGCGGATGCCCGCAGCGGTCGTCGACCGCGTGGTCGCCGCCGTCCGGCGCGACCTCGAGGACGGCACCTGGGACGCACGCAACGGCGAGCTGCGCGACCTAGACGAGTACGACGCCGGCCTGCGGCTGATCGTGGCGCGATAGGGGTACGTCGTCAGACATGAGCGATCACAGCGAGCTGGCCGACGAGCACGAGCAGACCGCCGACCGCCTGGAGCGCGAGAGCGAGCGCATCGGCGAGCAGGCCGACGAGGCGCGTTCCAAGCTCGAGGCCGCCCGCGGTGAGGCGATGATCCCCGAGTCGCTCGGCGACGAGGACCCGGGCCACCGCGAGCCCTCCGCGGCCGACAAGGAGGCCGAGGAGCGCGAGGAGCGCAAGGCGCAGGAGGCCGAGGAGGCGGAGCCGGACACGGTCGGCGAGTCCGTCGACGACCGGCTGGGCGACCTCGACCTGGGCTCGGGCGGCGAGCGCGGGGAGAAGTCGCACGACGAGCCCGACAAGACCCCGGGTGGCGGCGACGTCGACGACCCGCCGGAGCGGACCGCCGGCGGCGACTCCTCGGACGACGACGACTAGCTAGACGCGGTGCACGCCGCGCTCGCGCGTGGCGGCGATGCCCAGGCCGGGCAGCTCGACCCGGCCGGCGGCGTCGGTGATCGTGCCGATGCGGGCGGTGCCGGGGTGGCGCCGCCCGAGCAGCTCGACGGCGGCGTCCGCGTCCGCGTCCGGGACGACGGCGACGAAGCCGCAGCCCATGTTGAAGACGTCGTACATCTCCTCGACGGGCACGTTCGCCGACTCGGCGATGGCGGCGAAGACGGGCTGCGGCGGCAGCGGCGCGTCGATCGTCCAGCCCGAGTCGCCCGGGAAGCGCAGCAGGTTCATGACGCCGCCGCCGGTGATGTGCGCCAGTGCGCGCACGTCGATGTCCGAGCGCAGCAGGTCCAGCGCGGCCTTCACGTAGATCACGGTCGGCTCGAGCAGGACGTCGGCCACGGAGTCGCCGGCCAGCACCTCGGGCTTCGAGTCCAGCGTCCACCCGGAGTCCTGGAGCAGCGCGCGGCGGGCCAGCGTGTAGCCGTTGGAGTGGATGCCGGACGCCGGTAGGCCGATGACGGCGTCGCCGGGCCGGCGCCGCTCGCCCGTGACCATCCGGTCGAGCGCGACCGTCCCGAAGCAGGTGCCGACGATGTCGAAGCCGTTGGGCGACGGGTGGCCGCGGACGACCTCGGGCAGCACCGCGAGCTCGCCACCGGGGATCTCCACGCCCGCGTCCGCCGCGCCGCGTGCGAGGCCGGCGGCGATCTGGGCGAGCATCTCCGGGTCGGCGTGCTCGACGGCGAGGTAGTCGACGAGGGCGATCGGCTCGGCCCCGATGCAGACGACGTCGTTGACGTTCATGGCCACGCAGTCGATGCCGATCGTGTCGAAGCGCCCCGTCTGCTCGGCGACGATGACCTTGGAGCCCGGCACTGTCGGTGCCCACCGCGATGCCGAGGTTGTCGGCGATCTTCAGGACGGCGGCGTAGTGACCGGCCGGCGCCACGGAACGGGACGTCTCCAGGCCCTTGAGGGAACCGACGATGGCCGCCACGCCGGCGTCGGCGAGGCGCGTGTCGACTCCGGCAGCGGCGTAGGCGTCACTCATGGAAGGCGCGATTGTCGCAGGAGGACCAGCGCCAGCCCGATCCGCTCGGCGGCCCAGGGCCACAACGGCCCCCCGCGGTCGACCGCCCGCAGCGCCGGGAGCGTCGCCAGGGCGCTGGCGAAGGCCGTCGCCGTCCCGGCGTCGAGCGCCCCCCGGCGCAGCGCCACCGCCCCCAGCGTGACCGGAACGCCCACCTCGCGCGACAGCGGGTTGGCCTCGTCGCGCGCGAAGCCCCGTAGCCGCGCCGCGGCCAGCGTCGCCCCGTTGCGCGACACGCCCGGCCACAGCGCCGCCGCCTGGGCGATCCCCAGCCACAGCCCGTCCACCGGCCCCGCGTCCCACCGCGACCGCGTCCCGTCCGCGCGCTCCGCGACCAGCAGCAGCCCGGCTCCGACGACCAGCCCGCCGATCAGACGCGACTCAGGGGTCTGACCCTTTTGTCGCGTCTCCTTCAGGTAGCCGAGCGCCGCGGGGATCCCGCCGGCGAGGAGGTGCATGCCGACCCGGCGCGGCGAGAGCCGGCGGAGGATGGGGACGACCTCGGATCGGCAGCCGAGCACGAGCGCGGCGAGCGACCCCGCGTGCAGAGCCACCTCGTCACCCTCGAGCCCGAAGACGAGCCGCGCCGCCTCCACGTGCCCGGAGGAGGACACGGGCAGCAGCTCGGCCGGGCCCTGGACTAGGCCGAGGAGGGCTGCGTGGGCGTTCGGTTTCGCCGCCACCGCACGAAGAGGTAGACCGCGCCGACGACGATCAGGGCCGCGACCGCGTAGTCGACGTAATGCAGCGAGTCCTGCCAGTCCTTGCACTTCTCGCCCGCCTGCTTGCCGATGAAGGCGAGGGCGAAGACCCACGGGAAGCACCCGAGGACGGTCAGGACCGTGAAGCGCCAGAAGGGCATCCGCGCGACTCCGGCAGGCAACGAGATGAAGGTGCGGATGATGGGCAGCACGCGGGAGAAGAAGACCGTGGCGGAGCCGTAGCGCTCGAACCAGCGGTCCGCCCACTGCAGGTGCGAGGGCTTGATGTGCAGCTTCTTGCCGTGCTTCTCGAGCAGGTCGACGCGGCCGTAGTACCCGACCGCGTAGGCGATCCAGGACCCGACGAGATTCGCACCGGTCCCGACCAGCGCCACGGCGAGCAGGCTGTAGTCGCCCGCATCGACGCGGAAGCCCGCGAAGAGCATCGTCGCCTCGGACGGGATGGGGATGCAGGCGCTCTCGAGCACCATGAGCACGAAGACGCCGCCCAGCCCGAGGTCACCGACCACGTTCTGCGCGAAGTTGATCAACGGCTCGGTGACGGAGGCGAACACGGGCGTCATCGGGGCGCGACAGTAGCTTCCACCCTTAAGTGCACGTATGGGTCGACCTCACGAACTCGCCGCACGTCCTGGTCATGCGACCGGTGATCGAGGACCTCCAGCGGCGTGGCCATGAGGTCACGGTCACGGCGCGCGACTTCGCGCAGACCCTCGCGCTGTGCGACCGCTTCGGCATCGCGCACGAGGCCATCGGCCATCACCGCGGCGGGCGCCTCGGGGCGAAGGCGATCGGCCTCTTCGACCGCTCCTTCACCCTTGCGCGCTGGGCGAAGGGCCGGCGCTTCGACATCGCCCTCGGCCACGGCTCCAACGACGTCACGGTCGCCGCCCGGCTGCGCCGCATCCCCGCGACGACGACCTTCGACTACGAGTGGGCGAAGGTCCAGCACACGGTCAACTGCCGCCTCGCGCAGGCCGTCGTCGTCCCGGACGTCATCCCGCCGGAGCGCCTCGCGCCCTACGGGGCGAAGGGGAAGCTCCACGGCTACGCGGGCCTCAAGGAGGAGTACTACCTCGCGGACTTCGAGCCCGACGACGCCGTCCTGGACGAGCTCGGCCTGCAGCCCGGCTTCTTCGTCGTGCGCACCCCGCCCGACGTCTCCCTCTACCACCGCTTCGAGAACCCGCTGTTCGGCCAGGTCCTCGAGCGCCTCCGGGACCTCGGCCAGGTCGTCGTCCTCCCGCGCACGCCCGCGCAGCGCGCGGAGCTCAGCGGCAAGGGCTTCATCGTCCCCGAGCGCGCCGTGGACGCGCAGACGCTGGTCGCCCGCGCCCGGCTCGTCATCTCCGCCGGCGGGACGATGAACCGGGAGGCGGTGGCGCTCGGCACCCCCGTCTACACGACCTTCGAGGGCCGTCTCGGCGCCGTCGACGAGCGCCTGATCGCCGATGGGCGACTGCGGAAGCTGACCCGCGCGGACGACATCGACCTCGACATCCCGCGGGAGGCCGCGCCCGAGCGCATCCGCAGGAACCCGACCGAGTTCACGGACCTGCTGCTCTCCCCCGTAAACTGAGGCGATGCGCCGCCGACTCTGGTCGCTGGCCGTCCCGATCCACCGCCAGGCGCTGCCGCAGATCGCCCTGGACGCGGGGCTGGTCGCCCTCGCCCACCTGCTCGCCTACGGGCTGCGCTTCGACGAGGGCGTGCCCGAGCGCTACCAGGCGCTGCGCGACCACTCGCTGACCATCAGCGTCGTCGGCACGCTGATCGTCTTCTGGGCCTTCGGCCTGTACCGGCACTCCTGGCGCTACGCCGACCGCGACGTCTTCGTGCGCGTCCCGCAGGCCGTGATCGTGGCGACGCTGATGATGGTCGGCTCCATCGCCGTGCTCGACCCGGCCTACATCACGACGCCGCAGGGCCTCGAGGGCCTGAGCCCGCCCGCCGGCGTCATCGGCCTGTTCTTCCTGCTCGCGCTGATGCTCACGCTGGGCGCGCGCTTCGCCGTGCGCATGTTCCTCGACCGGCCGGTGGGCGGCCGTGCGCTGCGCAACGCGCGCACGGTGCTGATCGTCGGCGCCGGCGACGGCGGGCGCCTGGTGCAGAACGAGATCCTCGCCAACCCGAGCCTCAACCTGCGCCCCGTCGGCTTCGTCGACGACGACCCCGGCAAGGCGGGCCGCAAGATCCGCGGTTCGAAGGTCCTCGGCAACGTCGCCGGCCTCGGCCGGGTGCTGGAGGACGTCGAGCCGGACGAGGTCATCATCGCCATCCCGTCGGCCTCCGGCTGGCTGCGCGGCCGCGTCGTCGCCGACTGCCGCGCCCGCGGCGTCGAGGTCCGCACGCTGCCGACCGTCTTCGAGCTGCTGCAGGGCGGCGGGCGCATGGTCCGCCAGGTCCGCCGCGTGGAGGTCGAGGACGTCCTCGGGCGCGAGCCCGTGCGCATGGAGATCGAGCGCGTCGGCGGCTACCTCACCGACCGCTGCGTGATGGTCACGGGCGCCGGCGGCTCCATCGGCTCCGAGCTCTGCCGGCAGATCGCGCGCGTGAACCCGAGCCGCCTCGTGCTCGTCGACCACGCGGAGGACAACCTCTTCGAGATCCAGCGCGAGCTCGAGCAGGACCGCCACGTCCTCTCCGCCGTCGCGGTCATCGCCGACTGCAAGGAGGAGGACCGGATGCGCGAGGTCGTCGCCGAGCACCGGCCGGAGGTCATCTTCCACGCCGCCGCCTACAAGCACGTCGGGATGATGGAGGCCAACCCGATCGAGGCCGTGCGCAACAACGCGCTCGCCACGCGGGTGATGACGCGCGTCGCGGGCGCCGCCCGGGTCGCGACCTTCGTGCTCGTCTCCACCGACAAGGCCGTCGCGCCGGCGACGGTCATGGGCGCGTCCAAGGCGCTCGCCGAGTGGCAGGTCGAGGCCGCCGGCCACGCCTACCCGGGCACGGTCTTCGCCTCCGTGCGGTTCGGCAACGTGCTCGGCTCCTCGGGCTCCGTCGTCCCCATCTTCCGCCGCCAGATCGCTGCGGGCGGTCCCGTCACCGTCACCGACCAGCAAGATGACCCGGTACTTCATGACGATCCCGGAGGCCGTCCAGCTGATCGTGCAGGCCGGCTCGCTGGCCCGCGGCGGGGAGACGTTCGTCCTCGAGATGGGCGAGCCGGTGAACATCTGGGCGCTGGCGCACCAGATGATCCGCCTGTCCGGCCTCGAGCCGGGGGAGGACATCGCCATCCTCGAGATCGGCGCCCGGCCGGGCGAGAAGCTCCACGAGGAGCTCTTCAACGCCTACGAGACGCCCGTCGCGCACGGAGGCGCCGCGCATCCAGCGCGCCGACCGGCCGCCGCTGAACCCGGAGTTCGTCGACGCGACCTTCCAGGACATCACCGCGCTCGCGCGCGAGGGAGACGCGGCCCGCCTGGCGGCCACCGTCTCCGAGCTCGCCCTGGTGCGGGTGCCCGCCCGGGCGGCGGAAGCGGTCCGGGCGTCCGCCTAGACTGCGCGACTTCCACATGGTCACCTATGCGGTCACCCTGTCGGACCTGATCGAGAAGGGCGGAGCCTATGCCGGGCTCGCAGCGTTCTTCGGCTTCGCGGTCCTCTCCGTCCTCGCCTTCGCGCAAGCGCGCGAGATCCGACGCCTGCGCGATTGGGCGGGCCGTGCGCCCGAGCGCGCGCAGGAGCTCGAGCAGCGCGTCGTCGAGCAGGCCGAGCAGGCCCGCCGCGTCGTCGCCACCCCGTCCCGCCGCCCGGGTGAGCCCGCCACCGCGGCCGCCCAGGGGGTCGTCGCGAAGCCCGCGCCCACCGTCGCGAAGCCGGAGGCCAAGCCCGCGCCGGCTGTCGCCGCCGAGGACCAGCCGACCACGGCCACGCCGCCCGTGACGGAGACGGAGACGGAGACCCCCGCGGAGGAGGAGACGGCCACGGAGCATGCGGTCGTCGCCAAGGCGCCGGCCACCGCCGCGGCACCAGAGGAGGAATCGCCCGCGGAGAAGGCCGAGGAGCCGTCCGCCGTCCCCGTCGCCGCCGCGGCTGCACCGTCGACGGCGAGCCCCGCCGCCACGCCCGCCAACGGCACGGGCGAGATCTCCAAGCTGCCCCCGCGCGCGACAAAGGGCCCGCCCACCCCCGCGCCGGCGGTCAAGCGTCCCGCACCGTCCCCGCAGCCGCTGCGCGCGACCCAGCCGCCCAGCCGCCGTCCTGCCCCAGCCGTCGCCGCCGAGCCGGAGCGCAACCGCCGCACCCCCGTCGTCGTCGCGGGCATCGCCGCCGGGCTGATCCTGATCGTCATCGGCCTGCTCGCCATCTTCACGGGCGGCGACGACCCCCAACCGACGAAGAAGGCCGGCACGACCCAGCAGCCGCAGGACGCGGCCACCACCGCGCCGACCGCGGACTCGGGCGGCGGGAAGAAGAAGCCCTCCACGGCCCCGCGCGCGGACACGAAGGTCGCCGTCCTCAACGGCACCACCGTCGCCGGCCTGGCCAGCACGATCGACACGAACCTCACCGAGGCCGGCTACACGGAGAGCCAGACGCCGACGAACTACACCGACCAGGCCCGGTCGGCGTCCGTCGTCTTCTACAGCGGCTCCGAGAACCGCACCGCCGCCGGCGAGATCGGCAAGCTGCTCGACATCTCCGACGTCCAGCCGATCGTCGACGCGGCGACCCAACTGGCGCCGGGCGCGGACGTGGTCGTCGTCGTGGGCGCCGACCAGACGCCCTAGATGGGGCCGAACAGCGGGACCGCCCGGCTCGCGGCAGTCGCGTTCGGGATCCTGCTGGCCGCCACCATCGGCGCGTTCTTCCTCTCGAACCGCCTGAAGTCCAAGCCGCCGGAGATCGAGGTCATCCGGCGCGACACGTTCTTCTCGCCCAACGGCGACGGCGTCCGCGACAAGGACACGGTCATCTACGCCGTCAAGTTCACGGACCGCGCGAGCGTGGACGTGGTCGACGCCGACGGCGTCCGGGTCCGCCGCATCACGGAGGGAAAGCAGCTGCGCAAGGGCCGCCGCGGCAGCGTGACCTGGAACGGGCGCGACGACGACGGCCGGGTCGTCCCCGACGGCGAGTACCGCCTGCGCTTCATCCTCGACGAGGGTCGCGCGCTGCTCGCGCCGAGCCCGCTGTACGTGGACACGGCCCCGCCGCGCCCCGCCGTGGTGGTCGACGGGGAGACGCCCATCGTCCGGCCCGGCACGCGCGGTGGACTTCCGCGTCCGCGGCGCCGGGGCCGACACCGCGCCGGAGTTCCGCGTCCTGCGCACGGACGTCACCCCGCCCCAGACGGTGCGCACGCTGCCCGGCACGATCGGGCGTGAGAGCTACGAGTGGGACGGGAAGAACGACCTCGGGGCGCCCGTGGCGCCCGGCACCTACCTGATCGCCGTGACGGCCTTCGACAAGGCCCGCAACAAGGGCGAGGGCCCGAAGCTGCCGCTCGCCGACCCGCCCCGTCCCGTGGAGGGCCGTCCGGGCGTGACGGTGCGCGCGCTCGCCGTGCAGCCGCCCGTCCGGTCCGTGCGCGCCGGCGGGCAGGTCAACCTGCGCATCGATGCGCGCGGGCGCGCGTTCAGCTGGACGCTCCGCCGGCTCGGCGTGAAGAAGCCCGAGCTGTCCGGCCTCGAGAAGGCGGGCAAGACGAG
This sequence comes from uncultured Solirubrobacteraceae bacterium, assembly GCA_963843865.1. GTDB lineage: Bacteria > Actinomycetota > Thermoleophilia > Solirubrobacterales > Solirubrobacteraceae > DATLGB01. Next base: position 76,082 of record CAWJMO010000023.1, on the reverse strand, counting down.
CCTGCTGATCCGGTCCCCGCGCGGGCCGTCGGGGATCTACCTGTTCCGGGCCGAGTCGCACGGCGCGGACACCACCGTCCCCATCGCGGTCCACGCCCGCACGCGGGTCGGGCCGCTGGTCGTCCTGCCGATGGTGACCTGGCTCGGCCGCGACCCGATCGACACCACCAAGGACGGCGTCCCGGACGTGTTCGGCTCAGGGTCCGCGGTGCGGTTCCCGCGGCTGTTCGGCTACGAGGGCGGGCTGCCGCCGCGGCTGCTCTCGGACATCGCGCCGCTGCTCACCTCCCTCGACGACCAGGGCATCCGCTACGACCTGGCCACGGACCTCGACCTCGCCTTCTCCGACGCGCCCGCCAAGGGCCAGCGGGGCGTGCTGCTGGCGGGCGGGGCGACCTGGGTCAGCCGTGAGCTCGGGAAGCGCCTGCGGGCCTATGTCGACGCCGGGGGGCGCCTGGCGCTCTTCGGCCCGGAGGCGCTGCGGGCGTCCGTGTCCATCGGGGACGCGGTGCTCGCCCGCTCCTCGCCCGTGACCGGCGTGGACGCGCTGGGCGCGCGCCTGGGCGACGTGCGTGACGTCAACGCGCCGCTGACCGTCCTCGACGAGGACCCGGACCTCGGGCTGCTGGAGGGCTTCTCGGGCACGCTCGACGGGTTCGGCTCGGTGGAGGAGCTGCTGCAGCCCGGGCCCGGCGCGAAGGTCACGACCAGTGTGGGCGAGGAGACGGAGAAGCTGCGGCCGGCCCTCAGCGCCGCGACGCTCGGCAAGGGCCTGGTCATCCGCGTCGGCCTTCCCGAGTGGGGCGCGCACCTCGCGCGCCGCGACGCCGCTGTCGTGCAGCTCACGGCCAACGTCGTCGACCTGCTGCGCGGGTTGGAGCCCAAGGCCCGCACCGCGCGCGGCTGATCACGCCTCCGCCACCAGGCGCTGCAGCGCCTCCTCCAGCGCGTCGCGGTCGGCAGCCGCGAAGCGCAGCGCGGCCCGCTCGCCGGCGAGCGCGTGCAGCGCCGCCTCCCGCGCGTCGGCCGGTTCCGCCGGTGTGCTCGAACCACAGCTCCGCCTCTGGAAGCATCCGCAACAGCCGCCGCGCCAGCGGGTATTGCGCCGCGGCGAAGATGACCACCACGCGCGGGTCGCCCTTGAGCCGCTTGCGCAGGCGCCTCGCCTGCCGCTGCACGATGGCGTCGGCGAACGCGACCTGCCGTTGGTAGGAGACCTTCGGCGGATCGGCCACCACCGCCATCTCCGCGGCCAGCAGCTCCTCCACCAGCGTGCGGTGCGCGAACCGCTCGAGCGGCTCCGGGAGCAGCACGAGCACCGGGCGATCCACGGGCCGCACGGTACCTTCACCCGCGCCATGCGCCGTGCGCTCTTCTGGATCTCCGCGGCCCTGCTCGCCTACGCCCAGGCCGGCTACGGCCTCCTCCTCGCCCTCCTCGCACGCGAAAAAGGGGACAGTCCCCTGAGTCGCACCGATGCGAATGAGGGGACTGTCCCCTCAGTCGCACTGATCATCGCGGCGTACGCGGAGGAGGACGTGATCGAGGACAAGGTGGCGAACGCGCTCGCGCAGGACTGGCCGCGGGATCGGCTGCAGGTGATCGTGGCCGTCGACGGGGACGTGGACCGGACGGCGGAGCGGGCGCGGCGGGCGGGGGCCGACGTCGTGCTCGAGCTGCCGCGCGGCGGGAAGATGCGCGCCCAGGACGCCGCGGCGGCGCAGGCGACGGGCGACGTCCTCGCCTTCAGCGACGCCAACGCGATGTGGGCGCACGACGCGCTGCGGGAGCTGACGCGGCCGTTCGCGGACCCGGACGTCGCCTACGTGTGCGGGCAGGTGGCCTTCGTCAACGACGCGGGGACCAACCAGGAGGGCCTGTACTGGCGCTACGAGATGTTCCTGCGTGCGCGGGAGTCCGGGCTGGCGTCCGTCACCGGCGGCAACGGCGCGATCTACGCGGTCCGCAAGGAGGACTACGTCGTCCCCGACGTCCCGATGGGCCACGACCTGTTCCTGCCCTTCTCGCTCGTCCAGCGCGGCCGTCGCGCCCTCTACGCCCCCGCCGCGCGGGCGACGGAGAAGATGGTGCCGACGATCGAGGGCGAGTGGGCCCGCAAGCGGCGGATGATGACCCAGGCGTGGCGGATCGTCCTCCACGGCGGGCTGCTCGACCTGCGCGCTACCCGCCGCTGTACGCGTTGATGATCGTCAGCCACCGGGTCCTGCGCTACGCCGCGCCGTTCCTGCACGTGCTCGCCGCGCTGTCCGGCGGCCGCCTCACGCGCGCCGCCCACGCCGCGCTGCTGGCCGCCGCCTTCGCCGGCCGAGCCGGAGACGCCCGTTCCTGATCGCGCGCTACTACGTCTTCACCCAGGCGTCGCTGGCCGCCGGCCTGTACGACCACCTCCGCCACGGCACGCCGGACAGCTGGGAGCTCGCGGAGGGGACGCGATGACCGCGCGGTGGCTGCGCTCGCCGGTCCGCCGGGCCCTCGACGTGCTCATCTCGGGCGCGATCCTGCTCCTCACCGCGCCCGTGGTGGCCGTGGCCATGGTGGCCATCCGCCTCGAGTCGCCTGGTCCGCGGTCTTCCGCCAGCGCCGCGTGGGTCAGGGCGGCGCGCCGTTCGACCTCTACAAGCTGCGTTCCATGGTCAGCGGCGCGGAGAACATGGGCGCGGGCCTCGCGGTCGACGCCGGCGACGCGCGCATCACCCGCGTCGGCGCCTTCATCCGCCGCACCTCCATCGACGAGCTGCCCAACCTCGTCAACGTCCTGCGCGGGGAGATGTCGCTGATCGGGCCGCGCCCCACGGTGCAGGTCCAGGTCGACCGCTACACGGACCGCCAGCGCCTGCGCCTCGCCGCCAGGCCGGGCCTGACCGGCTGGGCGCAGGTCAACGGCCGCGCGTCACTGCCGTGGGTGGAGCGCATCGAGCTCGACCTGCACTACATCGAGCACGCGTCGCCCGCGCATGGACCTGCGCATCCTCGTCAAGACGTCCGCATGGCGCTGACGGGCTCCGGGCTCTACCGCGGCGAGACCGGCGGCTGGCGCTCAGCGCCAAGCGACCTTCTCGGGCCCGCGGTCGATGTGCGCCTGGCGGAACGTCCGCAGCGCGTCGAAGACCTTGTCGTTCATCTCCGGGCAGCTGAGGGAGTGATCCCACGCCGTGGCGGCGACCTGCGCGTCCATGTTCGTCGGGTTCTGGAAGAGCAGCATGTGGTAGCCGCCGTCGCTCTCGGAGAGGAACTCCTCGAGCTGGTCGACCGTCTCCTTCGGCGTGCCCGGCTTGTACTGGACGTCGATGCGGCCGTGCTCGAGCGTGTGCACGAGCTCGCCGAGCTGCGGCTCGTTGCCCGGCTCGTAGATGCCGTCCTGCGCCCAGGTCGGGAAGTGCGCGCCGCTGGTGGGCGGGTTGGTCTTGTAGTCCTTCGCCGTGAAGGTCTGCTCCTCGTGGCCGCGCCCCTCGTCGGCGGGGTTGGAGAGGGTGCAGCCGGCGGCCTTGGCGGCCTCCTTCTCGTCCGTGATCGCCACGGCCGGGAGCTTCGCGCCGGTGCTCGAGGCCTGCTTGACCTTGTTGTCCTTGCCGCCGCCGCCGCTGCCGCCACCCGTGAGGAGGAGGATCACGCCGACGATGATCCCGGCGGCGAGCACGCCACCGAAGAGGAACTGGACGCGCCTGTTGCGCGACGCGGCCTTGCGCTCGGCCGCCTCCTGCTCGAGCCGGGCTTGCCGGCGGGCTTCCTTTTCCTCTTGACGGCTGGCCATAGCGGGCAAAAAGGCTAGGGGACGCTTCCTAGCCTCCTCCTAAGTGCTCACGCCCGATGACGCATGAGGACTCCGCGTCCGTCCTCGCCCTCACCGTCGCCGCCTGGGGCGCGCGCGACCCCGTCACCGCGCGCATGCGCATCGACCACCTGGTCGACACGGACCCCGGCGGCGCCTGGGTGACGGAGGACGAGGACGGGACGGTCGACGGCGCGGCGCTCGCCCTCGTGCGCGAGGGCCTGTGGGGCCTGTCGCTGCTGATCGTCCGCGAGGACCGCCAGTCGGCCGGCCACGGCTCGGCGCTCATGCGAGAGGCCACCGCGTACGGCGCCGACACGGAGCGCGGGATCATCATGGCCTCGGAGGACCCGCGGGCGGTGCGTGCGTACTGGCGCGCGGGCTACGCGCTGCGCCCGGCGTTCGATGCGATGGGCGAGGTCCGTACCCCGCCCCCGGCCGATCCCGCCGTCCGCGAGGGTCGCTGGAGGAGGACCGCGACCTCATCGACGCCGTCAGCCGCCACGTCCGCGGCGCCGCCCACGGACCCGACATCGACGTGCAGCTCCGCCAGGGCCGGCGTCTCCTCATCCATGACGACGGCGGCTTCGCCTTCGCCGAGGAGGGTCGCGTCGTCATGGTCGCCGCGCGGGAGGACCGGATCGCCACGGCACTCCTGCGGACGGCGATCTCGCGACCAGGCCAAGACGAGCGTCGACTTCCTCGACGCGCAGCAGCAGTGGGCGATCGACGTCGTCCTGGAGGCCGGCATGAAGCTCGTCCCGGCCGGCGCGATCTGCGTCCGGGGCGACGTCGGGCCGATGCCCCCGTACGTGCCCGTCTGGCGCGTATCTGTAGATTTGGCCGCATGGCCAAGTCACCGCCCCGTTCACTGCAAGGCAAGGTCGTCGCCATCACCGGCGGCGGGCGCGGCATCGGCGCCGCCACCGCCCGCGCGCTGGTCGCCAAGGGGGCGAAGGTCGCCATCGGCGACGTCGATCTCGACACGGCCGAGCGCACTGCGCAGTCCCTCGGCGGCGGCACCATCGCCCGCCGCCTCGACGTCACCGACCGGCCCGCCTTCACCGCGTTCCTCGACGAGGTCACGAGCGAGCTCGGCCGCCTCGACGTCATCGTCAACAACGCCGGCATCATGCCGCTGACGCCCGCCGAGGAGGAGTCGGACGAGAGCGTCTTCCGCCAGCTCGAGCTCAACCTCCACGCCGTCATCCACGGCACCAAGGAGGCGCATGACCCGCTTCAAGCGCCAGGGCTCCGGCCACATCGTCAACATCGCCTCCGTCGCCGGCAAGGGCGGCTTCCCGGGCGGCGCCACCTACTGCGCGACCAAGCACGGCGTCGTCGGCTACTCGGAGGCCGTGCGCTTCGAGCTGCGCGGCACGGGCGTCGAGGTCTCCTGCGTGATGCCGGGCATCGTCAACACGGAGCTCGCCGCCGGCCTCAAGGACGCGCGCTTCGTCAAGAAGATCACGCCGGAGGACGTCGCCGAGGCCATCGTCGGCGCGCTCGAGCAGCCCTACTTCGACGTCTTCGTCCCGAAGTCCACCGGGCCCATCACGCAGTTCATGGCCGTGTGGCCGCGGTCCGTGCGCGAGAGGATCTCCGTCTTCCTGAAGGCCGACCGCGTGCTCATCGACGCCGCGCACGGCCAGGAGCGCGCCGCCTACGAGAAGCGCGCGGCGGAGTCGACGCCCGCCGCCGAAGAGGCCGCGCGCGAGAAGGCCGCGCGTCTGAGGGCATTCGATTGCCCGGTGTGCACGCAGCGCCTGTTCTTCGAGAACTCGCGCTGCCTGCACTGCGGGACGGAGGTCGCGTTCAGCTGGCCGCGGCGCGAGATCGTCGCGCTGCGCCCGCCGGAGCGCCGCTGTCCCGACCCCTGAGTGCAACTCGGCGGCGCGCGGGGACGTCTGCGAGGCCTGCGCGCTGACCCGCGAGCGCGCGCCCGACGACGCGCGCTGGGCGCACGCGGAGACGGCGAAGCGGCGGCTGCTGTTCGAGCTCGGTGAGCTGGGGCTGTGGCCGTCGGACGCCGGCGACCCGGTCTTCGACTTCTCCGAGGGCGCCATGACCGGGCACGCCGACGGGGTCGTCACCCTCGACCTGCGCGAGGTCGACGACGTCCACCGCACCCGCCTGCGCGAGCAGCTCGACGAGCCCTACCGCACGGTGCTCGGGCACTTCCGCCACGAGATCGGCCACTTCTACCAGCCGTGGCTGATGGAGGGGCGCGAGGACGAGGTCCGCGCGACCTTCGGCGACGAGCGCGAGGACTACCAGGCCGCGCTCGACCGCCACTACGAGCACGGCGCGCCGGAGGGCTGGGCGCAGGACCACGTCAGCGCCTACGCGACCATGCACCCGTGGGAGGACTGGGCGGAGACGTTCGCCCACTACCTGCACATCCGCGACCTGATGCAGACGGCCGCGGCGTGGCGGCTCACGGCCGTGGACCCGGAGGCGCCGATCGGCGACCTCGTCGACCACTGGATCGAGCTCTCCTACGCCCTCAACGCGGTCAACCGCAGCCTCGGCCACGCCGACCTCTACCCCTACGTGCTGACGCCCTCCGTGATCGCCAAGCTCGAGCTCATCGACTCGCTCGTAGCCAGTCGGCGATGAGCCCGCCGATCTCGGCGCCCTTGTCCTCCTGGAGGAAGTGACCCGCGCCGGCGATCGGGTGCTTCTCGACGCCGAGCACCGCCGCCATCGCGTCGCCGACGGTCGGTGGCAGGACGAAGTCCCCCTCCGCCCACAGCACGAGCTTGTCGCGGCCGTCGCTGCGCAGGTGCTCGATCGTCCGCCGGCCCCACTCGGCGCCGGGCGCGTCCGGCGCCTGCGGGATGAGGCCCGGGAACGCGCGCATGCCGGCCTTGGAGGCGGCGTTGGGGAACGGCTTCTCGTAGGCGGCGAGCACCTCGTCGGACAGCTCCGTCTCCGTGCCGCCCTGGAGGATGGGCGACATCGGGACGTCCTCGATGCGGTCGACGAAGTCGCGGAAGCGCTGCCACTCGTCGCCCATGGGCGTGCCGACGAAGACACCGGTGTCCATGAGCACGAGGCGGCTGACGCGCTCTGCGTGCTCGACGGCGAGGCGGAGGCCGATCGGCCCGCCCCAGTCGTGGACGACGAAGGTCGCGTCCCGGAGGTCGAGGTCCTCCAGCAGCGTGGCGGCCATCGCGGCGTGGCGGTCGTAGGTGTACCAGTCGCGGTCGACGGGCTTGTCCGAACGCCCGAAGCCGACGAGGTCGGGGCAGATGACGCGGTAGCCGGCGTCGCGCACCGCCGGAAGGACGTGGCGCCACAGGAACGACCACGTCGGCTCGCCGTGCCACATGACCACGGGCGGCCCGTCGCCCTCGTCGATGTGCGCGAGCCGGAGGCCGTCGACCTCGCGGAAGTGCGGCGCGAACGGGAAGTCGGGGAGGCCCTCGAGGACCTCATCGGGGGTCCGGATGGCGTCCATCAGCGGACCCTATCCAGGATGGCCTTGAGCGCGCCGGCATCGCTCGACACGGTGACGTGGATGGCGGCCGGCTCGCGCACCCAGGCGATCAGGTTCAGCGACGTGAGGCGGTCGAGCACCGCCTGGAACGCGAGCGCCTGCTTCGGGGTCCGGTAGCGGCGCAGGACGTCGAAGGTCCAGCCCGTGGTGTGCAGCGAGAAGTTGCGCGTCGCCTGGATGTTGGTCTTGATCAGCTGGGCCTGGTAGCGGTCGTCCCGCACGGACGAGGTGAGGGTCAGCGCGCTCGCCTCATCACCCGAGGCCTCGCGCACCTGGGCGCCGATGTAGAGCGCCATGGCCAGCGCCTCCGGCCGCAGCCCGCGGTACAGCGCGGGCTTCGCCCCGACCTTCTTGGCGAGCACGCCCATCTTCGCGTCGATGCGCAGCCCGGTCGCCTTGACGTCGACGGGCAGCGTGATGATGTCGCCCGCGTCGTAGGCGTCCTTCAGCTGGCCCGGGGTCGCGTAGGCCGGCGTGGAGCCGGCGGGGTGCAGGACCTCCTCAGCGGAGTTCTTGGCGGTCTGCGCGGCGGCGGTCGCCTCCAGCTGCTGCGGGTCCTGCCGGTACTGGCGCATGATGTCGCGCGCCGCCCGCACCTTCCACAGGTAGTTGGACGAGTCGTCGCCGAGCGCGTAGAGCTTCCTGTAGGCGGACGGGTGGCTGACGGGCGAGGAGTCGAAGTAGACCTGCGCGTACCGCAGCGGCTCGTCGGGGATCTTGCCGCCTGCGTAGGCCGACAGCACGCCCTCCAGATTGCCGATGCCCATGTGGTAGCTGACGAACGCCAGCTCCTCGCTGCCCAGCCGGTCCTCGGCGAGCTTGAGGTAGCGGCCGGTACCGGCGAGCGCCTTCAGCGGGTCGTAGCGGTCGTCGACGGCACGCCGTTCGCTCGCGAGCCGGTCCGCCACCGCCTGCCGCTCCGCCTTGTTGATCCGCTTGGTCAGCTTCCGCGACCGGTCGACGTCCACGTGCATGCCGAGCAGCCCCGTGGCGGTCTGGGCGACGATCTGCGTGAGTCCGACGGCGCCCTCCGTGCCGTTGGCGGTGATCGCGTCCGGGCGTCCGGCGCTCTCGAGGAAGACGAGGCCCTCGAGCATGGACGGGGACACGTCCGCGGCCTTGCGCCGCCTTGGTGATCGCCGGCCGCAGCCGCGCGACCCGCGCCGCCGTCGCCGTCACGCCGCCGGGCGAGAACGCGTAGATGACGTGCGCGTTGCCGGCCGCGGCGCGGTCCTCGAACTCCTGGCGGCGATCGACCGTGTAGCTGAACGGGTCCCTGAAGTCGTCGTCGCCGCTGCCGGGCGCGGCGGGCACCACGTCGGGCTCGACCGCGACCGGCGTGGACTCGCCGCGGCCGCCGAGCAGGGCGACGACGCCGACGACGGCCAGGGCCGCGACGCCGAGGATGAGGGCTATCCGCGTCTTGATCCGCGCGAGGCTAGGCCGGGCGCATTAACTGCGGCGATGAAGGAGGCGGGCTGGAAGGTGGGCGCGACTCATCGCCGCCACGCATCGACGCGATAGACGAGGCGGCGCAAAGTCGCGGTCTCGCGTCCCTCGCCGCCGCCCGACCCGCCTCCCCTCATTGCTGCAGTTCGGGATCCACGTTCCCCCCGGACAGGACGATCCCGGGGTGGGTCGCCTCCACGCGGCCCTGCAGCCACGCCGCCAACGCCGTCGCGCCCGACGGCTCGAGGGTGAGGCCCGCCTCGTCCTTCGCCACCTTCATCGCCGCGCGGATCTCGTCGTCGCTGACGGTGACGATCTCCGACACGAGGCGCTGGACGATCGGAAAGGTGTTGACACCGGGCGCGGGCGCCTGCTGGCCGTCGGCGATGGTGCGCGGGATGGGGATGCAGACGCGCTCGCCGGCCGCGAGGGACCGCCGGGTGTCGTCGCCGGCCTCCGGCTCGACGCCGACCACGCGGACGCCGGCCGCGGCGGCGACGGTCGCGCAACCCGAGATGAGCCCGCCGCCGCCGACGGGGACGATCAGCACGTCGATCTCCGGGTCCTGCTCGAGCAGCTCGAGGGCGACGGTGCCCTGGCCGGCCATGACCCGCGGGTCCTCGAAGGGGTGGACGGGCTCGAGGCCGCGCTCGGCGGCGTAGTCGCCCAACAGCGCCTCGCGGTCCTCGGCGTAGCGGTCGTAGTCGACGATCTCGGCGCCCAGCGCGAGCGTGCCCGCGCGCTTGATCTTCGGCGCGTCGAGCGGCATGACGATGGTGGCGGGCAGGCCGTGGAGCTGCGCCGAGAGCGCGACGGCCTGCGCGTGGTTGCCCGACGACGCCGCGACGACGCCCGCCACCTCCCCGAGCTGCGCCACTGCGTTGTAGGCGCCGCGGAACTTGAAGGAGCCCGTCCGCTGCTGGTTCTCGCACTTCAGCACGGCACCCCGCAGGGACACGATCGGCGTGCGCTCGGCCACCCCCTCCAGCCGCGCCGCGGCCGCGTGGACGTCGTCGAGGGAGATCACGCCGGCACGTGCTTGCGCGCGGCGGTCAGCACGAGCCGCAGGGCGTCCGGGTCGAGCTCGGAGAAGGACAGCCGCTTCCGTGCCTGCGCCGGCTGCACCCGCAGCTCGCCGACGCGCCGCCGCGGGCCGCGCAGGCGGCCGTCCAGCGTGGCGATGTCGCGCCAGCGCAGGGAGCGGACGCGGTCGGTGGGCGCGTCGTCGCGCAGCCACAGCAGGCGCCGGTCGGTGAGCGCGAGCCGCACGCGGAAGGAGTCCCAGGTCGCGGCGTCGGTGACCACCGTGACCGTCTCGCCCTCCTCGATGGCGGCAGCGAGCTCGCGGCCCAGCAGCTCCCGGAACGGCTGCGGCGTCGGCGCGGGCGCGGTGCTTCGCCTTCGCGGTGCGGGCGTGGACGTCGGCCATCGCGTCGCGCAGCAGGGAGTAGGCGACGTTGATCTCCGCCATCCGCCGGACAGCATCCGCGTCGTCGGGGCTGTGGTCGGGATGGAAGCGCTTGGCCAGCTTGCGGTAGGCGACGCTGATCGCCTCGTCGTCGGCGTCCACGGAGACGCCGAGCACCGCGTGCGGATCCATACGCTCCACGGTAATGGCCGATCTCGCAACCGCAATGGCCACCTCGGCCGGCGCCGCAGTCCTCCTCCTGCTGGCGACGTTCGTCCTCTCCGTCCCGCTCGAAGGACGTCTCCGTCGTCGACGTGGCCTGGGGCCTGGCCTTCGTGGACATCGCCTGGGTGAGCGCGCTGGTCGCCGACGGGCGACGGCGCCCGCACGGCGCTGGCGCTCGCGCTCGTGACCGTCTGGGGCCTGCGCCTGGCGCTCTACATCGGCTACCGCAAGACGCAGCACCCGGGCGAGGACCCGCGCTACACGAAGATGCGCGAGCGCGATCCGGAGGGCTTCGTCGTCCGGAGCCTCTTCACCATCTTCCTGCTGCAGGCCGTGCTGGCCTGGGTCGTCTCGCTGCCGGTGCAGGGCACGGCCGCATCCACGAACGAGGGCCTCGGCCCGCTCGCCTTCGCCGGCGTCGGGCTGTGGCTGATCGGCTTCGTCTTCGAGGCCGGCGGCGACCTGCAGCTGCAGCGCTTCAAGGCCGACCCCGCCAACAAGGGCAAGGTCATGGACCGGGGCTTCTGGCGCTACACGCGCCATCCCAACTACTTCGGCGACTTCGCGGTCTGGTGGGGCCTCTACCTCGTCGCGCTCGACGGCGGCGCCTGGTGGTCGATCCCCGGCCCGATCGTCATCACCATCCTGCTCACCCGCGTCTCGGGCAAGGACCTGCTGGAGAAGTCGATGTCCGAGCGGCCCGGCTACCGCGAGTACGTCGAGCGCACGAGCGGCTTCATCCCCTGGGTGCCAAGAGGTAGTGGCTGACGAGCCACTCGTTGCCGCCGCGCCACTTCCAGATCTCGTCCGTCGACAGCAGGAACAGCCGCCACGTGCCGAGCAGCCGGCGCGCCTCGCTGGGCGGGTTCGCGCGGCCGAGGATGCGCAGCGCCTCCTCGCGCGCACCGTCCAGGTTCGCCAGCCAGGCCTGCAAGCGTCTTCGCGTAGTGCGTGCCGGGGACGACCCAGCGCTGCTCGAGCACGAGGTCGCGCTGGAAGAAGCTCATCAGGTCGTGGGACGGCATCAGCCCGCGGTGAAGAACCGCTCGGCCGCCCACGTCCCCTGGAACAGGTACGGCAGCCGGCGCTGGGAGAAGACGTGGACGAACAGCTTCCGTCGGGCTCGAGCCAGGTCGAGACGCGGCGCAGCAGCTCCTGCCAGTTGCGCATGTGCTCGAACATCTCGATGCTCATGACGCGGTCGAAGGTCTGGCCGGGCTCGAAGTCGTTGACGTCGGCGGTGACGATGCGCAAGGTTCTCGAACCCGCGCCGCGTCGGCCTCCGCCTCGATGAACTCCCGCTGCCCGTGCGAGTTGGAGACGCCGATGATCTGCGCGTTCGGGTAGTGCTCGGCGAGCCACAGCGACAGTGACCCCCAGCCGCAGCCGAGGTCCAGGATCGTTCATCCCGTCCTGCATGCCCGCCCGGGCGCAGCTCAGCGCGAGCATCGCGTCCTCGGCGCCCGGCGAGGTCGGTGACGCCCTCGCTCCACAGGCAGCCCGAGTACTTGCGCCGCGGCCCGAGGATGAGGCCGAGGAAGTCGGCCGGCAGCTCGTAGTGCTGCTCGTTGGCCTCGTCCGTCGCCTCCGCGATCGGGCCGGAGGACATGCGCGCCGACGAGCGCGCGCAGCCGCTGCTCCTGCACCTCCACGCCGCCCTTGGCCTCCCGGCGGACGCGGGCGCCGGCGCCGAAGCGCGAGCCTGCGCGGAGCACGGCGTCGGGGATCAGGTCGCGCCGGAGGGCGCCGTCGAGCAGTTGGTAGCGAAGCATCTTGGGGTATGTGTACGGCAAGGAGGATGATCCGGTTGCCTGTCAGGCGCGAAGATATTCTCGCTATGCGGATCGCCGTCATCGGCGCCGGGGTCTCGGGCCTCGTCGCCGCCCACAAGCTCACGGACGATCATGAGGTGGTCGTGCTGGAGGCCGGCGCCTACGCCGGCGGCCACACGAACACGGTGCAGGTCGAGGACGGCGTCGCCGTCGACACGGGCTTCATCGTCCTCAACGACCGCAACTACCCCGGCTTCTCGGCGCTGCTCGACGAGCTGGGCGTCGCGACGCAGCCGTCCGACATGTCCTTCGGCGTCAGCGACGGAGCGGACTTCGAGTACGCGGCCCACTCGCCCGCGGCCCTGTACGCGAACCCGCGCACCTCGTCGACCGCGGCTTCCAGCGCATGGTCGGCGAGTACGTGCGCTTCAACCGCGCGGCCCGCGCGCTGCTGCTCTCCGACGAGGACCCGTCGCTGAACGAGTGGCTGCAGGCGCAGCGCTTCAGCCAGGCCTTCGTCGACCGGCTGATCGTCCCGCAGGCCGCCGCCGTGTGGTCCGCCGACCCGGCGCAGATGTGGACGTTCCCCGCGCGCTTCCTGGTCGAGTTCTTCGACAACCACGGGATGCTCGGGTTCCGCTCGCGGCCGCAGTGGCGGACCGTGACGGGCGGCTCGTGGACCTACGTGCGCGCCCTCACCCGCGGCCTCGACGTGCGGCTGAACACGTCGGTGGAACGCGTCGAGCGCGTCACGGACGGCGTGGAGGTCGACGGCGAGCGCTACGACGCCGTCGTCATCGCCGCGCACGCCGACCAGGCGCTCGGCATGCTCGCCGACCCGACGGACGCCGAGCGCGACGTCCTCGGCGCGATCCCCTACCAGGCCAACACCGCCGTCCTGCACACGGACGCCACCGTCATGCCGCGCCGCAAGCGCGCCTGGGCGAGCTGGAACTTCCACCTCGGGCCAGGACCGGTCCCGCGGCACGTCACCTACTGGATGAACCGCCTGCAGTCGCTGCAGACGGACACGCAGTACTTCGTCACGCTCAACCGTGAGGACATCGACCCGGCGAAGGTCATCCGCACCATCTCCTACGCGCACCCGGTCTACACCCGCGAGGGGATGCGCGCGCAGCGCCGCTGGACGGAGATCTCCGGCGCCGACCGCATCCACTACGCCGGTGCCTACTGGGCCTGGGGCTTCCACGAGGACGGCGTGCAGAGCGGGCTGCGCGCGGCGCGCGCCGTGGCCCGGACCCGCGAGGCGGTGCCGGCATGAGAGCCGTCTACGCGGGCACCGTGCGCCACCGGCGCTACCAGACCCGCCGCAACGAGTTCGAGCACCGGGTGGCCTACGCGTACGTCGACCTCGACGCCCTGCCGCGCGGCGGCGGGCTCGTCCGCTTCCGCCGCAGCGACTACCTGAGCGCCGACGCCGCCCGCGAGCAGGCCGGGACGACCGGCCCCGTCCGGCTGCTCACCACCCCGCGGGTCCTCGGGTTCATCTTCAACCCGGTGTCCTTCTACTACTGCTTCGACGAGACACAGACGCTGCACACCGTGCTGGCGGAGGTCACCAACACCCCGTGGGGCGAGCGGCACGTCTACACCGCCGGCGACGGCATCGCCAAGGAGCTGCACGTCTCCCCGCTGATGGGGATGGACCAGACCTACCGCTTCGTCGCCCCCGAACCGGGCCCGAGCCTGTCGGTGCACATCGAGTCCCGCGAGGGCGGCGAGCGCGCGTTCGACGCGACGCTCAACCTCCGCCGCCGTCCCTTCGCCCTGCGCCCGCTGCTGCGCGGCTCCGCGGTGCGCGTCCTCCCCCTCATCTACGCCCACGCCCTGCTCCTGCGCCTTCGTGGCGTGCCCGCCCACCCCCACCCGGCAGGAACCGCATGAACGCCACCTCCGCCGCACGCACCATCGTCCACGGCCTGCTCTCCCGCGTCCTGGTCGGCAAGCTCACCGTCGTCGAGCACGGCCACGAGCGCGTGTTCACCAAGGGCGCGCCCGGCCCGGAGGCGACCGTCGTCGTCCACTCCCCGCAGGCCTGGCCGCTGCTGCTGAAGGGATCCAGCGGCCTCGGCGAGTCCTACGCCCGCGGCCTGTGGGACTGCAACGACCTGACGTCCCTGATCCGCGTCGCCGCGCGCAACACCACCGAGCTCGACGAGTGGCGGCGCCGCATCACGCCGCTGCGCGCCCCCTTCCAACGGCTGCGCTCCGCCCGCAACACGGAGCACCAGTCCAAGCAGGACATCTCCGCGCACTACGACCTCGGCAACGACCTCTACGAGCTGATGCTCGACCCGACGATGAGCTACTCGTCCGCGTACTTCTCCGAGCCGGGGATGACCCTCGAGGCGGCGTCGACGGCGAAGCTCGAGCTGATCTGCGAGAAGCTCGCGCTCGGCCCCGACGACCACGTCGTGGAGATCGGCACCGGCTGGGGCGGGTTCGCCGTGCACGCCGCGACCACCCGCGGCTGCCGCGTCACCACCACGACCATCTCCGACGAGCAGCTGCGCTACGCCCGCGAGCGCGTCCGCGCCGCCGGCGTCGAGCACCTCGTCACCGTCCTCGACCAGGACTACCGGCTGCTCGAGGGCACCTACGACAAGCTCGTCTCCATCGAGATGATCGAGGCCGTGGGCTGGCGCGACTTCGGCACGTTCTTCGCGAAGTGCTCCGCGCTGCTCAAGCCCGAGGGGCAGATGCTGCTGCAGGCGATCACCATGGACGACCGCGCCTACGAGGTCGAGAAGGCGTCGCGCTCGTTCATCCGCACCTTCATCTTCCCCAACGGCTGCCTGCCGTCCGTCGAGGTCATCGCCCGCTCCGTCTCCAAGGGCACGGACATGCGACTCACCGGCCTTCACGACCTCTCCGGCCACTACCCGGAGACGCTGCGCCGCTGGCGCCACAACATCGAGGCCAACGCGCAGCGGCTCGATGACCTCGGCTACGACGAGCGCTTCCGCCGGCTGTGGCGCCTGTACCTCGCCTACTGCGAGGCGGGCTTCGCCGAGCGGCGCATCTCCGTCCTGCAGGTCGAGCTATCCAAGCCGCTCCACCGCGCCGGGGACCCGCCCGCCGCTGCCCTGGAAGCGCCCGCTGCCGTCCCGGCCGGCATCGTCGCCGACGGCCTCGCTCGTCTCGGTTGAGCCGAAGTCGGCCGAGTGCTTCTCGGACCCCACCGCGGTCAACAGGATCACGACGAGCAGGGTCGGGATGATCACCGCCGCCAGCGCGAAGCCGCCGGAGTGCGACTCGGCGAGCGACGTCTGGATGGGCAGGTTGACCGCCGCCAGCAGGTTGCCCAGCTGGTAGGTCACGCCGGGGTAGAAGCCGCGGACCTCGTCGGGTGAGAGCTCGGAGAGGTGGGCGGGGATGACGCCCCACGCGCCCTGGACGAAGATCTGCATGAGGAAGGCGCCGAGGGTGATCGTCCCCAGCGTCGGCGACAGGGCGAAGAGCGGGACGACCGGCAGCGCCAGCGCGGCGCACAGGATGATCGTGCGCTTGCGGCCGAACCTCTGCGACAGGGCGCCGAAGTACATGCCGCCCAGGATCGCGCCGGCGTTGTAGATGAGCGCGACCACGACGGTGGTCGTGTGACCGGCGCCGAAGTCGTCCTCCAGGAAGGTCGGGAAGAAGTCCTGGGTGCCGTGGCTCATGAAGTTGAAGGCGCCCATGAGCAGGATCAGGTAGACGAAGCGCCGCAGCACGTCGCGCTTGAAGAAGACGTCGCGGAAGCCGACGCGGTTCTGCTTCTGGCGCTCGTGCGTCTCCTCCCAGGCCTCGGACTCCTTGACGCGCAGGCGGATGAACAGCGCGAGCAGCGCGGGCAGCGCGGCGGCCACGAACAGGCCGCGCCAGCCGAAGACGGGCTCGATCGCGAAGAAGGCCAGCGCCGCGAAGAAGTAGCCGATCGGGTAGCCCTGCTGCAGGACGCCGGAGAAGAAGCCGCGCTTCTCGACGGGGATCTTCTCCATCGCCAGCGAGGCGCCCAGACCCCATTCGCCGCCCATGCCGAAGCCGTACAGGGCGCGCAGGATCAGCAGCACGGTGAGCGAGGGCGAGAACGCGGTCGCGAAGCCGATCGTCGAGTAGAAGAGCACGCAGCACAGGAGCGGGATGCGCCGGCCCTTACGGTCGGCCCAGTAGCCGAAGAACGCCGCGCCGAGCGGCCGCGCCGCCAGCGTCAGCGTCGTCGCGATCGCGACCTTGGTCTTGGAGGTGTCGAACTCCTTCGCCACGTCCGTGAGGACGAAGACGAGCAGGAAGTAGTCGAAGGCGTCCATCGCCCAGCCCAGCCAGCTGGCGACGAAGGCGTTGCGCTGATCGGAGGTCAGGCCGCGCGCCTGCTCCCGCACCATGCCGAATCCGTAGCTCATGGGCGCGGTGTTCCCGCGCTTGTGACTTCCCTAACTAGCGGTTGCCGAAGAGGTTCAGCAGCGAGAGGAAGATGTTCACGATGGAGACGAAGATGCCCGTCGCGAGCCAGATCGCGTCGTCCTCGCCGCCGTGCTTGCGCAGGTAGTTGAAGTCGACGACGATCAGGACGGCGGACACGGCGCCGATGGCCAGCGAGATCAGCGGGTTGCCGCCGCTGCCGAACAGGAACAGGACGATGGACACGCCGACGAGGCCGAGGACCACGAAGGACAACGGGCGCATCCAGGACGAGAGGTCCTTGGAGAGGGCGAAGCCGCCCGCGCCGGCGCCCAGGACGATCAGCGCGGTGCCGCCCGCGGCCTGCGTCAGCGCGCTCGAGTCGGCGGACGCGTAGTAGTTGAGGACCGGGCCGAGACCGAGACCGATCACCAGCGCGACCGCGAACAACCAGGCCATGGCGACGGGCCCGACCCGCAGCGTGCGACCGGCGAACGACGCGACGATGAGCATGCCGAAGCCGACGAAGGACAGGATCCGCGCGGTCCCGAGCGCCAGGTCCCTGCCGAGGTAGCTCCCCAGCACCAGGAAGCCGATGGCGAGGGCGACCAGGAACATGACCTGGCCGAGCAGCTGCTGGGTGGAGACGCCTGCCCGCGTCTCTGCAAATGGATCACCGAAGACGGAGGTGCGCGTGTCGGGCATGGCCTCCAGTTTAGGCTTGCCTGCATGAGCGAAGACGAGCTGTTCGGGGATGAGCACGTGCGGGCCTACCAGGAGACCGACGGCGAGCGCGGGTACGAGTGGCGCGGCACCCAGTGCCTGCTGCTGACCACCGTCGGCCGCAAGTCCGGCGAGCCCAGGACGATGCCGCTCATCTTCGCGCCCGACGAGGATCGCCAGGTCATCGTCGCCTCCAAGGGCGGGGCGCCCGAGCATCCGGCCTGGTACCTGAACCTGCGCGACAACCCGGAGGTCGAGGTGCAGGTGAAGGGCGACAAGTTCACCGCCACCGCGCGTGACGCGGAGGGCGAGGAGCGCGCCCGCCTGTGGGACGTGATGGTCGGCGAGTGGCCGGACTACAACGACTACCAGGCCAAGACGGACCGCGAGATCCCGATCGTCATCCTCGAGCGCGCGTAGTGGGGACCGCACTCGTCACGGGGTTCCCCGGCTTCATCGGCCGGCGCCTGGTCCGCACCCTGCTGGGCGAGGGCCACGACGTCATCGCGCTCGTCGAGCCGCGCATGGTCGACGCCGCGCGCGAGGTCGGCATCGACGGTGTCGAGATCGTCCCGGGCGACATCACGGCGCGCCACCTGGACCTCTCCGACGCCGACTGGGACCGGGTCACGGGCGCCGTCACCCACGTCTTCCACCTCGCGGCCGTCTACGACCTCGCCGTGCCGGAGGAGCTCGCGCGGCGCGTCAACGTGGAGGGGACGGGCAACGTCCTCGAGCTCTGCCTCGCCGCGAAGCAGCTCGAGCGGCTCGCCTACATCAGCACCGCCTACGTGGCCGGCGACCGTCACGGCGTCGTCTACGAGCACGAGCTGGTGCTCGGCCAGGGCTTCAAGAACCACTACGAGTCGACGAAGTTCCAGGCGGAGGTGTGGGTCCGCGAGCTGATGGACCGCATCCCCACCACCATCCTGCGTCCGGCCATCGTCGTCGGCGACTCGCAGACGGGTGAGACGGAGAAGTTCGACGGGCCCTACTACCTGCTGCGCACCATCGCGGTGTCCGAGCGCCTCGGCCGTCCGGTCATGCAGTTCGGCAAGGCCGCCGCGCCGTTCAACGTCGTGCCGGTCGACTTCGTGGTCGCCGCCATCGCCAAGGCCGCCTACCTGCCGGAGGCGGAGGGCGAGACGCTGCACCTCGTCGACCCCGAGCCGGTGTCGGCGGCGCAGTTGCTGGCGGAGCTGTCGAAGGCGTACGCCGGCAAGGAGCCCAAGGGCAAGGTGCCGCCGAAGCTGATCGAGAACAGCCTGCGGTCGGCGAAGATGCGGTCCGTCTTCGGCGGTGCGCCGCGCGAGTCGATCGCCTACCTCAACCACGCGGTCGCCTTCGACACGCGCCGCGCGGTCGACGTCCTCGGGCCGCACGACCTCGCGCCGCCGCAGTTCACCACCTACGTGGAGAACATGGTCTCGTACTTCAAGAAGAACGAGGAGCGCAGATGACGACCGGGATCTCCCGGTCCGTGATCTCCTGGTAGTCGGCGAAGTTGGAGTAGGCGTCGACGATCTTCGGCCACCACTCCGCGCGCTCCTGCGGCGTCGCGAGGCGGGCGCGCATCGGCGTCCGCTTCCCGTTGCGCTCGATCTCGACGTCCGGATGGGCCATGCAGTTGTGGAACCACGCGGGGCTCTTCACGGCCCCGCCGTAGGACGCGATCAGGATCACGTTCTCGCCGTCGGCCAGGGAGTTCAGCGGCGTCTCGCGCGGCTTGCCGCTCTTGGCTCCGCGGTGGTGGAGGACGACGAGGCGCATGCCGAGGTTGCCGAACCGGCCGCGGCTCGTGCGGTACACGAGGACGTTCACCTTCGTCAGGAGCTTCACGACCTGGAAGCCGACGGTCCCCGGGGCGGGCGGTGCCTTGGCGGGCACCTCAGGCCTCCCGCGGCTCGAGGACGAGGAGCGGGATCTCCCGCTCCGTGCGCTTCTGGTATGTCGCGTAGCCCGGGTAGCCGGCGACGACCATCGGCCACAGCCGGGCGCGCTCCTCGGCGCCGGCGCGGTGGGCGGTCATCGGCCGCCGCTTCCCGTTGCGCTCGATCTCCACGTCGGGGTTGGCCAGGCAGTTGTGGAACCACGCCGGGCTCTTGGGGGCGCCGCCGTAGGAGGCGACCAGCACGACGTCGTCCCCGTCCGGGAGCCCACTCAGCGGCGTCTCCCGCGGCTGGCCGCTCTTGGCGCCGCGATGGTGCAGGATGTGCAGCGGCAGCCCGCCGACGTCCCCGAGCTTGCCCTTCGTGGCGCGGTAGACGAGCACGTTGACCTTGGTGAGCGCCTGGAAGACGTGGAAGCCGAGGGTGCCCGGAGGCGGCGGCGGTTTCCCTGGACCCTTGTCAGCCATGAGCCCATCATCACGGATCGCAGCGGTCTATGTCGGCGGCATGACCGGGACGCTCGCCCGCGTCGGCGTGGCCGAGGGCCTCGGGTCGCCCTGGGCGACCCTGCTGGTCAACGTCCTCGGCGCCCTGCTGCTCGGCTACGTGGTGGTGGCGCTGCCCGCCCGCCGGCCGCTGCTGGGCACGGGGTTCTGCGGCGGGCTGACGACGTTCTCGACGCTCCAGCTCGAGGCGCTGGAGCTGTCGGCGCCGGACGCCGTCGCCTACCTCGCGGCCAGCGCCGTCCTCGGCTGGCTCGCCGTCGCGGCCGGGCAGGCGGCTCGCGTGAGCCTGGCGACCTGGATCGGCATCGCGCTGCTCGGCGGCCTCGGCGCGGTGGCCCGCGACCTGCTCGAGCGCCGGACGTCGCTGCTCGTCGTCAACGTCCTCGGCTCCTTCGTCCTCGGCGCCATCGGCGGCGGCCACGCGCTGATCGGGCACGGCCTTCCTCGGCGCCTTCACGTCCTTCAGCGGGTGGGCGCTGGAGGACCGCCGTCGCGGTGCGCTTCACCTGCTGCTCGGCCTCGCCGCCTGCGCGGTGGCTAGGGGATCTCTCGGACCATGATCAGGCTCGTCGCGCCGGGGGTCCCGGTGCGGCGGCCCGCGGTGAGGACGACGCTGGCGCCGCTGGGCAGCTCGGCGATCTTCGCGGCGCAGACGAGCGCGTCCTCCACCAGGTCGTCGACGCTCTCCGAGACGTCCATGCGCCCGACGTGCACGCCCCACTCGATCGCGAGCTGGTTGCCGACCTGCTCATCGTGGACGAGCGCGACGATCGGCCGCGCCGGCCGGTACTTCGAGCACGCTCGCGCCCCGCCGCCGGTGGCGCTGGGGATCACGAGGGCGGCGACGTCGAGGTCGTCGGCGAGCAGCACCGCGGAGTGCAGGACCGAGGCGGCGGCCGACTCGTGGTCGTCGACGCGGCAGCGGCCGTGGATGACGGGCGAGGCCTCGGCGGCGTGCGCGATCTCGGCCATCGCGCGGACGGCCTCGACGGGGAACTCGCCGACGCCGGTCTCCGCGCTGAGCATCACGGCGCTGGTCCCGTCGATGACCGCGTTGGCGACGTCGGCCGCCTCCGCGCGGGTGGGCTCGGGGGCGTGGATCATCGACTCGAGCATCTGCGTGGCGGTGATCACCGTCTTGCCGTCCTGCGTCGCGCGGAAGATGGCGTCCTTCTGCATCAGCGGGACGCGTGCGACGCCCGCCTCCACGCCGTAGTCGCCGCGGGCGACCATGATCCCGTCGGCCACCGAGATGATCTCGTCGAGGTGCTCGTAGGCCTCGACCTTCTCGATCTTGGCGATGGTGCGCGCGCGGCTGCCGTGGTCGCGCAGGCGCCGGGTGAGGTCGGCCACGTCGGCGGCGGAGCGCACGAAGCTCAGCGCCACGAAGTCGGCACCGCATTCCGCGGCCAGGGCGAGATCGGCGATGTCCTTCTCGGTCAGCGCCGGCAGGTTCGGCCGCGCGTAGGTGACGTTGAAGCCCTTGCGCGAGGAGAGCGGGCCGGCGTTGAGCGCCCGGGCGTGGACGCGGCCGTCGCCGGAGCGCTCCACCGCGAAGCGCGGCAGCCCGTCACCGATGACGATCTGCGAACGCTCCGTGACCAGGTCCACGAAGTCGGGGAAGTCGACGACCACGTCCCCCGGGCGCGCGGCCTTGGCGGTGCCGGCGAAGGTGACGGCGTCGCCCGCGACCACACGGCGCAGCTCCGTGTCCGCCGACAGCCGCAGCTTGGGTCCCTGCAGGTCGAAGAGGACGCCGAGGGGGCGGCCGGCGCGCTCGGCGGCCGCGCGGGCGGCGGCGCAGCGGGCGCGCTGCTCGTCAGCCGTCCCGTGCGAGCAGTTGATGCGCACGACGTCGACGCCCGCCGCGAGCACCGCGTCGAGCGTCTCCGGCGACTCCGTGGCGGGACCCAGCGTGGCGACGATCTTGGTGCGGCGGACGGCCATCCGCGACCGATCATCCCAGATGGGCGAAGAACGGCCAGAGCTGCATGTCGAAGCCCACGTCGAACTCGAGCAGCGCCCGGACCTCCGGCTCGAGCTCGGCCCGCAGCGAGGCCTCCATCTCCGGCCACAACGGGGTCGGCGCGGGGACCGGCCGGCTCAGCGCGCGGCGCACCGGGCGGAGGTTCACGCTCGGCGGCAGGCCGAGGGGGCGCAGCAGTGCGCTGTGCTCGACCGGCGTGTCGTCCGTGCGGGGCGGCTTGGTGCGCAGCGCGCGCGGCACGAAGTCGTCCTCCACCTCGAGGAAGCGCAGCGTGCGCCGGAACTCGCCGACGGGATCGCGCAGGATCTGCTCGAGCTGCAGGACGAGGATGCGGTCGCGGTCGTAGTACTGCGTGAGGGCACGCAGCTGCGAGCCGAAGCGGCCGCGGTGGACCTCCTCGGCCATGTAGATCGGGTCGTGGCGCTGGCGGTACTTGTGCCACTGGCGGCGCTTGCCGCGGCGGTAGGCGAGGCTGCGCTCGTAGATCCCGACGGGGTCGCGCAGGATCATCAGCAGCTTGGCGTCCGGCGCGGCGCGCTTGAGGAGCGGCAGCGTCCAGACGTCGTAGGAGTAGCGGTTGGAGAACTCGCCGGCGATCTGGCCCGGCTTGCGGTGGAAGAGCGCGTGGTAGGCGGCGACGTCGGCGTCCGTCATCGGCCGGCCGCAGAACTGCTCGAAGTAGTAGAGGTCGAAGCGCCGGCCGCGCACGGTGCGCTCGCCGCGCGGCCCGGCGATGCGCGGGTGCTTGACCAGGTTGCGCATCCACAGCTCCGTGCCGGCGAGGTAGGTGCCGACGCCGATGAAGTCGGGAGGGCCGGTCTCAGGCATCGGCGAAGTTGGGCCAGAGGTCCAGGTCGATGTCGGGCACGAGCTCGCGCAGGACGCGGACCTCGGGGTCGAAGGTGAGCTTGAGGCCCTCGACCAGCTCGTCCCACAGCGGCGTCTTCCCGGATGCCATCGACTGCCCGCGCAGGCTCGCGACGTCCTCCGGGACGTGGTCGTCGACGCGCAGGTGGGCGAGCGTGCGGCGGTACTGGCCGACGGGGTCCTGCACGCAGCGCTCGTACTGCAGGACCAGCACCTGCTCGCGCTCGAAGATCTCGTAGACGCGCTTCATCTGCGTCCCGTAGCGGCCGCGCTCGATGGCGTCGGAGGCGATCAGCTCGGGACGCCGGTAGGCGCCGCGCTGGGCGCGGTGCAGGATGCCGGAGCGGTAGCGCTCGATCGGGTCGCGCAGCAGGACGAGGATGCGGGCGTCGGGGGCGGCGCGCTTGATCAGCCGCAGCGCCCACGCGTCCCCCATGTAGCGCGGCGTCCACTCGCCGCAGATCTGGTTGGGCCGGCGGCGGAACAGGCGGTGGTAGCGCTGAACCTGCTCGTCGCGCATCGGCTCGGCGCCGAACTGGTCGAAGAAGTGCATCTCCTTCCTCGCCCGTGCGCGGCCCGCGGATCTGCGGATGCGTGAGGAGGAGGTCGAACCACCAGGTCGTCCCGGCCCGCTGCGTGCCCACGCCGACGAAATCGGGCGGTCCGGTGCGTAGCTTGGGGGGCATGCGGTCGACACCGTACCCCCGGCGCCTCGCGCTCCTGCTCGTGTTGCTGGTGTGCACGGTGGCGGCGGCGTGGGCGCTCCCGCGGGTCGTCGGCCCACGCGACTACGCGACGTCCGTCGCCGACGTCCAGGTCCGGATGAGCGTGACCACGCCCGGCCGTCGCGGCGTGAACCTGTACGTGCCGCTGGCCGACTGGGGCCTCCGCGCGACGGTGACGGGGGCGCCGGTGCGCGTCGCGCTCGAGCCGCGGCGGGTCAACCGGGCGGGCGTCGTCCGGGCGGTGTCGGGGCGCACGGTGGCCGGGCTGCGGTCGGAGGTCGACGACGCGCTGCGCTCGGCGGCGCGGCGCTTCTTCCTGCTGTCGGTGGGCGGCGGCCTGCTCGGCGCGCTGGTCGCGCTGCTGGTCTGGCACCTGCTCGGCGTGCGCGGGCGGGGGCTGCTGCTCGCCCCGGTCGCGGGGCTCCTGGGGACCGCGGCGGTCGTCGGCGGGCTGATCGCGTGGACGGCGATCTCCTTCGACGCGACCCGCCTGGAGCGGCCGGAGTACTACGCGTCGGGAGTCGAGCTCGAGCGCATCCTCGCCCAGGCCGACTCCCTGCGGCGCAGCGGCCAGAAGTACTCCGACCGCGTCGACAACGCCGTCCGCGGCATCACCGGCCTGCTCAACGACCGCGGGGCGGGCGCGAACCCGCTGGCGCCGGAGGATCCGGGTGGGCCGACCACGCGCGTCGCGCTCGCCTCCGACATCCACAACAACCTGCTCACGCTGCCGACCCTGCGCCGCTACGCCGAGGGCCACCTCACGGTGCTGGCCGGCGACTTCACGATCAACGGCGGCCGCGCGGAGGCGCCGCTGCTGGATCGCATGGCCGCCGTCGGCGACCCGGTGGTCGCCGTCAGCGGCAACCACGACTCACCGGGGATCATGCGCGCGCTCGCGGACCGGGGCGTCACCGTCCTCACCCACGACGACGGCGTGCAGATCATCGACGGGCTGGCGATGGCCGGCTTCGAGGACCCGCTCATGTTCGCCAAGGGCGAGTTCCCGCGCGGGCTGCGCGCCGGCATCAGCTTCGGCGACATCCCCGACGGGCACGAGCGCTTCGTGGCCGCCGTCGAGGAGCGCTGGCGCTGGTGGCAGGCGCTGCCCGAGCGGCCGCAGGTGCTCGTCGTCCACCAGGCGGCGATCGGGCGCGAGCTGGCCTCGCGCATCCGCGACGCGGATCCGGAGGGCGAACCCGTGGCGATCCTCGTCGGCCACACGCACCGCCAGCGCCTGGATCGCTTCGGGCCTGTCACGGTCATCGACTCGGGGTCCGTCGGCGCCGGCGGGCTGTTCGGCATCGGCGAGCAGGACGTCGGCCTCGCGCTGCTGGACTTCGCCAGCGACGGAAGCCTGGAGGCGACCGACCTCGTGTCGCTGGACCCGAAGACGTCCGCCGCGCGCGCCCGGCGCATCATCACCGCCAGCCCGGACTGCGACGAGACGCTCGTCTTCTGCCACGATCCCGAGCCCGATGGCAGCCCCACTCCGTAGGTCCGCCCTCCCGGGCACCGAGAAGGCGCGGCGCTTCCGCCCGAAGTTCCACTACGAGCTGCTGTCGTGCGGGGTCGTCGGCCACGCCCTCCTGGCGACGGACGCCGAGCGACTGCGACCGGAGGACTGCGCTCGTGGCCCGCGACGCCGACGGCCTGCGCTGGCACCGCTGCCTGCGCTGCGACTCCTGGCTGCCGCTCGAGCCGCCCGCCGCGCCGACGCGCGAGTTCCCGCCCGACCGCGCGCACGTCCAGGTCCCGCTGCGCGGCCGCGCCCTGCGCGACACCATCATCCTGCGGCTGATCGCGATCGACCGCGCCGTGCACTTCGTCCTGCTGGCGATCCTGGCGGCGGTCATCTTCGCCTTCACCAACAACCGCGAGGCGCTGCGCGAGCCCGTCTACAAGGTGCTGTCGGACCTGCAGAACGGCTTCGGGAAGGTCGACGGCAAGCACGGGATCCTCGACCGCGTCCGCCACCTGTTCTCCATCCAGTCGGGGACGCTCACGAAGATCGGCCTCGTCGTGACCGCCTACGCGATCATCGAGGGCGTCGAGGCGGTCGGCCTGTGGCTGCAGAAGCGCTGGGCGGAGTACCTGACGCTGGTCGCCACCGCGGCCTTCCTGCCGCTCGAGGTCTACGAGATCGTCGAGAAGCAGTCGCCGCTGAAGGTCCTCACCTTCCTCGTCAACCTCGCGGTGGTCGTCTACCTGCTCTTCGCCAAGCGCCTCTTCGGCCTGCGGGGCGGCGCCGGGGCCGAGCACGCGGCCCGTCACCGCGACGCGGGCTGGCCGGCGATCGAGCGCGCCACCCCGGGGTCCTTCCCCGCCTAGCGGGCGAGCGCCTGCGCGAGGTCGGCGACGAGGTCGTCGGGATCCTCGATGCCGCAGGAGAGCCGCACGAGGTCGGCGGGGACGGCGGCGTCCGAGCCCTCGACGGACTGGTGCGTCATCGCCTGCGGGACCTCGACGAGCGACTCGACGCCGCCGAGCGACTCGGCCAGCGCGAACAGCTCCGTCGCCGCGGCGATGCGCGTGGCGTCGGGATGGCGGAAGGAGACCATGCCGCCGAAACCGGGATAGAAGACGTCGGTGACCCCGTCGGCCGTGGCGAGGAACTCCGCACAGCGGCGTCCGTTCTCGCCGTGGGCGGCCATGCGCAGGTGCAGGGTGCGCAGCCCGCGGTGCACGAGGAAGCAGTCGAGCGGACCAGGGACGGCGCCGATCGCGTTCTGCACGAAGCGCACCTGCTCGTGCAGCGCGGGGTCGTCGACGATGACCGCGCCGCCGACGGCGTCCGAGTGCCCGCCCAGGTACTTCGTCGTCGAGTGGACGACCGCGCGGGCGCCGAGCTCCAGCGGGCGCTGGTTGAACGGCGTCGCGAAGGTGTTGTCGACCGCGACGGGGACCTCGCCCGCGACGGAGACGACGCCGGCGATGTCGACGACCTTGAGCGTCGGGTTGGTCGGCGTCTCCACCCACACCATCGCGGTGCCGGGGCGGATCGCCGCGCGGATCGCCTCCAGGTCGGACTGGTCGACCATCGTGTACTCGAGGCCCCACCGGGTCAGGACCTTGTCCACGAGCCGGTAGGTCCCGCCGTAGAGGTCGTCGGGGATGACGACGTGGTCGCCGGCGCTGCAGACCGCCGTCAGCAGGCCGTGCGTGGCGGCCATCCCGGACGAGAACGCGCTCGCGTGCCCGCCCTCGAGCGCCCCGAGCGCCGTCTCCAGCGCGGAGCGGGTCGGGTTGGCGGAGCGGCTGTAGTCGAAGCCCTCGACGAACTCGCCCGGCGCCGGCTGGACGTAGGTGGTCGCCTGGTGGATCGCGGGGACGACGCCGCGCGTGTACGGGTCGGGCTCGAGGCCGGCGTGGACGGCGCGCGTCGCGAACTTCATCGGGCCAACGCCTCCAGGAGGTCGGCGCGGGTGACGATGCCGACGGGCCGCCCGTCGTCGACCACGGTGAGGGCGCTGCGGGCACCGGCGAGCATCTCGATGGCGTGGAGGACGCTGTCCGTGACGGCGACGGTCGGGAAGGGCTCCTCGACGACGTCGCCGACGCGCGCGTCGAGCACGTCCGGGTCGGCCATCGCGCGCCGCAGCAGGCCGCGCTCGCCGAGCGAGCCGGCGATGGCGCTGTCGCGGGAGAGCACGATGAGCTGGGAGACGCCGTGGTCGTGCATGAGCGCGACGGCGTCGCGGGCGGTCTGGTCGGCGTCGACGTGGACGATCCCCGGCTCCATCACGTCGCCGACCGTGCGCTCCGTCGCGCGGGGCAGGAAGCCGTGCTGGGTCATCCAGGCGTCGTTGAAGATCTTCGAGAGGTAGGAGCGGCCGCCGTCCGGGAGGATGGTGACCACGAGCGCGTCGGGGTCCTCGATGCCGCGGGCGACCTCCAGGGCGGCGTGGGCGGCCAGCCCGCAGGAGCCGCCGACGAGCAGGCCCTCGGTCGTCGCCAGCCGGCGCGTCATCAGGAACGACTCCTGGTCGGAGACGGTGACGTAGCGGTCGACCAGCGTGGGGTCGAAGGTGGTCGGCCAGAAGTCCTCGCCCACACCCTCGACGAGGTAGGGCTTGACGTCCTCGTTGGAGTAGATGGAGCCGACCGGGTCGGCGCCGATCACCTGGATGTCGGGGTTGCGCTCCTTGAGGTACCTGGCGCAGCCCGTGATCGTCCCGCCGGTCCCGACGCCCGCGACGAGGTGCGTGATGCGTCCGTCGGTGTCGTTCCACAGCTCCGGCCCGGTCCAGTCGTAGTGCGCCTGCGGGTTCGCGGGGTTCTGGTACTGGTTGGGCTGGAAGCCGCCGGGCGTCTCCGCGGCGAGCCGGTCGGCGACGCGGTAGTAGGCCTCGGGGGAGTCCGGGTCGACGTTCGTGGGGCAGACGACGACCTCGGCGCCGTAGGCCCGCAGCAGGTCGATCTTCTCCCGCGACATCTTGTCCGGCATCACCGCGATGACGCGGTAGCCCTTGAGGCGGGCGGCGATGGCGAGGCCCGTGCCCGTGTTGCCCGAGGTCGGCTCGACGATCGTGCCGCCCGGCTGCAGGCGCCCGTCGCGCTCGGCGGCCTCGATCATGCGGACGGCGACACGGTCCTTGATCGACCCGCCCGGGTTGAAGACCTCGACCTTCGCGACCAGCTGGCAGCGCAGCGCCGGGTCGAGGCGGGTGAGCCGGACCATCGGCGTGTCACCGACGGTGTCCAGGATGGAGTCGACGATCACTCCGAGCGACGATACAGATCGCGGACGCGGTCGAAGATCCGCTCCGCGCAGGCCAGCTGCTCGTCGCGGGTCGGGGCCTCCGTCTGCTCGAAGCGCAGGCCCGGCCCGAAGGTCACGGTGATGCGCGGGAAGCGCCCGCGCCGCCAGCCGCGCACGTCCTTGGAGCCGTTGATGGCGACGGGCACCACGAGCGCGCCCGACTCGAGGGCCAGGCGGCCGATGCCGGGCCGCGGCTCCCCGAGGTCCCCCGTGCGCGAGCGGCCGCCCTCCGCGTACATGCCGACGATGCCGCCGCGGTCGAGGATGCTGTGGGCGGTGACGAAGGCCTCGTCGTCGGCGAAGCCGCGCCGCACGGGGAAGTGGCCGGAGACGCGGAAGAGGTAGCTCAGGACGGGGTTGTTGCCGAAGAACTGCGACTTGGTCATGAACCGGATGCGCCGCCGCAGGTACACGCCGCAGAAGAAGTGGTCCATGTTGGAGAAGTGGTTGGGCGCGAGGATCACCGGCCCGCTCGCGGGGACGTTGTGGCGATCCCGCGCGCGCGTCCGGTAGAGCCCGAGGGCGACGGGCGTCAGCAGGACGCGGACGAGCGTGTAGGTCCAGCCCGGCTCGTGCGTCCGCGCCCACGCGTGGAACGGCGCGAGCGCCTCCGGCGGGCGCTCGTCGCGGTAGACCTGCGGGCGGATCGCTACTTCAGGCGCTTCGCGATCCACGCCGTGGCGGCCTTCTGGGACCCCGTGTCGGTGACGATCCCGCTGTGGTCGAGGCCGTCGCGCTTGTCGTAGTCGACGGTGACGCCGGCCTTCTCGTAGGTGGCGACCGTCTGGTCGGTGAAGGTCGGGAACACGGTGCTGTCCGCGGCGCCCTGCTCGATGCGCAGCGGGCCGTGCACCGTGATGTCCTCCGGGTCGTTCGCGTTCGCCGCGGCGATGACCTTCGACGTGTCCGCGTACTCCTTGATGAGCTGGGACGGCGCGAGGCCGCCGAACTCCGTCTTCTGGTTGAGGGCGCCGAGGCACTCCGTGTCGACCCGTGGATAGAGCGCGGCGGCGGCCGGCGTCAGCAGCGACGGGATGTCCAGCGACGGCTGGGCGACCTCCAGGCCGCGGACGATCGTCGCGACCAGGCCCGACAGCCCGCTCGGCGACGTCAGCGCGGTCAACAGGCCGGCCTGCTCGCCGATGTGCGTGGCCGGCGCGAAGGCGACCGTCCCGCGGATCTTCAGCGCCTTCGCGTAGCTGCGCGCGATCGAGTTCGCCCACAGGGTCGCGTGCCCGCCCTGCGAGTGGCCGGAGATGACGACCCGCTTGCGGTTGACCTTCGGCGCGGCGAGCACGACGTCGAGCGTCGCCCGGCCCTCGGAGGTCCCGATCAGGTACGGGTGCACGCCGGGTGTTCCGAGGCCCTCGTAGTCCGTGCGGGCGACGGCCCAGCCCTTGGCCAGCCAGCGCTTGAAGAGCGGGAACGCGTAGGTGGAGTAGCCGGCCGTGAGCGGGTCCTTCGCGGTCAGGCGCGACGGCGCGCACTGATCGGCGATCCCCGTCGTCCCGTGCGCCCACGTGATCACGGGCCAGCCGCCCTTCGGCGCCTTCCCCTTCGGGTAGGTGATCGTCCCGGAGACCGCGACGGGCTTTCCGGCGACGCCCTTGGAGCTGTAGAGGAGCAGCTTCGTCCGCTTGGCCGGCGCGGCGAGGCCGGTCTGCGCCTTCGACCGGATCAGCTTCCCGTGCTTCGCGGGCACCTTGGCCGGCGGGGTGTAGAAGTCGGCTTCGGCGGCGGCGGGTGCCGCGGCGAGCAGGAGCGCGGCGAGCGCGATGGGACGCTTCATCCGCCCATGGTGTCACTTCGGGGCGGAAGTGGAGCTAAGGAGACTCGAACTCCTGACCTCCTGGGTGCGATCCAGGCGCTCTTCCAACTGAGCTATAGCCCCATGTGTGCGGACGTGCAAGGCTTCTGCGCGTTGCGTGAACCGCCGATTGTACCTACGTGACGCCTCCGTCTCAAAGCTTACGATGCGCGGCCTCGTAGCCCATGTTCTTCAAGAGCTTCCGCGCCCGCCTCAGTTGGTTCTTCATCGTCATCGTGATCCTGCCGATCGTGATGGTGACCGTCGTGCTGCTCCGGCTCGTCGCCGACAGCGAGGCGGGGAAGGCCGACGCGCGGCTCGCGCAGGCGCAGACGAGCGCCAGCGACGCCTACCGGACGGTGGAGTCGCAGGCGGTCGCTGCGGCGCGCAGGGTGGCCGGCTCGGAGGCGCTGGCCCGCGCGCTCGCGTGAGGGTCCCGGCGCGATCCGCACGGCGCTCGCCGCCGAGGTCCGGGCGCAGCGCCTGAGCGGGGCGACGATCACGCTGCCGGACGGGACGAAGGTGACCGTGCCGCCGGCTCCGGCGGTCGGGGTGGCCGAGGTGGCGCTCACCGGTCCCGATGGCCCTGCCGGCACCCTGCGGGCGTCCACCGTCACCCGCACGGCGCTGGTGGAGCGCCTGCAGCAGGCGACCGGCCTCCGGGTGGTCCTCGACGACCGGAAGCTGCCGGCGCACGGCTCCGTCACCCGCGGGGGCGTCGACTACCGCGTCGCGGGCTTCACGGCGCGGGCCGACCACCGTCTCCCTGCTCGCCGACCGCAGCGAGAGCGACAGCCAGACCGGCGACGACCGCCGCACGGTCATCCTCCTCCTGCTCGCCTTCATCCTGCTCGCGTTCCTGTTCGCGGCCGCCGTGTCGCGCTCCCTGCAGGCCCAGATCGCGCGGCTGCTGCAGGCCGCCCGCCGCCTCGGCCGCGGCGAGCTGGACACGGAGGTCCCGACGGAGGGCGACGACGAGTTCGCCGCGCTGGGCAACGAGTTCAACGCCATGGCCCGCCAGCTGCGCGGGCGCCTCGAGGAGCTCGAGGCCGAACGCGGGCGGCTGCAGACCGCGATCCGCCGCGTCGGCGAGTCGATCGCCACGGGGTCCGACCGCAGCCGGGTGCTCGACATCGTCATGCAGACGGTCGTCGACGGCACGGGCGGCGGCAGCGGGGCGGGCCAGCGTCCGCCAGGCGCCGGGCGGGCCGCTCGAGCGCCGCAGCGAGGTCGGCGACACCGAACCGCTGGGGACCATCCTCGACGCCGCCGAGCACGAGGTGCTCGAACGCCGCGAGGCGGCCGATCTCACCGAGGGCGACCGGCACGCGCTCGCCCGGCCCATGCGCCAGACGGACGGCGGGTCGAAGGTCGTCGGGCTGATGTCCGTCGCGCGCACCGGACGGCCGTTCAGCCAGGCCGACCGCGAGCTCTTCGACTACCTCGCCGCGCAGGCCGCGGTGTCGATCGAGAACGTCGATCTGCACGAATCCGTGCAGCGACAGGCGGTCACGGACGGCCTCACGGGCCTGTTCAACCACCGCCGTTTCCAGGAGGTCATGTCGATCGAGGTGGAGCGTTCCAAGCGCTTCGACCAGCCGCTCGGGCTCGTCATGCTCGACCTCGACGACTTCAAGACGGTCAACGACCGCTACGGGCACCTGCAGGGCGATCAGGTGCTGCGCGAGGTCGCGCGGGTCCTGCTCGACACGTCCCGCGAGATCGACGAACCCGCGCGCTACGGCGGAGAGGAGATGGCCGTCGTCCTCCCGCAGACCGACCTCGAGGGGGCCGTGGAGTTCGCCGAGCGCCTCCGCGGGCGCATCGACGACCTCGACGTCCCGGTGCTGCAGGGGGAGGGTGTCGTGCGCATCACCGCGTCCGTCGGCGCCGCCGCGCTGCCCGACTCGGCGGCCGACGACAAGGACGCGCTGGTCCAGGCTGCGGACGCCGCGCTGTATCGCGCCAAGCGGCTCGGCAAGAACCGGGTCATGAAGGCTGGGTAACCTCCCGTATATGGGCACGCTCGATGACGCGATCCGCGAGCACCTCGAGCTCAAGCGCCGGTCCGGCGCGGGGGACGACGAGGTCAGCCGCTTGGAGAACGAGGCCTTCGGCGCCGCGCGGCGCGAACCGCCGGCGCCAGCCGCGTCGATGCACCCTTGGACCAGCCGGAGGCCGGCGAGCTGCCGCCGCCGCCCGCCGCACCGGCCGAGCCGGCGCCCGCGCCGGTCGCCGCCGCGCCGGTGACCCCTGCGCCCACGCCGGACCCGACCCCGGCGCCCACGCCCGCGCCGGCCGCCGACTCGCTGGCTGGAGGACGACGAGCCGGAGATCCCCTCGTCCGTGAAGCCCCCGGCCGCTGAGCCTGCGCGCCGAGCCGGCCCCCGCGTCCGACTACGTCGCCCCCGACGAGGAGGGCGAGGACCTGCTGGAGGAGACGCCCGACTTCCTGCAGGAGACGCCGGAGCACGACCGGCTCTGGTTCGAGCAGAAGCCGCCGCGCGACTTCGACTTCGACTAGCCGCCCGCTGGACATCTGTTGGACGTTCGCGCCCCGTTGCGCGAGCGATCCGCCGCCGCGGCCGAACTCTCGCTAGGCCGCCCGATCCAGCGAGGGAAACGGCGGCCACTCGAAACGGATTCATCCCCGCTTTCGAACGCTCTGCTCAGGGCCGCGCGGAAGGGACGCCGCGCGGCCCTTGAGCTGCTGGGACGATGGGGGCGTGCCGACCTTCGCCGCCATCCCGCCGTACGTCGAGCGCCTCTTCTCCGGCGAGGGTGCGCCGCTGCCCGGCCTGCCGGAGCGCGCCGACCGCGTCGTGGTCGTCCTGCTCGACGCGTTCGGCCGCGTCTTCCGCGAGCGCTTCGCCGACCACCCGCTGATCCGCCGCCTGCACGGTCTGCGAGCTCGAGTCGCAGTTCCCCTCGCACGACCACCGCGCACGTGACGACCATGCACAGCGGGCTGCCGGTCGGCCGCCACGGGCTCTATGAGTGGAACGTCCTACGAGCCGTCGCTCGGGCGCGTGATCACCCCGCTGCGCTTCTCGTTCGCCGGCGACGACGCGGGCGACACGCTGCGCGGCCACATCGACCCACGCGACCTCGTCCCGCCCGAGCCGTGCCTGTACGAGCGGCTCGCGGCGCACGGCGTCGTCTCCCTCGTCCACCAGCCCGACGTCTTCAGCCCCTCGACCTTCGACGGCGCGGCGGTGCGCGCCGCCGACATCCGGCCCTACCGCGACTTCGGCGACGGCCTGCGCGAGGCGCTGCGGGCCGTGCGCGCCCTGCAGCGCGGCTACGCCTACGTCTACTTCCACGCCATCGACCTCGTCGGACACCTGTCAGGGCCCGTCGTCGGACGACTTCGCCGCCGCCGCCCGGTTCGCGCTCGACGCGATCGAGGCAGCGCTCGCCGACGTCGGCGACGACGTGCTGGTGCTGCTGACCGCCGACCACGGCCAGGTGGACGTCGACCCGGCCGAGACGATCTGGCTGGACGACCTCCACCCGCCCCTCGCGCGCATGGCGCTGCGGCCCGCCGGCAGCGCCCGCGACGTGTTCCTGCACGTCGACGACGTGGAGGGCACGATCGACGCCCTCAGCGAGCACGTCGAGGTCCGGCGCACGGAGGACCTCTTCCCGGAGATCGGGCCGCGCCTGCGGGAGCGGCTGGCGCCGGTGTGCGTGCTGCCGCCACCCGGCCGCATGGCCTGGCTGCGCAGCGCGGCCTCGGACCACAGCGTCCGCTTCCGCGGCCACCACGGCGGCCGGACGCCGGAGGAGACCGGGACCTACCTGGCTGCCGTCGACCGGTGACCAACCGCAGCCGCGCGCTCGACCTCCGCCGCGGGCTCCGTCTCCGGCAGCGACCGGCGCACGTAGAGGTAGACGCCGATGAGGGCGCCGGCCAGCATCGGGACCGCCCACGGGACGCCCTGCCCGATGTCGGCGGCGACGGGGCCCGGGCAGACGCCGGTGAAGCCCCAGCCGAGGCCGAAGATCAGCGCGCCGACGATGTGGCGTCGGGTGGGCTTCTCCGGGGCGGCGGCCCTGCCGGTGCGGCGCTCGACGATGGCGAGCCCGAGCGCGGCCGTCCCTACCGCGGAAGCCATCAGCAGGTAGAGGTAGGAGTCCCTGAACAGCAGCGCGTTGCGGACCACGGCCGGGTTGGCCATGGCGCTCCAGCTGAGCATCAGTCCGAAGACGACGCCGATCAGCCCGCCGGTGAGACGCTGCCTCACGAGAGCCCCTCCGTGATGAAGCTGAGGGCGATGCCGGTGGCGAAGAAGGTCGCGGTGGCGACGAGCGCGGAGGGGACGAAGGCGGACGTCCCGCTGAGCCCGTTGCCAGACGTGCACCCGCCGGCGGTCTTCGCGCCGTAGCCCACGGCCACGCCGGAGACGAGCAGGAGCACGACCGTGACGGCGTCGGGGAACGTGTCCGTCAGCCAGCTGTAGCCGCTGAAGCCCTTGCCGCCGTTGGCGATCGCGAACACCGTGCCGCCCAGGACGATGCCGATCACGAACCAGCCGCGCCAGTCGATGTCCGTGCGGCCGGCGCGCACCTTCTCCACCAGCTCGCTGAAGCCGCCGGTGACCCCCAGGCGCGCGTCGAAGAGCACCCGGCAGGCGACCACGCACAGCCCCAGCACCGGCCCCGCGATGTACCACGCCACCTGCGTCTGCATGCCCTAAAGCCTAGTGATCTAGTGGGGAATGTTCACGGTGCGCGCGACCTCGAAGTGCGTGACCACGTCGTCGCGCTCGACCAGGAAGTGGTCGTCCTCCGGATAGAAGACGGCCCTCGACGGCTCGTCGCCCGCGAACGCCTTCACCGCGTCCATGTCGTCCCACATCGACACGGTGACGAACTCCATCAGCCCGTCCCGCTCGCGCTGCAGCATGTACGCGCCGCGGTTGCCCGCCGTCTCCCCGTACTGCTGCATCCCGGTCTCGTCGATGTAGGCGGCGTACGCCTCCGCGTCCTCGACCTTCACCGCTCCCCGCCACATGCGCACGATCATGCGCGGAGTTCTACCCTTTCGGCCTCTGGGGCCATAGCTCAGCTGGCAGAGCGCCGCCTTTGCAAGGCGGAGGTCGTCGGTTCGATCCCGACTGGCTCCACTGAACCCGACGTTGTGATCGTCAGACGATCACAACAGCGGGCTCAGGTCCGCGCGGCGACCTCCTCGGCGGTGGCGGCGTTGATGTCGACGGTGTCGTTGAGGTCGGGGGCGTAGCCGCCGGCGAGGGTGACGCACACGGGGATGCCGGCGTCCCGCAGCGTGTCGAGCACGAGCGCGTCGCGGGCGCGCAGCCCTGGCTTGGTGAGCGAGAGGCGGCCGAGGCGGTCGCCCTCCCACGGGTCGGCGCCGGCGAGGTAGAAGGCGAGGTCGTACGGGCCGGCGGCGAGGACGGCGTCGAGCGCTGTCCGCAGCGCGGCGAGGTAGGCGTCGTCCTCGGTGCCCGACGGGAGGTCGACGTCGAGGTCGGACTCGAGCTTCTTGAAGGGGTAGTTGCGGGCGCCGTGGATCGAGAGGGTGAAGGCGTCGGGGTCCGGACCGAGGAGGTCGGCGGTGCCGTCGCCCTGGTGGACATCGCAGTCGACGACGGCGACGCGGCGGATGAGGCCCTCGCCGCGGAGCACCGCCGTGGCGAAGGCGACGTCGTTGAACAGGCAGTAGCCGCGGGCGAAGGCGTGGCCCGCGTGGTGGGTCCCGCCGCCGAGGTTCATCCCGATGCCGACGCGCAGCGCCTCCCGCGCGGCGCAGACGGTGCCGGCGGTGGCCCGGCGGCCCCGCTCGACGAGCTGCGGCGACCACGGGAGCCCGAGCGCCCGCTGCTCGCGCTCGCCCAGCGCGCCCGTGCGGATCCGCGTCAGCAGCCCGGCGTCATGGACGCGGGCGAGGTCGTCCCACGCAGCCGGCTCCGCCTCGCGGAACTCCGAGACCACGTCCACGAGCCGCTCGCGCAGCAGCACGTACTTGCCGGCCGGGAAGCGGTGGCCGTCGGGCAGGGGATAGGTGAAGCGATCGTGGGTCCAGACGCGCATAGGCTCAGGCGACCATGGCGCTGCCGAAACCGGAAGAGAACACCACCGTCATCGTCACCGGGGCATCCTCGGGCATCGGCGCCGAGCTCGCCCGCGAGCTGGCGCGCCTGGGGCATCGGCTGACGCTGGTCGCCCGCCGCACGGAGAAGCTCCAGGAGCTCGCCGACGAGCTCGAGGGCGATCACGCGGTCGAGTCGTGCGACCTCCAGGACCGCGACGCCCGCGACGCGCTGGCCGACCGCCTCGACGGCGTCGTCGGCCTGGTCAACAACGCCGGCTACGGCGCGACGGGCCCGTTCGCGGAGGCCGACCTCGACTGGCACCAGGGCATGGTCCAGCTCAACTGCCAGGCCGTGCTGCACCTCACGGGCCGCTTCCTGCCGTCCATGGTCGAGCGTGGGTCGGGCGCGGTGCTCAACCTCGCGTCGCTGGCCTCCAACCAGCCGATCCCGAACATGGCCACCTACGCCGCGACGAAGGCCTTCGTCCTCTCCTTCAGCGAGGGCCTGCACGCGGAGCTGGCCGGCACCGGCGTGTCCGTGACCGCCGTGCAGCCGGGTCCGGTGAAGACGGAGTTCTGGGAGCTGGCCGGCGAGAAGGGGACGAACCCCGGTCTCGCCTTCCTGCCCGCCGACGAGGTCGCCCGCCAGGCGATCGCCGGCATGGTCGCGGGCCGCCGCACCGTCGTCCCGTCGCTGAAGTGGAAGGGCGCCGGCGCGGTGGGACGCTTCGTCCCGCGCACCGTCGCCCTCCCCTTGATGAAGCGCTTCGGTCTAGCTAGAGCGCGCCGGCGGTCGTCGCCTGCTTGAACAGCTCGTCGGCGACGCGGTCCGCGGCGCCGGCGGTGCCCCCGAGCAGGCGCCGGGACAGCTGCGCCTTGCGGAAGTACAGCGGCGCGTCGTGCTCGAACGTCGCGCCGATGCCGCCGTGCACGGAGATCTGGATCCGCGACGAGTCCTCCAGCGCCTTGCCCGCCTTCAGGCGGAACGCGGACGCGGCGAGCGCGAACTCCTCCGGCTTGTCCGACCCCGCCCAGCCCGCGTACATCATCAGCGAGCGGCCGTTGTCGAGGAGGCGGAGGATCTCCACCAGCTGGTGCTTCATCGCCTGGTAGGAGCCGATGGCGCGCCCGAAGGTGAAGCGCTCCTTCGCGTAGGCGACGGAGACCTCCAGCGCGGTCTCGACCGCACCCAGCGACTCCGCGGCGAGCAGCGCCGACTGCAGGTGCCAGGCGTTGGCCACCGTCTCGGCGTCGACGTCGAGCGGCGTGCCCGCGCCGGACACCGTCACGTGGCCGAGCGACCGGGTCGCGTCGTAGCGCGTGACGGCCTCGACCTCGGCGCTGTCGTGCAGCGTGACCGCCCCGTCGGCGTCGACGACGACGAAGACGTCCGCGCCCGGCGCGTCGGGGATCCACTGCGTCGGACGCCGTCCACTCCGGCTTGATGCTCGACGGCGGCGCCGCGCCCACGAAGCAGGCGCGCTTGGCGCCCGCGGCGAGCTCGCTCGAGCAGGCCGGTGTCCGCACCCGCACGGTCGAGCACGTAGGTCGCCGGCAGGTGCCCGAGCAGCGGCACGGCGGCCAGCACCTTGCCGACCTCGACCATGACGAGCATCGCGTCGATCGGCTCGAGGCCCGCGCCCTCGTTGGCCTCCGAGATCAGCAGCCCGGGCCAGCCGGCCTCGACCGCCGCGGGCCACAGGTCCGGCAGCTCCGACCCCTCCAGGGCGTCGCGGGCCGCCTCGACCGTCTTGACGCGGCCCAGGGCGCCGCGCGCGGCCTCCTGGAGGAACTCCTGCTCTTCCGTCAGGGAGAAGTTCATGCCACGGCCTCCTTCTCGCGGGCGCGCAGTTCCTTGAAGGGGATGCCCTTGTCCAGACGGGGCTCCGGCGGCAGGCCGAGCACGCGCTCGCCGACCATGTTGCGCAGGATCTCCTCCGTGCCGCCGGCCGACTTCAGGCCCGGCAGGTCGGCGATGAGCTTGCCCCACGCGTCCATGTCGAGGCCGTCGGGACCGAGGACGTCGGCGAGCAGCTCGCCCGCCTCGATCGCGGCCTTGATCGTCGTCACCTTCGCCAGGCCGCCCTCCGGGCCGGGGATGCGGCCCTGCTGCAGCGTGGTCAGCATCCGGTAGCCGGTGAAGCGCAGCGCGAGGAAGTCCGCGGCCAGCTCGCCGAAGCGGTGGCGCACCTCGATGTCCTCCGCGGCCCCCGGCGCCTCGAGCAGCGCGCCGGCGAAGCGGTCCGAGCGCCAGCCGAAGCCCTCGCCGCCCAGCCCGATCGTCACGCGCTCGAACATCAGCGTCGTCAGCGCGACGCCCCAGCCGCCGTCGACGGGGCCGACGACCGCGTCCTCGTCGACGCGCACGTCGTCCAGGAAGACCTCGTTGAAGTGCGCGTCCCCGCTGATCTGCCGCAGCGGCCGAACGGTCACGCCCTCCGCGTCCATCGGCACGATGAACATGGTCAGGCCCTTGTGCTTGGGGACGTCGGCGTCCGTGCGGGCGAGCAGCAGCCCGTACTGCGCGAACTGCGCGTTGGTCGTCCACACCTTCTGGCCGTTGAGCGTCCACGACCCGTCGTCGGCCCGCTTCGCGCGGCACTGGACCGCCGCGAGGTCCGAGCCGGCGGCCGGCTCCGAGAAGAGCTGGCACCAGACCTCGTCGCCCCGCAGCATCGGCAGCAGGTAGCGCTCCTTCTGCTCCTGCGCGCCGTGGGCGATGATCGTCGGGCCGAGCATGCCGACGCCGATGACGTCGAGGATCCCGGGGACGCCGGCGTTGCCGATCTCCTGGTTGGTGACGACCTGGTGCAGCGGGCCGAGGCCCTGGCCGCCGAACTCGGCCGGCCACGTCGTCCCGTTCAGGCCGCCCTCCGTCAGGCGCGCCTGCCAGGCGCGGCGGGCGACGATCTCGTCCTCCGCGTCGATCTGCGAGCCGCCCTTGTTGTCCGGCGCCTCGCCCTTGTGCTCCTCGAGCCATGCGCGCACCTTGGCGCGATGCTCGGCGAGCTCCGGCGTGTCGTTCAGATCCATAGTTGCGAAAGCTAACTACTCGTAGACGATCACGTCCGGTGCCGGGCGCAACCGCAGCACCTGACGGGGCGACATCAGCCCCACGTCCTCCTCGTAGAAGAGCTTGAAGCCGTTGAACGCGAACGGGACGCCCTTGGCGAAGTCCTCGTACTTCGCGGACTTCACCTCGCGACCGCCGAAGCCGTCGACGTTGAGCACCGTGGCGACGTTGGCGAACGGGCGCAGCTGCTCGCGCCCGACGATCATCCCCTCCGTGAACTGGTGGACGATCAGCAGCTTCTGCGGGAGGTTGCCCCGCTCCGTCAGCTGGTCGAGCCAGGCGGTGACCTCGACGACCTCGCTCGCGTTCACGGAGCCGATGACCTGCCCGGGCAGCTCGTCCGGCCCGACGTGCCACTCGGGATCCAGCGCCAGGGAGACGTCCGGCTCGCGCAGCCAGCGGGTGAGCCGCTTGGCCTCCGGGAGGAAGGAGGCCCGCCCCGGCTGCAGGTCGAGGATGAGGATCGCGCCGATCGAGCGCGCGGCCTTGAGGTACTTGCGGATCATCCGGTTCGGCGCGAGCGAGCGGTACTTGCCGTCGTCGCCGGGCGCGTAGGTCGCCACCGTCGCCAGCAGCTCCATCGCCGGGAGGACGGGGCGGCGCTTCGTGCGGTACTGGGCGGCGACGCGCTTGAGCTTGGCGGCCGCCTGGGCGGGCGTGCCGATGCCGAGGATGCCCAGCGCGTCGTCCTGCGGGTTGCCGTAGAAGGCGACCACGCGACGCTTGGGCGCGTGGAAGATCGTGCGGCCGCCGCCGGGCAGCTGCGGGGGCGTCGCGGTCGGCTTGGCCTTCTCCGCCGAGTCGCCGGAGGAGCCGCCGCAACCAGCACACACGAGCACGACGAGGAGGACGACGCCGGCGCGCACGCCGTGACTATCGCAGTTCGCTCTTGAACCCCTGGTCAAGAAGCCTGCGCGACTGGCGCTCGATGTCGGGTGAGTCGAGCAGGACGACACCGAGCTTGACCGCGCCGCGGGTCGCGGTGGCGACGAAGCAGGACCCCGCCGCGTCCGTGTAGCCGGTCTTGACGCCGGTCGACGCCGCGGTAGCCCTCGTAGAGCAGCGGGTTGTGGTTGTAGAGGAAGAGCTTGTGCCCCTTGACCTTCGGGAACGGGAGGACCTTCGAGCGCTTGCCGACGATCTTCGCCAGCCGCGGCCGGCGCAGCAGGGCCCGGGCGATCGCGGCGAGGTCGGCCGCGCACGAGTGGTTCCCGGCGTCCTCGAGCCCGCTCGGCGTGGAGAAGCGCGAGCAGCGCAGGCCGAGGCGTGACGCGTAGGCGTTCATGCGCCGCACGAAGCCGCGGATGGTGCCGCCGGCCCCCTCGGCGAGCACGCGCGCCGCGTCGTTGCCCGACGGCAGCAGCAACCCGTAGAGGAGCGTGCGCACGTCGAGGCGCATGCCCTTCTTCATCAGCCCGACCGCCGACCCCGTGGTGTCGAGCGCGTGCTTGGTGACGAGGAGCTTGGTGCCGTCCGGAACGCGGTCGTCGACCACCAGCGCGGTCATCATCTTCGTCAGGGAGGCGATCTTGTGGTGCAGCGTCGGCCGCCGCCGCCACAGCACGCGGCCGGTGTCGACGTCGAAGAGCAGGCCGGCCGCAGGGGGATGGCGGAAGCCGGGGTCGATCGTGTCGCGCGGATCGTCGAGCCGGACGGCCAGCGGGGACGGCGCCGTGCCGAGGTCCAACGCACCCCCCGGCCCCGGCGTGGGCGTGGGGCTGGACACCACCGGCGCCGTTGCCGATCCGCCGCCGCAGCCGGCCAGGAGGACCGCAAGGACCAGCAGCCACCTCACCGCGGTCCGCCGCGTCGTTCGTTCAGAGCTCCGAAGATCCCGATGCCCAGGATGGTGACGAAGACCAAGGACATGAAGACGAGGATGTCCGGCCCCTCCGTGAACAGCACGAAGAGCGTCAGCCCCGTGAGCACGGCCCACAGCACGAAGGCCAGCACTTGGATGACGGTCCGGGCGTTCATCGCTTCCCCGCCCACCATCGCACGGTTGCCAATCCGAAGACGAACCCGCCGATGTGCGCGAAGTACGCGACCCCGCCCGCGTCGCCGGCGCCCGGGTCCATGAAGCCGAGGTAGCCGAAGGCGATCTGCTGCACGAACCAGAAGCCGAGCACGAACAGCGCGGGGATCGGCAGCACGATGAAGCCGATGAAGGTCCACACCCGCGCCCGGGGGTAGAGGACGAGGTAGCCGCCCAGGACCGCCGCGATCGCACCGGACGCGCCGATGGTCGGGACGGCCGAGTTCGGGTCCACCGCGACCTGCAGCGCCAGCGCCGCCAGGCCGCCGAGGAGGTAGAAGGCGACGAACTTCACCCGCCCGAGCGCGTCCTCGATGTTGTTGCCGAAGACCCACAGGAAGAGCATGTTGCCGCCGAGGTGCAGCAGGCCGCCGTGCATGAACATGGCGGTGAAGGGCGTGATCCAGCGCGTCGGAGCCGCGCCGCCGCAGGCGCCGAGCTCGAAGCCCGGATCCGTGTACTCCCGCGGGACGGCGGCGTACTCGCCGAGGTTGCACAGGTACTCGCCGCCCGCTCGGGTCGCCGAGCGAGAGCGTCCCGTGCTGGAAGAGGAAGTAGGCGAGCGACGTTGAGCGCCAGCAGCGCCAGCGTGACCGCCGGGAACGTCTTCGTCGGGTTGCGGTCCCCGAGCGGGATCAAGACGCGGGCACGGCCAGCGGCCCGACGCCCGGCAGCTCCTGCGGGACGTGCTCGTCCGCGTGGTAGCTCGAGCGCACCAGCGGACCGGCGGCGACGTGGTCGAAGCCCATCGCCTCCGCCTCGACGCGCAGCGCCTCGAACTCCTCCGGGTGCCAGTAGCGCACGACGGGGAGGTGGCGCTCGGTGGGCCGCAGGTACTGGCCGACGGTGATGATGGAGACGTGCTGCTCGCGCAGGCGTGCCGAGCGCGTCGATCATCTCGTCGTAGGACTCCCCGAGACCGACCATGAAGCCCGACTTGGTCGCGGTCGCGCCCAATTCGTGCGCGTTGCGCAGCACCCGCAGCGAGCGCTCCCACGTGGAACCCCGGCGGGCGACGGGGTACAGCCGCGGGGCGACCTCGACGTTGTGGTTGAAGACGTCGGGCGCCTCGGCGATGACGCGGGCGAGCGGCATCTCCTCGCCGCGGAAGTCGGGCGTGAGGACCTCGACCTTGCAGGTCGGCGCCTGGCGGCGGATCTGGCGGATGGTCGCCGCCCAGACGCCGGCGCCGAGGTCGGGCAGGTCGTCGCGGTCGACGCTCGTCACCACGGCGTGGCGCAGGCCCATGCGGGCGACGGACTTGGCGACCCGCGCCGGCTCGAGCGGGTCGTGCCACGTCGGCTTGCCCGTCTTGACGTTGCAGAAGCCGCAGCGGCGCGTGCACGTGTCGCCGAGGATCATGAAGGTGGCGGTGCCGCGCTCCCAGCAGTCCCCGATGTTCGGGCAGGCGGCCTCCTGGCAGACCGTGTGCAGGTCCTCGTCGGCGATGTCCTTGCGCAGCGCGCGGTAGCGGTCGCCGCCGGGCGCGGGGACCTTGAACCAGGCGGGCTTGCGCGAGCGGAAGGGGAGGACGTCGGCGCCGATGACGTCCAGCACGTCCCCGCCACCGGGGTTGGATCGCGAGCGGGTGGCGGTCATGCCTTCAGACGGTACGAGCCGGGCGGCGATCGACTCGCGCGATCGCGGGCAGCGTCCCCGTCCGCCCCGTCTCGCGGCACACGGACGTCATCTGCGTGTCCGGCAGCCCGCAGGCGACGGCCCACTCGAAGGGCTGCAGGTCGTTGTCGACGTTGACCGCGAAGCCGTGCATCGCCACGCCGCGGGAGACGTGGATGCCGATGGCGGCGATCTTGCGCGCGCCGACCCAGACGCCCGCGTGCTCGCCGGACGTGCCCTCGATGCCCTGCTCGGCCAGCGCCGCCTTGATCGCCTTCTCGATCGCGCAGACGTGGTCGGGCACGGAGTCGATGCGGACGATCGGGTAGCCGACCAGCTGGCCCGGCCCGTGGTAGGTCAGCTTGCCCGCCGCGGTCGGTGCGGACGACGTCGATGCCCTGGGCCCGGTACCAGCTCTCGCCCATGGGCAGGTCGCTCGGCTCGGAGCGGCGGCCGAGCGTGTAGACGGCCGGGTGCTCGAGCAGCAGCAGGACGCCGTCCGACTCGCCGGCCTGCACCTTCG
Source organism: uncultured Solirubrobacteraceae bacterium (assembly GCA_963843865.1). Taxonomy (GTDB): domain Bacteria; phylum Actinomycetota; class Thermoleophilia; order Solirubrobacterales; family Solirubrobacteraceae; genus DATLGB01. The sequence goes on along the minus strand of CAWJMO010000023.1, from coordinate 32,963 downwards.
CCCGCTCGGCGAGCTGGAGCTCGAGCGCCTCCGCGTATCCGACGAGTCCGAGCTGGCGGATCTCCACAACCCCCAAGGGTACGCTGGCGTAGGTGACCCGCCTGCGCTGGCGTCTACGCGGCGCGACGATGTGGCCGGCCTTCGTCGCCGCCACGCTCGTCGAGACCCTGCTCTGGCACTGGCTCCCCGCCGCGGGCGACGGCCCGGACTACATCCTCGGCGCGTTCCTGATCGCCATGGCGCTCAACCTGATCGTCGCGGCGGGTGTCGCCCCCGCGGTCGGCGCGCTGTGGCGCCGCCGGCGCCGCGACCTCCCGCGGGCGATCGCCAACGACCAGGCGGGCACGGTCCTCGTCGGCGTCCTGCTCGTCGCCACCGTCGTCGCGGGGATCGTCCACCGCGGCGGTCTCCAGGCCGACGACCGCGACCGCTCCGCCGCCTACGTCGCCACCTCCACCTACGTCCACAACCAGGCGCCGCAGCTGACGAAGGGCCTGATCGCGATGGACGCCGTCGAGATCGAGGAGGGCATCTGGCGCTCCTGCGTCCCCGCGGCCAGGGCCGGGCCGCTACCTGTGCCTGTTCGTCAACGTGACGCAGTCGCCCGCAGGCGTCACGCGGGACCTGGACCAGACGCCGAACGCCCAGTACCGGCGCTGAGGATCGCGGCGGCGAGCTCGGGCGTGACCGCCCGGGCGTCGGAGACGAGCGTGAGCCCGGCGCGCCCGACGCCCAGTCCGGCGCCCTGGCGCGGCAGCAGCGGCGGCGTCAGCCAGTCCAGCTCCAGGCCGAGGCCCCAGACGGTGAAGGTGGCGCCGGAGAGCTCGGCGGCGGTGAAGGTCTCCGGATCGCGCTCGCGCAGCGTCGCGTAGTCGCCGAGCGTCGGGAAGACCGGCCCCGGCAGCGCCACGGCGACCTTGAGCGCCGGGACCTGCAGGCGCCCCGTCGCGCCAGACGGGCACGTCGCACGCTCAGGCGTGCGAGCAGCTCGTCAGCGAAGACGACCCCACCCACCCCCCAGGCGCGGGAGGCGGTGAAGGACGGCATGGTGGCCGCGGCCTCGGCGACGCGGCGGGCGTGGGTCTCCTGCAGGCGGCTCAGGGGCCGGACGCTACCGCGACGCGCCCCGCGCCCTCGCGCTTGGCGGCGTACATGGCGGCGTCGGCGCGGCGCAGCAGGGCGGCGCCGTCCTCCATCCGCGGGTCGGCCACGGCGATGCCGATCGCGGCGCTCACCCGCGCCTCGCCGGCCTCCGTCGCGTACGGCTCGGCCAGCGCGGCCGCGAGCCGCCGGGCCAGGCCGACGCCGCCGTCCGCGGTCGAGACGCCCTCGCACAGCACGGTGAACTCGTCCCCGCCGAGGCGCGCCACGGTGTCGGCGCCGCGCAGCTCGTGCTCGAGCCGCCGCGCCACCTCCACCAGCACCGTGTCCCCGGCGAGGTGGCCGAGGGTGTCGTTGACCGGCTTGAAGCCGTCGAGGTCGATGAACATGACCACGAGCCGCGGCGCCTTGCGGCCGCGGGTGGGCGCGCGCGCGGCGCGGGCGAGCGCCTGCTCGAGGCGGTCGGCGAAGAGCACGCGGTTCGGCAGGCCGGTGAGCGGGTCCGACAGCGCCATGCGGGCCAGCCGGCGCTCCGAGCGCTGGCGCTCGACGGCGTAGCGCATCGCCTTGGTCAGCGACGGGCTGTCGACGTCGTCCTTGTCGAGGTAGTCCTGCGCGCCGGCCTGCACGGCCTCGAGCGCGACCTGCTTGTCGTTGTTGCCCGAGAGCACGACGACGGGGATGTCCGGCGCGGCCGCGCGCAGCCGGCGCACGCCCTCGACGCCGAAGGAGTCCGGCAGCGACAGGTCGAGGAGCACGAGGTCGGCCAGGCCGCGGCTGACGGGCTCGATGGCCTCCTCCAGGCGGGTGCAGCTCGCCAGCACGGCGGCGTCGTCGGTGTCGCGCAGCATCTCGGCGACCAGCATCCGGTCGCCCTCGTTGTCCTCGATGAGCAGCACGCGAACCGCGTCGGCGTCGCCGGCCAGCTCGTCGAGGATCGACCCCCAGCTCATGTGGCCGGGAGGTCGATGCGGAAGCGGGCGCCGCCGCCCGGGCGGCTCTCGGCCCAGATGCGGCCGCCGTGCGCCTCGACCACCTTGCGGGTGATCGCCAGCCCGACGCCCGTGCCCGGGTACTCGTCGCGGGTGTGCAGCCGCTGGAACATGCGGAACAGGCGCTCCGCCTGGGCGGGGTCGATGCCGATGCCCTCGTCCTCGACCGCCAGCGCCCAGCCGCCGTCGGGGAGCGGCTCCGAGGTGATCTCGACCACGGGCGCGCGGCCCGCCTCGACGAACTTGAGCGCGTTGGAGAGGAGGTTCTGGAAGACCTGGCCGAGCTGGACGCCGTCGCCCATGACGACGGGCAGCCCGGTCGCCAGCAGCGTGGGAGCGGGGCCGTCGCGCTCGGCGGTCAGGGTGCGCCAGACGCCCTCCACCAGCGGCTGCAGGGCAACGGGCTCGAAGGCCATCGCGTCCATGCCGACGCGGGAGTACTCCAGGAGGTCGTCGATGAGCTCGCGCATGCGCGCCGCGCCATCGAGGGCGAAGTCGATGAACTGCTGCGCGTCCTCGTCCAGGCTGTCGCCGTGGCGGCGCTGGAGCAGGCGCAGGTAGCCGTTGATCATGCGCAGCGGCTCGGAGAGGTCGTGGGAGGCGACGTAGGCGTACTGCTCGAGCTCGGCGTTGGAGCGCTCGAGGTCGCGCGCGTGCTCGGCCAGCGCCCGCTCCGTCGCGCGCTGCTCCGTGATGTCGCGCCACTTGGCCAGGCCGCCGCTGACCCGCCCGAGCTCGTCGACGACGGGGACGATGCGGACCCACCAGACGACGCCGTTGGACATCTCGAACTCGAACTGGGTCTGCTCGCCGTCGATGGCGGCCCGCAGGGGTCCCTCGAACTCCGGCAGGCGGTCCGGGGTCAGGATTTCGTCCAGGCGGTGCCCGATGATGGACTCGGCGGGCACCGGCAGGCGACTGACGCCACCACCCTCCAGGGTCAGGATCCGCAGGTGCTCGTCGAAGGACGCGACCATCACGTCGGGCAGGATCTCGACCAGCGCCTTGTAGCGCGCTTCCGGGCGCAGCGCGGCATTGAGCCGCAACACGCCGGATTCGGTCAGCACTTCGGATGAAGGCGGGGTCAGGGGCATCGTCATCGGCCGAGGCGTCCGTTCCTCAGCTCAATTGGCTTCGGCACATGGGGTCTGGACCTGAATCGTGTCTGGACGCTTTCACGACTGGTCGTAGATCGCCCATTTGTCCAGGAAGCTCTCGTGATCGAGCTGGACGAGGTCGGCGCGCAGCGCCTTGGCCAGTTTGCGGGTCTGATCCGGGCGCACGTCCCAGAACAGCGCGATCTCCCCGCTCCTGATCTCCAGGACCTCCACCATCGCGCGGCTCACCCGCAGCTCGAAGACCCGGTTGGCGCGCATCAGAGGTCGTGACGCACGCTGCCGTCGCGATCGAGCACGGCAGGGACGTCGAGGACGCCGGCTGCCGCCGCCTCCGCGGTGGCGACGCGCAGCCGCTCCGCCGTCCCCTTGAGCTCCGCGCCCTTGATCAGCGCGTTGGGGTGGATCTCCGCGGCGGCGCCGGCCAGGAAGACGGTCTCGCGGTCGGCCAGGTCGCGCCCGGCGTTGAAGGTCTGGCGGAACGCGGCCAGGCTGTAGGCGACGACCTTGCCGATCTGCTTCGCGTAGGTCGCCGCGAGCATGGCGAAGCGCGTGTCGTCGAAGGGGTACTGGGTCGGGCGCTTGGCCGCCAGCAGGCCGTGCTCGGCGGCGAGACGGCCGATGTCCTCCAGGTGCGCGTCGGCCTCCGCAGCGCACCGATACGGCCCCACGTCACCCGCCGCGAGGCCCGCGAGCTCCACGGGCACGAACTCCGGCACCTCGCCGAGCAGGTGCACGATGCGCTCCGCCGCCAGCCAGGCGGTCGGGGAGCGCAGGTCGTAGTAGAAGCGGGGGTGCTCGACGGTCACGGCTGCCAGTATCGCTGTCGTGCGTAAAGCCCCGCTTCCCCTCCTCGTCCTGATGGCCCTGTTGTTGTTCGTGGCGCCCGCGCGCGCCGACTGGCAGCAGGACGCCCTGGCCTTCCAGTACCGGCTCGGCAACCCGCTGCCGCTGGTCAACGCGCCGTGGGTGGGGACGCACAACTCCTTCAACTCGCCGGAGGAGCAGCGGGCGCTCAACGACCCAAACCAGAAGGTCTCCATGTCCGCGCAGCTCGACATGGGCGTGCGCTCGCTGGAGATCGACATCCACAACATCGTCGGCACGCCGGTCGTCTGCCACGGGGAGGGCGCCGACACCGGGCATCTCGGCTGCAGCACGGAGCGCACCCTCGCGCAGCGCCTCCCCGAGGTCCGCAGCTGGATGGACGCGCATCCCGACCAGGTCCTGCTCCTCTACCTCGAGGACCACCTGGAGGGCGGCTACGACGCTGGTGCCGCCGTCGTCCGGCAGATCCTGGGCGACCGGCTCTACCTGCCGCCGTCGGGATCGTGCACGCAGCTCCCGCACGAGGTCAGCCGCAAGCAGATCCTCGCGACGGGCAAGCAGGCGATCATCATGGGCAACTGCGGCGAGGGGACGGCGTGGCGCTCGCTCGTGTTCGCCAGCGACGAGCGGGCGAAGTTCGAGGGCTCGCCGCGCGACTTCACGACGCCCTATCCGACCTGCGACTACCGCGACCACTTCCAGCGCTTCTACGAGGACTCGACGAACCTCACGGCGGCCGTCGACAAGCAGAACGGCATCGCCCCCGCGCCGCTGACGCCGGCCGTCACCCGGGCGATGACCAAGTGCGGGGTCGACCTGCTCGGCTTCGACAAGCTCACCGCCGACGACGGGCGGCTCGGCGCGACGGTCTGGAGCTGGGCGCAGGGCCAGCCGAGCGGCCCGGGCTGCGTGCTGATGCGGACGCGCTTCAAGGTCGCGCCGTGCGCGGCGAAGCACCGCTTCGCCTGCCGCACCGCCGCCGGCTGGACGGTCAGCGCGAAGCGCGCCGCCTACCGCCGCAAGCCCAAGGGCTGCCGCCGCGGCCTCCCCCGGACGGGCTACGAGGCCGCGCAGCTGCGTGACGCGAGCGGCGGCAAGGCCGTCTGGCTCAAGCTGCGCGCCCAAGGGTGATCAGTTTTCGCGGCACCGTCGTCTGAACAGGCATGCGCATGAACGAGGCCGCGTTCGTCGAGGCGGTCAAGCCATACCGGCAGGGGCTTCACGCCCACTGCTACCGGATGTCAGGGTCGCTCGAGGACGCGGAGGACCTCGTGCAGGAGACGTTGTTGCGGGCGTGGCGGGGGCGCAGCGCGTTCGCCGGCCGCTCGACGATGGGCACGTGGCTGTACCGGATCGCCACCAACGCCTCGCTCGACCTGCTGGCCCGCCGCCCCCGCCGCGGGTTGCCCCCGGACCGGGTGCCGGCCGCCGATCCCGCGTCGGAGCTGCCCGAGGGCGTCGACGGGCCGTGGCTGGACCCCTATCCCGGGCCGGACGCGACGGTCGAGAGTCGCGAGACCCTCGAGCTCGCCTTCCTCGCCGCCATCCAGTGCCTGACGCCGCGTCGCCGCGCCGTGGTGTTGCTGCGCGACGTGCTCGCCTGGCCGGCGCGCGACACGGCGGAGGCGCTCGCCATGAGCGTGGCGTCCGTCAACAGCACGCTCCAGCGCTCGCGAGCCGTGCTCCGCGAGCGTCTGGGCCCGCGCCGGGAGGACTGGGAGCGCCCGAGCGCGGCCGCGGCCGAGGTCGAGCTGCTGCGCCGCTACATGGAGGCGCACGAGCAGGGCGACGCCGCCGCGCTCGCCGTCCTGCTGCACGAGGACGTCCGCATCTCCGCGCCGCCCCGGCCGCTCTGGTACGACGGGAAGACCGCGGCGCTCGGCGCGGCCCGCCGGCTCGCCCGGCCCGGCGCGTTCCGCTTCGTCCCCACCCGGGCCAACGGCCGCCCCGCCGCCGCCAGCTACCGGCGGGCCGACAACGGGTTCGTGCCGATGGGCATCGACGTCCTCCGCATCGAGGACGGTCTGATCACCGAGGTGACCGCGTTCCTGCGCCCGGACCTGTTCGGGGCCTTCGACCTCCCCGCGGTGCTGGCATGAGCGTGGCCGTCTCCGCCGACGGGACGCGGCTGGCCTACGACCACGTCGGCTCCGGCCCGCCGCTGATCCTCGCCGCCGGCGCGTTCAACAGCCGCTCCGCCACGGCGCCGCTCGCCCAGGCCCTGGCGGGTCGGGTCGGGTCGCTCAACTACGACCGCCGCGGGCGGGGCGACAGCGGCGACACGCCGCCGTACGCCGTCGAGCGCGAGATCGAGGACCTCGCGGCCCTGCTCGACGCGGCGGGCGGCCGGGGGGCGGTGTTCGGCTACTCCTCCGGCGCGACGCTCGTCCTCCGGGCGGCCGCGGCCGGGCTGCCCATCGACCGGCTGGTGCTCTACGAGCCGCCCTTCAACACGGACGCGGCGCACCCGGCGCTGCCCGCCGACCTCCCGCAGCGCCTGGCGGAGCTCGTCGTGCAGGACCGGCGCGGCGACGCGGTCGAGCTCTACCAGTCCGTCGCCGTGGGAATGCCGGACGCGGTGATCGCCGGCCTGCGCGCCGCGCCGTTCCGGCCGGGCATGGAGGCGATCGCCCACACCCTCGCCTACGACGCCGCGGTCGTCGGCGACCGGCGGCTCCCGACCGAGCTGCTCGCGACGATCACCGTGCCGGTGCTCGTCGTCTGCGGCGGAGACAGCCCACCCTTCATGCGCGCTGCCGCGGCGGCCGCGGCAGACGCCATCCCGGACGCGACCCTCGTCACCCTGCCGGGACAGGGCCATGCCATCGACGCGGCGGCCACCGCCGCCGCGATCGTGGAGTTCGTGACGGGCTAGCCGTGGATGAGCCAGCCGTCCGCGGCGCGGGCGGCTTCCATGACGCCCTCGGCCAGCGTCGGGTGGCCGTGCACGATGCGCGCGACCTCGGCGAAGCCGCCCTCGAGCGCGCGGACGTTGACGAGCTCCTGGATGAGCTCCGTCGCCTTCGCGCCGACGATGTGACCGCCGAGCAGCTCGCCGTACTTGGTCTCGCCGACGATCTTGATGACGCCCTGGCGGTCGCCGTAGACCGTGCCCGCGCCGACCGCGCCGTACTGGACCTTGCCGATGACGACGTCGTAGCCGGCCTCGCGCGCCTGCGCCTCCGTGAGGCCGAAGCTCGACACGTTGGGCGTGCAGAACGTCGCGCGGGGGATGTCGACGTAGGAGATCGGGTGCGTCTCGCGGCCGGCGGCATCCTCGACGGCGATGACGCCCTCGTCGGACGCCTTGTGCGCGAGCGCGGGGCCGGGGACGAGATCGCCGATCGCGTAGATGCCCTCGGCCGACGTGCGCAGCCGCCCGTCGACCTCGATCAGGCCGCGCTCGCCGACCTTGACGCCGGCGGCCTCGAGGCCCAGGGCCTCCACGTCGGGGCCGCGGCCGGCGGCGATGACCAGGAAGTCCGCCTCCGCGGGCTCCCCGTTGTGGGTGAAGGTGACCTTGTCGTCCTCCGTCTTGACGTCCCGGACGAGCGTGCCGGTGTGGACCTTCATCCCCCCCTGCTTGGTCAGCGCGCGGCCGGCGGCCTTGGAGATGTCGGCGTCCTCCAGCGGGAGGACGCGGTCGACGGCCTCGAAGAGGGAGACCTGCGTGCCCAGGCGGGCGTAAGCAGAGGCGATCTCGGCGCCTGACGCGCCCGCGCCCACGACGGCCAACGACCCCGGCAGCTCCTCCAGCGCCCACGCGTCCTCCGTGCCGATGACGCGGCCGCCGAACTCCGTGCCCGGGATCGGCAGCGGGACGGACCCCGTGGCGAGCACGATGCACTTCGTCGCCTCGAGCGTGGTATCGCCGACCTTGACCGTCTTGCCGCCCGCCAGCGAGGCCTCGCCCTCGATGTACTCGATCGCGTTCTTCTTGAAGAGGCCCGCGACGCCGCCCGTCAGCGTCTTGATGACCTTCTGCCGGCGCTCGGAGACCTTGGTGAAGTCGACCGTCCGCGACGGGACCTCGATGCCGAACTCGCCGGCCTCGTCGACCTCGCTCAGGATGTCGGCGACGCGCAGGACGGCCTTCGCGGGGATGCACGCGTAGTTGAGGCAGCGACCGCCGACGGTGTCCTTCTCCACGACCGCCGTCTTCATGCCGAGCTGGGCGGCCCGGATCGCCGTGACGTAGCCACCGGGGCCCGAGCCGATGACGATGCAGTCGAAAGTGGAGTCAGCCATGACTTTCGACTCTATCCCTCGCCCCGATGCGGGCATTCACGCGCACGAGGGGCCAGAACAGGGCGCCCGAGCCGACCACGATCACCAGGCTCAGCAGCAGCGCCACCAGGTTGGAGGAGACGAGCAGGGCGCCCGACGCGAAGATCGCGGTGATCGCCAGCAACGTCTGCATCCCCGCGACCGCGAGCAGCCGCGTCCGCCACAGCCCGACGGCCAGGATCGCGAAGAGCATCGCCGGGATCAGCGCGCCCGTCGCGCTCACCTCCGTGCCCCGCACGTCCCAGTCGGCCAGCCACAGGACGACGTTGGCCACCGCCACCACCGCGCACAGGACCGCGCAGGCGGTCACGATCCGCGGCCGCTCCCCCTCCGGCAGGGGGACGATCTGGCGGCGGATCTCCTCGTTGCGCGCCTCCCCGCGCAGCTTGGGCGGGGGTGCGTCAGGCATCCCGCCACCCCACGAGCACGCCGAGGCCGAGGTCGTCCTCGCGCACCAGCCGGCGCCACTGCAGGCCGGCGGCCTCCAGCGCGGCCGTCGCGCGCTCGTGCTGCTCGCCGTCCGGGCGGCGGTGGTACTCGAGCAGGACCAGCTGCGCGCGGATCTCCGCCCACGACTGATCCTCGAGCAGCGGCCACTCCGCGCCCTCGATGTCCATCTTGACGACATCCGCCTCGGCCAGGAACGGCCGCGCGTCGACGCGCTCCACCTCCGACACGCCCTCCTGCTCCTCGGGCAGCGCCCGTCGGGCGATGGGGCCGCCGGAGGCGATGAAGCGCTCGCTACCCGTGGCGACGCCAGCGAACGCCGGGACGACCTCCCATTCGCCGCCGTTGAGCGCCACGCAGCGCCGGAGGATCGCGAGGTTCGCGGGATCGGGCTCCACGCTCGTGATACGAGCGCCGGGCCACTGCGCGCGCGCCCGCACGCCGAAGAGGCCGATGTTGCCGCCGAGGTCGAGGACCCGTGGTTCCGGGACGGTGACCCGGTCGGCGCTGTCGTAGAGCCGGGCGACCATCAGCTCGTGGAAGATCTCGAGGTCCTGCGTGCGGTGCCGCAGGACGACGTGGCCCGACCCCCCGCGGAGGCGGTACTCGCCGATCCCGCCTGTGCGCAGCTCCCGGACGCAGAAGGCAGCGCTCTCCCGCACCGCGCGGCTGCGGTAGACGGCGATCGTCGCGCGGTTCTTCAGCCAGCCGGGGGTCACGGCAGCGCCTCGCGGAGGGCGCGCGCGGCGGCCTCGGGATCGTCGGCCTCGAGGATCGCCCGGACGACCACGATCCGCGTCGCGCCCGCCTCGACGACCTCGTGGACGTTCCCGGCGTCGACGCCGCCGATGGCGAACCACGGCTGGTCGCCGAGGTGCTCCGCCGCCCAGCGCACGTACTCCAGGCCGGCGGCCGGCCGGCCCGGCTTGGTCGGCGTCGGCCACACGGGGCCGACGGAGAGGTAGTCCGCATCCGCGATCAGCGCCTGCTCCGGGGCGTGCGTGGAGCGGCCGACGAAGCCCGCGAAGTCGCCCGGCTCGCCGTCGTCCTGGCCGAGGTGCAGCCCGTCGGCGCCGAGCTCGGCCGCGAGGTCGGGGCGGTCGTTGAGCACCCACGGCACGCCCAGGCCCTGGAACGCCGCCGCGGCGCGACGGAGGCCGTCGTCGTCGAGGGAGTGGTCGCGCAGCTGGACGACGTCGACGCCGCCGGCGACGGCGGCGCGCAGGAGGTCGGCGTCGACCGCCGGGGCGCAGAGGTAGAGACGCACGCTCATTACCGTACGTACGCAGTGACGGACGTGCTCATCGTCGGCGGCGGCATCATCGGCCTCGCCATCGCCCACGCCGCGCAGGAGCGCGGTGCGGAGGTGCTCGTGCTGGACGCCGGGGAACGGCCGGCCGCGGACGTCGCGGCCGGCATGCTCGCCCCGGTCACGGAGGCCGACTTCGGTGAGGACCCGGCGCTCGGCCTGGAGTCGCTCGAGCGCTACCCGGCTTTCTGCGCCGCGCTCGGCGTCGAGCTGCGCGCCGCCGGGACGCTGCTGGTCGCGCGGGACGCCGACGACGCCGCCACGCTCGACCGCCTCGCCGAGTACCGCACGTCGCTCGGCCTGCCCAGCGAGCGACTGCTGCCCAGCGCCGCCCGGCGCGCCGAGCCGGCGCTGGCGCCCACCGTCCGGCTCGCCTACGACGTCCCGAATGACCGCAGCGTCGACCCGCGGGCGCTGCTCGCCGCGCTGCGCGACCGGCTCGACGTCCGCACGGAACGGGTGACCGACATCGCCGCCGTCCGTGACCGGGCCGACCAGGTCGTGCTCGCCGCCGGCGCCTGGTCGGGCGCGCTCGGCGCCCCCGTCCGTCCCGTGAAGGGGCAGATCCTGCGGCTGCGTGGCGAGGCCGGCCTCGTGGACCGCACCATCCGCACCCCGGAGGGCTACCTCGTCCCCCGTGGCGACGGGCGCTACGTCCTCGGCGGCACCGTGGAGGACGTCGGGTGGGACGCGCAGCCGACCGCCGGCGGGGTCTTCGCGCTCATCCGCGACATGAGCGAGGTCGTCCCGGGCGTGCTGGAGATGGACCTGGAGGAGGTCGGCGTCGGCTTCCGCCCCGCCACGCCCGGCAACCACCCGATCATCGAGCGCCGGGAGGACGGCGTCATCGTCGCGACGGGGCACTGGCGCAACGGGGTCCTCCTCGCGCCGGTCACCGCGCACCGCGTCGCGGACATGCTCGTCAAGGTGGCCGCCTGATGGACGTCATCGTCAACGGCGAGCCGCGCGCGCTGCCCGAGGGGGCGACGGTCGCGATGGTCCTCGCACAGCTCGACCTCCCGGAGCGCGGCATCGCCGTCGCGCTCGACCGCGAGGTCATCCCCCGCGGCCAGTGGGACCGCACGGTGCTCGGCGACGGCTCGCGCCTGGAGGTGGTCCGTGCCGTTCAAGGAGGGTGAGTCGAGGCTGATCCTGGGGACGGGCGGCTTCCGCTCCCTCGAGGTCCTCGCCGCCGCCATCGAGGCGAGCGGGACGGACATGGTCACGGTCGCCCTGCGGCGCATCGACACCGGCTCGCAGGGTGCGCTCGTGGAGACGCTGGAGCGCGCCGGCGTGCGGCTGCTCCCGAACACCGCCGGGTGCTACACGGCGCGCGACGCGGTCCTCACCGCCAAGCTCGCCCGCGAGGCGTTCGAGACGGACTGGATCAAGCTCGAGGTCATCGGCGACGACCGCACGCTGATGCCCGACGCGCCCGCGCTGCTGGAGGCGGCCGAGGAGCTCGTCGACGACGGCTTCACCGTGCTCCCGTACACGACGGACGACCCCATCCTGGCCCGCCGCCTCGAGGACGTCGGCTGCGCGGCGGTCATGCCGCTCGGCTCGCCGATCGGCTCCGGCCAGGGCATCCTCAACCCGTACAACCTGCGCCTGATCATCGAGTCGGCCGGTGTTCCCGTGATCCTCGACGCGGGCGTCGGCACCGCGTCCGACGCGACCATCGCGCTGGAGATCGGCTGCGACGCCGTGCTCTGCGCCACCGCCATCTCCCGCGCCGAGGACCCGGTGGCGATGGCCACCGCGATCCGGCTCGCCGTGGAGGCCGGCCACCTCGCCCGCCACGCCGGCCGCATCCCGCGCCGCCTCTACGCGGAGGCCTCGACGCCCGAGACGGGCGTCCCCGAGTTCGGGTGAGCCAGCCGCACCGCGATCGCCGCCATCACGGCGAGCGACAGCGCGGATCCGGCCATCAGCGTCTCCTGCACGCCGATCGCCGCGCTCACCGGACCGGCCAGGAGGAACCCCGCCGGCAGCAGGCCGAGCGAGCCCATCCAGTCCCACGCGCTCACCCGTGACAGGGCCGCGGGCGGGATCGACAGCGCCAGCGCGGTCTCCCACCACACCATGAACACCCCGAAGCCGACGCCCGACAGCAGGCCCAGCGGCACCAGCAGCCACAGCGTCAGCCCTGCGCCGAAGCTGAACAGCATCGCGGCGAAGGGGATGAAGCACAGCCAGCCGATGAACATGATGCGAGCGGGTCGCCAGCGCACGGCCACCAGCGTCCCCAGCAGCGCGCCGGCGCCCTCGAGCGCGCTGATCACGCCGTAGACGGCCGCCTCCCCGTAGCCCTGGTCGGCGATCGCCGGGCCCAGCGCCTGGTAGGGGGCGACGGCCAGGAGCACCACCAGGCAGGCACCGACGATGATCAGCGCGGCCCACGGGCGCGCCCGCAGCTCGGCCAGGCCGCCGCGCAGGTCGGCCAGCATCGACTGCCGGGGCGCGGGCTCGCCACGCTCGCGAGGACGCACGCGCACGAGCAGCAGCGCGGACACGACGAACGTCGACGCGTCGAGGGCGAAGGCGGTCCCGGCACCGAGGCCGAGGAAGAGCGCGCTGCCCAGCGCCGGCCCGGCGAAGCCGGTGACGTTGAAGGTCAGCTGGGTCACCGCCTGCGCCTCCGAGACCTCCTCGGCGGGCACCGTCTGCGGCACGAGGCCCGTGTAGGCGGGGCGGAAGAACGCCTCCGCCGCGCCGAAGCCGGCCTCGATGGCGGCGACGGTCCAGATCGGCACGTCGCCCGTGGCCAGGATCAGCACGGCGAGCACGGCGTGCAGCACGGCCCGCGCGAGGTCCGTCGTCACCATGACCAGATGGCGCGGCAGACGGTCCGCCCAGACCCCGCCGATCAGCAGCAGCCCGACGAACGGGATCATGTTGGCCGCGAGCACGATGCCGACGTCGCTCGGGGTGCCGACGTCGTTGACGTAGAGCGCCAGGACGACGAGCACCATGCGATCGCCCACGGTCGAGACGGCCTGGGACATCCAGAGCAGGCGGAAGTCGCGATGGCGCAGGACCCGGCGCATACGCTCTCCATAGTGACGACGGACGCCCTCTTCGACGCGTGGGAGCGCGCATGGTCGGGGCGCGATCCCGACGCCTTCGACGCCGTGTGCGATCCCGAGGACGTCCACTACGAGGACCCGCTGACCGCGGCGCCGCTCGAGTCCGCCGAGGCGATCGCCGCGCACGCCCAGCGCCTGTGGACGGGCTTCCCGGACGCCCGGCTGCAGAAGACGGGCCCGCGCCTCGAAGGCGTCGACGGCCACGCGGCCGCCCCCGCGAAGCTGCTCGCCACCCACACGCGCGAGCTCTACGGCCTGACGCCCACCAACCGCTTCATCGTCGTCCACGGCGTCACCGTCGCCCAGCTCCGGGACGGCCGCCTGCACCGCATCCGCGTCTTCTACGACGTCTGGGGCGCCGCCACGCAGCTCGGCGTCCTGCCGCGTCCGGGGACCATGGGCGAGAAGGCGCTGCTGATGCTGCGCGGGTTCGGACTCAAGCGGGAGAAGCCATGAGGCACTTCATCACCGGGGAGGAGCTCAGCGCCGACGAGCTCGACGCGCTGCTCGACCGCGCCATCGCCATGAAGGCCGACCCGCTGGCGGCGCGGCCGCTCGAGGGGCGCACGGTCGCGCTGATCTTCGAGAAGCCCTCCACCCGGACTCGAACCAGCTTCGAGGCGGGTGTCTTCGAGCTGGGCGGCCACCCGATGGTCCTGCGCGCGGAGGAGATGCAGATCACGCGCGGGGAGTCGATGGGCGACGTCGCCCGCGTGCTGTCCCGCCACGCCGCGGTGATCGGCCTGCGCACGGGGTCCGACGCGGCGCTGGACGAGCTCGCCGAGCACGCCACCGTCCCCGTGGTCAACATGCTCTCGCCGAGCCACCATCCCTGCCAGGCGCTCGCCGACCTCATGACGATGCGCGAGGCCCTCGGCGACCTGCGCGGGCGCCGGCTCGCGTTCGTCGGCGACGGGGCCAACAACGTCGCGCGGTCGCTCGCCGTCGTCGGGGGCGCGCGCGGGTCTGGAGGTCGCCATCGCCGCCCCGGCGCGGTACCAGCTGGAGGACGGCCACGGCGCGCAGCTGCTACTCGGAGCCGGAGGCCGCCGTCGAGGGCGCCGACGCCGTCTACGCCGACGTCTTCGTCTCCATGTCCGACGACGAGGAGACCGCGGATGGCCGCCGCCGGGACCTCGACCCCATTCAGGCTCGACGACGCGCTGCTCGACCGCGCCGCCCCCGGCGCCTTCGCGCTGCACTGCCTTCCCGCCCACCCCGGCGAGGAGATCACCGCCGAGGTGCTGTACGGCGGTCGGCAGCGCATCTGGGATCAGGCCGAGAACCGCCGACATGCGCAAAAGGCCCTGATCGAATTGCTGCTGGCCGGGTAGGCTTCGGACGTCATGCCGCAGCCCAAGGCCAAGAACCCCCCGCGCCGCCGAGCGACGGATTCGGACCTCAAGCGTCTCCTCAATCCGGTGGACGCCGTCGTCCTCACCCGGGAGCGTCTGCAGGAGGTCGTCGACGACGCGGTCACCCGCGGCCGCATGACCCGCACGGACGCGACGGAGCTCGTCGCGGAGATCTTCGCGCGCAGCCGCAGCACCACGGAGGAGATCCTCAACCTGCTGCCGACCGACCGCGTCCGCCGCGAGGTCGACCGCGCCCGCCGCGCCACCGGCATCGGCCCCACCTTCCCCATCTCCGGCTACGAGGGCCTCACCGCCGCACAGGTGCAGTCGCGCCTGGACGACCTCTCGCCCGCCGAGCTGCGCAAGGTGCGCGACTACGAGCGCCGCAACGCGAACCGCAAGACGGTCCTCGCGGCGATCGAGACCAAGCTTGGCTAGCGGCACCCGCCTGCGCCCGGGCGACGAGGTCACCGTCACCGTCGATCGCCTCGCCTACGGCGGCAAGGGTGTCGCGCGCGCCGACGGCTTCGTCGCTCTTCGTCGCCGGCGCCTTCCCGGGCGACACCGTTCGCGTGCGCGTCGAGAAGTCCAAGAAGTCCTTCGGCGAGGCGCGCGACGCTCGAGCTCGTCGAGCCGTCCCCCGACCGCCTCGAGCCCGTCGCCGACCATCCCGGCGCGCCCTGGCAGGTCCTCCCGTACGAGAAGCAGCTGGCCACGAAGGCCGAGCAGGTCGAGGACGCGCTGCGGCGCATCGGCCGCCTCGACGGCTTCGTGATGGAGGACATCGTCCCGGCCGACGAGCAGTGGCGCTACCGCAACAAGCTCGAGTACTCCTTCGGGGAGGGCGCCGACGGCGAGCTGATCTGCGGCTTCCACGCGCCCGGCCGCTTCGACCAGATCCTGCCGGTGACCGACAACAAGCTGGCCTCCGAGCGCGGCAACGAGCTGCGCGAGAAGACGCTGGCCGTCTGCCGCGCGGCCGGGCTGACGCCGTGGGACCGCCGCAGCCAGAAGGGCTTCCTGCGCAACCTCGTCATCCGCGAGGGGCAGGCGACCGGGCAGTTCCAGGTCCGCATCGTCACCTCGCCGGGCAAGCTCCCGGTCGAGGAGCTGCGCGAGGCCGTCGACGCCGATTCCCTGTGGTGGACGCAGACCGAGGGCCTGGGCGAGACCACGACGGGCGGGAAGTCGCAGCTGCTCGCGGGCGCGCCCCAGCTCGAGGACCACATCGGCGAGCTGCGCTTCCTCATCTCCCCCGAGGCGTTCTTCCAGACCAACACGCCGATGGCCGGCGTCCTCTACGGGATCGCCGCGGAGTACGCCGACCTGCACGGCACGGAGCACGTGTACGACCTCTTCTGCGGCATCGGCACCATCGCGCTGACGCTCGCGCCGCGTGCCCGCAAGGTGATCGGCCTCGAGCTCATCGAGGACGCCATCCAGGACGCGGCCGAGAACGCGAAGCTCAACGAGATCACCAACGCGTCCTTCTACTCGGGCGACGTGCGCACGTCGATGCGCGAGCTCGTCGAGGAGGTCGGCAAGCCCGACGTCGTCATCGTCGACCCGCCGCGCGCGGGCCTGTCGGCCAAGATCGTCCGCCGCATCGTCGAGGCCGCACCGGAGAAGATCGTCTACGTCTCCTGCAACCCGACGACGCTGGCGCCCAACGCGGCCCAGCTCGTCGAGGCCGGCTACGTCTTCGAGAAGCATCCGCCCGGTCGACCTCTTCCCCCAGACGCCGCACATCGAGTGCGTCGCGCGCTTCACCGCCGGCCCGGACGGCGTGAAGAACCCCGACAAGGAGTAGCTCGCCTCAGGTTGCGTAGCGCGGCGGCTGCGGCACGGCGGGCGGGTCGCGCGGGTCCGGCTTGGCCTCCGTCGTCGCCTTCTGGTCCTTCGGGGGCTGGATGCCGACGAGCTTCCCGCTCGCGTCGCGGCGCAGCTTTACCTTCGCGCTGTCGATGATCTCACCGGGCGCGGGACGCCCGAGCGGCTCGTGGCGAGGCATGTCGTCAGAATACGCAGCCACATGAGCACCACCTATGCGCTGGACGACGGCATCGCCACCATCACCCTCGACGACGGGAAGGTCAACGCCCTCTCGCCTGCGATGTCGAACGCGGTCATGGCCGACCTCGACCGGGCGGAGGCCGACGGCGCCATCGTCGTCCTGACCGGCCGCGCCACCACCCTGTCGGCGGGCTTCGACCTGCGCGTCCCCGGCGAGCAGTGGCCGGAGATGCTGATCGCAGGGGCGACGCTGGCGAAGCGCCTGCTCGGCTTCCCGCGGCCGACGGTGATCGCCGGCAACGGCAACGCGATCGCCATGGGCGCGTTCCTGCTGCTGGCGGCGGACCTGCGCATCAACGCGGAGGAGGGGAAGATCGGCCTCAACGAGGTGGCCATCGGGCTCACCGTGCCGTGGTTCGGCATCGCCCTCGCCCGCCATCGCCTGTCCCGTCCGGGCTACGACCGGGCGGTGATCACCGGCGAGATCATGAGCCCACAGGACGCCATCGACGTCGGCTTCCTGGACCGGGTCGCGCCGGACCCGCTCGCGGCGGCGCAGATCGCCGCGACGCAGCTCAAGGGCCTCGACGCCACCGCGCACGCGGCGACGAAGCTGCGGGTGCGCGAGCCCGTCATCGCCGCCATGCAGGACGGCATCGAGAAGCTCGAACGGGGAGAGATGTAGGGCGGGCTAGGCCGCGGAGGCCCAGGCGGTCCAGACCGGCTCGTCCGCCACGTCGGCGAACTCGGCCAGCGCCCGGCCCACCACGCCGTACACGTGCGGGTGGAAGCCCATGCCGCAGTGCGACGAGTCGACCTCGAGCAGCTCGTCGGCCGCCGGGTCCAGGCAGGAGCGCCAGTTGACGATCCCGTCGTGCTTGGAGTAGACGGACTTGTAGCCGACGTCGTCCGGGAAGTCCGCGGAGTGCAGGGACTCGCGGAAGTCCTTGCAGCACTCGCCGAAGAGGCAGTGGAAGCTGAACAGGTGCGGGACCTTCAGCGTTCCCAGCGTGCCGACGCCGAGGATGGAGCCGAGCACGAGCGGGTGGATGGAGAGCATCCCCGCGTTGGGCGAGCCGAGCGTGACGATGCCGCTCACGAGGTCCGGGCGGCGCTTGGCGAGCGCGCGGGCGATGATCCCGCCGCGGCTCTGGCCGATGATGGAGACGCGGCCGCCGCTGCGCTCGGCCATCTCCTCGAGGCGCTGCTCCAGGCAGTCGACGACCTCGGTGGAACAGCCGACGTGGGAGCGGATGCCGGCCTTGCGGGTGCGGTAGCCGAGGCCGCGCAGCCACTTGGTCATCACGGCGAGGGACGCGTCGCCGGCGAGGTAGCCGGGGATGAGCAGCACGGCGCGGCCGTCACCGTGGGCCTGGCCCGACGCCCTGCCACTCGGCGCTCCCGAACAAGTGGGCGGCCTCGAACGGCACGAGAGACTCGCGCCAGATGGGAGGGATGGCGGGGAGGGGGAGGCCCATGGCGGTGGTCCTCCCCTCATTATCGGGCATTGATGTTCCAGAAGTGAGTTACCAACCGGCGCGAATGCAAGTTGGCGTATGTACGTTTCGGCACCCATGTCGTTCCGCGCGCTGGTCCTCATCTGCTCTGTGGCGCTCTGCAGCGCCGTTCCCGCGGCCCACGCGGCCTTCCCGTACCGCGCCCAGGGGACGCCGACGGAGTACGACAAGTACTTCCTGCCGGCGAGCGCGCCCGTGCCAAACGACCTCGGCGGGAAGCTGACCTTCATGTACGCCTCGACCGCGGAGGCCAACTCGCCCGCTCGCGCTGGACAAGCGCGAGCTCGGCGGCGTCCGCGGCGCGCACCTCCTCGACGCGGATCGGACCGCCGACCAGGGCTGGTTCACGACGACGGGGCGCCCGGACGTGGCGATCGCCGTGACGGACTCGGGCATCGAGTGGGACAACGCGGATGCCGTGGAGCAGATCCGCCGCAAGACGCGCGTCAGCCGCGGCGAGACGCCGGTGCCGCAGGTCGACCGCGCCACGAGCACGGAGCCCGGCGAGACGTGCGCGACCTACACCGCGCAGCGCGACGCCAACCACGACGGCGTCTTCAACATCATCGACTACAGCTGCGACACCCGCGTGGACCCGAGCCCGGCGAAGGGCGTCGGCCCGGCCGGCAAGCTCGACCCCCAGGACGTCCTCATCGCCTTCTCCGACGGCACGGACGCCGACCACAACGGCTACGTCGACGACATGGTCGGCTGGGACTTCCTCGACGACGACAACGACCCGTTCGACGACGTCTCCTACGGCCACGGCACCGGCGAGGCGCAGGACTCGAACGCCGAGGCCGGCAACGGCGGATCCCTGGGGACGTGCCCGAACTGCATGGTCGTCCACCTCCGCGTCGGCACGTCGTTCGTGGCCGACGTCAACCGCTTCGCCGAGGCTGTCGTCTACGCGACCGACAACGACGTCTACGTCGTGCAGGACGCGCTGGGGACGCTCAACAAGTCCTCCTTCGCCCTGAGCGCGATCAAGTACGCCTACGACCACGGGACGACCGTGATCGCGTCGGCCGCCGACGAGGCCGCCCAGCACCACAACCAGCCGTCGGCGATGCCGTACTCGATCGTCGTCAACTCCGTCACGCACGCCGACGACGCCGACCAGATCCCGGGCGGGCCGAGCGCGGTCAGCTACCTCGAGTTCAACGGCTGCACCAACTTCAGCTCGCGCATCCAGCTGGCCATCCCGTCCGTCTCCTGCTCCTCGGACGCGACCGGCCGTGGCGCGGGCATGGCCGGCCTCGTCTACGCCGCCGCGATCAACGCGCACCTCTCCCACCCGCTCACCGGCTGCGTGCGCGTCGGCGGCGACCCGTGCCCGATCAGCCCCAACGAGGTGCGGCAGATCATGGCCTCCGGGATCGTGGACGGCGCGCAGGTCTCCGACGACGTCAACTTCGCCCAGGACCCGCTGACCGGCACCTCGCTCGAGCTCTCCTGCCTGCCCGTCGCGACACCGGTGTGCACCGACCCGTTCCTGGCCGCGCCGACCGTGCCGCCGCGGGTCGGGCCCGGCCTCTCCTACCCGGCGCGCAAGGGCCACGACCAGTTCTACGGCTACGGCCGCGTGAACATGGCCCGCTCCCTGAAGGCGGTGAAGGCCGGCAAGCTCCCGCCCGAGGTGGAGGTCACGTCGCCCGACTGGTTCGACATGGTCGACCCGGACGCGGCTTCGGTGAAGGTGGACGGCATCCTCGACGCGCGCGGCGGCGCCTACTCCTGCAAGGTCTATGCGGCCGCCGGCTCCTACCCGGGCGACGGGGACTTCCAGGAGCTGACCGGGACGTCCGCGATCTGCAACGGCGCGACCCGCACGGGGCGGGTCACCGGGCCCATCGCCACGATCCCGACGGCCACGCTGAAGGCGCTCTTCCCGCCCACCCAGGCCTTCGACGGCAACCAGGGCCCCCAGCCCTACGGCGGCCGGCCCAACACGGAGCCCAACGGCTTCGTCGTCAAGGTCGTCGCCACCGCGGGCACGCTCGTCGGCCAGGACCGCCGGCAGGCCTACCTGCACCGCGACCAGGACATGCTGGACGGGTTCCCGCGGCAGCTGGCGGGGGACGTCGAGGCCTCGCCCGTGCTGGCCGACCTCGACGGCGACAACGAGAACGAGCTCGTGCTCGCCAACTCCGACGGGATCATCCACGCCTTCGAGCGCGGCGGCGGCGAGGTCGCCGGCTGGCCGCGCACCACGGGGGCCGTCCGGCCCGACCACGACGACGGCGCCGGCTACGCGTCGGGGTCGGTCGACCGCGGGCACGAGGCGGTGCTGGCCACGCCGGCGGTGGCCGACCTCGACCGCGACGGCAGCCCGGAGGTCGTCGTCGCCGACCTCGACCGCCGCGTGCGCGTGTTCGCCGCCGACGGGACGCTGAAGCACGTGCTGGAGACCAACCCGCGCTACGCCGGCATCCCCGGCACGCCGTTCGTCAACCTCCGCCACGGCAACCGCAACCGCACGCAGCCGGGGGCGATCGCGTCGCCCGTGCTGGCCGACCTCGACGGGGACGGGAGGCTCGAGATCGTCCTCGCCTCCATGGACCGCCACGTGTACGCCTGGCACGCCGACGGCACGCCCGTCGCGGGCTGGCCGGTCCTCACGGTGGACCGGGCGAAGGTCAAAGCCGTGGACCCGGACTCCCACCAGATCACGTTCACCGACCCCTCCGACGGCGACACGAGCCAGCAGGGCGCGATCGTCGACACGCCCGCCGTCGGCGACATCACCGGGGACGGGAAGCCGGAGGTGATCGTCGGGACCAACGAGGAGTACCCGGAGACGATCAACGCCGGCGGGCTCAACGAGGTCGAGTACGCGCCGCTCGGCGCCGCGCTGTCGCCCGGCAACGGCCGGCTGTTCGCCATCAAGCCGACCGGTGTGGCGGCCGCCGACGCGACCAAGCTCGACAACGGCGTCTACGTCCCCGGCTGGCCGTTCAAGGTCGGCATCCTCCAGCGCGGGCTGCTACCGCTGGTCGGGGAGGGCGTGACGGGCGCGCCCGTGCTCGCGGAGGTCCCCTGCGGCGCGTCGGGCGCCGCCGTGCGCATCGGGACGATCCCCGCCGCCGGCCTGCCCTACGTCCTCGATCCGAACGGCACGTCCTGCTACGGGCAGGCGAACGGCAAGGACATCGCGCTGCCGACCTCGGGCGGCCCGGCCGTCGACCCGATCTTCCTCGCCGCCGTCGGCGACCCCGCGTTCGGCACCCTCGCCGGCAAGCCGAGCTTCCTGGCCCCCGCGGCGGGCGTCCTCCGGGCGGCGGACGTCGTCCTGCCCGAATACCAGAACGGGCGCGACTACCTCGCCGCCTGGGACCTCACGACGGGGCAGGTCGCGCCCGGCTGGCCGGCTCAGGTCAACGACCTGCAGTTCCTCACCGGCCCGGCGCTCGCCGACGTCGACGGTCTCCCCGGCTCGGAGGTCTTCACGGGGACCGCCAACGACGACCTGCAGGGCCTGAGCGGGCTCGGCGCGCCCATCGACGCCTGCTGGCCGAAGCTGACCGGCGACTGGATGGTGACCATCCCCGCCATCGGCCCGTGGGGGAAGGGCGACGCGAAGGTGCTCGTCGCCGGGACGCGCAGCGGGCGGCTGCATGGCCTACGACACCGGGCGCCGACCTGTGCGCGCCGGCCGACTGGCCGCAGTTCCACCACGACCCGGCCAACTCGGGCGACGCGCGCCGCGACGCCGATCCAGCCCGGCCACCCGACGGGCGCCGCGCTCGACGGCGCGAACCTGACCTTCACGGCCACGGGCGACGACCTGCAGTGCGGGACGGCGCGCGAAGTACGAGGTCGCCACCGCCGACGATCCGGCGCCGGCACGACTTCACGGCGGTCGACGCCAAGCCGAAGGCGGCCGGGACGAAGGAGACGCTGCCGCTCCCCGCGGGACGCGAAGCGCTACGTCGCCGTCCGCGCGGTCGACGAGCAGGGCAACGTCGGTCGCGCCGCCGTCGTCGACCGCGGCGCGCCGGCCGAGCCGACCGCCGCGCCGACGCCTCGCCCACCGCCCGGCCCGATCCCGCGGGACGCCCGGCCGGGCGCGTCACCCGTGCCCACCACGACGCCGGGCACCGTCGCCGACGCCCGGGCACCCCGACCCCGCCCGCCCGAAGCCCGCCGCGCACCTGCTCGCGTGCGCCGGCGCGGCACCGACCGCCGCCGACGTCCTGCGCGGCAGCGCCCGCAGCGACCGCCTGTACGGCCTGCGCGGCCGCGACCGGCTGTACGGGGGCCGCGGCCGCGACTGCCTGTTCGGCGGGCGCGGCGACGACCACCTCAACGGCGGAGGCGGCCGCGACCGGCTCCTCGGCGGGCCCGGCAACGACCGCCTCGTCGCGCGCGGCAGCGCGGTCGACGTGGTCGACTGCGGCCCCGGCCGCCACGACGTCGCCATCGTCGACGCCCGCGACACCGTCCGCCGCTGCGAACGGGTCCGGCGGCGGTAGCCTCGGCGGCATGCAAGCCGTCACCGTCCAGCGACGGCGCCGTCGTCGTCGCCGAGCACCCCGACCCGCGCCCCCAGGCCGGCGAGATCCTCGTCCGCGTGCGGGCCGCCGGCCTCAACGGGGCCGACATCCTGCAGATGAAGGGCGGCTACCCGGCCCCTCCCGGCTCCCCGGCCGACATCCCCGGCCTCGAGTTCGCCGGCGAGGTGGCCGAGTGCGGGGACGGCGTGCAGCGCTTCGAGGTCGGCGACCGCGTCATGGCCGTCGTCGGCGGCGGCGGCCAGGCGGAGCTCATCGCCGTCCACGAGCGCCTGGCGATGCCCGTCCCCGAGGACGTCGAGTGGGACGCGGCCGGCGGCATCCCCGAGGTCTTCACGACGGCCCACGACGCGATCTTCACCCAGGGCGGCCTCACCGCCGGCGAGCGCCTGCTCGTCCATGGCGCGGCGGGCGGCGTCGGCACCGCGGCGGTCCAGCTCGGCCAGCACGCCGGCGCGCGCGTCACCGCCACCGTGCGCAACGAGGCGTCGCGCGAGAAGATCGCCGCGCTCGGCGCCCACGCCATCGACCCGGAGGGCTTCGAGGAGGCCGGCCCCTTCGACGTCATCCTCGAGCTCGTCGGCGCCCCCAACTTCCCGGCCAACCTCAAGGCGCTCGCCTCCCGCGGGCGCATCTGCGTGATCGGTGTCGGGGCCGGCCCGAAGGTGGAGCTCAACCTCGTCGCGCTGATGGGCAAGCGCGGCGCCATCCACGCCTCCACCCTGCGCGCCCGCTCCCTGGAGGACAAGGCGACCGCCGCGCGGCTCGTCGAGAAGGCCGTCCTCCCCGGCTTCCTCAGCGGGGAGCTGACCGTCCCCGTGGCCCGGACGTTCCCGCTCGCGGACGCGGCGGACGCCTACGCCTACTTCCAGGAGTCCGGGAAGTTCGGCAAGGTCGTGCTCACCGTCTGAAGCGCGGCGAGCACGGCCGCGACGGCCGGGTCCTCGCGGGTCCCGGCGCGGATGCAGGCGTGCACCCGGCGGGCGAGGGAGGGTCCTGCGATGTCGTGCACGTCGACGCCCTCCGGCGGCGGCCCGGCCAGGTCGGGCACGAGCGCGACGGCAAGGTCGCTCGCGACGAGGCCGTAGATGAGGCTGTAGTCCGTGGTCAGGTGCGCGAGGTCGGGCTCGAAGCCGGCCGCACGGCAGCCGTGGATCACGACCCGGTGGCACCAGGACCCGGCCGCGCCGCCGGCCCAGGTCCGGCGGGAGAGATCGGCGAGCGCGACGGGGCCGCTGGGCAGCGACCCGGCGGGGACGGCGACGCGCACGGGGTCGTCGAGGAGCGCCACCCGTTCGATGCCCGCGCCGGGCGGGGAGGGCGCGAAGGCGTAGTCCTGGGCGAGCGCGAGGTCGAGTTCCCGGCGGCGGAGCATCGGCAGGCTCTGTTCGGGCTCGAGCTCCGTCATCGCCACGCGCAGCCCGGCGTGCGAACGCTTGAGGGCGCGCGCGGCGGGCACCATCAGCGCGCGCAGCCCCGTTTCGAAGCCCGCGCAGCGGAACGCCCCGGCCACCTCCGTGCGGGAGGAGGCGACGGTCGCCTCCGCGGCCTCCAGCTCCCGGAAGACGGCCTCGGAGGCGGCGACGAGCTGGCGGCCCGCGCCGGTCAGGCGGCGTCCGCGGCCGGCGGGCTCGAGCAGCGCCACCCCGACCTCGCGCTCGAGCGCCGCGAGCTGCTGGGAGACCGCCGGAGGCGTGTAGCCGAGCGCGTCGGCGGTGGCCGCGATGGTGCCGCGGTCGGCGAGCTCGCGCAGGATGCGGAGGCGGCGGACGTCGAGCATGCGAAAGCGCAGCTTACGCTTCCGGCAACGAAGGGGCGCCTTGTGCCGCGGTGACCCAGCCGCGACCATCCCGGGCGGATGCCCCGCCGTCACGCCCTGCTCGCCCTGTCCGTCGCCGTCTGCTGGGGCGTCAACTTCGTCGTCATCGACGTGGGGCTGGACTCGTTCCCGCCGCTCCTCTTCGCGGCGCTGCGCTTCACCCTCACCGCGCTGCCGGCGGTCTTCCTCGTCGGCCGCCCCCAGGTGTCGTGGCGGGTGGTCGCCGCGATGGGGATGCTCACGAGCGCCGGGCAGTTCGGCTTCCTGTTCGTCGCCATCCACACCGGACTGCCCGCGGGCCTCGCCTCTCTCGTCCTGCAGCTGCAAGCGGTCTTCACCGTGTCGCTCGCCGTCGCGTTCCTGGGGGAGCGGCCCGGTCGCCGGCAGCTCCTCGGGATGGCCTGCGCGCTGGGCGGCGTCGGCCTGATCGCCGCGGGCCGGGCCGCCGCCGTGCCGCTCGGCGCGCTCGGCCTGTGCGTCGCCGCCGCCGCGTGCTGGGGCTCGGGCAACGTGATCACCCGCGCCGCCCGCCCGCCGGCGCCGCTCGCGCTGCTGGTGTGGTCGAGCCTCGTCCCGCCGCTCCCGCTCGCCGGGCTGTCCCTGCTGCTCGAGCGCGGGGACGCGGTGACCATCGATGGCTCGGGCGTGCTCGCGCTCACCTACGTCGTGGTCGTCTCGACCTTCTTCGGCTTCGGGACGTGGACCTGGCTGCTTTCCCGCCACGACGCGAGCCGGGTCGCCCCCTTCACCCTGCTGGTCCCCGTGATCGGCATCGCCTCGGCCTGGCTCGCCCTGGACGAGCGGCCCAACGGCCCCGAGCTCGTGGGCGCGCTGATCGTCCTCGCCGGCCTCGGCCTCACCACGGGCGCCGTCCGCTTCCGGCGCCGGGAGCGGCTGGTGCCCGCGGTGGCGGTCATCGAGTGACCCGGCGCGATAGCGTCGCGCCATGCCCGCCGCCGCTCTCGCCGCTGCCGCCCTCACCGTCGTCTCCGCGAACGTCGGGAACATCAACGGTGCCTGCGCCGCCGACAAGTTCAAGCTCTGCCAGCCCGCGGTGGAGGCTCGCGCGGCGAAGGCGATCCAGAAGATCCGCCCCGACGTCATCGGCCTGATCGAGCTGCTCCCCGACGGCCGGCAGGCCCAGCGCCTCGTCGGCCCCGGGTACGCGGTCAGCTGCGACCAGCGCTTCGGCTGGGACTGCGTCGCCGTCCGCAGGGCGTCGGGCGTCAGGCTCACCAAGCGCCTGAAGACCCGGCCGGTGATCGCCGGCTGCGACACGGGCTTCACGCTCAACCGGGGCACCCTGCGCTACCGCGGGCGGGACATCGCGCTCGCGCTCGCGCACCCCGACTCGAGCGCGAAGGACGTCACCTGCCGCCGGCGCCAGGTCAAGGACCTCTTCGCGCGCTTCACCAAGCGGGGCCGGGTGCTGGCGCTCGGCGACTGGAACCTCGACCCGTTCCGGGAGAAGGACGCCTCCGTCACCGCGTTCAAGACCGCCCGCACCTACCTCGGCCTGCGCCTGGCCTCGACGAAGACGGTCTCGCTGCTCCCGGGCTCCAGCATGGTCGACCCGACCGGCGACGTCCTCGACGACGGCTACACGATGTTCCCGTACCCGCTCTCCGGCCGCACGCTCGACCTCGTCCTCACGCGCGGGATCCGTGGCGGGTGCAAGGTGCGGCGCGTCGACGGCGGCGGCGGCATGGACCACCGCGCCCAGGTCTGCCGGCTGCGGCCCTGATCGGCGCCACAGCCTCTCGTCGGCGATCAGTACGGCGGGAAGTCCGCGTACCAGTCGCCGAGCGCGCGGAAGGCCGACCAGAACGCGCGCTTGGACTCCTCGTCGTCCAGGCAGCTGTCGATGTCGGGTGTGTAGAGCGCCTGCATCGACGGCGTCAGCGTCTGCACGGCGCCCGGCGTCTCCTCGATCGTGCGCGCGAGCGGCAGCGCCACCTCGTTGAGGATCCCCAGCGCGTCGGGACCCATCACGATGACCATCTTGGGCTGCACGATGGCCAGCTCCTCGACCAGGCGCGAGAGGCACTCGGGCGCGGCCATGGAGGTGTCGGGGACAGGGCACTTGACGCAGACGGTCCCGTAGACCTCCAGCGGATCGATGCCGAGCCGCTTGAGCGACTTCATGATCGCGGTGCCGGCGCGGCCGTAGTACGCGACGCCCTCCTCGATCTCCGCATGGGAGGGCGCGTACTTGACCATGAAGACGTCCGCCTGGGGATGACCGGAGCCCAGCACGGGCATGTGGTCGCCCCGGGGGCATCGTTCGCAGGCCTGCAGGTCACGGGTGAAGTGGTTGAGCTCGCGGATCGCGCGCTCGAGGTACTTCTCCCGGATCTCGTCGTCGGTGACTGGCATTCCGCCGATCAGATTGGACCCTTCTGCCGCTTTTCCCTCTCTCTGCATCAGAGGTTGCGCGTCGCCTTTCGCACGCGGCGCTCCCGGGCGGCCTTCCGGCCGGCGCTGGTACCCGCCTTCGTCTGCAGGAACTTGAGGGCCTGGACGCCCGCGTAGTAGAGGGCGGAGGGCTGCCCGATGATGTCCGCCTCGCGCAGCGATTCGAGGAACTCCTCCGGCCCGTCGAAGTCGCGCATGCGGATGCGGACGCTCCCCAGGCCCTGCGCGACGTGCGAGTCCGAGCCCGCCCCGCCGACGATCCCGTACTTGGCCGCGAAGCGCACCGCCTCCTCGTTGAAGGCCGGCAGCGCGACGCGCGGGTTGAAGACCTCCACGGCGTCGATGTCGTCGAGGACGGCGAGCAGGTGCTCGTAGTCGGGGATGGAGTGCAGCCGGTCGAACGGGTGCGGGACGTAGACGATCCCGCCCTGGCGCTTGATCTCGGCGATCGTCTCCTGCAGCGTCAGCCCGCGCGGGATGCGCTCCTTGAGGAACAGCCCGATGACCTCGCCCTGCGACGCCGTCATGACCTCCTCGGCGACGATCACCTTGACGCCGTAGTCCGCGGCCTTCTCCGCCGCCTCGAACGCACCGGAGATCTCGTTGTGGTCGGTGACGGCGATCGCGCCCAGGCCGCGGTCGCGCGCCGCGGCGAGCAGCGACTCGACGGGTGTCGCGCAGTCGTGCGAGTGGTCCGTGTGCATGTGGAGGTCGACGTCGATCTCCGGACGGCCCTCCAGCCGCTTCCGCGCGCCGGCGTTCCCGCGGCCCGTGTGCCGGCGTGCCGCGAGCCGCTCGTAGACGGCCTCCACGTCCCCGGCGACGCGCGACCAGCTCAGGCCGTCGCGCACCTCGCTCGCCGCCGGCCCGCAGCCGGTCGCGCAGCTCGGGGTCGCGGATGCCGCGCTCGAGCTGCGCGGCGAGCACATCGACGTCGGAGGGCTCGAAGACGAGGCCCGCCTCGCCGTCCCCGACGATGTCCGCGTAGGCGGGGAGCCGGGAGACGACCGGGACGGCGCCGGCGCCGACCGCCTGCAGCAGCGAGCCCGGCGCGGGGGCGATCCCGCTGGAGGCGAGGACGACCAGATCGGCCGACTCGAGGAGGCCTGCGTCCGACTCGACGACGGTGACGCGCAGCTCGGGCCGGGTCGCCGAGGCGGGGACGTGGCCGCCGGGCGCATGCACCGTCGCCCGCCAGTCGAGGTCGGCCGGCAGCCGCCGCAGCGCCCGCAGGAAGGTCCGCAGCGCGGCGCGCTCCTCCGCGGCCGGGAAGACGATGTGTACCGGCCCGTCATGCGGCGTGTGGGGGGTGACCGCGGCGCCCGGCCGGATGACCTCGTAGGCGCCCGGGAAGAAGCGGTTGACGAGGTCCGCGGTGGCCTGGAAGGACGCGAGCCGGGCGTCGATGCGGCCGAAGAAGGTCTCCACGAACCGCCGCGCGACCTGGGTGGACAGCACGCGCTCGACCGGCAGGTGGAAGGTGGCGACGTTGAGCGCGCGGGAGTGGCGCAGCGCGGTCGACGACGCGCTCGGCGCCCACGGCTCGTGCACGTGGACGACGTCGAACGGGGCCGTCTCGAGCAGCTCCTCCATCGTCCGCGACAGGTCGACGGGCACGCTGGGGATGGCCCGGCGCGGCGACAGCGTCGGCAGCAGCTCCCCGACGGCCAGGACCTCCGGAAGGTCCTCGCCCGCCCGGATCAGGCGCCGTGACTCCCGCACCAGCTCCGGCGAATGTGACGGGGCGGCCACGACGACGCTGTGCCCGCGGGCCCGGAGCTCCGCCGACAGCGCGCCGACGTGCTCGTTGACGGCGTGCGCGTCCTCCCACGGATACGGCGTCACCTGCGCGATCCTCAGTGGCACCCCGCCAACCTTACGCCGCGCAAGCGCGCGAGCGCCCGAGGCGGCAATAATGGCGGGATGCATCCGGGCGCGACCGATGCCGCGCCGTTCGACGTCCGCGCGGAGATGGACGGCGTGGACTGGGCGGCGACGCCGCTCGGCGCCCCCGAGACGTGGTCGCCGAGCCTCCGCCAGGCGGTGCGCATCGTCCTCAATTCGCGCTTCTCGATGTGGATGGGGTGGGGCCCGGAGCTGACCTTCCTCTACAACGACGCCTACGCGCGGGACACGCTGGCGACCAAGCACCCGTGGGCGCTGGGCCGGCCCGTGCAGCCGAGGTCTGGGCCGAGATCTGGACGGACATCGGCCCCCGGATCGACCACGTGCTCGCCACGGGCGAGGCGACCTGGGACGAGGGCCTGCTGCTCTACCTGGAGCGCAGCGGCTACCGCGAGGAGACCTACCACACGTTCTCCTACAGCCCGCTCCACGACGACGACGGGCGACACCGTCGGCATGCTGTGCGTCGTCGTCGAGGAGACCGACCGCGTCCTCGGCGAGCGCCGCCTGGCCACCCTCGGCGAGCTGGCGGCGGCGCTCACCGCGGCCGCTTCCGAGGACGACGTCCACGCGGCGCGTGCGGGCGCGGCTGGAGGCCAACTCCGCGCGACGTGCCCTTCTCGGCCACCTACTTCCAGGGGTCCGACGGCACGGCGACCCTGCGCGCGACGACCGGCCCGGTGGACGCGCCGGCGACGCCTCACGGCCGCTGAGGCCGAGGCGCGCTGGGAGGGCCGGGCGCTGATCGTCCCGCTCACGGACGGCGCCCAGGCCGACCCGATGGGGTTCCTCGTCGCCGGCGTCAACCCGGACCGCGCCCTCGACGAGGCCTACCGCCGCTTCCTCGAGCTGGTGGCCGGCCAGATCGCCGCCGGGGTGGCCAGCGTCCGCAGCCGTCAGGCCGACCGCGAGCGGGCGGAGGCCCTGGCCGAGCTCGACCGCTCCAAGACGCAGTTCTTCCAGAACGTCAGCCACGAGCTGCGCACGCCGCTGTCGCTGATCCTCAGCCCGGCGGAGGACGCGCTGCACGCCACGGACGACGAGGGCCAGCGCGAGCTGCTCGGCGTGATCCTGCGCAACGCGCTGCGGCTGCAGAAGCTCGTCAACAACCTGCTCGACTTCTCGCGCCTGGAGTCCGGCCGCTCGGACCCCATGCGCGAGGCGACCAACCTCGGCGAGTTCACGGCCGACCTGGCCAGCATGTTCCGCGCCGCCTGCGAGCGCGCCGGCCTGTCCCTCTCGGTCGAGACCCCGGCGGCTCCCGTGATCGTCGCGGTCGACCGCGAGATGTGGGAGCGGATCGTGCTCAACCTCGTCTCCAACGCCTTCAAGTTCACCTTCGAGGGCGGCATCACCGTGCACCTGGGCCGGGAGGGCGACACGGCGGTGCTGACCGTGGCCGACACGGGCACGGGCATCGCCCCGGAGGAGCTCGAGCGGCTCTTCGAGCGCTTCCGGCGGGTGCGCGGCGCGCGCTCGCGCACGCACGAGGGCAGCGGCATCGGGCTCGCGCTCGTGCAGGAGCTCGTCCGCCTGCACGACGGCACGGTGGATGCCGAGAGCGAGCCCGGCGCGGGCACCACCTTCACGGTGCGCGTGCCGCTCACGGAGGCCGACGTCGCCTCGAGCGCCGCGGCCCCGACCGGTGGCGCCGCCGCCTACGTCGAGGAGGCGCTGCGCTGGCTACCCGACGCGAGTCAGGCCATCGAGTCCGAGGACGTCGTCGGTGCCGGGCTGCCCGCGGCGCAGCTGGCCGGGGCCGGGCGCGCCCGCGTCCTGGTCGCCGACGACAACGCCGACCTGCGCGAGTACCTCGAGCGGCTGCTCGGCCTCGCCTACGCCGTGGAGGCGGTCAGCGACGGCCGCGCCGCCCTGGAGGCCATCGCGCGTGAGCGGCCAGACCTGATCGTCACGGACGCGATGATGCCCGAGCTCGACGGCTTCGGGCTGCTGACCGCGCTGCGCGCCGACCCGGCCACGGCGCAGGTCCCGGTGATCATGCTCTCCGCCCGCGCCGGGGAGGAGGCCGCGGTGGAGGGGCTCGCGGCGGGCGCCGACGACTACCTGGTCAAGCCGTTCTCCTCGCGGGAGCTCCTCGCGCGCGTCCGGGCGACGCTCGACCTCGCCGACCTGCGCCGCGCGGCGGCGCTGGCGACGGAGCGGCACGCGCAGCTGCTGCGCGACCTCGCCGAGGCGGCGATCGCGATCAACAGCGCGCAGACCGTCGGCGCCGTGCTCGAGGTCACCGCCCGGCGCGCCACCGAGCTGATCGGGACGGCGTGGTGCGTCATGCGCATCCGCCACGACGCGGGCACGGATGAGCGCCGGGCGGGCACGCCGTCCGACGCGGATCTCGACGGCGCCCAGGAGGTGCCGGTGCGCGGCCGCGGCCTGCAGGGCGAGTTGCTCCTGTCCCGCGAGGCCGCCGTGACCGGCGCCGAGGCGGCGTCCGTCCTCACCCAGCTGGCGCAGGTGGCCGCGACGCGGCTCGAGAACGCGCTGCTCTACGAGCGCGAGCACCGGGTCGCGGTCACGCTGCAGCGGAGCCTCCTCCCCGAGTCGCTCCCCGACCTGGCGCGGGCCGACCTGGCCGCCATCTACCTGCCCGGGTCGACGGACGTCGCGGTCGGCGGGGACTGGTACGACGCCTTCACCGTCGACGAGCGACACACCGCGCTGGTGATGGGCGACGTGGTCGGCCGCGGGGTGCGCGCCGCCTCGCTGATGGGCCAGCTGCGCAACGCCACCCGCGCCTACGTCCACGAGGGCTACGGCCCCGCCCAGACGCTCGAGCGTGTCAACCGCCTGCTCAACCTCCAGGGCGGCGGCTTCGCCACGCTGTGCTGCATGCTCATCGAGCTCGAGACGGGTGCCGTCCGGTACGCCCGCGCCGGGCATCCGCCGCCGCTCGTCGCCGAGCCGAACGGGACGACCCGCTGGCTCGACGAAGGCCTCGCCCCGCCGCTCGGCGCCCAGCTCAGGGGCGGCGCCTACCGCGAGGCGGAGGACCACCTCGGCGTCGGCAGCGCGCTCGTCCTGTACACGGACGGCCTGGTGGAGCGCCGCGACGAGGTCCTCGACGTCGGCCTCGACCGGCTGGCGGCCGCAGCGAACGACTGCCCGGGCGACGCCACCGCGCTCGCCGAGCGGCTGGTGGCGGCGATGCCCGACTCCGAGCTGCCCGACGACGTCGCGGTCCTCGCCCTCACCCGCACCGCTGGTCCGGGCGAGCCGCTCGAGATCCGCCTGCCCGCCGAGCCGGGCTCGCTGGCCAGGCTGCGCAGGGTGCTCCGCCGCTGGATGGCCCAGGCGGGCATCGAGGGGGAGGCGGCGGCCGACCTCCTGCTCGTCTGCGGCGAGGCGGCCGCCAACGCCGTCGAGCACGCGCTGGACCCCGACCCGGCGGCGTTCGTCGTCGGCATCGGGCAGGAGGACGGGGAGACGGTCGTGCGCGTGCGCGACCACGGCCGCTGGCGGGACCGGCCGTCCCAGTCGCACCGCGGGCGCGGCCTGCCGATCATGCGCGCCCTCGTGCGCGACGTCGAGATCGAGCGGACCCCGGCGGGCACGACGACGACCCTCCGCGGCGACT
Source organism: uncultured Solirubrobacteraceae bacterium (assembly GCA_963843865.1). Classification (GTDB taxonomy): domain Bacteria; phylum Actinomycetota; class Thermoleophilia; order Solirubrobacterales; family Solirubrobacteraceae; genus DATLGB01. Next base: position 665 of record CAWJMO010000023.1, on the reverse strand, counting down.
TCGGGGGACGGTCGTGAACGGGCCACTGCGCGTCGACCTCGACCACCGGCCGGACGCCGTCATCGTCCACCTCGACGGCGAGATCGACCTCGCCAACGCCGCCATGCTGCGCGCGCAGATGCTCGAGCAGGCGCCCGGCGCGGACTGCCTGGTCGTCGACCTCGGGGAGGTCGCCTACATGGACAGCGCCGGCATCGAGATGCTCTTCCAGCTCTACGCGGCGCTGGAGGACGGCGAGCAGACGCTCATCACCGTCGCGCCGGAGGGCACACCCGCCCACCGGCTCCTGCAGCTCGCCGCGGTCGGCGACGTCGGCACCGTGTGCCGCACCGTCGCCGACGCGCTGTCGAGCTGCTCAGTCTCAGGAGCCGGTTGAACAGTCCGGCACGCCCAGCAACGACGCTGACGCGTCGCCGGATCGCCCCCCGAATCCTCGGGAATACCCCCAGTATTCCCTTCGGATTCGTGCGGCGCCCGGCTCGGTCATCGCCGCCGCTGGACGCGCCGGCCAGTGTTCAACCGGCTCCTAACTAGAGCTCGGCCTTCAGGAGCTCGGACTGCTCGAGGCGCTCGCGGGCGGCCGCGGCGGCCTCCTTGGTGCGGGCGTGCTTGGCGATGAACGTCTCCGTGAGCTCACGCGCCTGGTCGTCCGGCCGCTGGTTCTG
>CAWJMO010000022.1:0-7532 GCA_963843865.1 uncultured Solirubrobacteraceae bacterium | reverse complement strand
GGCGCCGCTTCAACCGGTGGGTCTGCTGGCGCCGCAGGTCCGGCAGGCGCCGCAGCTGTCGAAGCTCAGGACGACGCGATCGCCCTCCTGCAGACCCGGCACCCGCGAGGCCACGACCACCCCGGCGCCCTCGTGCCCGAGCACCACCGGGAACGGCATGTCCACGTGCCCGTCGATGGCGCCGAGGTCGGTGTGGCAGACGCCCGTGGCCCGCAGCTCGACCAGGACCTCGCCCTCCCGCGGGTCATCGATCTCCACCTCCTCCAGCACGAGATCGGCACCCGGCGCGTGGAGGACGGCAGCGGTCGCGCGCATGCGGGCGGACGATACGGTCCGGCCATGCCACAGGGACCGTTGGAGGGGGTGCGGGTGCTCGAGCTCGCGGGGATCGGGCCGAGCCCGTTCGCCGCGATGCTGCTCGCCGACATGGGCGCCGACGTGCTGCGGGTCGACCGCAAGGGCGGCGGCGACCTGTTCCCGGCGCAGTTCGACCCCACGCGGCGCGGGCGGGCGGCCGTCGCGGTCGACCTCAAGCACCCCGAGGGCGTCGAGCTCGTGCTGTCGCTGGCGGAGAAGGCGGACGCGCTGATCGAGGGCTACCGGCCCGGCGTCGCTCGAGCGGCTCGGCCTCGGGCCCGACGACGTGCACGCGCGCAACCCGCGGCTCGTCTACGGGCGCATGACCGGCTACGGCCAGGACGGCCCGATGAGCGCCGTCGCCGGCCACGACATCAACTACATCGCGCTCGGCGGGGCGCTCGGGGCGATGGCCCGCCAGGGCGAGCGGCCGCTGTTCCCGCTCAACCTCGTCGGCGACTACGGCGGCGGCGGCATGCTGCTCGCCTTCGGCGTCGTCTGCGGGATCCTCGAGGCGCGGACGTCCGGCCAGGGCCAGGTCGTCGACGCCGCCATGGTCGAGGGGACCGCGCTGCTCACCACGCTCTTCCACGGCATGCGCGCGGCGGGCGGCTGGAACGACGAGGCCGGGCACCAACCTGCTCGACTCCGGCGCGCACTTCTACGAGGTCTACGACCGCCTCCGACGGCGGCCACGTCGCCGTCGGCGCGATCGAGCCGCAGTTCTACGCGCGCGCTGCTCGAGCTGATGGAGGTCGACCCCGCCGAGTTCCCGCAGTTCGACACCGCCCGCTGGCCCGAGTTCAAGGTGCGCTTCGCGGAGGTCTTCGCGACGAGGACGCGCGACGAGTGGGCCGCGCTGCTGGAGGGCGAGGAGGCGTGCGCGACCGCCGTCTACGGCCTCGACGAGGCCGCCGCGCACCCGCACAACTCAGCCCGCGGGACGTTCGTGGAGATCGACGGGATGCTCCAGCCCGCCGCCGCCCCGCGCTTCGACCGCACGCCCGGCCGGGCCCGGCCGCGCCGCCACGACGGCGACGCGGCGCTCGCCGAGTGGGGCGTCGCCGACGCCGGGCGCGCTACGCGAGGCCGGCGCGCTCGCCTGATGGCGGTCACGCTCCGGCCGTACACGGACGCCGACCTCTGGCTCTCCGTCGCGCTGGAGACGGACCCGGTGGCCATGGCCGAGCTCGGCGGCCCGCGTCCGGAAGCGGCGATCCGGAAGGTCCACCCGACCCGCGCGGGGGCGACTGGTCCTACGTCGTCGAGGAGGACGGCGAGGCGCTCGGCTCCATCTTCGTCTGGGAGTCCGAAGGGTCCACGAGATCGGCTGGATGGTGCTCCCGCGCGCGCACGGCCGCGGGGTCGCCTCGGCCGCGCTGCGCCTCGTGCTCGAGCACGTCCGGGCCGACGACCGGATCACCGAGCTGCACGCCTTCCCGGGCGCGACGAACGTCCCCTCCAACCGCCTGTGCGCTTCGGCGGGCTTCGAGGACCGCGGCGAGGCGGAGGTCGACTTCGGCGACGCGCAGCTGCGCTGCCGCCACTGGGCGCTCACCGTCCAGGTCAGCACGTGACGGCGCGCCGGCTGCCCGCGGCGAGGCAGGTCGCGGCGCGGCCCACCTTCTTGCGGCGGACGGTGAAGGTGTACCGCCGCCCGATTGCGGTGGGGGAGAAGACTTCGACGGTCACCTTGGCGCCGACCTTCAGCTTCACCGCCCGGCGCTTGCGTCGGACCTTGCGCGTGAACAGCTGCGCGACGGCGCGGCTCGCGGCCGCCTTCGGGAACTTCAGCGTCTTGCCCTTTTTGAACGGGCAACCCTCGCCGGTGCACCCGATGCGCGCCGTCACACCCGCGGGGACCTTGCGCAACGTCAGCTCGAGCACCTTCGCGTAGCGCTTCTTCGCGCTGAAGCGAGCGCGGACCGTCGTCGCCAGCTTCGCGGGCGGACCGGGAGACGAAGTCGGCGTCGCGGTCGCGGCCGGCGCCGCGGTCACCTGCACCGTCCCGCTGCGCGAGGACGCGTTTCCGACCGCGTCTGTCGTGGTCACGGTGGCGGTGAACGCCCCTGGCGCTCCGTAGGCATGCGTGACGGAGCCGCCTGTCGCGGTCTGCCCATCGCCGAACGCCCAGCTCGTGGTGAAGGCAGAAGCCACGTCGAGGGCGCCGGCCGAGAAGCTCAGCGGCGCCGCGGTCACGCCCGTCGCCGGGATGGTCACGTCCCCGAGCCGCGGCGCCTCGCCGTCGAGGAGCACGAACCGGACGAGGCTCTCGTATTTGGTGCACCCCGTCGGACAGCGAAAGACCGAGTAGGCCGTGATCGCGTTGCCGTGCGCGTCCGCGGCCACGGGGGTGTCGCTGCCCGTGTACGCGTCGGTGGTGTAGCCGGGGCCGCCGAGCTGATCGACGTCCTCCTTGGTGGGGCCGAACGTCGCCGCCCCGGGGTCGCGCCGCGCGGCCTGGATCGTCTGCCCGCCCTGGAACACGACGACAGCACTCCCGTCACCGGAGACGGCGAGCTTCTGGTTGTACGAGCCGGCATTGGACTCCGAGAGCGCCTGGTGCGACGCGAACTGCTGGCCCGAGAGCCGGGACGCCGCCCAGACCGAGTTGTCGACCGCAGTGAATGTGGCGATCGCGGTGTTGTCGGGGAGGATCCCGAGGCCGGTCCCGTAACTGGCCGTGGTCTGTCCCGGTCCGGAGACGAGGCCGGGAACGGGGTTCCAGGTCCCGGAGGCCCAGCTCCCTGCCGGTGCCGAGCGCGCGTTATAACGGACGACCTCCGTGGTGCCGCCGTCCCTGAAGCCATAGGCGACCACGGCGCGGCCGTCGGCGCCGGTGGCCAGCGACGGGCCTTCGGCCCGCGCGTCCGCGGCGTCCGAGCTGACCGTGACGGTCGGCTTCAGGGGCTGACCGGCGGGCTTGTCGCGCACCTCCACCAGGTAGCGGTCGGTCAGGTCGCGCTCCCAGGCGAAGACGACGTCGCCGGCGGCATCGATGGCCGTCCTCCCGGTGTTCGGATACGCATTGGTGACCAGCGGCGGGAGCGGGCCGATGTCACCGGCGACCGTTCCGACGGCGCCGACGAGCTTGTCGGCCTGGCGGTAGAGGATGGTGACCGCGCCCGCCTCGTTGACATCCATGTCCTCCAGCGTGGCCGAGTCGGCCAGGGCGCCCGTCACGTCGCGGGCCGGGGCGAACGTCCCGGCAGACCCGCTGCTGGCGACCTGCACACGATTTGAGGTCGGGCTGTTCGGCGTCGTGAAGGCCACGATGGCCGATCCGTCGCCCGCCACGCCCGCACGGGCGTCCGGCGTAAACGCGCCTCCCGTTGGGGCCTGAAGGATCTGCGGGGGTCCAAAGCCCCCTCCGGCCGGGCGATAGGCCACCACCATCTGCGTCTGGTCGTTGGCCGGGTTGGTGTCCCCCTGCGTGAGGTAGTCACCCCACGCCACAACGGTGTCGCCGCGCTCGTTCATGGCAACGGCTGTCCTCACGTCCGAGGGGACATCCGGTGTCGGCCCGTCGAGCGTGACCGGGGCCAGCCAGGACGGCGCCGCCTGCGCACCCGCGGGCAACGCGAGGACGAGGGCCACGAGCAGCAGGACGAATCCGCGCATCGCGCGACCGTACCGCGAACGCCGGCGATCGTCTAGGCCCGCGCGGCCGACAGCTTGGAGCTGCCGGTGCAGGTGCCGAGCGACATCTCGACGAAGCCGCCGGCGAGCTTCGAGCCCTTCAGACGGCCGCGCACGCGGACAGCGCCCGAGCGGGTGGAGGCGCCGACGAAGGAGCCGTCCGGCGCCAGCCGGATCGAGGGCACGGCAGCGGCACCGCCGCCCTTCCACTTGCCCCCGCGCACGCGCGTCCGCTTCGCCGACGCGGGGCGCACGGTGACGGTGCGCAGCTCACTGAAGATGGTGCCCGCCCGCGCCCGGAGCGTCTGCTTGCCCCTCGGCAGGATCGCGGTGGCGTCCGTGGTCGCGGTGCCGGTACCGACCGTCTTGAAGCCCGACGCGGCCCGGCGCTCGATCCTGAACTCGCTCCCGGCGGGCAGCTTCACCCCGTCGAGCGAGGCGATGAACGGGAAGCCCGCGTACACGCGCGCGGGGACCTGCAGCGTCGGCGGCGTGGCCGGTAGGTGCCCACGGGGAGGCTGTCGTTGCCGAGCCGGACGAAGCAGGTGTTCGGATCCTCCGGCCGCGAGGCGCCGATCGCCCGAGTGACGGTACGCGCGAGGCGGCCATCCCCGTCGAGGTCCGGCGAGTCGGCGAGCAGCGCCGTGTAGGCGTCCTCGCCGTTGGTGATCCCCGTCCCGTCCCCGAAGTCCGCAGAGCGGTAGACGGGACACGTGTAGGAGGCCTCGATGCCGGCCGGGTCGGCCGGCACCGAGGCGCCCTGCGCCGGACTGCGCAACTCCACCGGCGGGTCGCCCGGCAGCGCGGCTGCCGAACTGACCCAGATCAGCGAGAGGAGGAGCCCGGCGAGTGCTTTCACGGCCCGAAGGTCATCACCTGGTGGATGCCCGAGGGCTTGTTCGTGTACTGCATCTTGTACAGCGGGATCGGCGTGAAGTTGACGTAGGTCGTCGGCTCACGCCACTTCGTCGGGTCCGGCCCCTGCTCGGCCGCGAGCTTCGCGCCGGCGGCGCTCAGTGCCGCCCACAGCTTCGTCGCGCAGGTGGTCGTGTTGCCCTTGCCGCAGTATCGCGTGGAGTACTTGCCCTTCACGGACTCGCCGAGCATCGACCGGAAGTCCTTCCACATGTACTGGTGCCAGCCGCTGTACTGGCCGCCCGGCGGGGTGTCGTAGCGGCTGATGAGGCCGTCGAGCTGATCGCACAGCTTCGTGCCCAGCCGGTCGCACATGGCGGCGTTGGCGAGGCCCTCCCACGCGGCGTCCATGATCGGCGCGCCGGCGTTGTCGATCTTGCCGTCGAGGTCGGAGTCCACGCGGCTGCCGCCCGCTTCGTACCACTGCTCGAGCACGTCGGCCATCTGGGTGGAGAGTGCGTCCGGGGCCGGAGCCTTCCGCAGCATCGCGCGCAGCGTGGGCCAGAACTGGTTGGCCCGGACGTCCTCCGTCGCCGCGGCGTTGGCCGAGGCCAGCACGTTGGCGAGCGTGGGCTTGTCGTAGCTGTCGACCTCGCGGTTGAGCAGCTGGACGCGCTGGATGCCGCCCTCCGAGCCGAAGCGATCGTCACCGGCCGGGAAGTTCGCGGCCGGCTTGTTGTTCCAGTTGACGATCTCTCCGCTGGCCGGGCTGATGACCTGCGGGTGCTGCGCCGAAGGCAGCAGGCCCTTCCACTCGTACCGGCCCGTGCCACTCACCGGGAGCGTCGGGTTGACGCCGGAGGGGCGCTTCGGGAACGCGCCCGCCGTGTAGAAGGTCGACTGCGTCGCGTTCGCGTAGAACGAGTTGAACGTCTGCGGGGTCTTCTTGGCGGCGTTGATGAAGTCACGCGCGCTCTTGACCCGGCCGTACGTCAGGTCCTGGTTGAACAGCTGGTCGACGGTGTCCTTACCGTAGCTCGAGCGCTTGCGGGCCAGCGCCACGCGCTTGCCGGTCGCCCGGTTGATCGCGTAGCCCGTGACCGGGCCGTGGACCGTGCGGTAGAAGACGGCGGAGACCTTGTCGGCACCCTTGGTGATGACGCCGGCGTTGACCTTCTCCATCTTGCGGCACTTGCCCTTGTAGCGGTACTTGCGCTTGGAGCCGCCGCACAGCGTCTCGGCGTAGGTGTCGATGATGTCGGCACCGGCCGAGGTCAGCGTCCACGCGTAGTCGGCGCCGGAGCCGATGAGCATGTAGCCCGGGAACGGGCCGGACGAGACACCGCGCACGTTGATGGACGGGCTCTTGATCTGCAGCTCGTACGTCAGGCCGGGGTAGTTGTACCCGATCTGCGGCCCGCCGACGAAGAGCGGCGCGCCCGTGGCCGAGCGGTTGCCCGACATGATCAGGATGTTGGACGCCAGCTGGCGGTGCAGCGGGAACGCGCGGTACTGGCCGGGCAGCTTCACCGACGAGGACTGCAGCGACCCGTTCTTGAGGCGGACCATCCCGCGCGGCTTGGACGTCGACACCTTGGTCTGCGCCTTGAAGGAGTTGCCGGTCGTGACCGCCGCCTCCGGGTCGTTGCGCGCCTGCAGGTCGGCGAACGCGCCGTCGCCGCGCTTCTTGCCGAGCTTGGACCGCAGCCCGTCGAGGAACTGCGCGTTGTTGGTCTCGTTGCCGCCACCCTCGCCCAGGAACTGCGCCTTGACGGCGTTGAGCGAGTAGATGTCGATGCGGCTGAGCTTCTTCGTGGTCGGGCTCGACTCGGCGAGGCGGACGTTCGCCCCCGCGATGTAGGTGTCGATGTCGTTGAGCAGCTGCTTGCCGCGGACACCCTGCTTGAGGATGTTCTTGGTCTGCAGGTCCTCTGCCTCCTTGAGCACCTTCGCGGTCGGCTGGAACTGGTAGAGGCCGAGGATCAGGTTGATGGCGGGGACACCGGGAAGGTCGATCAGGCCGGCGACGCCGTTGGTGCGGGCCTGGTTGAGCAGCAGGTTCTGGTCGGTGGCGGCCACGTAGCCCGCGGCGAAGATCGCCCCCGGGTCCGTGTCCGAGTAGATGTGCGGGACGCCGTAGGGGTCGCGCTTGATCGTCGCCTTGACCGCGCCGGCGTTGGGCGAGGTGCCGCTGACGTCCTGGGAGGACACGAACGACGGGTCGTTGATGTCGAGCAGCTCGGCCGACTTGTAGTAGCCCGAGCCGTCGGCGCTGGGCTTGAGCACCTCGTCGGTGACGTTGCGGAACAGCGGGGTGATGCGGTCGTACATCCGCGCCTGCGTGTCGGCGGGCAGGATGCCGGGGGTCGACGCCCACGGCACGCCGGGGGCCTGCTGGCCGTGCGGGACGACGTTGAGCATGGTCTTGCCCGAGGCGCTCGGGGCGAGCGCCGTCAGGGCCAGCGCCGCGATGGGCAGCGCACGTTTGAACAACACGAGAGTCTCTCCTCCTCGATGGTTGGCGACAGCGTAAGCCTTCAGCGAGGCTGATCACGGGTCCGCGAGGCCCCGGTCCGTCTGCTGTCCGGGGGCCTCGTTCATTTTCGCAACGTATGCTTGGCGGCAGCCGGCGCCCGGCGCCGCTCCCATTCCCGGCAGTCTCAAGGAGACCATCCCTCTCA
>CAWJMO010000021.1:0-170857 GCA_963843865.1 uncultured Solirubrobacteraceae bacterium | reverse complement strand
ACGAGCTCACCCACCTCGACGCCCTCGAATCCGAGGCCATCCACCTCATGCGCGAGGTGGCCGCCGAGTTCGAGCGCCCCGCCCTGCTCTTCAGCGGCGGCAAGGACTCGATCGTCCTGCTGCGCCTCGCCGAGAAGGCCTTCCGCCCCGGCCGCTTCCCGTTCCCGCTCATGCACGTCGACACGGGCCACAACTTCCCCGAGGTCATCGAGTTCCGCGACCGCCGCGTCGCCGAGCTCGGCGAGCGGCTGATCGTCGCCTCCGTGCAGGAGACGATCGACCAGGGCCGCGCCGCCGAGGACAAGGGCCCGCGCGCCTCGCGCAACCGCCAGCAGACGCAGACGCTGCTCGACGCCATCGAGGAGCACCAGTTCGACGCCTGCTTCGGCGGCGCCCGCCGCGACGAGGAGCGCGCCCGCGCGAAGGAGCGGATGCTCTCCTTCCGCGACGACTTCGGCCAGTGGGACCCGCGCGCGCAGCGGCCCGAGCTGTGGAACCTCTACAACGGCCGCATCCGCAAGGGCGAGAACGTCCGCGCGTTCCCGCATCTCCAACTGGACCGAGCTCGACGTCTGGCAGTACATCGAGCAGGAGGGCCTCGAGCTGCCGTCGATCTACTTCGCCCACGAGCGTGAGGTCTTCGAGCGCGACGGGATGCTCTACGCGGTCTCGGAGCACGTCGAGCTGCATGGACGGCGAGGAGCCGTTCCGCGAGTCCGTGCGCTACCGCACCGTCGGCGACCTCACGATCACCGGCGCCGTCCGCTCCGACCGCGACGACGCTGCACGACGTGGTCGCCGAGATCGCCGCCACGCGCGTCACCGAGCGCGGCGAGACCCGCGCCGACGACCGCGTCACCGAGGCCGCCATGGAAGACCGCAAGCGCGAGGGGTACTTCTAGCCATGAGCACGACCTCGCTCGTCCGCATCGCCACCGCCGGCTCCGTCGACGACGGCAAGTCCACCCTCATCGGGCGGCTGCTGTTCGACTCCAAGGAGATCCTGGCCGACCAGCTCGCGCACATCACCGACGTCTCCGAGCGCCGCGGCCTCGACGTCGTCGACCTCGCGCTGCTCACCGACGGCCTGCGCGCCGAGCGCGAGCAGGGCATCACCATCGACGTCGCCTACCGCTACTTCGCGACGGCCAAGCGCTCCTTCATCCTCGCCGACACGCCCGGCCACGTGCAGTACACGCGCAACATGGTCACGGGCGCCTCCACCGCCGACGTCGCCATCGTGCTCATCGACGCGCGCGAGGGCCCGACGGAGCAGTCGCGCCGCCACACCTTCCTGCGCTCGCTGCTCGGCATCCGCCACATCGTCTTCGCCGTCAACAAGATGGATCTCGTCGACTGGGACGAGGGCGCCTACGACAAGATCGTCGCGGAGATGACGGACTTCATGGCGCGCCTCGACGTCCGCGACGCGACCTTCATCCCGATCAGCGCGCTGCACGGCGACAACGTCGTCGAACGCGGCGAGAACTCGCCGTGGTACGGCGGCCCGCCGCTGCTCTGGCACCTCGAGCACCTGCACGTGGCCAGCGACCGCAACCTGATCGACGTCCGCTTCCCCGTGCAGTGGGTCATCCGCCCGCAGACCGACGAGCATCACGACTACCGCGGCTACGCGGGGCAGGTCGCCGGCGGCGTCATGCGCGCCGGGGACGATGTCCTCGTCCTCCCGGCCGGCCTGTCCTCGAAGATCGCCCGCATCGAGTCGCTCGACGGCGACGTCGAGGAGGCGTTCCCGCCCATGTCGGTGATCCTCCACCTCGCCGACGACATCGACGTCTCCCGCGGCGACGTCATCTGCCGCCATCACAACCACCCGGAGCCGGTGCGCGAGCTCGAGGCCATGATCTGCTGGATGACCGACCAGCCGCTCAAGCAGGGCGCGCGCCTGAGCATCAAGCAGACGACGCGCAACGCCCGCGTGATCGTCGACGAGCTGCGCTACCGCCTCGACGTCAACACCCTGCACCGCGACCAGGAGGCCACGGAGTTCGGCCTCAACGACATCGGCCGCGTCCGGCTGCGCACCAGCACGCCGCTGATCGTCGACCCCTACCGCCGCAACCGCGCCACCGGCTCGTTCATCCTCATCGACGAGGCGACGAACGACACGGTCGCCGGCGGCATGATCCTCGACGGCGAGACGTCGTGAGCCGCGCGCACAGCGAGAACGTCGTCTGGGAGCAGGAGGCGCTCTCCCGCGAACAGCGCGAGTCGCTGCTGGGCAAGCGCGGCGCCACCGTCTGGTTCACGGGCCTGCCCGCCTCGGGGAAGTCCACCGTCGCGCGCAACCTCGTCGTCGCGCTCGCCGAGCGCGGCATCGACGCCTACCGCCTCGACGGCGACAACCTCCGCCACGGGCTCTGCGGCGACCTGGGCTTCGACCACGCGTCGCGCGAGGAGAACATCCGCCGCGCCGCCGAGGTCGCGCGGCTGATGGCCGACGCCGGCATCGTCGTCGTCGTCTCGCTCGTCTCGCCCTACCGCGACAGCCGGGACATGGTCCGCTGCCTGCACGAGGACGCCGGCCTGCCGTTCCTCGAGGTCTGGGTCTCCACGCCGCTCGAGGAGTGCGAGCGCCGCGACCCGAAGGGCCTCTACGCCCGTGCCCGCGCGCGGCGAGCTGGCCCACATGACCGGGATCGACGACCCCTACGAGGCGCCCGGAGTCCCCGGAGATCGAGATCCCGATGGACATGAGCTGCGACGACGGCGTCGCCGCGCGTGCTCAGCGCGCTCGCCGGTTCCGGCGTCGTCTAGACCCGCCGCTGCCGCCGTGGGCGGTCACGAAGTCGCGCAGGTCGGCGTCGACGACCTCCGGGTCGAGGGAGATCCGCTCGCGCGCGGGCAGCGCCCCCTCCCACCAGAGGTGCGTGGTCGTCTCGCCGCCCGTCGGGGAAGGCGGGCAGGTGGTACCCGGGCGTGTGGAGGAGGTGGCTGCTTGAAGAGGAACTCGAGGCCGCCGTCGACGACCTCGACGAGCCAGTGGTGGTGGCTCCAGCCGGTCAGCTCGCCCTGCACGCCCCAGGACTGCTCCTACAGGCGCGACGGCGTCTCGACGTAGCCGGCCTTCGCGACGCGCGCGAGCTCCGAGCAGACCCAGACGGGGTCGCGGACGTCCTCCAGCGTGTGCGAGCAGATGGCGAAGTCGAACTGGTCGTCGGCGAACGGCCACGGCTCGCGGTCGCAGATGTCGCGCTGGACGCAGGTGTCGGCGGTGAAGCGCTCGGCGGCGCGGTCGCCGTCGTAGCCCCACTCGCCGCGGGTCTCGTAGGCGCCGAGGTCGAGCATCCAGTCCGCGCGCGGGAACGGGACGGCCCAGCCGCCGACGTCGAGGACGAGCGCGTCGTCGGGAAGGGTGTCGAGGATCTGCCGGCGGGCGGCGTCACGCACGGGGCGCGACCCTCGCCAGCAGGCGCTCGACGGCCTCGCGCTGGGCGGCGACGGAGAAGTGCTCGCAGACGAACGCGCGGCCGGCCCGGCCGCGCTCGACGCGCTCGGGGAGCGGGCGGTCGAGCTCGGCGGTGAGGGCGACGGCGAGCGCGTCCGGGTCGCCCGCCGGAACCACGGTGCCGAAGCCCGGCCGGACCGCCTCGGGCAGCCCGGCGGCGTCGCTCACCGACGACCGGGACCTCCATGGCGAGCGCCTCCTTGATGACGACGGGCATGGAGTCGCGGTCGCCGTCGGCGGCGATGACGCTGGGGGCGCAGAGGACGTCGGCGCGCTCGAGAAGGGCGCGCACGTCGGCGTGTGACTGGGCGCCGAGCAGGCGGACGGGCGCGCCGCGGGCGGCGATCCGCTCCTCGAGCGCGCGGCGCTCCGGACCCTCCCCCGCGATCAGCACCTCGGCCCGGTCCAGGGCGGCCGCGGCGTCGACCAGCACGTCGAAGCCCTTCTTCTCCACCAGCCGGCCGACCGCGAGGACGGTGCGGCCGCCCGGATAGCGCCGAGCGGCGGCGGAACGCGTCGCAGTCGACGCCCATGGGGACGAGCTCGGCGTGCGGGACGTGGGCGACGGTGTACGCGGACCCCGTGGTGACGAAGGCCGCGGCCGCGCACTTCTCCTCGAGGTTCGCGGGGTGCTGGAAGATGTCGTAGCCGTGCGCGGTGACGGAGAACGGGACGCCCGTGATGCGGTGCAGGCGCAGGGCGGTCAGGGCCGCGCCGGCCGCGAAGTGGACGTGGATGTGCTCCGCGTCGCGCCAGCGCCGCGCCGCCGGCGCGAGGAAGCGCAACGGCGGGACGTCCTCCTCCCGGCGCCAGCGCCGCCGACCGCCACGATCCCGCAGCACGCCGAGCGGGTGCCGAGCTGCCAGCCAAGCCAGCGCCGCGCAGACGCTCCCCCGTCGACTCCGTCCAGCCCGTTCACGCCCTCGACGACGTCGAAGAGCGGCACCTCCGCCTCCACGAACGTCTCCGAGAGCTCCGGGTAGCGGTCGGTGAGGAGGACCCGCACTAGGCCATGCAGCGCGGCAGCGGCGTCGTTGCCGATGCGCACGGCGTAGTTGGTCCCCCGGTCCTCCGGATAGACCTGCGTCGTGTTGGCCAGGACCAGGCCCGGCACGCCCGTCTGCAGCGGCGGGATGCGGTCCTGGTAGCCGAGCGTGACGATGGGCTGCGCGGCCGGCTCCTGGAAGCTCCACGCGTTCTTGATCCACGACCGGTCGAAGGCCGGGTTGACCATGCGCAGGCCCGGCTCGTAGCGGTCGAGCAGCTCGTCCAGCGAGAGCGACAGCAGCTCGTGGTCGCGCGGCAGGTAGTTGGCCAGATAGGCGAAGCGGCGGCCGTCGTAGCGCTCGGGCTCGACGAAGTTCGTGTGCTCGATCAGGCCCGAGGAAGCCGACGCCCGGGTCGGCCATGTTGGTCCAGTAGAACGGCGACAGCGGCCGGTCGAGCTCGAGCAGCACGCACAGCGCCGCGTAGTAGTCGATGCCGGTCAGCTTGGCCCGGTAGTCGTCGGCGATCAGGTGGCCGGCCATGCCCAGGAAGATGTCGTTGGGGACGGTGGCGAGCACGGCGTCGTAGCGCTCCGTCCCGAGCTTGTCGAACGCCGCGGGGTCGTGGCCGCGGCGGAACGAGTCGGGCGCGCCGTACTCGACCGCGAAGCCGTAGTTGTCGTGGTCGATGCGCCGGATCGGCTGGTCGATCAGCACGCGCCCGTTGACCCGCGCGGCCAGCGTCTCCAGCAGCAGCTCCCACGAGTGCTCGCGGGTAGCCGAGCTTCTCCCCGCGCGCCTCCTCGCCCTCCAGCTGGCGGCGCAGGGTGAACTTCGACCACAGCCAGACCATGGAGACGTCCTCGGCGCGGTCGCCGAACTTCGCCCGCAGCAGCGGCCCCCACACGGTCTCCCAGGCGGCGCGGCCCATGCGGCTGCTTGATCCAGTCCGCCGCCGTGATGCCCTCGTACTTGGCCTGGTCGCGCCCGAACTTCTGCACGGCCAGCACGGAGGCGCCCATCCGCAGCCGCCCGGCCGAGCGAGCAGCGGCTTGAAGCGCAGCAGGTCCAGCGGCGAGGTGAACGGCCACTGCCTGCCGCCGATGAAGAACGCCGTCGTCGAGTCGCGCCACTCGAGCTCGTCGGGCATCCCGAGCTCGTCGTAGAGGTCGCGCGATGTGGCGGTCGGAGGTGAAGAGGTGGTGGTAGTAGCGCTCCAGGCGGTGCCCGCCGCCGACGTCGACGGTCGCCGCCATGCCGCCCAGACCGGGCCAGCGCTCGTAGACGTCGGTCTCGTGCCCGGCCTCCCCCAGGCGCAGCGCGGCGGTGAGGCCGGCCACGCCGGCGCCGACGATCGCGACCCGCATCTACAGGGCGCTGGGCCGCGGGCCGACGGCGTCCGTGTCGACGTTGGTGGTCTCGCGCACCACGTACAGCGGCCGCCGCTTGACCTCGTCGTAGATGCGCCCGACGTACTCGCCGATCACGCCGAGGGTCATCAGCTGGATGCCGCCGAGCAGCAGCATCACGATCAGGGTCGTCGAGATGCCGGGCACGAAGATGTCGCGAGTAGCGCGCGAGCACCGTCAGCGGGATCGCGAGGAACGCGATCACGGAGATGAAGAAGCCGATCAGCGTCGCGAGCTGGAGCGGGAAGTACGAGAAGCTCGAGATCGCGTCGAAGGAGAAGCGCACCATCTTGCGCAGCGTGAACTTCGTCTCGCCCGCGATGCGCGCGTCGCGCTTGTAGGGAACGGCGGTCTGCGTGAAGCCGATCCACACGGTCATGCCGCGCAGGAAGCGGGCGCGCTCGGGCATGGCCAGCAGCGCCTCCAGCGCGCGCCGGTCCATCAGCCGGAAGTCGCCGGAGTCGACGGGCAGCTCGAGCTGGGCCAGCCGCGCCATCAGCCGGTAGAAGATGTGCGCGGTCATGAGCTTCATGCGCGTCTCGCCCTCGCGGCTCTCGCGCACGGCGTAGACGACGTCCGAGCCCTCCTGCCAGCGCTCGACCATCGTCGGGATGACCTCCGGCGGGTCCTGCAGGTCGGCGTCGATCATCACGACGGCCTCCCCGCGGGCATGCTCGAGGCCGGCGGTGATGGCCGCCTGGTGGCCGAAGTTGCGCGACAGGTAGATGACCTTGACGTGCTCGTCGGCGGCGGCGATCTCCGTGAGGACGCGGGCGGTGCCGTCCTTGCTGCCGTCGTCGACGATCACGAGCTCCCACTCGTAGGGCGTCATCGCGGCGGCGACCCGCTCGTAGAGCGCGCGGGCGTTGTCCTCCTCGTCGTGCATGGGCGTCACGACGCTGATCAGAGCCGGCGCTGCCTCAAGGGGCCGGAGGATAGGGTGGCGCGCCGTTTGCAGCGCATCGCCCCACACGTCTACGACGAGACCTACTTCCTCTCCAACACCTGCGAGGGAGCGGACGAGTTCAACACCGATCGGGGCCTCTCGCCGCTCAAGCGCCGGCAGCTGGCCAAGCTGCGCCCGCGGGCCGGGATGCGCGTCCTGGACGTCGGCTGCGGCCGCGGCGAGGTGCTGCTGGCCTGCGCCCAGGCGGGCGCCGACGTCGCGGGCATCGACTACGCGGAGGCCGCGGTCGCCATCAGCCGCGACACCGCGCCCGACGCGGAGATCGTGCAGGGCGACGTGACGGCGCTGCCCTGGCCCGACGGCAGCTTCGACGCCGTCCTCAACGGCGACGTCATCGAGCACCTGGTCCCGGCCGACGCCGACGCGATGCTGCGCGAGATCCACCGCGTCCTCGCGCCGGGCGGCCGGCTCGTCCTCCACACCGCCCCCAACCGGCTGTTCCTGACGGTCACCTGGCCGATCGCCCGCTGGCCGCTGATCGCCGCCGGCCACGGCGACACGGTGCGCCGCCTGGAGAGCTGGGTGGCGGCGAGCAAGACCTACCACGCGCGGGAGCAGACGCTGCACGGGCTGCGGCGCTCGCTGCGCCGGGCGGGCTTCACGGATCCGTACGTGTGGATCGACGCGGCGATCGTCCGCGACGGCAGCCACCACACCACGGAGGGCCTCAAGGACTCGTGGTTCATGCGCGCGGGCCAGCGGCTCGCGGCGATCCGCGCCGTCCGCCTGTTCGCCGGCAACGACATCTGGGCGGTGGCGCACCGATGAGCTGCGTCGCCTGCGGACAGGGGCCGCTGCACGCTGGCGCTGCGCGTCGGCAAGGAGCTCGACGAGCGCGGCCTCATCCCCACCACGGACGCCTACGGCACCGCGCTGGACGACATCGTCGAGTGCGGAGCGTGCGGCCATCGCCAGCTCGAGCACATGCCGACGGAGACGGAGCTGCTCGAGCTCTACGTCGGCGCGCGGGCCGACCACTACGTCGACGAGATCGAGGGCCAGCACCACACGGCGCGCGTCGCCCTCGAGCAGATGGAGCGGTGGACCAGCGGCCGCCGGATCCTCGACCTCGGCTGCTGGGTCGGCTTCCTGCTCGCGGAGGCCCGCGCGCGCGGCTGGGAGGTCACGGGCGTCGAGCCCTCCGAGTTCGCCGCCCAGTACGCCCGCGAGGAGCTCGGGCTGGCCATCCACGAGGAGGACCTCCTCAGCGCCGACCTGCCGCAGGCGTCGTATGACGCGATCGTCCTCGGTGACGTCATCGAGCACCTCACGGACCCGCTCGCCGCGCTCGAGCACATCGCCACGCTGCTCGCCCCGGGCGGCGTCCTCTACATGACGGTGCCGGACTCCGGGCAGCCGCCTCGCGCGGCGGATGGGCGCGCGCTGGTGGTCGGTCATCCCCACCCACGTCCAGTACTTCACGCGCCACTCCATCTCGGTGCTGTTGCGCCGCGCCGGCTACGACGTCCTGGAGATCACCACCGCGCCGAAGACGTTCACCGTCCGGTACTACCTGTGGCGGCTCAGCGGCTACTCCCGGCCGCTCGCGAAGGTGGTGACGAAGGCGTTCGAGGTCGCGGGCCTCGCCGACCGCCTGTGGACCCCGGACTTCCGTGACCGCATGGCGGTGGTCGCGCGCCCTAACGTCCAGCCTCGTGGATCTCGAAGGGGCACTCAATGAGGTCGGCCGCGACCTCTACGCCGCTCTCCCACCTGCCTCGAAGAACCCGATCAGCCGCGCCGACGACAAGGCGATGGAGCTCGCCTCGGCCGACGCCGAGCTCAAGGCCGCGCTCTTCCGCTTCGTCGACGTCGTCCCCGCCTGCCGGAACCTGGACGACCTCGCCCGCCACCTGACGGGCTTCCTCGGCGAGGTCACCGACGCGCCCCCGCCGATCGCCGCCGCCATGAAGGTCGGCGGCACCAAGGCCGGCCGCCTCGCCCTCGGCCGCGCCTCCGCCGCCGGCGTCAAGCACATGGCGCACCGCTTCATCGTCGGCGAGTCGCCCGCCGCCGCGATGAGCGACTTCAAGGGGCTCTGGAAGGACGGGGTCGCCGCCACCGTCGACCTCCTCGGCGAGGCCACCGTCACCCAGGACGAGGCGGAGCGCTACGCCGCCCGCTGCGCCGAGGCGCTCGACGTGCTCGTCCGCGAGACGCGCGACTGGCCCGCCCGCCCCGGCCTCGAGGCCGACGGCTTCGGCCCGTTGCCGCGCGCGAACCTGTCCGTCAAGGTCTCGGCCCTCACCCCGCTGCTGCGCGCCGACGCCCCCGAGCGTGGGAAGAGCGACGCCGCCGGTCCGCCTGCGCACGCTGCTGCGCCAGGCCCGCGACCTCGGCGCGCACCTGCACATCGACATGGAGTCGCTGGACTCGCGCGACGCCGTCACGGAGCTCATCCTCGAGCTGCTCGGCGAGGAGGAGTTCGCCGACGGCCCGTCCGCCGGCGTCGTCCTGCAGGCCTACCTGCGCGACTCGCCCGACACCGCGCAGCTGATCCTCGACTGGGCCGCGCAGGCGAAGCGCGCCGTCCCGCTCACCGTGCGCCTGGTCAAGGGCGCCTACTGGGACCACGAGCTCGTGGAGGCCCGCCAGCACGGCTGGCCCGTCCCCGTCTTCGAGGTCAAGGCCGACTGCGACCTCAACTTCGAGCACGCTGACCCGCACATTGCTCGACGCGCGCGACTCCGGCATCCGCACCGCCATCGCCTCTCACAACCTGCGCTCCGTCGCGCACGCGATCGCCTACAACCGCGAGACGGGCGGCCGGGACGGCGATCTCGAGCTGCAGGTCCTGCGCGGCCTCGGCGACCCGCTGCAGGACGCGCTGGCCGCCCGCGGCTTCCGCGTCCGCGCCTACTGCCCCGTCGGGGACCTCGTCGCCGGCATGGCCTACCTCGTGCGCCGGCTGCTCGAGAACACCAGCAACGACTCCTTCCTGCTCGCCCAGTCCCAGGGGACCTCCATCGATGACCTCCTCGCCGTCCCCGTTCCGTAACGAGCCGGTGCTCGAGCTGCGGCGCGCCCCCGTGCGCGCCTCGCTCGCCGACGCCCTGTCGTCGCTGGACGCCGAGCTGCCACTGCAAGGTCAACGGCGGCGGGGACGTCGTCTCCGTGGACCCGTGCCAGTCCGATCGGGTCGTCGCCACCGCCCGTGCCGCCTCGCCCGACGAGGTGGACGCGGCGCTCGAGGCCGCGCAGAAGGGGTTCGCGAAGTGGTCGCGCACGCCGGCGGCCGAGCGCGCGCGCATCCTCGTCCAGGCCGCCGCCTCCCTGCGCCGCGACCGCCTGCGCTGTGCGGCGCTCGCCCTGCGTGAGACGGGCAAGCCGTGGCCGGAGGCCGACGCCGACGTCTGCGAGGCGATCGACTTCCTCGAGTACTACGCCCGCGGCGCCGTCGAGCTCGACCGGTCCATCTCCCTGCTCCAGGTCCCCGGCGAGCGCAACGAGCTGCGCTACGCGCCGCGCGGCATCGTCGCCGTCATCGCGCCGTGGAACTTCCCGCTCGCCATCCCGCTGGGGATGAGCGCCGCCGGCCTGGCCACCGGCAACGCGGTCATCCTCAAGCCCGCCGAGCAGTCGCCGGGCTGCGCGATGCTGCTCGCCGACGCGCTGCGCGAGGCCGGGCTGCCAGAGGGCGTCTTCCAGCTGCTCACGGGCCTCGGGGACGTCGGCGCGAAGCTCGTCGAGGACCCGCGGGTGCACACCATCGCCTTCACGGGATCCAACAAGGTCGGCCTCGAGATCGTCCGCACCGCCGCCGAGGTCCGCGACGGCCAGCACCACCTCAAGCGCGTCGTCGCCGAGATGGGCGGCAAGAACTGCGTGATCGTCGACTCGGACGCCGACCCCGACGAGGTCGTCCCCGCCCTCGTCGCCTCCGCCTTCGCCTTCGCCGGCCAGAAGTGCTCGGCCGCGGCGCGCATCCTCTGCCACGAGGCCATCCACGACCAGCTCGTGGAGCGCCTCGCCGGGGCCATCTCGCTGCTCGAGGTCGGGCCCGGCGTCGTCGCTCGCCACGGAGGTCCCGGCCGTCATCGAGCCGGACTCCGTCGAGCGCCATGCGAAGTACCTCGCCGCGGCGCGGTCGCGTCGCCGCCCAGGTCTCCGAGCTCCCCGAGCGGCGGCTTCTACGCACCGCCCACCCTTCTCGCCGACGTCCCCGCCGACGCCGAGGTCCTGCGCACGGAGGTCTTCGCGCCCCTGCTCACCATCGAGCCGGTCCGCTCCACCGACGAGGCCTGCGACCGCCTCGAGGCCCTTCCCTTCGCGCTCACCGCCGGCCTGTTCTGCCGCAACCCCGACGTCGTCGACCGCATCGTCGACCGCCTTCCCGTCGGCAACCTCTACGTCAACCGCGGCATCACCGGCGCCATGGTCGCGCGGCAGCCGTTCGGCGGCAACAAGCTCTCCGGAACGGGCACCAAGGCCGGCGGCCCCGGCTACCTCCTGCAGTTCGTCGAGCCGCGCGTGGTGACGGAGAACACCATGCGCCACGGCCTCGTCGTCTGACCCGAACGCGCCCTCGATCCCGGCGTGCGCCTGAGGAGCGCGAAACGCGTCTCCGCGACCTCTATCGCGCACCTCACCGTTGTCAGGTGGGCGAGGAGCGCGTTCCGGTCAGCGCTGCCGGAGGGCGCGGCGGCGCTGCGGGCGCCGGAAGGTCTGCTGGTTGAAGGCGGCGTTGACGCTCACGAGCGCGAGCTCGGACGCCATGGTGACGAGGCCGAGGGCGTTGAGGCGCTGCTTGAGCTTGGTCTGCTTGGACGTCGCCTGGATGGCGGCGTGGTCGCCGTCCTCGAGCGGGACGGCGCCGTCGGGGGCCGACTTCGCGAAGCGGATGCCCTCGACCGCGGTGGCCAGGCCGGAGACGGCGACGGCGCCGAGGAGGACGTCGCGGGCGACGGCGAAGCGCTGCTCGGCGTCCGTCAGGTGCTTGCTGGAGGCCTCCTCGGCGCGGGCGCCGAGCCAGCCGACCGTGACGGCGGCCAGCGAGAGGGAGTTGACGGTGCCGTAGTGGCGCCAGGCGGCGTTGACGACGCGGCCGCGCTCGGCGGGGTCGGAGATCTCGGCGACGGCCGGATGCAGCGCAAGGCGGCCGAAGAGGTTGCCGCCGAGCAGGCCGGCCAGGCCGATGTCGTGGGCGGCGCGGCCGACCTGGCTGAGGAGGAGCGGGGGCGCGGGAAGCGGGGGCATGCTCTCAGGCCTCCCCGGTCCCGGCCGGGCTCAGTCGCCGCCGGCCTCCACCAGGTGCCGGATCGCCTGCGACGAGGTCCTCCCGTCCACCTCCACCTGCTCCGCGAAGGTGGGTGCCCAGGCCGGGAGGAAGGCGTGGGTGACGCGCCGCATCATGGAGGCGGAGAAGCCACGCTCGGAACCCACGGGCTGTCCACCCGACCCCCCGGACTGCCGCAACCCCGTCGTCCGGCTCACCGACGCTGGGGAGGCACGCCGCGCCGCTGCGCAGGCCGACATCCGGCGGATGGAGGACGACCTGCTCGGTCCCCTCTCCCCCACTGAACGCCGGCAGTTGCGCGAGCTACTGGGACGGCTCGGGGCCTAGCCGGTCACGGCCGGGCCGAACGGTCCGAGGCGAGTCGTGGCGTGCTCGCCACCGGGGCCCCGGCCGGCCGGACGACACCACGCGAGCGGGCCACCCCGGCCTCCACCGGATGCAGATACAGGCCCTCGAGCGGCCCGGTCTTCGGCTGCACGGCGTCGAACGGGTGCGCCTGCGCGTACGGGTCGGTCCGGGTCCCGGTCACCGACCACGACACCCGGGTGTCCGGATGCTCGCTGCGCACCACGAAGGCACCGTCCGCGACCTCGCGGTCGACGATGACCTGCCCGAAGCGGCCGATCGGCGTCAGGGTGTAGCGCCAGTCACCGGCGATCGCCTCGGCGTACTCGGGCAGTTGCACGGTTGCGCGGCCGTCGGACCCGGTGGTGACGTTGCCCGAATAGAACACCGACAGCTCGTCCGTGTCGAGCGGCGTCTGACCGATCGTGCGCTCGTTCGGGGCCCGCGGATCGTCGATGAACAGGCCGGTCTTCGTGCCCGTCACCGTCAGGTTCCCGTTGATCGTCACGTTGCCGTCGAACTTCCCCGCCAGCGCGGCGGTGTTGGTCGAGGTCTCCGTCCCGTAGATGCCCGCCCCCGGCCCGTTCGTGGATCCTTCGACGGCGTTGCCGGCGTTCGCGGCATTGACGTTCTCGCCGCGGACGCCCACGCCCATCCCGCCGCTGATGCCCGCCTGTCCGAGGACGCCGCGGCCCGCCGGGTCTGCGTCCGTGTAGAAGCCGCGCACGCCGAGGCCACGGGCGCCATCCGCACGGCCCACGGCCGCCCCGATGCCGGCGCACTTGCCGACCAACGTCTCGCAGGTCGACCCGGTCTGCCGCGCGACCACGGCCTCGCCGCTGGAGCTGTCACCGATGACGGCCGCTGCGCTGATGGCGCCCACGATGCCCCAGATCGAGTTGCCGCTAGCCGTGGTGGCGAAGACGCCCGGCCCCGCCCCGGTGTTGGAGACGTCGATGGCGCGCTGGGTGGTGGCGGGGTTCATGGTGACGGCCAGGCCCGCCCCCGAGCCGGCCTGCGTGAGCGACCCGATGGGGGCGGTGGTGCCCGCGGAGATGGCGAAGGGGCCGAGCGGTCCGGTGGGGCCGGCAGGACCGGACGGGCCCGCGGGGCCGGTGGGGCCGGTCGTCCCGTCGGATCCCCCGGCGCCCTGCGGGCCGGCGGGACCGGCCGGGCCGGCAGGTCCGGCGCTGCTCAGCAGGACGCCCGGCGCGAAGTCCTCCACCTTCAGCGTGCCGTTCTTGACCGCGGCCGTCGTGACGGCCCCCAGCTTGAGCTTCAGGCGCGTCACGGCGCCCTTCCCGATGTCAGTGCTCCGCACCGCCCCCTTGCGGATCTGCTTCGTTCCGACGCTGTTTCGCGGCAGGGCGGTCGCGGGCGCCGCCGCAACCAGGCTCAGGACGATGGCGGCGACGGGTCCGCGCGGGGACGGGCGAAGCATGATGTGACCTCCGGATCGACGGTATGCCTGCTGACCATGGCAGACCGGTCGGCTAGAGCGCGGGCAGGTCGGCGCCGGCCTCGGCGCACAGGGCGGCCAGCGTCTGCCGCAACCGCCCGAGCTCGGCGCGCGCGACCGGCGTCCGCGGCACCCCCGAGAGCTTGTGGACGAGGTTGCGCGTCTCCGCCGGGTCGATCAGGAGGTCGTAGAGCTCGTGCTCCGGCGACACCCGCCCCGACGGGTCGAAGTAGACCGCGTACTTGAAGCGCCCGTCGCGCACGCAGCGGATGCGGTTGGGCTGCCCCGGCGCGTCCTGGAAGGCCGTGCCGGCCTGGTGGTCGTCGTAGGTGAAGAGAACCGCGTCGCGCACGCTGTCGCGCTCGCCGCGCAGCACCGGCCCGAGGTCGTGGCCGGCCAGTCCCGGGTCGAGGTCCCGTGCGCCCGCGAGCCCCAGCAGCGTGGGCACCACGTCCACGAGCGAGACCATCGCGTCCGAGCGCTCCGGCGCGGAGAAGTGCGCCGGGCTCGAGACCACGAACGGGACCCGCAGCGCCTCCTCGTAGACGTTGAACATCTTCTGGCGCATGCCGCCGTGGGAGAGGCCGAGCTCCCCGTGGTCGGAGGTCCGCACGATCACGGTGCGCGACCGCAGCGAGGCGGGATCGTCCGCGCTCGCCGAGCCGGTCGAGCAGGCGCCCGATGTGACGTCCACGACGCGGTGCAGGTGCGCGTAGAAGTCCACGTACCGGCGCTGCTGGTCGCGGCCGCGCAGCGCACCGAGGTAGGAGGTCTGGCCGATCTTCATGAGCGCCTGCACCGTCGGCTTCTCGCGCAGGTCCTCGTCGATCGTCGCCGGCAGCGGGACGTCGAGGTCGGCGAACTCCTCGGCCGTGTAGCCGCCGGTCGCGAACGAGTGCGGGTAGCCGAGCACGTCGTGCGGGTTGACGAGGCACCAGACCAGGCAGAACGGCTCGGGCAGGTCCGCCTGGCCGAGCCACGCCTCCATCTGGCGCGTGTAGTCCTCGTCCCAGCCCAGGCCGCTGTTGCCCGGCCGTGCCGCCGCCGAACGACCTCGCCTTCGCGTCGCCGCCGGCGTCCGTCGGCTCCCAGTCGGCGAAGCCGTAGTCGCGCTCGACGCGCGCCGAATCGGCGGGGCTCCACTCCCCCGTGACCGGCTTGGTGAGGTGCCACTTGCCCTTGAGCGCGACGTGGTAGCCCCGCTCGCGCAGCCGGGTCGCCAGCGTCGGGAAGCCGGCGGGGAGCTCGGGCTCGTTGCCGCTGCGCTTCCCGAGCCGCAGCGCGCCGCGCAGGAAGCTCGACGCCACGCGCCCGCGCGGCACCTCGCCCGACCGCGCGATGCCGACCGCGGTGCGCAGCGCGTCCGGCCGTGCTTGCGGTCGGGGAACAGGTCGCCGTAGGTCAGCGTCAGCGTCACCCCGTGGCGGGCCGGGTAGGTCCCGGTGAGCAGGCTCGCGCGGGACGGCGAGCACATGCAGCTGGCGATGAACGCGCGGTCGAAGCTCATGCCCGTGCGCCGCAGCTCGGCGTCGTTGGGCATCAGCGCGTCCAGCCAGGCGGGGTCCTGCGGCCAGTGCTGCGGCGCGCGCTGCTGGTCGGTGATGAGCAGGATCAGGTTCGGCGGCGTCACGGAACCGCGATCGCGGCCGAGGTGCCGAGCGTCCGGCCGCGGCGGTCCAGCGCGCGCACCGCCACGAACGCCGCCGGCGGGATGTGGAGCTTCGTCTCGAAGCCCGTCCGTCCCGCGGTGGTCGACCGGCGCCAGCGACGTGCGATCGGCCCGGCGAGCACCTGCCAGCGCGCGACCTCCGTGGCGCCGTTCCAGCTCGCGCGGACGTCGACGCCGTCCCCGAAGACGTTGGCCTGCACGCGCCGGGCGCCCCGTCGGGGCGTCCGCGCCAGGGGAACCGGTAGACGCGGTAGCTGCCGTCGTCCTCGGGCAGCCGCGCGTCGAAGCGCACCCGGCCGCGCGTGTCGAACTCGGTGAACCACGGCTCGGCGCCGAAGCCGACGAACCACGCCGTCCGTGAGCCGCTGCACGCTGCCCTCGCTCTGCGCGGACGTCTTCCCCGGGCGGTCGAGCGAGCGGACGAGCGTCGCGCGGCGGCCCTGTCAGCCGCAGCAGCAGCCCGCGCGAACGCGGAGCGCTTCTGCGGCGGGCCGGCCTCGTCGTCGAACAGCGTGAGCAGCCCGCCGCGGTGCAGCTGCGCGTCGTGCTGCAGCCAGAACCGCGCGCCCGGCCCCATGCGGAAGTCCGACGCCCTGCCGCCGAGCGTCCAGAGGACCCGCCCGCCCGCGCGGCGGATCAGGTAGACGGCACTGGTGTCGCGCATGGAGACGAGCACCCGGCCGCGCGGCAGCGCCTGGATCGAGTTGATGTGGAAGGCGTCGAAGTAGGCGCTGTTGCCCGGCGTGGCGTAGGAGTCCTCCAGCGGGACGTGGCCGAGCGCGTGCCACTCCCACACCACGAGCCCGGTGGCGACGTCGACCTCCTGGACGATCGAGTCGAGCACCTTCGTCCCGTCGGCCAGCACGACCGGCGGGTAGATCGGGAACAGCGCCGTGCCCTGCGGCGTGAGCGTGAACTCGTGGAGGTCCATCTCGAAGCCGTTGCCGGCGCGGACCGTGTGCAGCGTGCGGTAGGAGGCGTCGGCGATGATCGCGGCGCCGAGCCCGTAGGCGGCGGCGGTGACCGGGCCCTGCCACCAGGTCAGCACCCGCTTGCCCCGGTAGCGCTGGATGCGGAGGTTCGCGGCGACGTCCGGCGGCGCGAGCGGGCGGAACCAGACCAGCCGGCCGTCGCGGTCGGCGATCATCGGCCCGCCCGGGCCGACGGGGCTGATGGTGATGCTCTGCGCGCTGCCCGGGTGCACGACGGGCGACGGCAGCGGCGTGAGGAACAGCGAGGAGGCGGACCCGCCCGGGCGGCGCACGGTCAGCCTGGGCGCCAGCACGTCGGGTGCGCTGGCGAAGTGCTCGAGCTTGTCCGGCTGCTGCGACGCGAGGGTCAGGACCGGCGGCGCGGGGACGAGCCGGGCGACGGTGAAGCGCCAGCGGCGCGTGGCCCGGCCGCGCAGCGGGAGGGTGACCCGCACCTCCTCGCCCTGCACGAACGGCGCCTCGGGGACGAAGCTCGCGCCGCGACGATCCGAGTACGCGCGCAGGCGGCCGGCGTGGACGCCGCTGGCGGTGCCGACCACGCGGACCTCCCGATCCGGCCCGGGGCGACGCCGAGGACGCTGATCTGCGTCGCGGCGCCGGCGGCGGGCGTCCCGGGCGCCGGAGAGACGACAAGCGCCGCGTCGGCGAGTTGCGGACTCGCGAGGACGATCAGGATCGCGAGGGCAGCGCGCATGGCAACCATTCGACCACTTGTTGTAACGGGTGTCAATAATGTGCGCCGAGAAGATGCCCCGGCGCCGCCTCGCCCCCGAGACCCGACGGCAGGAGATCGTCGCCGCGGCGCGTCCGCTGTTCGCCGCGCGGCCACCGGGCGCCGTCACCACCGCCGACGTCGCGGACGCCGCGGGCGTCACCCGTTCCCTGGTGCATCACTACTTCGGCGGCATCCGCGGCGTCTTCCTCGCGGTCGTCGCGGAGGGCGCCGCGGCGCTGACCGCAGCCCGGGAGGCCGGGCCGGAGACGCCGTTGCCGGAGCGCCTCGCGCACAACGTGCGCGCGAGCCTCGACGTCGTCGCCGCCAACCGCGAGCTGTGGCTGGCGGTCGTCGGCGCCGCCGGCAGCTCGGCGGATCCGGACATCGCCGCGCTCGCCGCCGCCGCCCGGCAGCGCAGCGTCGAGCGCGCGCTGGAGGTCAACCGCGACCGGTGCGCGACACGCCCGCGGCGCGCCTGGCCCTGAGCGCCTTCCACGCCTTCTCCACGGAGGCGACGCGGGCGTGGCTGGCGGGCGAGGCGACGCGCGGGGACGTCGAGGCGCTGCTCGTGTCCGCGCTGCAGGACCTGATCGAGCGACTCAGCCGCCGATAGCGTCGGCGAAGACCGCGTAGTCCGCGTCGCTGAACAGCCAGAAGCGGACCTCGTCGAGCGGCGCAGCGTCCGCCTCCGCGATGGCGATGGGCGCCGCGCGCTCGACCGGGAAGCCGTAGACGCCGGTGGAGAGCGACGGGAAGGCGATCACGCGGCAGCCGAGCTCCGCGGCCACCTCGACCGAGCGGCGGTACGCGGAGGCGAGCAGCGCGTCCTCCCCGTCGTCCCCGCCGTGCCAGACCGGCCCGACCGTGTGGATGACGTAGCGCGCCGGGAGGTCGTAGCCCTTCGTGGCCTTGGCGTCGCCCGTGGCGCAGCCGCCCAGCGTGCGGCACTCCTCCAGCAGCCCCGGGCCCGCGGCGCGGTGGATCGCGCCGTCCACCCCGCCTCCGCCGAGCAGCGACTCGTTGGCGGCGTTGACGATCGCGTCCGTGTCGCGGTCCGTCGTGATGTCGCCCCGCAGGAGCGTGATCTTGTCGGCCATCAGAGGTGGGGCTGGCCCGTGGACGCGCTCGTGTCGCCGTCGACGGGGAGCATCGCGCCGGTGATGTGGCGGGCGTCGTCGGAGGCCAGGAAGAGGACGGCCTTGCCCTCGACGGCGTAGGTGTTCCGGGTCAGTGCTCGATCAGCCATCGGTGGAAGCGGTCTTCCCCCGCGATCTCCGGATGGAACGCGATCGCCAGCAGGTTGCCCTGCCGGACGGCCACCGGATGGCTCGTCCACCGCGCACAGCACCTCGACGTCCTCCCCGCAGTCGCTCACCCACGGCGCGCGGATGAAGACGGCGCTGACGTCGCCGAAGCCGTCGATGGCGAGGTCGTCCTCGAAGGAGCGGATCTGGCGGCCGAAGGCGTTGCGCCGGCACAGCCAGTCGCCGATGCCGAGGTGCTCGCGGTCGAGCATGATCATCCCGGCGCAGGTCCCCAGCACGGGCTTGCCCGGTCGCGGCGAACGTCGCGCAGCGGCGTCGGCCAGCCCCTCGCGCTCGACGCCGAGCGTCATCGTGGTCGACTCCCCGCCGGGGATGATCAGCCCGTCGAGCCCCT
Source organism: uncultured Solirubrobacteraceae bacterium (assembly GCA_963843865.1). Taxonomy (GTDB): domain Bacteria; phylum Actinomycetota; class Thermoleophilia; order Solirubrobacterales; family Solirubrobacteraceae; genus DATLGB01. Next base: position 151,951 of record CAWJMO010000021.1, on the reverse strand, counting down.
CGAGGTCGGCGGGCACGCGGACCTCGCGCGCCTCGGCGCCGAGGCCGCGCAGGATCCGGACGTGGGCGGCGAAGTCGCCCTGGAGGGCGAGGACGCCGACTACCACCCGCGGGAGGCGAGCAGCTGCGACTCGTCGAGCTTGCGGGTCTCCAGCGAGCTCATCGCCTCGCCGAGGCCCTCGGAGGCCTTGAGGACGCGCAGCGGGTCGCTGAAGTGCGTGGTGGCCTCGACGATGCGCTCCGCGCGCGTCGCCGGGTCGGAGGACTTGAAGATGCCCGAGCCGACGAAGTTGCCCTCGGCGCCCAGCTGCATCATCAGCGCGGCGTCGGCCGGCGTGGCGATGCCGCCCGCGCAGAAGAGGACGACGGGCAGCTTGCCGTCGGCGGCGACCTGGCGGACGAGGTCCAGCGGCGCCTGGTGGTCCTTGGCGGCGGTCGCGAGCTCCATGTCGTCCATCACCGTCAGCGCCTTGATCTCGGCCTTGATCCGGCGCATGTGGCGGACGGCCTCGACGACGTCGCCCGTGCCGGCCTCGCCCTTGGAGCGGATCATCGCCGCGCCCTCGCCGATGCGCCGCAGCGCCTCGCCGAGGTTGGTCGCGCCGCACACGAACGGGACCTTGAACTGCCCACTTGTCGATGTGGTTGGCCTCGTCGGCGGGCGTCAGGACCTCCGACTCGTCGATGTAGTCGACCTCGAGGGCCTCCAGCACCTGCGCCTCGGCGAAGTGGCCGATGCGGGCCTTGGCCATGACGGGGATGGTCACGGCCTCCTGGATGCCGCGGATCATCGCCGGGATCGGACATGCGGGCCACGCCGCCGTCCCGGCGGATGTCGGACGGGACGCGCTCGAGCGCCATCACGGCGACGGCGCCGGCGTCCTCGGCGATCTTGGCCTGCTCGGCGTCGACGACGTCCATGATGACGCCGCCCTTGAGCATCTCGGCCAGGCCGGCCTTGACACGGAAAGTCGACTCGTCGCGCATGCAGGGAGCGTAACCCCGGTGCGCGGGTCCACTCAGCGAGAAATGGCCGTCAGTCGTCGGCGCCGACTGCCGCCGCGCAGAGATCCACGGAGAGGATCCCGAACACGATGACGACGGCCCCGCCGCGGCGGAGGTCGCCCCGTACGCTCGCGAGAGCGCGGGCGATCCAGGCCGTTGCGAGCACGAGCGTCTGCACGGACTACTTGAGCTTGAAGGCCTTGATGCGGTCGTCGTACTGCGCCGCGTCGCGGGCGTAGACGCCGTAGGCCAGCGCCTGCAGGATCGACAGCAGGCCGGTGTGCGAGCGCACGAAGGCCGGGGAGTTCGACGAGTACCAGAGGGTGCGATCGGCGAGCTTGGCGACGTCGCTCAGCGACGCGTCGGAGATGGCCAGCGTCGCGGCGCGGCGGTGCTTGGCGATCTTCATCGCGCGGACGACGAGCGGATGCGGGCGGCCGGCGCAGAGGCCGATCACGAGCGTGGCGTCGTCGATGCGCCCGAGGCGGGACAGCGCCTCCTGCGACGGCGAGGCGGCGATCTCCGAGCGGATGTCGAGCAGCATCAGGAGGTGGCGCAGGTAGGAGGCGAAGAAGGCCATCTGGTCGACACCGGCGATGACGACGCGCTCCGCGGTGGCGATCGCCTCGACGGCGCCCTCGACCTCCGAGCGCGAGACGGCGCGGGCGGTCTCCTCCACGTTGGCGAAGTCGGCGGCGACGGCGGCCTCGAACGGGCCCTGGTCGATGGAGAAGAGCGGCTGCGCCTCCGGCTTGGCCTCGCGGCGGCGGTACTCCTCACGTGCGGAGGCCTGGAGCTCGGGGAAGCCCTCGAAGCCCAGCGCCTGCGAGAAGCGCACCACGGTCGAGGACGACGTCGACGCGCGGCGGGCGAGCTCCTCCGCGGTGTGGAAGGCCACCTCGTCCAGATGGTCGACCACGTACTGGGCGACGTCCTTCTGCGACCGCGAGAACTCGTCGAAGCGCGACGAGATGTACGCAGACAGCGTCTGGTGGGCAGCGGCGGAGGGAGGCATCGCGGCGGTTTTCGGCATTGCTCGCCATGGGTTCTCCCCCTGTGCCGCGTATCCTTCCCGCCGGCCTCATGGAACTTCTCGAAACCCGCATCGCACGGCCTCAAGCGCTTCGCCCCCGACGGTTCACGGCGACGAGCGCGGCTTCTTCGTGGAGACCTTCCGCGAGGAGACGTGGGACCTCGGGCGTCGACCTTCAAGCAGGACAACCAGTCGCGCTCCAAGCGCGGCACGGTGCGCGGCATCCACTTCCAGACCCACCCCGGCCAGGGCAAGCTCGTGCGCTGCGCGCGCGGCACGGTGTGGGACGTCGTCGTCGACCTGCGCAGGGACTCGCCGACGTTCGGCGAGTGGGAGGCCTTCGAGCTCGACGACGTCCGCGGCGAGCAGCTGTGGATCCCCGTCGGCTTCGGGCACGGCTTCTGCGTGCTCTCGGAGACCGCCGACTTCGTCTACAAGTGCACCAACTACTACGACCCGGCCACGGAGGCCGGGCATCTCGTTCGAGGATCCCGAGGTCGGCATCGAGTGGCCGCTCCCCCGCGAGGAGCTGCTCTTCTCCGAGCGCGACCGTGACGCGCCCCGCCTGAGCGAGATCGCGGACACGCTGCCCTTCTCCCGTTGAGGGGGCGCTACGCCCCGAGCCCGACGGGCGACCTGCACCTGGGCAACCTGCGCACGGCGGTCATCGCGCGGCGGCGCGCCACGCACCTGACCATCCGCATCGACGACCTCGACACGGGCCGCGTGCGCGAGCACTTCGTGGAACGGCAACTGGCCGACCTCGCGGCGGTCGGCGTCGAGGGGGACGCGGTGGTCCGCCAGTCCGAGCGCCTGCCGCTCTACGAGGCGGCGCTCGCGCGGCTGGAGACCTACCCGTGCTTCTGCACCCGGGCGGAGATCCGCGAGGCGGCGTCGGCGCCGCACGGGATCGTCGGCTGGTACCCGGGCACCTGCCGCGACCGCGACGACCATCCGGATCGGCCGGCCGCGCTGCGGGTGCGCGCCGACGGCACGCGTCGACGACTTCGTCCTGCGCCGCAACGACGGCGCCGTCGCCTACAACCTCGCCACGGTCGTCGACGACGCCGACCTGGGCGTCGAGGAGGTCGTCCGCGGCGCCGACCTCGCCGACTCGCAGGGCCGGCAGGAGTGGCTCGCGCGCGCCCTTGGTCACGACCCGCCGCGCGTTCGTCCACGTCGGCCTCGTACTGGGCGAGGACGGGGCGCGGCTGGCCAAGCGCCACGGGGCCGTCACCCTGCGCGACATCGGCGCGGCGCAGGCCCGCGACTGGATCGAGCGCAGCCTCGACGTCCCGCTCGGCGAGACGGTCGTCTACCTCGGCTGAGCCACGAAGTCGGCGATCGCCGCGATCGCCGCCGGGTCGTCCGCCACGCCGTAGTGGTTGGCGTCGACCTCGACGACGCGCAGGTCCGGCAACGCCGCCACGAGGCGGTCGCGGACGTCCTCCGGCACGATCAGCCCCTCCCCCATCGGCCGCGTGCCGCGGACGAGCAGCGTCGGCATCCTCGCCGCCGGCCACCACAGCTCCGGATCGGCTTCCAGGCCACGGTCGAGGTCTTCCTCACAGGCGGCCCGGGACGTGCGGCCGTGCTCGTAGCGCAGGTAGGCGTCCCACAGGTCGCTCCACGGCTCGAGCAGCCCGCGCTCCCGTATGGCGGCCACGTAGTCGTCCTCGGGGATGTCCGTGTCGAGGCGCGCCAGGCCCGCGCGGATGAGCTCGATCGCCCGCGGGTCCGTGGCTCCCGCCGCGTCGATCAGCGTCAACGACAGCAGCCGCTCCGGCGCGCGGTCGGCCATGCGCAGCCCGATGAACGCGCCCATCGACCAGCCGACGTAGTGGAAGCGCTCCGGCGCGAGCGCCAGCAGGTCGTCCACGTGGCTGTCGATCCCGTAGGTGCCCGCTCCGCTGTCGGGCGTGGCGCCGCGGCCGCGCAGGTCCATGGCGATCACCCGCAACCCCCGCTCGGTCAGCGCGGCCCCGATGTGGTCGAAGCTGCGGAGGTTCGCGCTGAGGCCGTGCACGCACAGGGCCACCTCGCCGTCGGCGGGCCCGTGCGACTCGTGGTGGAGGGTCATGCCGCCATACTTCCCGGCAGGCATGTTCACACCCGTCCAGACCCGCCGGACCTTCGAGGAGGCCGTCGGGCAGATCGCCGAGAAGGTCAAGCTCGGGGAGCTGGCCGTCGGGGACCGCCTCCCGTCCGAGCGCGCGCTGGCCGAGCAGATGGAGATCTCGCGCCCGACGCTGCGCGAGGCGATCAAGGTCCTGGTCGACTCCGGGCTGATCGAGGTGCGGCGCGGCGCCGGCGGCGGCATGTTCATCGCCACGGAGATCGTGCCGCCCGAGCTCGTGGCCTCGCGGCGCGACATCCGCATCCACGAGGTCGCCCAGGTGCTGGAGGCGCGGCGGGTGCTCGAGCCGCGCGTGGCGCAGCTCGCCGCCATGCGCGCCGGCGCCGCAGGACTTCGCCGCGATGCAGAAGACCATCGACGACCAGCACGCGGTCGTCGCGCAGGGCTCGATCCTTCAGGACGGCCGCGAGGACCGCTTCCTCGCGCTCGACGTCCGCTTCCACCTCGCCCTCGCGCGCGCCACGGGCAACGACGTGCTCGTCGGCCTCGTGCGCGCCGTCTACCGCGACCTCGAGATCGCCCGCGACATGGCCATGCACCGCGAGACCGTGCCGGACTGGTCGATCGACATCCACGTCCGCACGCTCGCCGCCGTCCGCTCCGGCGACCTCGACGAGGTCGACCTCGTCATGGACGAGCACCTCGCCCAGCTCGAGCGCACCTGGGAGCAGGAGACCGGCACCCCGCTGGTCCGCCCCACCCCCGCCTTCCTCGTCCGCCGCTCATGAGGCGACTCGGGGCCTGACCCTTCTGTCGCGCGTGGTGGTGCTCGCCGGGTGCGGCGGCGGGGACAAGCCGCCCGAGAAGAAGCGTCCGCCGAAGGTGGTCAAGATCAAGAAGGCCGAGAAGCGCGAGAAGGAGCGCGTCGCGCAAGCGCATCCGCGAGTCGTCGCTCCCGGACGACGCCAAGCAGGAGCTCGAGGAGGCCCAGGACCTCCTGGACGACATCGACCCGTAAAGATCACTTGACCATCGGTGGTCAAATGTGTTTACCTTTACGGGCATGGCGCTCGACGTCCCGATCCGACGCAGCCACGTCTCCGCGAGGTCTCCCTCGACGACAAGTACGACCTCGACGAGGGGCTCGTCTACCTGAGCGGCGTCCAGGCGCTGGTGCGCGCCGCGCTCGACCAGATGCGCGCCGACCGCGCCGCCGGCCTGAACACCGGCAGCGATGATCTGCGGCTACCAGGGCTCGCCGCTCGGCGGCTACGACAAGGAGCTCCAGCGGATCGCCGACGCGGCTCGAGGCGCTGCGCATCCACCATCAGCCCGCGCTCAACGAGGAGCTCGGCGCGACCTCCGTGTGGGGCTCGCAGATGGCGCCGCGGCTGCCGAAGGCCACCGTCGACGGCGTCGTCGGCTGGTGGTACGGCAAGGCGCCGGGCGTCGACCGCGCCGCCGACGCGCTCCGCCACGGCAACTTCGTCGGCGCCGGCGCCCGCGGCGGCATGGTCGCCCTCGCCGGCGACGACCCCGCCTCCAAGTCCTCCACCCTGCCCAGCGCCACGGAGGCCACGCTCGCCTCCATCGGCATGCCGATCCTCTACCCGGGCTCCGTCCAGGAGACGATCGACCTCGGCCGCCACGCCGTCGCGCTCTCCCGCGCGTCCGGCCTGTGGACCGGCGCTGAAGGTCGTCACCGCCGTCGCCGACGCCGCGTCGCACCGCCTACGTCGGCCTCGACCGCGTCCGCCCCGTCCTCCCCATGGTCGAGTACGACGGCGGCCCGTACGTCCACCAGCCCGACGCGTCGCTGCTCGCGCCCGCCTCCGTCGAGATGGAGCGCACGCTGCACGGCCCGCGCCTGCGCAGCTCGCCCGCGCCTACGGCTACGAGAACGGCCTCAACCGCGTCGTCCTGGACGGCGACCGCGAGCTCGGCATCGTCGCCGCCGGCACGAGCCTACCACGACCTGCGCGAGGCGCTGCGCACGCTCGGCGTCGACGGACGGCGTCCGCATCCTGCACGTCCAGCAGCTGTGGCCGATCGACGAGCGCGACCTGCGCGACTTCGCCCGCGGCCTCGACGACGTCATCGTCCTCGAGGAGAAGGGCCCGTTCCTCGCCACCGCGCTCCGCGAGGCGCTCTACGACCTGCAGCGAGCGGCCGCGCATCCACGCCGACTTCCACCCCGTGCTCGAGCCGGACGCGATCGCCCGCGTCGTCGGCCCGTTCTTCGACGAGCGCGAGTCCGTGCGCGAGCGGCTCGACTACCTCGAGCGCACGATCGCCCCGGTCGACGGTCCGGTCCGCACCCCGTTCTTCTGCTCGGGCTGCCCGCACAACCGCTCGACGGAGGCGCGACGACGACGCGAGCGTCGGCCTCGGCATCGGCTGCCACACGATGGCCCTGATCAACCGCAAGGGCAAGGGCATGGTCACCGGCCTCACGCAGATGGGCGGCGAGGGCGCGCAGTGGATCGGCCAGGCGCCGTTCACCGAGCGCGAGCACCTCTTCCAGAACCTCGGCGACGGGACCTTCCACCACTCGGGCTCGCTGGCCGTGCGCGCCGCGGTCGCCGCCGGCGTCAACATCACCTACAAGCTGCTCTACAACCGCGCCGTCGCCATGACGGGCGGGCAGGACGTCGAGGGCGGCATGACCGTCGACGAGCTCGTGCGCTGGTTCGAGCTCGAGGGCGTCACGCGCGTCGAGATCACCACGGAGGACACCGGCCGCGCCGAGATGATGAAGGTCCAGCGCGAGCTCGCCAAGACCCCCGGCGTCACCGTCCTCATCCACGACCAGATGTGCGCGACGGAGAAGCGGCGCGCGATCAAGCGCGGCAAGCTCGCGGCGCCCAAGACGCGCGTGGCCATCAACGAGCGCGTGTGCGAGGGCTGCGGCGACTGCGGCGCGAAGTCCAAGTGCCTGTGCGTCCTGCCGGTGCAGACCGAGTTCGGCCGCAAGACGCAGATCCACCAGGCCTCCTGCAACTCCGACCTGTCCTGCCTGGAGGGCGACTGCCCGTCGTTCCTCGAGGTCACGCCCGGCAAGCGCGCCAAGCGCCGCTGGCCCGAGCCGCCGCGGCTGCCCGATCCCGACGCCGCGGCGAGACGGCGTCCCTGCGCATGATCGGCATCGGCGGCACCGGCGTCGTGACCATGGCCCAGATCGTCGGCATGGCCGCGCTGATCGACGGCGTCGAGGTCCACGGCCTCGACCAGACCGGCCTCGCCCAGAAGGGCGGCCCCGTCGTCTCCGACCTGCGCATCCTCGACGGCGTGTCTCCAACCGCGCCGTCGCCGGCGGCGTCGACGCCTACCTCGGCTTCGACCTGCTCGGCGCCACCTCGCCCGCCAACCTCTTCACCGCCGACCCGCACCGCACCGTCGCGGTCGTCTCCACCCACCGACGCCGACGGGCGCGATGGTCATCGACCCGGACGTGGAGTTCGGCGCTGTCAGCGAGTCGCTCGACGTCATCGACCGCCACGTCGCGCGAGGTCGTCGCGCTCGACCCGCAGGCGCTCAGCGAGACGCTGTTCGGCGACCACATGCCGTCCAACGCGCTGCTGCTCGGCGCCGCCTGGCAGCGCGGCCTGATCCCGCTGTCGCTCGAGGCGCTGGAGGCCGCGATCCGGCTGAACGGCGCCGCCGTCGACAAGACGCTCGCCGCCTTCGCCTGGGGCCGCGCCACCGTCGCCGACCCGGACGCGGTCGCCGCCGCCACCCGCGCTCCCCGAGCGCCCGCCGGTCGACTTCGCGGCCGAGCTCGTCGCCTACCAGGGCCGCGCCTACGCCGAGAGTCACGCCGCCTTCGTCGAGCACGTCCGCCGCCGCGAGCCGCGCCTCGCCGACGCCGTCGCCCGCAACCTCTTCAAGCTGATGGCCTACAAGGACGAGTACGAGGTCGCCCGCCTGCACCGCGACCCCGTCGAGCGCGCGCGGATCGAGGCCGAGTTCGGCGAGGGCGCCAAGGTCAAGTACAAGCTGCACCCGCCCGTCCTGCGCGCGCTGGGCATGCAGCGCAAGATCACCGTCGGCCCGGCCTTCACCGACGCTGCGGCACTTCAAGCGCCTGCGCGGCACGGGGCTCGACCCGTTCGGCAAGGCCAAGGTCCGCCGCGTCGAGCGCGCGCTGCCCGCCGCCTACCGGTCGCTCGTCGAGCGCGCCCTCGAGCATCGCGACGCCGACCCCGCCGTCCTGCAGGAGCTCTGCGAGCTGCCGGACATGGTCCGCGGCTACGAGGACATCAAGCTGGCCAGCGTGGAGCGCTTCCACGCCCGCGCCGCCGAGCTGCTCGAGCAGCTCGAGGCGCCGCCGGTGCTGCGGGTCATAGCACCCAGGTGAGTACCAGCAGGAAGACGAAGGCGACGGCCGCGAACACGGCGTAGCCGAGCCACTCGGGCGCATCCGGGGCCGTCTCGCGGCTACCGCGGCGGACCGCCACGAGCCGCGCCTCCGCCTCCTCGGCGGCCTTGCGCTCGCGGGCGAGCGCGTGCCGGGCGCGGTCCAGCGCGGCCCGCTCGGCGCGGATCTGCTCGATCAGGCTCAGCGCCTCCCCCGGCACGTCCGGCACGGGCGCGAGCTCCGGGGCGCCGATGGCGACGGTCTCCTCGCCGAGCTTCAGCGCCGCTTGCGCACCGGCGTCGGGCACGCCCGCGCAGATGAAGGTCGCGCGCCAGCCCGCGCCGCCCGCGGTCCTGCCGCCTTGCGCCCCGACGTTGCGGGTGCGCCCGGCGACCTCGACCAGCAGCCGCGGCCGGCCCTCCGCGCCGGGGCCCCAGTCGCCGACGACCGTGAACGCCCCGGCGTCCCATGTGAAGCTCTCCACGGCGAACGTGACGGTCTCCAGGGTGGTCACCTCCCGGACCCTACCGGCGGGCGAGCCGGTCCTGCAAGGCGATCACGCGCGCGGCGGCGTCCTGCAGCCGCGCACGGAACGCCGGGCTGCGGCGGGCCTCGGCCATGAGCGCCCGCAGCGCGCGCAGGTGCGTCCCCTGCCCCGTGGTGAGGACGAGGTCGATGCCCGCGCGCACCGAGCGCACCGCCGCCGTCTCCATGCTCATCCGGCTGCGGACGCTGTAGGCCTCCAGGGAGTCCGTCATCGCGACGCCGTCGAAGCCCAGGCGGTCCTTGAGCAGGCCGGTGACGATCTCGTGCGACTGGGAGGCGATCGCGTCCGGGTCCAGTTGCGGGTAGACGGCGTGCGAGAGCATCACCGCAGGCGCGCCGGCCGCGATGCCCGCCGCGAACGGCGGCAGGTCCTCCGCCCCGATGGTCGCGGCGGGCCGGTCGATGGTCACGCGCACCTTGTCCGTGTTGCCGTCCGTCGCCCCGAGGCCGGGGAAGTGCTTGAGGGTCGGCTCCACGCCCGTGCCGCGGTAGCCGCGCACCGCCGCGGCGACGATGCGCGCCCGCGGCGCCGGCCCGCCCGGGAACGCCCGGGTGTCCATGATCGTGCCGGGGTCCGAGCCGTCGGCGACCGGCGCGAGGTTGAGGTTGACGCCCGCTCGGCGCAGGTCGCGGGCGGCGGCGCGTGACGCGAGGCGGGCCGCGGCGGGGGTCGGCAGCTGCGACTGGCCGGCCGTCGGTTGCGCCCAGCCGAGGATGCGGATCGCTCCGCCCTCCTGATCGGTCGCGATGATCGCCCGCCCTCGCGCGGCACGCTGCAGCGCCTGCGTGAGGCCGCGCGTCGAGTCGGGATCCGTCGCGTTGTCGCGGAACAGGATCACGCCCGCCGCCTCCCCCGCGCCGAGGGCCTGGAAGACGTAGTCCGGCGCCGGGTTGCCGTCGAAGCGCAGGACGATCGCGTGTCCCGCGAGCTGCCTCAGTGACAGGTTGGCGGCGGCCCGCTCGGCCGCTGTCGGGACCATGGTCAGCGCGTGCGCCGCGATGAGGGCGATCAGTCCCAACCCGACGTAGTGTGGCGGCCATGGCCGACGTACGCATCACCGAGTTCACCGATCCTGGCTGCCCGTGGGCGTTCAGCGCCGAGCCCTTCAAGCGCCGACTCCAGTGGCTCTACGGCGACCGGCTCGAGTGGGTGCCGCGGATGGTCGTCCTCTCCGAGACGCCGGAGGAGTACGACGCCAAGGGCCTCAGCACCGCCACCCTCGCGAAGGGGATGAAGTCGATCGCGCGCGACCACGGGATGCCGATCGTCACCGCCGAGCGCCCGCGCCACCACGCGACGCTGCCCGCCTGCCGCGCTGTCGTCGCCGCCCGGCTGCACGCGCCCGACCGCGCCGAGGCGCTGCTGCGGGCGCTGCGCGTGCGAACGATGGCCGGCGAGCTGCTCGACGAGGAGGCCACGCTCTCGGGCGCGCTCGCCGATGCCGGTGTCGGGGAACTGTCGGACGATGGCGTCGACGCCGCCATCGAGGAGGACAAGGCGCTCGCCCGCCGGCCCTCCACCGCTGCGCGCGTGCTCGACGAACGGCTCGCCAACTGGTCGGGCGGCCGGCGCTACACGTGCCCGTCCTACGAGATCACGCGCCTGTCCGACGGGGTGTGCGTGACGATCCCGGGCTTCCAGCCGTTCCCCGCCTACGACGTCGTGCTCGCCAACCTCGTCCCCGACCTCGACCGCCGCGAGGCGGCGCCCCCGGTGGAGCGGGTGCTCGAGTGGGCGCCCTTCCCGCTGGCCACTCGCGAGGTCGCCGAGGTCACTCAGTTGTCGCAGGACGAGGCCCGGGAGGCGCTGGGCCGCGTCGCCGACGAGCGCCACGTCGGCGCGGACGGCTACTGGACGCTGGCGGCGTAGATGCGCTTCGGCGTCGGGTTCTTCGCCACGGACGAGACCGTCGCACCGGCTGTCTTTGCGCGCATGGTCGAGGACCGCGGCTTCGACTCCGTCTTCCTCACGGAGCACACGCACATCCCCGTCGACCATTCGCCCTACCCGGGCGGCGGGGAGCTGCCCGAGTTCTACAAGCGCACGCTGGACCCGTTCGTCGCCCTTGCCGCGATGGCGTCCGTCACGGAGCGCATCCGGCTCGGCTTCGGCATCGCCCTCGTCCCCCAGCGCGACCCGATCATCACCGCGAAGGAGGTCGCCTCGCTGGACTGGCTGTCCGGCGGCCGGGTGGACTTCGGCGTCGGCGCCGGCTGGAACGCGCCGGAGACGGAGAACCACGGGACGCCGTTCGACCGCCGCTTCAAGGTCATGCGCGAGCACGTGGAGGCGATGCGCGCGCTGTGGACGCAGGACGAGGCCTCCTTCGACGGCGAGTTCGTCTCCTTCGACCGCGTGTGGTCGTGGCCGAAGCCCGTGCAGGACCCGCTGCCCGTCTACGTCGGCGGGCACGGCCGCCGGGTCTTCGACCGGGTGGCGCGCTACGCGGACGGGTGGATGCCGATGGTCGCCGACGGCCTGGCCGAGCAGATCGCCACGCTGCGCTCGCGCAAGCCGGACGCGCGGGTGATCTTCTTCGGTGTCCCGCACAAGCCGGAGTCCGTGGCCGCGATGGAGGAGGCCGGCGTGGACGAGTGCCTGTTCCTGATCCGCACCGGTCAGCAGGATGTCGTCGAGGCGAGCCTCGACCGCGCCGCCGCCGCCCGCGCGGCATGATGCGCGTCATGCGCCGCCTGCTCCCGCTCGTCCTGCTCTTCGTCCTGGGTGCGTCGGCCGCGCAGGCCGACGCGCTGACGCTGAAGCGGTGCGGCAAGCACGGCTTCCAGTGCGGCAGCATGTCCGCCCCACTCGACTACGGCGACCCCGCCGCCGGCCGCATCTCCATCGCCGTGACACGCTTGCGCGCCCGGCATCCGAAGCGGCGGCTGGGGACGCTCTTCGTCAACTACGGCGGGCCTGGCGCCGATGCCGCCGCCACGACCCGCGGCGGCGCCTACAAGCAGTTCAAAGCCTTCCGCGGGCGCTTCGACCTCGTCGCCTTCGACCCCCGCGGCACGGGTGAGAGCCGGCCCGCGCTGAACTGCAAGGTCAACCAGGAGCGCGTCGGCGTCTACCGCCATCCGTTCCCGCGACCGGCCACCTACGACCGTGCCTCCGCGCTCACGGTCGCCGCGGCCTACGCGAAGCGCTGCGAGGCCCGCAACCAGCGCCTCGCCTCCCACGTCTCCACCGCCAACGTCGCCCGCGACATGGACAAGGTCCGCGGCGCGCTCGGGGTGGAGAAGGTCACCTACCTCGGCTTCTCCTACGGGACGCTGCTCGGCGCCACCTACGCCGCGCTGTTCCCTGACCGCATCCGCGCGATGGTGCTCGACGGGCCGGTCGACCCCGACGCCTACCTCAACGACCCCCTGAACGACCTCGCCCAGCAGAGCGGCGGCTTCGAGGACTCCCTGTCGCGCTACTTCGCCGCCTGCCAGGCCAGCCGTGCCGCTCGCCGCGCCTGTGCGTGGACGGGCAAGCGCACGCCGCAGGAGGCCTACGACCGGATCGCCGCCGGCGCCGCCGCGAAGCCGCTGCGCATCAAGCGCCCGAAGCTGACCGGCGGCGACCGCCGTCCCGTCGACGGCGACGTCTTCCAGTTCGCGATCTCCTCCGACCTCTACGCGAAGCCGCTGTGGCCCGAGATCAGCATCGCCCTCGCCCGGGCCAGGCGCGGCGACGGCACGCTGCTGCGCCTCATCGCCGACTACGACTACGGCCGCCGCAAGAACGGCACCTACACGCCTGACTACGACCGCTACTTCATGATCGGCGCCTCCGAGCAGCAGTTCCCTCGGGAGATCGAGCCCTACGAGGCCGCCGGCGCAACCGCCTTCAGCGCGTTCCCGCACTTCTTCTTCAACGCGGGCTACGCCGGCCTCCCCTACTCGCAGTACGCGCCCCGCGACGACGACGCCTTCCGCGGTCCCTTCGCGCTGCCGGCCACCGCGCCGACGCCGCTCGTGGTCGCCACCACCCACGATCCCGCCACGCCGCTCGCCAGCGCCCGCGGCATGGTCGCCTCCCTCGGCCGCGCGACCCTGCTGACCATGCGCGGGGATGGCCACACCGCCTACGGCAGCGGCTCGAAGTGCATCGACCGGCGCGTGGAGGCCTACCTCATCGCGCTGCGCTCACCTGCCGTCGGCACCACCTGCAAGCAGAACGTCCCGTTCCCGCCCAAGCCGAAGGGCAAGAAGGCGAAGGCGAGCGCGGTCGCCGTGGCCGCCAGCCGCTCCCCCGGCCTTTAGCCTGCGGCCGTCGGGCCGGTAGCTCAGTGGTTAGAGCAGCGGACTCATAATCCGTCGTCGATGGTTCGAATCCTTCCCGGCCCATCCGACAAACTCCGACGCAGAGCGAAAAGGAGCGTCTGAGGGTCGCCGTGCAGGCTCGCATGAATTCCGCCTTGGTTCCAAACGTGCCTCGGGAGAGGCCGAGGCGCCACTAGGGCAACCATTGCATGCAGTTTGGGTGCGGCGCATGCACACAGGTACTATTGATGCCGTGAAGACCATCCAAGTTCGCAACGTTCCTGAGGACGTTCACCGGGCGCTGCGCACGCGTGCCGCATCCGCCGGCGTGTCGCTGTCGGACTACGCGCTCGGCGAGCTGGAACGGGCTGCCAGCCGGCCGCCAGTGGTCGAGCTGCTGGCCCGCGCCCGCGAGCGCTCCGGCGGGGCCGAGACGGCATCGATCGTCGCCGCGGTGCGCGCCGGCCGCGACCGCGACTAGGTGCTCGTCGTCGACACGTCCGCGGTGCTGGCGGCCCTCGCGGCGCCGGACGCCGACCCGGAGCTCGTGGCTCGACTCGCCGACGACGGCGACCTCCACGGCCCTCATCTGATCGACACCGAGATGTTGCACGCCCTTCGGCGGATGACGATGACCGGCGCCATCGGCGAGGACCGAGCCGCCGACGTGCGCAAGGACTTCGCCGAGCTCACCCTCGTCAGGTATCCGCACGAGCCACTCAACGAACGGGTGTGGGAGCTGCGCGACAACCTCACCGCCTACGACGCCACCTTCGTCGCGCTCGCAGAGATCCTCGACGTCCCGCTCGTCACCTGCGACGCCAAGCTCGCGTCGGCCCCAGGACACGAAGCGACCATCGAGCTCTTCGGCTCCTGACTGCTCGAACCTGGTTCCAAAACCGCCTCTTGGACCCCAGATCAGTGGTGTACATCCACTCCGGCCCGTCCAGCATTCTCGCGGCATAGAGCGGGTGTGAAGTGCTCGGGTTGCGCCTTCGACTCGCCAGGTTCCAAACCGGGTTCCCGATCTGTGACGGCGCGGTCTCGTACTGCTCCCTGACCGCACCAGCGGCGTTCTGTACTGCTCGGCCGACCGCGCCGGGCTCAGGCGCAGCGGCAATACCGGCGAAGACTCGCGGCTAAGAAGCGGCGGCGAGACGCAACTGTAGGGTTGCGCCATGAGACGGTTCCCGTGGTTGGTGGTCGTGGTGGCGCTCTCGGTCCTGGCGTGCCTCCCCTCGACCGCGGCAGCGAACTCGTGCGGAACCCAGATCCACCCGGCGAGCGTGACGATCCCCAACGGTTCCCTCACGCCGATCTCGAGCTCGATGTACGTCCGCCCCGGCCAGACCCCCGGCGGCGGGACGCTCGAGGACGTCAACGCGCGCGTCACGATCGTCCAACCGAACAACGGCGACCTGAGCATCACGCTCGCCCACAACGGCAAGACGGTGACTCTGCTGAGCGCCGGGACAGCGTCCGGCTCCAATCTCACCAGCACGGTCTTCGATGACCAGGCGGCGGGCGCGATCACGACGGGCTCGGCGCCCTACCGCGGGACCTTCAAGCCGGCGCAGGCGCTCAGCGCCTTCGACGACGGACCGATCGGTGGCGTGTGGACGTTGTCGGTCAGGGACAGCGTCGGGGAGGCCGCGCCTCGGCGTGCGGGGGCGCAGACGCTCGTGTCGTGGGGGGTGAACCCGAGCACGCAGTCCTGCGCCGACGGGCTGCCCGTCTGCGACGGCTCGATCTCCGCCGTGGGCATTCCTCTCAGCGACGGCGGATCGATCTCGTCCAGCCGGAGGCTGGTGGGCGCCGGCAGCGTCACCGGCGTCACCGCCACCATCGACGTCAACCACCCGGCGGACGGCGATGTCTATGCGAGCCTCGCGCATGCGGGCACCACCGTCCCACTCGTGACCCATCGCGGCGGGACGGGCGACGACTTCGTGGGCACGACTTTCGACGACACGGCGATCACGGCAATCTCCGCGGGCAGCGCACCCTTCAGCGGGTCGTTCAAGCCTGAGACACCCCTCGGTGCGCTCAACTCCGGTTCCACGAACGGGGACTGGACGATCAAGATCGGCGACGACGTGGTGAACAGCGTCACCGGCACCGTCGTGTCGACCGGGCTGACCGTCACCACCACCTTGTGCGTGGACCCCGACGGCGACGTCATCTACTCGGCGATCGACAACTGCCCGGCCGTCGCGAACGTCGGACAGGAGAACTACACGCCCTTCGACGGAGAAGGCGACGCCTGCGATGCCGACGACGACAACGATGGCTACGACGACACGGCCGACGCCTGCCCGCAGGGAAGCACCGGCCCCGGGGTCGACTTCGATCGCGACGGCTGCCAGGACGCGGAGGACCCGGACGACGACAACGACGCCGTCGCCGATGCAGCCGACGCCTGCCCGCAGGGCGCGATCGGCCCAGGGGGCGACACGGACGGCGACGGCTGCAAGGACTTCGAGGACGCCGACGATGACGCGGACGGCGTCCCCGACACCGCCGACAACTGCCCGGCGGTCGCGAACCCGACGCAGGTGAACACCGACGGCGATGCGCAGGGCGACGCGTGCGACGCCGACGATGACGGGGACGGCATCGTCGACGAGGCCGACCCCAAGCCGCTCGACGCCAGCCAGGGGCCGACCGGGGACCCGCTGACGGGCGGCGACGCCCCGACCACCGCGCCTGCCATCACCCGGCTAAAGCTCACGCCGACACGGTTCGCCGCCGCGCGTTCCGGCGCCTCGACCGCGAAGAAGCGGAAGAAGGCGGCGGTCGGCACGACGGTCAGCTACACGGCGGATCAGCCCTCGACCACCACGGTGACGGTCGTCCGGGTCCGCCCCGGCATCAAGAAGGGTGCGACGTGCGTCAAGCGCAAGAAGGGCGCCAAAGGCAAGGCCTGCTCCCGGCTGACGACGATGGGCACGCTGTCACGCAGCGACCCGATCGGGTCGATCACGTTCCGCTTCACCGGCCGTCTGAAAGGCAAGGCTTTGCGCGTCGGCACCTACCGCCTGAAGGTCCGCGGCGCGAACGTCAAGGGCAGCGGCACCGCGGTGAGCCGGCGATTCAAGATCATCAAGCGCTGAAGCCGGCGGTCAGGCGGGCTGCCGGACACGACGAACCCCGTCCTGGCCGGGTAGGGCGCCCACCACCGCGAAGTCGACCGCCAGATCGGCCCGACGACCCTCGCGTGCGGCTACCCGGTTCCGATCGTGCCTCGAAAACGGGCGAAAGCGGCTAGGCGGGCGGCTCTGCTCCTGTCCCCCCGCTCTCGGGTTCGCCGTTGGTTGCGGGCAGGTAGGTGATGAGGAGCACGCCGTCGGGGCCGAGCTGTCTCGATTCGGCAAGCCGGAGGCGCTTGCTCTCGCGCGTCGCCCCGAACAGCCGCTTGCCGTCGCCGAGCACGACCGGGAACATCATCAGGCGCAGCTCGTCGACGAGGTCGTTGTCGATCAGTGTCTGGGTGAGCTGGAAGCTGCCGTGGACGACGATGTCGCCCTGCACCTCGCGCGTGAGCTCCGCGATCCGCTCGACCGGATCGCCGTCGAGCACGTGCGTGTTCCACCCCGGGGTTCTCAAGCGTCGACGACACGACGTACTTCGGTCCTCGACGCCCCCATTGTCCTCGACCACGCCGTCGAGCGTCACGTGCTCGGTCACGACGATCCTTCCCATCTGCTGCCTCCTCGTTCGTCGCCGATTGACGGTGAGTCAGCTCGCCGCCGGCCAGGACCTTCCTCCTGCTCACTACCCGACGTCGCCGATAGTCTCGGACTACGCGTTGGGCGAGCTGGAACGCGCCGACTAGGTGCTCGTCGGCGACCTCCACGGCCCGCACCTGATCGATACCGAGGTACTGCACGCCCTTCAGCGGATGACGAAGACCGGCACCATCGGCGAGGACCGAGCCGCCGATGTGCGCAAGGACTTCGCCGAGCTCACTGCCACTCGTGACCCGTCGCGCAGTGGCTCGAATCCACTCCGGCCCGTCCAGCAGCTCGCGGCATGATCCGGGTTCCCGATCTGTGACGGCGTGGATACTGGGTGTCATCCCTTGGGTCGGTGACATCGCGGGCGTGTGCGTGAAATGGTCGCTGAATGCGTCGCTTCGTGGTCGCCGTGTTCCTGCTCGCAATCTGCTGCCCAGCGTCGGCGGCGACGGCATGGCAGCCGCTGGGACAGTCCGTCGAGGGCACCGACCTCGTGGGGGCGCCCTCGCTCGCGTCTGTGGGCGGGTATCCGTTCGTGGCCTACCTCGGCCCGAACGACGAGGTTCGTGTCTCCGTCGAGGACGGCACCGGTTGGCACCGGCGAGGCGGGGCGCTGAACGTGAATCCCGCTGCAGCGGTCCCTCCTGACGGCACGCCTCAGTTGATCGACCATGACGGTGAGCTCTTCGTCGTCTGGACCGAGGCGGGCGTCCCGCACGTCAAGCACGAGAACGGCGCGGACTGGGAGGATGCAGGCGACCCGTTCCAGCTCTCGGCGGGAGAGAAGGCCGAATGGGTGTCCGGTGACAGCGAACGCGACACGTACATCGCGTGGGTCACGCGCGATGCGCTGGCGGGGACGAGCAAGCTCCGAGTCGCCAACGGCTCTCCGGGCGCCTGGCAGCCGGTCGGCGGTGTCATCAACGCCGACCCCCTTGACCAGATCACCGACGTGAAGGTCGTCGTGATCGACAACGTCCCGTATCTGCTCTATCGCGAGGTCCACGGTGGGGTCTCACGTCTCCGGATCGTCGCCTACGAGGGACCGGGCGGCTGGTCGCCTGTCGGCGGCCCGGTCGCTCACATCGCGGGCGCAGCCGTCAGCTCGCCGACCCTGGCGGCAACCCAACAGGGCGCCCCGACCGTTGCCTGGTACGAGGCCGACGCCACCGGCGTCGACCTGCGCGCGGCGCGGTGGAACGGGACCGCATGGGTCGAGTTGGGCGGGCCGATCAACGTCAACCGGTCGGGGACGCACAGCCGCCCGTCGCTGGCCCCCGGCTCGGCCAACTTCGTCGCCTTCTCCGAGAGCGTGCCCGGGGCGAGCGCGCGGCGCGTGCGGGTCTTCTGGTTCGACGGCCTCGCCTGGATCAAGGTCGGCGCAGACCTCAACCGCGACTCTGCCGCGGACGGCACATCGCCCGCCGTGGTCCTGCGGCAGCCGCGCCGCCCCCTCGTCGCGTGGGCGGAGCACACTGGCGCGACCGGCCCTATCCATGCGTCCGAGTCCGACGAGTTCCCGGCGCCGGAGACGACCCGGGTCAGCGTCGACAGTGAGGAGCAGCAGAGCAACGGAACTGCCTCAGCGAACTCGGCCGTGTCGGACGACGGGCGGTACGTGGCCTTCGAGTCCGACGCCTCCAACCTCGTGTCCGGCGACACCAACGGCAAGACCGACGTCTTCGTGCGCGACCGCTTCGACGGTACGACGGAGCGCGTCAGCATCGGGGCGGGCGCGACGCAGGGGGACGGCCTCTCGGCCGAGCCATCGATCTCCGGCGACGGCCGCTACGTGGCCTTCGAGTCGGCCGCCACGAACCTGGTGGTCGGCGACACCAACGACCTGCGCGACGTCTTCGTCCGCGACCGCGAGGCGGGCACCACCGAGCGCGTCAGCGTGTCCACGGACGGCGCCCAGGCGCTCGACTACTTGTCACGACAGCCTTCGATCTCCAACGACGGCCGCTACGTCGGGTTTCAGTCATTTTCCGCCGGCCTGGTCCCGGACGACACGAACGACGTCTGGGACGTGTTCCTGCACGACCGCCAGACCGGAACGACTGAGCGGGTCAGCGTGGGTGGCGGCGGCACCCAGGCCGCGGCCCCCTCGTACTACGCCGCCGTCTCAGGCGACGGCCGCTACGTCGCCTTCGAGTCATCTGCCGGTCTGGTCGCCGGCGACGGCAACGGGGTCTCGGACGTCTACGTACGCGACCGCCAGACCCAGAGCACCGAGCGGGTCACGTTCTCGATCGCCGGCGGCGACACGGACAAGTCCTCGTACCGACCGTCGATCACGTCCGGGGGCCGCTATGTCGCCTTTGAGTCGCTGGCGACCAACCTCGTCGGTGGCGATACGAACGGGGAATACGACGCCTTCGTCCGCGACCGCCAGACCGGAGTCACAGAGCGCGTCAGCCGCGCGGCCGGCGGGACGCAGGGAGACGACGAGTCCTACGCCCCATCGATCTCCGACGACGGCCGCTATGTCGCCTTCGCCTCCTCAGCCACGAACCTGGGCTCCGCGCCGGACGTCAACTCCTTCGCCGACGTCTTCGTGCGCGACCGCCAGGCGAACACGATCGAGGCCCTCAGCGCTCGCACGGACGGCACACCGGGCAACGGAACCTCTACGGAGCCCTCGCTCTCCGGTGACGGGACCTACGTCGCCTACGAATCGGACGCCTCCGACCTTGTCGACGGCGACACGAATGGTGCCCGCGACATCTTCGGCCGCGGGCTTCCGTCGATGACGCCACCTGCGGCGCCGACGGTGAGCGCGGTCTCGCCCGCCTCGCCCGCCAACGACAACACCCCGAAGGTCTCCGGCACGGCACCGGCCGGCGCGACCGTCACGCTGTACGGCAGCGCCACATGCACCGGGACCGCGCTCGCGACGGGCACCGCCGCGGCCTTCGCGTCTCCGGGGCTGACGATCACGGTCGCCGACAACTCGACCACCTCCGTCTACGCCACCGCCACGACCGCCGGCAGGACGTCGGCCTGTTCGACGAGCTTCGTCACCTATGTGGAGGACTCGACGCACCTCGTCGACACGACGATCAGCCGCGGACCGGATGGCCTGATCGCAGACTCCCGGGTCGTGTTCTTCTTCGAGGCCACGCCGGCGGCCGGCGCGACGTTCTCCTGCGCGTTCGATGGCGCCGCGCCGACGCCGTGCACGTCGCCGCTGACCGAGGTCGGTCTGGCCGAGGGCGCCCACACGTTCGCCGTCCAGGCCACCAGCGGGGCAGGAGACGTCGATCCGACGCCTGCGACGCGCACCTTCACGGTGGACACAGTGCGACCGGTGACCCACGCGACGCCGTACGGGACGCAACTTCCTCTGGGGGCATGGTCGGGGCCTGTGCAGGTGCGCACGTTGGCGACCGATCCGGAGCCGGGGTCCGGGGTCGCGGAAGTCCGTTGCCTGATCGACCCGATCAACCCGCCCCAAACCGCGTCGGAGCTGCGCGATCCGTGCCCGGTCACCGTCCGCGACCCGGGCGTGCACACGGTGTACGCGGCGGCGATCGACCGGGCCGGCAACGCCGGGATCCCGGCGTCGGTGCACTTCACTATCGCACGGCCGCCCGACACGGAGATCTTCGCCGGGCCCTCGGGCATGACGAGTTCGCGGCCGTCGGTCTTCGAGTTCCGCGCGTTTCCCGGCGGCACCTTCGAGTGCCAGCTCGACGACACGCCGTACGGCCCGTGCACCTCACCGCTCAGTTACGGGGCCCTGTCGCTCGGCGCGCACGTCCTGCGGGTACGCGCGGTCTCGACCGACGGGGAACGCGACGCGACACCCGCCTCGCGTGCGTTCACCCTCGGGAACAAGACGATCAGCGGAAGTTGTTCAGGCACGTTCCCCGTTCGGCGGAGGAGCCATCTTCGACCCGAACGACCGCTTCCACATCACGGACTTCGACCCCGGCGGTGCGCACTGCAAGGCCGTCGACGAGTACTGCCCCGAGGGATCGGCCTGCACGATCACCGTCCGAGTGACGGAGTCCGACGATGATGACGACACCTATCAGAACGGCACAGGGTCCCCCTGGGGCGTCCTCGCCAGTACCGGTTCCGCGAACGGCTACTGCAGTTCGCGTTTGACCGACGAGGCGAAGAAGTCCGGGACCAAGCGATGCCCCGCAACCGCCACGCAAACGGTGGCCGGGCCGGCGCGGGCGAAGGCCGAGTGTTCCGTCGAGCGCTCGTTCTATGGAAGCGCGTACCACCACCAGGGAGCTGACGATGCACGCCGGTACTCCTGCCGGGCGACGTTCGTGATCCGCCCGGCGTCACCGTTGTCGCTCATCATCGGTGGCATCAGGAACGTCGGCATCTACGCGGGCAGCGCAGGCGAGGTCACGTTGGGCGCGGCCCGGAAGACAACCGGGCGCGTCGCTCAGGCCGCGGTCAGGCGCAAGGCTCACGCCCCGGTCCTGCGCACCGTCAGCGCGAGACTCACCGGCCCCGGAATCGCCCGGCTCCCGCTCAAGCTCACGAAGCCCACGGCCCGGAGGCTGCGCCGCAAGCGGCGCGTCAGCCTTCCAGTCGTCGTGTCCTTCACTCCCGTCGGCGGCAGGCCCACCGCCCGGCGGCAACGCCTCACCCTCACCATCCCGACCGTCGTGCCGAAGGCGAAGAAGGTCAAGTTGACGCCGGCCAACGCCCGACGCCGGCCCAGGCACTGACATCCCGCGGTAGCGCATTCGTGACAGCATCGCCGGATGGCAAGGCTCAGCGGACTCGTCGCCGCGCCCGTCGTTGCCGTCCGTGCGGCCGTGATCGCCGCGGCGTCGGAGCAGGGCTGGCAGGTCGCCAGGGACAGTGAGGAGAGGCATGTCCGGCTCTTCACCGAGACGACGGGCTTCACCTATGGGTCGCAGATGACCATCGTGCTCGTGCCCATGGCCTCGACGGAGACCCGCGTCGAGATCGAGACGTCCAGAACTGCGCCGTCGTTCGGCAACATAGGGCGCGGCCGGCTTGCGGCTCGCCGGATGCTGCGCGCTCTCGGGACACCGGCGGACTAGGACCGCGTCGGTCGCGTTCTCGAGCCGCGCCCCTTCGCGGCAGCGCGCCGTCGTTGTTCAGCGCGCCGGAGGCAGGCTGTCTTTTAGAACGGCAGTCGACTCCCCTCTCCGGTCATGAGTGACCGTGGAGGTGATGGAGAACGAGCTCGAGGAAGTGTTCGGGCTGCTCGAGCGGCGCCAGATGTCCAGCTTCCGGGATGACGACCAGCTGCGCTGCGCGAAGCTGCTGCGAGAGCATCTCGGCGCCCTTGCGGAAGTCCGCCATATCCAGTTCGCCCACCGCGACGAGCGTCGGAACGTCAAGCGTCGACAGTGCTGATGCGTCGGGTTCGATCGGGTCCTCGTCCTCGGGCCCCTCGCCGGCGTGCGCCTGCAGTTCGAACGCGCGCCGCTGCCACGCGGCGATGCGGTCACGAAGCGCGGGCGGGGCATCCGGCAGCGTCCAGGCATCGACCACGGCCGCGACCGCGGCGTCGACATCCCCGCGTTCGAGCGCGGATTCCTCCGCCTCCCACGCCGCCTCCAGATCGGCTGACGGCTCGAGGTTGGGCGCAGGGGTCGATACCAGCACGAGCCGCGTAACGCGCTCGGGTGCCACTGCGGCCACTCGCAGGGCCACAGCTCCGCCGAACGAGTTGCCGACGAAGGCCGCACCCTCGACCCCCAGCGCATCGAGGGTGTCCAGAACCGCAGACCAGGGGCTTCCGTACCCATCACCGTCGGCTTCGCCGAACCCCGGGAGGTCGACTGCGACAGCCCGATACCCCGCCGCCGCAATCGATGGGAGCAGCTCGCTCCACATGCTGCGATCAGCGACCCCGGCGTGCAGCAGCACTACGGCAGGACCTGCACCCAGCTCATCGTTCGGCAGCACCATGCGTGGATCATGCCGCAGCTGATGCCTCGGCGGAAAACGGACCGCTTCCGCCCGGAGCCTCGCGGTGGGTGCGCACGAGCGCCGTCGAGCGCTACGGCTGCGCGGGCTGACCTCAGCCGATCTGCCCCTTTGGCGTCCCCTACTTGTCGGGCGTCTGCGACGGCGTCTCGGGATCCGGTTCCATCGTGCCCGACGCCAGCGCCTCGTCCAGGGCCGACGTCGCAGGCCCGACCGGCCCGGGCCGCTTGTCCTGCCGGTTCTTGTCCTCGCGTCGCGACGAGTCCTTCGTGCCCTCGTCGGCGTTGACGTCAGGTTTGTTGCGGTCGTTCGCCATACCCGGCTGATGCCCGAAAGCGCGGCTCCATAGGCGCGGCCGGTCACGCTCCTCGACCACTTCGCTGACCGTCCGCGTCGCTTCCTGAAAGGACCGGCACGACCGCTGGATCCGGTCGCACCGCCCGAGCGCCACCATGGCCTTGCCTCCGTCGCTCAGCTCCGCCGGAGCCAGGCCTCCACCGCCGCCCGGCCGGAGCGGGCCGCGCGCTCGGGGTCGTCGCCGAGGCCGATGACGATGTTCGTGCCGAGCGCGAGCAGCACGTCCTGCAGCGGCTGCTCCAGGGCATCGAAGTGGCCGGAGAGCTCGAGCGTGATGTAGCCGTGCGAGAAGCTCCAGAGCTGGGCGGCGACGTGGATCGGGTCGGCGGGGTGCACACGGCCGCCGTCGACGAGGCGCTGCGCGATCGCGAGCAGGTGACCGAAGGCCTCCAGGAACGCGGGCGAGCCGTCGTCGAGGGACGCTGAACCCCGCCGAGCGGCACCGTTCCCGCCGAGGGTCGACAGGCCGAACATGAGGTCGAACAGGTGCGGGCTCGCACGCGCGAAGTCGCGGTAAGCGAGCGCGCAGCCGGCGGCGTCCTGGACCGGGTCGTCCGTGCCCGGCACCGCTCGGAACGCCACGCCGAGGCGGGTGAAGCCCTCGTCGGCGACGGCCTGCACCAGGCCGGGCATCCCGCCGAACGCCGTATAGACGACGGACGTCGACGCCCCCACCTCGCGGGCGAGCGAGCGGGCCCGGATCGCCCATGGCCCGTCCTCGGCGAGCAGCCGGATCGTCGCCTGCACCAGCTCCTCTCGCATCGGCCGAGCGTAACAGTGTTACAGTCGTCGTAACAGTGTTACGTGAACCGCGCGCCGCATCCCGCTGGCTGATCCTGGCCGTCCTCTGCCTCTCCGTGTTCGTCGTCAACGTCTCGACGACGGTCGTCAACATCGCCCTGCCCTCGCTGGTCACGGAGCTCGACGCGACGACGACCGACCTGCTCTGGGTCGTGGACGCCTTCAACCTCGCCTTCGCCGCGCTGGTCCTCGCGGGTGGCTCGCTCAGCGATCGGTTCGGCCGGCGCCCGGCGCTGCTGATCGGGCTCGGCGGCTTCGGCGCCACCTCGCTCGCCGGCGCCTGGGCCGGCGACCCGACGATCCTGATCGGCTGGCGCGCGGCCGCGGGTGTCTTCGCCGCGCTGGTCTTCCCCACCACGCTCTCCATCATCAGCAACGTCTTCCCGGACCGCCGCGAACGGGCGAAGGCCATCGGGATCTGGGGCGCTTCCACGGGGCTCGCGGTCGCGCTGGGTCCCGTCGTCGGTGGCGCGCTCGTGCAGTCCTTCTGGTGGGGCTCCGTCCTCGTCTTCAACGGCGTGCGTCGCGATCGCCGCGTTCGTCCTCACGGTGCTGTTCGTGCCCAACTCGCGTGACCCGGAGGTCCCCCCGCTCGACGTCCGCGGGCTCGTGCTCTCCACGCTGGGCCTCGGCCTGCTCGTCCACGCGATCATCCAGGCACCCGAGCGCGGCTGGGGCTCGGGCACGTCGCTCGTGGCGTTCGCCATCGCCGCGGTGGTGCTCGTCGTCTTCGTGCTCGCCGAGCGCCGCGCCGAGCACCCGATGCTCGACGTCACCCTCTTCAAGAACCTGCGCTTCACCGCGGCCAGCAGCGCGATCGCCTTCGCGTTCTTCGCGCTCTTCGGCTTCATCTTCCTGGTGACGCAGTACTTCCAGGTCGTCCGCGACTACGGCGCGCTCGAGACCGGGCTGCGGATCCTGCCCGTCGCCACCTCCATCGCCATCAGCTCCGTGCTCGGCACCGCGCTCGCCGTCCGCGCGGGGACCAAGTTCGTCGTCGCCGGCGGGCTGCTCTCGCTGACGGCGGCGTTCGTGTGGATCGCGCAGACGAGCCAGACCACCGGCTACGAGGAGATCGTCGGCCAGATGATCTTCCTCGGCATGGGGATGGGCCTCACGAGCACGCCGGCGACGGAGGCGATCATGGGCGTCGTCCCCGACGCGAAGGCCGGCATCGGCTCGGCCGTCAACGACGCCACCCGCGAGCTCGGCGGGACGCTCGGTGTCGCCGTGATCGGCTCCGTCGCCCTCTCCCTCTACCGCGACGCCCTCGACGGCGCGCGCCTTCCCGCCTCCGCCCTCGGGCCCGCGCGGGAGAGCGTCGGCGGTGCGGTCGAGGTCGCCCGCCGCGTGGCCGAGTCGGGCCAGGTCGATCTCGCGGACCGCGTCGCCGCCGCCGCCCGTTCCGGCTTCCTGGACGGCATGTCGGCCGGCTGCCTCGTCGCCGCCGGCGTCAGCCTCGTCGGCGCGCTGCTCACCCTCGCGTTCCTGCCCGCCCACCCCGGCGGTGGCCCACCTCCGTAACCATCCGGCACGTCACGGGACCAATCACCATGCGCGCCCGGTGGAACCCCCCCGTTGCCCCGAGGGATAGGGTCCAGCGCGATGAAGCGTGGGAACGGTCCGGACCACGCTCTCGTCCAGCGGCTGCGAGCGGGGGACGAGCAGGCCTTCGCCGAGGTCGTGGAGGCCTACAACGGGCAGCTGCGCCGGCTGGCACGCCACTTCGTCCGCACGGACGCCCTGGCCGCCGACGTCGTGCAGGAGACGTGGCTGGCGGTGTTCGCGGGGATCGACCGCTTCGAGGAGCGCGCCTCCCTCAAGACCTGGATCTTCCGCATCCTCGTCAACCGCGCGCAGTCACGCGCCGTGCGCGAGGCGCGGCAGGTGCCGATGTCGAGCCTCGGTCGTGAGGACGACGCCGGCCCCTCCATCGACCCGTCGGCGTTCGGCTCCGACGGCACCTGGCGGTCCGCGCTCCCGCGGCTCGAGGCCGAACCCGAGGGGTCGCTGCTGGCCAAGGAGCTGCGCGAGCACCTCGGAGAGATCATCGACCAACTGCCCGAGCCGGGTCGTACCGTGATCCTCATGCGTGACGTCGCCGGCCTGGACGGGCGCGAGGTCGCGGAGGCCCTCGGCATCACCGACGGGAACCAGCGCGTGCTGCTGCACCGGGCCCGCACCCGCGTCCGCCTCGCCCTCAGTGAGTACGTGAAGACCTGATGCCGCTCTTCGCCGATCCGCTGGTCTGCCAGGAGTTCGTGGAGCTCGTGACCGACTACCTCGAGGGCACGCTGTCGCGCCGCGACCGCCGGCGCATGGACGCGCACCTGAAGGCGTGCGACGGCTGCACGGAGTACCTGGAGTCCATGCGCCTGACGATCAACTCCATCAACGCACTGCCGCCCGAGCCGCTCGACGACCACGTCCGCGCGCACCTGCTCGAGGCGTTCCGCGACCTCCGCGGCAGCTGATCCGAAACAACCGGGGCGGTCGTGAGACAGCACGGCCATGCAACGCATCCTCGTGGTCGCCAATGAGACGTGTCCCTGCCCCGCTCTGCTGGAGGCGATCGCCGAGTGCGCTCGCAGCGGCGGTGAGCACGAGGTCCGCCTCGTCGCCCCGGCGCTGAACTCCCGGCTGCGCCACTACCTCTCCGACGTCGACGGGGCCGTGGCGGCCGCGCGCGTGCGGCTCGCCGAGGCGCTCGCGTTCCTGCACGGCGAGGGCGTCCACGCGACGGGTGAGGTCGGGGACGCGGATCCCTACGTCGCCCTCCACGACGCGCTCGCCGGCTTCAAGGCCGACGAGGTGATGCTCTCCACCCATCCGCCGGAGCGGTCGCACTGGCTCGAGAGCAACCTGGTCGAGCGGGTCCGGGCCGACCTCGACGTGCGGGTGCACCACCTCGTCTCGGCCTACGGCGTGGCGCTCGCCTGATCAGTCGCCGAAGTGCGTCTCCGGGCGGCGTTCGAGCGCGCCGTCCACGAAGACGTCCACCTTCTCGTTGAGGAAGGCGACCATCCCCGCGATCGGCAGCAGCTGCCGGGTGGGGAAGTCGTAGGCCCAGGCCAGGTCGTCATGACTCCGGCCGCCGACCTCCACGGTCCAGTACTGGCTCGTCCGGCCCTTGTAGGGGCACGGCGTGACCGTGTCCGTCGGCCGCAGGTGGGCGAAGCGCGACCGCCGTGCGGTCGAAGTAGTAGCGCGTCGGCAGCCCGGTCTCGAACACCAGCACCGGCGCCGAGGACTCGGCGAGCACGGTGCCGTCGACCTCGATGCGGACGGTGCGCGACGAGCGCAGCGCGTCGACGCGGACGTACGGGTTGCGCGGGTGCACGAAGACCTCCTCGTCCTCCTCGAACCAGGCGTCCATCGCCTCCCACTCGAACCGGAGATGGCCGGGAACGCCGTCGACCGCGCGCCCGTCGCGTGACCTCCGGCTCCACGTCCCCGGACGGGATCAGGTACTGCGGGTAGAACGGCCACTCCCACAGGTACAGCGCGTCGCGTCGTGTCGAGCACTGGGCGCCCGCCGCGCACGCGCGCGGATCCGGCGCGGGAACGGGCTCGACGCGGCCGGCCTCCGCGGCCGCCCGCCGGATAGCCGGCCGGCACGCTCTGGCATGGCCATGCTCAGCGCTTTCGAGCGTCAGCGCGCAACCGTTGATGCAGTAGCGCTGGCCGCCGGCGTCCCTGCGGGCCGTCGGGGAAGACGTGCCCGAGGTGCCCACCGCAGCGGCGGCACACGACCTCCGTGCGACGCATGAACAGGGAGTTGTCCGACCGGGTCTCGACGGCGGCGGCGACGGCGGGCTCCGTGAAGGAGGGCCAGCCGGTGCCCGAGTCGAACTTGGTGGCGGAGTCGAACAGCGTCGGCGCCGCAGGCGGCGCAGTGGTACGTGCCATCCGTCCTTGGTGTTCCAGTGCGGGCTCGCGAACGGCCGGTCCGTGCCTCCCTCGGCGGAGGATCCGGTACTGCTCGGGCGTCAGCTCCTCCCGCCACTCGTCCTCTGTCTTGGTCACTTCGCGGGGTGCCGTGTTCGGCGTGGGTGCGCATGCTGGCTCTGTCCGCCGGGACCGGCGCGTGTTACGCGAGGCCGTTACGTCACGGTTGTAACAACCGCCAGCGACGCACGGACACCCGGCCCGTGATCAGCGCTCCAGGGAGCCATGTACGCGCAGTTGCTCGAAGCACCGTCGGCCGCGGACGTCCGCCTCGAGGACGGCTCGCTGCGCCCGCTGCCGCGTTCGGCGCTGGCTCGGCGTGCACACGCCCGCCGACGAGGAGGTCGCGGCCTCGCGTCACCGGCCCGGCGCTGGACGTCGGCTGCGGCCCGGGCCGCCTCCTCGACGCGCTGGCGCGCAACGGGGTCTGGGCGCTCGGCGTCGACCTCTCCCCCGCCGCCATCGCCCTCGCCCGCCGGCACGGACGGCGCGCGATGCTCGGGTGCATCTTCGACGAGGTCCCGCGCGCCGGGCCACTGGCGCACGGCGCTGCTGCTCGACGGCAACATCGGCATCGGCGGGGACCCGGAGCTCCTGCTGCAGACGGGTCGGCGGCGCTGCTGCGGCCGTCGGGCGTCGTCGTGGTCGAGGTCGAGCCGCCCGGCTCGCCCGACCGCGCAGCGGCCAGGTCCGCATCGAGACGGCCGAGGCCGTCAGCACGCTGGTTCCCCTGGGGCCACGTCGGCGCCGACGGCATCCGCGGAGGTCGCGGCGGCCGCCGGGCGCTCGGTGCAGACGCTGCGCAGCATCGACGGGCGGTGGTTCGCATGGCTCGTCTGATCCCGGAGAACCCGCCGCCCGGCCCGTTCCGCCCGGGCTTCTTCACGAGCCCGCTGCGCGGCCGCCGGCTCACGTCGATCCTCGGCCTGACGCTGCTGGCGGCGATGGGCATCGTGCTGGTCACGGGCTTCCTCTCCCACGCCGCCTACAACCCGCGGTTCCCCGAGAACGCGATCGTCCCCGGCAACCGCGACCTCCCGCTGACCTTCGACTGGCCCACCCACCCGTCGTGGCTCTACGGCCTCACCCAGGGGCTGCACGTGACCATCGGCCTGGCCTGCATCCCGATCGTCATGGCGAAGCTGTGGTCGGTGATGCCGCGCCTGTTCGTCGTGGCCGCCCGCGACGTCGCCCGCGCAGGCGCTCGAGCGGCTCTCGATCGGGCTGCTGGTCTCCTCCACGGTCTTCCTGCTCGTCACGGGCACGCTCAACGCGCAGTACTGGTACGCGTTCCCGTTCGGCTTCGTCGCCGCGCACTACTGGGCCGCGGTCGTGTTCCTCGGCTCCTTCGCGGTCCACGTCGCGATCAAGCTGCCCGTCGCGCTCAAGCGGCGCGAGCACGAGCCGGACGTCCTCGCGGCGGCGCGCCCCGGCCCGGTGACGATCTCGCGCCGCGGCCTGCTCGCCTTCACCGGCGCCGGCGCCGGCCTGGTCCTCGTCGGCAACGCCGGCCAGTCGCTGGGCGGCCCGTTCCGCAAGCTCGCGCTTCCTGGCGCCGCGGCGCGACGGCGGCTTCCCCGTCAACAAGACGATGCGGGCCGCCGGCATCAAGCCGGCATGCCGTCGGCCCGGCCTGGCGGCTGACGCTCAAGGGCGGCGCCGAGGACGTCGTCCTCACCCGCGCCGCAGCTGCAGGCGATGACCCAGCGCGAGGACAGCCTGCCCATCGCCTGCGTCGAGGGGTGGACGGCGACGCGGCGCTGGACGGGCGTCCGCCTGTCCGACCTCGCCGGGCGGCCGGAGTCCCGGACGCCGAGGAGGTGGTCGTCCGGTCGCTGCAGCGCGGCTCGCGCTACGCGAAGACCGCCCTGTCGCGCGACCAGCTGCACGACGAGCGCTCGCTGCTGGCGCTGATGGTCGAGGGCGAGGACCTCTCGATGGACCACGGCTACCCGGCGCGCATCATCGTCCCGGCCCTGCCCGGCGTGCACAACACGAAGTGGGTCGAGGAGCTGACGTTCTCGTGAGGCGCCTCTACGGCGCCGGGCCCGCAGCACCTCGTCCTGCCACGTGCTCCTCTTCGCGCTGGTCGGCTACGCGGTCGCGCAGATCTTCGCGCTCGACGACACGGTCTGGATCCTCGTCTGGCTGGCGCGCCGCGGTCGTGCTGCACGACGCCGTGCTGTGGCCGCTGTACGCGAGCGTCGCGGTCGGCGCGCTCTCGCGGCTACGTGCGCGTGCCGCTCGGGCTGTCGCTGGTGCTCGCGCTCGCCTTCCTCGCCACGATCACCGGGAAGGGCGAGGCGACCTACGCGCACGCGTCGGGTCGTGGCTGGGACGGCTACCTGGCGCGCTGGCTGATCGTCACCGCCGTCCTGTTCGCCGTCGTCGGCCGCGGTGTTCGCCGCGCGCCGGCGCCGGTGAGCCTCGGCGCGCGCCGGCCGTCCCGCTGGGCGGTCGTCGCCTGGGGCGCCCTCGTCCTCGTCGCCTGGGCGTGGGGCACGCACCTCAACGAGGCGGGCGTGAACCTCCAGCTCGGCGCCCCGCCGCTGTACGGGGACTGGGAGACGCGGCTGACCCCGGCCGTCGGGTGGGCGGTCGGCGTGGCCGTCGCCGTGGTCGCCGCCGCGCCCGTGGTCACCCGCCGGGCGCCCTGGCCGCCTGCTGCTGCTGGCGGTCGCCGTCGGGGCGGTGGCGTTCGAGGTGGCGCTGGCGCTCGATCGACGGCGCCGGACGAGCTCAAGGACCCGCTCGAGGTGTCGACCCAGTACCTCCACGCGGTCTGGCTCGTCGGGACTCGCCGGGCGACTTCCTGTCGCACTTCGTCGAGCGCATCGACCTCTACCCGACCCACGTGCGCGGGCATCCGCCGGCGCTCCTGCTCGGGCTGTGGGGGCTCGACCGCATCGGCCTGGGCGGGCCCGGGGCCGGCGGCGGTGCGTGATCATCGCGGTCGCCGCGAGCACGGGGCCGGCCGCGCTGATCACGCTGCGGCGGCTGGCCGGGGAAGCCGCGGCCCGCCGCGCCGCGCCCTTCTTCGTCCTGACCGCCGCCGCGCTGTCGATCGCCACCACCGCGGACGCGCTGTACATGGCCGTGGGCGCGTGGGGCATCGCGGCGCTGGTCGCCGGCATCGACCGGCCGGGGCCGGCGCGCCGACGCCTGCTCGGCTCGTCGGCGGCCTGCTGCTCGGGCTGGCCGCGTTCTGCTCCTACGGGCTCGTCCTGCTCGCCTGCGTTCCCGCTGGCGGTCGCTGTCGCCCGCCGCCGGATCCGTCCCGCTCGTCGTCGGCGCTGGTCGGTGCCGGACTCGTGGTCGGGGCGTTCGCGGCCGCCGGCTTCTGGTGGCTGGACGGGCTGGCGGCGACGCGGCACGAGTACCTCCAGAGCGCGGCCAAGGAACGGCCCTACGGCTACTTCGTCCTCGCCGACCTGGCGGCGTTCGCGGTCTGGCTCGGCCCCGCGGTGGCGATCGCGCTCGCCCGCCTGCGCGACCGGCGGATCTGGCTGCTGGTCGGCGGCGGGCTGGCGCGCCGCCGCTGATCGCGGACCTGACGGGCATGTCGAAGGCCGAGGTGGAGCGGATCTGGCTGCCGTTCCTGCCGTGGATCGTGCTCGCGACCGCCGCCCTGCCCGGCACGGGCGAGCGTCACCCGCGTCCTGCTGAGCGCCCAGGCGGCGCTCGCCATCGGCGTCGCCGTGACCGTGTCGAGCCTCTGGTGACCGTCCGGCCCCTCCTCGGCGTGCTCGCCGTCCTGCTCGCCGGCTGCGGCAGCGACTACGGGCGCCCGCAGCCGCAGCTGGACCCCCCGCACGCGACCGAGCCCGCGCCGCGGGCCGAAGCTCAAGGCCGACGCCGGCCGGCCAGGTCGTGAAGGTCGGGCCGGCGGCCGGAGGGCGTTGCCGTCGACCCCCGGACCGGCCTCGCCGCCGTCGCCGTCCGCTCGCCGAACCGGCTCGTCCTCCTCGACGTCCGCACGGGGCGCATCCGCCGGGAGGTCCCGCTGCCGGGTCACGCCCGGCACGTGCGGCTCGCACGTCCCGGCGGCCCCTTCCTGGTGCCCGCCGAGAACGCCAACGCGCTCGTCGAGGTCGACCCCCGCACGGGCGCGACCCGCATGACGAAGGTCGGCGACTACCCGCACGACGCCACGGCGGTCGGGCCGCGGATCTTCACCGCGGACGAGTTCGGGTCCACCCTGTCGATCGTGCGCGACGGGCGCCGCGTCGGGCAGATCCCGGTCGACGCGCAACCGGGCAACGTGGTCGCCGTCGGCGACCGGGTCGCCGTCGTCTCCGTGCGCTCCTACACCGTCGAGCTCTACGACGGCCGCAGCGACCGCCCCCGCGGCGGCGGCTCCCAGAGCGCCGGCCTCGGCCCCTCCCACGCCGCCCTCGGGCCCGGCCGGCCGGCTGGCCATCACGGACACGCGCGGGCAAGTCCCTGATCGTCTACGACACGCGGCCCGCGCTCCGCTTCCGCGCGCGGCTCGCGCTCGGCGGCACGCCGGTGGGCATCGCCGCCGACGCGCGCCGGGGCCGCATCTGGGTCGCGCTCAGCGACCGCAACCGCGTGCTGCCGATCGACCTGACGGGCCGCGAGCCGCGGGTCGGGCAGGCCGTCAACACCGTGCAGAGCCCGTATTCGCTTGCGGTCGACCCGGCATCCGGTCGGCTCGTGGTGGCGTCGCCGCCCACCGGCACCGTCCAGTTCGTCGACCCGCCCGACCGATGAGACCCGAGCTCCACACCATCGCGCTCGCCGCCGTCTCGATCGCGCTGATCGGCTGCGGGTCCGCAACCACCGTGGCCACCCATCCAGAGCTTCGGCCGGTCGTCCCGGCACCGCCGTTGCGTCCGATCGCGGGGCGGCCAGTCGGTCCGCAGCGCGCCGACCGCGCCTGGACCCGCAAGCTTGAAGGCGCGGTCGTGCCTGGCCCGACCGAGGGACCCGACGGCACGGTGTACGCCGCGAGCAACGGCGGCGTCCTGCACGCCATCGATCCCTCCACCGGCGGGGACCGGTGGACGTTCGACGGCGGCAGCACCTACGGCATCGACCTGTCGACGAGTGCGACGGTCGTCGGCACGACGGTGCTCTGGCCGGGTCCGGACAACGCGCTGTTCGCCCTGGACGCACGATCGGGCCACCTGATCGACCGGGCGCAGCTCGGCGGGCAGGCGAACACGCCGGCGGTCCGGGACGACAGCGTCTTCGTCCAGGACAGCTCCGGCGCCCTCACAGCGTTCGCGCTGCACGGCCTGCGCCGGCGATGGCAGGTGGACCTCGGAACCGTCTCCTACGCCAGCCCGGCGATCGGGCGCGACGGGACCGTCTACACGGCCGCCGACGACGACCTCGTGGCGGTGCGCGACGGACGGGTCGCCTGGCGCGTCCGGACGCGCGGCCTGGTCGAGGTGTCCCCCGCCGTCGCGTCGGACGGCACGGTGACCGTCGGCTCCAACGACCACCACCAGTACGGGGTCAGTCCCGCCGGGCGCGTCCGGTGGCGCTACGACCTCGGCGACCTCACCTACTCATCGGCGGCCGTCACCCCCGACGGCCTGATCTACGTCGGCGACCACCGGGGGCTCGTCTCGGCCCTCGACGCCCGCACCGGAGCCCTGCGCTACCGGGTCCTGGGCCAAGGGAGGACGGCGGACCAGAAGAGCGTCGGGGTCTGGACCCGCCCGGTCGTCGACGGCCATCACGACGTGTACTTCGGCACCCGGCCGGGACACCTCCATGGCTTCGGCCCGACCGGCGAGCGCCTCTTCGACGTCGACCTCGGCGCCACCGTCGACTCCTATCCGCTCCTCACGTCGCGGGGGCTGCTCATCGTGGGGTCGGAGAGCGGCGTCCTGACGGCGCTTCGTCCACCGTCGCCGTCCAGCTCCCCAGCAGGTTGAGCGCCGCCTCCGAGCGCGAGCCCGGCTCGGCGACGTAGGTGAAGAGCGTGAGCCCCGGGTCGCCGGCGAGCTCCAGGCGGTTGAAGCTCAGGCTGAGCTCGCCGACGACGGGGTGGTTGAAGCGCTTGTCGGCCGACGCGTGGAAGCGGACGTTGTGCGCCGCCCAGTGCGCGCGGAACGCCTCGCTGCGCGTCGCGAGCTCGCCGACGAGGTCCGACAGCGCGCGGTCGCGCGGGTCTCGTCCTGCGGCCGAGCGGAGGATCTCGGCGGTGGTCCGGGCGGCGGCGTCCCAGTCGGGGTAGAAGCTCGCCGCGCGCGGGTCGAGGAAGCAGAAGCGGGCGAAGTTCGGTGCGAGCCCGGGCGTCTCGTACAGATCGGAGAACAGCGCACGGGCGAGGCCGTTCGTGGCGAGGATGTCGAGCCGGTCGTTGCCGATGTACGCGGCCCCGGCGGTCACGGCATCGAGGGTCCACTGGAGCTCGGGCCGGATCCGCGGGGCCGCCGGGCGACGACGCCTGGGGCGTGCGGTGGGATGGGCCTCGCGCGCGAGGTCGAAGAGGTGCACGCGCTCGGCGTCCTCGAGCCTGAGCGCATCGGCCAACGCCTCCAGCACTCCCTCGGAGACGCCGCTGAGGTCGCCCCGCTCCAGGCGCGTGTAGTACGGGACGCTGACGCCGGCGAGGACCGCGACCTCCTCGCGGCGCAGGCCCGGCACCCGTCGCGCCCCATAGGAGTTCAGGCCGGCCTGCTCGGGCGTGATCCGCGCTCGGCGCGAGGTCAGGAACTCCCGGATCTCGCCTCTCGCGTCCACGAGACGCAGCGTAAACCGGGCCGGAGCGCCCTGGGTGACCCTGCCGGTGACCCCTTCCGCAGGGTCTCTCACGATGGTCGTGCCGGTGCTTCGGTGAACGCATGCAAAACGCACAACTCGGGACCCTCGAGGTCTCCCGCATCGGCCTCGGCGCCATGACCATGGCCGGGACCTACACCAGCGAGGGCGCGCTGGACCACGCGGAGTCGATCCGCACCATCCACCGCGCCCTCGAGCTCGGCGTCACGCACATCGACACCGCCGAGATCTACGGGCCGTACCTCAGCGAGGAGCTCGTCGGCGAAGCGATCAAGGGACGTCGCGACGAGGTCAAGATCGCGACCAAGTTCGGGCTCGTCTCACACACCGGCGGCGGGCCATTCGTCACCGACAGCAGCCCGGCCAACGTTCGGACGGCGGTCGAGGGCTCGCTGCGGCGGCTGGGCACCGATCACATCGACCTGCTCTACCAGCACCGCGTCGACCGCGCCACCCCGATCGAGGAGACCGCGCAGACGGTGGCGGACCTCATCGCGGAGGGCAAGGTGCTGCACTTCGGCCTCTCGGAGGCGTCACCCGAGACCATTCGCCGCGCCCACGCCGTGCAACCGGTCACCGCGCTGCAGACGGAGTACTCCCTCTGGACCCGCGACGTCGAGGAGGAGATCCTCCCGCTCCTGCGCGAGCTCGGCATCGGCTTCGTCCCCTACTCCCCGCTCGGCGCACGGCCTGCTCACGGGGCAGATCCGCTCCGTCGAGGACTTCCCCGACGACGACTGGCGCAAGGACAACCCGCGCTTCACCGGGGACAACTTCCGCCGCAACCTCGCCCTCGTCGACGAGGTCCGGGCGATCGGCGCCGAGATCGGCGCCACCCCCGCGCAGACCGCTCTGGCGTGGATCCTCACCCGCGGGGATGACCTCGCCCCGATCCCGGGAACCCGTCGCGTCGCCCGCGTCGAGGAGAACACCGCCGCCGACGCGATCGAGCTCACGGAGGCGCAGCTCGAGCGGCTCGACACCCTCGAGCCCGCCGCCGGCGCACGCCACGACGAGGTCAACATGGCCACGATCGACCGATAGGGCGCCGGAGGAAGATCTGCAGTCCGTCGCTTGCCATTACGGGAGATCGGGCAGGCCCTCCCTCATGCAGGGTGTTTGGCGTATGGCGGCGACGCCCACGACGGTGGCGACCATGCGTCGCGCGGTGAGCGACTTCGGGAACGCGAACGCGGTTGCCGATCCCCCGCTCGCCGACGTGGCGATCGCGGTGAGCGAGGCGGTCACGAACGTCGTCATGCACAGCTACCGGGACGACCCCGCGCCCGGGTGGGTCGAGGTCTCCGCCTCCCGCGAGGGCAGCGAGCTGCGCGTCGTCGTCACCGACGAGGGACTCGGGTACGGGCCCCGGCCGGACAGCCCCGGCATCGGCCTCGGTATGGGCCTCATCGCAAGCCTCACCGACCATGTGGAGATCCGCCGGCATGCGCCGCGCGGAACCGAGGTCCACATGTGCTTCAACGTCTGAGCGCTGCGCTCCCCTCGTCCACGCGAGCGGCCTCGCTGCGTGCTAACGTACAACCAAGTGGTTGTAGATAAGACCGACCAGCTCTTCAGTGGGCTCGCCGATGCGACGCGGCGGGACATCCTGCGCCGCTGTGCGGTCGACGCGCCGTCGGTGTCCCGGCTCGCCGAGGCCTATCCGATGAGCTTCGCCGCCGTGCAGAAGCACGTCGCGGTGCTCGAACGTGCGGGCCTCGTCGTCAAGGAGCGCCGCGGGCGGGAGACGCTGGTGCGCACCGCGCCGGACGCCGTCGACCAGGCGCGCCGGACGCTGGACGAGCTCGAAGCGCTGTGGCGCGGCCGGATCAACCGCATGACCGAAGTCCTCTCCGAAGAAGGGAATCCACGATGACCGTCACGACCGTCGACTCCGACCTCGACGCCCGCACCCTGACCCTCGTCGCCGAGTTCGACGCGCCGGTCGAGC
The DNA here is from genome assembly GCA_963843865.1 of uncultured Solirubrobacteraceae bacterium. GTDB lineage: Bacteria > Actinomycetota > Thermoleophilia > Solirubrobacterales > Solirubrobacteraceae > DATLGB01. The sequence continues at coordinate 115,193 of CAWJMO010000021.1, read as the reverse complement.
AGGTGTGGCAGCTGTGGGCGGATCCGCGCAAGCTCGAGCGCTGGTGGGGCCCCCCGGGCTACCCGGCGACGTTCGAGCGCTTCGAGCTCGAGCCGGGTGGCACCGTCACCTACTTCATGACCAGCCCTGAGGGCGAGCGCTTCCACGGCGTCTGGAACATCGTCGCCGTCGACGCGCCGCACTCGCTGGACGTCGAGGACTCCTTCGCGGACGCCGAGGGCAACGTCAACCCGGACCTCCCCACGGGGCAGATGCAGATGCGCCTGACGGAGGACGACGGGCGCACGCGCATGGAGCTCGTCTCCATCCACGCGAAGGTCGAGGACCTGCAGCAGGTGCTCGAGATGGGCCAGGCCGAGGGCATGAAGCAGGCGATGGGCCAGATGGACGCGATCCTCGCGGAGACGGCCTAGCCCGGCCGGCCACGCGCCCGGACGCGCGGGTCCTTCGCCATCACGATCAGATCCGACACGACCACCAGCACGACGATCAGGACCGCGCCCCACACCGCCTCCGCCTGCAGCACCTCGAAGTCCGCCCGCTCCGGGTTCGCGGGCGGGCGGAAGGCGCGGCGCGTGTGGTAGAGGAAGCCCGGCACGGAGAACACCGACTCCGTGATGAGGACGTTGAGGACGAGCAGCGCCGAGGCCGTGCCCAGCCAGGAGAAGATCGCGGGGTAGGCGAGCGGGCGGCCGTGGCGGAAGACCGCCTGGCGCCAGGTGAGGCCCTTGGCGATCGCCGTCCGCATGAAGTCCTCCTGCGTCGCCTCGATGACGGTGCTGCGCGTGATGCGCATGACGATCGCGAACACGGGCGCGCCCGCCACGAGCCACGGACCGAACATCCCCCGGAGGAAGTCCAGCGGATCGTCGTAGGGCGCCGCGTAGACGTGGACGCTGAACAGGAACGGCAGGTGGAGCGCCCCGAAGGACGGCTCGAAGAGCAGCAGCAGGCCGTAGCCGAAGACGAACGGCGGGGCGCACAGCCCGAGCATGGCCAGCGCGTCGAGCAGCCGCGTCCGCACCGAGCGTGGGTGCACGGCGGACCAGAGGCCCGCGGCCATCCCGACGGCGGCCCCGAACCCGATCGCGCCGGCGATCAGCCACAGGTCGGCCTGCCAGCCGCGGCGGAACAGCAGGCTGATCTTCGGGCACGGCCGCGACTTCGACCCGGTCAGGTACGAGCACGCGTTGCCGAAGTCGCCGTGGAGGAAGAAGCCCTTCAGATCCGCGACCGTGGTCTGCAGCCACGGGTGGTTCTCCGGCAGGTCGTTGCGCAGGTAGCGCCAGCCGCCGTACGCGAAGAACGCCGTCAGCACGACGATCACGGCGCCCCACAGCAGGCGTCGGAGCACGTAGAGCGCCATCGATGAGCAATGGCCCCGGCGCCTGGCGCATGTCCGGAGGGCTACATGCAGGTCCGCCGCGCCGAGCGCTTCGTCGTCAACCCGGCACGGTCCGTGGCGACGGCGCGGACCCGCACCTTCGTCCCCCTGATCCGGAACGTCTTGCGCAGTGTCGCCGTTCTCGTGACCTTGCGGGCCTTGCCGACCCGCACGGACAGCTGCTCGAGGGGGCTGTCCGTGGTCGCCCTGACGCGGACCCGGACGCCGCCCTTGCGGCAGGTCACGGTGATCGGGGTCAGCTTCGGGGTTTTGAGCGCGTAGCGCTGGATGGTGTCGGTGACGACGTCGCTGGCCCGGATCTCCGTGGTGTCCAGGCCGAGGAGGGCGTGCGCGGGGTTGGCCATCGGGTCGGCGCCGAACCACTGGTGCCCGCCGCCGGTCACGCGGTACAGGAGGACCGTCGAATAGCGGTCGCAACCGGCGTGCGTGAGCTCGTCGACCAGCATGGAGTGCGCCTTGACCTGCTCCCGACCGTTGCAGCCGAGGAGCTCGGCCCAGCGGGCGACGGCCTGCGGGACGGAGTACTGCCAGTCGGCGGCGCCGCCACCGTCGTAGGGGTTGATGAAGTCCCCTGTGCCGTGCAGCGCGATCACCGGTAGCGGCCGGGCCGGCGCGCACGTCTTCGGGTCCGGCACGGCGTTCCCGTCGGCGTTCTTGGTCGGCGCGCCGGCGCGGAGGCCGACGTCGGCGACGACGGCGGTGACCACGTCCGCCGCGGCACAGGCCATGGCGGAGGTCATGCGCCCGCCCGCGGAGGTGCCGGTGACGAAGACCTTCGCGCGATCCTGGCAGGCCTTGGCCTGCACGGTGCGGATGACGTCTCGCAGGTACGCGACGTCATCGGGGAACCCGCCGGGAGGCGCCTCGCCGCGCGGCGTCGTGCCGGGCACCACCCAGGAGTGCCCGGACCCGGCGGTGGCGCCCCCGTCCGGCGCGGCGACCAGGAAGCCGTCGCGATCGGCGAACTCGCGCAGCTCGGTCACCTGCATCTGCTGGCCCCCGTTGGAGAGGGTCCCGTGGAGGTTGAGGAGCAGCGGCCGCGGCTCCCGGCCCGTGTAGCCCTTGGGCACGTAGAGCAGGAACGGTCGTGAGCCACCGGACGACTGCAGCTGCACCGTCTGATCCCCAGGGGTGAGTGGTGTGCCGCACCCGCCGGAGGCGGAGGCGGAGGCCGGGACGAACGTCAGCGCAGCGGCGATCGTGCCGATGAGGAGGGTGAGCTTCATGATCTTCCTTGCACGGTGAGGTGGACGGTGCGGCGGGCCGCACCGGGGGCCCGGACGGTGAGCCGGGGACGGCCGGGACGGGTGAAGCGGACGCGCAGCCGGGCGACGCCGAGGCGGTTCGTGCGCGCGCGGACGGCGCCCACGCGGACCGCGGCGCCGGCCACGGGGACGGCGGCGGACGTCACCCGCACCCGCACGATCCGGCGGACACCGGCGCGCAGGCGGCGGGGGCTGAAGCGGACGGTCAGCGTCCTCGTGCACGCGGGCCGCGCGAGTGCGTCGAGCGGGATGGCAGCCGCGATCCGCCGGTAGCCCTCGGCGGACAGGTGCAGGTGCTCGCCGTCGTCGTCCGCGGGGTCCAGCCGGATCGGGTCGGCGGGGTCACGCACCACCGCGTCGAAGTCGACGACGGTGTCCGCACTGCTCGCCGTCCGGATCCAGGCGTTGACGGCCTGACGGCGCGCCTCCTCGTCGGCCTCGCCGCCGGCGATGGTCGGCGGGTAGCCCTTGAACGGCGTGAGCGTGCCCTGGATCACGCGCAGGCCCGCCGCGTGCAGCCGCTCGATGGCGGTCGTGTAGCCGGCGATGACCTCGTCGGCACTCGCGCGCGGCGTCTGCGACACGTCGTTGATGCCGCTCCAGAGCACCACGGTGGTGACGCCGGCCTGCTGCAGCACGTCAGGGTCGAGCCGGTTCAGCACGGACCGTCCGAACACGTCGAAGTTGCCGCCCTCGGCGCCGTCACGGAGCAGCTTGTTGCCGCCGATGCCCAGGTTCAGCACCGACAACGGCAGCTGCTCCGCCCGTAGGCGCCGGGCGAGCCAGTCCGTGTAGCGCACGTCGGCGTCAAGCCCGGCCGGGCTCTCGATCACACCGTTGGCCTGGTTCTGCGCCCCGTCGGTGAGGGAATCGCCGAGGGCGACGACCGCACCGGTCGACCGTGAGGCGCGGACGTCGAGACCGCTCACGAACGGTCGCGTCGTGGTCTTGACGGTGAACGGCCCGCCACCGGTGGCGGCGGCCGCGTCGCCGGCGCCCGATGTGGTCAGGTACGACGTCTGCCGGGCGGCGAAGTGCTCCGTCGGCTTGCCGACGTCCTGCGGGACGTGGACGCTGACCGCGAGCGTCTGGAACGCCTCGTAGGGAAAGGCCACGCCGTCACTGACGACGTCCCCGCCGGCCGGCACGGTCACGCGGCGGTCGCCGCCGCCGAACGTGACCTGCGTCATCGTCGCGGGCTTGACCGCCGCGCCGGACGCCTGGCGGGCGATGGTCGTGTGCGCGAAGGTGACCGGCTCGGTGCCGAAGCGGTTGGAAAGGCGCACGCGCACGCGCGACCCGCCGAAGGTCGGCGTCAGGACGGCGCGGACGGTGGCGTCGTCGACCGCCGGCTTCGGGGCACCGGAGGAGTCCACGAGGTCCGTCAGCTGCGTGCCGCCTACCGAGGCATCGGTCGGAGCGGCCGACCATGCGCCGACCCAGTGGGTGGTCGCGCAGGACGCCGCGCCGGCCGTGGCCGGCCACAGCGCCGCGACGACGACGGCGGTGAGGAGCGCCCTCATCGCGGGACCCCGCAGCCGCGCAGGCGACGCACGACGCGACCGCGGCGGTCGCGGAGGACGGTCACCTTCCCCGGGCGTAGCCGCGCCCGCACCTTCCGGTGCCGGATCTTCACCACGACGATCCCCGGAGGTGTGCACGAGGGTCCGGTGACGCGGACGACGGCGCGCGCATCGGCGCCGCCGTCGACCGGGATGGTGAGGCGCCCGCGGCGGTCGCTCGTCACCGCGACCGGTGCGCCGTCGACGGTCACCCGGGCGGACGCGGCGTGCCGGCCCGGCGTCCGCACGGTGGCCGCGCCGGCGCCCTCGAGGACGAAGCCGCGGCGGCCGGCGTCCTGCAGGCGCGTGAACGCGAGCCCGGCACGGTGCCAGTCCACGCTCCAGCCGAAGACGGAGTACGACGGGCGCGCGCTGCGGTAGGTCACCTGCTTCGGTGCCGCCGTTGGGTGCTCCATTACGGCCAGCAGGTCCGGCAGGGTCTGCTCCAGGTCGCGCGTCCAGTACGGCCAGGTGTGGGTCCCCGGGCCGTAGTCATCCCAGACGTGCGGGATGCCCAGCGCCGCGAGCCGCTCGTGGAAGGACACGTTCTGCGGGTGGACCGCGCTCTCGATCGGGTCGGGCCGGCCGCCGTCGAACGGGCCCGGCTCGCCGTTCCCGGTGCGCACGGTGAGCGACAGCGGGCGGAGGTTCTCCGCGAGGTCCCACGGGTTCTCCGAGCGCCACCGGACCTCGTCCGTGGCGCGCAGGCCCCAGACGGAGGCGGGCGTGCCACCGTCGCTGGCGATCAGGCCGGCGTGCAGGGCGCCGCCCCCGACGTTCGAGTCGACGATGCCGCTGAAGGCGGCCGCCGCCACGAAGCGGTCCGGGTAGGTCGCGGCGTACTTCATCGCGCCGAAGCCACCCATCGAGAGGCCGGCGATGACACGGCCGGACCGTTCGGCCCGGGTGCGAAAGGTCGCGTCCACCCACGGGAGCAGCTCGCGCATGTGGAAGGTCTCCCACTGCGGCCGGCCCTGGAGCCCGGCGGACCGCCAGTCGGAGTACATGCCGCCTTTGCCGCCCGCGGGCATGACGACGATGACGTCCTTGCCCGCGGTGATCGCGCTCGGCCTCCCCGTGCACCGTCCAGGCGCGCGCGCCCTCGACGTCGACGTCACAGCAGCCGTGCAGCAGGTAGAGGACGGGATAGCGCCGGGCGGGATCGGCGTCGTACCCGTCGGGCAGGAGGACGCGGACGATCGTCGGCTGCGGCAGCGCGGGGGTCGACAGCCGGTATTCACGCAGCCGCGGGTCGAGCTGCTGCTCGTCGACCACGGTGACGGCGCGGGCGGCCGGGACCGGGACGACGATGAGGAGTGCCGCGAGCAGGAGCAGCCGCCTCATCGGGCGACGCCCTCCGCGCGCTGCACGATCACGCCGGCGCGCCGCACCCGGCGGGAGGAGAACCCGACCATGACCCTGGTGCGGCCGGGGGCGATGCGCCATCCGTGCGCCTCCGTGTTCCAGTACGCGAGGTCGCGGTCGCGCACCCGGAAGCGCACGGTCCGCCGGGCCCCTGCCTTCAGTCGCACCTTGCGGTAGCCACGCAGCGTGCGCGGCGGCTGCGGCACGGCGGCTTTGGAGGGCAGGCCGAGGTAGAGCTGGACGACGGTCGAGCCGGCGCGGCGGCCCGTGTTGCGCACGCGGACCGTCACGGACCGCCCGCGCACGCGGGGTTGCTGGAGCTTCCAGCGGGTGTAGGACAGCCCGAAGCCGAACGGGTACGCGGGCGTCAGGCCCTTGGCGTCGTACCAGCGATGGCCGACGAGGACGCCCTCCTTGTAGGTCTCCTCGTCGTCGACGCCGGGGTACTTCTCCGGGTCGCCCGGCCGTCGGCAGCTGGTCCTCCGAGGCGGGGAAGGTGACGGGCAGGCGCCCGCCGGGCTCGGCGTCGCCGAAGAGGATGCGCGCGATCGCGGTGCCGCCCTCCTGGCCGGGGTACCAGGCCTCCAGCAGCCCGGCGACCTTGGTGCGCCACGGGGTCAGCTGCGGCCCGGGCGTCTCGAGCACGACGACGGTCTTCGGGTTCGCGGCCGCGACGGCCTCGATCAGCGCGTCCTGGTCGCCGAAGGTCGTCGGGCACTCGAGCGACAGGCAGCGCGCGGTCGACGCCCTCCGTCGTGTAGACGGGCGTGAAGACGATGGCGACGTCGGCGCCCTTGGCGACGCCGGCAGCGCGGGCCGGGTCCGACCCGTCGTCGGTCAGGACGTTCGTCCCGGGTGCCGACGCGCGCCTTGATCGCCTGCTCGCGGCGAGACGTAGCGGAACGGCGTGACGTTGCCCGAGCCGCCGCCGGTGACGAACGTGCTCGCCCCGGCGCCGATGACCGCCACCGACTTCAGCGTCTCGGCCTGCAGCGGCAGCATCCGCCGCTTGTTCTTCAGCAGCACCGTCGCCCTGCTCGGCCACCGACTGCGCGACCTGCTGGTGCGCGGCCTGCGGGATCGAGGCGGTGTCCTGGGTGAAGGCGGCGCGGTCCAGCGCGCCGGAGGCGAAGAACGTGCGCAGCATCCGCCGGACGTGGCGGTCGACGTCGGCCTGCGTGGCCTGCCCGGTGAGCAGGGCGGCGTTGACCGGGACGATGCCGTAGACCAGGCCGGGCCAGGGCTCGAAGTCCAGCTGGCTCTCCAGCGACGGCCCCGGTGTCGTGCGCGGCGGCGTAGTCGGCGATCATGAAGCCCTTGAAGCCCCACTCGCGGTACGGGATGCCGAGCAGCTCCTCGTTCTGGCAGGCGTGTGTGCCGCGCGACCAGGTTGTAGGAGCACATCATCGTGGCGACGTTGGCCTCGCGTGACCGCCGCCTCGAAGGGCTGCAGCTCCGTCTCGCGCATGGTGCGCTCGTCGACCTTGACGTCGACGTCCATCCGCCCGCCCTCGAGGTCGGGAGGCGACGCGATCGCCGTCGTCTTGTCCTCCGGCTTGACGCTGTTCGCGCAGCAGGCGGAACGGCCCTCCTGGTTGTTGAGGGCGAAGTGCTTGACGTTGGCCATCACGCCGTTGCGCTGCGCGCCCTCGATCCACGCCACCGCCGTGCGGGACGTCAGGAACGGGTCCTCGCCGAACGTCTCGAAGGCGCGGCCCCACAGCGGGGTGCGCAGGAGGTTGACCGTGGGCGCGTACACGACGTCGTTGCCCTTGCGGGCCACCTCGTCGCCGACCAGCTCGCCGTAGGCGCGGGCGACCGACGGGTCCCAGGCCGCGGCGTCGGCGAGCGGCGACGGCATGCCGGTCGTCTGCCCTTGGCGCGGCCCCTGCGGGCCGTCGGAGTAGTACATCGTCGGCAGGCCGACGCGGGCGATGCCGTTCTGCGTACCGGTGTGGGCGTTCTCGCCGCCGACCACGCCCGTGACCTCGTCGCCGGCGAGCATCTGCGCGCGCTCAGCCGGCGTCAGTGCCTGCAGCAGCAGCTGGGCACGCTCGTCGGCGGACCTCGCGGTGTCGCACCACGGCCGCTGGGCGGGGTCGCCGCAACGGCCCGCCGCCCCGGCCGCGGCCGGGGCGAGGAGGAGTCCGGCGCCGATGAGCGCGCCGACGAACCGGAGCCTCATCGCACCGCGACGGCGATGGGCGACGACAGATCCATCGACGAGGTGCCGACGGACACCTTGTAGCCGCCGGCCGGGATCGTGTACGGCTTGTCGGCCGACTCGTAGATCCCGAGCTCCGAGCGCGGGATGGTGATCGTCGCGGTCCGCGTCCTGCCGGGCGCGACCTCGAGGCGCGCGAAGCCCTTCAGCTGGCGCGGCTCGCCGAGCCCGGTCGGGTAGGTCACGTACGCCTGCACGACCTCCGCCCCGCTCCGCTTGCCCGTGTTCCGCACGGGCACGCGGACGGTGATCGCGTCACCGCCGGTCACCTTCGCCCTGCCCAGCCTGAACGCGGTGTAGGAGCCGCCGTAGCCGAACGGGTAGAGCGGCTTCTGGCCCTTGGCGTCGTACCAGCGATAGCCGATCAGCAGGCCCTCGGCGTACGTGCTCGTGACGGAGTCGCCCGGGTAGACGCCCTTGCCGCCCGTGGCGCCCTGCGCGCCGCTGCGCGGCCACGTCATCGGGAGGTGCCCGGACGGGTTGACGTCGCCGAACAGGATCTGGGCGATGGCGCGGCCGCCCATCTGCCCGGGGTACCAGTTCTCGACGATGCCGGCGACCCGGTTGCGCCACGGCATGAGCACGGGGCCGGAGGTGTTGAGCACCACGATCGTGCGCGGGTTGGCCTTGGCGACGGCGGTGATCAGGCTGTCCTGGTCGCCGGGCAGCGCGAGGCTGTCGCGGTCCATGCCCTCACTGGTGTTGTCGTTGGCGAACACGACGGCGACCTCGCTGCGCCTGGCGGCACGGACGGCGCGGTCGATGCGGTCGTTCGGCGGCTGCCAGCCGAGGTGGAGGTTCGAGCCACCGATGGAGAGCGCGTTCGAGTAGTCCAGCGCGAGCTTCACCGTCCGGCCCTTGCGCAGGCGGATGGTCCCCATCGCGGCCAGCGGCGGGGCGCCCGGGGCGATCCGCGCGGCGTCCTTGAACTCCGTGTTCATCGACGCGACGCGCTTGCCGTCGATCGTCAGGGTCGACCTGCCGGCGCCCTGCAGGGAGAACACGTGGTCACCGGTCTTCGGCGGCGTCAGCGTGCCCGTCCAGCGCGCGGAGTTGGCCGTGGTGTCCGGGATCGTCTTCAGTGGCGCGTACTCGCTCGCGAAGTCGATCGTCGGCACCGTCTTGGTCTCGACGGGTGCACCGGACAGGTCCTTGGAGGCGAAGTACTCACCGGCAAGGCCGCCGCCGAGCGCCTTGGCCGGGACGACCGGCAGCGCGACCGTGCCCGTGCTGCCGCGCTCGTAGCGGACCTTGGTGTGCCTCGGCGCACGGGCCTTGATGCCGGCGAGGGGCGTGATGACCTTCCGGCCCGGGAGCACGGCCGGGGAGCCGCCCTCCTGCGTCTGGAACGCGCCGCTCGCGTCCGCCCCGATGACGGCGATGGACCGTGCCTTCGCCGACAGGGGCAGCACGCGCCGTGCGTTCTTGAGCAGGACGCTGGACCGCGCGGAGATGGTGGTGGCGAGCCTGCGGTGCGCGTCCGTGCTGGCCGAGCTCTCGTGCTTCAGCGGCGCGCCGTCGAGGAGCCCGACCCGGTCCATCCCGACCAGGACGTCACGGGCCGCGTCGTCGATGACGCTGCGCGACAGGGCCCCGCCGGCGACCGCGTCGGTGAGGATCTTGGTCTCCGCGCGGCCCTGGCCGCCGATGGCGCCGGACGCCGCGCTGGCGATGCTGCCGAGCTGGAAGTTCTGCACGCCGGCCTTCGCCGCCTTGACCACGTCGCGGACGGCGAGGGTCGCGTCCGGCTCCACGAACCCGCGGAAGCCGAAGGTGCGCAGCGCCGCGAGGTGCGCGGCGCTCTCACACGCCTGCTCGCCGTTGAGGCGGTTGTAGGAGCACATGACCGAGCCCGCGCCCCCCTCGCCGACGGCCGCGCGGAAGGCGGCGTAGTAGACCTCGTTGAGCGTGCGCGGGTCGATCCGGGCGTCGACGCCCGGCGCGAGGAGCGTCGTCCCGAAGCGCCCGATCTCCTGGTTGTTGGCCGCGTAGTGCTTGACCTGCGCGACGATGCGCTGCCGCTGGATGCCCTTGATCTCCGACACCGCCAGGCGCGAGGTCAGGAAGGGGTCCTCGCTGAACGTCTCGGCGGCGCGGCCCCACAGCGGCGAGCGCAGCAGGTTGACCGTCGGGGCGCCGATGACCGTCTTGCCCTTGCCGGCCGCCTCCGTGCCGAGCGCGGTGCCATAGCGACCGGCCAGCGCCGGGTCGAAGGAGGCGCCGAGGTTGATCGCGTTCGGCCAGCTGGTCACGCCCTTCGCGCCCTCCCCCACGCCGTTCGGCCCGTCCGTGAACAACAACGGCGGGACGCCGAGCCGCGGAACACCGTCGATCCCGCTGCCGACCAGCGAGAGCTCCTCCTCGAGCGTCATCTGCGACACGAGGCCGGTGGCCTTGTCGGTCGTGGCGTCGGCCGACGCCACGGACGGCGACACCAGCACAGCAACGGCCAGCGCCCAAGCGCCGAAGCGAACAACTCGCATCTCTTCCCCTCTCGGAAAACCCTCTGCCAGGATCGGCAGCGGCAACCTAGCACTATCTGAGAAGGTTGTGTCTCAGTTCGTTGCTTCGGGGAAGTACCGGACCCGCAGGAGGCGCTCGAGCTCCCTCGCGATCGGCGCGAACTCCGCGTCGGCCCCCAGGGCGTGATAGGCGATGAGCAGCTGGCTGAAGGCGCCGAGGTACCCGATGGCGGTGATCCGGCGCTCGGCGTGCGAGACCCCGCCACGGCGGCCGAAGAGCGCCGCGAAGCCATTGACGAGCGCCTCGCCGTTCGCGCGACGCGCCGCCTCCATCTGCTCGCTGACGCCCGCCACGGCGACGAAGGCGACGTGGGCCCGTCGGGGGTCCTCCGCGTAGAACGACAGGATCCGGTCCAGCAGGTCGCGCGCGGCCGGCCAGTCGGGCACCGGCACTTCCGCGACCTGCGTCTGGGCCACGAGCTGGTCCCGCACGAGCTCCTGGTCAACCGCACGCAGCAGGTCCTCGCGGTCGCTGAAGCACTCGTAGAACGCGCGGCGGGTCTGCCCCGCCTGCTCGACGATCTCCGGGACGGTGACCGCCGCGTAGGACTTCGTCCCGTACAACTCGAGGCCGGCCTCCATGAAGGCCGCCCGGCGCCTGGCCTGCCGCTCCTGCGCCGTCTGCCCCGCGTACGTCCGTCCGGTGGCCATCTGCAGGCAGTGTGACGCATCCAGTAACTGAGAAACATAATTCTCAATACGTGCTAGGTTGCCGCCACCTACCGAGGAGAGAAGCCGTGCTGTCCCAGTTGAAGAAGCTGTTCATCGTCGCGTGCCTGGCGACGTCGGTGATTCCCGCGGCAGCACGCGCAGCCGAGCCGACGCTGGCCACGCCCGCCGCCGACCTCCGCGCGGCGCTGCACTGCACCGGCAACCTCAAGCAGGGGCGCGAGCCGGTGCTCCTCGTCCACGGCACCTCCGTCAACGGCACGGAGGCGTGGGTGGCGCCGAACGACTTCGGCGCCGTCCTGCGCGCGCGCGGCCTCGCCACCTGTTACGTCGACCTGCCGCAGCACGCGCTGGGCGACCTCCAGGTCAGCGCGGAGTACGTCGTCGCAGCGATCCGGACCGTGTCCCGGCGCGCCAGGCGGCCGATCGCGGTCTACGCCCACAGCCAGGGCGGCCTACTCACGCGCTGGGCGCTGACCTACTGGCCGAGCCTGCGGCGCAAGGTCGCCGATGCGGTCTCCGCGGCCGGGAGCCACCACGGCACGGACGGCGCCAGCCTCAAGACCGCTCTCGAGGTCCTCTGCGGCGTCGGGTGCCCGCCGGCGTTCCTGCAGCAGAAGCTCGGGTCAGAGCTGCTGGGTGCGCTCAACAACGGCCGCGACGAGACGCCTGGCCCGACCGCCTGGACCACCATCCGCAGCACGGACGACGACATCGTCCAGCCGGCCGACGGGTCCAAGCTCGAGGGTGCGACCAACGTGCTCATCCAGGCGGTGTGCCCGGGCCGGACCGACAACCACGAGGACACGCGCTTCGACTCCGTGTCCTACGCCGCGCTCATCGACGCGCTGCGCCACAAGGGACCCGCGAAGCCGCGCCGGTTCGCCAAGGACGTCTGCGCCCGGCCCTACGCCCCCGGCCTGGATCCCGAGCGGGTCAAGGCCTCGCAGGACCAGGCCAAGTCCGACTCGCTGATGCGCACCGTCAGCTACGCACCCCAGGTGAGGGAGGAGCCGGCGGTGCGGAGCTACGCCCGCTGAGCGCCAGGATGATCTCGCGCACGACCGTCGGGTCCTGCAGGCGCTCGCCATAGAGCTCGCGCAGTTGCGTCATCCGGTAGCGCACGGTCTGCGGGTGCACCATCAGCTCCGCGGCCACCGCGTCGCGGCGGCCCTGGTGGAGCAGCCAGGAGAGCAGCGTCTGCTCCAGGCGCTCGCGCGCCGTCGGGCGCACGTCCTCGAGGGGCGCGAGGGCGCGGCGCCGCAGGTCCGCCCACGCCTCCGGATCGGCCTGCGTGATGAGCGCCGGCAGGTGCGCCTCCGTGTCGAAGGGGAGCTCCGCGGCCATCGACCGGCCCCGCACGGCGCGGGACACCGACACGCCGGCTGCGGTCCACGGCCGGTCCGGGCCCACGACGACCGGATGGTCGTCGAGCGTCGACAGCAGGCGGGCGCGGCGCGGCCCGGCGGCGTCGGGGACGAGCAGGATGGCGGTGCCGGGGAGCTCGACGAGGTCGCCGGGGAGGCGGAGGGTGGCGGCGTCGAGCACGGCGAGCGCGGGCCGCACGGCGTCCTCGTCCACGAGCACGGCGGTCAGCGTCCGCGGCGGCGGCCACCCCGCGCGGTCGGCCGCGTCAGCGAGCGCGTCGGTCGGCGCGCCGTCCAGGAGGAGGCGGCCGAGGCGCTCGAGGTAGAGCTCGCGGACCCGCCCGGTGGTCTCGCGCTCGTCGGCGTGGCCGGCGACGCTCGCAGCGGAGAGCTCGTCGATGTAGGCGAAGACGAGCTCGGCGAACTGGGCGATCTGGTCCGCCGGCACGCCGTCCTCGACCAGGATCCGGGACTGCGCGCGCCACGCGATGCGCCCGCCGATGCGGTACGCGGCCTGCAGCGCGTCCATGGAGCGCCCGTCGCGGGCCTCGCCCCGCCCGAGCTCGTAGGCACCGGCGAGGGCGGGCTGCTGAGGCGTGTCCGAGTCGCCCGTCCCCCGCTCGGCCAGGCGGATGAAGCCGCCGACGCCCATCTGCACCGCCCGCTCGATCGTCTCCCGTCCCGGGCCGCCCAGCGCGGCGTACTCCGCCACCCCGGAGATGAGCGCCGCGACTGCGTCCTGGGCTAATGAGGGCAGCTGCTCGCGCAGGCGCTGAGCCGTCTCGGGGCGCAGGACCGGCGTGCTCATGTTGTGCGCTCGGAACAGTTCACGGCCACAAGTCCACGCTCCACGGCCAATAGCTTACCTCTCAGGGCGGGTACCTTCGAAAGCATGGTCGGAACCTTGCGTGAACGAGCGGTGGACGTGCTCGAGTTGCTGACCACGCCCATCCTCCCCGCCGATTACCTCGACCTGTTCGACCCGCTGCGCTCCGGCACGGACCTGCGCGGCCGGATCGAGGAGGTCCACCCCGAGACGCGCGACGCCGTCACCCTCGTCATCCGGCCCGGGCGCGGCTGGGCGGGCCACGTGCCCGGCCAGTACGTCCGGCTCGGGGTCGACGTCGACGGCGTCCGGCAGTGGCGGGCGTACTCCGTCACCTCCGGCGCGGACCGCACCGACGGCTGCTTCTCCGTCACCGTCAAGGCGATCCCGGACGGCAGGGTGAGCACGCACCTGGTCCGCCGCGCACGGCCCGGGATGATCGTCCAGCTCGACCAGGCGTGCGGCGACTTCGTGCTCCCCGCCCGCCTGCCCGGGAAGGCGCTCTTCGTCACGGCCGGCAGCGGCATCACCCCGGTGATGGGGATGCTGCGCAACCACGCGCTGCCCGACGTCGTCGTCCTGCACTCCGCCCCCACTCCCGCCGACGTGATCTTCGGTGGCGAGCTGCGCCGGCTCGCCAAGGACGGCCGCATCCGGCTCATCGAGCAGCACACCGACGTCGACGGGATGCTCGACGCCGACGGCATCGCGGCGCTCGTCCCCGACATCGACGCGCGCGAGATCTGGGCGTGCGGCCCGGCCGGCATGCTCGACGCCTTGGAGGCGCGATGGGCGCACACCCGCACCGAGCGCTTCCGCCCCGCGTTGCACGCGGTCGGCGACGGCGGCACCGTGACCTTCACCGCCAGCGAGCACGTCGTGGTCGCCGACGGCGCCACCTCGCTCCTCGACGCCGGCGAGGACGCGGGCGTGCTCATGCCGTCCGGCTGCCGGATGGGCATCTGCTTCGGCTGCGTCGCGCCGTTGCGCGAGGGCGCCGTCCGCGACCTGCGCACCGGTGAGCTCACCTCTGCGAGCCCCGGCGACGGGGTGCTCGTCCAGACCTGCGTGTCGGCCGCGGCCGGCCCCTGCCAGATCGACCTCTGACCTCAAGGACCTCCCCATGACCGCCATGCAGAAGAAGCCCGTCGACCCGACGGCCCACCTCACCGACGAGGACATCGCCACCCTCGGCCGCGAGCTCGACGCCATCCGCGAGCAGGTCATCGCCAGCCGCGGCGAGCGCGACGCCGAGTACATCCGCAGGGTCATCGCCAATCAACGTCGCCTGGAGCTCGCCAGCCGCGGCCTGCTGCTCTTCTCCCTCTTCCCGCCCGCGTGGCTGGTCGGCACGGCCGGCCTGTCCGTCTCCAAGATCCTCGAGAACATGGAGATCGGCCACAACGTCATGCACGGCCAGTGGGACTGGATGCGCGACCCCAAGATCCACTCGACCACGTGGGAATGGGACAACGCGACGCCGTCGGACCAGTGGAAGCACTCCCACAACGAGCTCCACCACACCTACACGAACGTCCTCGGCCACGACAACGACCTGGGCTACGGGATCATGCGCGTCGACGAGGACCAGCGCTGGCACCCGTTCTACCTCGGCCAGCCGCTGTGGAACGCCATCAACGCGCTGCTGTTCGAGTACGGCATCGCGGCGTACGACCTCGAGATCGGCAAGGTCATGAAGGGCCGCAAGAGCAAGGCCGACTTCCGTGCCCAGGCCAAGGGCGTCCTGCGCAAGATCCGCAAGCAGGTCACGCGTGACTACGTCGTCCACCCGCTGCTGTCCGGGCCCTCGGCGCTGCACCACCTTCGGCGCCAACCTCACAGCCAACGTCGTGCGCAATGTGTGGACGCACTCCGTGATCATGTGCGGCCACTTCCCGGAGGGCGTCGAGACGTTCGAGAAGACCTCCATCAAGGGCGAGACCCGCGGCGAGTGGTACCTGCGCCAGATGCTCGGCTCGGCCAACGTGAGCGGCAGCCCGTTCCTGCACCTGATGACGGGCAACCTGTCCTTCCAGATCGAGCACCACCTCTTCCCCGACCTCCCCAGCAACCGCTACCAGGAGATCTCCCCGAAGGTCAAGGCGCTCTTCGACCGCTACGGCCTCACGTACCACGAGGGCCCGCTGCCCAAGCAGGTCCTCTCCGCGTGGCACAAGGTCATCCGCCTCTCGCTGCCGAACGACAAGGCGGCGCAGGAGACCGCGGACGCGATCGTCCTCGAGCTCGACGATCGGCGCCGCGAGCCGGTGGCGTCCGCCGCCTGAGCGTCAGCGCACGCGGCGGCACTCCTTGAGCCGCCGCGTCTTGCGGTGCTTGCGGCAATAGGCCTTCAGCCGGGCCCGCGCCTGCTTGCGCTCGTTGACCGGCGTGCTCAGCGTCACCGTGCGGGTGCGCTTGACCGTCTTGCCCGACGCCGGCTTGAAGGTCGTGACCAGCCGGACCTTGAGCGCGTGCCGGCGCTTGAGGGCTCGCTTGACCGCCTTGGTCAGCTTGGGGGTGAACGCCACCGGCCCGGCCTGCTTGGCGCTCTTGCGCAGCGGCTTGAACGCCTTCGACCCGCCGCGCGATCACGGCGCCGCGGGTCGTCGGCGAGATGTCGCCGATGACGCCGATGGTCCCCGGCGCCGGCGCGTAGAGCTCGAGGTGGGTCCCGGCGGCGGTGGCCTCCAGCGCCGAGGCCGCCGTGATCCTGACCCGGGCGTCGCAGCTCAGACTGCGCTGGTCGTCGGGCCCGGCGTCTCCGGGCCCGAGCGAGAAGGGCGCGCCGTTGCTGTTGGTGGCGGCCGCGGCGCAGTAGGTCGCCCTGACCGGGACGCCACGGCCGAGGAACGTGCGCTCCGCCGTCACCGCGCACGTGGAGGTCTCGCCGTTGAGCAGCGCGAGCGTGCACCGCTCCGGGCGGGCGTAGCCGACCCACGCCTGGACCTTCCACGTCCCGAAGCGCTCGACGACCTGGCCGAGGTTGGTCAGCAGGAAGCGGTCGAGCGGCGTCTTGAAGTCCGCCCGCATGGTGAGCGTGCACACGGCGGTCACAGGACACGTCGGGAGCGGCGCGCCGCAGGCCACGCGATTCGCGCAGCCGCTGCCCCAGCCGCACCCGAGCCGCGACGACCCGGCCGGAGCCGCGAAGGGCGAGACCCGGCAGGCGTCGTCGTGGGTTTCCGCCCGCGCCACCGTGAACGCGCGCGACGCAGGCGTCGGGTCCGGCGCGCCGGCAGGGCTGATGGCCCGCACGCGCACGCTGCGCGAGCCCTGGGCGAGCGGGCTCGGCCGCCAGTTGGCGGTGCACGGCGTGTACGCGGCACCGTCGACGCTGCACTGGAAGCTCGAGCCCGGAATGGTCGCGGCGAAGCTGAACGGCGGATCGCGCTGCCAGGTGGTGGCGCCCGGACCGCTGACGATCGTCGTGTCCGGGGCGGCGAGGATGGTGAAGGCGGCTGTGGCGACGGGGCCGACGTTGAGCGCCTGGTCGAGCGAGGCCGCGTAGAGGACGTGGGACCCGAGCGCGGCGGTCGTGGGGTCCGGGCACTGGCCGACCGGGAGGTCGTCGTAGGTCGCCGGGGGCAGCGGCGGGTCGAGCACGCAGCGGGTCACGCCGTTGGCGACGCCGGGCGGCGGGTCGCGCAGCTCGACGGTCGCTCGCACCGTCCCGGTGAAGACCCCGGCGGTCACGGTCTGGGCGTCCGGACCCTGGGGGGTCAGGATGATGCCGGTGGTGGGGGCGACCGTGTCGACGGTGAAGGCGCGGGTCGCCGGAGTCGTGTCGCGATCCCCGCCGGGCGTGACGGCCCGGACGCGCAGGGTGTGCTCGCCGTCGGGCTGCGCCGCGGGCGTGAACGGGGTCGCGCACGCGGCGAACGGGGCGGCGTCGACGGCGCACTCGAAGGTCGCGCCCTCTGCAGGATCGGCGGTGAAGGTGAAGGTCGGCGTGGAGTCGTTGGTCGGCCCGACGGGCCCTCCGGTGATCGTCGTGTCGATGAGGTCGTCGTCGGCGATGGTCACCGTGGTGCTGGCCGGCACGCCGACGGTGCAGCGGGGCCACCGGGGCGGTGAGCGTGACGGTGAACGTCTCGTCGTCCTCGTGGAGCCCGTCGTTCGTGATCGGGACGGAGACGGTCTTGGTGGTCTCCTCCGGGCTCGAAGGTCAGGGTGCCGCCGCCCGACGTGTAGTCCGCCGGAGTCGCCGTGCCGGGGGTGGTCGCGTACTGCACGGACCCGCCGCAGCCGACGTCGCCCGTGCGCTGCACCGTCAGCGTCGCGGAGCCGGCCCCCTCGGCGACGCTGACGGAGGCGGCGGAGAACGCCACCGTGGACGCCGCGCAGGTGAAGCGCTGGATGCGCTGGGCGACCTGGTCGGCGGTGTAGACGTCGGCCGATGGGGCGGCGCTGATGCCGGTCGGCGTGATCAGCGCGCCGCCGAGACCGGACTCGCCGCCGCCCTGGCACGTGGTGATGCAGATCTCGAAGCCGACATCTGCGTTGTCCGGATCCACGTTCAGCCCCCAGCCGCGCCGGAAGGTCCCGTCGGCGCGGAAGACCTGCACGCGGTTGTTCTCGCGGTCGGCGACGTAGACCGTGCCGGCACCGTCCACCGTCAGGTCGTCGCTCGCCGGCGCCACGAGGCCGTTCGGGCTGCGGAACGCGCCCGCCTCGGACCCTGTCACGCCCCGCTTGCAGGCGGCCGCCACGGTGCAGCGCTCGAAGCCGGTGCCGCCGCCGATCACGACGTCCTTGCCGAACGCGACCTTGAACGCGCCGGCGGACGAGAAGCGCTCCACGCGGAAGCGGTTGGCCTCGAACACGTAGACGTCCCCGCCCGGCCCGACCGCGACGTTGCCAAGGATCCCGACCTCACCGCCGTGGTCGAACCCCGCCCCCGGCGTCTCGTCCCCGCCGACACCCTGCTTGCACTGGGCGTCGACCGTGCAGACCTCCGGCCCCGGTCACCCCGTTGCCGGCGACGACGTCGGAGCCCCACGCGCGGTCGAAGGTCGCGTCGGGCGTGAACTTCTCGACGCGGGCGAAGCCGCTCGCGAGGTAGACGTTGTCGTCGGCGTCCACGGCGATGCCCTGCGGTGCGTAGGTCACGCCGCCGATCTGGCTGACGACCGTGCCCGCCTTGCAGTCGCTCGGCCGTCTCGCAGGTCTCGACGTTGCCGCTCTTGGAGATGGAGACGTCCTGGCCCCACGCGCGCACGAAGTTGCCCGACGCGTCGAACTCCTGGACGCGGTTGTTGCCCGTGTCGGCGACGTAGACGTGCCCGTCGCCGCCGGTGGCCAGGGCCCTCGGTCAGGTCGAACTCGCCGCCGGACGTGCCCGCCGTCCCGTTGTGGCAGTTCGCCGCCACCGTGCAGATCTCGTAGCCCGTGCCGCCGTTGACGCCCTTGCCCCAGGCGCGCAGGAAGTGCCCGTCTGCGTCGAACTTCTGGATCCGCCGCCCGGCGTACTCGGCGACGTACACGCTCCCGTCGGGCCCGACCGCGACGTCCTGCGGGAACACGGCAGCCACCGGTGCCGTCCGTCGATGCCGCCCTGGCAGTTGGCGGCGACGGTGCAGATGCCGAAGTCCGGTGCCGCCGTTGACGCCCTTCCCCCACGCCCGGTCCCAGGCGCCCGAGGCGGCCGAGGCCGTCGAAGCGCACGCCATCGCCAACAGAACCGCGATCAGGGGAACCTGGCGCATCCCCGCATGCTGGCGGAGGGGTGCCCCCGATGCAAGCGCCCTCAGCGCTGATCGCGGAGCCGCGTGCCCAGCGCCGCCCGCCGGCGCTCATCGCCGAGGTCGTCCTGCGCCGCCGCTGTGAGCACGTCGAGCGTGTGCTGCGACGGCACGGGACGGCCGCCGTCACGACCGCCGAGGCCCCAGAGCGCGGCCGGCCGGCCGTCGGTTCCGCCGATGGCGACGGAGACCCACCAGGCAAGACCGAGCACCTCACCGGGGCCGCCGGGCGAACGGGGCACGCCCGGATCGTGGACGACGAGCCGCGCGCCGCCCTCGCGCAGCGCCTCCCAGGTGGCGGTCCCGGGCTTCGCCGGCGGGAGGGCCCGCAGGAGCCATGCGGCGGCCGCCGGGTCGTCCAGCGCCTCGGCGGAGACGCGACGCAGGACCCCGCCCCGCACCTCGTCGACACACGCGACATCGGCCACGGACTCGAGCGCGAGGGCGCACAGCGGTGCGAGCGCGTCCAGCGCCGGTCCGGTCGCCTCGTCGCCGAACGCCATGGTCACGACGGTCCCAGGGCCCTCCGCGCGCCGGGCGACCTCGAGCGACTGGACGAGGCTGCCGACGATCGAGAGGCCGTGCCCGAGCCCGGGCGAGTCCGAGCGCGGTGAGACGCCCACTCCGTGGTCGATGACCTGCACGGCCACGCCGCCGCTGCGCGCCTCGCAGCTGACGGTCACCGGCCCCGGCTCACGGCCGACGTAGGCGTGGAGGACCGCGTTCGTGACCGCCTCGGACACGGCCAGCGCGATTGCGTGCGAGAGGTCCGCCGAGGCGCCCGCGGCCGTGGCGAACGCGGTGGCGTTCCGGCGCATGGAGGCCGCTGTGGCCGGCGTTGCGGGCAGCGTCCAGCTCTCTCGGGGCACGGGCCTGAAGGTACCCACGCGGGGGTGAAAGCGAGCGCGCCTCAGCGCCGAATCGTCAGGCGCACCGTCTTCGCCGCGCTCGAGCGGCCGGACGAGTCGGTCAGGGTGACCCGGACGCGCAGGCGGCCCCGCGGGAACTTCCTGGTCTTGATGGAGAGGCTGCCGGCACCGGTCTTGACGGTCTTGGCGACTTTCCGCACCTTGCGCTTGCCCTTGGTGATCACGACCCGCAGCCGGCCCGCGGTGCTGCTCGTGAAGCGCAGCTTCGCCTTCCGGCCGCGGCGGACGCGCGGCGTGATACGGACGCGAGACAGCGCAGGGGCGCGCGTGACGAGCGGGGGCGTCGGCGTGCCCGTCGGCGTCGGGGTGCCGGTGCCTGCCGGCGTCGGCACCACCGTCACGACGGGAGGGACGGTCACCCGCAGGGTGGCCTCCTCGCTCGTGGCCGTGCCCGCCGTGTTGGTCAGGACGGCCCGCACCTTCGTCCCGTCCTGCGTCGAGGTCACCTTCGACAGGCGGAGGCTGAGCCCGGTCGCGCCGGAGACGTCCGTGAACGTGGCCGCCCCGGGAACCTGCTGCTGCCACTGCACGGCTGGCGCCCGCGGAGCCGCCGGCGCCACGGTGAACGTGGCGTCTCCGCCGGCGTCCACGGTCTGATCGGCCGGCTCGGTCTTCACCACGGGGACCTCGTCGACCAGGAGGGTCGCCACCCGGCTCGTCACCGTGCCGACGGCGTTGGTCACGATGGCGCGGACCAGCGTGCCGTCGTCCCCAGGCCCCACCTTATGCAGCGTGAAGCTGGAGGTGGTCTCACCGGTCGCGACGTACTCCGGCGCGCCGGGTCGCTTGACCTGCCACGCGATCTTCGGCGCCGGCTCGCCGTCGACGCCGATGGTGAACAGCACGTCCTCGTCCCCGTGCGCCGTGCGGTCCTGCGGCTGCGTCAGGACCGTCGGTTCCGTGCCTCCGATGCCGGTCAGGGCCGTGGTCTCCGGCTTCTCGCCCTGCGCCGTCGTGGTGAGCGTCGCCGAGCGGGAGCCGAACGCCGATGGGGTGAAGGTCACGGACACGCGACAGCTGGCGCCGGCGGCCACAGGCGTCGTGCACGTGTTCCCGGTCACGGCGAAGTCCGGGCTGCCCGACAGCGCGACCTGCACGTTGGCCGCGGTCGTGCCGTGGTTGGTCAGGGTGACGTCCCGGGCGGGGGCCGTCGTCGTGTCCTTGACCACGCCCCCGAAGTCGACAGTGAACGGATCCTTGCTCACGTACCCGGTGCCGTTCAGCCGGACCTCGACGGCATCCGTATCGGTGCGGGTGAGCAGGTCGGGGCGCCCGTCCGTGTTCACATCCGCGGTCGTGACGGAGATCGGGTCCGTCGCGGCGGGGTAGGAGGTCGAGCCGGTCAGGACCAGGGCGCCGCCCGGGGGCGTCGCGTTGACCTGCACGTTCGTGCCCGCCGGATCGGTTCCCGACTCGTCCGTGCTGTGCGCCGCCGAGGAGGCTATGTCGGGCCGGCCGTCGAGGTCGAAGTCGGCCGTGCGCAACGAAAGGGGGTAGTTCGCGGCGGCGTTGGTGGTCTTGCGTTCGAAGCTCGGGCTCGTGGCATCCGCCCCCGTCGTGTTGACGAAGATGGCGATCCCGGCGCCCCGGCGGTCGGTCGTGAGCACCTCGGGACGACCGTCACCGGTGAGGTCGGCCACCGCGACGGCCTCCGGGTAGAGCAGACCGTCGAGGCTCGAGCCACTGAAGCCCAGGGTGGTGGTCCCCGCGGCCGTGGTGTTGCGGAGCACCGTCACGCCGGCGGTCGACTGCGAGTAGGAGTTCCCGGCGACCAGATCCACGCGGCCATCGCCGTCGAGGTCACCCGCGGCGATCGACGACGTGCCCTGGCCGGTGGCGAAGCCGACCGGGGTGGCGAAAGAGGCTGTGCCGGCGTTCGCGCCCGTCGTGTTGCGCAGGACATACACGCCGTCGGCCGTTGTCGGGGTGTACTGGTAGTTGTTGGTGTTGGCGACGGCGAGGTCGAGCTTGCCGTCCGCGTCGAGGTCGGCCGCAACGACCGACACCGGAAGCGTCAGGCGCGCAGGGTTCGGGCTGGGAAGCGTGACGAACGTGCGAGCGGCGAAGGTGGCGACCGTCGCGCCGGCCGTGGTCGTGTTGATGAAGATGGACACGTCGTGGCCGTTCTGGTCGGCGCTGACGAGGTCCGGTCGCGTGTCGCCGTTGAGGTCGGCGGCGGTCACACCGGAGGCGCCCGCCGCCCGTCGCGAGGGTCGTGACCGCGCTGAAGGTCGGCGTCGTCGCCTTCGCCACCGTGGTGTTCAGGGCCACCTTCAGGCCGGCGTCGAAGTCGGCGGTGACCAGGTCAGGTCTGCCGTCGGCGTTGAGGTCGGGGGCCACCACCGACTGCGGGCCTGCGTATCCGGCGCCCATCGTGATGGTCGTCGCGGCACCGAACACCGGTGGCGTCGCCTTGGCCGGTGCCGCTCCGAGCACCATCGCTGCCGTCAGCGCCGCTGATGCGAGCAGCCGCCGACCCCGCCGGAGGTCCCTGTCCATCGTCGCGACGCTAGCTCGCAACGGCACCGCTGGGCGCAAGTTAGGGGTAGACCCCTATGCCGGGAGGAGCGCGTCGGCCTCGGCGACGAGCGGCGTGGCGCCGAAGCCGGCGAACGCGTCGCGGGCGGCGGCCAGAGCGCTCCGCCGCGGCGTCCTGATCGCCGCTGCCGACCAGGCACCGGCCCTCGCCCAGGAGGGCGTAGGCGTGCTCGACGACGTCACCGAGGCGCGACCAGGCCTCCCCGGCCTCGCGGTGCAGGGCGGCGCCGCCGCTGAGGTCACCGTCGGCCTCGGCCAGCTCGGCGCGCGCGGACGCCAGCACCGCGTGCTGCCGCGGCGTGGTCGCCGTGAGACCCTCCGTCTGGGCCCTCGCGTCGTCGAGCGCGCCGCAGCGGACGAGCACGCGCACCGTCCCGGCCAGCTCACGCAGGCGGTAGTCGGGGGCGTCGGCCTCCAGGATCTCCCGCGCCAGCGCGATCGCCGCGTCGGCGATCCCCGCGCTCGGACTCGATCAGGGCGCCCAGCGCGAGCATCGGGATGACCGCCTGCGGGTCGGCGACCTTGCGCGCGCCCGCCAGCAGCGCGTCGAGCGGCTTCGCCGCCATGTCCGCCTGCCCGCGCAGGACGAGCACCCGCGAGCGCTCCCGCATGGCCCGCATGCGGATCTGGCCCGCCGGGCGGGTGCGCTCCCACTCGAGGCACTCCGCCGTGATCGCGAGCACCTCGTCCCAGCGGCCGAGCTTGAAGCAGAACTCCGCCCGGACGGTCCTGAGCATCACCGACGGGAAGGCGAGGCCGCGGCGCTGCGCGAACTCCACCCCCTCGCTCGCCATCGCGAGCGCCGCCTCCGGCCCCTCCGTGTCGGCCAGGCTCCAGGCGAGGTTGCCGAAGGTCGGCATGGTCTCGAGGCCGATGCCGAGCTCCAGCGCCAGGCGCTGCGCCTCCCGGAGGTCCGTCGATGCCGCTGGCGTGGTCGCCGAGGTGGTTGCGCGACATGCCGCGGTTGACCAGCGCCCGGACGAGCGGGCGCCGCAGCCCGAGCGCCTCGGCACCGTCGATCGCGGCGCCGGCCCAGCGGATCGCCTCGTCGAACTGCGCGGCCATCATGCACAGCCGGCCGACCTCGTTGTAGGCGTCCACCCGCTCCGGCCCGGGCGGCTCGGCCTCGAGGATCTTCACGCCCTCCGCAGCGAGGGTGCGGGCGCGAGGCCCCTCCCCGTGGCGCCAGAGGGTCCGGCCGAGCAGGTAGTGCGCCTCGCCCAGGCCGACGCGGTCACCGGCTGCGCCCAGCGCCTCGATGGCGGCCTCGAGACTGCGCTCGGCGTCCTCGTGCAGGCCGCGATCGGAGTCGACCCAGCCGAGCTTGACGAGGACCCGGCCGCGGCGCCGGTCGTCGTCCGTGACCAGCTCGAGGGCGCGTCGGTAGAAGGAGCCGGCCTTCTCGAGGTCGAGATGCAGGGCGCGATCGCCCGAGGCGACGAGGAACTCCACGGCGCGCTCCGCCAGCTCCGCCTTCTCGGCCGCCGAGCCGGTGGACCGGGCGAGCTCGAGGGCCTGCGTGTAGTGGAAGGCCAGGATCTCCGCGTAGTCGCCGATGCGCTCGCCGGCGGCGGTGGCGAGCCACTCGGCCGCGTGACGGTGCTTCGTCGAGCGCGCGGCGCGCGGGATCTGCCGGTAGGCGACGTCCTGCACCACCGCGTGCCAGAAGGCGTACTCGGCCTGGCCCTCCATGGACGATCGCGACGCGCGCACGAGCTCCTTGCGGGCCAGCTCGTGCAGCGACTCGCGTACCTCGATCTCCGGCCGCGCGGCCATGGTCGAGACGCCGCCCGACCAGAAGACCCGCCCCAGCACCGCGGCGTCGTACATCAGTGCCTTGCGCTCGGCCGCGAGCGTGTCGAGGCGCCCCGCGATCAGCGCCTGCACCGTCTCGGGAACGGAGATGGTCGCGTCACCCGTCACCCCGCCACGGTCGGCGAGCATCCGCACGAACTCCTCCGCGTACAGGGGGTTGCCGCCCGACCGCTCCAGGAGCTCCCGGCGCGTGGCCTCCGGCAGCGTCATCTCGGAGAGCAGCGCCGAGATGAGCTCCGCGGTCTGGTCCCCGCTCAACGGTGCGAGGCCGACCGTCGTCCCGCCCTCCCAGCCGGGGTGGCGCTCGTAGACCTCGGGGCGCGCGGTGCACAGGATCAGCAGCGGAACCCCGCTCGCACGCTCCACGAGGTGCTTGAGGAACTCCACGAGCACGTCGTCGGCCCAGTGGATGTCCTCGACGACCAGCACCAGCGGCGCCGTGGCCGCGACGGCCTCGAAGAAGGTCCGCCAGGCGGCGAACATCTCGATGCGCCCCGCCCCCACGCCCGTCGCCGTGCTGCCCACGAGCGGCGCGAGCTGCGTCCTGACCCACTCGCGCTCCTCCGGCGTGATCACCGCTTCGACCGCGGCCGTGAGCCGCTCCGTCGCCACCGCCATCCCGTCGGCCTCGAGGATCCCGGCCTGCGCCTTGACGATCTCGCCGAGGGCCCAGAAGGTGATCCCCTCGCCGTAGCGCGGGCAGCGGCCGTGCCGCCAGATGACCGGCGCGGGCCGCGCGTCGACCCACGCGAAGAACTCGCTCAGCAGCCGGCTCTTGCCGACGCCGGGCTCGCCGGTGACCGTGACCAGGCGGACCGCCGGACTCCGCGGCGGCGTGCGTGAAGACCTCCTGCAGCTGCGCGAGCTCGGCGTCGCGGCCGATGAACGGCGTCGTGGCCGGCTCGAGGTCCGTTGACCGGGCGCGCGGACGCAGCGCGTGCCAGAGCCGCAGCGGCTCCTGCTTGCCCTTCACCGCGACCGGCTCCATCTCCTCGTACTCGATCGCCGACCGCGTGGTCCGGTAGGTCAGCTCTCCCACGGCCACGCCCCCGACGGGCGCGACGCCCTGCAGGCGGGACGCCGTGTTGACGACGTCGCCCATGACCATCGCCTCGCCGTGCTCCGGGCGGGCGGCGAGCGACGCCAGCGCCTCCCCCGTGTTCACCGCACCGCGGACCGACAGGTCGAGCTCCGGATGCGCGGCGTTGAGGTCCGCGATGGCGTCGACGATCCGCAGCGCGGCCAGAACGGCGCGCTCGGCGTCGTCCTCGTGCGCGACGGGTGCGCCGAAGACCGCCATCACGGCGTCGCCGATGAACTTCTCGACCCGGCCGCCGAGCTGCTCGATCTCCTGGCGCAGCGTCGCGTGGTAGGGCCGCAACCGGGCCTGGACGTCCTCCGGGTCGGCGCGATCGGAACGCGCCGTGAAGCCGACGAGGTCGACGAACAGCACCGACACGACCTTGCGCTCGTCGTTGGCGACGGGCGTCTCGACCGGGAAGGCCGCGCCGCAGACGGGGCAGAACTTGAACCGTTCCGGGCTCTCCTCGCCGCAGCTTGCGCAGGTCCGCATCGCCGCGCCCCCTACCTCGCGGCGCCCGCGGCCTCGCCCGGCAGCGGGAACCACCGGATGGCCTCGAACGACGCCGGCAGGGACGGGTCCTCCACCGGTCCGGCCGCCGCTGCGTCCAGCGCGGCGATGACGCGGCGGGCCTCCTCGAGCTGCGCGGCGAGCACGCTCTCGGGCGCGGTCGCGCGCGACGCGCCGAACTGCATCGCCGCCCCGTCGTAGGAGATGTCGTGCAGGCTCACCGGCGGCCGCGCGCGGCCCGTGCGGTGGTGCCAGAGGCCCGTGAAGGGATCGAAGCGGTAGAGCGGCAGCAGCTTGTGCGCCCTCGTCGGCGACCAGGTGCACGGCGTCGACGACGTAGTCGACGACCGTCCGGCGAGACGAAGTAGTTGAAGTTCACCCGGAACCAGCCGAGCTTGATGCCCTCGCTGCCGCGCAGCACCTCGTCCTCCATCAGCAGCACGAGCTCCTCGTCGAGGTCGTGCAGCCGCTGCAGGTACGGGCCGGCGCAGAAGCAGCCGCCGCGGGCCTGGATGCCGAAGCAGGTCGTTGAGGACGGCGACGACGAAGTGCGGGTGCAGCATCCCCCGCGGGTGGCGCAGGCCGAGGGAGACGATCGACAGCCGCTCCGCCTCCGTGCCGCCCAGCACGTCGATGTTCGGGTTGCGCCCCCATGAGTCGAGCGCGCGGCGCACGTGCGTCTCCTCGCGCGCCCGGATGGTGTCGATGCCGACCGCGCGCTTGAGCTGGAAGACCAGGCCCGCGCGGATGGACTCGACGATGGCCGGCGTGCCCGCCTCCTCGCGGTGCTCGAGCTCGTCGAGGTAGGCGTGCTCGTCGAGCGTGACGAAGGCGACCGTCCCGCCGCCGGGGACGCTCGGGACCGCGTTGGCGAACAGGCGGCGCTTGGCGACGAGCACCCCGGGCGTGCCCGGCCCGCCGATGAACTTGTGCGGCGACAGGAAGACCGCGTCCTTGTAGGCGAGGTGCGCGTCCGGGCCGTCCCCGGCCGGGTTCATGTCGATGTCCAGGTACGGGCCGGCGGCGGCGTAGTCCCAGAAGGACAGCGCGCCGTGCTGGTGCAGGAGCGTCGCGACGGCCTCGACGTCGGTGAGGATGCCCGTGACGTTCGACGCCGCGGAGAAGCTCCCGATCTTCAGCGGCCGGTCGGCGTGGCGCTCGAGCTCCTCGCGCAGGTGCTCGAGGTCCAGTTGCCCGTCGGCGTCCTCCCGGATGGGCCGCAGCTCGGCGAGCGACTCGCGCCACGGCAGCTCGTTGGAGTGATGCTCGTAGGGGCCGACGAAGACCACCGGCCGCTCGCTCGGCGGGATCAGCGCCGACATGCCGTAGCGCTCCTCGAGACGCTCGGGGATCCGCAGCCCGAGGGTGCGCACGATCTTGTCGATCGCGCCGGTCGCGCCCGATCCGCAGAACAGCACGACGTCGTCGTCGGTGCCGTTGACGGCGGCGTGGACGATCCGCCGCGCGTCGTCGCGCAGCCGCATGGTCTGGCGCCCGGTGGCCGACGACTCCGTGTGCGTGTTGGCGTACAGCGGCAGGACCTCCCGGCGGATGAAGTCCTCGATGAACGACAGGGAGCGCCCCGAGGCCGTGTAGTCGGCGTACACGATGCGCTTGGGTCCGAACGGGCCGGGCAGCACGAGGTCGTCCCCGATCACCGACCGGGCGATGAGGTCCACGAGCGCGTCGCGCTGCTCCTGGGAGGGCGTCAGGCCGGCGAACGGGTCGAGCAGCTCGGCGCTCTCCTCGCCCTCCCGGGCACGGTCGAGACGGCCCTGGGCGGCGGCGAGGTTGGCGATGAGGGCCTCGAGCAGGCGCAGGGAGAGCGGCGAGTAGGCCTCGGCGAGCGCGGCGAACGTCTCGCGGTCGAGGGCGAGCACGCTGCCGGCGCCGAGCGCGGTGATGGTCGCGCTGCGGGGACCGCCGTCGACGAGCGCGACCTCCCCGAAGACCTTGCCGGGCCCGAGGACCCCGAGCCGGACGCGGTGGTCGTCGCGCTGGACGGCGACCTCGACGGTCCCCTCCGCCACGACGTACAGCGCGTCGCCGGGCGCGCCGGCCGCGAAGACGACCTCGCGGTCGGCGAGCGCACGCTCCGTCATGCGCGCGAGGACGCCCTCGAGGTCCGCGTCCTCGAGCCCCGAGAAGAAGCCGCAGTCGCGCAGCAACGCGAGCCGGCGGGGGTCGGCGGGACGGCTCGATGACGCGACGGGCGCGGGTGCGTCCTCGGCGATGCCGCCCGTCTGCGTGCGCACCCGCGCGCACAGCCGGCGCGCCAGGCGCTCGAGCACCTTGTGGGCGAGCGGCCGGTCGAGCCGGCGCAGCACGGCGAAGTCCCCCGTGTCGAGCTCGAGCCCCTCGACCGGATCGAGCGCGACCGCGGTGCCGGTCCGCAGCGTCGCTGCCGCCAGGGCCATCTCGCCGACGGCGTCGCCCGCCCCGAGCATCGCCAGGGGCACGCCGGCGTTCTCGCCGTCGCGGTGCACGGCGAGCCGGCCGGCCGTCACGAGGTACAGGCGGTCGGCCGGGGTGCCCTCCCGGAACAGGATCTCGTTCGCTCCGAGGCGGAACGGCCGCACGAGCGCGGCCAGCTCCTGGCGCTCGGCGTCGTCGAGGCCGCCGAAGAGGTCGCTGCCGGCGAGGAGGTCCGCGGTGGTCATCCGGTCGTCCGCCGCACCGCGAGCTGCGCCTGCGGCCGGATGGCGCGCCGCAGCCAGCCCGCGAGGTCGCGGTTGACGATGTCCAGCAGGGCGGGCGCGTCGCGCCCCTCCCCCTCGAAGCGCGCAGCGAAGGCCTCGCGGGGCAGGGTGAGCAGCAGCGCTCGCTCGCGAGCGATGGCGGTCGCCGGCGCCGGGCCGCCGTCGACCAGGCCCTCATAGCCGAAGGCCTGCCCGGGCCCGGCGAGGCCGACGCGGATCCGCCGGTCGCCGCGGACGAGCACCTTCTCGACCGTCCCGTTGATCACCAGGTGGAAGGCCGACGCGGTGCCGCCCTCCTCCTCGAGCGTCGCGCCGCGCGCGCAGCGCACGAAGCGCCCCGCGGCGAACAGGGCGTCCAAGGCCTCGGCCTCGTGGGCACGGAAGCTCGCCATGCGCCGGAGGTAGGCGTGGTCGGGTGCGGTGGCGGGCTCGAGCTCCGCCGCCGACCCGCTCGGCGCGGCCTCGCCCGGGCCGAGGGAGGCGGCGAGGTGCTCGAGCTGCCGGCGCAGGCGCGTCGCGGTCACCGCCGCGAACCGGCGCTTGATCGCGAACGCCGCCGGGTCGTCGCGCGAGACGAAGGGCAGGAACTCCACCCGCGTGAAGAACAGCACGGAGCCCGGCTCGGTCACCCGCGCCGTCGCCGAGTGCGGACCGCCGTCGATGAGCGGCAGCTCGCCGAGGGTCTCGCCCGGCCCGACGTCGGCGAGCTCGACGGAGCGGCCACCCGGCAGCCGCAGCGTCACCGCCACGCGCCCGTCGGCCACCAGCGCCATCCCGCGGGCCTCGGCCCCCTGCTCCCACAGGACGTCGCCGGCCGCGGTCGGGCGGGGCCGCATGACGCGCGCGAGCTCGGCGAGCTCGTCGCGGCCGAAGCCCTGGAAGATCGGGGCCGCGGCGAGCGCGGCGATGCCGTCGGGCTCAGACATCCAGCAGGTCGATGGTCTCGTGCTCGAGGCCCGAGGCGGTCCGGCGGGCGGTGAGCATGGAGTACTCCGGAAGCTCGAGCCACGTCGACGTGTCGAGGGTCAGCGGCTCGGAGGCGACGAGCAGCGAGCGCGTGTCCTCGCCGGCCATCCCGGTCTCCCCGCCCTCCCCCACGTACGCGCCGCCGACCGTGTACCAGAGGCTCACGTACGGCAGGTCCGTCTCGAGCATGATGTCCTCCGGCGGGTACCAGCCGTAGTCGAAGGAGAAGCGCGTCACCACCAGCGCCTCGCCCGTCGTGACGAACAGGTTCACGGGCGAGGACACCTCGATGCCCGCGTCCGCGCGCACCGCGCGCAGCACCCGGAGCGCCCGGATGACGGCGTCGACGAGCTCGTCGAGCTCGGGCACCCCGAACGGGTCGTCCAGCTGCGAGAGCATGAGGGCGTAGATCCACTCGGAGTCCGTCGTCCCCTCGATCCGCTGGGCGAACTCGGGCCGGATGTGGCGCACGAGCTCGTAGCGCATGCGGCGGAAGTCGCGCAGGTGGCCGTTGTGGGCGAGGATCACCCGCGCGCCGGGGAAGCGGAACGGATGGACGTTGGACCCGTCGACGTGGACGTCCTCGCCGAAGGTCACCCCGCGCACGTGCGCGACGAGGCACGTCGGCTCGAGCTTGCCGGCGAGCCCGCGCAGGTTGCGATCGAAGCCGGGCAGCAGCGTGTTGCGGTAGACGAAGGGGTCCTCCGGGCGCGCCGACGCCGGGTCCCAGGCCGCCATCCCGAACCCGGCGAGGTTCAGGAAGGTGTTCATCATCCGCGGCTGGTAGGACTGCTGGACCAGGCCGCTGTCGGTGTCGAAGAGGACGCGGCGCAGGGGCAGTGGCTCCCCCAGGTACGCCAGCGCGCGGCACATGCTCGCGATCGTACGCCCTGGCCGGGCCCGGACGCCGATGTTAAGGGTCGACCCCTATGACGGATCGGCGGGCAGGAACAGCAGCGCGGTGGCGATGCCCCGGCCGCCTGGCTCGGGGACGTCCTGGTCCGCGTACGGCTCGTTGCGCAGGACGCCGCCCGCGATGAGCGTGGTCGAGCCGCCGCCGTCGAGGTTGAGGGCGGCGTCGGCGCCCAGGCCGACCAGCACGTCGGCGAGCTCGTCGAGCGTGAGGCCGGCGTCCTGCTCGGAGCGGCCGTCGCAGACGACGGCGTAGAGGCTGTCGCCGGATCGGGCGAGCGCGGCGCGCGGGTGCCGCGCCGCCGTGATGTCCGAGTCGAACTGGGCCGCGCCGGCGCTGAAGCCCTCCGGATCGGCGGCGCGGTCGTAGACGCGCCGGCCGTCGCGGACGAGCAGCGGCCCGGCCTGCAGGAGGTCGCCACGGGGCGCGGCGGGCAGCTCGCCGCGCGGGAGGATGCGCACGGTCCGGCCCTCGATGTGCACGCAGGCCCGCTCGCCGTCCCACGGCGCGGTGAAGGCGACGGACGGGCGCTTGACGCCGCCGAGCCGCAGCTCGCCGAGCGGCACGCCGCCCGGCCGCACGAAGAAGCCGCCCACCATCGCCTCGGCGATGCCCTGCGCGGCGCACCACGCGGCCAGCCGCTGGTTGCCGACCAGCGCGACCTTCAGGTCCGTCGTCGCCGCGTCGTACCGGCTGACGTGCACCGTCGTCCCGCGGCCGTCGGCGAGCGTGACGCGCAGCCGCGACACGTGGTCGGCCGGGCGCCGGGTCGGGGTGGGAAGGGCCGTCATAGGCCGATGCATACGCGCTCTACACCTGCTCGATGTGAAGGTTCCGCGACCGGGGGTAGCTTCCTCCGTGTGACGCAGAGCGTGCTGATGGGGCTGCAGTTCTTCCCGAGGGGCGGCTCGGCGCACGTCGCGCGGAGCCTGGCCCGGAACCTGCCGGCGGCCGGCTGGGACGTGCGGCTCGTCTCCGGCTCGCTGCAGGGGCACGGTGACGCCCGCCGCTTCTACGACGGGCTCGACGTCGTCCCGGTCGACATGAGCGCCGCGCTGGAGACCGACGCACCGCTGCTGGCGGACCCGCCGCTGCACCCCTCATACGAGGAACGCGACGACGCCCCGGACGAGGTCTTCGCCGCCGTCGACGACCGGACCTACGAGCATCAGGTCGACGCCTGGTGCCGGATCCTCGCCGACGCGGGCGCCGCGGAGGCCGACGTGCTCCACCTCCACCATCTCACCCCCCTCAACGAGGCCGCCGCTCGGGTGGCGCCGGACGTCCCCGTCGTCGGCCACCTGCACGGGACGGAGCTGCTCATGCTCGAGGAGGGCGAGCGCCACTGGCCGCACGCCGCCGCCTGGGCGGAACGGATGCGCGGCTGGGCCCAGCGCTGCGAGCGCCTGATCCTGCTGTCCGACACGCAGCTCCAGCGCGTGGAGGATCTGCTCGGCGTCCCCGCGGAGCGCTGCGTGACGATCGCCAACGGCTTCGACCCCGACGTCTTCGAGGACCGGCCGCTGGACCGGACCGCGTTCTGGCACCAGCACATCGGCGAGGCGCTCACCGCGGAGGAGCCGGTGCTGCTCTACGTCGGGCGCTTCACCGCCGTCAAGCGGCTGCCGGTCCTCATCGAGGCCTACGCCCGCGCCCGCTCCTCCTTCGAGAACCGCGCCCCGCTCGTCCTCGTCGGCGGCTACCCGGGCGAGACGGAGGGCGAGCACCCGCTCGAGACCATCGCCCGCACCGGCGCCGAGGACGTCTTCCTGGCGGGCTGGCACGATCACTCCGAGCTCCCGGACTTCCTCAACGCCGCAGCGGCGATCGTGCTCCCCAGCGTGCGCGAGCAGTTCGGCCAGGTCCTCGTGGAGGGGATGGCCTGCGGCATCCCGGCCATCGCCGTCGACGCCTACGGGCCTTCGGAGATCGTCGCCCCGGGCCGCACCGGCTGGCTCGTCGCCGGCGACGACCCGGACGCCCTCGCGGCCGCGCTGATCGAGGCCGTCAACGATCCGGACGAGCGGGCACGGCGCGGACGCGCGGCCTACGCCGAGGCTCGTGAGCGCTACGCGTGGCCGGCGCTCGCCGCCGACGTCGCCGACGTCTACGCGGCCATGCTCGACGAGGAGCTCGCAGCCGCCTGATCCGCTGCCTCAGCGCGCCCGGCCGGCGAAGCGGTCGCGCTGCAGGACCGCCTCGACGTCGACGCGCTCGTTGAGCTCCACCCCGGCGTGGCCCTTGACCTGGTGCCAGCGCACCGTGTGCCGCGCGACGGCGGCCTCCAGCGCCTCCCACAGGTCCTGGTTGACCACCGGCTTCTTCGCGCCGGTCATCCACACCCCCTCGACGGCCCGGCGCCGCCAGCCCGCGATCCACTGCTTCGTGAAGCCGAACATCACGTAGGTGGAGTCGATGTGGACGTCGACGACACACGGGCGGGTCAGCGCCTCCAGACCCCGGATGGGCGCGAGCAGCTCCATGCGGTTGTTGGTCGTGTGCGCCTCGCCGCCGCTGAGCAGCTTCTCGTGGTCGCCGAGGACCAGGAGCGCCGCCCAGCCGCCCGGGCCGGGGTTGCCGGAGCAGGCCCCGTCGGTCCACAGTTGCACGGGCGGGGAGCTCACGCCGCAGACCGTAGGCGGGTTCCTGGCCGGCGCACCGCGCGCCCCTGGGCACCCGTAGGCTCGCGCGGGTGAGCGCGCCCGTCGTCCAGGAGCTGTGGCGGTACCCCGTCAAGTCGATGGGCGGGCAGCGCGTCGCGTCCGTCGCCGTCACCGCCCGCGGCCTCCACGCCGACCGGCTGTGGGCCGTCCGCGACCTGGCGCTCGAGGCGACCACGACCGCCCGTCGGCTGCCGGCCCTCATGCAGTGCAGCGCGCGCTACGCCGGCGAGCCGCCGGCCGACGCCGGGCCGGGCCGTCCCACGCCGGTGATCGTCACCCTCCCCGACGGGGACGAGCTGGCGAGCGACGATCCGCGGATCCACGCGCGGTTGTCCGACTTCCTCGGGCGCCGCGTCGAGCTGCGGCCGCTTCCGGCGACGGACGACAAGCGGAGCTACCGCGGCGCGCGCATGCGGCCCGACCGGATGGCCGCCGACCTGCGCCGGCAGTTCGACCTCGAGCCCGGCGAGCCGTTCCCGGACCTCTCGATGCTGCCGCTCGGCCGGCTGGCGGAGCTCACGCGCTACGCGACCCCGGTGGGCACGTTCGCCGACGCCTACCCACTGCACCTGCTGACGACGGGAAGCATGACGGCGATGCGCACACTCACGCCGGACGCGGACTTCGACGTCCGCCGCTTCCGGCCCAACATCGTCCTCAGCGGCGCCGACGAGTTCGGCTGGTGCGGCGGGACGCTGACCAGCGGTGACCTCCGGGTGGAGGTGATCGCGCCGACGGTCCGCTGCTCCATGCCCATCCGGCCGCAGCCCGGCCTCGAGGCGCAGCCCGACGTCATCCGCACCATCAAGGCGCATTCCCACCGCTGCCTGGGCGTCTACGCCGACGTGACCCGGGCGGGCGGCCTCGCGGAGGGAGATGCCCTCCGGCTGGATCCCCCGCAACGGCGCGGCGCCCCACGCGCGGTCGCGCACCGCGCGAAGCAGCGGCTCGTGCAGGCCGCCACCCGCGCCGTCCTGCGCGGCTAGCGGATGACCACCCGGGCGCCGACGCGAGCCGCCGCGCCCGCCAGGCGGATCACGTCCGCGCTGCAGTCGGCCCGGTGGACCTGTGCGGGAGTCGTACTTCTAGACATGCACCCCAGGATGCGGGAGGCGCACGGTCACCCGCAGGCCTCCGCCCTCCCGGGGCGTGAGCGTGAGCGACCCGTCGTGGGCCTCGGCGATGCTCCGCACGATGGCCAGGCCGAGACCGACGCCCGCGTGCTCGGCGCGGACGCGCTCGGCACCGCGGCGGAAGGGCTCGGTGAGCGTCGCGACGAGCTGCGGGGTGAGCGGCTTGCCCGTGTTCTCGACCTCGAGCCGCCCCGCGCCGGTGGTGATCCAGACGGTTCCGCCGGCCTGGTTGTGGACGATCGCGTTGTGGACGAGGTTGGTCACGAGCTGCCGCAGCAGGGCCGGCGACCCGACGATCGGGCTCGGGTCCCCGGTGGTCTCGATCACCACGCCGCTGCGCTCGGCGAGGGGCAGCAGCGTCTCCGTCGCCTCCTCCGCCAACAGCGACAGGTCGACGGGCTCGGCGGCGAAGGCGCGCTGGTCGGCGCGGCTGAGCACGAGCAGGGCCTCCGTGAGGTCGATCGCCCGCGCGTTGACGTGGTGCAGGCGCTCGACGAGCTCGCCGTTGTCCCGGCCGGGGTCCTCGCGGGCCACCTCCAGGAGGGTCTGCGTGATGGCCAGCGGCGTGCGCAGCTCGTGCGAGGCGTTGGCGGCGAAGCGCTGCTGCTCGGCGACCTGCGCCTCCAGCCGCTCGAGCATCCCGTCGAAGGCGTCGGCGAGCTCACGGAACTCGTCGTTGCGGTCCTCCAGATGGATGCGGTGGGAGAGCGACCCGGTGGCGGCGAGGCGCGTCGCCTGCGTGATGCGGCGCAGCGGCGAGAGCATGTAGCCGGCGAGCAGCCAGCCGCCCGCAAGGCTGCACGCCAGCAGGAAGGCGAGCATCAGCGCCGCCTTGGGGACGAAGGCGTCGAGCAGGTCCGAACGGTCGGGGCTGCGCGGGCCGGGGCCGACCAGGATCTCGGGCACGTAGCGCAGCAGGAAGACCCAGACGACGGCGAGCAGCAGCGCGCCGGCGAGCATGACCAGGCCGGCGTAGCTGAGCGTGAGCTTGAGGCGCGCGCTCACGCCGCGATCCGGTAGCCGACGCCGGGCACCGTGGCGATCACCGCGGGCTCGCCGAGGCGCTTGCGCAACGCGGAGACGGTGATGCGCACGGCGTTGGTGAACGGGTCGGCGTGCTCGTCCCACGCGCGCTGCAGCAGCTCCTCCGCGCTCACGACGCCGCCTTCCGCCGCGACGAGGACCTCGAGCACCGCGAACTGCTTGCGGGTCAGGGCGACGTAGCGCCCGTCGCGGAAGACCTCGCGGCGGAACGGATCCAGCCGCAGCCCGGCGAGCTCGCGCACCGGTGGCCGGTGGTGCGCGCGGCGGCGGTCGAGCGCGCGCAGGCGCAGGACGAGCTCGCGCAGCGCGAACGGCTTGGTGAGGTAGTCGTCGGCGCCGAGCTCGAAGCCCGACTCCTTGTCGTCGAGCCGGTCGGCCGCCGTCAGCATGAGGATCGGCGTGCCGCTGCCGGAGGCGACGATGCGCCGTGCGATCTCGTCACCGGAGGGGCCGGGGACGTCGCGGTCGAGCACGGCGATGTCGTACTCGTGGACGGCCAGCAGCTGCAGCGCGGTGTCGCCGTCGCCGGCGATGTCGGTCGCGATCGCCTCCAGGCGCAGGCCGTCGCGGATCGCCTCCGCCATGTAGGGCTCGTCCTCGACGAGCAGCACGCGCATGCTCGGAAGCTACGGCCTCGCGCATATCGCCGGCGTATCGAAAACCGCATACGCGGCGGCAACCGCGTACTCCGTTGACTTGCCGCCATGACCTCCCCTCTCCGTACCGCTGGGCTCGTCGTCGCCGCTGTCACTGTGATCGGGTGCGGCGCCGCGAAGGACGGCGCGGCACCGACTGCGGCGAAGACGAAGGGCACGAGCTTCTCCGCGTGCATGCGCGACCACGGCGTGCGCGACTTCCCCGACCCGGACGCCTCGGGCGAGCTGACCATCGACGGCGTCCTCAACGGCTCGTCGCTGGACCCGGAGACGCCGGAGTGGAAGCGCGCGATCCAGGCGTGCCGGAAGCTGCAGCCGGCGGGCTTCACCGGCCGCAAGCGGACGCCGACCCAGCAGAAGCAGGGCCTGGCCTTCGCCGCGTGCGTCCGCCGCAACGGCGTCGCGGACTTCCCGGACCCTGCGCCCGGCGAGCCGCTCGTCAACACGAACCTCATCCCGTCCACGAACCAGCCCGGCGGCATGACCGTGCTCGACGCGGCCATGGCGGCGTGCAAGGACGTCTCCCCCGTGAAGGCCGGCCAGTGAGACGGGACGTGGTGCTCGCGGTGCTCGCGGCCGGGCTCGCCGGGTGTGGCGAGGCGACGCCGAAGGCCCGGGAGGCGGCGGCCGTGACGACCGGGCGCGTCGAGCGTGGCGCCCTGGGCGACCTCGTGTCCCTCGACGGCACGCTGGCCTTCCGGGCCCGGCCCGACGGGTCGCCCTACACCCTCGTCAACCAGGCGACGGGCACCTACACGCAGCTGCCGGAGGCCGGCCGGCCGGTCGGCTGCGGCGAGGTGCTCTACCGGGTGGACGAACACGCGGTGCGGGTCGTCTGCGGGACCGTCCCCTTCTACCGGCGCCTGCACCCGGGCGACACGGGCCGCGATGCCCACCAGCTCCCGGCGCCGTTGCGCGACCGGACGTTCCGTCCCGGCGACGCCGTCGTCCTTCCCCGGCCGGGCCGGATCGCGAAGGTCCTCGGGCGGCTGGGCGAGCCGGCGCGCCCCGGCACGCCGGTCGCGCTGGCCACATCGCGCACGCTGGAGGCGCAGGTCGCGCTCGACGCCGCCCAGCAGGGCCAGGTGCGCCGGGGCGACCGTGCCCGGATCACCCTCCCCGGCAGCCGCGTCCTGCGCGGGCGGGTGGCGCGGCTGGGCCCCGTCGCCGCGAAGGCGGGTGCCGCCACCATCCCCGTCTCCGTCCGCCTGCGCGCGCCCGCCCGGGCCCGCGGGCTCGAGCGCGCGCCCGTCCGCGTGGACGTGACCGTCGCCGGTGCGCGGAACGTCCTCAGCGTCCCGGTCACCGCGGTCGTGGGCCGGCCGGGCGGGGGCTTCGCGGTGGAACGGGTCGGCACCGGCGGGCGGCGGACGCTCGTCGCGGTGCACCTCGGGCTGTTCGACACCACGGCGGGACGCGTGCAGGTCACGGGCGCCCTCCGGCCGGGCGACCGCGTCGCGGTGCCGGCTCCGTGACGCGTCCTGGAGCTGGACGGGGTGACGAAGGTCTATGGCGAGCAGCCGCCGGTGCACGCGCTCCGCGGTGTGTCGTTCTCGGTGCGGGAGGGTGAGCTCCTGGCCATCGTCGGCCCGTCGGGGTCGGGCAAGTCGACCCTGTTGCACGTGATGGGGACGCTCGAGCCGCCGACGGCCGGCGTCGTGCGGATCGGTGGCGTCGACGCGGCCGGGCTCGACGACCGCGCCCTGTCGCGACTGCGCGCGCGCGAGATCGGCTTCGTCTTCCAGCAGTTCTTCCTGGCCGAGCACGCGACGGTGCGCGAGAACGTCGCCGACGGCCTGCTCTACGCGGGCGTCCCTGCGGCCGAACGACGCCGGCGCGCGGACGAGGCGCTGGACCGTGTCGGCCTCGCCCACCGCACGACCTTCCGGCCGGCCAAGCTCTCCGGCGGCGAGCGCCAGCGCGTGGCCATCGCGCGGGCGCTCGTCGGCCGGCCGGCGATCGTCCTCGCCGACGAGCCGACGGGCAACCTCGACAGCGCGACCGGCGCGTCGATCATGGCGCTGCTGCACGAGCTCGGCGACGCGGGCGCGACCATTCTCATGATCACCCACGACGTGGCGCTCGCGGAGCAGCTGCCGCGGCGGATCCGGATGCTCGACGGGCGGGTGGTCTCCGATGGCTGACCGCCTCCGCGCACGGGACGGCCTGCGGGTGGCGAGCGTCGGCCTGCGCGCCCGGCCGCTGCGCGCCGCGCTGTCGGCGCTGGGCATCGCCATCGGCACCGCGGCGATCGTGGCGGTGCTCGGGCTGTCCGCCTCCTCCCAGGCCGGACTGCTGGCGGAGATCGACCGGCTGGGGACGAACCTGCTGACGGTCGAGACCGGCCAGAGCCTCACGGGCGGGGAGGCGCAGCTGCCCCGCGAGGCACCGGGTCGCATCACCCTCCTGCGTCACGTCGGCGCGGTGGCGGACACAGCGCTGCTCAAGGACGCGCACGTCTACCGCAATCCCCTGATCCCGGACGCCAACACGGGCGGGCTGCAGGTGCTGGCCACGAGCCTCGACCTGCTTCCGGTCGTCGCGACCACCGTCGCGCGTGGTCGCTGGCTGAACGCCGCTACGGCTCGCGGGCCGGTGACGGTGCTCGGCGCGACGGCGGCCGAGCGGCTGGGGGTCGACCGCCCGGGCCGGCGGGTGTGGCTCGGCCGGCAGTGGTTCGACGTCGTGGGGATCCTGCGACCCGCGCCGCTGGCACCGGACGTCGACAGCAGCGCGCTCGTCGGCTACCCCGCCGCCCGGACGCGCCTCGGCGGTATCCGGCCCCCGAGCGCGATCTACGTCCGCACCGTTACCGGGCACGAGGTGGCGGTGCAGGGCGCGCTCGGCGCGACCGCCAATCCGCAGGCGCCCGGCGAGGTGGACGTCAGCCAGCCGTCCGACGCCCTCACCGCCCGGGCGGCCGCGGCCGGGGCCTTCGACAGCCTCTTCCTCGGCCTCGGCGTGGTGGCGCTGATCGTCGGCGCCGTGGGCGTCGCGAACATCATGATCATCTCCGTGCTCGAGCGCCGGTCGGAGATCGGCCTGCGCCGCGCCCTCGGCGCGACCCGCGCGCAGATCCGGACCCAGTTCCTCGCGGAGGCGATCCTGCTCGCGATCGTCGGCGGCCTGGTCGGCGTGCTCGCCGGCGCGGCCACCACCGCCGTCTACGCCGGCACGCAGGGCTGGGCCGTCGTGATCCCGGCCGCGGCGTGGGCCGGCGGCATCGCCTCCGCACTGCTCATCGGTGCCGTCGCGGGGATGGTCCCGGCGGTCCGAGCGTCACGCCTGTCCCCCACCGCCGCGCTGCGCACCGCCTGAGCCCCGGAGGGCCTTATCGCTTGAGGGTGACCGTCTTCTTGACCAGGCGCCGGTTGCCGGCGGTGTCGGCCACCCGCACGCGGATGCTCAGCTTCACCCGCTTGACCTTCGCGAGCTTCTTCTTCGCGGCGCGGGTCAGCTTGAGCCTGAGCGTGTAGGTCCCGGGCTTGGGCGCGGTGGCCCTGCCCGTTCCGACGATCGCGGGCCTGGCCTTCGCGGAGGTGAAGACCTGCCCGTTGGCCGGGAGCTTGAGCTTCTTCGCCAGCCGCGCGTCGATCGCCGCCTGCGCGACGATGAGCCCCGGCTCGTTCGTCTTCACCGCGATCAGCAGCGTCCGCGACTTCGTCACCTTGCCGAGCTTCTGCCTGCGGATCGTGGCGGAGGCGGCCGGGGGCGTCTTGTCGGCCGGGGTGCTGCCGGAAGGCGGCGGGGTCGCGGCGGGCGCGGCCGGTCCGGCCACCGTGACGGTGGCGGTCGCCGGGTCCGACTGGGCGCCGGCCGCCGTGGCCCGGTAGGTGAAGGTGTCCGTGCCGCTCGTCCCCAGCAGCGGCCCGTACATGACGCTGCTGCCCTGGACGCTGCCCAGGGAGCCCTTGGCCGGTCCGGTCACCGCCTGGAAGGTGATGGCGTCGCCGTCGGGGTCGGAGCAGTCGAGGCCGACCGGCGCAGCCATGTTGAAGGGGACACTCGCGCTCACGTCCCGGCAGACGGGCGGGCGATCGCGCACGAAGCTCAACACGCGGTCGGTGCCGGTCGCATAGACGCTGCGCCCCTGTGGGCTGGCGAGCACGGTGGTGATGGCCTCCCCTCCACCGTCGAGCGCGCCGCAGGGCAGGCCACCGTCGGAGCTCAGACAGCGGAAGGGGGCGGCGAGCAGGCTGAGCGCGCCGCCGGCGCCTGCTTCGAAGGCGTACACCGTGGGATTCGAGCCGGCTGTCCCCAGGTAGGCGTTCTCCCCGTCGCCGGTGAGCACGACGTCCTGAGCGGGAGCAACCGAGCCCGGCGGACCGAGGCTCTCGCAGGCGAGACCGCTGCTCTGGTAGCTGAAGCATCCCCCGGCCGGGGACAGGGCGTTCGTCGCCGGGTTGCGCTGCACCCCGAGCATCCCGTAGAGGCCTGCCCCGTAGATCCGTGTTCCGTCGCTCGTCGCGGCCAAGCCCCGCATGAAGCTGTAGCCGGGGACCATCTGGCAGGCCGGCAGTGCCCCCGCCGAGATGCAGCTGGTGGTGGTCGGCGAAGCCAGGCGCCCCTGCTCGGGCCCGGCCGTGGTCCGGTCGAACCCCACGATCGAGCCGCTGCTGTAGTCCGTTCCGGTGTTGTCGCCGTTGGCCAGCAGCAGCTGCTTGTTGTCGGGCGTGACCAGCAACTCGCCCGGCTCGTCCACGTACCCGTCGGTCACGAGCGTGCAGCCATAGCCGGTGCTGGCGGACGCGTAACAGCTGTCGTAGGCGACCCCGGGCGCGGAGTCGGTGATGCGGAAGACGCCCACCAACCCGCCCGGCTCGTTGAGCACGGACGTGTAGAGGGTGGCGTCGTCGGGGCTGACGGTCATCGCGGCGACGACTCCCCCGGTGCCGAGCGACGAGCCGACCCGGGTGAGGTCGCCTCCGGTCGAACGCGAGAAGGTGATGACCACACCGCCGGCGGCGCTGGCGTAGACGCGAGTGCCATCGGGGCTCACGGCCACCGCGGACAGCACGTTGGTGGTGCCGGCGATCAGGGTGCAGGTGTCCTCCGTCGCCGTGGTCGTGTTCCCCGTGTAGCACCCGAGGGCACCGGTCTTCTGGGTCAGCGCGCCCGTGGCCGGGTCGCGATCGAAGACCGCGAGCGCGCTGCGCCCGCGCGACGGCACGTAGAGGTTCAGTCCGTCCGGCGACAGGGCCCCCTGGCCGATGTCGGTCATGGCGCGTACGTCCGTGCAGGTGGACGGCTGGCCGGCGCCGTCGGAGAGACAGCCCTTTCCTCCCCCGAGCTGGCGGAGCCCGCCCCCGGCCGCCGCACCGGCGGCGGCCGGCAACATCAGCGTGACGCCCATCGCCAGCAGCGCCACCGAGCGACGATGACGGATGACGGCGCGGTGGACGCGGTTCTCGGGCATGGCGGGAGGCTCCCGGCGCGAACCCTACCTCCCGCAGCCCGGCCCGTCGAGCCGGTGCCGGCAGCCCGACTCAACGGGCCAGCGCCGCCGCCAGTTCGCGACGCCCCGGGATGCCGAGCTTGCGGTACGAGTTGCTCAGGTGCAGCTCGACGGTCTTGGGCGTGACGAACAGCGCCGCGGCGATCTGGCGGTTGGACTCGCCCGCGGCCGCCCGGTCGACCACGCGCCGCTCGGAGGCCGTCAGGGAGGCCGGGCCGGTGCTCGCGGCCTTCCGCGGCCGGCCGCCCGCGGCGTGCAGGTCGCGGCGGGCGCGGGCCTCCAGCCCGCTCGCGCCCATGGCCGCGGCGAGGTCCAGGCCCTCGCGCAGCACCGGGCGCGCCTCCGCGGTGCGACCGGCCGCGAGCAACGCCGCGCCGAGCGCGATCTGGGCCTTGGCCAGCTCGAGCCGGGCGGGCGTGCCACGCGCGACGTCCACAGCCTCCTGCAGCCGTTCCACGGTCCCGAACGCGCGCAGGGCGCGGGCGACGGGACCGGGGGCGCCCCAGGCCCGTGCGCCCTTCAGCGCGACCTCCGCCGCGGCGGAGGCCTCCTCCCGCCGGCCGAGCCCCGTGAGGGCCTGGGCCATCAGGACGTGGGGCGAGGTGTCGAACGGGTTGCCGAGGTAGGCGAACCGCGGCACGGCGTCCTGGGCCATCGTCAGCGCCGTGTCGAAGCGCTCCTCCGCGAGGAGCACCCGGATCTGGCTGTCCACCCACATGCGTGCCCCGTCCCACGCGTCCTCCGGCCGGTCCACGGACGCCAGCGCGGCCTGCGCGCCGGGGAGGTCCCCTCGCTCGATCAGCACGCGGGCGTTGAACGCGGCCGCGTGCGTCTGCGCCCGCGGGTCGACGTTCCAGTCGCGCACCGCCTCCATGGCGTCGGCGAGCGAGACCTCCGCGCGGATGAGATCCCCGCGGCGGGCCAGGCAGTACCCGCGGAACAGGCTCACCGCCATCTTCGACGCGTGCGAGCCGCGCAGCTCCCCGTCGCGCAGCAGCGCCGCCCAGCCGGCGTCGGCCTCCGGGCGGTCGGCCAGGTCGAGCATGAGCACGGCGGTGACCGAGAGGAAGACGTTGTCGGCCTGGACGAGCTCGCCGCCCTCCAGCGCCGCCAGCGCCAGCGCGGCGCAGTCCTCCGCCGGGCCGCCGGCGTAGGCCCACAGCCGTGACGTGATCCCGGCGAGCATCTTCGCGCCGACGCCGGGCTCCAGCGGCAGCCGGCGGCCCCGCTCCAGGTGCTCCGGGGACGCGGGGAGGCGCGGGTCGTGCAGCGTCGCCATCAGCTCGGCCGTGGCCAGCATGCGCTGCAGGTCGGGCGCGGCGTCCCCCAGCTCGCGCGCCGCGGCCTCCACCACCGGCACGCTGTCCCCGACCCGCCCGAGGAACATCAGCAGACGCGCGAGCTCGAGCGCGACGATCGCGCGCGGCTCCGCGTCGCCGGCGAGCCGCAGCGCCTCGTGCAGGTGCGCCTCGGCGGCCGGCCCGTCGACGAGCATGGTGGCGCGGCCGAGGGCGAGGATCAGCGCGGGGCGGTCGGCGTCGTCCGGCGGCTCGACCAGCGCGCGTTCGAGATAGGTGACCGCCACGGCGGGCGCACCGGCGCGCATGGACGCGCGCGCGGCGTCGGCCAGCAGCTGCCACACCCACGCCCGCCCGCCGGGCGGGGCGAGGACGAGATGCTCGGCGATCACGCCCGCCGCGCTTCCACGCCGCTGCAGCAGCGCCGCCACGCGCTCGTGCGCGGCGGCGCGGTCCGGTACCGGTATGGCCTCGTAGACGGCGGACCCGACCAGCGGGTGCACGAACTGCGTCGCGGCGTCGTCGGCGAGGATCTCCGCACCGATCAGCGCCGAAGCCGCGGCGCGGGCATTTTGCGGAT
Organism: uncultured Solirubrobacteraceae bacterium; assembly: GCA_963843865.1. Classification (GTDB taxonomy): domain Bacteria; phylum Actinomycetota; class Thermoleophilia; order Solirubrobacterales; family Solirubrobacteraceae; genus DATLGB01. The sequence goes on along the minus strand of CAWJMO010000021.1, from coordinate 71,967 downwards.
CGAGGCCCGCGAGCTCGCCGGCGAGCGGGAGGTCCGCCTGGGGCCCGAGCACGGAGATCGCGCGCGCGAGCTCCCCGGCGGTCGCCGGCAACCCGGCCAGGCGGATCAGGACGGTCCGCAGCACCGCACGCGGGCCGAGCTCGGCGACGGCGTCGAGCCGCTCCGCGACCGGCGGCACGCGCTCGCCCCGCAACGTCTTGGCCAACTCGGTGAGCAGGAGCGGGTTGCCGCCCGTGGCCTCCCGGCAGGCGGCGGCGAACACCGGGTCCGCAGGCTGCCCGAGCGCCTCCGCGAGGAACGCCGCCACGGCCTCATCGCTCAGCGGTGTGGGCCGGACGGAGGTCGCCAGCGGATCGCCGACGAGCTCACCGAGCAGCGGGGCCGTCTCCAGGCGCTCGAAGGGCCGCAGCGTGGCGAGCACGGAGACGCTCATGCGGTCGAGCCGGCGCGCGAGATACCCCAGGAACTGCAGGGAGGGCTCGTCGGCCAGATGCAGGTCGTCGACGATGAGCATCAGCGGACCGTCGGCCGCCAGCGTTGCGGTCTGGCGCAACAACGCTGCCGAGGTGGCCAGCGACACGTCCGCCTCCGCCGCCTCCCTCTCCTCGTGGCGGGTACCGAACAGCTGCTCGACGACGCCGTAGGGCAGGCGTTGCTCGCGCTCGCTGCCCCGGGCGCTGAGGACGCGGACGCCCGACGCGGCGGCCCGGTCGCGCGCCCGGACCAGCAGCCGCGTCTTGCCGATGCCGCCGGGTCCCTCGATCGCGATGACGCGGGAGATCCCCCGTCCGGCGCCGTCCACCGCCTCCGTGACGGCCGCCAGCTCCTCGTCGCGCTCGAACAGCCGACTCACTCGGAGCCACCCTAGACATGCACCCGAGGGTTCTGCGTTCCGCGCGACCGCTGGGATGGGGGTCCTCGCCTGCGCACGACGAGGAAGCGTCAGGTCGGCTGCGTCTCAGGCGACGAAGCGGTAGCCGACGCCCGACTCCGTCTGGATGTAGCGCCGCTCCCGGTCCGGCTCGATCTTGCGGCGCAGGTTGGCGATGTGCGTGCGCAGCGGCTGCGTGTCGTCGACGGCGTTCGGCCCCCAGAGCGCCGTCAGCAGCGCGCGGTGGGTGAGCAGCCGCCCGCGGTGCCTCGCGAGCGTGGCGAGGAGGTCGAACTCCGTCCGGGTCAGATGCAGCACCGCTCCCGCGAGCCGGACCGTGTGGTTCGCCAGGTCGATCTCGAGGTCGTCGACGGCGATCACCGGCTGGTCCGGTTCGCCGGGCGTCGCGCGCCGGAGCGCCGCGCGCAGCCGCGCGACGAGCTCTCCCGGGTGGAACGGCTTGGTCACGTAGTCGTCCGCACCCGCCTCCAGGGCGGCGACCTTCTGCCGCTCGTCGTCGACCGCCGAGAGGACGATGATCGGCATCGCGCTCCACCCGCGCAGCCGGCGGGTGACCTCGACGCCGTCGCCGTCCGGGAGGACGAGGTCGATGATGGCGGCTTCCGGCGGCGCGACGGCGGCCGCATCCAGCGCCTCCTGCGCAGTCGACGTCGGCACCGCCTCGAACCCCGCGTCGCGGAGCACGACGCGCAGTGCTCGCAGGATCTGGGCCTCGTCGTCGCACACGAGGACCCGCGGCCGCCCGGTCACGGCGCCTGCAGCTCCACCACGAACGCGGCGCCGCGGTCCGCCGCCTCGGTCCGCACCCGGCCGCCGTTGGCCTCGACGAAGCCCTTCACGATGGCCAGCCCGAGCCCGGTCCCCTGGGCCCCGCTGCCCTGGACGAAGGGCGCGAAGACGTCCACCCCCGGGGCGATGCCGGGGCCGGAGTCGCTGACCCGGACGCCGACGTGGCCGTGGGCGACGTGCGCGGACACCGTGACCGGCTCGGCACCGTGGCGGCGGGCGTTCTCCAGCAGGTTGACGAACACGCGCTCGAGCTGCGCGGCGTCGGCGCGCACCATGGGCAGGTCGTCCTCGAGGTCGACGGCGACCTGCGTGTCGCCGAGGCGCTCCACGGCCGTGCGCACGACGTCCTCCACCGAGCACCAGTCCGTGTGCGGGGCCGCGGCACCCGCCTGCAGCCGCGACAGGTCGAGCAGGTTGTCGACCACGCGCGACAGTCGCGAGGCCTCGTCGACGATGGACGTGAGCAGCTCGTCGCCCTCCCCCGGCTCGAGCGAGGGTGAGCGCAGCGCGTGCCCCGCGGTGATGATGCCGGTGAGCGGCGTCCGCAGATCGTGCGACACGCTGCGCAGGAGCGTCGTCTTGAGGTCCGCCTCCGCGCGGCGGCGCTCGGCCTCCCCCGCGCGGTCGGCGACGACCGCCGCCAGCGCTGCGCTCACGAGATAGGCGGCGAGCGCGACGGCATGATCCGTGCTGCCGATGCCGAGCTGACCGGTCGGCGGGATGTGGAAGTAGTTGAACGCGAGCGAGCTCAGCAGCGCCGTGAAGAGCCCGAGCCACACCCCCCACCAGGTCGCGACGGCGAGCACGGCGATCAGGTAGAGCACGCCCATCGCCACCGCTGGGCCGATCGTCCTGAGGGGGTAGATCAGCGCGGTGATCGCCGCGACCGCGACCACGGCGGCGAGGAGGCCGGACCACGGGAGGCGCCGCGGCACAGGAAGCACGCCGGAGACGCTACCCCCACACGATCTTCACGCGGGGCCGCGGATCCGCACAGCTTCCCCACGCGCGCGGCCGGAAGCTGGACGTGCATGCCCACTCGCCACCTCTCATCCGGCCAGGGCGCGTTGGTCCTCGGAGCCCTCGGCGTCGTCTTCGGCGACATCGGGACCAGCCCGCTCTACGCGCTGAGCACCGTCTTCTCGCGCGACGCGGACCGGCCCGTCCCCATCGACGTCGCCACCGTCTACGGCGTCATCTCGCTCGTCTTCTGGGCGCTGGTGATCGTGGTGACGACCAAGTACGTGCTGCTCGTCATGCGCGCCGACAACGACGGCGAGGGCGGGATCATGGCGCTCATCGCGCTGCTGCAGCGCCTGCGGCCGCGCACCGCGTCCGGCCGGCGGGGGTTCACGGCGCTCGCGGCGCTCGGGATCTTCGGCGCCGCGCTGTTCGTCGGCGACAGCATGATCACGCCGGCGATCTCCGTGCTGTCGGCGGTCGAGGGCCTGAAGGTCGTCGATCCCGGCCTCGCCGAGCTGGTCGTGCCGATCGCGGCTGCGGTCCTGTTCGCGCTCTTCGCCCTGCAGCGACGGGGGACCCACGTCATCGGTCGCCTGTTCGGGCCGATCATGCTGCTGTGGTTCGCGGCGCTCGCGGTCCTCGGCGTCCGCGGGATCGCCGTGCATCCCGGCGTCCTGACGGCGCTGTCCCCCGCCTACGCCGTGCGGTTCTTCGCCGACCACGGCCTCACCGCCTACCTCGCGCTGGGGGGCGTGGTGCTCGTGGTCACGGGCGCCGAGGCGCTCTACGCCGACCTCGGGCACTTCGGGCGCACCGCCATCAGCCGGGCCTGGCTGCTGCTCGTCTTCCCGGCGCTCGTGCTCAACTACCTCGGGCAGGCGGCGGTGATCGCTGACGACCGGGCCAACGCCGCGGGGCCGTTCTACGCGCTGGTGCCGGACTGGGCCGAGATCCCGATGGTCCTCCTCGCCACGGCGGCGACCGTGATCGCCTCCCAGGCCGTCATCTCCGGCGCGTACTCCATCGCCCGGCAGGCGATCCAGCTCGGGTACCTGCCGCGCCTGCGCATCACGCATCCGAGCCGCCACGAGGGCCAGGTCTACCTCCCCTTCGTCAACTGGACGCTGCTCGCCGCGGTGCTGCTGCTGGTCTTCACCTTCCGGCACTCGAGCAACCTCGCCTACGCGTACGGCATCGCCGTGACCGGGACCTTCGGCATCACCACCGTGCTGTTCTTCGTGGTGGCCCGCAGGCGCTGGCGGCTCCCGGCCGCGGCGGTGGTCGGCGGCGCCATCGCGTTCCTCGCCGTGGAGCTCGGGTTCCTCGGCGCGAACCTGGTGAAGGTGGTCAGCGGCGGGTGGCTCCCCCTCGTCGTCGGCGCCGCCGCGTTCGGCGTCTTCATGACCTGGCACCGCGGGCGGTCGATCGTCACCCGCAACCGCGAGGGGCACGAGGGCCGGCTGCGCGACTTCGTCCGCGAGCTGCGCGTGCTGGACCCGCCGCCGCACCGGGTGCCGGGGACGGCGGTCTTCCTCAACCGCGGCGACAAGACCACGCCGCTCGCCCTCCGAGCCATGGTCGAGCACAGCCACACCCTGCACGAGCACGTCGTGATCCTCTCCATCGAGACCGATCCGGTGCCGTTCGTCGAGGAGGAGCGCCGCCTGCGCATCAACGACCTCTACTTCGACGACGACGGCATCACCCACGTCACCGCGCGGTTCGGCTTCCAGGAGACGCCGGACGTCCCCGCCATCCTCCACCAGGCCGCGCGCGAGGGCCTCGAGTGCCCGATCGAGATCGACGACGCCTCCTACTTCCTGTCGAAGATCTCCCTCACCGCCGGGTCGGACCCCGGGATGGCGCGCTGGCGCAAGCGCGTCTTCCTCTCACTGGCGAGGCTCGCGGCCGACCCCGTCGAGTACTTCGTGCTGCCGCGGGACCGGACGGTCCTCATGGGCGCCCACGTCGAGATCTGAGCTGCGGCTAGCGGCGGGGCAGCACCGCCGCCGCGTTCGCGCTCGAGGCGTTCCCGGCCGTGTCGGTGAGGACGACCTTCACGGTGAGGCGACCGGCCTTCTTGGCCTTCGCGAACCGCTTCTTGAGCTTCTTGGTGAGCTTGACCTTGAGGGTCTTGACGCCGCCCGCGGTGAAGGTCGCCTTCGCCGCCGGCAGCTTCACCTTGCCGACCTTGCTCGCGAGCTTCGCGGTCGCCGCCTCGCCGGACACGACCTGCAGGCGCAGGCCGCGCCTGGCGATGCCACGCAGCGTCTGGCCGGGAAGGATCGCGACGAAGGCCAGCGGCTTCGTCGTGTCCGGGGGCGTGGGCGTCGCCGTCGGGGACGGCTCGGGGGTCGGCGTCCCGCCGGGGCCGGGCGTCGCCGTGCCGTCCGGCGTCGGCGTCGCCGTCGCGGCCGGCGCCGCGTCGTCGGAGAGCAGCTTGACGGTGGCGGTGGTGGTCGTGCCGAGGAGCGCGCCCTCGCCGGGGCGCGTGAGGGTCAGCCCGAAGGTCTCGGCCGGCTCCACGCCCGTGTCGTCGGCCACCGGGACGCTGATGGTCCGCACCGACTGGCCCTCGGCGAAGCGCAGCACGCCACGGACCGGCGTGTAGTCCTCGCCGGCCTTGGCGGTGCCGTCGGCCGTCGCGTACTCGACGGTCGCCCGCCCGCTGGTGCCTCCGGAGCGGGTCACGATGACCGTGGCGGTGCCGTCGCCCTCCACGGCGGTCGCGGGGCCGGTGGCCAGCGTGCCCGGAAGCAGGACCGCCAGGCCTTCCGCCTCCACCGAGGGGAACACGTTGGTGGCGACGAGATGCACCCGCTGGCCGCTGATCACGGTCCCGGTCAGGACGCGGTACAGGTTGGTGTTGCCGCCCGCGCCGTCACGCGTGACCAAGAAGGCCGCCCCGCCCGACTGGGGGATGTCGAAGCCGTTGCGCACCTGCAGGTCGAGCGCCGGCGTTCCCGACACGTTGTTGACGGCGAGGCCGCCGGCGCCCACGGGCGTGATCGTCCCGGTGTTCGGGGGGTCCTGCCGGTAGAGCGCGTTCGTGGCCGAGTCGAGATCGAACAGGACCGGGTTCGGTCCCGGTGAGTAAGCGGCTGCGGTGATCTCGCCGGCCGGCGCGAGCGTCCCGTCGACCGCGGTGGTCAGGCCCGTGAGCGGGTTGATGCGGTAGTTCTTCTCGTACTCGTCCACCACGCGCAGGCTGTCCGTCGCGGGGTCGATGTCCGCGCCGGTGCCGCCGGCGCTGAGCGCCGGGCCGAAGCCTGTGCCGATCGGGGCGGCGCTCCCGGTGGCCGGGTCGACGGAGTAGAGCCGACTTGCACTCGAGACCGCGATGAGCTCCCCCGTCGACGGCCGTGCGTCGAGCCCGATGATGCGCTCGCCGCTCTGCAGCCCGTTGACGAAGGCGAAGCCACTCCCGCCGAACCCGGTGGCCGGATTCGTCCCCGACGCCCGCACGAGGGCGTTCGTGTCTCCCAGGCTTCCGGCGATGGCCACACTCAGCTCGGGCTGCGCGACCGCGATGTCCACGATGGGACCGGCGGTCGTCGGGACATCGCCCACTCTGGTGGCGGCGCCCGTGTTCAGGTCGACGGTGAACAGGCCGGTCACGCCCGCGACCGGAAGCGAGGCGTAGGCCTGCCCGTCGTTGGGCGAGATGTCGAAGCCGACCGTCGCGCCGGTATTGACGCCGAGGGCGCCAAGGGTGGTGACGGTGCCCCCGTTGGGCGAAGGCGTCCCGTCCTCCCCGCCGATGCGGACGAGGCTGTCCGTGCCGGAGTCGATGCCGAACAGTGTCGTCAGCGGCGTGCCGGCGAAGTTGCGGTCGTAGGCGATGCCCGCCATGGCACCGGCGGGCGTCAGGTCCGAGTCCTGCGTCACGGCCGCGCCGTCCGGGTTGAGCCGGTAGTTCTTGTTGGCGTCGCTGACGACGCGCAGGCGGTCGACCACGGGGTTGAAGTCGACGTGCATGGCCCCCGCCTGCGGGGAGGGGAAGCCGATGTTCGTGTATGCGCCCGTGTCCGGGTTGATCGAGATGAAGTGGTTCAGGTTCGTCAGGCCGAAGATGCGCCCGTCGCGCGGACGGACGTCGATGGCGACCATCGACTCGTCCCCCAGCGCGATCGTGACCACCCTCTCGGGCGTCGACGGATCCGCCGACGAGAAGCGGACGAGCTTCTTCGCCGTCACCCCGTAGATCGAGTCGGCGGCACTGGCGCCGGCTGGAAGGGCGAGCCCCCCCGTCGCGAGCAGCAGGAGGGCAGACCGGAGCAGGAGCTTCACCGCGCGAGCCTACATCCGGCGGACGCAGGCATTTTGCGACATCCGTCCAGGGCGTTCAGGCTGCGGGGTCAGGGGGCACACCGTCCCCCGTGTCCATGCCGCCGCCTCCCGAAGAGCCCACCCGCCCGCTGCGCCCGGCCGAGCCGGTGTACGAACGCGAGGTCATCGCGCCCGTCGACGACGGCTACGACGCGCTGCTGGACCGCATCCGGTCGCTGCGATCCGCACTGACCATCGTCGGCATCATCGCCGTGCTGGCGCTGGCCGCGGCCGCCTATTCCATCCTCACGAAGGAGGAGGAGAGCGACACCCGCGCCGGCGCGAGCCGGGAGCGCGTCGCGCGGCTCGCCGACCGCGTCGACCAGTTGGAGTCCAGCGTCGGGGACGTCGTCTCCAAGAGCGACGTGAGCAAGCTCGCCACCGACCAGCAGGCGCTGAGCGACCGCCTCGACGACGTCGAGGCGCAGGCCGGGTCCGCCACGGAGGACACCACCGACGAGGACGCGCGCGCGACCCTCGACGCGCTCGGCGACGACGTGCAGACCCTCAGCGACAGCGTCACGGACATCGACTCGCGCGTCGGCGCGCTGGAGCAGCAGGCGCAGCCGTGATCCGCTAGCGCGCGTCCTTGTCCCGGCGCACCTGCGCCCGGACGCCCTTGATCTTCGTCCGCTGCAGCGCCTCGATGACCTCGTCGGCCGAGTCGGCGGGGATCTCGACGAGGGCGAAGCGGTCCGAGAGCTCGATCGCCCCGATGTCGCGGCCCTGCAGGCGCGTCTCGCCGCAGATGGCGCCGACGAGGTCCTGCGGGCGCACGCCCTTGCTGCGCCCGGCGCCGACGAACAGCTTGATCGTGTCCCCCGCCGGCTTGCGGTTCTTGGGCTTGCTCTTGTGGTCCTTGTCGCGCTGCTGCGGGCGCTCCTGCGGGATGTCCTCCTCGTCGGCGTCGACCCCCACGGTCGCCTCGTGGGCCAGGCGGACGGCGGCGAGCGCGATCTCCATGACGTCGTGCTCCTCGGCCAGGCTCTCGACGATCACCGAGAAGGTCGTGAGGTCGTCGGCGACCAGGCTCTCCTGCAGCGCAGCCCGCGTGGCCTCCATGCGGCGCGCGCGCAGGTCGGCGACCGTCGGGACCTTCTCGACGGCGATCGGCTGGCCGGTCAGGCGCTCGATGGTCTTGAGCATCCGGTGCTCGCGCGGCTGGGCGAGCGTGATGGCGACGCCCTCGCGCCCGGCGCGGCCGACGCGGCCGATGCGGTGCACGTAGGCCTCGGGCGCGGGCGGCACGTCGTAGTTGACGACGTGCGTGAGCTGGTCGATGTCCAGGCCGCGGGCGGCGACGTCCGTGGCGATGAGCAGCTCGGAGGTGCCGGCGCGCAGGCGGTTGAGGACCTTCGTGCGCTGGTCCTGGGAGAGGCCGCCGTGCAGCGCCTCGCTGCGGTAGCCGCGGCCGTTGAGGGTCTCCGTGAGCTGGTCGACCTCCGCGCGGGTGCGGCAGAAGACGAGCGCGGCCGTCGGCTGCTCGACGTCGAGCACGCGGCCGAGCACGGCGGGCTTGTGCGCGCGGGCGACGATGTAGGCGGACTGGCGGACCTTCGGCCCCTCCCCCGCTGCGGCGCTCTCCGCGCCGACGTCGATGCGCACCGGGTCGTTGAGGTGCTTGTCGGCGATGCGCTTGATGCGCTTGGGCATCGTCGCCGAGAAGAGCACGGTCTGGCGGGTCGACGGGGCGTCGGCGAGGATCGCCTCGATGTCCTCCGTGAAGCCCATGTCGAGCATCTCGTCGGCCTCGTCGAGGACGACGATCTCCAGCGCGTCGACGCGCATCGTGCGCCGGCCGATGTGGTCGAGCGCGCGGCCGGGCGTGGCGACGACGACGTCCACCCCGCTCTGCAGCGCCCGGAGCTGCCGGGTGAACGGCTGCCCGCCGTAGATGGGCAGGACCCGCGCGCCCAGCTCGCGCCCGTACTTGTGGATGGCCTCCGAGACCTGGGTCGCCAGCTCGCGCGTCGGCGCCAGCACCAGCGCCTTCGGCGGGTCCTTCGCCGCCGATGGCGGAGAGGTTCTGCAGCAGCGGCAGCGCGAACGCCGCGGTCTTCCCCGTGCCCGTCGCCGCCTGGCCGAGCAGATCACGCCCGGCGAGCAGCGGGGCGATCGCCTCGCGCTGGATCGGCGTCGGCTCCTCGTAGCCCAACGGGTCAGCGCCGAGAGCAGCTCGGGGCGCAGGCCGAGGTCGGCGAAGGTCGTTTCGGGAGCATCTGACACCCCTACACCGTCGCAGCTCGAGGATCTGGTCCCTATTTTCGCGGGTCATGAAGAGACTGCTCGTCGTCTGCGTCGCGCTGCTGCTCGCGCCGTCCACCGCCGCCGAGGCGGCGAAGCCGATCACCATCAAGGTGCTCTCCACACGCGCCGACCTCGTCAGCGCCGGGGATGCCCTCGTGCGCATCGGCGGCGTCTCCTCGACGCGGGGCCTGCGCGTCAAGGTCGGCAGGAAGAACCGGACGAAGCGCTTCGCCAAGCGGGGCAACGGCCGCATCGAGGGCGTGCTCACGGGGCTCAAGCTCGGCCGGAGCCGCATCGTCGCCACGAAGGGCCGGCGCGCGGCACGGCTCACCGTGACCAACCACCCCAAGGGCGGGCCGGTCTTCGCGGGGCCGCAGCTCGAGCCCTGGGTCTGCCAGGAGGAGGCGAAGGACGCGCAGTGCAACCAGCCGCCGACGTTCTCCTACGTCTACAAGTCCACGGACGGCAAGACCGGCTTCAAGGACTACGACCCGGCCAGCCCGCCGACCGACATCGCGACCACGACCACCGGCACCGGCGCGAAGGTCCCGTTCATCGTCCGCGTGGAGAAGGGCTTCATCGACCGCGACCGCTACCAGATCGCCACCGTCTTCCAGCCCGACCAGAAGTGGTCGGCGACCGCGCCGCAGGAGCAGTTCGACCACAAGGTGCTGATCACCCACGGCGTCGCCTGCGGCGTCGAGCACCAGCCGGGCACCGCGCCCGGCGTCACCGAGTCCGGGACCTCCATCGCCGAGGGCGTGTCGCTGAGCGCGGGCGCGGCGAGCGCCGCCGAGGCCGCTCTGGGGATGGGCTACGCCGTCATGAGCAACGCGCTCGACTGCTCCGGCCACAACTGCAACGTGGCGCTGCAGGCCGAGTCGCTGCAGATGACCAAGGAGCACCTGATCGACCGCTACGGGACGCGTGCGCTACACGATCGGCACCGGCTGCTCGGGCGGCTCGCTCGCCCAGCAGCAGATCGCGAACGCCTACCCGGGCATCTACCAGGGGATCCTGCCGACCTGCTCGTTCCCCGATGCGTGGAGCACGGCGACGCAGTTCCTCGACTACCACCAGTCGCTGCGCTACTTCAAGGACCCGTCGCTGTGGGCGCCGGGCGTCGTGTGGTCGCCGACGCAGATGGCCGACGTGCAGGGCCACATCACCATCGCCAACGCGGAGGTGTCCGACAGCGCGCAGTTCCACGTCGTCATCCCGACCGACCCCTGCAAGGGCGTCACGGACGAGCAGCGCTACTCCAAGGCCAACCCGGGCGGCGTCCGCTGCGACATCCAGGACGCCGCGATCAACCTCTTCGGTCCCCGGCTCGCCCGCTGCCTGGAGCGACCGCGTGAGAAGCAGATCGGGCGCGGCTTCGCGGGCGTCCCCATCGACAACGTCGGCGTCCAGTACGGCCTGGCGTCGCTGAAGGGCGGCCGCATCACGCCGGCGCAGTTCGTCGACCTCAACCAGAAGATGGGCGGCCTGAACTCGGACGTCGAGCACACGGACGCGCGCATGCGCGCCGACCAGCCGGCGCTGCCCAACGCCTACCGCACCGGGCTCATCAACGAGGGCAACAACCTCGACCGGACGGCGATGATCGACTGCCGCGGGCCCGACCCGGGCGCCTTCCACGACGCCTACCGGGCCTTCGCCGTGCGCGCGCGCCTGGATCGCGAGCACGGCGGGCACGCCAACCAGCTCATCTGGGAGGGCGCGCTGCTCATCGCGGGCGACAAGCACTGCGAGCGCAACAGCTTCGTCGCCATGGACCGCTGGCTGGCCGCCGTCGAGAAGGACGGCAAGCCCGGCAAGCTCGCGGAGAAGATCATCCGCGACAAGCCGTCCGATCTCACCGACCGCTGCTACTCGGGCAGCGGCGTCAAGCTGGGCGACGACCTGTGCGGCGACGCCGTGGTCGGCGTGTACGGCACCCCACGGATGGTGGCCGGCGACGCGATCACCACCGACACCAACAAGTGCCAGTTGAAGCCGCTCGACCGTGGCGACTACGGCACGGTCGGCGCCCTGTTCACCGACGAGCAGATCGACGCGCTGAAGGCAGGTCTTCCCGGAGGGCGTGTGCGACTTCTCCAAGCCCGGCGTGGACCAGCAGAAGACGATCCCGTGGCTGACCTACCAGGACGCCAAGGGCGGCGTCGTCTACGGCGGCAAGCCACTGGGCGGCTCCCCACGGAGCCGCCCGGTGAAGGTCCGGCGAGCGGGCTAGGCGTCGTCGGAGGCGCGCGCGTGCGCCTCGAGCTCCAGGGCGATGAACGCGTCGATCATCGCCGTCCACACGGCGTCGGCGACGGCCGGGGAGAGCCCGGCCGCTTCCGCCCGTTCCCGGATGCGCTCCATGACGAGCCGCCGGCGCTCCGCCCCGCGGACCTCCGTCGGGCTGCGCTTGAACGTGGCCGCCTGCTCCACCAGGCCCTGGCGCCGGGCGAGGAGGGCGACCAGCTCGTCGTCGATGGCGTCGATCGCCGCCCGCACCTCCTCGAGTGAGCTCACGCGCCGTATTCCGCGTCGGTGACGTGCTCGCCCCAGTGGGCCGGGGTCCCGGACTCGTCGTTCTGCTGCATGGCGAGGTGGACCATGAAGCGATCGGGTGCGGCGCCGTGCCAGTGGTTCTCGCCCGGCTCGAAGAAGACGCGGTCGCCGGGGCGGATGGTCTCGACCTCCCCGCCCTCGCGCTGGCAGCGGCCGACGCCCTCCGTGACGAAGACCGTCTGGCCGTGCGGGTGCGTGTGCCAGGCGGTGCGGGCGCCCGGCGTGAAGTGGACGAGGCCCGCGGCGAAGGTCGACGTCCCGGCCGGATCCGCGACGGCGTCGATGTAGACGTCGCCGGTGAACCAGTCGTCCGGGCCCTTCAGCGTCGCGACGGATGATCGGGTGATCTGCATCAGGGCTGCACCATGACCTTGATCGACTCGCGGTCGGCCATCGCCTGGTAGCCGTCCGGCACGCCGTCGAGGCCGACGGTGCGGTCGAACACCCGTCCCGGCTCGATGCGGCCCTCGAGGATGTCGGGCAGCAGCTCCTCGATGTAGGCGCGCACGGGCGCGGGCCCGCCGCCGATGTGCAGGTTGCCGAAGAAGGCCGGCATGGACGCCGGGAGCGTCTCCTCCTGCGGGACGCCGACGCGGCCGATGTGCGCCGCCGGCGCGGGTGATGCCGATCGCCGTCTCCATCGAGTCGCCGAGACCGACGCACTCGAGCACGGAGTGGACGCCGACGCCGCCGGTGAGCTCACGCACGCGCTCGACGCGCCTCGTCGCCGCGCTCGCGCACGACGTCGGTGGCGCCGAAGTCGCGGCCGAGGGCGAGGCGATCGTCGTGGCGGCCCATGAGGATGATCTGCTCCGCGCCGAGCCGCTTGGCGGCGATGACCGCGCAGAGGCCGACCGCGCCGTCGCCGACGACCGCCACGTCCTTGCCGGCGCGGACCTCTGCGCCGACCGCGGCGTGGTGTCCCGTGCCCAGGACGTCGGAGAGCGTGAGCAGCGACGGCATCAGCGCGTCGTCCTCGCCGACCGGCGAGCGGGAACAGCGTGCCGTCGGCGAACGGGACGCGCAGCGCCTCGGCCTGGGCGCCGTTGAGGCCGCGGTTGCCGAAGAAGCCGCCGTGGACGCAGGCGGTGTGCAGGCCCTCGTGGCAGAACGCGCACGTGCCGTCGGAGAACGCGAAGGGCATCACGACGACGTCGCCTCGCTTGATCGTGCTGACGCCGGCGCCGACCTCCTCGACGACGCCGATGGCCTCGTGGCCCATCGACTGGCCGTGCTCGGACGGCTCCATGGACGCGTAGGGCCACAGGTCGCTGCCGCAGATGCAGGCGCGGGTGACGCGGACGACGGCGTCGGTCGGGTCGTGATGGCGGCGTCGGGGACGTCGTCGACGCGGACGTCGCCGGCCTCGTACATGACGGTGGCGCGCATCAGGCGGTCTTCAGGAGTCGGGTGTGCATGGGGTTCCTTTCGTGGGAGAAGGCGAGAGCGATCAAAGGGATGAGGCCCGCGGCGACCATGGCGACGCCGACCGTGGCCGGGCCGGTGGCCCCGAGGGAGGTGTCCAGCGCGCGGCCCCCGATCGTCGCACCGATGGCGATGCCGCCGTTGAACGCGGACACGGTGAGGGCCGCGGCGAGGGTCGGGGCCTCGCCCGCCAGGCGGACCGACAGCCCGGTGGCCACCGGCGGGATGGCCATCGTGACGGTGCCGAGGACGGTGATGACCGCGACGGCGGTGACGGGGTGCGCGGAGAGCGGGATCAGGAACAGCAGGACGGCGCCGGCGGCGATGGCGCAGCCCAGGTAGGTGGCGACGGGCCGGCGGTCGGCGAAGCGGCCGATGCCGTTCGTGCCCACCAGCGATCCGACGCCGAAGCAGACGAACACGAGCGGCACGAGGCCGAGGGCGAGCCCGGTGCGGTCGGTGAGCAGCGGCGAGAGGTAGCTGAAGGTGCCCATGCAGCCGCCCATGACCAGCACGGTGGTGGCGAGGGTCAGCCACAGCTTCCTGCTTCGCAGTGCCTGCAGCTCGCGGGCGACGGAGACGGTCTCCTGCTCGTCGTCCTGCGGGACGAAGCGGCCGATGACCGCGGCCGCGAGGACGGCGAGCCCGGCGATCGCCCAGAACGCGCCGCGCCAGCCGAGCTGGCTGCCGGCCAGTGAGCCGAGCGGAACGCCGAGGACCGTCGAGAGCGCGACGCCCGTGCCCATCATCCCGAGCGCGCGTGAGCTCGCGGACGGGCCGGCGGCCTTCGTGGCGACCACGGACGCGACCGACCAGAAGGCACCGGTGACGATGGCGGTGAGGATCCGCGCGGCGAGCAGCAGCGCGAACGAGGCGCTGAGGGCGGCGATCACGTGCCCGGCGGCGAAGGTCGCCAGCGCGAGGACGAGCGTCGCCCGGCGCGGGAGACGCAGCGTGGCGATCGCCATCACGGGCGCCCCGACGATCATGCCGATCGCGAAGGCGGTGATGAGCAGGCCGACCTGCGAGTCGCGCACGCCGAAGTCCGCGCCGATCTGTGGCAGCAGGCCGGCGATCAGGAACTCGGTGGTGCACATGAGGAACGTCCCGACGGCCAGGAGCGGGACGACGGGTGGAAGGGAGGTGCGGGGAGCGGTGGCCATGCATCCAGTCTGCCCCGGACTCGATAGATCCTGATGACAGTTTCCACAGCCTGATAGAAAGAAACTATGGATCCGCGACGACTGCTCACCTTCCGTGCCGTCGCCCACGCGCGCTCCTTCTCCCGCGCCGCGGCCGAGCTCTCGCTCACCCAGCCGTCCGTCTCGCATCAGATCGCGCTGCTGGAGACGGAGGTCGGGCTGCGCCTGCTCGACCGCGGCCGCGGCGGCCTCCGCCTCACGCCGGCCGGCACCGTGCTGCTCGAGCACGCCGACGAGGTGGCCTGGCGGTTGGCGCTCGCTGACCGCCAGCTCGCAACGCTTGCCGAGGGCCGCCACGAGCAGCTGCGGCTCGGCGCCTTCCCCACCGCACTGGCGAGCCTCGTCCCCGCGGCCGTCGCCCGGCTGCGGGAGAGCCATCCCGAGCTGCGGGTCCGTCTCGTCGAGGTCACGCCCAGCACCCTCGAGGCGCGCCTGCTGGCGGGTGAGTTCGACGTGGCGTTGAGCTACCAGGACGCGACCGCGGAGCGCCGCGAGGTCCGCGGGGCGGAGCGCGTCGACCTGACAGGGGACAGCTTCCTCGTCGCCCTCCCGCCGGACCACCGCCTCGCCGCGCGCACCACGCCCGTCTCCTTGAAGCGCCTCGCCGGCGAGGACTGGATCTTCGCCTCCACCGACGGCTTCCTCGTCGAGGCCTGCCGGGAGGCGGGCTTCGAGCCGCGCATCGTCGCGACCACCAGCGACCCGCTCGCCACCCGGGGCCTCGTCCGCCGCGGCCTCGGCGTCGGCTGGGTCCCGAGCCTGCTCGCCGACGACTACGAGGGCGTCGTCATCCGCCCCGTCCGCGAGGCCATCCGCCGCCGCGACATCTACGCCCTCCTCCCCCCGGGCGACCGCCACCCGCACGCCCGCGACGTCATCGCCGCGCTCACTCCGGCCTGATCGCCGCTCCTGCGCATGGACGTGATCGGCAGCCGCGGCAAGAGCGGTTAGCGGGGTCGGAGCACCACTAAGTGCTCTTGCGCTCGCGCTTGCGCGAGAGCAGCAGCCGGGCGAAGGTCGCGGCTGTGTCGCCTGCCGGTGGCTATATCCACCGCTAGGCGACACACCCGGCCTTACAGCCCGGCTTTCGCTTTGAGGCAAAGCAGCAGTGGCCGTACTTGCCTGGCTGCGCTAGCTCATGCCCTCTCGGGGGTACGCGCACCGGCGTCGGCCAGCCGCTGCTCTCGCTGCTCCTATGTCAAGAAATATGTCATTGGGCGAAGCCCGATGGTCCGGTGGCGCCTCTGGAGGAGGTCCAGAGCGGCGAACCAGGTGCCTTTGAGGCTGCGCATCGCTTCGCGTTGGGTCTTGCCTCGGCGCGTATGCGAGCGATGTAGTCGCCGTTCGGGGTGGCAGCGGGCCCGGGTGAGCGCGATTCGGTAAAGCTCGGCGTTGAGCTGGCGGTTGCCGCCGCGGTCGAGTCGGTGGCGGTTGGTCTTGCCCGAGCTGGCCGGAATCGGGCGACGCCCGGCGGCCCGAGCGAGCTTTGCGTCGCTCGCGAAGCGGCCGGCGCCGGCGATCTCGCCGATCAACTTGGCCGCGGTCAACGGTCCGAAGCCGGGCTCGGCGAGCAGCTGCGGCGCGGCCTGGGCGACGAGGTCGGCGATCTCGGCCTCGAGCGCGGCGGCCGCGGCGGTCAGCTCGCGCAAGCGCCGCAGTTCGTCGCGCGCGATCCGAACCCGGGCGGTCTGCTCGGCGCGTGCGAGGCGGCGAGCGATCCGCGCGCTGCGCTTCGCTTGACAGCGAGCGCCGGCCGGTGAGCTTGAGCTCGGGCCAGAGATCGTGCAGGTTCCAGAGCAGGTCGTTGTTGAGCGCGACGCGCTGGCGAACGAGCCGTTCGCGGTGGTCGACGAGCAGCCGAGATCTCGAGCTCAAAGCCCGGCGAGCTGCGCGGTCGGCAAGCGACTCGATGCCCTCTCGCAGCGCCGCCCGCGCGACCGCCAACCGCGTCGATGACATCCGACTTTCCTCGGCTGCTCGCGCCGCGCGCGCGCCGGCCATCAGCTTCGTCGAAACGCGAACAACACGCTCGCCGCTGATCAGACAGAAACCGCTCCAACGATCCCGACACAGTGTCGGCAGTCCTCGAGCGCCCAGACCCGCTCGGAGTCCAGCTCCGCGCAGCCCAATCGAGCAGCGCCATGAAGCCCTTCTCGCCGACGGCTGGCGGTCTTGTCGCCGAGCAGTTCGCCGGTCGCCGCTGCGACCGCTGCGATCGAGTGCGAACCCTTGTGGGTGTCCGCTCCAAGCACGCATCATCGTCTTCGTCTCTCCGCTGTTGTCTTCCAGGGCGGATGGCCCGGCGGACATGGCTTGCTGGGGGCGATGCCACGCTCCCTATCAAGTCACGCCGGGCTGTCCTCTGACACGACGACGAGCGACACAGCGAAAGCCAGCCAGACTCTCAACGAGAGCCGGCAACCTGAAAGAGAGTCAGCTCGCCGCCGGCCAGAACCTTCTCACTGCATCGCGACCTCGCCGACCCACCGAATGCCAAACAGCATCTCGCCTGAAAGCAGAAGCCGTTTCCAGTGACGCTGACACGTAGGCTTGCGCACAGCGGCGAGCTGATCAACGGGATCGTCGAGTACGGCGGCAGCTACCGCCTCTGCTACCTCCGCGGGCCGGAGGCGATCATCGTCGAGCTCGCGGAGGCGGTCTCTAGACGACAGCGCGGCCGGTGCGCAGCCGGCGGCGGACGTCCCAGAGGTACGCGCTCATCGGCGCCTGACGCACCGGTCGCGGGCGTCACGCGATTCAGCGTCGCCAGCCGGCGCTTGATGCGCGTCGAAGCGTGCCTCGTCGTCGGCCGTCCACGGCAGACCGAGCTCGTCCCGGAACACAGGCGGGAGGAAGCCGAGGGTGATCGTGGTCGCGTCGCGGCCGGCCACCCGGCCCACCGGGGCCGGGAGGCCGCGCAGTTGCGCGAGGTCCTGGAGGTAGCGGCGGCTGACGTCGTCCATGCGGATCTTCGCGACCCCCTCTCGCCAGTAGTCCTCGAAGGCCGCCCGGTCGCGAGGCCACATGCCCGACGCGGACCTGGAGCGTCGTCCCGAAGCGCTCCGCCCAGGCGTAACAGGCGTCGTACTCCGACTCCGGGAGCGCGGGGTAGAGCCAGCGCAGCGCGTCCTCCGTCCCCCGCCACAGGCAGGCGGCGACCCACAGCTGCAGCTCGGGATCGAAGGCGTTGTAGGCGACGTCGTGCCCCTCCGGCGAGCGCACCTGGCGGTGCTGGCGGTTGATCTCGGAGCGCAGCTTGCGCCGTTCCTCTTCCGTGCCCAGGCTGGCGATCGCGAGGAAGCTCATGGTGGTCCGCAGCCGCTTGATCGGGTGCCGGTCGACGCGCCCGCTCTCCACCGGGCTCTCGGCGACGCCGCGGCCCGATCGGCAGCCAGGCGAGCTGCATGATCACGTTGGCGTTGCCCAGCGCCAGGGGCGCCACGGCGTCCAGGGCCAGGCGCATGCCGGCGGGCGGGGTCGGCTGGCTCATGGCAGGATCATGCCTCACATGACGAGTGCCCTGATCCATCGCGAGCGGCCGGCCGACGGGGACCCCGACGGCCTGCTGGTCCTCCACCACGGCCGCGGCGCCGACGAGCACGACCTGCTCGGCCTCGCCGACGTCCTCGATCCCGAGCGGCGGCTGCACGTCGTCACGCCGCGGGCGCCGCTCACGATCCCGGGCTGGCCGGGGCACCACTGGTACGTCGTCCCGCGCGTCGGCTTCCCGGACCCGGACACCTTCAACGCAGCCTTCGCCAAGCTCGCGCGCCTTCCACGACGAGCTGTGGGAGACGACGGGGATCGCGCCGGAGCGGACGGTGTTCGGCGGCTTCTCCATGGGCTCCGTGATGAGCTACTCGATGGGCCTGACCGCGGACCGGCCGGAGCCCGCGGGCCTGCTGATCTTCTCCGGCTTCATCCCCACGGTCGAGGGGTGGACGCAGGCCCGGCGCGACGTCCCCGCCTTCATCGCCCACGGCCGCAACGACCCGATCATGGACGTCGCCTTCGCGCGCGAGGCGCGCGAGAAGCTCGACGACGTCAGCTACCACGAGTCCGACGCCGCCCACCACATCGACCCCGCCCACGTGCCCGCCGCGGTCCAGTGGGTCGCCGACCACCTCCCGACCACCAAGGACTGACACGCCGTGCGCAAGCTCCAGACCCAGGGCGTCCACCACATCACCCTCACGGGCGCCGACCGCCAGACCTCCATCGACTTCTGGGAGGGCGTGCTCGGGATGCCGTTCGTCTTCGAGCAGCCCAACCTGGACCGCCCGCAGGAGAGCCATCTGTACTTCGATCCGGGCGACGGTCGCCTGGTCACCATCTTCACCAACGAGGACCGCAGGCCGGAGTCGGGCCCGCGCTCGCAGGACACGGGGCACGTCCACCACGTCGCCTTCTCGCTCTCCAACGCCGTGTTCCGCCAGGCCGTCGAGCGCCTGGACGAGCGCGGCATCACCCACAGCGGCGTCAAGGACCGCGGGTTCATGGACTCCATCTACTTCCGCGACCCGCTCGGGCTGCTGATCGAGCTGGCGTCCTACCGCTTCGAGCCGCCCGCCGGCCACACCCACGCCGACGTCCTGCTCGAGGCCCATCTGATCCGGACGGAGCGCGGCGACTACAACATCGCGCCGATCCACCTGGCGGACGCCATCGAGCGCCTCGTCCTGCGCTCGCAGCGCTCGTTGTCGCGCCCGTAGACCCGCCTAGGCTCCCGCGGCGATGACGCCGGGGGCAGATCGAGCCGCGCTGCGCCGGCAGGCGTTCCTGCTCCAGGACGGCGTCATGGTCGCGGCGACCCTCCGGGCGCTGGACGCCGTCGGCCGGCTCGACGGCGTCCGGGACCTCCCCGGCCTGGGGTACCTGCGCGTCGGCGAGCGCTGCCTCACCGGCGTCGGCTGGCTCGACGCGGACGGAGGCTGGACGGAGACGGGGCGCCGGGCGCTCGAGCACCGCGAGGCGTTCGTCGCGGCCGGCGACCTCCTGGCGCGGTTCGACGAGGTGCGTCCCGATGGTCCGTGGCCGTCCGAGGTCCTGGACGCGCACGCCGCCCTGGCGGAGGCCCAGGCGAAGGCACCCACCCCCGACGACCCGCTCGTCGCCACCTTCCTCGACGCCGCCGTCCGGCTGCCCGAGCTGATCCGGCGGCGGGCCGAAGGCGAGGACCTGCCCTTCGCCGATCACCTCGGCCTCGTCGGCTCCTACCTGCCGATGCTCGCGCAGCTGCCGGCGCTCTACCGCGGCGAGCGGCTCGTCCAGCCCGGTCCCGACGAGTGGCACTGCCACCGCGAGCTCAACATCCACGCCAGCGCCGCCGCCCACCGCCGCTACTTCGCCGACGCCGACGGGATCATCGACGACCTCTTCTCCCGCGCGCCGCGCCCGTCCTTCATCGCCGACACGGGCTGCGGCGACGGCAGCTGGCTGGCCCACATCCATGCCCGCATCGGGGACGGCGTCCGCTACGTGGGCGTCGACTTCAGCCCGGAGGCCGTCGCGCAGGCGCGGACGCTGCTCGAGGCCGCCGGCGTGCAGGACCCGATCCTGCTCACCGGCGACGTCAGCGATCCCGCCACGCTGGCCGAGGCGCTCGCCGCGCACGGCCTGGACATGGAGGACGGACTGCACGTCCGCTCCTTCCTCGACCACAACCGCACCTACCTCGGCGGCGACCCGTCCCACCCCGTGCCCGGGTGGTCGACCGGCGCCTACGTCGGCCCGGACGGACAGCCGCTCACCGCGGTGGAGGTCGAGCGCGACCTCGTGGACCACCTGCGCCGTTGGGCGCCCTACGCGCAGCGCCACGGGCTGATCGTGCTGGAGGCCCATTGCGTCGCGCCCGCCGTCACCCGCCGCCACCTCGGCGCCCTGCACTCCGTCGCCTTCGACGCCTACCACGGCCTCTCGCACCAGTACCCGATGGAGCACCCGGCCTTCATGCGCTGCTGCCGCCTGGCCGGGCTGCAGCCCGCCAGCCACCTGGAACGCCGCTACCCGTCCACACGGCCGTTCGTGGCCGTCTCGCTGAACCGGCTCATGCCCGTCCTCCCCGCCCCCCGTCGCACGCCGGGCGCGCCGCGGGCGGACACGTGGACGCCGGAGCCCGACACGGACCTCGCCGACGGCGTCGGCCTGCACGAGCTGATGTTCGTCGACGGCGACCTCGGCCACCCGCGGACCTGGGCCTCGGGCGCAACGGGGATCGTGGTCGCGGGTGCCCTGGACGCGGTCGAGCGCCGGGTGGAGACCGCGGCGAGCGGGGATGTCGTGCGCGTGCTCGACTACGGCGCCGGCACCGGCCTCGCGTCCATCGAGATGCTCAAGGCGCTCGCCCAGCACGACGTCGAGGGCCGTCTGGCCGCCCGCGGCGCGCGACTCGAGCTCCTGCTCGTCGACATCCCCGGCAGCTGGTTCGCGCAGGGCCACGCGCTGCTCCATGACTTCCCGATGACCCAGTTCCACGCCCTGCGCGAGCCCGGCGGCCGCTTCCGGCCGCTGCTCGAGGTCACCGGCGGGGAGACCGTCGAGACCGTCATGGCCAACATGGTCTTCCACCTGCTCGGCGAGCGGCAGATGGAACGGGCCGCGGCCGAGCTCGCCTCCGTCCTGCGTCCCGGCGGCACGCTGCACTTCAGCTCGCCCGACCTCGGGCCCGACTCGGCGTGGTCGCTGCTCTTCCACACGCCGAACCGGCGCCTGCGGGAGCGCTGGCTCGGCGACCGACACGGAGCGCGCACCGGACGCCGAGGCCAGCCGCCGCGCCGAGCGCCGCGTCCTGCCCGCGCCCCGGACGGCAGCGTCCGTGGCCGCGGCGCTGGGCGCCCACCTCACCGGCCACGTCGAGCAGCGCACCTACGAGCTGCTCGCCGAGGAGAGCCTGCTCACGATGCGCGTCCCCTCCAACCAGTCCGAGCTGCTGCCGGAGATCGAGGACGCCGCGGCGCGCGACGCCGTCGTCGCGCGCCTGCTCACGGAGGAGGTCCTCCCCGAGCTGATGGACGGACCCGCCGGCACCGCCCTGGGACTCAACGTGCAGTGGACGGTGGGACACTTCCACCGTGACCGCTGAAGCCGACACGCACGACCTGATCCGCGTCCGTGGCGCCCGGGTCAACAACCTCAAGGACGTCAGCCTGGAGCTGCCCAAGCGGCGCCTGACCGTGTTCACCGGCGTCTCCGGATCGGGGAAGAGCTCCCTGGTCTTCGGGACGATCGCCGCCGAGTCCCAGCGGCTGATCAACGAGACCTACAGCGCCTTCGTGCAGGGCTTCATGCCGACGCTGGCCCGGCCGGACGTCGACGTGCTCGAGGGCCTGACGACGGCGATCCTCGTCGACCAGCGGCGCCTCGGCGCCGACCCGCGGTCCACCGTCGGCACCGTCACGGACGCGGGCGCGATGCTGCGGATCCTCTTCAGCCGGCTCGGTACGCCGCACCTCGGACCGCCGAGCGCGTTCTCCTTCAACATGGCCACCGTCTCGGCCAAGGGCGGCCTGCAGAAGGGCGGCGGCGAGATGAAGGCGGTCTCCTTCCACCGGCTCGGCGGCATGTGCCCGCGCTGCGAGGGCCGCGGCACCGTGAGCGACTTCGACCTCACCGCGCTCTTCGACGACTCCAAGTCGCTCAACGAGGGCGCGATCACCATCCCCGGCTACTCCATGGAGGGCTGGTACGGGCGCATCTTCCGCGGCTGCGGCTTCTTCGACCCCGACAAGCCGATCAAGAAGTACACGAAGAAGGAGATGGCCGACCTGCTCCACAAGGAGCCGACCAAGATCAAGGTCGACGGCATCAACCTCACCTACGCCGGCCTGATCCCGCAGATCCAGAAGTCGTTCCTGGCCAAGGACGTCGACGCGATGCAGCCCCACGTCCGCGCGTTCGTCGAGCGCGCGATCACCTTCACCACCTGCCCGGAATGCGACGGCACGCGCCTGAGCCCGGGGGCGCGGTCCTCGAAGATCGGGGGCAGCAACATCGCCGACGTCTGCGCGCTGCAGATCTCCGACCTCGCCGGCTGGGTCGCGGAGCTCGCCGAGCCGTCGGTGGCCCCCCTGCTGACCGCGCTGCGCGCGACGATCGAGTCCTTCGTGGAGATCGGCCTCGGCTACCTGTCGCTGGACCGGCCGGCGGGGACGCTGTCGGGCGGTGAGGCCCAGCGCGTGAAGATGGTCGGCCACCTCGGCTCGGCGCTCACGGACGTCACCTACGTCTTCGACGAGCCGACCACCGGCCTGCACCCGCACGACGTGCAGCGGATGAACGACCTGCTGCTGCGGCTGCGCGACAAGGGCAACACGGTGCTGGTCGTCGAGCACGAGCCGGAGACGATCGCCGTCGCCGACCACGTGGTCGACCTCGGGCCGGGCGCGGGCAGCGAGGGCGGGACGATCACCTTCGAGGGGACGGTCGCGCAGCTGCGCGAGAGCAAGACCGTCACCGGTCGCCACCTCGGCGACCGCACCGCGCTGCGGACGGACCTGCGCACGCCCACGGGGCAGCTCGAGATCCGCAGCGCCGCCGACCACAACCTCCAGGACGTCGACGTGGACGTCCCGCTCGGCGTGCTCGTGGTGGTCACGGGCGTGGCGGGCTCGGGCAAGAGCTCGCTCATCACCGGCTCCATCGCCGGCCGCGACGGGGTGGTCGCGGTCGACCAGGCCCCCATCCGCGGCTCCCGCCGCTCCAACCCCGCCACCTACACGAAGCTCCTGGACCCGATCCGCAAGGCGTTCGCGAAGGCCAACGACGTCAAGCCCGCGCTGTTCAGCCCGAACTCCGAGGGCGCCTGCCCGAACTGCAACGGCGCGGGCGTGGTCTTCACCGACCTCGGGATGATGGCCGGCGTCGCCACCACCTGCGAGGTGTGCGAGGGCAAGCGCTTCGACGCGTCCGTGCTCGAGTACCGACTCGACGGCCGCGACATCAGCGAGGTGCTGGCGATGTCGGTGACGGAGGCCCTGGGGTTCTTCGAGGCCACGGTCCCGGCGGCGCACAAGATCCTCGTGCGGTTGAGCGACGTCGGCCTGGGCTACCTGCGCCTCGGGCAGCCGCTGACCACGCTGTCGGGCGGCGAGCGGCAGCGCCTGAAGCTGGCCACCGCGATGGCGGACAAAGGCGAGGTCTACGTCCTCGACGAGCCGACCGCGGGCCTGCACCTCGCCGACGTCGAGCAGCTCCTCGGCCTCCTCGACCGCCTCGTCGACGACGGGAAGTCCGTCATCGTCATCGAGCACTCGCAGGCGGTCATGGCCCACGCGGACTGGATCATCGACCTCGGCCCGGGCGCCGGCCACGACGGCGGCCGCGTCGTCTTCACCGGGCACCCCGGCGGAGCTCGTCGCCGACGCCGCGACGCTCACCGGGAAGCACCTCGCAGAATATGTCCGCTGACTGACAGATAGGAGTAGGCTCGCGACGAAGGCCCCATCGATGTGGTGACCAGCCACGAGAAAGGCAAGGCCCAAGATGTACGCAGTCATGCGGTCCTATTCCGGCGAGGGCGCTTCAGGGGTCTTCGACATGCTCGAGCAGCGGGAGCAAGAGGTCAGCGACCTGATGCGTGCCGTACCCGGCTTCGTCAGCTACGCGGCGATCCGCAACGGCGACGGCGGCGTGACCATGACCATGTGCAACGACGAGGCGGGCGCCGACGAGTCGTCCACCCGCGCGGCCGCGTTCGTCAAGGAGCACATGACTGCCCCGCCCGGCGCACCCTCGATCATCGCGGGCGACACCGTCATCCAGTTCGGCGCCTGAGCCGGTCGTGACCCGGCCGCGCCGCCTGGCTCTCGCGGTCGGCCTGGCCCTGAGCCTCGCCGTGCCCGCCGTCGCCGCGGGCCCGGGTGGCTGGGACCACCTCGGCGACGCCGGCACGCCTGGCTCCGACTCCCTCAACGGGACGGCGTCGGCCCTCCACGCGGGGGCGCCAGGCTCGCTGTACGTCGGCGGGAACTTCACGGACGCCGGCGGGATCGCCGAGGCGGACCGCATCGCCGCCTGGAACGGGACGAACTGGGCCGCCGTCGGCCCGGGCATCGACAACGGCGCGGTGCGGGCGATCGCCTACGCCGACGGGAAGGTCTACGCCGGGGGCACGTTCCTGAACGCCGGCGGCAACGCCGACGCCGACTTCCTCGCGGTCTGGAACGGCACCACCTGGGCGCCGTTCTGCAACGCCGTCGGCCCGGCCTTCGCCGGCAACGTCGACGCGCTGCAGGTCGTCGGGTCGACGCTCTATGTCGGCGGCGAGTTCCAGAACGCCGGCAACGTCGCCACGGCGGACTACCTCGCCGCGTGCGAGCTCGGCACCGGCGCGCTCACCGCCACCACCGCGGACCCGGCGCACTTCTTCAGCGGCCCCGTCTATGCACTCACCGCCGACGCGGGCGGGCGCCTGTACGCGGGCGGCCGCTTCGGCGACCTCGAGAACCTCCCCGCCGCCGACAACGTCGCGTTCCTCGACGGCAGCGGCTGGCACGCCATGGGCGCGGGCGGGGGCGTCTGCGGCTGCGCGATCGACACGTTCGTCCGCAGCCTCGCCGCCGACGCGTCCGGGGTCTACGTCGGCACGGACCAGAAGGACGTGGCCGGCATCGCCGAGGCCGACTCCGTCGTCCGCTGGGACGGCACGGCGTGGTCGGCGCTCGGTGACGGCACCTGGTTCCCCGCCTCGACCTTCGTCTACGGCTTGGCCGCCTTCGACGGCAACGTCGTGGCGACAGGCTCCTTCCAGAATGCCGGCGGCTTCCCGACCGCCGACAACATCGTCGCCTACGTCGGCGGCACCTGGCACGACGTCGGCTCCGACGGCGCGGGCAACGGCCCGTTCACCGGGAACGGTCTCGCGCTCGCGCCCTTCGCCGGCCGTCTCTACGTCGCCGGCGGCTTCACGAGCGCGGGCGGCGATCCTCAGGCCCACGGCATCGCCTCGCGCCCGCTGCCGGTGGTGGCCACGGCGGTGCCGACACCAACCGTCACACCGAGTCCCTCGCCCGTTCCCACACCGACCGTCACCCCATCGCCCTTGGGCGTCACCATCACCTCCGGCCCGGCGGACGGAAGCGTCATCCGCGACAACACGCCCACGTTCGCCTTCACGTCCACCGGGGCCACGGGCGCCATCTGCTACGACAACGCCAAGGCCACCGGCGTGTACCACAACGTCGCGTGCACCTCGCCGTACACGCTCTCGGCGCGTGCCGACGGGAAGCACGACTTCACGGTGGGCGTCCACGGGTTCATGGGCGAGGTCGTCGCCCCCCTTCGCACCTACACCGTCGACACCAGCAAGCCCGTGGCGACGGTCCTCGGCCCGATCGATCAGCCGGCAGGGAAGACGATCGGCGTCCAGGTCGGCTGCGGCGCGGAGGCCTGCACGGCCGCTGCGAGCGGCACGGTCGACGTGCCGGGTGCGGCGCGCGTCTACCGGCTTGCGAAGGCCCGGAAGGCGGTCGCCGCCGGCCGCAAGGTCACGCTGCGGGTCGGCGTGCCGAAACAGGCGCGGAAGGCCATCCGCGGCGCGCTGCACCGCCATCGCAAGGTCACCGCACGCCTCACGGTCCGCGTGAGAGACGCGGCCGGCAACACGCGCTCGCGGCAGCGGAGAGTTCGCCTGAAGCGCTGACGCTCGTAGGTTGCACGGCCGCGTGCGCAACCTCGTCAACCTCAAGGACGTCGGCAAGGCCTACGGCAGCCGCACCGTCCTCCAGGACGTCACGCTCGGCGTCCACGCCGGCGAGCGCATCGGCATCGTCGGCGGCAACGGGCAGGGGAAGTCCACGCTGCTGCGGATGGTCGCGGGGCTGGAGACGCCGGACACGGGGGCGCTGACGGTGACGGGCGGCGTCGGGACGGCGCTGCTCAGCCAGGGCGACGACCTCGACGGCCGCATGACGGTGCGCGAGGCGCTCGGCGCCGGGGACGGCTGGGAGCGCGACGCGGGCTTCCGCGCCGTGGTCGCCGGGCTCCTGAGCGGGCTCTCGCTCGACGCGCCCGTCTCCCCGCTGAGCGGCGGCGAGCGGCGACGGATCGCCCTCGCGCGGCTGCTGCTCGACGGCCCGGAGCTGCTGCTGCTCGACGAGCCGACCAACCACCTCGACGTGGAGGGCATCGACTGGCTCGCCCGCCACCTGGCCGCGCGCCGCGGCGCGATGCTCGTCGTCACCCACGACCGCTGGTTCCTCGACGCCGTCGCCACCACCACCTGGGAGGTCGTCGACGGCGGCGTCAACCAGTTCGAGGGCGGCTACGCGGCCTACGTCCTCGCCCGCGCGGAGCGCGACCGGCAATCCTCCGCCCGCGACGAGCGCCGCCGCAACCTCCTGCGCAAGGAGCTGGCCTGGCTGCGCCGGGGGCCGCCCGCGCGCACGTCCAAGCCGAAGTTCCGCATCGACGCCGCCAACGCGCTGATCGCCGACGAGCCCGAGCCCCGCGACGCCGTCGAGCTGCTGCGCTTCGCGGGCGCCCGGCTGGGCGACAAGGTGCTGGAGGCCGAGGACGTCGCCGTCTCCTACGGCGACAAGCCGCTGCTGCGCGGCGTCACCTGGCGCCTGGGGCCGGGCGACCGCGTCGCGCTCGTCGGCGTCAACGGCTCGGGCAAGACCACGCTCATCAAGGTGCTGGCCGGGGAGCTCGAGCCGACGTCGGGGAAGGTCGAGACCGGCGCGACCGTGAAGCTCGCGCACCTGTCCCAGACCATGGAGGAGATCCCCGGCGACCTGCGCGTGCTCGAGTCGCTGGAGGCGGTCCGCGGCCGCGCGACGCTCAGCGACGGCTCGGAGGTCACCGCCGGCTCGCTGTGCGACCGCTTCGGCTTCCGCGGCGAGAAGGCGCGCACGTTCGTCCGCGACCTCTCCGGCGGCGAGCGGCGGCGCCTGCAGCTCATGCGGCTGCTGATGGACGGCCCCAACGTCCTGCTGCTCGACGAGCCGACCAACGACCTCGACATCGACACGCTGACGGCGCTCGAGGACCTGCTCGACAGCTGGCCGGGGACGCTCATCGTCGTCAGCCACGACCGCTACTTCGTCGAGCGCGTCTGCGACGACGTCCACGCCATCACGGACGCCGGCGGCCGGCGCCACCTCCCGGGCGGCATCGACCAGTACGTGGCCGAGCGGCGGGCCGTCGAGGGCGCCGTCTCCCCTCCCGCGCCCAGGCGCGCCGGCGGAGGCGGCGACGCGCGCGCCGCGCGCAAGGAGGTGGCGCGGGTCGAGCGGGCGCTGGAGCGGCTCGGCGAGCGCGACGCGGCGTTGCAGGAGGCGATGGTCGCAGGCCGCCACCGACCACGCCAGGCTGCGCGAGCTCCAGGAAGAGCTGCGGGCGGTCGCCGAGGAGCGCGAGGACCTCGAGGCGACCTGGCTGGAGCTGTCCGAGGCCCTCGAGGCCTAGTCAGGAAGACGTTCGACGACGGCCAGCCGCCGCGAGCCGTCGACCGCGCCGGCGAGGACGCGGGCGGCCACGCCCTTCAGCGCGCGCCGGTTCCCGGGCGACAGCAGCAGCCACTGGCGCTCGAGCTCGCGCCACTGGGGCCAGGCCTCGATGTCCGTCCGCGCGCGGGCGAAGGCGGCCAGCGTCTCGGCGGCGTCCTCCAGGTGCTCCTCGTCGAGCGGGGCGGCGATCTCCTCGAACGTGCTCACACCGTCTGTACGTGCGCCGTAGGGTCTCGAAGATGAGCGGCGGACTGGCGGCGCTTCTGGATGACGTCGCGGCGCTCGCTCGCGTGGCGGCCGCGTCCGTGGACGACGTCGCCGCCGGCGCGGGCCGGGCGAGCATGAAGGCCGCCGGGGTCATCGTCGACGACGCCGCGGTCACCCCGCGCTACGTCCAGGGCTTCAGCGCCGACCGCGAGCTGCCCATGATCAAGCGGATCGCCAAGGGCTCGCTGCGCAACAAGGTCCTCTTCATCCTGCCGGTCGCGCTCGTGCTCAGCGAGCTGCTCGACTGGCTGCTCACGCCGCTGCTGATGCTGGGCGGCCTGTACCTCTGTTACGAGGGCGCGGAGAAGATCTGGGAGAAGCTCGGCCCGGGCCATCACGACGCGGAGGCGCACGCGGGCGACGAGAGCGAGGAGGCGCTCGTCAGGGGCGCGATCCGGACGGACTTCATCCTGTCGGCGGAGATCATGGTGATCGCGCTCAACGAGGTCACGGACGAGCCGCTGGTCTCGCGCGCGCTGATCCTCATCGGCGTCGCGTTCGCCATCACCGCGCTCGTCTACGGCGCCGTCGCGCTGATCGTGAAGATGGACGACATCGGGCTGCGGCTGCTGGAGACCGGCCAGGGCGTCGGCGCGACCGTCGGGCGCGGGCTCGTGCGCGGCATGCCGATCGTGATGTCCGTGCTGTCCACCGTCGGCATCGCCGCGATGCTGTGGGTCGGCGGCCACATCCTGCTCGTCGGGCTCGATGACCTCGGCGTCCACGGGCTCTACGACGCGGTGCACCACCTCGAGGAGGACGTCCACGACGTGCTCGGCGGAATTGGGGGGTGGTTGACGAACACCTTGGCCTCCGCGCTGCTGGGGATCGTCGTGGGTGCCATCCTGGTGGGTGCCATGACGCTTCGCACGCTGTTCACCACGCTCGTCCTCGCCCTCGCGCTGACCGCCACCGCCGGGGCCAAGCCGGCCGGTCCCCGGATCGCGCTGCCCGACGGGTGGCAGCCGGAGGGCATCGCGGCCGGGCCCGGGAGGTCGCTCTACGTCGGCTCCATCCCGACGGGCGCGATCCTGAGGCTGAACGCGAAGAGCGGCGCCACGAAGACGGTCGTCCCGGGCCGCGAGGGGCACGCCGCGACCGGCGTCGAGGTCGACCGCGGGCACCTGCTCGCCGCGGGCGGCGGCACCGGCTCCATCTTCGCCTACGACCGCCGCACGGGCGCCGAGCTCAAGGCCTTCGACGTCGACGGCGGCTTCGTCAACGACATCGCCCGCAGCGGCAAGGCGTTCTACGTGACCGACTCGCGCCTGCCCGTCATGTACCGGGTGGCGCGCAACCTGTCCGGCGTGGAGACCGTGCCGCTGCCCGACATCGAGATCGAGGACGGCAACAACCTCAACGGCATCGAGGCGACCCGCACCGGCTACCTCGTCGCGGTCCAGTCCAACACGGGCACGCTGTGGCGCATCGATCCGGGCCTGGGCGCGGCGAAGGCGATCGACCTCGGCGGCGCGACCCTCGTCAACGGCGACGGCCTCCTGCTGCGCGGCCGGACGCTGCTGGTCGTCCAGAACCGCGACAACAAGATCGCCGTCGTGAAGCTGTCCAAGGACTTCGCCTCCGGGAAGGTCAAGCGCACGATCACCTCCGCGGACTTCGACGTCCCCACCACCCTCGCCCGGCAGCGGGGACACCTGTACGCGGTCAACGCCCGCTTCGGCACGACCGACCCGCAGCCCGCGCCCTACTGGGTCACGCGGGTTCGGTAGCGAGGGCGGCGGTCACGCGGATGCGGGCCGGCAGCACGCTGCCGGCCACCGCCGCGGCGATCGACAGCACGCCGGTGACGACCATCGCCGCCACGAAGCCGTCCGTGAAGCGCTCGGGCGACGCGTAGCTGCCGTGCGCCGCGAAGGCGGCCACCCCGACCGCGATCCCGAACACGCCGCCGAGCTCGCGCAGGGTGCTGTTGACGCCGGACGCCTTGCCGATCGCCGCCTCCGGGACGGCGTTCACGACGGACCCCTGCGCGGCCGGGAAGGTCATGGAGATCCCGACGCCGGCGACCATCAGCGGCGCGATCAGCGGGCCGTAGTCCATCCCGGCCTCGGCGATCGCCCCGATCCACAGCATCCCGACGCCCTGCAGCAGCGGGCCGGCGACCAGGAACGGCCGCTCGCCGATGCGCTCCACCAGCATCCCGGCGACAGGCGCGACGAAGAACAGCGTCGCCGTCCACGGCAGCAGGCGCAGCCCGGCGTCCAGCGGGCCCTGCGCGAGCCCGATCTGCATGAACTGCGACATGAAGTACACCGCGCAGAACAGGCCGCCGACCGCGCAGAAGAGCGCCGCGTTGCCGGCTGAGAACGCCCGCGAACGGAAGAAGCGCATGGGGAGCATCGGGGCCGGCGCGCGCAGCTGCCAGGCCACGAACGCGGCGAGCGCGACGACACCGACCAGCCCCGTGGCGATGACCTCCGCGCTGCCCCAGGCGACGGTGTTCGCGCGCACGAGCGCCCACACCACGCCGAAGACGCCCGCGGTGACGAGGCCGAGCCCACGCAGGTCGACCGGGGCGCGCTCGCCGAAGCTCTCCGGGATCCGCACGCGGGACAGGGCGAAGAGCACGACGGCGACGGGGACGTTGAGCCAGAAGATCCACTCCCAGGCGATGCCCTCCGTCACGGCGCCGCCGACCAGCGGCCCGCCGGCGACCGCCAGGCCGTTGACCGCGAAGAAGGCGCCGAGGGCACCGGCGCGCCGCTCGGGCGGGAAGGCAGCCGTGAGCAACGTCAGTGCCAGCGTCGTCAGCAGCGCGGCGCCGGCGCCCTGCACGGTGCGGGCGACGATCAGCGCGCCGGCGGAAGGCGCGAGCGCGCACGCCGCGGAGCTCAGGCCGAAGATCGCCACGCCCCACAGGAAGAGCCTGCGTCTGCCGAGCCGGTCGCCCAGCGTCGCCGCGGTCATCAGCAGCACCGCGAACGAGAGGTTGTAGGCGTTCACGGTCCACTCGAGCTGCTCGAGCGAGGCACCGAGGTCGCCGCGGATGGTGTTGAGGGCGGTGGAGACCACCAACGTGTCCAGCGCGGCCATGAAGCCCGCCATCCCCGTCAGCCCCAGGATCCACTTCTGTGAGGTCGTCATGATGGGGCAGACACCCGCCCCTGCGGACACTCACCGATGAGTTCCGGGCTCCGGCGGTGTCGTCACTGAAATGTCGATCCTCCAGCACGCACAGTCCGGGGACGAGCAGGCCTTCCGGGCGCTCACCGATCCCTTCCGGCGCGAGCTCACCGTCCACTGCTACCGGATCGTCGGGTCCGTGCAGGACGCCGACGACCTCGTCCAGGAGACGCTGCTGGCCGCGTGGCGGGGCCTCACCGACTTCGAGGAGCGGGCGTCCCTGCGCACGTGGCTGTACCGGATCGCGACCAACCTCAGCCTCAACGCGCTCCGCGACGGCGCCCGGCGGCCCCAGGTGACCGACCGCGCACAGGACCGCCCCGCGCCGACCCGCATGGGCGAGCCGGTCTGGTTGCAGCCGTACCCGGACGCGTGGCTCGAGGGGCTGCCTGACGACGCCCCCGGCCCCGAGGCCCGCTACGAGGCACGCGAGGCGATCGGCCTGGCCTTCATCACGGGGCTGCAGCGCCTGCCGCCGTTGCAGCGCGCGGTGCTCGTCCTCCGCGACGTCCTCGGGTACCGCGCCACGGAGGTCGCCGAGATGCTCGACACCACCGTCGCGGCGGTGACCAGCGGGCTGCAGCGCGCGCGGACGGCGATGGACGCCCAGCCAGAACGGGCGGTGGCGGCGGTCGCCCTCCCCGGCGACCGCGGGCAGCGCGCGCTCCTCGGGCGCTTCGCCGACGCCTTCGAGGCCGGCGACGTCGACGCCATCGTCGCCCTGCTCACCGACGACGCATGGCTGCGCATGCCGCCCGAGCCCCACGAGTACCAGGGCCGCGCGGCGATCGCCGAGTTCCTCGGCACGCGCTCCATCTGGCAGCCCGCGAAGGGCTTGGAGCTGATCGCGACGCAGGCCAACGGCCAGCCGGCCTTCGGGTACTACGTGCGCGATCCGCGCTGCGGGGTCGCCCGGGCCGGCGGGCTGCTCGTGCTGGGCCTCGACGGGGACCGCGTCGCCGCGATCACCCGCTTCGGCGACACCGCGGTCCTGCCGCTGTTCGGCCTGCCGCGGACGATCCCGGCGGGCTAGCCGCGGCGCATCAGCCGCCCGACGGCGGCCATCAGCTCGTCGGTCATCTCGGTCTGCTCACCCTCCGCAGCGCCGGCGACGCAGTGGTGCGCGTGCCCGTCGAGGAGGCCGAGCGCGATCTTGTCCAGCGCGGCCTGGGCAGCGCTGATCTGCGTGAGGACGTCGATGCAGTAGCGGTCCTCGGTGACCATCCGCTCGATGCCGCCGACCTGCCCCTGGACCCGGCGCAGCCGCTTGAGCAGCTGGTCCTTCGTGGCGCTGTACCCGCGGGTCGTGGTCATGTCCGGGCTCCTTGGAAGCGCCGCAGCCGCAGCGCGTTGGTGACGACGGAGACGCTGGAGAGCGCCATGGCGAGGCTGGCGACGACCGGGTTGAGCAGGCCGACGGCGGCGAGCGGGATGGCGGCGACGTTGTAGCCGAACGCCCAGGCGAGGTTCTGCTTGATCGTGCGCAGCGTGGCGCGGCTGAGGCGGATGGCGTCGGCCGCGGCGCGCAGGTCGCCGGAGACGAGCGTGAGGTCGGACGCCTCGATGGCGACGTCGGTGCCGGTGCCCATGCTGAGCCCGAGGTCGGCCTGGGCGAGCGCGGGCGCGTCGTTGACGCCGTCGCCGGCCATGGCGACGACGCGGCCCTCGGCCTGCAGGCGCCGGATCACGTCGGCCTTCTCGGCCGGCAGGACCTCCGCGATGACCTCGTCGATGCCGACCTCCGCCGCGACGGCACGGGCGGTCGCCGCGCTGTCGCCGGTGAGCAGGATCGGGCGTGAGCCCGAGCGCGCGCAGGCGCGCGATCGCCTCGGCCGACGTCGGCTTGACCGTGTCGGCGACGGTGATGGACCCGGCGTAGCGGCCGTCGACGGCGACCGCGATGCCGCCTTCCGGCGCACCGTCGACGAACGACGGGCGGCCGACGCGCACGCGCCGACCCTCGACGACACCTTCCACACCCAGGCCGTCGTGCGACCGGAAGTCCTCCACCGGCGGGATGTCGGCGGCCGCGCGGACGATGGCCTTCGCGATCGGGTGCTCCGAGGCGTGCTCGACGGCGGCGGCGAGGCGCAGCAGCTCCGGGTCACCGGAGGTCACGCTCATGCGCCCGGTGGTGACCGTGCCGGTCTTGTCGAGCACGATCGTGTCGACACGGCGGGTGGACTCGAGGATCTCCGGCCCCTTGATGAGCAGGCCGAGCTGGGCGCCGCGGCCGGTGCCGACCAGCAGCGCCGTCGGCGTGGCCAGGCCGAGCGCGCACGGGCAGGCGATGATCAGGACGGCGACGGCCGCGGTGAAGGCGAACGTCGCGCTCTCCCCCGTCCCCAGCCAGAAGCCGAGCGTCGCGACGGCGAGCGCGATGACGATGGGGACGAAGACGCCCGAGATGCGGTCGGCGAGCCGCTGCACGGGGGCCTTGCCGGTCTGCGCGTCCTCGACGAGCTTCGCGATCTGCGCGAGCGCGGTGTCGGCCCCGACCTTCGTGGCGCGGACGATCAGCCGGCCGCCGGAGTTGACGGTGGCGCCCGCGACCTCGGCGCCCGGCGCGACCTCGACGGGGACGGACTCGCCCGTGAGCATGCTCATGTCGACGGCGGAGGTGCCTTCCTCCACGACGCCGTCCGTCGCGATCTTCTCCCCTGGGCGCACGACGAACCGGTCGCCCTCCTGCAGCGTGTCGATCGCGACGCCGCCGGCCGTCCAGGAGCTCGACGTCCTTCGCCCCGAGCTCGAGCAGCGCCTTCAGCGCGGCGCCGGCGCGCCCCTTCGCCCTGGCCTCGAAGAAGCGGCCGGCGAGGATGAAGGTGGTGACGATCGCCGCCGTCTCCAGGTAGATCTGGTCGGCGCCCTCGCCCGGTTGCGGGATCAGGTCGAAGGCCATGCGCATGTCGTTCATGCCGGCGTCGCCGATGAACAGCGCGTACAGCGACCACAGCCAGGCGGCGAGCGTCCCGACGCTGATCAGCGTGTCCATGGTCGCCGTGCCGTGCTTGAGGTTGGCCCAGGCGGCGCGGTGGAACGGGAACGCGCCCCACAGCACGACGGGCGTCGCGAGGTTGAGCGACAGCCACTGCCAGTTGTCGAACTGCAGGGCGGGGATCATCGACAGCAGCAGCGTCGGCACGGAGAGCAGTGCGGTGATCTGCAGGCGGGTGCGCAGCGCGGCGGTCGGGTCGACCTCCTCCGCGGGGACGTCATCGCTGGGCAGCGAGGCCTGGTAGCCCGCGGCCTCCACGGCCTCGACCAGCCGCTCCGCACCGACCGCGTCCGGGTCGTAGCTGACCGTCGCGCGCTCCGTCGCGTAGTTGACCGTCGCAGAGACGCCGTCCAGCTTGTTCAGCTTGCGCTCGATGCGGTTCGCGCACGACGCGCAGGTCATGCCGGTGATGGGCAGCTCGAGCGTGCTCATCGCACGACCTCCGTGAACGGCGCGGTGTGGACGCGGCCGGCGACCTGGAACTGCAGGAACAGGCGGTAGCGGCCGGCGCTGGGGAAGTGGGCGTCGAACGACAGCCGGTCCTGCTCCGGGTGGACGTGCAGGAAGGCGAGGTCCCCCTCGCGCAGCGCGACGAGGTGCCCCTTGGCGCCCAGGTAGTCCTGGAGGGCGACCGCCTGCCCGCCGCGGGTGACGGTGAAGGCGAGGCCGTCGCGCGTGACGCGGAAGCCGTCCGTGTCGACGTGGTCGGCGGGCGCGGGCAGGGGCCGCGAGCGCACGTCCCCGTCGACGGAGACGTCGTCGGCCAGCGTGTACGCCTTCCCGTCGTGGACGAAGTCGGCCAGGACGCGGTAGCTGCCGGGCTCGGCGAGCGTGACGACCTGCGACCAGGACCCGTCCGCCTGCTGCTCCGGGTGCAGGTGCTGGAAGCCGGTGAGGTCGCGGCGGACGACGACGAGGTGCAGCCGCTTGGTGTGCTCGACGTCGAAGCCGCGCACCGTCCCGTCCGCGTCGACGATGCGGAAGGCGAGGGTGAACGGCTTGCCGGCCTGCGCGGTGCGCGTGGCGAGGTCGAGCCGCAGACCGTGCTCGCTGACCGCGAGGCCGCGGACCGCAGCCGCCTCGTGGCCACCCATGACGTGACCGGTCGCGGCACGACGCTCGCCGCTGCGGTCAGGGCCGATGGCGCCGCCGGCCAGCGACGCAACGCCGAAGACGGCCGCCAGCAGGACGGCGAAGCCGGCCAGCCGGGCGGGAGCGCTCACGCCGGCTCCGCGTCAGGGTTCTCACTCGTTCCTTCAGAACCCCCTACTTGGTAGCCGGCCTCGTCGATCGCGTCCACGATCGCGGCGCCGTCGAGGGACGTACCCGAGATGGCGACGAGCTTGGTCTCGAGATCCACCTGCACGCCGTCCACGCCGGCCACCTTCCCGACCTCGTCCTGCACGGCGGCACGGCAGTGCTCGCACGTCATGCCGGGAACGCTGTAGGTGAGGGAGCCGCTCGTGGTCATGCCCTCAGCATACACCCCCCGGGGGTATAAGCAACCCGGCGATGATCCAAGTCACGGGCTCCGGCGAAGAACACCCCGATGACGTTCGCCAGTGCCACGGTCCCGCGCCACCTCCTCCGCGGGGCCGTGGGCCTGGGGGCGTTCATCGGCGCCTTCGTCGCGATGGCCATGGCGGGGGGAATCGGCCTCCTGCTCCTCCCCGTCGCAGCCGTCGCCTGGCGCGGCTGCCCGACCTGCTGGACCGTCGGGCTGCTTCAGACGCGGGAGCGCGAGGCGGAGCGGATGGCCTGCGCCTGCTCGGCGTCCACCCAGAGCTCCCACCTGCCTGACGCCGCCTGACGCTCGTCGTGGAAGCGGTAGGGACGGCGGCCCTCGAAGACGCCCGACCGCAGCCGGAAGACGCCGCCGAGCACGGACGCGATGCGGCGGCGCGGCCAGCCGATCGCGTCCTCGATCACCGGGAACGGCCTTGCGACGCCCGGAGTCGCGGCCAGGCCGTCCAGCAACTCGCGCATGAGCGGCGAGCACTGCTCGTAGAACGCCGCGATCTCGTCGGCGTCGACCATCGCGTTGCGGGGCGCGTGCTCGGGCATACTCGCCCACATGATCGTCGTCGTCGGGAACGTGACCACTGACCGCGAGCACCGGGAGGAGCTGATCCGGCTCGGGGAGACCGTCGCGGCGGCCTCACGCGAGGAGGCCGGCTGCCTCGCCTACCGCCTCTTCCAGGCCACGGACGACGAGAACGCCTTCGTCTTCGTCGAGGAATGGGAGGACCGGGCCGCGCTGGACGCGCACTTCGCCACGGACCACATCGCGACCTTCATGCGCGCCTTCCCCGGCGTCCTCGCCGCGCCGCCGGACGTTCGCTTCCACGACGTCTCCGGCACCCGCACCATGGCGGACGTGGCGGGCCGATCATGAGCACGATGCGCGCCATCACCGCCCGTGAGAACGGCGGTCCCGAGGTCCTCCGCGAGGAGCAGCTGCCCGTCCCGGAGCCGGGGCCGACCGAGATCCGCGTCGCCGTCCATGCCGCCGGCATCAACCCGACGGACTGGAAGGCCCGCGCGAGCGGGGGCTTCGACCAGTGGGACGACCCGCGCATCCTGGGCTTCGACGTCTCGGGCGTCGTGGACGCGGTCGGCCCGGGCGCCTCGCTGCACGCGGTCGGCGACGAGGTCTACGGGATGCCGCGCTTCCCGCGCCAGGCCGGGGCCTACGCCGAGTACGTCGTCGCGCCGTCGCGGCACTTCGCGCCCAAGCCGCCGTCGCTCGACCACGTCCACGCGGCCGGGCTCCCGCTGGTGGGACTGACGGCCTGGCAGGCGCTGGTCGAGGTCGCCAACGTGCACGACGGCCAGCGCGTGCTCGTCCACGCCGCGGCCGGCGGCCTCGGCCACGTGGCCGTCCAGATCGCCAAGGCCCGGGGCGCCCACGTCCTCGGCACGGCGTCGGAGGGCAAGCACGACCTGCTGCGCGACCTCGGGGTCGACGAGCCCATCGACTACCGCGCGGCGCCGTTCGAGGAGCAGATCTCGGAGCCGCTCGACGTCGTCTTCGACACCATCGGCGGCGACTACATCGAGCGCTCCATCCCCCTCATCCGCGACCACGGGACGCTCCTCACCGTCGTCGAGCGCGAGGGCGGGACCAGCGAGCGCGGGATCCGGGCCGACTGGACGCTGGTAGAACCCGACCGCGCCGGGCTGCTGGCGCTCACCGGCCTGGTGGAGGCCGGCAAGCTGCGGGTGGAGGTCGACGAGGTCTTCCCACTCGCGGAGGCAGCGCGGGCCCACGAGGTCGGCGAGGGCGGCCGGGTCACCGGCAAGCTCGTCCTGCAGGTGCGCGGCTGATGCCCGGCCTCGGCAGGCTCGGCGTCTGGGCGACGCCCCGGACCACGGACGACCTCCCGGGCCTGGCCCGCGCGGTGGAGTCCTTCGGCTACGACACGTTCTGGCTGGGCGGATCGCCGCCCGAGCGTGCCCTGCGCCACCTGCTCGGGGCGACGGAGACGCTGGTCTGCGCGACGGGCATCCTCAACGTCTGGCAGCACCGGCCGGCCGACGTGGCGCGCGAGCACGCCGAGCTGACCGCGCAGTACCCCGACCGGGTCGTGCTCGGCATCGGCGTCGGCCATCCGGAGGCGACGAGCGACTACACGCGGCCGCTGAAGGCGATGCGCGAGTTCTTCGCGGGCCTGGACGGCGTGCCGAAGGACGAGCGCATCGCCGCGGCGCTGGGGCCGAAGATGCTCGACCTGGCCGCCGAGCAGTCGCTCGGCACCCATCCGTACTTCATCGACGTCCAGCACACGCGCTTCGCCCGCGAGCGGCTCGGCGAAGGGCCGATCATCGCGCCGGAGGTCGCGTGCGTCGTCGATCCCGACCCGGAGACGGCCCGCCCGAAGGCGCGCGAGTACGCGGCGCTGTACCTCGGCCTGGAGAACTACACGAACAACCTGCTGCGCTTCGGCTACACGGAGGCGGACATCGCCGACGGCGGCAGCGACCGCCTCATCGACGCCGTCGTCCCGCACGGCACGGCAGAGCGGATCGCCGAGGTCGTGCAGCAGCACTACGCAGCCGGCGCGGACCACGTGTGCCTGCAGCCCGTCGGCGGCGACCCCCTTGCGGACCTGGAGGCGCTCGCGGTAGCCTGCCGCATGTGAATCCGGATTCACTCACCCTCATCGACCCCGCTCGCGAGGTCCGCAACCAGTCCGTCCCGCTGGAGCCCATCGACTACTTCGATGCCGACCTCGCCCTCCAGGAGGCGGTCACCCGCTACGACGGCGCCTGGGGCTTCGACCGCCTCCACCGCATCGGGGCCCGCGCGGGAACGGCCGAGACGCGCGAGCACGGCCGTCGCGCCGAGCGCAACGAGCCGCGCCTGGTCACCCACGACCGCTTCGGGAACCGCGTCGACGAGGTCGAGCTCGACCCGAGCTGGCACTGGCTCCTGCGGAACGCGATCGAACAGGAGTGCCACGGCCTCGCCTGGCGCGACCCGCAGCCGGGCGCCGCCGTCGTCCGCGCCGCCGCCTTCATGCTGTGGTCCAACGGCAACGCGGGCGTGATGTGCCCCGTCTCCATGACCCACGCAGTCGTGCCCGCGCTGCGCGACGCCGCGCCCGAGCTCGCCGCCGAGTGGGAGCCGCGCCTCACGCTCCCCGACTATGAGCAGGGCGCGATCGCCGGCATGGCGATGACGGAGCGCCAGGGCGGCTCGGACGTCCGCGCGAACATCACCACGGCCACGCCCCTGGGCGGCGACGAGTACGAGATCAACGGCCACAAGTGGTTCTGCTCCTATCCGCCGTGCGACATCTTCCTGGTGCTCGCGCAGGCGCCGGCCGGCCTCAGCTGCTTCCTGGTCGAGCGGGCGGACGGCGGCATGGAGTTCCAGCGCCTCAAGGACAAGCTGGGGACGCGCTCGCTGCCGTCGTCCGAGGTCGAGTTCAAGGCCGCCCGCGGCCGCCTCGTGGGCACGGAGGGCAAGGGCGTCAACGCGATCATCCGCATGGTCAACCACACGCGCCTGGACTGCCTGATCGGCTCGGCCAACGGCATGCGCCGCGGCGTCGTCGAGGCCGTCCATCACGCCCGGCACCGCTCGGCGTTCGGTGCCCTGCTCGTCGAGCAGCCCGCGATGACCAACGTGCTCGCCGATCTCGCCGTCGAGTCCGAGGCCGCCACCGCGATCGCCCTGCGCGTCGCCGCCAGCTACGACCGCGACGAGCCGGCCTTCCGCCGCTTCGCCACCGCCGTGGCCAAGTACCACGTCACCAAGCGCGCCGCCGGGCACGCCGCGGAGGCGCTCGAGTGCCTGGGCGGCAACGGCTTCGTGGAGGACTCGGGGCTGCCGCTGCTCTACCGCGACGCGCCGCTCAACGGCATCTGGGAGGGGTCGGGCAACGTCGCGGCGCTGGACGTCCTGCGCTCGGCGATGAAGGAACCGGAGGGCGTGCACGCGTTCATGGCGGAGTGCGACCTCGCCCGCGGCGCGAACGCCGACCTCGACGCGCACCTCGACGGCCTGAAGAGCGTCGAACCCGATCAGAGCACCGCCCGCCGGGTGGTCGAGGACCTCGGCTTCGCGCTGCAGGCGAGCCTGCTCGTCCGCCATGCCCCGGCCGCGGTCAGCGACGCGTTCTGCGCCGCCCGGTTGACCGACCGCGGCGGCCGCGCCTACGGGACGCTCCCGTCCGGCGTGAACGCGGCGGCGATCGTCGACCGCGCGCTCGCGTGAGCGTCATCGACTACGCGGTCGACGGCCGCGTCGCGCGCCTGACCCTCAACCGGCCCGAGCGCGGCAACGCGCTGACCATGGAGCTGATCGGGGAGCTGCAGGCGCTCGTCGAGCAGGCGGACGCGGACCCGGGCGTCCACGTCCTGCTGCTGAGCGGCCACGGCAAGGGGTTCTGCGGCGGCTACGACCTGATCTGGAGCGCGGAGCAGATGCTCCCCAACCACGACCCGGCCGAGGCCTGGGACCCGATGGTCGACTACCAGTTCATGAGCCGCAACGTGCGCGCGTTCATGAGCCTGTTCCACTGCACGAAGCCCGTGGTCTGCAAGGTGCACGGCTTCTGCGTGGCGGGCGGCACCGACATGGCCCTGTGCAGCGACCTGCTGGTCATCGCCGACGACGCGAAGATCGGCTACCCGCCGGCGCGGGTCTGGGGCTCCCCCACCACCTCGATGTGGGCCTACCGGCTCGGACCGCAGCGGGCCAAGCGGCTGCTCTTCACCGGCGACAGCCTCAACGGCAAGGAGGCCCTCGACTGGGGTCTGGCCATCGAGGCACCGTCGCGGGAGGACCTCGACGAGCGCACGGAGATCCTCGTCGGGCGCATCGCGCAGAACCCGATCAACCAGCTGCAGATGATGAAGCTGCTGACCAACCAGCAGCTCTACGCGCAGGGCCTGCACCAGACGCAGATCATCGGCACCGTCTTCGACGGCGTCACGCGCCACACCAAGGAGGGCTATGCGTTCCAGGCCCTGGCCGCCGAGCAGGGCTTCAAGGCCGCCGTGGCCGAGCGCGACGGGCCCTTCGGCGACATCGGGAGCTCGACGTTCAAGGGGTGACGAACCGGACACGGCTGCTCGTCGGCCGCGCAGGAGCTCGTGGAGACCGGCGGCTACGCGTCGGCGTCCGTCGCCGCCGTGGCCGAGCGCGCGGGCGTCGCCGCCGGCACGCTGTACCGCCACTACCCCTCCAAGGCCGAGCTGTTCGCGGAGCTCTTCCGCTCCGTGTGCGACCGCGAGGCCGCCGCGATGGAGGCCGAGGACGACGTCGAGGACGTGCTGGTCGTGTTCGCCGAGCGCGCCCTGCGCAACCCGCGCCTGGCCTGGGCGCTGATCGCCGAGCCGGTGGACCCGCTGGTGGACGCGGAGCGCCTCGCCTACCGCCGCCGCTACGCCGCGCACCTCGCCGCGCTGCTCGCCGCCGACGGCGACCCGTCGCCCGAGCTCACCGCCGCCGCGCTGGTCGGCGCGGTCGCCGAGGCGCTCGTCGGGCCCCTCGCGCCCACCGGCCACACCGACCCCGAGTTGCTCGCCGATCTACGCGCCTTCGTGCGCCGCGCGATCGGGCGTCAGTAGGACCACCGGGATGCGGCGGTCGGTGTACCCCGCGTAGTCCGCCACCGGCGGGTAGTTGCGCACCAGCGCGTCGAAGAGCCGGTCGTGCTCCTGCGGGTCGGCCTCCCGCGCGGTGACCGCCACCCGCCTGCGGCCGAACACGGCGTGGCCGCCACCCGCCGCGCGCAGGTTCAGCCACCAGGCCGGCGGGCGCGGGTTGCCGCCGTTGGCCGCGAGCACCGCCCAGCGCTCGCCGTCCTCCACGTAGAGCAGCGGGATGGACCGCAGCTGACCGCTCTTGCGGCCGACCACCTCGAGCACGAAGACGCGCGCGCCGAAGAAGCGGCCGCCCACCCGGCCCCCCGTGCGCTTCAGCAGCCACGCCTGCACGCGGCCGCCCTGCACCATCAGCGGGCCGAGGCGTTTGGAGGCGTTGTGCGTCATGCGCCCGATGACCTTCCAGCGATTCATGGCGCGCAGTGTCTCAGGCATGCGGACGGGGGTAGTCCCCGCGGCGACAACTTCCCCGACGGCGACATCAAGGGGCTGAAGTTCCTCGGCATCGAGGTCAACGGCTGGACGAACTGGCTCGTCGCCGTCGCCGGCGGCGTCCTGCTCTTCGGTGCTGCGCAGCACCTGCTGGCGAAGGTCCTGTCGCTGGTCGTCGGCCTCGCGCTCGGCGCCGCCGCGATCATCGCGCTCATCGACGGGGACATCCTCGGCCTCGGCGCGGCGAACATCTGGACGGAGATCGGCCTCGGCGCCGCCGCCCTCGTCCTGCTCATCAACACCCTGCTGCCGCGCGTCGGCGGCGACCACCACGACGAGCCCGTGGAGGACACGGCCCGGACGCGCACGGGGCGCTTCGACCGGACGCGCACGGACGAGCGCGAGCCGGCGGTGGAGCCCACCCGCCGCTAGGTCAGCGCGCGGGCGACGTCGAGCAGCGACGGCCCGCGATCGTGATCCACCAGCTCGCCGCGCCACCCGGCGCGGCGGGCGCCGGCGACGTCCCAGGCGTGCGCGGCGACGAGGGTGAGGTCGTCCGCCCCCAGGACCGCCGCCGCGTTGGCGTAGACGCTCGGGTGCGGCTTGTAGACGCCGAGGCCGTCGATGCCCACGACGTCGTCGACCAGGGCGCGCAGCCCGCCGCCTCCAGGGACGCCTCGGCCGCCTCCCGCGCCGAGTTGGTGACCACTGCGACCCGGTGCCCGGCGTCGCGCAGGACCTGCAGAGCGTCGGCGGCCTCCGGCTGGGCGGGCAGGCGCGGCAGCCGCTCCATCGCCGCCTCCGCGAGCTCCGGCAGGTCACGTTCGAGCACCTCCCGGAAGTACTCCGGCAACGGCCGCACCGCGCCCGACAGGGTGTCGGCCATGGCGAGCATGAGTGCCCGGTCGAAGACGATCAGGCCGCGGTCGTCGCCCGTGAGCGCGCGGACGTCGGTCAGCGTGCCGTTGAGGTCGAAGCAGACGATCACAGCAGTGTCGGCACGCCGCCGCCGACCACGTGGATCACGCGCTCGGCGCCGGCCCGTGCCACCAGGCTGGCCGCCGTGGCCGCGCGCTGCCCCGAGGCGCAGATGACGGCGATCGGCTCCGCCGGGTCCAGGCCGTCGGGGAGCGCGTCGATGTCGTGCCAGGGCGTGAAGGTCGACCCTTCGAGGTGCCCGGCGTCCCACTCGGAGCGCTCGCGGACGTCGAGCAATTGCGCGCCGTCCGGGATGGCGTGCACGTCCACGCGCTCGAAGCGCTCGAGGTCCCCGTCCAGGACGCGGGTGCTGACGTGCCGGAAGCCGACCGCGGCGGCCAGGGCGACCGCCGCCTGCGCCTCCGCCTCGTCGGCGCCGACGAGCACGACGTGGCGCTCAGGGGTGGCGACCCAGCCCAGCCGCGTGCCGAAGCCCGCCCGCGTCGCCGGGTTGCAGATGGAGCCGGGCAGATGGCCCGCGTCGAAGTCGGCGTCGTCGCGGACGTCGACGACCAGCGGCTCACCCTCCCCGCCCCCGCCGGGTCCCCGCCGCGGTTGCGGGCGACGATCGCCTCCAGGTTCGGCGGCTGCGGTCCGAGGCCGTCGAGCAGCTCCGCGACGAAGGCCTCCTCGCCGTCGATGGCCAGCAGCGGGTTGTGGCGGCGCTCGTAGCCGACGGTCGACGAGGTCTTGAGGTCCATCCCCGGCCCGCCGCAGAGCGACCCCCCGAGGTGGGCGGGCCAGACCTCGACGTCGTCGTCGAGGGTCAGCAGGCGCTCGTGCAGGGAGGTGAACATCGCGTGCGCGCCGTCGGCCGCCTCCACGGCCAGGTCGGGCCGGGCGACGTCGTTGACGAACAGCGAGTCGCCGGTCAGCACCGCCCAGGGCTCGTCGCCGCGGGCGGTGTCGATGAGCGCGAAGGCACAGTGCTCCGGCCGGTGGCCGGGCGTGGCGAGCACGCGGACGACGAGCGCCCCGATGCGCAGCTCGTCCCCGTCGGCGAACTCCGTGTGAGCCTCGGCGCCGGTCTCCGCGACCAGTCGCGGACGCCCGGAGACGTGGTCGGCGTGCGTGTGCGTCTCGAGCACGTGCTCGATCTCCACGCCGATGTAGCGCGCGAGGCGCAGGTACTCGTCGATCTCGAAGCGCGGATCCACGACCGCGGCGACGCCCGCGTCGTCGTCCCCGATCAGGTAGGAGGCGCAGCCGAGGTCGTCGTGGATGACCTGGCGGAAGATCACCGCCGGGATCTCATCAGATCGCGGGCATGGTCGGCCGTGAGCGCGGCCGGCTCGGTGGTGGCGATGAACTCCCGCAGGACGGCCGCGAAGCGGTCGGGGTCGTCGTTGAACGGGAAGTGACCGGCGTCCTCGAAGACCTCGAGGCGGCTCCCGGGCATCAGGCCGTGGGCGCGCTCGCCGTGGGCGAGCGGGATGATCGGGTCCTCCGCACCCCACACGAGCATGGAGGGGACGGCGTCCGAGAGGTAGAGCCGGTCGCGCGCGTCCACGCGCTGGCCCGCGGGGTCGATCACGGACCGCGCCGTCTGCAGGAAGGCGCGCCGGGCCCGGGCGTCGCGCAGGGACGCGAAGCCCTCGGCGAGGCCCTGCACGTCGGCGGCCGAGCGGCGCGCGCCGAACGTGCCCAGCACACCCCCGGCGACCCTCCCCGCGAACATGGACACGCGTTGAGTGAGGAGCGGGATGACGAGCTCGGCGCCCGGCAGGGTCGCGGCGCGCAGCCACACGCTCACCTCGCGCCCGAGGCCGCCCGAGTCGACCAGCACGAGGCGCTCCACGAGCTCGGGGAACTGGTAGGCGAACTGCATCGCCACGCCGCCACCGAGCGAGTGGCCGACGATGGTGGCGCGCGGCAGGTCGAGCGCGAGCATCAGGTCGCGGATGCCGCTCGCGTAGGCGCCCAGCGAGTAGTCGCCCCGCGGCTTGGCCGAGTGCCCGTGCCCGAGCAGGTCCGGCGCGAGCAGCTGGTGGTCGTCCCACAGCCGCGGCATGACCTCGCGCCAGGTCCGCGAGCTGGACGTGATCCCGTGGATGAGGACGATCAGCGGGCCCCGCCCGGCGCGGTCGTAGGTGACCGTCTGGC
This sequence comes from uncultured Solirubrobacteraceae bacterium, assembly GCA_963843865.1. Classification (GTDB taxonomy): domain Bacteria; phylum Actinomycetota; class Thermoleophilia; order Solirubrobacterales; family Solirubrobacteraceae; genus DATLGB01. The sequence continues at coordinate 27,078 of CAWJMO010000021.1, read as the reverse complement.
CGTGGAGGTCGATGCGGTCGGACTCGAGCACGGACCGAACCTACCCAGCGAGGTGCGAACATCAGCGCATGGAGCGCATCCCCGTCCCCCGTGACCGCGACAACGACTACACGACCGACGCGGCGGCCAAGCGCCGCGCGTTCGTGACGGAGCAGACGGGCGCGAGCCTCGAGAACGTCGGCACCTTCTCCGTGGACCCGTCGACGCTGACCGGCAACGTCGAGCACTTCACCGGCGTCGCCCAGGTCCCGCTCGGCATCGCCGGCCCGTTGCTCGTCAACGGCGAGCACGCCCAGGGCGAGTTCTACGTGCCGCTGGCCACCGCAGAGGGGACGCTCGTCGCCTCCTACAACCGCGGCATGCGGCTGCTGCTACGAGGCGGGCGGCGTGACGACGACGATCGTCGGCGACCACATGCAGCGCGCCCCCGCGTTCCTGTTCGAGTCCGCCCGCGGCGCCGTCGCCTTCAACACCTGGCTCGACGAGCACTTCGACGAGATCAAGCGGGTCGCCGAGACCACCACCAAGACCGGCAAGCTGCAGGAGATCGAGCGCTACCACGCGGGCCGCATCCTCTACACGCGCTTCAACTACACGACGGGCGACGCCGCCGGGCAGAACCTCACGGGCAAGGCGACGCAGGCCGCGTGCCACTGGATCCGCGACCAGGTCCCGGACATCGAGCAGTTCTTCCTCGAGTCCAACTTCGCGACGGACAAGAAGACCTCGCAGGTCAACATGCTGCGCACGCGCGGCAAGCGGGTCATCGCCGAGGCGACGATCCCCAACGCGCTGCTGCACAGCGTCATGCGCTCGGACTCCAAGCTCATGTACCGGGCGCGCCAGGTCTCCAACCAGGGCGGCTTCATGGCCGGCAGCTCCAACAACGGCGCCCACTCGGCCAACGGCATCACCGCGATGTTCATCGCCACGGGCCAGGACGCGGCCAACGTCGCCGAGTCCAGCGCGGCCATCGTCTACGCCGAGCTGCGCGACAACGAGGACTACTACTTCTCCATCACCATCCCGTCGCTGATCGTGGCCACCTACGGCGGCGGCACCCACCTCGCCACCCAGCGCGAGTGCCTGGAGATGATGGACTGCTACGGCAACGGGAAGGTGCGCAAGTTCGCCGAGATCGTCGCCGCCACGGTGCTGTGCGGCGAGCTGTCGCTGGGCTCGGCGATCGTGGCCGAGGAGTGGGTCGACGCCCACGACCTCTACGGCCGCAGCCGCCGCTGAGCCGTAACCATGTGACACCAATCGGTGTACCATCGGCCTATGGCAACCGCCCCTCCCCCGCTTCCTGATCACCGGGCGCTCGTCGCCGCCTCGCCCTGGGTCGCCGGCCGCCCCTGGCTGCGCGAGGAGGTCGCCATCTGGCAGCGCGAGCTCCCGCCGGTCCGCGCCCGCCTGGAGCGCGAGGCCGCCCTCCTCGCCCGCCCCCGCGTGTGGGTCGACACCGTCGCCACGCTGGCCACCACCGGTTGGCGGATGGCCGGCGCCGCGCCGCTCGAGATCCTGACCGCCGCCGCCGGTGCCTTCGGGCTGCCGGTCGGTCCGTCGACCAACGGCGGGGTCGCCGCCGCCGAGCAGCTCGTGCGCGCCGGCGGCCCGGCCTACGTCAAGCTCGGGCAGTTCATCGCCTCCGCCGACGGCCTGCTCCCGCCCGCCTGGGTCGAGGCCTTCGCCTGGTGCCGGGACCGCGTCCCGCCCGTCCCCGGCGAGATCGCCGTCGCCCGCATAGAGGCCGAGCTCGGCGAGCGCTTCGACGAGCTGCTCGACCTCGAGCCGGAGGCCTTCGCCGCCGCGTCCATCGGCCAGGTCCACCGCGCCCGGCTCGCCGACGGCACCGACGTCGTCGTCAAGGTCCGCCGCCCCGAGCTGCGCCGCCGCTTCAAGCAGGACATCGAGGCGCTCGCGCTCGTCGCCGCCGCGGCGCACCGCGCCTCAGCGACCATGCGCGTCGCCAACCTCCCCGGCTTCGTGGAGCTGTTCGCCGAGCTGTCGATGCTCGAGCTCGACTTCCGCCTCGAGGCGCTGAACATGGTCGAGCTGGGCGCCTGCTTCGAGGACGCCGGCCTCGACTACGTCCGCTTCCCCCGCCCCATCCCCGGCATGGTCACCGAGCGCGTGCTGGTCATGGAGGCCGTCCCGGGCGAGCCGTACGACAAGGCGCCGGTCGCCGACGGGCCGCGGCTGCTGGAGCTCGCCATCAAGGGCGTGCTGGAGGGCACGCTCGCCTACGGCCGCTTCCACGGCGACCTGCACGCCGGCAACGTCCTCGTGGACGGCGACGGCTTCTCCCTGGTCGACTTCGGCATCACCGGCCGCCTCAACGCCGCCGAGCGCGCGGGCCTCGTCCGCTTCCTGCTCGGCTTCGCGGCGATGGACGCCGGCCGCCAGCTCGAGGCGCTGACGTCCTTCGGCTGCCCGCCCGCGACCCCCGAGATGGTCGCCGACCTCCAGCAGGTCATCGACGCGCTGCCGCCGGGCCTGCTCGGTCGACGCGCTCGGCGAGACGCTGGGCGGCGTCGTCACCACGCTCGCCTCCCACGGCTTCCAGACGCCGACGGAGCTCGTGCTGTTCTTCAAGAACGTGCTCTACCTGAGCTCGTTCACCGCCGCCGTCGCGCCGGGAGCCGACCTGCTCGCGCAGATCGGCCCCCAGATGGCCTACTTCATGGAGAAGTACGGCGACGACATCCTGTCGCATGGCCTAGGCCATCACCAGCATCTCCGCCTCGGCCTCGACCGTGGCGACGTCGTCGTCCTCGATCGGGGCGTCCGGCTTGACCTTGGGGAGGAGCAGGGAGGCGACCACGAAGGCGACGACCACCAGCCCGAAGGCGATGATGAACGTCGACCCGAAGGCGTCGGCACCGGCGGCCGGCGTCCCCGCCCCGTCGGCGAGCTTGCCGGCCAGGATCACCGACAGCACGGAGGTGCCGATGGACGCGGCGACCTGCTGGTTGATGTTCAGGGTGGTGGTCGCGCGGGCGATGGCCGAGCGCCGGAGGGTCTGGATGGCGCCGGAGAAGGTCGGCATCATCGTCGCGCCCATGCCCAGGCCGAGCACGAACAGGTTCGCCCCGACCAGCCAGTAGGACTCGGTGGCGGAGAGCTGCGTGAGCCCGAGGAAGGCGAGGCCCACCAGGATCAGACCGAACGGGACGATCCGCCCGGTGCCCGTCTTGTCGGTGAGGCGCCCGGCGATCGGCATGGTGATCATCGCGCCGAGGCCCTGCGGGGCGAGCAGCAGGCCGGTGGCCATCGCCGACTCGCCGCGAACCGCCTGCAGGTAGAGCGGCATGAGGAGCATCCCGCCGAACAGCGCGATCGCCGCCATGCCCTGCGTGACCAGCGACGCGGAGTAGGTCCGGTTGCGGAACAGCCGCGTGTCGATGAGCGCCGTCTCCGGGTGCCGGACGGCGTGGACGAAGAAGCCGGTCACGGCGGCCGCGCCGGCGATCACCGGGCCGTAGACCTCCGGGTGGTCGAAGCCGCCGGCGGAGTTGGACTCGGCCAGGCCGTAGATGACGGCGGCCAGGCCCGGGGAGAGCAGGAGCATGCCGAGGTAGTCCAGGCGATGCGCGGGCTGCGGGACATCGGCCGGCAGCACGCGCCAGCTCATGAACAGGGCGGCGGCGCCGATCGGCACGTTGATCAGGAAGATCCAGCGCCAGGAGGCGTTGTCGACGAGGAAGCCACCGATGATCGGTCCGAGGATCGGGCCCATGAGCATCGGGATGCCGATCACGCCCATGATCCGCCCGACCCGCTGCGGGCCGGCGCTGCGGGTGAGGATGGTCATGCCGGCGGGCATCAGCATGCCGCCGCCCAGACCCTGCAGGACGCGGAAGGCGATCAGCGAGCCGGCGCTCCACGCCAGCGCGGAGAGGACCGAACCGGCGAGGAACAGGACGATGGACGTCATGTAGAGGCGCTTCGTGCCGAAGCGGTCGGCCGCCCAGCCCGTGAGCGGGATGACGGTGGCGAGCGCGAGCGTGTAGCCGGTGGCCACCCACTGCACGGTGGTCAGAGGAGCGTCGAACTCCTTGGAGAGCGTCTGGAGCGCGACGTTGACCACCGTCACGTCGAGGATGGACATGATGACGCCGAGCACGACCGTGCCCGCGACGAGCATCAGGGCGCGGTCCATCACGGGACCGTCTGGGGAGGAAACGGAGGACATGGCTCCAGTTGTACCACAACCGGAGCGCACTTCTCCACTTCTTCACTAAGCTCTGTGACATGTCCATCCAGGAGCGCCCCCTCCGCGCCGACGCCGAGCGCAATCGCCGCCGGTTGCTCGATGCGGCCCGAACCCTGTTCGCGGAGCGCGGGCTGGAGGTCTCCCTCGACGACATCGCTCGAGAGGCGGGCGTCGGCGTCGGGACCGCCTACCGGCGCTTCCGCTCCCGCGACGAGATCGTCGAGGCCCTGTTCGACGAGCAGCTGGCCGCCATGGAGGCCCGTGCCGAGGCCGCGGCGGCCGAGCCCGACCCGTGGACGGCCCTGACCGGCTTCTTCCTCACCAACATGCAGGCCCAGGCCCAGAACCGCGGGCTCAAGCAGCTGCTGCACCAGTCCGTCGACGGCCGCGAGAAGGTGACCGCCATGCGCGAGCGCGTCATGCCGCGCATCGAGGCGATCATCGACCGCGCCAAGGCCGACGGCTCGCTGCGCCAGGACGCGGTGCTCACCGACTTCACCGTCCTGTCGATCATGATCGGCGCCGCCGTGGACTTCGCGGGCTGCGTCGACGACACGGTCTGGGAGCGCTACGCCGCGCTGCTCTTCGACGGGCTGCGGGCCGGCAGCCACGCCCCGCTGCCGCGCGAGAGCCTCGATCCCGAGCAGCTGGAGAGCGCCATGCAGTGTTGGAAACCATCGCGCCGCTGACACGGCGTCGAATGAACAGCGTCGTTCAGTATGGTTCCTGGGATCACCGACCAGGGAATCATCACGGCGCTGGGTCATCCCCTGCGCGCGCGCATCCTCGCGCGGCTCGATCAGGGTGAGGCCAGCCCGAAGGAGATCGCCACCGAATTCGGCGAGAAGCTCGGGAACGTGAGCTACCACGTGCGCATCCTCGCCCGCCTCGGGCTCATCGAGCTGGTGCGCGAGACGCCCCGCCGCGGCGCCGTCGAGCACCACTACCGCTCCGTGCCCCGGCCGGAGGAGGTCGTCAACGTCGACCTGCAGTTGAGCGCCGCCGGCTGGCAGGCCGCGGCGGCCGCCCTGGCCGACTTCACGCAGCAGCTCGAGCAGATCGTCAGCCGTCATCAGGGAGGACAGGAGGGCCGCGTCGTCGCGGCCCTGCTCGGCAACACCGAATAGTCTGGTTGCACATGCAACCAGACGTACGGAAGAAATGGACGCTGGTGCTGTGCTGCCTGGCGCAGTTCATGGTCATCCTCGACGTGTCGATCGTCAACGTCGCCCTGCCGTCCATCCAGAAGGACCTGGGCTTCTCCGACGTCGACCTGCAGTGGATCGTCAGCGCCTACACGCTCACCTTCGCCGGCTTCCTCCTGCTGGGCGGCCGCGCCGCCGACCTGCTGGGCGCGCGGCGCGTCTTCATCGCCGGCCTGCTGCTCTTCGGGCTGGCCTCCCTGGCCGGCGGGCTCAGCCAGGGCCAGGTCGAGCTGATCATCGCCCGCGGCGTGCAGGGCCTGGGCGGCGCGGTCGTCGCCCCCGTGACGCTGTCCATCCTCACCACCACCTTCTCCGAGGGCGCCGAGCGCAACAAGGCGCTGGCCGCCTGGGGCGCGATGGGCGCGGCCGGCGGCGCCGCGGGCGCGCTCGTCGGCGGGGTCCTCACGGAGCTCGTCGGCTGGCAGTCGATCCTCTTCATCAACGTGCCGATCGCCATCGGCGCCGCCCTCGCCGCGCACCGCGTCATCGGCGCGCGACACGATCACCGCCCGCGGTGACCGTCACTACGACGCGCTGGGCGCCTTCACCGTGACCGCCGGCCTCGTGCTGCTCACCTTCGCCATCGTCCGTACGGACGTCAACGGCTGGGGCTCGGCCGTGACGCTCGGCACCATGGCCGGCGGCTTCGCGCTGCTGGGGCTGTTCGTCGCCATCGAGGCGCGCTTCTCCCGGCGCCCGCTCGTCCCCCTGGACATCTTCTCCGTGCGCAGCCTCACGGCGTCCAACGTCGTCGTCTTCTTCATGGGCTCGGCCGTGTTCGCCATGTGGTACTTCGTCTCGCGCTACCTGCAGCAGGTGCTCGGCTACTCGGCGATCGAGGCGGGCCTGGCCTTCCTCCCGATGACCGGCGGCATCGCCATCGCCTCCACCATGGCCGGGCGGCTGTCGGGCCGCATCGGGCCCGGCCGGGTGCTGTCGGGCGGGATGACGCTGATCGCCCTCGGCCTGCTCGGGTTCTCCTTCGTGTCGGAGAACGGCAGCTTCCTCGGCGACGTCCTCGTCCCGGGCGTGATCACGGCGTTCGGCCTGGGCTTCTCCTTCGTGCCGGTGACGATCGCGGCCACCGCCGGCGTCGAGCGGTCCCGGGCGGGCCTCGCCTCCGGCCTCGTCAACACCTCGCGGCAGTTCGGCGGCTCCGTGGGGCTCGCCGTGCTGGCCACCATCGCCTCCACGGCGGCGGCCGGCAGCTCGACCGCGGACCTCACGCACGGCTTCCGCGTCGCCTTCCTGGTCGGCGCCGGCCTCGCCCTGTTCGGCGCGCTGACCTCCGCCGGGGCGCTGTCAGGCATCCGCCGCCCCGTTCCTGAAGCCGCGTAAGCTCGCGGACGAATGGCTCGCCGGCGACGGACATCACGCCGCCCGCCCGTCACCCGGCGTGCCGGCTCTGTGCTCATGGGCTCGCCTGCGCAGCGCCGCCGTGCGCCGAGAGGCCGCATCCGCTGGCTCGTCCCGCTCGTCCTCGTGCTCCTCGCGGGCCTGGCCGTCGCCGCCGTGGTCGTCGTGCAGGGCCACCGCGCGAGCAACGACCGCCGCGAGAAGGCCGCGGTCGCCTTCCTGGCCGCCTGGGGGAAGCGCGACGTCAAGGCGATGCACGCGCTCACGGACGGCAAGTACGGCCTCTCCGTCTTCCGGCGCTCCTACGCCGCCGCCGACCGCGCCGCGGGCACGCGCGCGGTGCGGATCGGCAAGCCCGGCAAGCTCAAGGACGGACGGGTCCGGGCGGCCGTCGCGATCCGGACCGACGCCTTCGGGACGCTGCGCGGCCGGGTCTCCATCCCCACCGTCGACTTGGAGGGCAAGGGGCGGGTCGCCTGGTCCCCCGTCCTGCGCCTCCCCGGCCTGCGCAAGGGCGAGAAGCCGGTCCGCAAGGCGGGCGCGGCCCCGCGCCGCGGCGAGGTGCTCGCCGCGAACGGCTCGCTGCTGGCCAACGACTCCCTCGGCACGGGCATCGCCGGCGTCGCCGCGAGCGAGGACGAGCCGGCCACGGGCCTCGAGCGCATCTACGCCGACCGTCTCAACGGCCACCCGTCCGCGACCCTGCGCTTCGGCGACCGCGTCATCAAGCGCGTGCGGTCCGAGCGCGGGCGCAACGTGCACTCCACCATCAGCCTGCGCCTGTCGCACATCGCCGAGTCCGCGCTGGGTGGCCGCGTGGGCGGCGTCGCCGTCGTCAAGCCGCGCAACGGCAACGTGCTCGCCCTCGGTGGCCTGGCGGTCTCCGCGCCCCAGCCGCCCGGCTCGACCTTCAAGATCATCACGCTGTCCGGTGCGCTGGAGCACCACATCACGTCGCCGGCGGAGTCCTTCCCCGTGCAGACCCACGCGACGCTGAGCGGCGTCAGCCTCGCCAACGCGTCCAACGAATCGTGCGGCGGGTCGCTCGCCACGTCGTTCGCGGAGTCCTGCAACTCGGTGTTCGCCCCGCTTGGCGCGAAGCTCGGCGCCAAGCGCCTGGTCGCGACCGCCGAGCGCTTCGGGTTCAACGAGGCGCCGGTCCTGCCCGCCCAGAAGCTGAGCCAGATCGTGCGCAAGGACCTCAAGGACGACCTGGCGACGGGCGCAGCGGCGATCGGTCAGAGCACAGACCTCGCCACCCCTCTGACCATGGCCTCCGTCGGCGCGACGATCGCCAACGGCGGGGTCCGCGCCCGGCCCCGCGCCGTGCGCGAGGAGAAGGTCGTCCGTCGCCGCGCCGTGCGCCGCAAGGTCGCCGCCACCGTCCGTGACTTCATGATCGGCGTGGTCCGCGGCGGCACCGGCACCGCCGCCGCGCTGCCGGGCGTCACCGTCGCCGGCAAGACGGGGACCGCCGAGCTCGTGCAGGGCGGTGGCTCGGATCCGAAGAACACCGACGCCTGGTTCGTCGCCTTCGCCCCCGCGGAGAACCCGAAGGTCGCCGTCGCGGTGATGCTCGTCGGCGCCGGTGCGGGCGGTGCCTCGGCGGCGCCCGTGGCACGTGAGGTCTTGGCCGCGGCGTTGTAGGGAAGACTGCAGGGCATGGTCATGCTCGAGCAGATCCGGCGCTCCCCCTCGTGGATGGACGCCCTGCAAGCCGCGCTCGTCCGCCCCGCCGGGGTTCCCGAGCGCCGCGCCGGCGAGGATCCCTGGGCCCCGGCGCCCACCGACCGCCCGCGCCGGGCCACGGACGACCTCGCGTGGCTGCGTCAGGCCGTGGACGAGCCCGAGCAGGCGGGCCTGCGCGCGCTCGCCGACGACATGCGCGCCTGGGAGGTCACCGACGAGGGCCGCGCCGCGCGCCTGGAGCGTCTCGCCGAGCGCGGCATCCTCACCGCCGCCGGCTTCGAGCTACACCACGCCGACGCTGCTTGACGCACGCGTCAGCGACCCGTCGTGGTCGAGGCGCAGGAAGCGGTCCAGCCGCTTGAGGAAGGCGCGGTCGTGCGAGACGGCGACGACCGTGCCCTCGAAGCCCTCCAGCGCCTGCTCGAGCGCCTCGGAGGAGTCGATGTCGAGGTTGTCGGTGGGCTCGTCGAGCAGCAGCAGGTTGTGGCCCTCCGCCTCCAGGCAGAGGATCTCCAGCCGCGCCTTCTGCCCGCCCGACAGCGTCTCGTAGGTGCGGTTGCGGGCGTCGACGAGGCCGTAGCGGGCCAGCGCCTGCATCGCCCGTTCCGTGGACTTCAGGCGCTCGATGACGATGTCGAGCAGGACGCGCTCCGCGAAGTCCGGCCGCGCGTTGAGCTGCGTGAACAGGCCCGGGGAGACGCGCGGCCCGAGCACGACCGTGCCCGTGTGCTCGATCGGCTCGCCGGCCAGCAGCCGGATCAGGTGCGTCTTCCCCGAGCCGTTGGGGCCGACGACGCCGATGCGCTCCCCGAAGTGGATCTCCTCGTCGAACGGCTTGACCAGGCCGTCGATGGCCGACCGTGCGCAGGTCGACCACCCGCCGCGCGGAGTCGCCGCCGCGCAGGCGCATCTTGATGTGCTGGTCGGTGACGGGCGCGGGCGGCGGGCCGTCGGCGACGAAGTGCTTCAGGCGTGACTCCATCGCCTTCGCCCGCTTGGCCCAGTCCGGGGAGTACTTCGCCCGCTCCTTGAAGATCCGGATGAGCTCCCGCAGGCGCTTCTCCTCCTCGCGGTAGCGCTGGAGGCGGTCGCCCATCAGCTGCTGGCGATGCTCCCGCGCCTCCGGGTAGGTCGCGTAGGAGCCGCCGTGGACCCAGGCGCCGTCGCCCTTCGAGCGTGACGATGGTGTCGCAGGCCTCGCTCAGCAGCTCGCGGTCGTGCGAGATCACGAGGACGGTCTTGCGGGTCTCGCGGATGGAGCGCTCGAGCTCGCGCTTGGCCGGGACGTCGAGGAAGTTGTCGGGCTCGTCGAGCAGCAGGACCTGCGCGTCCGAGCGCAGCAGCAGGTCGAGCACGAGTCGCTTGCGCTCGCCGCCCGAGACCTGATCGGACGGCCGGTCGCCGACCTCGTCGAGGCCGGCGCGCACGATCCGGCGGCAGGCGGCGTCCCACTGGCCCTCCAGCTCGTAGCCGCCGAGGTCGGACCACGTGCCGATGGCCTCGCCGATCGCCATGCCGTCGCCGGCGGCCTCCGCCTGCAGCAGGGCCATTCCCGCGTCGCGGACGCGCGCCGGGGCGACGGACAGCAGCAGCTCGCGGATCGTCCCGGCGCCGTCGGCGCCGACGTTCTGGGCCATGTAGAGCGCGCGGCCGCCGTACGCGACGTCCCCCTCCGTGGCCTCGAACTCGCCGGCGAGGACGCGCATCAGCGTCGTCTTGCCGACGCCGTTGGTGCCGATCAGCCCCGCGTGCTTGCCGCCGGACAGGCGGAAGGAGACGCCGCTGAAGAGCAGGTCGCCGCCCGGGTGCGCGTAGGCGAGGTTCGAGACGGCGACATGCGACACAGGTTGTGACGCTACCTTCGCGCCGTGGTCAAGGTCAGCGTCGTGGTGCCGGTCTACAACCCGGGTTCGAACATGGACGACCTGATCCGGTCGGTCCTGAACCAGTCCCTGCCCACGACGGAGTACGAGGCGATCTTCGTCGACGACGGCTCCACGGACGGCAGCGGGGAGCGCCTGGACCTGCTCGCCGCCGACCATTCGCATCGTCCGCGCGGAGCACATCCCCAACTCGGGCTGGCCCGGCCGGCCGCGCAACGTCGGCACGGACCTGGCTCGCGGCAAGTACGTCCTCTACGTCGACAACGACGACTACCTCGCGCCGGAGGCCCTGGAGCGCCTGTACGAGAAGGCGGAGGCCGACGGCGCCGACATCGTGGTCGGCAAGGTCGTCGGGCACGACAAGTTCGTCTCCCGCGAGCTGTTCGCGGAGGACCGCAGCGGCGTCACCACCGAGTGGCCGCCGCTGATCCGGCTGCTGAGCCCCCACAAGCTCTTCCGGCGCGCGTTCCTCGACGAGCACTCCATCCGCTTCCCCGAGGGGCGGAGGCGGCTGGAGGACCACGTCTTCGTGATGAAGGCGTTCTTCGCCGCGCAGGACCGCATCTCCATCCTCGCCAGTTACCCGTGCTACCACTGGATGCTGCGGAAGGAGAAGGACAACGCGTCCTTCGGGAAGATGGACCCGGAGGGGTACTTCGGCAACCTCCGCGAGGTCATCGACATCATCGAGGCCAACGTGGAGCCGGGCACCCGCGAGTGGCGCCGGCTGCTGGCCCACTGGTACCGCTCCAAGGTCCTCTGGCGGATCACCGGCGCGCCCTTCCTGCGCCGCGACCCGGAGTTCAACCAGCAGATCTTCGACGAGGTCCGGGCGATCACGCTCGACCGCTTCCCCGCCGTCATCGACCCGTTCCTGCCCTTCGCGCTGCGGGTCCGCTCGCACCTGCTGCGCGAGGGGGACCTCGAAGGGCTCTACGTCTTCGCGCGCTTCGAGACGGGCCTGCGCGCGCAGGTGAAGCTGATGGGCCGCGACGCCTCCGCTGTCCGGTTGGAGGCGCGGCTGCGCGGCATGGAGTACCGCCGCGAGGGCGAGACGATCCTGTGGCACCCGCCGGAGGAGCTGCGCGGCCGCCTCGCGGGCCTCGACCTGGACTTCACGAAGTCCGTCGCCCGCGCGCACATCACCCCCGTCGTGCGCGCCGTCGCCGACAAGACGGAGGTCGTGCTCGAGCACACCCAGGAAGTCCTCCTGCGCGAGCGCGCGGACGGGACGGTGGTCCCGGTCATCGTCGCGGACGTCCGGCTCCCCCGCCTCGCCCGAGGCGAGTGGCAGCTGGTGGTCCCGGTGCGCGCGAGCGGGCTCAGCCACACGGCGATGACCATCTTCCAGGGTGGCGAGAAGCGCGCGGCGCCGCTGAACTTCCGCGTGGGCGCCGACGGCCGCGTCAAGCGTCCCTCCCTGCGGCGCCGCCTGCTGTCCGGCCGGCGCGTCCTGGGCCGGAAGTAGGCTCAGCCGGTGCCTACGCGCCAGCGCAGAGCGGCCGCCAGAGGTCCTCGAGCACCCCATGTCCAGGTGCATCGGATCGCCTTCGACGGCCCCGACATGCTGCTCGTGCTCGACCAGCCCGGGAAGGTCAACGCGCGCCGCCGCGAGGACGGCGCCCGGGTGGAGGGCGGCCACGGGCGCATCGACCTGCGCGCGCTCGGCGACGGGACGTGGGACCTGCGCTCGCGGGGGATCCGCCTCGCCCGCCGCGGCGACGGGATCCCGCGCAAGCACACGGCGGTCGCGCTGCCGAAGGTCGGGCGCGCCCAGCCGTTCTTCACCAAGCGCAACGGGCTCTCGGTGCACGTCGGGGACGACAAGCCGGAGCCGGCGCTGCGCCGCCGCGGCCCGCTGGACGGTCCCGGGACCACGGAGTCGCGCCGCCGCCGCCGCTACGGGGCGCTCGCCGTCTCCCTGCACCGGCTGGCGATGGCCGCGCTCGTCCCGCTGCTGCGCCAGCGCCGTCACCTCGAGTCCGAGCCGCGCGTCCGCGTCCTGCTGCTGCACGCCTACGGGATGGGCGGCACGATCCGGACCACGATCAACCTCGCGGAGGGCCTCGCCCAGCACCATCGGGTGGAGCTCGTGTCGCTGGTGCGCCGCCGGCACCGCCCCTTCTTCCCCATGCCGTCGCACGTCGAGGTCCACGACGTCGTCGACCAGCGGCGCGGCAAACAATCCCGCCCACCCCTGCTCAGCCGCATCCCGAGCCTGCTCATCCACCCCGACGACTACGCCTATCCCTGGTGCAGCCTGCAGACGGACCTGCAGCTCGTGCGCGGCCTGCGCAACTGGCAGGGGACGCTGATCACGACCCGGCCGGCGTTCAACCTGCTCGCCGCCCGCGTGGCCGGGCCCGGTCTGTGCGTCATCGGCCAGGAGCACCTGAACTTCACCGCCCACCGCGAGGCCCTCAAGCACGACATCCGCCGCCACTACTCAGCAGCTGGAGGCGCTGACGGTCCTCACGGAGTCCGACCGCGACGACTACGCGGGCATGGCGCCCGTCGTCGAGCGCATCCCCAACGCCGTACCGCCGGCGGACGGCCCAGGCGGCGCAGCTGGACGCGAAGGTGGTCGTCGCCGCCGGCCGCCTGAACACCCAGAAGGGCTTCGACCGCCTCATCCCGGCCTTCGCGGCCGTCGCCCGCGCGCACCCGGACTGGCAGCTGCGCATCTTCGGCTCCGGCCCGGAGCGCCCCGAGCTGCGGCGCCTGATCGTCCAGCACGGCCTGTGGGACAACGTCTTCCTGATGGGGCGCGCGCGCAACCTGGGCAAGCAGCTCGAGCGCGCGTCGGTGTTCGCGCTGTCCTCGCGCTTCGAGGGCTTCGGGATGGTGCTGGTGGAGGCGATGAGCCACGGCGTCCCCGTCGTCTCCTTCGACTGCCCCCGCGGGCCCGGGGAGATCGTCTCGCCCGGCGTCGACGGCCTCCTCGTGCCCGAGGGCGACGTCGTCGGCCTCGGCCAGGCCCTGCTCGAGCTGGTCTCCGACGCCGAGCGCCGCCACCGCTTCGGGGCCGCCGCGGCCGAGAACGCCCGCCGCTTCGGCGTCGGCGCCGTGGCCGAGCGCTGGGAAGACCTCCTGCAGCGCTTGTAGATTCCGCCCGCTCTTGGCGACCTCCGCATCCGCACCGAGAACCGCCACCCCGGCGGCCCCCAACGACGCGCCGACGGCGGTCGTCTTCGCGACGGCGCTGAGCGACGAGGGCGCCCCGGCGGCGTTCATGCGCTGGGAGGACGACGAGACGCTGGTCGAGCGCCTCTCCGCGCCAGCTGCGCACGCTCGACATCACCGACATCCGCGTCATCACCCGCGAGAAGAACGGGTCGACCCTTTTTCTCGCCTGACGCCGCCGCGGACCTGCGCCTCGTCGCCCAGGTCGCGCGGGAGGGCACCGGCCCGCTCGTCCTGCTCGGCGGCGAGATCATCACCCAGCGCGAGGCCCTGGCCGGCCTGCTGCGCAACCCGGGCGTGCAGACGGGGATCCTGACCACCTCGGGCAAGATCGCGCGGCCCTACGGCTACCGCACCCGGACCCGCCGCGGCCGCCTGATCAGCGCCTCCTCCCCGTTCCACACGACGGCCGATCCCAACCAGACCTTCCTCGGCGTCCTCAAGGTCGCCGGCGCCGACCGGCCGCGCCTGGCGGTGCTCGCCGAGGAGCTCGCGGCGCTGCGGGCCGACCCGCCGGAGCCGTGGACGCGCGAGCTCGACGTCATCAAGGCCGGGACGTGGAAGCTCGCGGCCGACCGCATCACGCGCCAGCGCATCGAGCGCGAGGCGCGCCTGGCCGCGGAGGCGGCGGGCGAGACGCACGACACCGCCGACCCGGAGGCCGACGGCGATCCGGAGGCCTCCGACGAGCTGACGGAGATCGAGCGCCAGCTGCCCGAGTCGGTGACCCTCGGGCCCGACGACGAGGCCGAGCTGCGCCGCCGGCTCACCGCCGCCCGCGAGGAGGTGCCTGCGCTGCTGCTGACCGCGCTCGTCCGCGACGGCGCCCAGGTCGGCAACTCGTTCCTGCGCTCCCTGTTCTGGGCCCGCCCGCTGTCGGTCGAGGCGGTCGACCGGGCGCGCGAGCGGATCGTCGACTACGACGAGGAGGCGGAGCTGCTGCGGTCGGCGGTCAAGGCCTCCGACGGCTTCTTCACCACCTTCTTCGTCTCCCCCTTCTCCAAGTACGTCGCCCGCGCCTGCGCCCGCGCCGGCCTCGGCCCCAACCAGGTCACCGTCTTCTCCATGGTCCTCGGCGTCGTCGCCGCGGCGCTGTTCGCCACGGGTGAGCGGCCCGGCCTGATCGCCGGCGGCGTCGTCGCCTACTTCGCGTTCTTCTTCGACTGCGTCGACGGTCAGCTCGCCCGCTACGCCCGGAAGTTCTCCAAGCTCGGCGCCTGGCTGGACTCCATCTTCGACCGCTCGAAGGAGTACGTCATCTTCGCCGGGCTCGCGCTCGGCGCGCACCACATGGGCTACGAGCCCGCCTGGGTGCTCGCGTGCGCGGCGATCACGCTGCAGACCACGCGCCACGCGATCGACTTCTCGTACCCGACCACCCAGCACGCGGTCATCGCGACGCTGCAGCACGCGCCGCTCGACGCCCCGGGCGACGGCTTCGGCCCCAACACGCCCCTGTGGCTGCGTCCGCCGCCGCTGCCCAGGGAGGAGCGCCCGCCGGCGCCCCCGCCGACCCCCGCCCAGCGCGCTTGGCGGCTGTGGCGGCGCATCGGCCGCCTGCCGGGCGCCAGATGGGTCAAGAAGGCCATCACCTTCCCGATCGGGGAGCGCTTCGCCGTGATCGCGATCGTCACGGCGGCCACGACCCCCAAGACCACGTTGATCGTCCTGCTCGCGTGGGGCACGTTCGCCGCGACCTACATCGTCCTCGGCCGGCTGCTGCGCGTCGTGCGCAACCCGCAGTCCGTCGCCCCGCTCGGCTGGGCGCGCGGCCGCCTTGAGAGCTACCGCGACGACGGCCCGCTGGTCTGGACCGGCGCCGGCCGCCTGCCGCTGGTGATGACGCTGGCCGCGATCATCGTCGTCGTCTCCCGCGTGATCGTCGACGCCGACGACGTCAGCACGGCCGTCGCCGTCCTGATCGCCGTCTTCTTCGCCTCCCAGCCCTCCGGCACGGTGCACACGGACCGCTACCGCTGGCTCGTCCCCCCGCCCTGCGCGTCCTCGAGTTCGTGACGGTGACGTGGCTGGCGCGCAAGGCCGGGCACGCCGAGGCGGGCTTCGCCTTCCTGGCCGCCGTGTGCTTCCGCCAGTACGACCTCGTCTACCGGCTGCGCCACCGCGGCACGGAGTCCGAGCGCGTGGTGTCGAACCTCGGCCTGGGCTGGGGCGGGCGGATGCTGCTCGTCCTCGTCCTCTACCTGGTGGACGCGATCCCCGTCGGCCTCTACGTCGCCGCCGGCCTGCTCGGCGCGCTGTTCGTGGGGGACGCGGTCCGCGCCTGGACGGCACGGCCGGCGAAGCAGACCATCGCCATGACCCAAGACGAAGTCGAAGAGGAGGCCGGATGATCGGCATGGTCCTTGCCGCAGGTGCCGGGCGGCGCCTGCAGCCCTACACGGACACGCTGCCCAAGACGCTGGTGCCGGTCGACGGCGACCGGACGATCCTCGACGTCTCCCTCGGGAACTTCGCGAAGGTCGGGCTCACCGACGTCGTGCTCGTCACGGGCTACAAGGCGCAGGCCCTCGAGGACCGCAAGGCGGCGCTCGAGGCCGACCACGGCGTCTCCCTCGAGCTGGCCTTCAACGACAAGGCCGAGGAGTGGAACAACGCCTACTCGCTCTGGTGCGCTCGCGAGTACTTCTCCCGCGGCGTCGTGCTCGTCAACGGGGACACGATCGCGCCCGTCTCCGTGTTCGAGTCGCTGCGTGACTCCGCCGGCACCGGCTACGACCTCGTGCTCGCCCTCGACGACGTGCAGGAGCTCGGCGAGGAGCAGATGAAGGTCCAGCTCTCCGGCGACGGGCTGCTCACGCACATCACCAAGCTGATGGACCCCGCGACGGCGGTCGGCGAGTACATCGGGCTGACGATGATCGAGCCGCACGCCGCCGAGCCGCTCGCCGCCGCGCTGAAGACGACCTACGAGCGCGACCCGCAGCTCTACTACGAGGACGGCTTCGAGGAGTACGCGCGTCAACCTCGGCGGCCGCATCGCCACCGCCCCCATCGGCGACGTCGAGTGGGTGGAGGTCGACGACCACGCGGACCTGGCCCAGGCGCGCGAGGTCGCGTGCCGCTGCTGAGCCGCATGATCGGGACGCCGCTGGCGGTCGAGATCGGCCCCGGCGCCGTCGACTCCCTGGCGCCCCTGCTGGCCGATCGCCGGATCTCCAGCGGCGGGCACGTCGCCGTGGCGGTCGGGCCGGGCATCGGCGAGGAGATCGCCGCGAAGATCCAGCCCTCGTTGGAGAACGCGGAGGTGTGGACGGTCGAGGGCGGGTCCATCCAGGCCGCGCAGGACCTTGCCGCGCGGCTGCGCAGCGGCTTCTTCGACGCCCTGGTCGGCATCGGCGGCGGGCGCACGCTGGACACCGCCAAGCACGCCGCGACGCTGACCGGCCTGCCGATGGTCGCGGTGGCGACGTCCCTGGCCCACGACGGCCTCGCCTCCCCCGTCGCCTCGCTGCTGCACGACGGCCGCAAGGGCTCCTACGGCGTGCAGATGCCGATCGCCGTCATGGTCGACCTCGACTACGTGCTGCGCTCGGACCCGGCGATGCGCCGCTCGGGCATCGGCGACGCGATCTCGAACTTCGGCGCCGTGGCCGACTGGAAGCTCGCCCGCCGCGAGCGCGGCGAGCCCGTCGACGGCGTCGCGGTCACCTTCGCCCGCGCCTCGTCCATGAGCGTCCTCTACCGCGAGGACTCGATCGACGACGTCCCCTTCCTCACCGCGCTGGCCGAGGCGCTGGTGCTGGGCGGCCTGGCCATGGCCACCGCCGGCTCGAGCCGCCCCTGCTCCGGTGCCGAGCACGAGATCCTCCACGCCGATCGACCACCTCTTCCCCGGCACCGCCCACCACGGCGAGCTCGCGGGCGTCGCCTGCCTGTTCACCGCCTTCCTGCACGACGACGAGGTGCTGCTGCGCACGCTCGACGAGTGCCTGCGCCGCCACGGCCTCCCCCGCACCCACGCCGACCTCGGCCTGACGGTCGAGCAGTGGGTCGAGGCGGTCGTCGAGGCCCCCGCCACGCGGCCCGACCGCTACACGATCCTCGAGCACCTGGACCTGGGTCCGGAGGAGGTGCGCCGCCGTGTCGACGCGTGGGTCGCGGCCCTCGATTGACGAGCTGCGCGCGGTCGCCCAGCCGGCGTCGATCTTCGCGCGCAACAGCGGTGAGCACTGGGCGGGACGCCTGTACGTCCGCCGCTTCTCGCCGTACCTGACCCGGGCGGTCATCCCCACGCGGATCACGCCCAACGCGATGACGTGGGGCATGATCGCCGTCGGCGTGCTGGCCGCCGTGTGCATGGCCATCGACTCCGTGTGGGCGGCGCTGGGCGCGGTGCTGCTGATCCAGCTGCAGATCCTGCTCGACTGCTCCGACGGCGAGCTCGCCCGCTGGCGGCAGCAGTTCTCGCCCGTCGGCATCTACCTGGACCGGCTCGGCCACTACGTGACGGAGACGCTGTTCCCGATCGCGCTCGGCATCCGCTGCGACGAGCCGGTGCTCGGCCTCGTCGCCGCCGTGCTCGCGCTGGCGGTGCGGACGGAGTCCGCGCTGGTGGCCGTGGCACGCCTGGAGTCCGGCCGCGCGAAGGCGGAGGACACCGCCGCGGTCGCGGCCCCGCAGGTCACTCTGCTGGCGCGCGCCCGCAGCGCCGTCGGGTTCTTCCCCTTCTTCCGCGCGTTCATCGCCATCGAGGCGACGCTGCTGTCGCTGCTCGCGCAGGTGACCGGGGAGACGCGCACGCTCGTCATCGTCCTCGTCCCCATCGCGGCGATCACGGCCGTCGGGCACCTGCTGGCCATCGTCACCTCCGCGAGGTTGAAGTGACGGCGTTCGGCTGCGTCCTGCTCACCACGGGCAACAAGCCGGACGACCTGGAGCTGGCGGTCGGCTCCCTGCTGCGCCAGACGGGCGTGGAGACCGACATCGTCGTGGTCGGCAACGGCTGGGACCCGATCGGGCTGCCGGAGGGCGCGCGCGGCGTGCACGTCGAGGTCGACGAGGGCATCCCGGCCGGGCGCAACGCCGGGGTCCCCCACGTCGCCGGCGAGCTGCTGTTCTTCCTCGACGACGACGCGGCGCTGGCCGACGACGACGCCCTCGCCCGCGTCGCGCGGATCTTCGAGGACCCGAAGGTGGGGATGGTCCAGCTGCGGGTCGATCCGCGCAATCCAGGACCGCCGCTGCGCGACTGGGTCCCCCGCCTGCGCGTCGGCGACCGCACCCGTTCGTCGAACATCACCGTCGTGTGGGAGGGCGCGGTGGCGATCCGCCGCTCCGTCTTCGACGCCGTCGGCGGCTGGCCCGCGCCGTTCCGCTTCGTGCACGAGGGCGTCGACCTCGGCTGGCGGGTCATGGACGCCGGCCACGACATCCGCTACGCGGGCGACATCGCCGCTCTGCACCCCGTCACGGGCGCCCCGCCGCACCACTACTCCTTCTACTACGGGGCTCGCAACCGGGTGTGGCTCGCCCGCCGCCACCTGCCCGCCCCGATCGGCGCCGTCTACGTCCTCGGGTTCGTGGCGCGGTCCGTCCCCCGTTTCCGCAAGTATCCCGGGGCCTTCCGACAGGCCATGCGGGGCTACCGTGACGGGCTGCGCGAGCCCGCGGGCGAGCGCCGCCCGTTGAAGGGGTCGACGCTGTGGCGGATGACCCGAGCCGGACGCCCCCCCATCCTGTGAGCACGACCACGCCTCCCCACCACAGCGCCAACGAATGGGCGCTCGAGCGGCACGTCTACGAGCCGCACACGGTCGGGCTGCCGCCGATCGGCCAGTACCTCAAGGAGGTCTGGCGCCGGCGCGAGTTCGCCATCGAGCTCTCGCGCAGCAAGCTGCGCGCCCAGCAGTCCCAGACGCTGTTCGGCGTCATCTGGCTCGTGCTCAACCCGCTGCTGCTCGCCGGCGTCTACTTCATCCTCATCGACATCGTCCGCGGCGGCAAGCGCCCGCCGGACTTCTTCGCGCACCTGACCGCCTGCATCTTCGCCTACTACCTGATCTCCGGGTCGATCCGCGACGGCGTGAAGTCGGTCGTCCGCGGCGGCAAGCTGATCCTCAACAGCGCCTTCCCGCGGATGCTGCTGCCGTTGAGCTCGGTGATCGTCGCCATCAAGCGCTTCATCCCGACCGTCGTCGTCTACATCCCCATCCACATCGCCTCCGGCCTGCCGCTGAACCTCAACATCCTGTGGGTGATCCCGCTGCTGGTCGAGATGGTCATGCTCGCCCTCGGCCTGTCGCTTTTCGTCGCCGCCCTGCAGGTCTACTTCCGCGACCTCGCGAGCTTCCTGCCCTACCTGCTGCGCGTGATGCTGTACTCGGCGCCGGTCCTGTACTTCGCCTCGCGGGTGCCCGACCGCTACCAGATCCTGGTCGACCTCAACCCGATCGGCCGGATGCTGTCGGCGTGGGACCAGGTGCTGCACTTCGGCCAGACGCCCGGGCTGCACAACATGCTGGTGGCGACCGCCTGGGCGGTCGGCTCGCTGGTGCTGGGAGCGCTCTACTTCATGTCCCGGGAGCGTGAGTTCGCTGTCCGTCTCTAGCCCGAGCAGCAACAGCATCGACGTCCAGGACCTCTCGATCACCTACCGGACGTCCGTGGAGTCGCGGCCGACGCTGAAGTCGACGCATCTCCCGCCTCGCCGGCCGCAAGCGCATCGTCGAGGAGGTCGAGGCCGTCAAGAACGTCACCTTCTCCGTCCCGCGCGGGACCGTGCTCGGCGTCATCGGGGCCAACGGCGCCGGCAAGTCGCACGCTCATGCGGGCGATCAGCGGCATCCTCCCGCCCACGGAGGGCCGCATCGAGGTCGAGGGCCGCGTCTCCACCCTGCTCGCCCTCGGCGTCGGCTTCAACCGCCGCCTCTCCGGCAAGGAGAACGTCATCCTCGGCGGCCTCGCCGCCGGCCTCACCCGGGAGCAGATGGAGGCCAAGTACGACGACATCGTCAAGTTCGCCGAGCTCCCCGAGAAGGTCATGGAGCGCCAGATGAAGACGTATTCGTCCGGCCAGTACGGGCGCCTCGGCTTCGCCGTCGCCGTCAACATGGACCCGGACATCCTGCTCATCGACGAGGCCCTATCCGTCGGCGACGCCCGCTTCCGCCGCCGCAGCACCCGCCGCATGCGCCGCCTCTGCGAGCAGGACCACACCGTGCTGCTGGTCTCCCACGCCCTCGGCACGGTCAAGCAGCTCTGCGACAAGGCGATCTGGCTCGACGGCGGCGAGCTGAAGATGTGGGACGACGCCGACGCGGTCGTCGACGCCTACACGGAGTTCCTCGAAGAGGCCCAGGACTCCGTGACCATGGAGGACGTCTAGGTCGGCCTTCGCCGGGCGTGGCGCTTGAGGCCTCTATGGGGCTTCTGAGTAGGCGAGCTTCGGGCGGACGAGGCTTCTGCTTTCAGGCTTGCTGTTTGTGATTCGGTGGGTCGGCGGTGGTCGATGCAGTGAGAAGGTTCTGGCCGGCGGCGAGCTGACTCTCTTTCAGGTTGCCGGCCCCGTCGAGGGGTCTGGCTGGCTTTCGCTGTGTCGCTCGTCGTCGTGTCAGAGGACAGCCCGGCGTGACTTGATAGGAGCGTGGCATCGCCCCCAGCAAGCCATGTCCGCCGGGCCATCCGCCCCGGAAGACAACGAGCGGAGGACGAGATCGATGATGGTGCTTGGAGCGGACACCCACAAGGGTTCGCATTCGATCGCAGCGGTCGCCAGCGGCGACCGGCGAGCTGCGCGGCGAGAAGACCGTCGCGCGTCGGCGAGAAGGGCTTCATGGCGCTGCTCGATTGGGCGCGCGAGCTCGACGCGCGATCGGGTCTGGGCGCTTGAGGACTGCCGGCATGTCTCGGGATCGTTGGAGCGGTTTCTGTTGATCAGCGGCGAGCGTGTCGTTCGCGTTTCGACGAAGCTGATGGCCGGCGCCCGCCGCGGCGCCAGCAGCCGCGGCAAGTCGGATGTCATCGACGCGTTGGCGGTCGCGCGGGCGGCGCTGCGAGAAGGGCATCGAGTCGTTGCCGACCGCGCAGCTGGCCGGCGTCGAGCTCGAGATCCGGCTGCTCGTCGATCATCGCGAGCGGCTCGTTCGCCAGCGCGTCGCGCTCAACAACGACCTGCTCTGGAACCTGCACGATCTCTGGCCCGAGCTCAAGCTCACCGGCAGCCGGCTGCAGGCCAAGACGCACCGCGGCGAACATCGCTCGCCGCCTCGCGCGCGCCGAGCAGACCGCCCGCGTTCGGATCGCCCGCGACGAGCTGCGGCGCCTGCGCGAGCTCACCGCCGCGGCCGCCGCAGCTCGAGGCCGAGATCGCCGACCTCGTCGCCCAGGCCGCGCCGCAGCTGCTCGCCGAGCCCGGCTTCGGGCCGTTGACCGACGGCGAAGTTGATCGGCGAGATCGCCGGCGCCGGCCGCTTCAGCAGCGACGCCAAGCTCGCTCGCGCCGCCGGCGTTGCGCCGATCCCGGCCAGCTCAGGCAAGACCAACCGCCACCGCCTCGACCGCGGCGGCAACCGCCAACTCAACGCCGACGCTTTACCGCATCGCGCTCACCCGCGCCCGCTGCCACCCCGAAACCCGCGACTACATCGCTCGCAAACGCGCCGAAGGCAAGACCCAACGCGAAGCGATGCGCAGCCTCAAACGACACCTCGTTCGCCGCATCTGGCACCTGCTCCAGGCGCCCCCGCCAGACCATTGGGGCTTCGCCCAATCACATATTTCTTGACATAGGAGCAGCGAAAGCAGCAGCCGGTTCCGAGTGGAAAGCTTCCTGGATCGCTAGGCCGACGGTCGAAGATCTTCAGTGGGCCCTCGCCGACGTCCTGGCGTTCATGGAGCGTCATTCGCTTCCAATGCTGGCGGAGGTACGGAGGGCGCATGCCGAAGTGCAGCGTGCCGACGCGCATGGTGCGGAGCGGTACCTGATGCTGAACCGCGGTCTCTTAGACCTCTACTTCTCCCCGGTCAACGGCAACGCGGCGAGCGAGCGCGAGGGGGAACAGCTCAACGACGAGTGGCGTGCGCTACACGATCGAGCTTTCGCCTTCGCCGACGCCCTGCTGCGCGCCTCGCGTTGACTCTTGCTCCGAGCGCGGGCAGAACACCGCTAGACCTCCGGATCGAGGAACCCAGCGCGGCGTAGATCCTCGACGATCTCCTGACCGGAAGGCCCAGTTCGACGATATTCCGGCCCGTTAGAGGTCTTCACGACCTCGAAGTCCCACCGATCTGGAGCGATGTCCGTCCGCTCACCGAACGCCTCAACGGTCGCTCGCAACGAGGGAGACGCTGATGCCGCCGCGCGACGGAAGAGCGAGGCCACATCCATGCCCAGCCGCGACGCGCAGTCGTGGTGCGGGGCGAGCGCCATCATCAGGTCTCGATCGTCCCTGACGCATTTCGCTTCTCCTCTCCTGAGCACGGACACGAGTTCCGCCTCAAGTCTCGCCTGATCCTCTTCCCGCAACGCTTGGGTCAGCACGTCGAGCAGAACTCGATGATCTCACAGCGCTTCCGCTTTGAGGCAGAAGCGGAATCCCGCGATACTGCCGACCGTGCCTGCCCCGTTCCGGATATTGCTGATCCTCGGCGCGCTTCTGCTTGCGAGCGGCTGCGCCAGTAGTGGTCCGCCCGACGATCCACAGAGCGCCGCAGAAAAATGGGTCGCGGCTTTGCGCGATAAGCATTGGGCGGCCGCGTGCGATCTCTCGGTCCACGATGGCCGCGAGGGCTGTGTCAACTTGCTTCGGCGCGCTTTCACTAGCAGGGACGCGATCCCCACTGCTGACGAAGCTGCGAAAGATGGTCGAGAAGGTCAAGGGCCAGTACCTGGTCCACTTCGAGGTCGCTGTCATCGAATAGCCGGGCGGCGCTATCGCTTGAGGCACAAGTGGGACTACTGAGTCGTCGGCAGGCGTAACATTGGCTCGATGGAGCGGTCCGCGTTTGCTGTAGCTCACGGCACCTGGCAGCTCCTGACGCGGGCGCTTGACGTGCCGTTCAGGCGTAGGAACCCTGGCCAGTTCCGCGTCTACTGGATGCCGTCATGGCTCTGCCGCTGGAGCAGCGAGTCACCCGTCCGCAGGGCGAACCTCGCTGACGCGCCCTTGCGACTCCCGCTTAGGCTTGGGTTCGTGCGAAATGACTCTGAAGCGATGCTGCTCGTCAGTGCGGCGTCGGCAGTCGTGATCGGAGCACTCTGCGGTCTGTTGGCATTCGTTATCGGAGTTGGTCTTGTCGGGAACGCCGCTCTTCTGCTGGCCCTAGCCGGCCCACCGATTGCCGTGAGATTGTTGACGCCGCTGCGCGGGGGTCCGTTGATTGCAATCGGAGCACTTGGCGCGGTGATCGCGCTGCTAGTCGCTTTCGTCGCCGCCGGCGGATACAGCAGCTAGTCGTGACCAGGCGGCTTCTGCTTTGAGGCAGAAGCGGAAGCCCGCGGCGTTCAGTTGGGGTCGATGAAGTGCGTGATAAGCACCGAGGGCGGGCGGCGTAGCTGAGCGGCTCGGAGCACTTCTTCCGGTGCGACACCGGACAGGTAGACGGTGGTGACGGCGAGGTTGGCGTGTCCCAACTGTCTCTGAAGAAGGTGAACGGGAACGCCTTCGCGGACTAGCTCGATGGCGTGGCAGTGCCGCAACTGATGCGGTGCGATGCGCCGCCGGACACCCGCATCGGCAGCTAGGCGTTTGAGCGCAGTCCGGGCAGCGGAGGCAGAGAGGTGCCGGCCAGCGGTCGGGCCCTGGACGACGCAAAACACCGGACCAGGCGGCAGACGTAGTCGCTCGTCTAGCCACGGCTCGAGCTGCTGCCATGCCCATGGATCCATGCCAACGATGCGTCGCTTGCCGCCCTTGCCGCGACGCACCGTGATCGATCCCGCCGTCGGGTCAAGATCGCGCTCTTCTAGGGCGAGCGCTTCGCTGATTCGAAGTCCCGACCGCCACAGCACGATCACGAGCGCCTTCAATCGGCGACCACACGCGGTGCTCGGGCACGCTCGAAGCATTGCGACGATCTCCTCCGTCGTTGGCGGATTGGCCGGATATCGCCGGCCGCGATTACCGGGCACCCGGTCGCGATGAAAGCCCGGCCTGGTCGCCGGTGACCGGCGATATCCACGAGCATCAAGCACCGTCTGCGCACACACAACGCCTCCCTTGATCGACCGCTTCGGTCGGGGTAGCTTCCCGTGCGCATCCGGGCTATGACTTAGAACCCGCGGTTCGCCGCTTGTTGTCTAGCCCGGATGCGCTTCCTCGCGCCTCTTGGCTTCTGCCTCGAAGCAGAAGTGCTGACTCAGCGCAGGGAGCGCCGGCTACTGACCGGCGATGTGGGCGTATTCCCCGATCCTCACGATCTGACGATCCGTTTTCGGACACGTCCACCAGGCCTGCGACTCACGCACGTCCGCGACAAGCGGGTGGGGGTGGCCGGGGCATATCGGACGCGCCTCCCCCCACGCGGCGGTGCTCTGGTCGAGCACTTGGTCCTGCAGGTAGTCGGCGAAAAACGCCACGAAGTGATCGCCAGCCTCGAAGTGCTCGATGGAGAAGGCGGCCCATTCGTCCCCGTGCCCTTCGCCAATAGCGAGTGTCCGACCCTCGTCTGCCATACCGAACCGCAGCGGGATCTCCGTCGGGTGCATGAAGTCCGGGAGCACCCGATCTATCGCAGCACGCACCCAGTCAGGGACGCCGCCAGGCTCGACCTTCCAGGCCGGGGGGAGACGATGAAGTCTCGGCGGAGGACCATCCCCAACCCAATCAATCTCATGGCCCATTGCCCGAAGATATGCGTCGCGACGGTTCGCGCGCTGGGTCCCACTGTTGCTTCTGCCTCAAAGCAGAAGCTCTTGTCCATGGTCCGGCGCGCGATAAGGTCTCGGACCGCTTGGCGCCGGCGTAGCTCGCAATGAGAACTAGAAGCCCTGCGCCTAGCAACGCGAGAGCCACCTCCCGCGCTTCCAGCCCCATAGCCACGCCCGCAGCGATAGCCAGCAGACCCGCCACTTTGGATCCCAGCGACCGTTCACGGAGCACGTCCGCAAGCAGAGCGACCCCAATAGCCGCGAAGACGATCACCCCGATGACGTTCACCATCGCTCCATTGTGCGGGCATTGTTCGCTCGCCTGAGTGTTGCTTTCGCTGCTCCTATGTCAAGAAATATGTGATTGGGCGAAGCCCCAATGGTCTGTCGGGGCCGGTTGGAGCAGCTGCCAGATGCGGCGAACGAGGTGGCGCTTGAGGCTGCGCATCGCTTCGCGTTGGTGTCTTTCCTTCGGCCCGTTGGCGGGCGATGAAGTCCTTCGTTTCGGGGTGGCAGCGGGCGCGGGTGAGCGCGATTCGGTGGATCGCGGCGTTGAGTCTGGCGGTTGCCGCCGCGGTCGAGGCGGTGGCGGTTGGTCTTGCCGGAGCTGGCCGGGATCGGTGCAACGCCGGCGGCGCGGGCGAGCTTTGCGTCGCTGGAGAAGCGGTCGGCGCCGGCGATCTCGCCGATCAACTTCGCGGCGGTCAAGCGGCCCGAAGCCGGGCTCGGCGAGCAGCTGCGGCGCGGCCTGGGCGACGAGGTCGGCGATCTCGGCCTCGAGCGCGTCGGCCGCGGCGGTGAGCTCGCGCAGGCGGCGCAGTTCGTCGCGGGCGATCCGAACCCGCGCGGTCTGCTCGGCGCGGGCGAGGCGCCGAGCGATCTTGGCCGAGGTCCACTTCTTGAGAGCAGCCCGCTGCCGGCGAGCTTGAGCTCGGGCCAGAGGTCGTGCAGGTTCCAGAGCAGGTCGTTGTTGAGCGCGACCCGCTGGCGAACGAGCCGCTCGCGATGATCGACGAGCAGCCGAGATCTCGAGCTCGACACCGGCCAGCTGCGCCGCCGGCAGCGACTCGATGCCCTCGCGCATCGCGGCGCGCGCAACGGCCAGCGCGTCGATCAGATCCGACTTGCCTCGGCTGCGCGCGCCGCGGCGCGCGCCGGCCATCAGCTTCGTCGCGACGCGAACGACCCGCTCGCCGCTGACGAGCAGAAACCGCTCAAACGACCCGGAGACGTGCCGGCAGTCCTCGAGCGCCCAGACCCGCTCGCCGTCCAGTTCTCGCGCCCAATCGAGCAGCGCCAGCGAAGCCCTTCTCACCGACCGCGCTCGTCTTGTCGCCGAGCAATTCTCCGGTCGTCGCAGCGACCGCTGCGATCGAGTGCGAACCCTTGTGGGTGTCCGCGCCAAGCACCATCATTCTCGTCGTCCTCCGCTCGTCGTTTCTCCGGGGCGGACGGCCCGGCGGACATGGCTTGCTTGGGGCGATGCCACGCTCCTATCAAGTCACGCCGGGCGTCCTCTGAACCGGCGACGAGCGACACAGCGAAAGCAAGTCAGACCCACCGGGCCGACAGCCTGAAAGAGAGTCAGCTCGCCGCCGGTCAGAGACCTTCCTCCATCTCCATGCCGAACGTCGCCGGCACCCACATCACAACAGCAAGCCTGGAAGCAGAAGCGCCGTCGCGAGAGCGACGGGGCTCTGACCCCTCCAATCGCTCTCA
>CAWJMO010000020.1:0-141748 GCA_963843865.1 uncultured Solirubrobacteraceae bacterium | reverse complement strand
TACGGAGCGCGGGGGCGCGCCTGGAGCCTATGGGGGCGCTGAAGTTGCCGTAGGTGCTCATCAAGGCCCGATTCTGCCGCACGCTCACGCTGTGTGCCGAGCCGGGGAGCAAAGGGGGTGCGCGAAGGGTGCCGGGTGTGGGGTGTCCCGGCTGGTCACGCCCACGCGGCTGAGCCGCTCGTCGATGCGGCCCCGCGCCCCTTGGAGCGCGTCCGGCACCCGCCGATGTAAATGTCCTGACATTACGACCAGCCGAGCCCCGTGAAGCCCGCTCTCAGGACCGCGCCCTCGTGACGGTGCCCTCAGGACCGCACTCTCATGACCGTACGAGCAGCTGGAACTCGAAGGAGTAGCGCGACGGCCGGTAGGTGTGGGTGCCGTACTCGACCGCGCGGCCCGTGTCGTCGAAGGTGCGCGCTGCATGGTGAGCAGCGGGGCGCCCTCGGGCTCGGCCGAGCCGCTCGGCCTCGGCGGCGGTGGCCGAGCGGGCGCCGATGGTCTGGCGGGCGCTGTGCAGGGTGATCCCGGCGGCGCGCATCATGCGGTACAGGCCGGTGGCCTCCAGCTGCGCGGTGTCCAGGTCGAGCAGGCCGGGCGGGAGGTAGTTGCACAGGTAGGCCATCGGCTCGCCGTGCGCGAGCCGCAGCCGCTCCACCCGGTGCACATCGCTGCCCTCGGCGACGCCGAGCGCGGCCGCGACCTCGGCGGACGCCGGGACGACCGTGTTGACGAGCACCTTGGTCGCGGGGCGCTGCCCGGCCGCCTCCAGGTCGTCGTAGAGGCTGCTGAGTTCGAGCGGGCGCTTGACCTGGCTGTGCACGACCTGCGTGCCGACGCCCCGGCGGCGCACCAGGAGGCCCTTGTCGACGAGCGACTGGATGGCCTGGCGGACGGTGGGCCGGGACAGGCCGAGCCGCCCGGCCAGCTCGATCTCGTTGCCCAGCAGGCTGCCGGGTGTGAGCGCTCCGTGCTCGATCGCCGCCTCCAGCTGCTGGGACAGCTGGAAGTACAGCGGCACCGGAGCTGCTCCGGTCCACACTGAGCTCGAGCGGCACGGTCGGGTCCACTTCTGGTTTCGGCACGGGCCCGAGCGTAGCTCCACGAGTTGTTGACGGGAAGTCGTGTAGTTCGATTGTCCGGACATATGCATTGACAGCGTGCGCGGTCTGACCCTCACTTTGATTCCATGCGCATCGGAGTCATCGGTACGGGGCGGATCGGCACCATTCATGCGAACACGCTCAGCCGCAATCGCGAGGTGGGATCCCTGATCCTCACCGACGTGGACCCGGCGCGGGCCCAGGGGCTCGCGCACCGTCTCGGGGAGACGGCGGCTCCGGGGGTGGACGAGATCTTCAAGTGGGGCGTGGACGCCGTGGTGATCACCACGGCCACATCGGCCCACGCCGAACTGATCGGTCGGGCAGCGCGCTCCGGACTCCCGGTGTTCTGCGAGAAGCCCATCGCCCTCGACCTGCCCGGCACACTGCACGCCATCGGCGAGGTCGAGGCCGCAGGGACGATCCTGCAGATGGGGTTCCAGCGCCGCTTCGACACGGGCTACACGGGTGCGCGCGACGCGGTGCTCTCGGGCCGGCTCGGGCGGCTGCACACCGTACGGGCGCTCTCGTCCGACCAGGCCCCTCCCCCGCCCGGGTGGCTCCCGCTGTCCGGCGGGCTGTACCGGGACACGCTGATCCACGACTTCGACGTCCTGCGCTGGGTGACGGGGCACGAGATCGTCGACGTGTACGCGGCCGGGTCCGATGCGGGGCCGCCGATGTTCCGGGAGGCGGGCGACGTGGACACGGGTGCCGCGGTGCTCACGCTCGACGACGGCACTCTCGCCACGGCCACGGCGACGCGGTTGAACGGCGCCGGCTACGACGTGCGCATGGAGCTGGCCGGGGAACTCGACCAGATCGTCGTCGGCCTGGACGACCGTACGCCGATCGCGTCCACGGAGCCGACCGGACCGCCGGCCGCCGACAAGCCGTGGTCGGGTTTCCTGGAGCGCTTCGGGCCCGCCTACGAGGCCGAACTGTCCGCGTTCGTCGAGGTCGTGCTCGGGCGGCGGGCCAACCCGTGCGACGGGCGGGAGGCCTTGCAGGCACTGCGGATCGCCGAGGCGTGCGAACTCTCCAGACGGGACCGCAGAATGGTGGCACTCGCGGAGATCCCGGGCCGGGTGGAGTCGGCGTTCAGATGAGCAGGCGTGTCACGGGCGCCGCGCTGTCCGTGGCCACGGCGCACCGGGCCGCCCTCGCTCAGTAGCGCGTACAACGGCATGCCCCTCCCGTGCGGAACCCGTCGGCCAACTCCCCCAGGTCGATCGCTTCCGCCATGCTCACCCCGCCCTGCCACGTCCCCCGTCAGGATCTTCTCCCCGTACACCGACAACGCACGGCGGGTGCGGCTAGTGCCCGTCGCCGTCCGGTTCCTCCAGCAGTCCCGCGTCGTACGCCAACAAGGCGATCTGCACACGGTTGTTGAGGTCGAGCTTGGCCAGGATGCGGGACACATGGGTCTTGACGGTGGCGACGCTCATGAACAGGGCGGCGGCGATCTCGGCGTTGGACAGACCGCGGCCGACCGCCACGGCGACCTCGCGTTCGCGGTCGTTGAGGACGGCGATGCGCACACGCGCGTGCGTGCGCCGGGTGTCGGCGCCGCTGCCGACGGCGTGCTCCATCAACTGCCGTGTGACGGTGGGCGACAGCACGGGATCACCGACCGCGACCCGGCGCACCGCGTCGACGATCTCGGCGGGCGGGGTGTCCTTGAGCACGAAACCGGCGGCACCCGCGCGCAGGGCGCGCAGCACCTGTTCGTCGGCGTGGAAGGTGGTGAGGACGACGACCTGCGGGGCGTCCTTGCGGCCGCGCAGCCGTTCGGTGGCCGTGAGGCCGTCCACCGACGGCATCCGGATGTCCATGAGGACCACGTCCGGGCGGGTGCGATCGACGAGTGCCTCGACCTCGGAGCCGTCGGCGGCCTCGCCGACGATCTCGATGTCGTCGGCGCCGCCCATCATCAGGGACAGGCCGGCCCGTACCAGGGGGTCGTCGTCGACGAGGAGCAGTCTGATCGCAGTCATGGGCCATACGTAACCATGGTGGGCTGCGTCCCTCGCGCCCGGGTCGGGTCATCCCCAGGGCAGCCAGGCCCGGACCCGGAACCCTCCGTCGTGCTCCGCCCCGTGCGCCAGCCGGCCGCCGGCCAGCGTGGCCCGTTCCGTCAGGCCGATCAGGCCCTGCCCGGAGCCGGGCACCGAGGGGACCTCGCCCTCCGGGGCGGGATTGCGGACGGCCACGACGAGGCCGTCGCCCGGGGCACCTGTGACGCAGACCGTGACCTCCGTGCCCGGGGCGTGTTTGCGGGCGTTGGTCAGGGTCTCCTGGGCGATGCGGTAGGCGGTGCGGCCGACGGAGGCGGGGACGGCGGCGGGGTCGGTGACGCGGCTGGCGAGGGTGACCTTCATGCCGGCCTCGCGGCACTCGGCGACCAGTGCGTCCAGTGCGGCGAGCGTCGGCTGGGGGCGGCCCGCGTCGTCGGGCTCGCCCGCGCGCAGGACTCCGATGATCTCCCGCAGGTCCTGGAGGGCCTCGTGCGCGCTCTCCCGGATGACGCCGGCCGCCCGCGCGACCTCCTCCTGGGGTGCGTCCGGCCGGAACTCCAGGGCGCCCGCGTGCACGCTCAGCAGCGTCAGCCGGTGTGCGAGGACGTCGTGCATCTCCCGGGCGATGGCCTCGCGGGCCAGCCGCTGCGCCTGCTCGGCACGCAGCTGCGCCTCCGTCTCGGCGCGCCGGGCGCGGTCGCGCAGGCTCAGCGTGAGCTGGCGCTTGGACCGTACGAACATGCCCCAGCCGATGACCGTGAGGGTCAGCAGCTCCGTGAACGCGACCGCTCCGCCGTACGGCAGATCGGGGTCCGGGCGCAACCAGAACATCGAGCGGAATGAGAGCGAGGGATGCACCGCCGACCCAGGCGACGTACCGGAAGGGCCGGTGCACGGCGAGGGTGAAGAGGGCGACGATGCCGGCGCCGCCCGCGGTGTTCGAGACCAGGCCCGACGAGGACCATGGCGACGGCCAGCCCGAGCGGCCAGCGACGGCGCAGCCACACCGCCGCGCAGGACGAGCGCACCGAGCAACTGGTCGACGACGGCGAGGGCGTGCGGGGTGTTGCGCGTCGCTGGCTGAGGGCGTCCGCGGCCGACCAGACCGATGGGCGACGGCCAGCAGGAAGCAGGAGAAGTCGACGACCCAGTCACGCGCGGTGCGCCGGGGACGCCCGGACCGCCCGGCGTCGGGCTCGAGTTCGTGGAGCACGGCCGACGGCAACAGCCATCTGGGCCCGATGGTCCCGCACTTCGGCCGAGGCCGGCCTGTCGTCACTCACGGTCGACAAATCTACTCAGTGCGGGCCGCCGGCACCCCTCCGCGGGGAGGATCCCCGACCAAAGTCGCGCCACCAGCAGACTTTTGGCGCACCCGGCCCGCGGGGCGGGGAACTTAGGTCCCTCAGGGCTCGCCCCGCGGCCGATGTCCGTGGGGGGTCCGCGGGGCGAGGGTCGTGCCATGAAGCAAGTGGCTGGAAGTCGTCGGATGCATCGCCCTGCTGCAGGGCGTGCCGGGCCTGCTGCACGAGTTCACCCACTGGCATGTGGGCCTCGTGCAACGGCTCGGCTTCCTCGACGGCTACGAGGTCTACGCGAGCGTCACCCTGGTCGTGCTGGCGTTCGCGCTGTTCGCCGCCGCGGAGAGCCGGAAGTCCGGATGAGGTCGGACCGGACCTCCGGCTCGTCGCACCGTTCCTCGTGCCGAGCGGGGAAGTCGCTCAGCGGCCGGCGTCGATCAGCAGCCGAAGTCGACCAGCTCGAACGTGGCGTAGTGGTCGGAGGTGTAGTAGTCCTCCTGGGTCTCCTCGCCGGTGACGATGCGGCGGGCTCCGCGCGTGGACGAGCCGGGCGTCTTGACCGTGTACTCGTGGTAGTACCCGGACGACTGGCTGGGCAGGACGCCTTCGCGGTTCGTGGAAGACGATGCCGTCCTGCGAGTACGGGAAGGGCCCGCCCTGCTCGATCAGGTCGAGGGTGTCGTGCGCCTGGGAGGGCAGGGCGCCGTAGCAGATGCTGCCGACGGACGCGGCAGCGGCGTCCGCCGTGGTGGCGGAGACGGTGCCGCCCACGAGGAGGGCGGACAGGAGAGCGGCTGCGGCGCCGATGCGAGTGGTGCGTGGGGGGAATTCATGACCTCATGATGACGCGCGTAGACAGTGGCATGTCAATGACAACTGCGGAGATTTTCCCGTCAAGTCGGATGAGTTTTCCGCGAGTTAACGTGGGGGCCCGCGACCACACACGGCCCCCACAAGAGGCGCGGTCAGGCGTTCTCCGGTTCCGCGTACGAGCCGTAGTCCGGGCGTCCCGCCAGGTCGTACGACTGGATGGAGACGCCCGCGGAGGTGACGCTTCCGCCGGCGTGCCGGAACTTGGTCGGAACGGCGCCCTCGGTGAAGAAGCGGAGGCCGGAGCCGAGGACCACCGGGAACGTCAGCAGGTGGAGGGTGTCGACGAGGTCGAGCGCCAGCAGGGACCGGACGAGGGCGCCGCTGCCGTGCACCTGGAGCTCGCCGTCGGTGCGCTCCTTGAGGGCGGTGACCTCCTTGGCGAGATCGCCGCTGATCACAGTGGTGCCGGCCCACTGCGGGTCGGAGAGGGTGGACGAGGCGACGTACTTCGGCAGCGCGTTCAGCTTGGAGGCGATCGGGTCGGCGGGGTCGGTGTTCTTCGGCCAGAACGCGGCGAAGATGTCGTACGTACGGCGGCCGAGGAGGAACGCGCCGGGGCGGTCGAAGACCTCGGTGATGAACCGGCCGAAGTCGTCGTCGCCGAACGGGAAACTCCAGCCGCCGTGCTCGAAGCCGTCGCGGGTGTCCTCCTGAGGTCCGCCGGGGCCTGGTAGACGCCGTCGAGGGTGACGAAGATGGTGGAGACGAGCTTGCCCATGGCGGGTGCCTGCTTCCTGGAGCGGGGTGCTGTTGTCATCACCTCAGACCCCACTCCGGGCGCCCCGCAACTCATCGGCCGGCCGTACGGCGCCTCACCCGGCGTTGGTGGAGAAGAGGCCGCCCGTCGGGCCCTGCTTGTCGCCGCCCTGGGCCTTCTTCAGGGCGTTCGCGAGGCTCTCGATGGTGAGGGACTGCAGGATCACCCGGCCGTTGCCCTCCAGGGTGGCCAGGGACAGGCCCTCGCCGCCGAAGACGGCGTTCATGATCCCCTGGCGGTTGAGGCCGCCGACCCGCTGGACGCCGTACTGGATGCCCTCCTCGAAGGCGACGACGCAGCCCGTGTCGACCTCGATGCGGCCGCCGAAGTCGGCCGGGTTGAGATCGATGAAGTTGCCCGCGCCCGCGATGATCACCGTGCCGTGCCCGGTGAACTTCTCCAGGACGAAGCCCTCGCCGCCGCTCATGCCGGTGCGGCCGCCCTGGAAGGCGATGCCGAACTCGACGGTGGACTCGGCGGCCACGAAGGCGTCCTTCTCGGCGAACCACGCGCGCGTGCCGTCGAGTTCCAGGGCGCGCATCTCGCCGGGGAGAACGCCCGCGAAACCGACGGTGCCCTCGCCGCCCTGGGCGCTGAAGTACTGGAACGCCAGTGACTCGCCGGCGAGCATGCGCTGGCCGGCCTGCATGGCGGTGCCCATGGCCTGGCGCAGCATGCCGCCCATGCCGCCCCGCTCCGCCCTGGGCCTGGCCGCCGCCGCTCGACGGACCGGACAGGCGGGTCTCCATGGTCACGTTCGTCGTCTTGAACAGGAACTTGCCCGCCTCGCAGTACACGGTCTGCCCGGGGCGCAGGCTGACGACCGCCATCTGCATGGCGTTGCCGACGATCTCTTGCTGAAGGGTCACGAGGGGTAAACGCGGGAGGTGGAGAAAAGAGTTCCGGCCACGCGATCCGGTCACCCGACCTCGGTGTCCGTTCGCCGCCAGCGGCGCGGTGCGGTCGGCGCTGGGATGGACTCATGACAACGAGTCGGACAACCCTGCACGGCAAGACGGCCCTCGTCACCGGCGGCAGCCGCGGCATCGGCGCGGCCACCGCGCTGCGGCTCGCCCGGGAGGGCGCGGATGTGGCCATCACGTATGTGAACGGCAAGGAGGCGGCCGAGGACGTCGTACGGCGGATCGAGGCGCTGGGACGGCGGGCGGTGGCCCTGCGCGCGGACTCCGCGGACGCGGAGGAGGCCGGCGGGCGCGGTGGAACGTACGGCGGAGGCGCTGGGCGGACTCGACGTGCTGGTCAACAACGCGGGGGTGGGGGTGCTCGGGCCCGCTGGAGGGCCTCTCGCTCGCCGACGTCGACCGGGTGCTGGCCGTCAATGTGCGCGGTGTGTTCCTGGCCTCGCAGGCGGCGGCCGCGCGGATGCCGGCCGGCGGGCGGATCATCACCATCGGCACGTGTATGACGCAGCGGGTGCCGGGGCCGGGCGGGACGCTGTACGCGACGAGCAAGTCGGCGCTGACCGGGCTGACGAAGGCGCTCGCGCGGGAGCTGGGCGGGCGGGGGATCACGGCGAACATCGTGCATCCGGGGCCGATCGACACGGACATGAACCCGGCGGACGGGCCGTATGCGGCGGATCAGGCCGCGATGACCGCGCTGGGCCGGTTCGGGACGGCGGAGGAGGTCGCGGCGATGGTGGCGCATCTGGCGGGGGCCGAGTACGTCACGGGGGCGGAGTTCGCCGTGGACGGCGGGTCACGCGGCGTGAGGCCGACGGGGGTTTTCAACCCCGCCGCCCCTGCCCGTCCCGTCCCTACCCGTCCCGTCCCTACGGGCTGCCGCGCTCGGGCGCCCTCTTCGGCCTGAACGGCTTCGTCCCCGAATGCCGGACGGGCTGAACTGGTCAGCCGCCCAGTTCCTGGTGCCGGGCCGCCAGGCCGGCCGTCCCCTGCGTCCGTCAGGGAGCCGAACAGCCGCAGTCGCGAGATGCCGCCGTCCGGGATAGATGTCCACGCGCGCGTGCGTGCCGACGGCCGGGGCCGGGAGGACGAAGCGGTGGTTGGTGTCGGGCTGGAGGCGGGTGCGCGGGAGGATCTCGGGTCCACTCGCCGCTCTCGCCGTCCCGCACCGACACCGACGCCCAGCCCGCGCTGTTGCCCTTCAGGTACGCCGTGTCGATCTCGATGGCGCGGATCCGGGACTGGGCCGTCGAGGCGGTAGCGGATCCAGTCGTTGCCCTGGTCGCGGCGGCGGCGGGTCTCCCAGCCGTCGTCCATCTTGCGGGAGCGGCCCGGCTGGATGGTGTTCGTGGCCGGGGAGTAGAAGAGGTTGGAGGCGTCCTCGACCTGGCCGCCGTTCTCCAGGGCGACGACGTCGAAAGTACCCAGCGCCTCCAGCCACGTTCGGGTCCGGGACGACCTCGCCGTACACACGCAGGCGCGCGATGCCGCCGTCGGGGTGCTGGTTGACGCGCAGGTGGGTGAAGCGCTGCTCGACCGACACGGCGAAGCCGTTCGCCGCGTGGCCGCCGACGGGCGTGCGCGGGACGAGGGTCGTCCACTTCACGTCGTCCCCGAGGAGTTCCTCCGGCGACGGGGAGCCCGGGACCGACGTGCCCTCGACCGACACCGCCTGCGGGTAGTTGCCGCGGAAGTGGGCCGTGTCGACGACGATCCCGCGGATCACGCCGGGGGCACCGAGGCGGACCAGCGCCCAGTCGTGGTCCTCGGCCGTCGGCCACGGGTGGTCGGCCGAGGCGCCGCGGCGGCGCCGCGTCTCCCAGCCGTCCATGATCTTGCCCTTGTGCCCGAAGTGCTCGGGGTCGAACTCGGCCGGCTCGGGCACCAGCAGGTTCTCGCGCTGGGCGAAGAACTCGTCGTTGGCGGCGATGACTGCCGGCGCCGAGCTGCCGGTCGGCGAGGTTGGCGTACTGGGTGAAGGGGAAGTCGGCGGTGCGGTAGTCCGCGTACGGGTCACCGCCTCCGTAGGGGTTCGCGTCGCCGGTGAAGCTCAGGCTGATCGCCGTCACCGTACAGGTCTGTGCCTTTCGGGAGTCGGCCGCTGCGGGTGCGGGAGGGAGTCAGGGGGTGCGGGTGAGGAGTTGGCCCTTCGGGTTCGGTGAACTCGCCGTCCGCCACGATGCGTTCGCCGCGCAGCCAGGTCGACTTCACGACGCCGTGCAGGGTCTTGCCGGCGTACGCCGTGACGCGGTTGCGGTGCTGGAGGGCCGCCGGGTCCACGGTGAACGTCTCGTCGGGCGCGAGGACCGCGAAGTCGGCGTCGCGGCCCGCCTCGATGGCACCCTTGCGCGTGTCCAGGCCGACCAGTTCGGCCGTGCGCGAGGACATCCAGCGGACGACGTCCTCCAGGCCGTGGCCGCGCCTGCGGGCCTCGGTCCACACCGCCGCCAGGCTCAGCTGGAGGCCCGAGATGCCGCCCCAGGCGGTCGCGAAGTCGTCCGTCTTCAGGTCGGCCGTGGACGGCGAGTGGTCGGTGACCACGCAGTCGATGGTGCCGTCGGCGAGCGCCTGCCACAGCAGGTCCTGGTTGGCGGACTCGCGGATGGGCGGGCAGCACTTGAACTCGCTTGCGCCGTCCGGGACTTCCTCGGCGGTGAGGGTGAGGTAGTGCGGGCAGGTCTCGACGGTGATGCGGACGCCCTCCGCCTTGGCCGCGGCGATCAGCGGGAGCGCGTCGGAGGAGGACAGGTGCAGGACGTGCACGCGCGCGTCGAGACGCTTCGCCTGGGCGATGAGCTGGGCGATCGCGGTGTCCTCGGCGTCGCGCGGCCGGGAGGCCAGGAAGTCGGCGTACTTCGGGCCGCCGTGCTGCGGGGCCGCCTCCAGGTGGTGCGGGTCCTCGGCGTGCACGATCAGCAGGCCGCCGAAGGAGGCGATCTCGGCGAGGGACCGGGCGAGCCGGTCCTGGTCCAGGTGCGGGAACTCGTCCACGCCGGACGGCGACAGGAACGCCTTGAAGCCGAAGACACCGGACTCGTGCAGCGGGCGCAGGTCCTTGACGTTGTCGGGCAGGGCGCCGCCCCAGAAGCCGACGTCGATGTGCGCCTTGTCGCGCGGCGACCTCCTGCTTCGTACGGAGGTTGTCGACCGTCGTCGTGGGCGGCAGGGAGTTGAGCGGCATGTCGACGAGGGTGGTGATGCCGCCGGCCGCCGCCGCGCGCGTGGCGGTCCAGAAGCCCTCCCACTCGGTGCGGCCGGGGTCGTTGACGTGCACGTGGGTGTCGACGAGGCCGGGCAGCAGGACGTCGTCGCCGAAGTCCTCCAGGCGGGCCCCGGCGGGCACCTCGGCGTCGTACGGGAGTACGGCCGTGATCGTGCCGTCCGGCGACCGCGACCGAGGCGGCGCGCGTCCCCTCGGGCGTGATGACGCGCGTCGAGCGCAGCACCAGTTCTACGTCGGACACCCGGACCCCTCTCATGCCGCCGTCGGAGTACTGCCGGCGCGTTTACTTCCGCGTAACGGAATTCAACTTTCTGTTGAAGGAGTCTTCACTCCCGCTTCCAGCGCCGTCAAGGGCACACTTCTCCACAGTGCACCTCACTGCGCCCACTCTGGACGTTTCCACAAAGCGGAATTAGAATTCCAGCAAGCAGAACGTAGCTACGCACCAGCAGGGAGTCAACCGACTGCCGGGTAGGCTTCTGCCCTTCCCGCCAGCCCCGAAAGGAACGCGCCGTGCCGACGTCCAGCGCCAGCACCACCGACTCCGCCAAGTCCGCCGGCGGCGGGGTCCAGTCCCTTGAGCGCGCCTTCGATCTGCTGGAGCGGATGGCGGACGCGGGCGGCGAGGTCGGGCTGAGCGAGCTCTCCGCGAGCAGCGGGCTGCCGCTGCCCACCATCCACCGCCTGATGCGCACCCTCGTGGCCTGCGGATACGTCCGCCAGCAGCCCAACCGCCGCTACGCGCTCGGCCCGCGCCTGATCCGCCTCGGCGAGTCCGCCGTCCCGGCTGCTCGGCACCTGGGCCCGCCCCTACCTGGCCCGGCTGGTCGAGGAGACCGGCGAGACGGCGAACATGGCGCTGCTCGACGGCGACGAGATCGTCTACGTCGCCCAGGTGCCGTCCAAGCACTCGATGCGGATGTTCACCGAGGTCGGCCGGCGCGTCCTGCCGCACTCCACGGGCGTCGGCAAGGCCCTGCTCGCCAACACCCCGGACGACGAGGTGCGCGCGCTGCTCGCCCGTACCGGCATGCCCGCCGCGACGGAGAAGACGATCACCACGCCGGACGGCTTCCTCGCGGCCCTGGAGGACGTGCGCCGCGCCGGGCTACGCGTCGACGACAACGAGCAGGAGATCGGCGTCCGCTGCCTCGCGGTCTCGGTGCCCAACTCCCCCACCGCCGCCGCCATTTCGATCTCGGGCCCGGCGGGCCGGGTCACGGAGGCGGCGACGGAGAAGATCGTGCCGGTGCTGCAGCAGGTGGCGCGGAGCTGTCGGAGGCACTGGCCAGCTCGGGACCGGCGGCCTAGCCTGCCCGCCCGGGGCGCGGGGGACACGCTCGGGACCAAGCCTGAAGGCAGGGAGACCTGCAGCGGAGCGAGGTGTCCATCACGCTGCAGGAGAACAAGCACCGGTCCTCCACGCTGCAGGAGAACAAGCACTGGCCCTCGGGAAAGTGGCAGGTCGGAGATCTGAGCAGGACCGGTCAGGAACAGCGGCGCGGTGGTTCCCCGAACAGGTCCACCGCGTCGCGTACGTCCGACAGCCCCCGGGCCAAGGCGCTCACCGAGCCGATCGCGCCGGCGATCAGCAGCAACGACCGGCGCAGCCGCGGGATTTCGGGGGCGCCGTCGATCGTCATCGCGGCGAGCGCGGCGAGTTCGTCCTCGGCGATGCCGCGGTCGGGGAACTCGGCCGGGTGCGCGGCGAGTTCGCGGCGCAACCGGGACACCGCGGTCCGCAGTTCCGCCACCCTCGGGTCCTCGTCGCTGCCGGTCACTGGCCTCTGCCCCAAGCTCCGCAACACAGCTCTCCCCCTCGCACGTCTTCGTGCGCTGTCACTTCGCGATCCCGCCATGCTCCCCTGCGGCGTTGGTCGGGCGCCGGGGACGCGGGTCAGTAAACGCCACCCGAGTACGCGCGCGCGCCACTGTGCGGACCGAAATTCAGCCCGCGGAAACCGGGCACTCGCCCGGGCGTCAGGTATGCAGGACGCATGACGGAGAACGAACAGCAGGTCGCCGGGCTGCTCCTCGCCGCGGGGGGCGGACGGCGGCTCGGCGGGCGGCCCAAGGCGCTGCTCCAGCACCGCGGGCGGCCGCTCGTCGAGCACGCGGTCGGAGTGCTGCGCGCGGCCGGCTGCACCCGCGTCCATGTGGTCCTGGGGGCGCGCGGCCGACGCCGTACGGGAGCGGGCGGAACTGGAGGGCTGCGTGCTCGTGGACAACCCGGAGTGGGAGCAGGGCATGGGGTCCTCGCTGCGGGCCGGGCTGGACTCGCTCGCCGGCACGGGGGCCGCGGGCCGCGCTCGTCTCGCTCGTCGACCAGCCGGGGATCGGGCCGGAGGCGGTGCGCGCGGGTGCTGGCCGCACACCGGGACGAGACCTCGCTCGTCTCGGCCGCCTACGACGGCGTACGCGGCCATCCCGTCCTCTTCGGCGCCGCGCACTGGGCGGGATCGCCGCGACCGCGACCGGGGACCGGGGGGCACGCGCCTACCTCAAGGCGCACGAGGACGCGATCACGCTCGTCGAGTGCGGGGACGTGGCGCAGCCGTACGACATCGACACGGCGGCCGACCTCGCCCACCTTGAGTGAGCGGGGTGGCACCGAGCGCCACCTTGCCTCGACCCGGAGAATCTCGACATCAACAAACCATTGAACTTCCACGATGAGGAAACTAGTATCCACTGTTCAGAAGCGCCCGACCGCTCCGACGGGCGCTGCTCCGCCGTACCCGGTTCGACTGGCACCCGGTGCCACCGCTGAAGGAAGTGACAGCTCATGTCCGCACCAGCGCCGTCCCCGCTGGCCATCGTCGACGCCGAGCCCCTGCCGCGGCAGGAGGAGGTCCTCACCGAGGCGGCCCTCGCCTTCGTGGCCGAGCTGCACCGGCGGTTCACGCCCCGGCGTGACGAGCTCCTCGCCCGCCGCGCGCGAGCGCCGCGCCGAGATCGCCCGCACCTCCACGCTCGACTTCCTCCCGGAGACCGCCGCGATCCGCGCGGACGACTCCTGGAAGGTGGCCCCCTCCCCCGCGGCCCTGAACGACCGCCGGGTCGAGATCACCGGCCCCACCGACCGCAAGATGACCATCAACGCCCTCAACTCGGGCGCCAAGGTGTGGCTCGCGGACTTCGAGGACGCCTCGGCGCCGACCTGGGAGAACGTCGTCCTCGGGCAGGTCAACCTGGCCGACGCCTACACCCGGAACATCGACTTCACCGACGAGAAGTCCGGCAAGTCGTACGCCCTGCAAGCGCCGACGACGAGCTCGCCACCGTCGTCATGCGCCCGCGCGGCTGGCACCTGAACGAGCGCCACCTCGTCGACGCCGACGGCACCCAGGTCCCGGGCGCCCTCGTCGACTTCGGCCTCTACTTCTTCCACAACGCCCAGCGTCTGCTCGACCTCGGCAAGGGCCCGTACTTCTACCTCCCGAAGACGGAGTCGCACCTCGAAGCGCGCCTGTGGAACGACGTGTTCGTCTTCGCGCAGGACTACGTCGGCATCCCGCAGGGCACCGTCCGCGCGACCGTCCTGATCGAGACGATCACGGCCGCGTACGAGATGGAGGAGATCCTCTACGAACTCCGCGACCACGCCTCGGGGTTGAACGCGGGCCGCTGGGACTACCTGTTCTCCATCGTGAAGAACTTCCGTGACGGCGGCGCCAAGTTCGTCCTGCCGGACCGCAACGCGGTCACGATGACGGCCCCGTTCATGCGGGCGTACACCGAACTCCTCGTCCGCACCTGCCACAAGCGCGGCGCGCACGCGATCGGCGGCATGGCGGCGTTCATCCCCTCGCGCCGGGACGCCGAGGTCAACAAGGTGGCCTTCGAGAAGGTCCGCGCCGACAAGGACCGCGAGGCCGGCGACGGTTTCGACGGCTCCTGGGTCGCCCACCCCGACCTGGTCCCGATCGCCATGGAGTCCTTCGACAAGGTCCTCGGCGACCGGCCGAACCAGAAGGACCGGCTGCGCGAGGACGTCCACGTCGAGGCCGCCGACCTGATCGCCGTCGACTCCCTGGAGGCCAAGCCGACGTACAACGGCCTGGTCAACGCCGTCCAGGTCGGCATCCGTTACATCGAGGCCTGGCTGCGCGGCCTCGGCGCGGTCGCCATCTTCAACCTCATGGAGGACGCGGCCACCGCCGAGATCTCCCGCTCGCAGATCTGGCAGTGGATCAACGCGGGCGTCGAGTTCGAGAACGGGGAGACCGTGAGGCCACCCCGGAGCTGGCCCGCAAGGTCGCCGCCGAGGAGCTCGACGACCATCCGCAAGGAGATCGGCGAGGAGGCCTTCGCGGCCGGCCACTGGCAGCAGGCCCACGACCTGCTGCTGACGGTCTCCCTCGACGACGACTACGCGGACTTCCTGACGCTGCCCGCGTACGAGCAGCTCAAGGGCTGACCCTCTCAGGAAGCCGGTTTGTCCGAGTGGCCCAGGGACTTTCCCGGGGCCACTCGGTCGCGTACGAGCCTGCTTCACGGCCGTCGGCTCGGGGAAGCCCTGTTCGCGGCGGTCCCAGACCACCTCGTCGTCGACCCGGACGACGAAGACGCCGCCGGTGCCGGGCTTCAGGGACAGTTC
Organism: uncultured Solirubrobacteraceae bacterium; assembly: GCA_963843865.1. Lineage (GTDB taxonomy): Bacteria > Actinomycetota > Thermoleophilia > Solirubrobacterales > Solirubrobacteraceae > DATLGB01. The sequence continues at coordinate 126,953 of CAWJMO010000020.1, read as the reverse complement.
CGTCAGCTCGGTCTCGAAGGTGGTGAGCAGTTCCTGCGCCAGCCAGGCCGCGCGGGGCAGCCAGCGGCACTGGGTGCAGTACTCGATCTCGTACGCGTACGGCCGTAGCTCATCCGAGGTGCACCGACCAATCCTGTTCCGCCGCCGGTTTGCCGTGCAGGTCGGGGACCCGCTTGAGCCAACTCGGGCGGCCCTGCTGTGTCTTCGCCGCGCGGAGGGCCTCCTCGGCGGCGAGTTCCTCCCGGCTGGGGAAGTCGGTGGGGAGCCAGGCCGCGGAGGCCTCCACGCGCGCGTGGAGGTAGTCGACGTAAGCCTCTCGGACGTCGTCCGGGGTCGCGAAGCCCGGCTCGTCGGCCAGCCAGGCGTCCGGCACCTCGGCCGCGATGCTCGCGCAGCAGCTCCTCGGTCACCTTGGGCGCCAGCTCGGCGTCCGCGGCACGGGTGTCCGGGGCGTAGTGGCCGAGGGCGTGGTGGCGGAAGTCGTAGGACTTCGCGGGGTCCGCGCCGTCCCAGCGGTGGTGGAAGACGAGGGCGGCGCCGTGGTCGATCAGCCACAGGCGCGGGGGTGCGATGCCGAGCGTGGGCCAGACCATCAGGTTCGAGCTGTGGACCGTACGGTCGACGTTGACGGTCAGCGCGTCGAGCCAGACGATCCGGCCCGGCCTCCAGCGGGTCGACCGGGAACTCTGGCGCCGATCTCCGGGGTGAAGTCCTGGGCGCCCGGCAGGAAGTCCATGCCGAGGTTGAGGCCGGCGCTGGCGCTGTGCAGTTCCCGCACCTCCTGGTGGGGCTCGCCGTCGGCGATCGCCGGGTCGAAGTGCACGAGGACCAGCTCGGGGAAGCGCAGTCCGAGGGCGCGGGCCAGCTCGCCGACGATCACCTCGGCGACCAGTGCCTTGCGGCCCTGCGCGGAGCCGGTGAACTTCACGACGTAGGTGCCGAGGTCGTCGGCCTCGACGACGCCGGGGACGGAGCCGCCGGAGCGCAGGGGCTCGATGTAGCGGGTCGCGGTGACCTCTCTCAGCATCTTTTAAGGCCCGGCATCTTGTTTTCCTTAGATTCCACGACGAGCTCCAACGCGATGCCGAATCCGGGAAAATCTCCTCGATCAGCCCTGGGGAGAATCTCAGGAGCTTCCGCCGGCATGCTCATCACTCTGCCTCCCCAGCAGTCCGTCGATGGCGGTGCGGCCCTTACTTCCGGCCCCCGGCATGAAGTGAGCATAGTAACCCAGCGTGACAGCCGGGGACGAGTGCCCGAGCCACCGCGCCGGCGCCACCACGGACTCCCCCGCCTCCAGCATGATCGAGGCTTGGGTGTGCCGCAGCACGTGGAAGCCGTCCGCGGTCAGTGCGGGCACCGGATGCGGCTCACAGACATCGGACAGACGCGGTCGCCTGGTTGACGCTGTGGGTCAGGGCTGCGGGCGGGTGGTGATCGAGCAATACGGCGACGCCGTCCTCGTCCCGCTGCTCGGACCTGCCGCGTGGGACGCCTGCCCTATCGGCGGCGGGCGCCTTGTCCGCCTGATCACTGCGCTGGACCAGCAGGGCGAACTGCCCGTGGATACGGGCCAGGCCGACTCCAAAGCGCTGCGCAGCTCAGCGGGAGCCGGCGCGACCCCGTTGGGATCGTCGATGAACTGGACATTCCGGCCGCGCTTCTTGCGTTCGCCGACCGAAGTCACCTGCGGCGTAAGGCAGTTGATCTAGACTCGGACCGATAGATGGCAGGTTGGGACGGAGGAGCACCCCACCGGACCGGAGAACTGGAACGCCACTGACATTGGCTGTGATCGGGATGACCGCATCGACAGGTCTACTTATCGGGGCCAGCGGAGGTACGCATGCGCAACAGGGCCGAACGGCAGAACGAGCAACGGGAGATCCACCCATCGCCGGCGCGGGCAGGCGTCCCCGAACAAGCCAAACCTGCACGGATGATCGACCTGCAACGTACTGTCGGCAATGCGGCGGTGGCTCGCATGGTGGCACGTCAGCGGCATGAGCACGATGAGGCCTGCGGCCACGTGTCGTCGCCGCAGGTGCAGCGGTCGTCCGTCCACGACGTCCTGCGGTCGCCCGGCCGGCCGCTGGATGAGCCGGTGCGCGCCGAGATGGAGGGACGCCTCGGGGCGGACTTCTCCGCTGTACGGGTGCACGACGACTCCACCGCCCAGCGGTCCGCCACGGAGATCGGCGCACGCGCCTACACATCCGGACACCATGTGGTGATCGGAGCGGGCGGAGCCGACCGGCACACCCTGGCCCACGAACTGACGCACGTCCTGCAGCAGCGCCGGGGACCGGTGCAGGGCACCGACCAGGGCGCCGGGCTGCGTGTCAGTGATCCCGGCGACCGGTTCGAACGGGCCGCCGAGGCCAATGCGACGCGCGTGATGTCCAAACCCACCCCATCCGCCCCCACAGTGGCCTCCCGCTCCGAGCGCACCACCACGCACGCCACGCACGCCACGCACGACGCGTCGGTGCAGCGGATGCCGGAGCCGGGCTCCTTCGCATCGCTGAGTCCGCGGCAGTTGGGCGCGCATCCCACAGGTACCGCCTTCATCGACAACGATGTACGCGCGCACCAAGCCACACGGAAAGCGGTGGCCGACTGGCAGAACACCAACTTCGCGGTGATCCAGTACCTGGACAACGACACCAACACCGTGACAACCCTGAACTCCTTCAACGCCGGGTTCAGAGCACACCATTCCGAAGAGGCGCTCCTCGCACATCTGGAGAATGTGAAGGCGAACTATCGCCCCATAGCCATATTCACCGACCGCAAGCCGTGCGGTGCATGCGAAACCGCCATCAAAAACGTAGCCAACGGAAAGGCTCGCGGCTACGACATCCCCATCTACTACATTTCGGATTACCCGCCTGCCAACGTCCAGGCCATCAAGGATTGGTGGGAATGAGCACCACCGACCGGACCACCGTGTCCTGATACTCCAGCTGTAGATCGCGGTCTTGCTGCCGTCGCTCGGTGGGATGTCCGTGTGGAGGATCGTGTCGGCGGAGCGCACCGCATCCCGCGGCGCGCTCCGCCGGGGTCGACTACGGCGCGGATGGCGGCCGCGCGAATCTCAGGACAGTCCGGTTCGACGGCCGAGCCGCCCTCCAAGACGGCGCACCGTGGGGGTATTCCAGTTGCCGGGCGGGCGGCGCCCTCGGCTCATTCCTCGCCAGGCCGCGCCCCCTGCTGTTCGCCGCCGCCCTCGCCGAGGCCGCCCTGGTGTGCCTGCTGTCCTTCGTGCCGGGCCGTCCCGCCGCCCGCATCCTGCGGCTGGAAGGCCGCGGTGGCCTCGTCGCTGGACCTGGCCTGACATTGCCCTCGCGGCATGAACGACAGCAGCGCGAGCGCGGTAATGATCACGACGTCTCTGCGTCTCTGCCCGACAACCCCCACCTGCTGCTGCCGGGCTCGCTTGCCGGTTGTGGCAGCAGACGGCCGCCAACCGGGCCGTCGCCAGGCTGCGTCCCGCGTCCCCACGGTGCCCTGACGGGTCACACCGCATGGGTCAGGACACTGACCAGCCTCACGACACTGACCAGCCACACGAGGTGGGGATATCGCGACGTGCCGCAGCTGTGGCGGTCTCAGGTCACCTGCGCTTGGTGGTGGACTCGGAGGGTTCGGCGCCCGAGGCCCGGACCGTGGTGTGGCCCGGCTTGTGGTGGTGCCGGGGCACGACGTCCTGAGGGAAGGTCAGCTGCTGGTTCATCCACTTCAAGGTGGCCGGCATCTCCCGTACCCAGGTCGGGAAGTTGTGACTGCCTTGCTCGGGCAGGATCGACGCGACGCGCATGGGTGCTTTGACGGCCTTGATGAAGGCCACCGTCTGCGGGTACCCCTTCTCGCCGTGCTTGCTGTCGGCGACGAGGACGGAGACCTGGGGAACCGGAAGGTGCTTGAGCCGCCACATCAGGTCGTGCCCGTTGACCCTGTTGACCCGGCCCAGCCCGCTGCCGAAGAGGTTGCCGGTCGTGGCGTCGTCCTTGATCCTGTAGTCGGGCGAAAGGGCGCCGGCCGTTGTGTACACGTGCGGATTGCGCATCGTCAGTTGCAGGGCGCAGGTGGCGCCGGAGGAGTAGCCCATGACGCCCCAGGAGTTGGCGTCGTGGCCCACCCGGTAGGTGGACTTCAGGGCGTCCGGGAGGTCCTTGGCCAGGAAGGTCTCGGTCTGCGGCCCACCCGGGACGTCCACGCACTCGGTGTCGCGCGGCGGGGCGATCGTCGGCCGGATCATCACCATGATGGTCGGCTGCATCTGGCCGCTCTTCTGCAGCTCCCCGGCGGTCTGTGACACCCGCAGGTGCTGCGCGAGGTTGAAGATGCTGCCGGGGTAGCCGCTGAGCGCGACGATCACCGGGAAACGCTGCCTCTGGTACGCCTTCTGGAAGTACTGCGGCGGCAGGTAGACGAAGGCCGGGTCGACGACGCCCGTGCGGCGGCCGATGACCTTCACGGACTCGACCCGCCCGTTCACCGCTGCGGGGCCGGTGGGCAGTCCGCTGACCCGGCTCAGCTGCTCATCGCCGCCAGGCTGCACCAACGCCCCCTTGACGGAGGCGCCGGTCACCGTCCCGTCGCCCTCGTGGGCGGACGCCTGCGTCACACCGACGGGCGCGGTGTCGACGTTGCCGAAGAGCTCGCTCCACGATCCGAAGAACTGGTACGACGAGTTCAGCCAGCATCCGAAGGCCGCGATGATCGTCACCTGGGTCACTCCGACGGCCACCAGCCGTCCGAGCACCTGCCACAGACCCTGCCTGGCAAGCCGCGGCCACAGCCAGACCAACAGCGCCACACCGACAGCGGCCAGGGCCGCCATCACGTACACGGTCGTCTCGCTGGTCAAACCCATGCCACTCAGTCCCCGGTTTCCTTGCCCGTGGTGTTTCTGTCACCCAGGAGGAGGGCTGTGAACCCCTCCGCGTTCCCCAAAGGGCGCTAAAGGGATAAAGACCCGGGCCCCGGGCCCTTCCGTGCTTCCACGAAAGGGCCCCTAAAGACCCGCCCGGCTGTCAGTCGCCGCGCAGAGTCCTGCGGTAGGCGACGCAGTCCTCGTACGCCGGCAGCAGACCCTGTGCCTCCGCGTCGGCGAGCGTCGGCGCCTGCTCGTCCTTCGGGGACAGCAGCGGCTCGATGCCGGCCGGCCACTCGATGGCGAGATCCGGGTCCAGTGGGTGGATGCCGTGCTCGCGCTCGGGGGCATAGCCCTCGGAGCAGAGGTAGACCACCGTCGCGTCGTCCGTCAGGGCGACGAAGGCGTGGCCGAGGCCCTCGGACAGGTAGACGGCGTGGTGGGTCTGGTCGTCGAGCCTGACGACCTCCCACTGCTTGTACGTCGGTGAACCGACACGGATGTCGACAATGACGTCGAGGACCGCACCGCGCACACACTTGACGTACTTGGCCTGGCTCGGCGGGACGTCGGCGAAGTGGATGCCGCGCAGCGTGCCCCTCTTCGAAACGGAGCAGTTGGCCTGCGCCAGGTTGAGGTCGTGGCCGGTCGCCTCGCGGAACTCCGGGCCGCGGAACCACTCGTGGAAGCTGCCGCGGTCGTCGGGGAAGACCTTGGGCTCCAGCACCCAAGCGCCCTCAATGCCAAGTGGTCGCACGTGTTGATCCTTGATCGCTTGGTTGGGTTACTTCTTCAGAGCCCGACGGAGCCTGCCCGCCGCCCGGCGCAAGAACGTCGACTCTACGAGGCGAGAGACGAGCCTGCGCCACCCAGGAGCCTTCGCCGGCGCATCGATCCGTGTGACCACGGCGCCAGCACGCGCGGAGACATCCAGCGCCAGAGGCAGGACAACCGGCTTGCCGGCCCCGGCCGAGGGCAGGATCAGCTCCAGCCGCCACTGGCCGTCCACCAGCTCGCCGAGCGGAAGGCCGGCGCTCAGCTCGGCCCGGCCGGTCCCGCGGGCGGTCAGCGTGGCGGGGAGGTCGACCGAACGGCTGGTCGCGACGCTCGTCAGCCTCAGGCTCGCCCCGCTCTCGCCCTGGACGTGGAACGGCAGCGCAACGGTGAGGGAATCGGGGTCCGTTGCCACGGTGACGTCGGCCGGGGTGAGGCCGGCGACCTCGTACGAGACCTTGTTGGTCTTCTGGCCGACGTCGAGCGAGAGGTTGCCGTGCGGGTCGGTCCAGTACGGCAGGACCAACTGAGCCGGGGAGCCGACAACGGCGGCGCCGAGCCCGCGCCCGGCCTCCTCGCCGCGCACGGAACCGAGACGGATCCCGTTGCTCCATCCGCATGAGCTGATGCGGATGGAGACGTCCCAGATGCCCGTATCCAATCCGGCGCCGTTCGCCGCCGACAGCGGGTCGACCCGCGAAGTGGCGCGCAGCACCTGCCGGAAGTATCCCTCCCGGCGCTCCACGTCGACTCTCTCCCGCGTGAACTCGACGGGCTGGAAGAACTCCGCGGCCGTCGCGCGCTCACGCACGACGAGGTCCACCTTGGACTTGGCCAGCGGGGCGGCGATGTTCACGTCCAGCAGCGCGATGGCGTCCAGGCTGGTCTCGGGCAACTGCGGAACGAGCAGCTCCTTCTCGCCGTCGGCACGGAAGGTGACGGGTTCGCCGCCCGCGGTGTACTCGGCGGTGAAAGCGATCGTCAGCTTGCCGTTCTCCCAGCCGAGGTGCTCCAGGACGCCGGAGGGCTTGATCCCCGACTCCCACTTGGCGAACTCCTCGATGTCGGCGAGCCGGTCGGCCGCGATCAGGCCGGCGACGATCTGCTGGGTGGGCTGCAGACCGGCCGCGACACCTGGTCCGAAGCGTTCGACGACCACCTTGTGCATCTCGTCGAACAGCTCCCGGCGGTAGTCGACGGGCAGCTTGAGCAGACGCTGCCCGCGCATGCGCTCGACCATCTCCACGCGCAGCCAGCGGCGGAAGAGCCGGTCGCGCAGCGGGCCGGGCTCGGTGAGCTTCTCGACGACGTCGAGGGCCTCACGGAGGTTCTTGAAGTATCCGACCGGGTCGAAGCGTTGGAAGCCGGCGTTGGAGGCGTCCTCGCGCTTGACGTGGTAGTAGCACAGGTAGTCGCTGAGAACGGCGACGTTCTCGGCCCGCAGGTACGCCTCGGTGACGAAGACGTGGTCCTCCAGGCGGCGGCGCCCCTCCATGTAGCGGAGGTTGTGCTCGTCCAGGAACGCCTTGCGGAACATCTTGTGCGGGGTGAGGCTGTCGATCAGCGGGGCGTTCTCGACGTTCGCGTGCGGGCGGTTCCTGCGGAACAGCTCCCGCGGGACCGGGCGCCCCTTTCCGGCCATCTTGCCCACGATCACGTCGGCGTTGTTCTCCACGCCGTAGTTGTACATACGTTCGAGGGCTTCGTCGCCCAGCCAGTCGTCGTTGTCCACGAACTGGATGAACTCACCCTTGGCGGCGGCGACGCCGACGTTGCGCGGCTTGCCCGACCACCCGGACCCCTCCTGGTGAATGACATGCATGTGGGGGTGCTCGACAGCGAGCCGGTCCAGGCGCTCGGGCGTCCCGTCGGTGGAGCCGTCGTTGACGAAGATCGCTTCGTACTCGTCATCCGGCATGCTCTGACGCAGAAGAGAGGCGATGCAGTCCTCGATGTACTTGCCCGGGTTGTAGACCGGGATCACCACGCTCACCTTGATCGGCACGTGTCTTCCTCCGCCTCCATTGCTGTCCATAACTGAGTGACTTCATGGCGGCCGCCGCAGACGCCTCGCCCTGCACGGGCTCACAGCCGTAGCCGCAGCCCGCTGGGTGCCGTTCCCGCGCGCCCACGCCGTACAGGCGGGACAGGATCGTCAGCACTGTCGTGCAGCTCAACCTACTACATCTTGTAGAGTGATGTTGCCCACTCCGCCCGCCGAGGAGCGAACCCCGCGGGCGGCGAACTCCTCTACACCGGCGAGCCGGTTGGCCGCGAGCAGGCCGGTGCCGATGGGCCGATCACGCAGCAGGGGCCGGGCCCGGTGAGTCCCTCGCCGACATCGAGGGCGTCACGGGTCCGGTCAACTATCCTTACATTACATTTCACATCAAATCAGAATCTTACCTACAAAAGATCACAAAGCATCCGCAATGATTCGGCGAACTATGACAGAGCGCACGGAGGGGTACCTTGACGGGGCCTAACATGCCGCGAATGAAGGCTCTTGTTCTCTCCGGTGGCTCGGGCACTCGCCTGCGTCCGATCACCCATACATCGGCCAAGCAGCTGGTGCCCGTCGCCAACAAGCCCGTGCTCTTCTACGGACTGGAGGCCATCGCCGATGCCGGCATCACCGAGGTCGGGATCATCGTCGGCGACACCGCCGACGAGATCCGGGAAGCCGTCGGCGACGGCTCCGAGCTCGGTATCGACGTCACCTACATCCCCCAGGACGCAGCCGCTCGGCCTGGCCCACGCCGTCCTCATCGCCCGCGACTTCCTCGGCGACGACGACTTCGTGATGTACCTCGGCGACAACTTCATCGTCGGCGGCATCACCGGCCTCGTCGACGAGTTCCGTGCGGAACGCCCCGACGCCGCAGATCCTGCTGACCCAGGTCCCCGACCCGACGCTCGTTCGGTGTCGCCGAGCTCGACGACGAGCGGCCGGGTCGTGAGCCTGGAGGAGAAGCCGAAGCAGCCCAAGAGCGACCTCGCCCTGGTCGGCGTGTACCTCTTCACGCCCGCCGATCCACGAGGCCGTCCGCGCATCGAGCCCTCCTGGCGCGGCGAGCTGGAGATCACCCACGCCATCCAGTGGCTCATCGACCAGCGCACGCGACGTCCGCTCGACGCACGATCTCCGGCTACTGGAAGGACACCGGCAACGTCGCCGACATGCTGGAGGTCAACCGCACCGTCCTGGAGACGCTCGAGCCCGGCGTCGACGGGCACCGTCGACGAGGCCAGCGAGATCATCGGCCGCGTCCGGATCGACGTCGGGCGCCGAGGTCCGCGGCATCGCGCATCGTCGGCCCCGCCGTCATCGGCGCCGGCTCGGTGATCAGCGACTCCTACGTCGGCCCGTTCACCTCCATCTCCGAGGGCTGCCGGATCGAGGACAGCGAGATCGAGTACTCGATCGTGCTGCGGGACTCCTCCATCACCGGCGTACGCCGGATCGAGGCCTCGCTCATCGGCCGCAACGTCGAGGTCACCCCCGCGCCCCGCATCCCGCAGCCCACCGGCTCGTCCTCGGCGACCACAGCAAGGTGCAGATCTCCTCATGACAACCAGAATCCTGGTCACCGGCGGCGCCGGTTTCATCGGCTCGCACTACGTCCGCACCCTGCTCGGCCCGCAGGGCCCGGGCGACGTCGCGGTCACCGTGCTGGACAAGCTCACCTACGCCGGCAACCCGGCCAACCTCGACGAGGTCCGCGACCACCCGGGCTTCGCGTTCGTCCAGGGCGACATCTGCGACGCCGCGCTGGTCGGCAAGCTGATGGCCGAGCACGACCAGGTCGTCCACTTCGCCGCCGAGTCCCATGTGGACCGCTCCATCGACGGCGGCGCCGAGTTCGTCCGCACCAACGTGGTCGGCACCCACACGCTGATCGACGCCGCGCACCGCGGCACGGCATCGAGACCTTCGTGCACATCTCCACCGACGAGGTCTACGGCTCCATCGACGAGGGCTCCTGGCCCGAGACGCACCCGCTGCAGCCCAACTCGCCCTACTCCGCCGCCAAGGCGTCCAGCGACCTGATCGCCCTGTCCTACCACCGCACCCACGGCCTCGACGTGCGCGTGACCCGCTGCTCCAACAACTACGGGCACCACCACTTCCCCGAGAAGGTCATCCCGCTGTTCGTCACCAACCTGCTCGACGGCAAGAAGGTCCCGCTCTACGGCGACGGCGCGCAACGTCCGCGACTGGCTGCACATCGACGACCACGTGCCAGGGCATCGAACTGGTCCGCACGCAAGGGCCGCCCCGGCGAGGTCTACAACATCGGCGGCGGCACCGAACTGTCCAACAAGGAGCTCACCGGCCTGCTGCTCGACGCGTGCGGCGCCGACTGGGACACCTCGGTCGAGCACGTCGCCGACCGCAAGGGCCACGACCGCCGCTACTCGGTGGACTGCACCAAGATCCGCGCCGAACTCGGCTACGCACCCCGCAAGGACTTCGCCACCGGCCTGGCCGAGACCGTCCAGTGGTACCGCGACAACCGCGACTGGTGGGAGCCGCTGAAGGAGCGTGCGGCGCTGTGACATCCACCTGGCTGATCACCGGCGCGGGCGGGCATGCTCGGCCAGGACCTCCTGGCCCGGCTGGCGGCCGACGGCGAACACGGTCGTCGGCCTGACCCGCGGCAGACCTCGACGTCACCGACCCGGAGGCGGTGCACGGCGCCGTCGCGGAGCACCAGCCCGACGTCGTGGTCAACTGCGCCGCCTGGACCGCCGTCGACGACGCGGAGACCGCAGGAGACCGAGGCCCTCGCGGTCAACGGCGACGGCGCCCGCGCCTGCTGGCCGCCGCCTGCGCCAAGAGCCGGCGCCGGGCTGCTCCAGGTCTCCACCGACTACGTCTTCGCGGGCGACGCCGCACCTCCCGTACGCCGAGGACGCCCCGACCGCCGCCGCGGAGCGCCTACGGCCGCACCAAGCTCGCCGGCGAACGAGCCGTGCTCGACCGCACTGCCCGAGTCCGGCTACGTGGTGCGCACCGCATGGCTGTACGGCGCCGGCGGCGGCAACTTCGTCCGTACGATGATCAAGCTGGAGAGCCGTCAAGGACACCCTCGACGTCGTCGACGACCAGCGCGGCCAGCCCACCTGGACCGTGGACCTCGCCGACCGGCTCGTCCGCCTCGGGCACTCGGCGCGCTGACCGGTGCCGCCCCGGCCGGGGTCTACCACGGCACCAGCGCGCGGCGAGACCACCTGGTTCGGCCTCACCCGGGAGATCTTCCGGCTCCTCGGCGCGGACCCCGAGCGGGTCCGCCCGACCACCAGCGCCGCCTTCGTCCGCCCGGCACCCCGTCCCGCCTACAGCGTCCTCGGGCACGACCGCTGGGCAGCCGCCGGGGTCGAGCCGATCCGCGACTGGCGTCAGGCCCTGCAAGAAGCGTTTCCGGAACTGCTGGCGGCCGAGCGACCTTGACCCGGCGCACGAACTCCCCGCGAAACGGGTGTGCTCGGCCACATCCGTTGCTGAATCCAGCGGCGGGTGCGCCGACCGGCGCGACGGTCGTACTCGGCCAGCGGCTGTGTCCAGGAGGGAGACGGAGAGGCTGATCGTCACCGCTCACTGTCCGTCGTCGCGCCCGGCGTCCTGCTCGCCCAGCAGGCGGTGCAGCAACTGCTCGTCCTCCTGCGACAGTTCGGACACGAAGCGGGACAGCACCGCCTCCCGGTCCGAGCCGCGCTCCAGCAGGCTGTGCATCCGTACGGCGGTCTCGGTCGCCTCGTCCCGGACGGGTGCGAAGGCGTGTCCGCGGCCTGCGGGGTGGCGTAGGAGCATGCCTTTGTCATACAGGCGCGACAGGATCGTCAGCACCGTCGTGTAGGCGAGGCTTCCGGACAGCCGTTCCTGGACCTGCCGTGCGGTCAGCGGCTCGTCCGCGGCCCACAGGGCGGCCAGGACGGCGCTCTCCAGCTCCCCGCGGGCCCTCCTGCCGGTCGCCCCGCCACTCTCATCGCTCTTCCGCGCGCGCACCTTCACCGCCTTCCCACTCGACCTCTCAGCCTACCGGCTGGCTACTACGACCTGTAGAAGGCAGAAGGCGGGGTGCGGCCGGCCACCCCACCTGGGAGGGACGAGCCGAGGCCCATGCCCCACCTCGGAAGTCCGGTGCGTCCGCGTGCCCCGGCGCCGTACGCCCACCAGCAGGACGGGTAGGACGGGGAGGGCAGGCAGGAGCGCGGTGGTCAGTGCTCCGGCACCGGGCCTGCCAATGGGTTGGGCAGGGGGAGATAGCGGGCGTCGGCGCCGTCCGCCCCGGTCCAGCGCAGGAGCAGGTTCGTCTTGCCGGGCAGGGTCGGTGAGGTGAGCAGGCCGGGGATCTCGGGGAGGTCGTGGCGGGCGAGTTCGCGGCGGGCCGCGGTCCAGGGATCCAGGCCGGGGTGGCGTTCGGCCAGGGCACCGGCGATCTCGGCGAGGTGGTTGACGACCAGGCAGTACACCAGCCGCTCCCAGCCGTCGGCCCGGGACACCTCCGGCACCAGCTTCACGCCCTCGGCGTCCCGGAACAGCGCCTGCACGGGCATGCCGCCTGCGTCGACGGCGACCAGCGTGTTCTGCAGATGCGCTTCGAGTACGACGCCGTGGCGGTCGAAGACGCCCAGCGCGGGCGGTACGACCGCCCTCAGGTACGCCTCCCACCAGGCGGCCGGGTCGGCGGTGCTCGTCCAGCGGGCTGCCCGCGAAGCCCTCCACCAGCCCGGCGGCGAGCAGCGGGGTCGCGCCGGGCAGCAGCCGGCCGTGCAGTCCGTCGCGGACGAGGACGGCGAGTTCCTCGAAGGCGAAGTCCGCCGTGCGGTAGCCGCGGTCGCTCAGCCAGGCGGCCCGGCCGCTCCACTCCCCGAAGGCCGCGGTCACCGCCGTATCCGTCCTGCGCGAGTTTCAGCAGGTCGTGGCGCCACAGGCGGCGGATGTCGTTGGTGATGCGGACATCGAGGCTGAACTTGAGGAACAGGTCGTGCTCGGGCGCGTACAGCGTGCGGATCGCGGCCGTGGGCCAGGTGTCGAAGGCGGTGGTGCCGAGCCGGACGAGACGGCCGTCGGCGAAGGCCTCCGCGAGGTCGAGGAGGTCGAGCTGCCAGGGGTGCGCGGGCAGCAGCGCGATAGCCGGGCGGGGCCTCGCCCAGGGCGTCGAGCGCCGAGGTGTCACCGTCCTCGACGACCGTGTCCGCGCGCACTCCGAGCAGCACCAGCGGGAAGCGGGCGTGTGCCTCGGGGGCGTACGGCAGCCAGCCGGCCACCGGACCGCCGCCGCGTGCCTTGGGGGCGGGGTGGTAGGGGTGGCCGGTGATGAGGGACTGCTCGGAGCGCCGGTACGGGTCCTCAGGGACCGTCGCCAGGGCGCGGGCGGCGAGCAGCGCGGCCACCGCGTCGCGGCTGTCGATCATCTCGGCGGGCAGCTCGTGGTTGGACAGGCCCGTGTGGCGGCGCAGTTCCTCGGCGACGAGTTTGACGAGTTCGGTGTGGCCGATGGGGTGCCAGTGCGCCCGCCGCGTACACCTCGGGCGCTCGGCCGGCCGCCGCTCGCCGCGCACACGCAGCAGGCGGTCGACGCCGGGCAGCCGGTAGGTGCGGTGGGTGCCCCTCGGCGCGACGGGCTCCGCGACCTCGCGCAGCAGGCAGTTGAGGAGCGGCGCGGCCGCGTACGCGTCGGCGTCCGCCACCTCGCGGGCGGGGGCATGAGGTCCACGCGATCCACTCGTTCCCTGAGGTCCGTTCGGGCGGAGGCGATCAGTATGTCTGTCGATCACCCCGCGTTCGTCGCACGCCGCTGACTCCTCGTACCCGAGGAGTCCGCCCGTGCACCGTCCCCACCCCGCAGAGGCCGAGGTCGCCGAGGAGCTGGCCGCCGTGCGGCCGGCCCTGCGTGCACACGGTACGCGGCCGAGCTGCCCGGCGCCCGCGCGGCGGTCCTGACCCGGCTGTGGCGGGCGCTCGCCCATGAGCCGCTGCCGTGGATCACGGGCCGGACGCAAGGCCGGGAGGGGCCGACGCTGCGTCTCGCGGACGGCCGCCGGCTGCACGGGCCGGCCCCGGATCCGTACGCCACCGCCGCGTACGTCACCGTCGTACGACTCGACGGCGTGGCGTACGACGCATCCGGCGCGGCTGATGACCGACCTCGCTGTGCCGCACGGTGTGGACTTCGCGGCCGAACTCGGGCACAGCGTCGCCTCGTTGGCGCTGTCGCGGGCCGGGCAGGCGGGCCACACGGGCGAATGGCCGGCGTGGGGCTGGGAGTGGGAGCAGCGGGTGGTCGACGGGCATCCGTACCACCCCAGCTGCCGTTCCCGGCCCGGGTTCTCGGTGGCCGAGCAGTTCGCCTACGGGCCCGAGCACCGGCCGCTGGTGCGCGCTGGGGCTGCTGCCGGTCCGGGCGGGCGAGTGCCTGGTGACGGGGGTGTGGCCGGACGGCATGCGGGACGGGGGGCGGCTGTTGGTCCCGGTGCATCCGTGGCAGGCGGCGCATGTGCTGAAGCGGACCGTGCGACGAGGTGCTCGACCGCGCACCCGCTGATGTCCCTGCGCACGCTCGCCGTGCCCGGACGGACCGCACGTCAAGACCGCGCTGAGCGCCCGGCTGACGTCCTCGGTGCGGGACATCTCGGTCTACTCGATCTCACTGTCGGCGACGTTGTCGGACTTCGCGGAGTCGCTGGCGGCCCGCGCGGACGGACTGCTGCACGTCACCCGCACGCTGGGCGCGGCCACGGCCGACTCGCCCGATCTCGCGGCCGTGCTGCGGGAGTCGCCGCAGACGTACGCCTCGACCGACGCGCGGCGAGCGGGTGCTGCCGGTGGCCGCGCTCGCCACCACCGCGCTGCCCGATCCCCCGCCTGGCTCGCCGACTTCACCCGCCTCGCCCTCACCGTCGGCCTGCGGCTGCTGGAGCTGGGCGTGGCCCTGGAGGCGCACGGCCAGAACCTCCTGGTCGTGCTGTCCGGCGACGGGTGCCCCGCTGCGACTGGTCTACCGCGACCTCGCCGACATCCGCGTCAGCCCGGCGCGGCTGGCCCGGCACGGCATCCCGGTCCCGGAGCTGTCCGGACGGATCGTCACGGACGACGTGACGACCCTGCGCCGCAAGCTGTTCGGCTCCCTGGTGGCGGGCGCGCTCGCGGGTACGGCGGGTTCGGCGACGGCGCTGCGCGGCGGCGCTGGAGGCGGCCGTACGGGATCTGCCGCGCACGCCCGACCTGGTCGCGCTGCTCGAAGAGCCGCTGCCCGCGCAAGGCGTTGACGCTGATGCGGCTGTCGCCGGGGACGCCCGGGGACCAGTGGACCGGGCTGCCCAACCCCCTGCGCTGAAGCGCGACGCTCGTTTTGGAGTGCGGCACCTCTGATCAATAGGATCCGCCGATGATCACAAGAAAACGGCTGGCGGCGGGAGTGTGCGCCCTGCTCGCCGCCCTGACGGCCGGGGTCGCCTTCCCGGCCGCGGCGCGTCGCCGGTGAACCCACCGGCGAGGCCACGCCCAAGGTCGACCTCGTCCTCGACGTCAGCGGGTCCATGCGGACCCGGGACATCGACGGCGGCACCCGGATGGCCGCGGCGAAGCAGGCCTTCAACGAGGTGCTGGACGCGACGCCCGAGGAGGTCGCAGCTCGGCATCCGCACGCTCGGCGCCGACTACCGCGGCGACGACCGGAAGACGGGCTGCAAGGACACCGCGCAGCTCTACCCGGTCGGCCCGCTGGACCGCACCGAGGCGAAGACCGCGGTGGCGACGCTCGCGCCCACCGGCTGGACCCCGATCGGCCCCGCCCTGCTGAAGGCGGCCGACGACCTCGACGGCGGCGACCGGCTCCAAGCGCGATCGTGCTGATCACCGACGGCGAGGACACCTGCGCCCCGCTCGACCCGTGCGAGGTGGCCCGCGAGATCGCCGCCAAGGGCATCCACCTGACCATCGACACGCTCGGCCTGGTGCCGAACGCCAAGATCCGCGAGCAGCTGAGCTGCATCGCCGAGGCGACCGGCGGCACGTACACCTCGGTGCGAGCACACCGACGAACTCTCCGACCGGGTCAACCAGTTGGTGGACCGGGCGGCCGACCCGGTGGTCACGCCGGTCGCCACCGAGGGCGCCGCGCAGTGCGCCGACGCGCCCGAGCTGAAGTCCGGTCTGTACACCGACCGCGAGGAGTTCGGCGAGCACCGCTGGTACCGGGTGGACGTCGAGCCCGGCCAGGAGCTGCGCGCCTCGGTGAGCGTGGCGGCCGACCGCGCCGTGAACCCGGACTACGGGGTGCTGCTGCGGGCGGTGACGCGTGCACGGCCGGGAGATCGTGCGCGGCGAGGCGGCGGGCAACGGCCGTACGGACGTGATCTCCACCGGGCTGCGCTACCCGAAGGCGGAGAGCGACGACGACGAGGACGACGCGGCTCGGCCGAGACCGTCTGCCTCCAGGTCAGCCAACTCCTTCTCGGCGCCCGCCGGTGTGAAGACCACGCCGGGCCTGCCGCTCGAGCTGACCGTCGACGTGGTGGACGGCCCGACGACGCGCGCCGACGTGGCCTCCTTCGGCCTCGGCCGCGGCTGGTGGCTGCTCGGCGCGCTGGTCCTCGACCGGCTTCCTCGCCGGTCTGCTCTGGGGCTGGCTGTCGCGCTGGCGCGTCGCGGTCTGGAGGACCAACTGATGCGGACCACACGCGTGTTGAGCGCCGCGGCCGCTGCTGGTCGCCGCTGCTGGCTGCTCGCCCGGTCGCCGCGGCGGCCGACTCCTCGCCGTCGCCGAGCGCGCTCGGAGCGACGAGTTCGCGCGCCGACCGAGGCGGGCACGTCCTTCCGTACGGCGACCGCGATCGAGCCAGGGCCAGGCAGGCCACCGCGAGCGGCGTCCACGGGCGACTACCTGTACTGGTCGTTCCCCGCGGACGCCGGACAGCGCCCCACCGTCCAGGCGACGGTGAAGCTGCCGGACGCGCACGCCGGCCGCAGACCTGGCAGGTCGACGTGTACGACGGGCTGCGGCGCCGCCAGGCCTGCCAGTACGGGGCGCAGACGAGCACGGCCGCGGCAGGACGCCGCCTCGGTGGAGCTGGCCTGCACGCTGCGCACGGTGCGCGCCTGGTCGGAGCCGTGGGCCAACGACCCGCTGCCGGGCACGTACTACGTCCGGCTGACGGTCGCTGACCTCACGACGGCCGACCTGGGCCTGCCGGTGAGCGCCGAGGTGCGGGTCGACTCCAAGGACATCGGCGGCGCGCCGGCGGTGGACGGCTCGCTGGCCGAGCCGCTGGTGCCGGGGATCGCGGTGACGTCCGCGTCCGAGAGTGACGAGGGTTCGGCGCGACTCGCCGTCCTGTCCGGCATCGAGCCCGAGGACGGCTGGTCGTCCGGCTGGTGGTCCGACCGCTGGGTGTGGACGGCGATCGGCGGCGTGCTGGCCGCGCTCGCGGGCGTCGGCGGCTACGCGCTGACGCGCGGCTCGGGCCGGCCGTGCGCGGGTGCCGCCGGGAGCCTGACGGCACGTCAGAAGGCCCGCCGCTCTTCGGTGCGGCGGGCCTTCTGCCGTGGTCATGCCTCCCTGAGCGCCTTGGCGAGCGTGCCGTCGCCGGTCACCTCGACCCGCCCGTCCCGCACCGCGTCGGTGAGGCTCAACTCCCCGCGCGCGACGGCCGCGCACGTCCCGGCATCCAGGACCAGCCGGGCGTCGGGCTCCCCGGGAGCGGGCCCGTCCCCGTACACCGCTCCGTCCGCGGCGCCGACGTACAGATGGAAGTCCCCTCCTCCAGCCGCACTTCGACGAGCCCCTCACTGTCCGGGACTTCCTCAAGCGCGCGCAGCAGCGGCAGCGCGAACCAGTGGGCCCGCACGGCGTCGGTGGCCCGCCGCTCACCCAGCTCGGCCTCGCCCCACAGGCCCAGCGCCTGCAGCACGGGCAGCAACTCCCGTCCTCTCGGCCGGTCAGTTCGTAGACGTACGCCGCGCCGGGCGGCGGCAGCCGGCGCCTGCGTCGCGAGGCCGTCCCGCTCCATGTCCTTCAGCCGCGAGGCGAGTACGTCCGTGCTGACGCCCGGCAGGTCCGCGTGCAGGTCCGTTTGACTTGCTCCTCGGGCTGAAGCCCGAGGATTCTGGCCTTCTCGTCCGTTGCTGTGCCGCTACGCGGCACGGGGTTCGGGCGGGAATCCGTGGCTTCCTGTTTCTTCGCGCTGTGCCGGGACGAGTCCTGGTCTTACCGGCGCTCCGCAGGCTGTATACCGCCAGTCCGGCGGCCGTCTTGACGTTGATCGCGGCGTTGATGGTCCCGGTCGTGGACGGCGCCGCAGGCGGCGCAGGTCCATTCCCGGACGTGCAGGGGCTTGGGGCCGTCCTTGACGCCGCAGGTCGAGCAGACCTGGGAGGTCGGCTCGAACCGGCCGATCTTCACCAGGGTCCGCCCGTACCGGGCGCGCCTTGTACTCCAGCATGGCCACGAACTGCGACCAGCCCGCGTCGTGCACGGTCTTGGCCAGTCGGGTGCGGGCGAGTCCCTTGACCGCCAGGTCCTCCACGCCGATCGCTTGGTTCTCGCGGATCAGCTTGGTGGAGAGCTGGTGGTGGAACTCGCGGCGCGCGTCGGCCACCTGTGCGTGGGCGCGGGCGACCTTGAGGCGGGCCTTCTCCCGGTTCTTGGATCCCTTCTGCTTGCGGGACAGATCCCGCTGGGCCTTCTTCAGCTTCTTCTCCGCGCGGCGCAGGAAGCGCGGGGAGTCGATCTTCGTGCCGTCGGAGAGGACCGCGAAGTGCGTCAGGCCCAGGTCGATGCCGACCGTGCTGGCCGGTGGCGGGCATCCGGGCGGCGTCGGCGTGCGGGTCGGTGTCGATGACGAAGGAGGCGAAGTACCGGCCGGCCGCGTCCTTGATCACGGTGACCGAGGACGGGGTGGCGGGCAGGGTGCGGGACCACTTCACCTTCACCGCCCCGATCTTCGGCAGGTTCAGCCGCCCGCTGCCGGTGATCGTACCAGCGGGCGTTGGCGGTGAACCGGATCGACTGCCGGTTGTCCTTGCGGGACTTGAAGCGGGGCGCACCCATCTTCGGGCCCTTGCGGTCGCCCTTGAGGGAGGCGAAGAAGTTCCTGTAGGCGGTCTCCACGTCGCGCAGGGACTGCTGGAGCACGACCGCGGAGACCTCGCCCAGCCAGGACCGCTCCGCGGTCTGCTTCGCCTCGGTGATCAGCTTCCTGGACAGCTCGCCGGCCGTCGGGAACGGCTGCCCGGCCGTGCGGGCGTCCTCGCGGGCGCGCACCGCGTCGTTGAACACGACGCGGGCGCACCCGAACGCCTTCGCCAGCGCCGTCTGCTGGCCGGAGTCCGGGTACAACCTGAAGGCGTACCGAAGCTGCATGACGGCCACGCTACATAATTGGGTTATGGGTGAGATGCAGAAGATCAGAACTGGCCGGCACTGTGCTTTCGTGATGCATGTCCACTTGGTCTTCGTGACCAAGTTCCGGCACAAGGTGTTCACGGATGTTCATCTGACGCGGATGGAGGAGATCATGCGGTCGGTGTGCGCGGACTTCGAGTGCGAGCTGGTGGAGTTCAACGGCGAGGACAACCACGTCCACCTCCTGGTGAACTTCCCGCCCAAGGTCGCCGTCACCAAACTCGTCAACTCCCTCAAGGGCGTCTCCTCCCGCCGTCTGCGCCTGGGGCACCTCCCGGCCGAGGCTGGGGAGAGTTCCCCGACCTGGTACGCCACTACTGGCGGGCCAACAAGCTCTGGTCCGGTTCCTACTTCGCCGGCACCGTCGGCGGCGCCCCGCTCTCCGTGGTCAGGCAGTACATCGAACAGCAGAACCGGCCCGTGTGAGCATCGCCCGGCTCCGCCGGGACCAGCTGTCGTGGCGCTCCGCGCCACGGGTGAGGAGCACGCCGTCCGGCTCCGCCGGACAAGACTGCGACGCTCCGCGTCGCAACCCTCAGATTCGCTTCACCACCGGGCTGAAGCCCGATGCACTGCGAATGAATCCCGGTAGCGCGGCCGACTGACCGGGCCTCCAGCGCGCCTGGAGCGGGGCCGGGCAGCGTGGGCGGCAGTCGCGCCGCCGGAGTCGGGCGGCCGTTGTCACTGAGGGGAGACGCCGTGTCCCAGGCGGTCCAGAAAACGTACGCGCAGGTCTCCGGGGAGGTCTACGCCGAGGTCCGGACGTTCTACGCATGGCAGATGCGCCGGGTCGACGCGCTGGACATCGAGGGGTTCGCCGCGACGTTCACCGAGGACGGGGAGGTCGTACACGCGGGAGGCGCGGTGCAGCGCGGGCGGGCGGAGATGCTCGCAGGAATGCGGGCGGCGCTGCCCCGCTACCGCGACATCGCCGTACGCCACTGGTTCGACCACGTGCTGATCGAGGCCGACCCGGTCGACGAGAACACCCTGCACGTCTCGTACTACTCGCTCGTCACCCAGACCGACCGCGAGGGCAACGTCGTCTTCGAGCCCACCTTCACGGTGGAGGACGAACTGGTGCGCCGCGAGGGCGTGCTGTTCACCAGGCGGCGGGTGATCCACCGCGATCAGCCGGTACCGGCGTAGAGGCGGAGGACGCGGGGACAGCCGGAAAGAGAGCCGCGCGCCGGACGGGGACTGTGATGGGCCTCCGTCCGGCGCGCGGCTCTCGCCCGCGACCGGCGTGGATCGTCACGCGTGGCACTGCGGCAGGCCGCCCTGGTACGCCACCATCTCCTTGAACGACTCCACCACGTCGAGCCGGTCCCCCGGTGGCAGTCCCCGCTGTTCCGCGTAGGCCCGGTGCAGGTTGCCCACGAGGCGTTCCGCGTCGACGAGCGTCGCGAACCCGCCCAGGTCGGCGCGTTCGGCCGCCTGGAGAGGGGTCAGGCCGTCGCGGAGGCCGTCCACCGCCAGGCGGTCGACCAGGCGCAGGTACGCCTCGGTGAAGTCCAGCAGTTCCGGGCCGCCGACCGGGCCATGGCCGGGGACCACCGTGCGGGGGCGCAGCGCGCGCAGCCGCTCCAGGGCCTCCAGGGAGCCCGTGATCGAGCCCATCAGGACGTACGGCGTCACACCGGACCACACCACGTCGCCGGCGAACAGGACCGACCGGTCCGGGACCCAGACGACCACGTCGTTCGCGGTGTGCGCGGGGCCGACGTGGTGCAGTTCGGCCCGTACGCCGCTGCCCGGGTGCAGTGTCAGCGTGTCCTGGAAGGTGACCGTCGGCAGGGTCAGGGGGGTCTCTCCCCACTCCACCTGCGGCCACAGACCCCGCAGGTGCAGGCCCGCCTCCGCGCTGTCCGCCCGGGTGCCCTCATGGGCGACGATCTGCGCGCGGGGCGTGAACTGCCCGTTGCCGAAGGTGTGGTCGCCGTGGAAGTGCGTGTTGACCACGAGGTCCACGCCACCGGGAGCGACCCGTTCGGCCTCCTCGCGCAGGCGCCTCGTACGCGCCTGCGTCGCCGCCGTGTCGACCAGGACCGCCGCCGTCCCCGCCGACGATCAGGCCGGCGTTGTTCACACACCATCCGCCTCCGGACTGCACGTAGGCGTACACCCCGTCCGCCACCCGGTCGAGCGTCGGTGCCGTGGCGGCGGGCGCGCTCATGCCGCCCTGCCCGCGCCCACCTGCGCGTAGGCGCCGCGGTGGAAGAGGAGGGGCTGTGCCTCACCGGGCCGGTCGTGCAGGGCCACGACCCGGCCCACGAGCAGGACGTGGTCGCCCGCCTCGTGCTGGTCGTGCAGCTCGCACTCGAAGTACGCCTCGGCCGACGGGATCACCGCATGGCCGAGCGTTCCCTCGACCGCGCCGACGCGCAGCATCGCGGCCCGGCCGGCCGGACGGTCGGGGCGGCAGAACTCCTGGGCCAGGTCGCGCTGTTGCTCGCTGAGCACGTTCACCGCGAAGCCCCCGCCACGCACGATCTTCGGACGCATCCGGCCGTCCGACTTGACGGAGACGAGCAGCAGCATGGGGTCGAGGGAGACCGAGGTCAGGCTGTTGAGGGTCATGACGATGGTGTCGTCGCCGCTGCCCTGCGTGAGCAGGGTGACCCCGGTGGGGAAGCGGCCCATCGCCGCCCGGAAGGCGGCGAGTTCGGTTGCGGGTTCGGCGAGCAGCGTGCCACCGGTGTCGGTCATCGTGGGGCTCCGTCTCTCGTAACGGGATCAGCGGCGTGGGTCGGGCGTGGATCACGCGTGTGGCGGCGACGGATTCAGCCGGGCAGTCTGCCGGGACGGTCGCCGGGAGGTCAGTAGTTGCCCAGGCCTCCGCAGACGTTGAGTGCCTGGGCGGTGATGGACGCAGCCGGGTCCGAGGCCAGGTAGCCGACCAGGCCGGCCACCTCCTCGGGTGTGGAGTAACGGCCCAGCGGGATCTTCGCGTTGAACTTCTCCTGTATGTCCTGCTCGCTGACGCCGTAGTGGCCGGCATAGCCCTGGCGGACCCGCTGCGCCATCGGGGTCTCGACGTATCCGGGGCACACGGCGTTGACGGTGATGCCGGTCCTCGCCAGTTCCTTGCCGACGGCCTTGGTGAAGCCGACGACACCGTGCTTGGACGCCGAGTAGGGAGCGGCCAGTTCGACGCCCTGCTTGCCACCGGTGGAGGCGATGTTGATGATGCGGCCCCAGTCGCCGTCCCGCATCCGCCCGGTGCTCAGCACCTCGCGGGTGACGCGGAACGTGCCGTTCAGATTGGTGTCGATCACATCGAGCCACAGGGCGTCCGACAGTTCGGCGGTGACTCCGCCGCCGCCCCGGCCCGCGTTGTTGACGAGGATGTCGATCCGCCCGTACACGGCCACCGCCGCCTCGACGGCGGTCCTCACCTGCTCTTGCGAGGTGACGTCGCAGACCGCCCCGGAGACCTCAAGGCCCTCCTCGCGCAGCCGCTTCACCACCGCACGGACGCTCTCCTCTCCGCGCGCCACACCGAACACCGCCGCGCCCTGCCGGGCCAGCAGTTCGGTCACAGCGAGGCCGATCCCGCTGGTCGCGCCCGTGACGAAGGCAACCCGTCGTCCCGCTTCTGTCATCGTGCTCTCCCAAGAGGTCGTGGGGCCCGGTCGAAACGACGGTGGACGCGGGGCCTAGGACGTCGCTCGCCTCCCGCCGGAGCGCCCCGAAGGGACTCGGGGCCGCATCGATGTGCCGCGCCACCGCGTGGGCGCGACCGGCCACCGCGGCGCCGCAGCCGCAGCCGCAGCCGCGAGACGACACGGCGTGGCACCCCCTATCGCGGCCCTACCGGCGGTCCGGCGCGTATCGAGCCCCGCACGCCAGCGTGAGCGGACCTGTGCAGACACCTGACGAGGAGGGCCCGTGCCCGAGCAGACGCAGAGCATCCCCGACGTACGGAAGTCGGTGACCGTCGTGGCGAGTCCCGAGGACTGCTTCCGGGTGTTCACCGAGCAGCCCGGACAGTGGTGGCCGCCGTCCCATGTGCTGGTGAAGAAGGAGCGGGCCGGGCTCGCCTTCGAACCGGGCGTGGGCGGCCGCTACTACGAGTGGGACGTGGAGGGCACCGAGATCGCCTGGGGCCGCGTCCTGGAGTGGGAGCCGGGCCGCAGGCTCGTCATGACCTGGCGGATCGACGGCAACTGGCAGTCCATACCGGACGACGAGCGCGCCAGCGAGATCGAACTCGACATCGAACCGGTCGACGCCACGACGACCAGGGTGTCACTCGCGCACGTCAAGCTCCACCGGCACGGCGAGGGCGCCGAGGGGATCTTCCGCGCCCTGGACGGCCCCAGTCCCGGGGAGACCCTGGAGCGGTTCGCCCAGGCCGTCGCGCGCGGCGTCTGACACCCACTCGACCGATCACCACCACCCACGCAGGAGGTCACAGGCATGGGCAACGATCCCGACAACGCAACCGGGCTGCTTCCGGCCGCCGAGAAGCTGCGCCTGCTCGCGGCCGAGCACGCCTCCGAGGCGGACCGGCAGCGCGCGCTCGCCCCGGCGGTGGTCGAGGCACTGACCGAGGCCGGCTTCGCCCGGCACTTCGTGGCCGCCGAGTGGGGCGGTGCGGAGGGCTCGTTCGGCGAGCTGACCCGCGCCGTGCTCACCGTGGGCGAGGGCTGCGCGGCCACCGCGTGGTGCGCCTCGCTGGCCGCGTACTCGGCGCGGTTCGCGGCACATCTGCCCGCCCAGGGGCACCGGGCGCTGTGGGGCGAGAGCCCGGACACGGTCATCGCCACCGGGCTGATGCCGGCCGGGCGGGCGCGGGCGGCCGAGGGCGGCTGGCGGGTGACGGGCCGATGGAGCTACGTCAGCGGGATCGACTTCGCCGGCTGGGCGCTGGTCTGCGCCGCGGTGCCGGCGCCCGGCGGCGAGGGGCCCGGTGAGCTGCGGTTCTTCGCGCTGCCGCGGGACATGTTCGCCGTCGAGCGGTCCTGGGACAGCGTCGGCATGCGGGCCACCGGCAGCCACACCGTCGTCGTGGACGACGTCTTCGTACCGCAGCATCTGTCGTTCGCCCGCGCCGACATGCTCAGCGGGCGCAACGCGACGTCCGAACTGCCCGCCCACAACGTGCCGTTCCAGGCGGTCGGCGGGCTGACCTTCATCGCGCCCGTGGTGGGCGCCGCCGCCGGCGCCCTGGAGGCGGCGGCCGGGCTGCTGACCGGCCGCAAGCGCACGGTCACGTCGGAGACGAAGCTGGTCAGGGCGTCCGGGCGGGTCGACGCGGCCCGGCACTTCGTCGAGCAGAACGCGGCCGTCCTGGACACCAGGTCCTTCACGCCCGAGCTGATGGCGCGCAGCGAGCGCAACGCCACCTTCTCCGCCGAACTCCTCCAGGAGGCGCTGGAGTTGCTCGTCCGCGCCACGGGCACCGGCGGCCTCGGGGAGACGCACGCGCTGCAGCGGGCCTGGCGCGACGTCACCTCGGCCACCAGCCATGTCGCCCTGCAGTACGACACCGCCGCGCGCAAGAACTACTCCACGGTGCTGCTCGGCGCGCCCGACGCCTGACGCCTGACGACTGACGGCATGGCGCGCCGGACACGGGCTCCCGCATTCCCCGACCGGCTCCCGCGTTCCCCAACTGGCTCCAGTTGCATCCGACTTGGTCTCCATCACCGGTTCGTACGGTGTTGGAGACCTTGGCGGCTACAGCGGAGGAGTCATGGTGACTGCCCTTCAGGAAACCGATGTGTACCCCCTGCCCGGTTCGTCGTACCGGGCCCCGGCACCGCGCTACACGGAGTTGCGCAGGACCCGGCCGGTGGTCAAGGTGCGCACCACGGGCGGGGTGGATGCCTGGCTGGTGACCCGCTACCAGGACGTGCGGGAGCTGTCCGCCGATCCCCGGCTGAGCCGGGCCATGGCCTGCGGTGAGGGCGCGCCCAGGATCGGCGGCACCATGCACACCACCCCGGAGATGATCATCTCGCTCGACTCGCCCGAGCACTCCAGGCTGCGCAAGCTGGTGGCCGGGGCCTTCACGATGCGCCGGATCGAGCGCATGCGGGACAACGTGCAGAAGGTCTGCGACGAACTGCTCGACGGCATCAGTTCCCGTGGCGGCACGGCTGATCTGGTACAGGAGTTCGCGGTGCCGCTGCCGCTGACCGTCATCGGCGAGCTGCTCGGCGTACCGTCCGAGGACCTGCGCACCTTCGAGAAGTGGGCGCGCGCGTTCGCCACCGTAGACGAGCGGGCCGGCGGCAAGGAGTCGCTCGACGGGCTCGCCAAGCTCAGCGAGTACATCGTCGGCCTCATCGCCGAGAAGCGGGCCAACCCCACCGACGACATGCTCTCCGAGCTGATCGCCGCCCGCGACAACGACGACCGGCTGAGCGAGCAGGAGCTGGTCACCTTCGGCTTCACCCTCATCGGCGCGGGCTTCGACACCACCGCCAACCAGCTCGCCAACTCCGTGCTCGCGCTTCTCGTGGACGCCCGCGACCAGTGGCAGTGGCTGCGCGAGGACCACTCCCGGATCCCGGTGGCGGTCGAGGAACTCCTGCGGCACGTCAACCTGTTCGCCACCGACACCTCCGGCTTCCCGCGGATCGCCGCCGAGGACATCGAGGTCGGCGGCGTGACCATCCGTAAGGGCGACGCGGTGCTGCTGGCCCTGGCCTCGGCCAACCGGGACGAGAACGTCTTCACCGATCCGGACCGGCTCGACCTCGCCCGCGAGCACAACCCGCACATCTCCTTCGGGCACGGTCTGCACTACTGCCTGGGCAAGCACCTGGGCCGGATGGAGCTGGTGATCGCCATCGAGGGACTGCTGACCCGCTTCCCCGACCTGCGTCTGGCGGTGCCGGAGTCCGAACTGCCGTGGCACGCCGGCGAGATCAACCACACGCTGACCAGCCTTCCGGTGGTCTGGGGCGACTGAACCCCCCGCCCGCCCGGCCTCCTGAACACGAGCCAGAACACAAGAGCCGGTCCCGGACCCCCTGGGGGTGCCGGGACCGGCTCTTTGCGGTACGTGGCTCAACTCGCGGCGGCGTCCTGGTCCTTGACCGGTCCCATCACCGCGAAGCGCGCTCCCTGGTCGTCGGCGACGAGGGCGGAGCGCCCGAAGGGGCTGTCCGCCGGCTCCCGGCCCACGCCGCCGCCGAGTTCGAGCACCTTCGCCACGGTCTCGTCGGTGTCGGCCACCGAGAAGTAGACGAGCGCGTGAGCCGGGACCTCGGCCGGCATGAACTCGCCCATCTGCAGCCGCCCGGCGACGGGCTGCGGGTTGTCCGGCTGGAACCACAGCTTGAAGTCGAAGGGGCCCTCCGAGATCTGCTGGCCGCTGAAGCCGAACACGCCCTCGTAGAACGGGTCGACGTCGGCCTTGTCACGGGTGTAGATCTCCGGCCAGAAGAACGTGCCGGGCACCCCCTGCAGTTCGAAACCGGCGCGCGTGCCCGGCTGCCAGGCACCGAAGTGGGCCCCGCCCGGGTCGGCCGCCAGCAGCATGGTGCCGGCGTCGCCGATCGCGGTCGGCTCCAGTACGACCTTGCCGCCGGCCTCTCCGATGCGCCGGGCCAGCGCCTGCGCGTCGGGCGTGGCGAAGTACAGGTTCCAGGCGGCGGGGGCGCCGCCCTGCGCCGTGGCGACGGCCGCCACGTTCTTGCCGTCCTTGAGCGCCGGCGCGTACCCGCCGAAGGGCTCCTCGCCGGTCTCGAAGTCCCAGCCCAGGAGCGCACCGTAGAAGCGCTTCGCGGCGTCGGGGTCAGGGACGCTGACATCGGCCCAGCAAGGGGATCCTGCGGTGAATGCGGTCATTTCTGCCTCACTTCGTTGCTGCGTGATACTCAGCGGGGGGGGAGGGCATGGTCGTGACGGAACGCTAGGGACGGCGCCTTGAGCGCCGGACGAGCCAGGCCCGCGTCCGACTCGTGCGGGAGTGGGACGCGGGCCTGGTGTGCCGGTCTCGGCGCGCGGGTTCACCCGGTGGCGTCGGACACCCGGACGGCCGTGCTGCTGACCGCTATCGGGCCCTGTGTGGTGCCGTCCTCCTGGGTGGTGAAGGCGTAGGCGTGGGAGCTGAAACGGGTGCCGTGCCGGGTGAGGTGGCCCATGTGCTCGGCCTGTACCGCGCCGAGGTAGGCGCCGTCCGCGCGGCCGGAGTGGTTGATGTAGAACGCGATGTCGCCGTCGGACTCCTCGTTCCAGAACCCGTGGGCCACATAGGCGGGCACGCCGTCGCTGTCCTTCGGGCCCTCGGCCGACAGCCGGTGGTCCGGAGTGAAGACGAAGCGCGGGGTGGTGACCGCGGCGCCTCCGTCGGGTGTCGTGACGGAGACCGTGAGGTCCCAGGTGCCCGCCAGCGTGGCGTTGTTGCGGGAGGCCGCCCCGCTGGGCGCTGCCGAGAGGGTCAGCGTCCCGGCGATCGCGGCCGACAGGACGAGCGAGACCGCGAGGGTACGGGGACGGAGGCGGCGGATACGGCGGTCACGCGTGGGTGCGGCCGGGGTGGTGTCGGGCATGCGGGGAGGTCCTCTCTGGGCCTGGTTCTGGTGCTGGTTCTGAATCGGGATCTGAATAGGGATGTGGATGTGGATGTGGATGTGGATCCGGTGCCTGTGTTGGTGTCTTGTCTGCGGTCACGCGGGGGCCGGGACGGTCGAACTCGGCTTCATGGCATAGGACTTGAGGTCGAAGCCGGGAGCTCGTGTCTCGGCCGGAGAAGGGCCGGTGTCCGACGACAGGAGGCGTCGTGCGATGCCGTGGTCGGCTGGCCTGCCCATCGACTCGACGCCGGTCAGCCGGCCCTCGCGGAAACAGAGCACGGAGAAACGGGCCCCGTCGGGATCGCCGACAGTGACCGTCTCGTCGTGCCCCGCGGTCAGTCCGGCCATCTGCAGCCGCAACGCGTACTGCTCGGACCAGAACCAGGGGACCGCGGTGTACGGGGCGGACTCACCGCAGATCGCGGCGGCCACGCACCGGGCCTGGTCGGAGGCGTTCTGCACCGACTCCAGGCGGATGTGACGCCCCAGGCGGGTGCTGGGGAAACGGGCGCAGTCGCCGATCGCGTACATGGCCGGTCGTCGGTTCGCAGCCGGGGGTCGACGACGACGCCGTCACCGACGAGGAGCCCTGCCGCGGCGGCGCCAGTTCGGTGTGCGGCACGACGCCGATGCCCACGACGACGAGGTCCGCGGGCAGCCGCTCGCCGTCGCGCAGCCGCACCACGGCGACCTCGGCCCGCGCCGTCGCCGTGCAGTGCGGTGACCTCCTGGCCGAGCAGCAGCCGGACGCCCGGCTGCGCGTGCCGCTCGGCGAGCACACGTGCGACATCGGCGGGCGTGAGGGCACGGGCGAGGGCGCGCCGCTGCGCCTCGACGACCGTCACGTCGTGGCCCAGCCGTCGGGCGGTGGCCGCGACTTCGAGGCCGATGAACCCGGCGCCGACCACGACAACCTGGCGGGCGGGCCCGTCCAGCCGCGGCCGCAGCGCCTCGGCGTCGGCGAGGTCGCGCAGCGTCAGCACACCGGCGCAGTCCGCACCGGGCACCGGAAGGGTGCGCGGGCCGGCAGCCGGTGGCGAGGACCAGCTGCGCCGTAGGCGCAGGCGCAGCCCGACGGCCAGCCGCACGGTGCGCCGCTCGCCGGTCGATCTGCGGCGACGCGGTCGCCGGACACCAGGTCGATGTCCTGTGCGCTGTAGAACGACGGCGGGCGCAGGGTCATTCCCCGCGTGCGACCGCGCCCGTGAGGTAGCCCTTGGACAGCGGCGGCCGCTGGCACGGGAGGTCCGGCTCCTCGCCGATCAGGGTGACACGGCCCCGTAACCCGTGGTCCGCAGTGCGGCCGCCGTCTCCAGCCCGCCCTGGCCGGCGCCCGACGACGACGACGGAGTCGGCGGGCCATCAGCTCTGCGCCTCGGGCAGGTGGACCAGCAGCCCGTCGATCGCGTCGGAGACCGGCAGCTGGCAGCTCAGCCGGCTGATGTCCGAGCGCGGGCAGGCCGTGCCGTACAGCACGTCGTCCTCGACGGAGTCCATCGGCGGCAGCGGCAGGGTGCTGTCCTCGTCGACGTAGACGTGGCAGGTGCCGCACTGGGCGGAGCCGCCGCACTGGGCCTCGATGCCGTCGATGTTGTTGAGCTTCGCGCCGCGCATGACCGTGTTCGGGTGCCTCGACGTCGACGACGGTGGCGGTGCCGTTGGGATGCAGGTAGGTGATCTTGGCCATGGCGCTCTCCTAGGGGAATGTCGTCCGGCCCTGCGGCGGTTCGGAAGGCGACTGTGGGCATCCGCTCTCGAAACGCCCTTGAGTGCTCCTCAGGCGGGCGGCCGCGGCCGCCCGGCTCGACCGGGTCACGACCGGGGGGCGATCGGAGGTCGACCGTGCCGGCGCAGCGTGCCCGCATGACCGCTTCGACCGTGCAGACCGCCGCCGCGCCCGCCGGGGCCGGGCAGCGGCTCGGGATCGTCCTCGCCGCCTGCTGCCTGGGCCAGTTCATGAACGTGCTCGACGCCTCGGTGGTCAATGTGGCGCTGCCCGTGATCGCCGAGGAACTGCGTCTGGACCGGCATCATCTGCAGCTGGTCAACAACGCGTACA
Source organism: uncultured Solirubrobacteraceae bacterium (assembly GCA_963843865.1). Classification (GTDB taxonomy): domain Bacteria; phylum Actinomycetota; class Thermoleophilia; order Solirubrobacterales; family Solirubrobacteraceae; genus DATLGB01. The sequence goes on along the minus strand of CAWJMO010000020.1, from coordinate 97,295 downwards.
CCGTCGTCGTCTGCGGCTTCTTGCTGCTCGGCGGCAGGCTGGCCGACCTGTTCGGGCAGCGCCGCGTCTTCCTCGCCGGGGTCGGTCTGTTCACGCTCGCCAGTGCCGTCGGCGGGGCGGCACACAGCCCCGCGACGCTGATCCTCGCCCGCGCCTTCCAGGGGCTCGGCGCCGCCGTCATGGCACCGGCCACGCTGACCGTGCTGGGCACCACGTTCACCCGGCCCGAGGCGCGGGCGAAAGCCTTCGGCTGGTGGAGCGGGGTGTCGGGGGCGGCGGGAGCGGTCGGTGTGCTGGCCGGCGGCGCGATCACCGAGTGGCTGTCCTGGCGCTGGACGCTGCTGATCAACGTACCCATCGGGATCGCGCTGTTCGTGACCGTCTGCTGCGCGGTGCCTCGCGGACCGCACCGCGACGGGCCGCGCCCCGGTCTCGGATCTGCCCGGCGCCGTCGCCGTCACGCTCGGCCTGATGGCGGTGGTCTGCGCGGTCGCCGAGGCGCACACCTACGGCTGGATGTCACCGGTGGTGCTCGTCCCGCTCGTCGGCGGGGTGGCGCTGCTCGCGCTGTTCGTACTGATCCAGGCGAGGTTCGCGGCGCATCCTCTGGTGCCGCTCGGTGTCTTCCGCATCCGCTCGGTGGCCGCCGCCAACCTGGTCGCGTTCTTCAGTGTCGCCGCCCTGTTCAGTACCTTCTACTTCTTCACGCTGCTGCTGCAGAACGTGCTCGGCTACAGCCCCGTACGCACCGGCCTGAGCTATCTGCCGCTGTCGGCGGGCATCGCGCTCGGCGGCTGGGGCGTCTCCTCGCTCGTCCCGCGCATCGGACCGCGGCCCGTGCTGATCGAGCGGTCTGTCGCTGTCCTGCCTGGGCCTGCTGTGGCTGGCCCGGGCGGACGCACACGCCACCTACGTCGCGGATCTGCTGGGCCCCGCACTGCTGCTCGGCTTCGGCATGGGCGCGGTGCTCAACGCGACGACGAACGCCGCCACCGCCGGCCTGCCCGTCCACCAGGCGGGCCTCGGCTCCGGACTGCTCAACGCCACGCGCCAACTCGGCAGCGCCCTGGGCCTGGTGACGCTGGCGGCCCTCTCGGCGCACCGTATCGACGAGGCGTCCGGCCCCGGCCCTTCGGCCTCCGTCCAGGCGCTCGCCTCCGGCTACGGCCTCGCCCTGACCGGGGCAGCCGCGTTCACGGCCGCGGGGCTGCTGGCCGCACTCGCGGTGCCCCGAGCGTCCGGTCAGGGCGGGTTCCAGGCCTTCTCAAGGCGATGAGGAGACGCTGAACCTCCTGACCAGAACGGAGGTTCGCGGTGCTCACCGACTTCTACGCCCAGCGACCGCAGTGGTCGCCGGACCCCGACGACGAGCTGCTCGAACACGCCACGATCCAGGTGCCGCGCGACTACGCCGAGCCGGGCGGTGAACGGATCGAGATCGCCCTCAGCCGCCGCCGTGCGACTGCGCCCCCGCGGCGCCGCGGCATCCTCCTCGGCGTCAACGGAGGTCCCGGCGGCGACTGGGGCGCCGGCCGGGAGCTGCCGGACAAGTTCGCCGGCACGCCGCTGCACGAGGTGTACGACCTGATCGGGTTCGATCCGCGCGGCACCGGCGCGTCCACCAACCTCCTCGCCGAAGTGACCGTGCCCAGGGCCCCGTTCGACTCCCGCCCGCCCGACGAGCTGTTCCCGCAGTTCGCCGAGGACATGCGGCTGCGCGAGGAGGCCTGTGCCCGCGCCGGCGGCGAGCTGCGCCGCCACATCAGCACCGCCAACACGGCCCGCGACATGGACGTGATCCGCGGCGTACTCGGCGAGGAGCGGCTGACCTTCGTCGGATACGCGTACGGGGCGTACGTCGGCGCCGTGTACGGCACCCTGTTTCCCGCTCACCTCGACCGCAGCGTCCTGGACTCGTGCGTCCACCCCGACTGGAGCTGGCGTGAGCAGTTCCTGTGGCAGGGCGACGCGGTGCGGCGCAACGTCGAGCGCTGGGCCGAGTGGACGGCCGCCCGCCGGCTGCACTTCGGGCTGGGGGACACACCGGAGCTGGTGTTCGCCGCGGTGGAGGACGTCGTCGTACGCCTCGACGGCCTCGGGCAGGGGCCGTTCCTGCGCACCCTGTTCGACGGCGCCGTCGGAAACCGGGCGGCCGACCGCGGCCAGTGGGCCGAACTCGGCGCGCTCGTCGGCGAGTTGGGCAAGGCGGCCGAGGCGGGCGACGTCGAGGCCTGCCGGCGGCTGCTGCAGGAGCAGGGCACCTGGCGCCCCGACGACAGCGAGGGCTCCCTGCGCGTGGGCGTCCTGGAGGCCATCACGCTGGAGCACGAGTGGCCCGCCGACCCGGAGGTCTACTACCAGGACATGCGCGAGTTCCGGGAGCGCTTCCCGTACGGCTACGGGGTGCTGCGCGCGCAGCCCTGGGTGGGCGCCTTCCGGGCCTTCGAGCCCGCCGAGCCGCCGGTCGTGCCGGTGCGCGCCGGGTACCCGGTGGGCCTGGTGGTGCAGGCCGACGGCGACCCGATGGACCACTACGACGGCGGGGTGGCGATGGCGGAGCGCCTCGGTCACCATCTGCTCACCGTCGAGGACTCCGGTGAGCACGAGGTGTACGTGCTCGGCGGCAACCCGCACGTCGACGCAGTCGTCCACCGCTACCTGGTGGACGGCCGGCTCCCGGCCCACCGCGCCACCTGCCCCGGCCGCACCCCGCGCCCGGACGTCGCGGCCGACCCGAACTGACGCTGGCGGGAGGAGAGTTCGCAGACGAGGGGCCCGGTACCGAATGCGGGACGCTGTTGGTTAATTCGGGCCCGTGCGTGACGTCGGCTCCCAAGACCCGGTTGTGGTCTTGGGAGCCGACGTTGTCGTATGGGGTGGGTGTCGATGTCTATGCAGCCGAAGGGGTCGGGGGAAATCCCGGCGGAGACGGTGCGGGTGGCGCGGGCCGCGTTCCCGAAGGGGAGCCTGGCGATCCGGGTCCGGGACGAGCTGGGGCCGCTGTTCACCGACGAGGAGTTCGCCGATCTGTTCCCGGCGCGGGGGAAGCCCGCCTGGTCACCGGGCCGGCTCGCGCTGGTGCTGGTGTTGCAGTTCGTCGAGGGGCTCACCGACCGGCAGGCCGCCGAGGCGGTGCGGGCGCGGATCGACTTCAAATACGCCCTCGCGCTGGAACTGGCTGATCCTGGCTTCGACTTCTCGGTGCTGTCAGAGTTCCGGGACCGTCTCATCGATGCGGAGGCTGGCAGGCGGGTGCTGGACGGCATCCTGCACGCGGCCCGGGACAAGGGACTGCTCAAGACCGCCGGTCGGGCTCGCACTGACTCCACGCATGTGCAGTCCGCGGCACGGGAGCTGTGCTGGCTGGAGATGGTCGCGGAAACGCTCCGTTCGGCGTTAAACACGCTCGCGCAGGCGGCCCCCGACTGGCTGGTGGAGATCGCCGAGCCCGATTGGTTCCGGCATTACGCCACCCGGGCCGAGGACTCCCGGTTTCCCAAGGCCCACGCCAAACGGGAGGAGGTCGGCCGGCGGATCGGGACGGACGGGACGCGACTGCTTGAGGCCGTCTTCTCGCCCCAGGCACCGGCCGCACTGCGGGAGCTGGAGCAGGTGAAGGTCCTGCGGCAGATGTGGGTCCAGCACTTCCACCTGACCGGGGGCGAGGTGCGGCGGCGGGACCCAAAAGACCGCCCGCCGGGCGCGAAGCGCCTGGTCACGCCCTATGACCCCGAAGCCAGGGGCAGCAAGAAACGCGACATCCTCTGGGACGGATACAAGACCCATCTCACCGAGACCTGCGAGCCGGACACCCCGAATTTGATCACGAACGTGGCCACGACCGACGCCACCGTCCCCGACAGCGTGATGAGCGAGACGATCCACAACGGCCTCACCGAACGGGACTGCCTGCCCGGCGAGCACTGGGTCGACACCGGATATGCCACCGCCGCCCAGATCGCGGCCGCCCGCCGTGAGCACGGCATCGAGTTGCACGGACCGCTGCAAGCCGTCACCGTCGCCCAGGCGAAGAACGGCAGCGGCTACGACCAGGACGCCTTCACCATCGACTGGGACCAGCAGCACGTCACCTGCCCAAACGGAGCCACCAGCACCCAGTGGGCCCTGCGCAGCTCTCAGCAGCAGCTCCCCGTGATCCGGGTCAGGTTCTCCCCGGCCGACTGCCGCCACTGCCCCGCACTGCGGGACTGCGTCAGCTCGCCCAAGGCCGAACGCAGGGAACTCACCCTGCGGCAGCACGACGAGCACCAGACCCTTCAACGCCACCGCGCTCTCCAGCAGACCGACGGCTGGAAGGACCGCTACAAAATCCGCGCCGGAGTCGAAGGCACCATCTCCCAGGCAGTCGGGCGCTGCGGCCTGCGCAGATCCCGCTACCGGGGCCTGGCGAAGACCAGTCTTCAGCACCAACTCACCGGCGCCGCCATCAACCTCGCCCGCATCGACGCCCACCTCACCGAAACACCCCGGGCCCGCACCCGCACCAGCCACTTCGCAGCACTTCGCCCCGCCGACCAGAAGATCGACGGGGCGAAGCAACAGGCCCCGAATTAACCAACAGCGTCGGGAAACCGGCCGGGCCCCTTCCGCTTTCCTGACGGCTTCGGCGTTACTGACGACCGTCGTTGTCGTCCTCCCCCGCCTCCAGCAGGCCCGGCGCCGCGCCCACGATCCGTGGATCGGGGCTGCCGACGACCTCCTCGTCCTTGTCGGAGTAGTCGAAGCGGGCCAGCACGCTGCGCATGGCCTCGACGCGGGCGCGCTTCTTGTCGTTGCTCTTCACCACCGTCCAGGGCGCGTACTCGGTGTCCGTCTCACGGAACATGGCGACCTTGGCGGCGGTGTAGTCGTCCCAGAGGTCCAGGGAGGCCAGGTCCATGGGGCTGAGCTTCCACTGCCGCACCGGGTCGACCTGGCGGATGGTGAAGCGGGTGCGCTGCTCGCCCTGCGAGACGGAGAACCAGAACTTGAGCAGGTCGACGCCGTCGTCCGCGAGCATCCGCTCGAACAGCGGCGCCTGCGCGCATGAAGCGCCGGTACTCGTCGTCCGATGCAGAAGCCCATGACCCGCTCGACGCCGGCCCGGTTGTACCAGGACCGGTCGAACAGCACGATCTCGCCCGCGGTCGGCAGGTGTTCGACGTAGCGCTGGAAGTACCACTGGCCGCTCTCGCGCTCGGTCGGCTTCTCCAGCGCCACCACGCGCGCGCCGCGCGGGTTGAGGTGCTCGGTGAAGCGCTTGATGGTGCCGCCCTTGCCGGCCGCGTCGCGCCCCTCGAAGACGATGACGAGCCGGCGCCCGGTCTCCTTGATCCAGCTCTGCAGCTTCAGCAGTTCGATCTGCTGGAGCCGCTTGTGCCAGTCGTACTCCTTGCGCTCCATCCGGTGCGCGTACGGGTAGTTCTCCCGCCAGGTGTCGATGGGGCTTCCGTCCGGGCGGATGAGTACGGGGTCGTCGGGGTCGGTGTAGTCGACCGTCAGGTCGGCCGACTCGGACAGCAGGGGCGGCATGTTCATCCTTGCTCCCGGGGTCAGTGGAACTGCGGCACGATCAGGTATATCCCGTACGCCACTACGGCCGCGCAGGCGAGGAAGCACAGGCCGGCCTGGGCGAGACCGAGGGACGAGACCCCGCCACCGGTTCCAGCGCCGGTCCCACCGCCGTCCTGCCGTGCCCCTTCGAATCGGGCGAGGCCGAGGACGCCGAGGGCGAAGACGACGACCACGGCGACGGTGACGCCGATGCTCACCGCGGTGACCTGGCCGAGTGCGGTCCAGTCGATGCTCATGATGCGAACTCTCCGTGGCTCAGGCGGCCGTGCCGACGCTGGCCGGCGGCTCGGTGCGGATGGCGACCTCGTGGGCGTCGTTGACGTTGTGCGCGCGTGCACCGGGTTGCGGCGCGAGACGACGACGATGCCGGCGGCGACGGCGGCACCGACCAGGGCGACGACGACGGTGCCGAGGTTTCCGCCGTGCTTGACCACGCTCGCGGAGACGCCGCCGACCAGCGCGGCCGCGGGCAGCGTGATCAGCCAGGCGGCGACCATGCGGCCGGCGATGCCCCAGCGCACCTCCGCCAGGCGCCGGCCGAGGCCCGCGCCGAGGATGCAGCCCGAGGCGACCTGCGTGGTGGACAGGGCGAAGCCGAGGTGGGCGGAGGTGAGGATGACGGTCGTGGAGGCCGTCTCGGCGGCGAAGCCCTGCGGGGACTGGATCTCGGTCAGGCCCTTGCCCATCGTGCGGATGATCCGCCAGCCGCCGATGTAGGTGCCGAGGCCGATCGCGAGACCCGCCGACGCGATCACCCACACCGGCGGGCCGGCGTCGTGGCCGAGCGCACCCGCCGAGATCAGGGTCAGCGTGATGACGCCCATGGTCTTCTGCGCGTCGTTGGTGCCGTGGGCGAGGGAGACCAGCGAGGCGGAGGCGATCTGGCCGAGCCGGAAGCCCTTGGTGACCGAGTCCTTGCGGGCCGCGGGCGGTGATCCTGTAGGCGAGGTAGGTGGCGATCAGGGCGGCGACGCCGGCCACGACCGGCGAGGCCACCGCGGGGATCAGGATCTTCTCGACCACCTTGTCGAAGTGCACGCCGTTGGAGCCCGCGCCGACCCACACCGCGCCGATCAGCCCGCCGAACAGGGCGTGCGAGGAACTGGACGGCAGCCCGACCAGCCAGGTCAGCAGGTTCCACAGGATCGCCCCGACCAGCCCCGCGAAGATCATCCCCGGACGTGACGAGGGTGTCGTCCACGATGCCGCCGGAGATCGTCTTGGCGACCTCGGTGGACAGGAACGCGCCGACGATGTTGAGAACTCCGCTGATGAGCACCGCTGTCTTGGGCTTGCAGGGCGCCGGTGGCGATGGAGGTGGCCATCGCGTTGGCGGTGTCGTGGAATCCGTTGGTGAAGTCGAAGGCCAGCGCCGTGACGATGACGACCGCCACGAGGAACGTGATGTGGTCCATTGCCTCATGGGAACAAGCGCTTCCATACGGCAGGCGAACGTGAGGCAAAGCCCGCTCCAGAACCAGGCACCCGGACGGTGAGGATCGTGCGATGCTGACGTGGTGAACCGTGAGGATCTGGTGCGGCTGCGCAAGGCGCGCGACCGCATGGACCGCGAGTACGCCGAACCCCTCGACATCCCGGCCCTCGCACGCACCGCGCTCATGTCGCCGGGCCACTTCCAGCGCAGCTTCCGCGAGGCCTACGGCGAGACACCGTACGGCTACCTCATGACCCGCCGCGTGGAACGGGCCAAGGCCCTCCTGCGCCGCGGCGACATGACCGTGACGGAGGTGTGCATGGCGGTGGGCTGTACCTCGCTCGGCTCCTTCAGCGCCCGCTTCACCGAGCTGGTCGGCGAGACACCGAGCTCCTACCGGGCTCGCTCGCACGAGGAGAGCGCGGTGATCCCGCCCTGTGTGGCGCGGACGTACACCCGCCCGACGACGGGCGGAGCGCCGGTAACGACCTTAGGTTGGAGACATGGACCTGAAACTCGAGCAACTGCTTCATCGCCGTCGACGATCACGACAAGGCGATCGCCTTCTACCGCGACGTCCTGGGCCTGGAGGTCCGCAACGACGTCAGTTCGAGGGAATGCGGTGGGTGACCGTGGGCTCGCCGCTGCAGCCGGACGTGACGATCGTCCTTGAGCCGCCCGGGCGAACCCCGACGCTTCCCCCGCCGACCGGGAGGCGATGGAGCGCTGCTGGCCAAGGGCATGCTGCGCGGCGTCAACTTCACGACCGAAAACTGCGACGCCCTCTTCGCCCGGGTCCGGCATCGGGCGCGGAGGTCATCCAGGAGCCGACGGACATGCCGTACGGGGTGCGGGACTGCGCTTTCCGGGATCCGGCGGGGAACATGCTGCGGTTCATGGAACGGTGAACCCGCCTGCCGTACCGCGTCCCCCTGCCCGGGTTCATCGGCCTTCTCTCAAGGAGTGGGCCACGCGTACCGCACGCGTAGGCCGTGGCTCCCTCGTCGATCGGGCAGGCGGTGGCCTTCAGTAGCGGGGCGGCCGGTTCGGAGGGGTTCTCGCGCTCCCAGCCGACGGGTGGCCGCGGCCGCGTGGAGTCCTGCAGCCACAGGGTGAGCCCTCCGCCGACGGCCACGGTGATGGCCCACACCAGCACGGCCCGGCGCCACGTGCGGCGGCGCGTTCCCCCCAACTCACCGTTCATGGGCCCACGTTACGGCTTCAGCCGTGCCGCCCGCGCCTGGAGATAGCGCTGTTCGGGAAGGCTCAGGGTCTGCCGCTGCCGCCGACTCGTAGGCGGCCGCGGGCCGTTCGTGGTCGCCCGCGCGCTCCAGGAGATGGGCGCGCACCGCGTCGAGGCGGTGACCCCCAACTCGCGGTTCCAGCACGTCGAGTTCGGCGAGCCCGGCCTGCGGACCGTGCACCATGGCGACGGCGACCGCGCGGCTGAGGCGTTCGACGGGGCCCGGGACCGAGACGCACCAGGACGTCGTACAGGCCGAGGATCTGCGGCCAGTCGGTCGCCTCGGCGCGCGGCGCCTCGTCGTGCACGGCGGCGATGGCCGCCTGCAACTGGTAGGGGCCCGCGCGGCCCTGGGACAGCGCCCGGCTGACCAGCGCGACGCCCTCCTCGATCGCGGCCGGTCCCAGCGGGCGCGGTCCTGTTCGTCGAGCGGGACGAGCTCGCCGTGCGGGCCGGTGCGGGCCGCGCGGCGGGCGTCGGTGAGCAGCATCAGCGCCAGCAGGCCGGCCACCTCGCCGTCGTCGGGCAGCAGCCGGTGGACGGTACGGGTCAGCCGGATCGCCTCGCGCGGCCAGTTCGGCGCGGTGCAGGGCGGCGCCGGACGTCGCCGTATAGCCCTCGTTGAAGATCAGGTAGAGGACCTGGCAGCACGGCGGGCAGCCGGTCGCGGTCCTCAGCGGTCCGGCCGCCCGAAGCGGCACGCCCCGCACCTTCTGCTTGGCCCGGCTGATGCGCTGCGCCATCGTCGCCTCGGGCACCAGGTACGCGCGGGCGATCTCCGCCGTGGTCAGACCGCCGACCGCGCGCAGGGTGAGCGCGATCTGCGCGGCCGGGGTCAGGTCCGGGTGGCAGCACAGGAAGAGCAGGGTGAGGGTGTCGTCCTCGCGAGGGCGCACGGTCCTCGCCCGGCGGCGGGGCCGTGAAGGCGTCGCGCGGGGTCAGCGCCGCCGCCCTCTCCTCCCGCGCGCCGCCGCGCCTCCTCGCTGCGCAGCTGCGTCGGTCAGCCGCCGCGAGGCGACCCTGATCAGCCAGCCGCGCGGGTTGTCCGGCACTCCCGCCGCGGGCCACTGGCCGCGCCGCGGCGAGCAGCGCCTCCTGTACGGCGTCCTCGGCGGCGTCGAAGTGCCCGTACCGGCGGACCAGCGCGCCGAGGACCTGCGGCGCGTGCAGGCGCAGCAGGTCCTCGACCTCGGCGGCTCGTGCCCATGCGGCTGGCTCAGACGTCCGCGGAGCCGCCCTCGATGGGCCGGATCACCACGGGGTAGTTGGCGGCCCCGGCGGGCTGGGGGCACTGGCTGACGCGGTCGGCGATCTCCGTGACCCGCTCCAGGCTCGCGCAGTCCAGGACCCAGTAGCCGGCCAGCAGCTCCTTCGTCTCGCCGTACGGGCCGTCGGTGATCACGGCCTTGCCGTCCTTCGCCCAGCGCCGACCAGCCGGGTCTTCGCGGGCTCGGTCAGGCCCTGCGCGTCGACCAGCTCGCCGGTCTCGGCGAGGTCGTTGTTGAGGCGCCCATGAAGGCGAACATCGCCTGGAGCGTCCTTCTCGCTCCAGGCCGGGGAGTGCGCGGTGGCCTTGCCGCTCATGCGCCTCGTAGTCCGCCTGCGTGCCCTGCACCATCACCAGGTACTTCATGACGTCGCTCCTTCGGCTGCGCGCCGCCCGTGGTGGGCGGCTCTCACAGGGGACGTCGGAGCCGGGCCGGGCTTCTCGACACGGGTCTCAGGATTTTTTCGCGGCTGTCTCCCCGGGCTCGCCGGACTCGGCGGCCCGGGGGGCGTATGCCTCGCACGTGGGGTTGCGACAGGGGCCCGACACCCATACCGGCACCCATGCCCCCAGTGTCTTGTGGCGCTTGACCACCGTCTCCACGGGCTGTCCGCACTCCGGACAGACGCGTTCTGCGCTGTCCATGCCCTCAGCGTAGGCCGGTCGGCGCCGCCGCGCGTACGTACGGACGAGTACTCCGTCGCCGAACGTGCGCACCGGCTCCAGGGCGAAGTCGGTGACCGCGAATCCGCTGCCGAACCTCGGCACGCCCGAGCCGCACTGACGTTCCGCGCGGTGGACGCCGCGGCCGGGGTGCCCGCGGTCACCCTGTGCGCCTGCTGCACGGGCCGCGACGACCTTCTCCCGTCCTGGGGCATCTGCCCCTGCCAGGTGTCCTGGACGGCGGTGTACGGCCTGGCGCCGGGGTGCCGGAGGGACTGGTGGAGGGGATCGTGGCGACGCCCGCACCGGAGAGCTGGACGGTCGTACCGGAGGGCTACCGGGTCAGCCGCGGGGTTCGCGCCACATCGGCCACATCCGCGGGCCGTCCGGAAGCTCCAGGGGGCGCCCGGCGAGTTCGAACCCGAGGCGCTCGTACAGTACGCGGCTGCGAGCGCTGCTGGCCTCCAGATAGGCGGGCAGGCCCTCGCGGTCGCAGCGATCGAGGACGTGCTGGACGAGCGCGCCGCCGATCCCCTCGCCCTGGCGCTCCGGTGCCACGCCGATCATCCACAGGTACTCGTGGGCACGGCCGGCGGGGTGGATCCGGGCCGTGAGCCGGCCGATCAGTTCGACGCGTTCGTTCTCCGGGTCGACGGCGGCCCGCAGCTGGGCGGGCCCGTCGTCGACGGCGTCATGCGCTTCGGCGGGCACGGACAGCCACAACGCGCACGCGCTGCCGTCCTCGGCGACGTCGATCCGGCCCTCGTCGAGCACGATGTCGGTGAAGGCGGCCATCAGCCGGTGGTGGGTCGTACGGCGGTACTCGTCCCCGGGAAAGACCCAGCCGCTGACCGGATCGTCCTGGAAGGCCTGCGTCCAGCAGCCGGACGACCAGCTCCCGGTCGCCCTCGCCCGCCGCCCGGATCGCCACGCCCATATGCCGTCCCCTCGCCTCAACCGACCTCGGCCTTACGGCTGTTGAGCCTATACGGGGCCGTGAGGCGAGGGAGCCGGGTGAGTCGGGGGCCGGGTAAACACGAGCTGAAGAGGGCAACCGGGCCTCCACAAAAAGACGGGCCCCGCACACCGTGGGGATGTGCGGGACCCGCCGGGCCGGAGCCTCGGCGGCCGTGCGGGGTCAGGAGCCGCACGGCCGTCCCGGTGGGCTCCGGGGCCTGCAAGGGCGACGGTCAGCTGCTGCGCCGTGTCACGAACTCCGGCAGCGCGAGCAGGCCGCCCGCCGTCCTCCGGGTCGGCGACCGCCCGGGACAGCTCGTGCATCGCGCGGGCCATCCGGTCGGCCGCCTGGACCTGCGCCCAGTCCCGCCCGCCCGCCCGCTCGACGGCGAGCGCCGTGCGCTCCAGGCTCGCCCCCCTCGTCGTACGGCACTTCGTACAGCTCGGCCAGTTCCGCGGCCGCCGGGGTGCCCGAGGTGAGCGCGGCGACCACCGGCAGGGACTTCTTGCGGGCCGCCGAGGTCCGCGCCGGCCGGTTTGCCGGTGCGCCGCGGATCGCCCCATATGCCGATCACGTCGTCGATGAGCTGGAAGGCGAGCCCGGCCTCGCGGCCGAACGCGTCCAGCGCCTCGACCTCCTCGGCGGACGCCCCCGCGTACAGCGCGCCCAGGGCGCAGGCGCAGCCGAGCAGCGCGCCCGTCTTGGCCTCGGCCATGGCGAGCACCTCGTCGAGGGTGACCTCGTCCGGGACCGCGCCGCTCCATCGCCGTGTCCGCGTGCTGGCCCGCGCACAGCTCGACGACACAGGCCGCGAGCCGGGCGGCGGCCGGCCGCGGACGCCGGGTGCGGGTCCTCGGCGAGCAGCCGCGAGGGCCAGCGCCTGCAGGGCGTCCCCGGCCAGGATCGCGTCGGCGTCGCCGAACACGGTCCATGCGGTGGGCCGGTGCCTGCGGGTGGTGTCCCGGTCCATCACGTCGTCGTGCAGCAGCGTGAAGTTGTGGACCAGTTCCACCGCCGCGGCCGCCCGGACGGCCGCCTCCCGGGCCGCTCGCCCGCCGAGCGCGGCGGCCGCGGTGAGGACGAGCGCGGGACGGATCGCCTTGCCCGCGTTGCCCGCCGCCGGTGTGCCGTCCGCGTGCTCCCAGCCGAAGTGGTAGAGCGCGATCCGGCGCATCGAGCCGGGCAGCGAGTCGATGGCGGCGCGCAGTTCGGGGTCGACAGACGCCCGGGCCGCGCTCCAGGATCACCGACGCCTCGTGCCCGTCGAGACCCGGCTCGCTGCGTCCGCGGGTGCGCTCGTTCGTCGGCGCTCCGTCGATGTCCGTCGTCGTGTCCGTCATGGGATCTCCCCCGGGCAGTCCGCGGACGGTGGCGCTTCCGCTGCGGCTGGGCGCATACGCACCGGGGTGTACCCGCCGCAGTGGGCGGGGACACGGCTCCCAGGTACACGAACGTCACCTCCAGCGGCCGATCTCGACGTTCTCCAGGACGCCGAGCGCGTCCGGCACGAGGACCGCCGCCGAGTAGTAGGCCGTCACCAGGTACTTGATGATCGCCTGCTCGTTGATGCCCATGAACCGCACGGACAGGCTCGGCTCGATCTCGTCCGGGATGCCGGCCTGCTGCAGGCCGATGACGCCCTGCTCGTCCTCGCCGGTACGCATCGCGATGATCGAGGTCGTGCGGGCCTCGGTGACCGGGATCTTGTTGCACGGGTAGATCGGCACCCCGCGCCAGGTGGGGATGCGGTTGCCGCCCACGTCGATGGTCTCCGGGACGAGCCCGCGCTTGTTGAGCTCGCGGCCGATCGCGGAGATCGCGCGCGGGTGGGCGAGCAGCAGCTTGGTGCCGCGCCGCCGGCTGAGCAGTTCGTCCAGGTCGTCGGGGCTGGGCACGCCGTCGTGCGGCTGGAGCCGCTGGTCGTACTCGCAGTTGTTCAGCAGGCCGAACTCGCGGTTGTTGACCAGCTCGTGCTCCTGGCGCTCCTTCAACGCCTCGACCGTCAGCCGCAGCTGCTGCTCGGTCTGGTTCATCGGCTGGTTGTAGAGGTCGGCGACGCGCGAGTGGATGCGCAGCACGGTCTGGGCGATGCTCAGTTCGTACTCGCGGGGCCTTGCGTCGTAGTCCACGAAGGTGTGCGGGATGTCGGGCTCGCCGCTGTGGCCTGCGGCGAGGTCGATCTCCTTCTCGCCGTACTTGTTGGTGCGCTGCTCGGGAATCGCGCGCAGCTGCCGGAGGTGCTCGCCGCAGGGAGTCGGCGCGCTCCGCGACCTGCTCGACGTCCTGGCGGGGCAGGATCGAGCACCGTGCACGCGGTGACCGCGCGGGCCGTGTACTCCCAGATGGCGTCCGGGTCGAGCAGCGCCTGCTTCGCCGAAGTAGGCGCCGTCGGCGAGGACACCGAGGACCGCGTCGTCGCCGTACGGGCCGGTGCCGACCTTCTCCACCCTGCCGTGCGCCAGCAGGTAGACCTCGTCGGCCTGGCTGCCGAACGAGGCGATCACCGACCCCGGCGGCGAACTCCCGCTGCTGGCAGCGCTGGGCGAGCTCCGAGAGCACCTCGTCGTCCTCGTAGTCACGCAGCGCGGGCAGTTCACCGCAGCTCCGCGGGGATGACCTCGACCCGGTCGCCGGTCTTCACGAACGTCACGCGGCCGTCCCCCACGGCGTAGCTCAGCCGCCGGTTCACCCGGTACGTACCGCCCTGCACGTTCACCCACGGCAGCGTGCGCAGCAGCCAGCGCGAGCTGATCTCCTGCATCTGGGGCGCGGACTTGGTGGTGGTGGCCAGGTTCCGCGCGGCTGCCGTGCCGAGGCTCTGCTGCGGCTTGCCCTGCTCCGTACGGACCTCTTCGCCTACCGACATATGAGAATTGCCCTCCCGCTCATACAGCCGACGCCGATCTGCGCCGCTGCGTCGATCTCCGCGGACCAGCCTTTCATCACGGAACGTGCCTGTGCTATTACCCGAAAGAGCGGGATTGGATCTTCGCCGGACGGGGCACACATGGGGCTCCGTCCCCTCGCCGACGCTTTCCGGGCTGGCCGGATCCGGATCGCCTCGCCCGTGGGTACCACGTGTGACCCGGCGCTCTACTTTCGGTACAAGCACCCCTACGAGGGTCGCATCGGGCGGCCGTCGGCACGGCACGAAGGAGACGGCCATGGCCTCACCCATGTCCGCGGGCAGTTTCCTGAGCGGCCTCAGGGCGGAAGGCGTCACGGTCGTCGAGGTCGGCGACTGGAAGCACCACAACCGCAACCACAAGGGCCCCTGGGGCCCGGTCCACGGCGTGATGATCCACCACACGGTGACCGAGGGCAGCGAACACACGGTGGAGCTCTGCCGCGACGGCCACGCCGACCTTCCCGGACCGCTGTGCCACGGCGTCATCACCAAGGACGGCAGCGTCCACCTCGTCGGCTACGGCCGCGCCAACCACGCCGGCCTCGGCGACGACGACGTGCTGCGCGCGGTGATCGCCGAGAAGGCGCTCCCGCCGGACAACGAGGCGAACACCGACGGCAACCGCCACTTCTACGGCTTCGAGTGCGAGAACCTCGGCGACGGCAAGGACCCGTGGCCCGCGGCCCAGCTGGAGGCCATCGAGAAGGCCGCGGCAGCCGTCTGCCGCCACCACGGCTGGACGGAACGGTCGGTGATCGGCCACCTGGAGTGGCAGCCGGGCAAGGTCGATCCCGCGGGGGTTCACGATGGCCTGGCTGCGGGAGCGGATCCGGGAGCGCCTCAAGTGACGGTGGCACCGGAGCCGGGCGACAATGGTGCCGTGACCGGCCTCGACCTCCCTGCACCCGCAGCCTCCCGCTCCCGCCCTGCAGGAGCTCCGCGACGACCGCTTCACCCGCCACGGCGTCCGCCTGCTCCTCAAGCGCGACGACCTGATCCACCCGGACCTGATCGGCAACAAGTGGCGCAAGCTCGCCCCGAACCTCGCCGCCGCGGCCGGCCGCACCGTCGTCACCTTCGGCGGCGCCTACTCCAACCACCTGCGCGCCACGGCCGCCGCGGGCCGCCTCCTCGGGCTGCCCACGGTCGGCGTGGTCCGCGGCCAGGAACTCGCCGACCGCCCCCTCAACCCCTCCCTGGCCCGGTGCGCGGCCGACGGCATGCGACTGCACTTCGTCGACAGGTCGACGTACCGCCGCAAGACCGAGCCGGACACCCTCGCGCGCGTGCTGCGCGCGGCCGGCGCCGAGGACGCGTACGTCGTCCCGGAGGGCGGCAGCAACGCCGCTGCCGTACGCGGCTGCCGGGCCCTGGGCGAGGAGCTGCGCGGGCGGGCCGACGTCGTCGCCATCGCCTGCGGCACCGGCGGCACGCTGGCGGGCCTGGCCGCCGGACTGGCCCCCGGCCAGCGCGCGCTCGGCATACCCGTCCTCAAGGGCGGCTTCCTGGCCGCCGACACGGACGGGCCTCCAGGAGCGCGCGTTCGGCGGCCGGCGCGGCGACTGGACGCTCGACGACCGCTTCCACTTCGGCGGCTACGCCCGCACCGCCGCCGAACTCGACGCCTTCGCCGAGGACTTCGAGCAGCGCCACGGCGTGCCGGTCGAGCGTCTCTATGTCGCCAAGTTGCTGTACGGACTTGTCGCCCTGGCCGGGAGGGCGCTTTCCCGCACGGGACGACGGTCGCCGCGGTGGTCACCGGCCGGCCCTTCCCGTAGGCCCGCGGTCCTGCGCGGCACAGGGCTACGCCGCCTCCCGGTAGGCCGCCGCCTCCTCCAGGTCCAGCCTGCGCAGCAGTGTCCGCAGCATCTCGTCGTCGATGTAGCGGCCGTCCCGCAGTCTGCACGAACATCGCGCGCTCGGCGCCGATCATCTCCCGGGACAGCCGGCGGTAGGTGTCGTCGACGGTTTCGCCGGTGACCGGGTTGACCTGCCCGAGACGCTCCCAGACGGCGTTGCGGCGGCGCTCCAGGACCCTGCGGAGACGGTCGGCGAGGGGCGGCGGGAGGGCGTTGCGCTCGTCGGCGAGGAGCGTCGTCCAGGCGCTGCTCGGCGGCCCGGGAGGCCTGCGCCTGGGCGTTGGCCTCCGCGAGGGTCTCGGCCTGCGCGTCCCGGCCGGGGAAGCTTCAGCAGGCGGATCAGCGGGGGCAGGGTGAGGCCCTGCACGACCAGGGTGCCGATGACCGTCGTGAAGGTCAGGAAGAGGATCAGGTTGCGCTGCGGGAACGGGCTCACCGCCGTGCACCGTGAGCGGGATCGAGAAGGCGATGGCCAGCGAGACCACGCCCCGCATGCCGGCCCACGACGATGACGAACGGCCCTCTCCAGGTGGGGTTGTCCTCGCGTTCCCTGATCCGCGCGGACAGCATGCGGGGCAGGAACGTCGCCGGGTACACCCAGACGAACCGGGCCGACGACGACCACGAGGAAGACGGCGACCGCGTACCAGGCGGCGTCCACACCCTCGGTACTCCCCGAGGCCCTTGAGCACGATCGGCAGCTGCAGTCCGATGAGGGCGAACACCGCCGACTCCAGGACGAACGCGACCATCTTCCACACCGCCTCCTCCTGGAGCCGGGTCGCGAAGTCGACCTCCCACGCGCGGTGTCCGAGGTAGAGGGCGACGACGACGACCGCGAGGACTCCGGAGGCGTGCACCTGCTCGGCGACCGCGTAGGCGACGAACGGGATCAGCAGGGACAGCGTGTTCTGCAGCAGCGCCTCCTTCAGGTGCGTGCGCAGCCAGTGGATCGGCACCATCAGCACCAGGCCGACCACGACCCCGCCGACCGCGGCCAGCAGGAACTCGCCGATCCCGCCGACCCAGGTGGCGCCCTCGCCGACCGCGGCCGCGACGGCCACCCGGTAGGCGGTGATCGCGGTCGCGTCGTTCACCAGGGACTCGCCCTGCAGGATCGTGGTGATCCGGGAGGGCAGCCCCACCCGGCGGGCGACCGCCGTCGCCGCGACCGCGTCCGGCGGCGCCACCACCGCGCCCAGCACGAGCGCGGCGGTCAGCGGCAGCCCCGGCACGATCAGATAGGCGACCCAGCCGACGGCGAAGGTCGCGAAGAGCACGTATCCCACCGACAGCAGGGCCACGGGCCGCATCGTCGCCCGCAGGTCGAGGTACGAGCTCTCGACGGCCGCCGTGTGCAGCAGCGGCGGCAGCACCAGCGGCAGCACGATGTCCGGGTCGAGGGTGTAGTCCGGCACTCCGGGGACGTACGAGACCGCGAGCCCCACCGCGACGAGCAGCAGCGGCGCCGGCACCGGGGTGCGCCGGGCCGGCCGCGGCGACCGCAGCACTGCCCGCCACCAGCAACAGCAGTGGCATCACGTCCATCGTCCTCGCCCGCCCTCGTTTTTCGCGCGGTCATCCGCACACCCGTCGTAATCTGGCAATCATGAAACAGTGCACGCACGCCGACGCGCTGCCGCACCCGCGAACCCGGCCGCTCAGCGAGACGTGCCCGGAGTGTCTGCGCGGACGGCACCCACCCGGTCCAGCTGCGGCTGTGCCTCACCTGCGGCCATGTCGGCTGCTGCGACTCCTCACCGAACCGGCACGCGACGGAGCACCACAAGGACTCCGGCCATCCGGTCATGCGCACATTCGAGCCGGGTGAGGACTGGCGTTGGTGCTTCGTGGACCACGTTCTCGTGTGACCCTGGAAGACCGGAGGACGACCCACGATCCGGACGGTTCGACCGTCTGACGTCTGGGTACGTCAACCCGGCGCGCGTTCTTCCCAATTGGAGCCGCAGACCCCTAGACACGGAGCGTGTCCACAGGTTTACTGTGAGTGACGGCAAGGGGTCGGGGTCCCGGGGACAGGAAACTTGAGAGCGCGATAGCGTCACCGCTGAACCACACGTCGCGTTACCCCGGGGGGCGACCCTCGGCCCCGAAAAGCTTGTACCACCTTGGAGGTGAGGGTGTCCCAGATCGCAGGCGAGCCCGCGACCCAGGACTTCGTGGAAGTCCGGCTGCCGGCTGCGGGTGCCTACCTGTCGGTGCTGCGTACGGCCACGGCCGGCCTCGCGGCCCGTTTGGACTTCACCCTCGACGAGATCGAGGACCTTCGCATCGCGGTGGACGAGGCCTGCGCGATCCTGCTCCAGCAGGCCGTGCCCGGCTCGGTGCTCAGCTGTGTCTTCCGGCTCGTCGACGACTCGCTGGAGGTCACCGTCTCGGCCCCGACCACGGACGGCCACGCCCCCGCGCGTGACACCTTCGCCTGGACCGTGCTGTCCGCCCTCGCGGGCAAGGTCTCCTCCGCCGTGGACGAGGACAAGACCGTTTCGATCAGCCTCTACAAACAGCGCGGCGCGGGACCCGGGCCGGCGTGAGGGACGGGGACGGGCCGGTGCGGGACGAAGAGCGCGGCACACGGGAGCTGCCGGCCGAGGGCGACACGGGCGGATCCCGACGCACGGGGCGCGACGCCCGGCGGAGCCGGCGCTCGACGGCATCCCCGAGCAGGCCCGGCCGCACCCGGAGGACGACTCCGCGGAGCGCCGGTCTCCTGGACGACGGGCAGCGCGAATCGGGAAGGTGCCGTGCAGGGCACGCCTCCGGACGGGCGGACCGGGGTCACCCCGGTCCGAGCGGAGGCGAGGGCTCGGAGAAGGGCGACGGGCGGGACGATGAGCGAGCACGAGCGAAACGCCGAGGACGACGGGCAGGGCGCGCAGAGCGTGCAGCACGCCACGCAGCACGACCCGCAGGACCGCAGCGGGGCGCGCGCCATGTTCATCGAGCTGCGCGCGCTGAAGGACGGCAGCGCCGGAGTACGCGGAGCTGCGCAACCGGCTGGTCCGTATGCACCTGCCGCTCGTCGAGCACCTCGCCCGCCGCTTCCGCAACCGCGGCGAGCCGCTGGACGACCTCACCCAGGTCGCCACCATCGGCCTGATCAAGTCGGTCGACCGCTTCGACCCGGAGCGCGGCGTCGAGTTCTCGACGTACGCGACCCCGACGGTCGTCGGCGAGATCAAGCGGCACTTCCGCGACAAGGGCTGGGCGGTGCGCGTCCCGCGGCGCCTCCAGGAGCTGCGTCTCGTCGCTGACCACGGCGACCGCGGAGCTCTCGCAGCAGCACGGCCGCTCCCCCACGGTCCACGAGCTCGCCGAGAAGCTGGCGCATCTCGGAGGAGGAGGTCCTGGAGGGCCTGGAGTCCGCCAACGCGTACTCCACGCTGTCCCTGGACGTCCCCGACACGGACGACGAGTCCCCGGCGGTCGCGGACACGCTGGGCGCCGAGGACGAGGCCCTGGAGGGCGTCGAGTACCGCGAGTCCCTCAAGCCGCTCCTGGAGGACCTGCCGCCCGCGCGAGAAGCGGATCCTGCTGCTGCGCTTCTTCGGCAACATGACCCAGTCGCAGATCGCGCAGGAGGTCGGCATCTCGCAGATGCACGTCTCCCGGCTGCTGGCCCGCACGCTGGCACAGCTGCGGGAGAAGCTCCTGGTGGAGGAGTGACGGACGTGCCTCCGAACGACTGCGTGCCGCGCGCCGTACGACTACCGCTTGCCGTCCTGCGCGCGGCCCGGGCCCCGGATCCCGAGGGCCTGGGTCGTCGCCGGATTGATCAGCAGGACCAGCGCGGCGACCGCGACGACCGCGAGCGCGATGCCCGCCGGGATGGCCACGCTGTCGGCCTGCAGCAGGTTGTAGGCCACCGGCAGCGCCATGATCTGGGTGATGACGGCGGGCCCGCGGCTCCAGCTGCGCCGGCCGAGCAGCCCGCGCGCGGCGAGCAGCGGCAGCAGCGCGAGGACGACCAGCGTGATGCCGCCGGTGACGGCCTGACCGCCGGTCGTCCGGGTCACCGGTCGAGACCCACCACGAGCATCCAGACACCCCCGACGACGAGCGCGAGCCCCTCCAGCGCGGCGAGCGCCGCGGCGTACGTCAGCCGGCGCGGGACGCGGGCCGGCGGTCTCGCGGCTCGGGGGCGGGGGTCTGCTCAGCTGCTCACCCCAGAAGGGTAGCCCCGGGATGCGGGCCTCCGCGAGGTTGACCGGGCCCCGTGGCGAGGCTCACGCCCTCCCTCTTACCTGATCCCTACCTCGGCCTGTGCCCGGTACCGCCCAGTAGGTACGCTGCAACTCATGCGTGCACTTCTCGTGGTCAATCCGGCGGCAACCACCACAAGCGCACGTACGCGCGATGTGCTGATCCACGCGCTCGCGAGCGAGATGAAGCTGGAGGCGGTCACCACCGAGTACCGCGGCCACGCGCGCGACCTCGGCCGGCAGGCGGCGGAGAGCGAGGACATCGACCTGGTCGTCGCCCTCGGCGGCGACGGCACGGTCAACGAGGTCGTCAACGGCCTGCTGCACGCCGGCCCCGACCCGGAGCGCCTGCCCGCGCCTCGCCGTGGTCCCCGGCGGCTCCACCAACGTCTTCGCCCGCGCCCTGGGCCTGCCCAACGACGCCGTGGAGGCGACCGGCGCCCTGCTGGACGCCCTGCGCGAGGGCAGCGAACGCACGGTCGGCCTGGGGCTGGCCGTCGGGCACGCCGGGCACCGAGGACGAGGCCGTGCCCGCGCGCTGGTTCACCTTCTGCGCGGGGCTCGGCTTCGACGCCGGCGTGGTCGGACGGGTCGAACAGCAGCGCGAGCGCGGCAGGAGATCCACCCATGCGCTCTACTGCGCCAGGTCGTCCGCCAGTTCCTCGGCGAGCCGCACCGCCGGCACGGCACGATCACGCTGGAGCGGCCCGGCGCGGACCCGGTGACCGATCTGGTGCTGTCCATAGTCTGCAACACCTCTCCCTGGACCTACCTGGGCAATCGCCCGATGTACGCGTCGCCTAAGGCCTCGTTCGACACCGGCCTCGACGTGCTCGGTCTCAGCCGTATGTCCACGGCCGCGGTTGCCCGGTATGGCACCCAGTTGCTCACTTCGTCCCCCGAGCGCGGACCCCATGGCAAGCACGCCGTGTCCCTGCACGACCTGGACCGAGTTCACCTTGCATTCGAAGGTGCCCCTGCCCCTTCAGATGGACGGCGACCACCTGGGGCTGCGTACGAGCGTGACGTTCACAGGCGTACGCCGTGCACTGCGTGTGATTGTGTGAGCAGAAAGGGCTGAAGTCCTTTCACTCGAACGTTTAGGCCAGGATCCACCCCATGGAAGTACGGCTGTGACCTAGTCGACACCGAGGAATCAAAAAAAACTTTCCGGAAGGGGTTGTATCCGCCGCTGAGGTTTGCGAGTCTCTACGTGGCGATCGGGACGGCCCGCAACACCGGCCTCCACAGATCACCGGAACCCCTCTTCAATCCACAGGACCACGCCAGGGAAACCTGGCGGACGGCCCTTCACTTGTTGAGGGATTCGTGAAAGCGTTCACATTCACAAGCAACCTGCACGTAATACCAAGGAGAGGTAGCAGCCATGGACTGGCGTCACAACGCCGTTTGCCGCGAGGAAGACCCCGAGCTCTTCTTCCCCATCGGCAACACCGGTCCTGCGCTGCTGCAGATCGAGGAAGCCAAGGCCGTCTGCCGTCGCTGCCCCGTTATGGATCAGTGCCTGCAGTGGGCGCTCGAGTCCGGCCAGGACTCCGGCGTCTGGGGTGGTCTCAGCGAGGACGAGCGCCGCGCCATGAAGCGCCGCGCCGCCCGCAACCGGGCCCGTCAGGCCTCCGCCTGACACACCCGCCCCGCGACAGCCTGAGCTTGGCGGCGCGTACAGCGAGTACGCATCTCCCGCCCCCGAGCCGCAGCGCGCAGTACCCCCGATGCGCAGCACAAGCTGCAACGAGCATTTCGAGCCCCGGACCTTGACGGTCCGGGGCTCCTGCTTGCCTGCTGTACGCGTGCCCGCGTCGAACTCCGTGCTACGGCGCTACTTGTGCGCCTGCACCGGGATGTCCAGGATCACCTGCGTGCCGCGCTCCGGCGCCGGAACCATGTCGAACGTGCCGCCCAACTCGCCCTCCACCAGGGTCCGGACGATCTGCAGGCCGAGGTTGCCGGAGGTGTGCGGGTCGAAGCCCTCGGGCAGGCCGACGCCGTCGTCCTGGACGGTGACGAGGAGGCGGGCCTCCTTGCTGGTGCCGCCGCGGACGGCGGAGACCTCGACCGTGCCGGTGTCGCCTTCGCGGAATCCGTGTTCCAGGGCGTTCTGGAGGATCTCCGTCAGGACCATGGACAGCGGGGTGGCGACCTCGGCGTCCAGGATGCCGAAGCGGCCGGTGCGCCGGCCGGTGACCTTGCCCGGCGAGATCTCGGCGACCATCGCGAGGACGCGGTCGGCGATCTCGTCGAACTCCACGCGCTCGTCCAGGTTCTGGGACAGCGTCTCGTGCACGATCGCGATCGATCCGACCCGGCGTACCGCCTCTTCGAGGGCCTCGCGGCCGCGGTCGGACTCGATGCGCCGGGCCTGGAGGCGCAGCAGGGCGGCGACCGTCTGGAGGTTGTTCTTCACCCGGTGGTGGATCTCCCGGATGGTCGCGTCCTTGGTGATCAACTCGCGCTCGCGGCGACGCAGTTCGGTGACGTCGCGGAGCAGGACCAGCGAACCGATGCGGGTGCCCTTGGGCTTGAGCGGGATCGCGCGGAACTGGATGACCCCGTCGCGGGCCTCGATCTCGAACTCGCGCGGCGCCCATCCGCTGGCGACCTTGGCGAGCGCCTCGTCCACCGGCCCGCGGGTCGGGGCGAGTTCGGCGGTGGTCCTGCCGAGGTGCTGGCCGACGAGGTCGGCGGCGAGGCCCATGCGGTGGTAGGCGGACAGGGCGTTCGGGCGAGGCGTACTGGACGATGCCGTCCGCGTCGAGACGGATCAGGCCGTCGCCGACGCGCGGCGAGGCGTCCATGTCGACCTGCTGGTTCGGGAACGGGAAGGAGCCGGCCGCGATCATCTGCGCGAGGTCCGAGGCGCTCTGGAGGTACGTCAGTTCCAGACGGCTCGGGGTGCGCACGGTGAGCAGGTTGGTGTTGCGCGCGATGACACCGAGGACGCGCCCCTCCCGTCGTACCGGAATCGACTCGACCCGGACCGGGACCTCCTCGCGCCACTCCGGGTCGCCCTCGCGCACGATGCGGCCCTCGTCGAGCGCGGCGTCCAGCATGGGGCGGCGGCCGCGCGGGACGAGGTGGCCGACCATGTCGTCCTGGTAGGAGGTGGGGCCGGTGTTGGGCCGCATCTGGGCGACGGAGACATAGCGGGTGCCGTCGCGGGTGGGGACCCACAGGACGAGGTCGGCGAAGGAGAGGTCGGAGAGCAGCTGCCACTCCGAGACCAGCAGATGGAGCCACTCGAGGTCGGAGTCGTCGAGGGCGGTGTGCTGGCGTACGAGTTCGTTCATGGAGGGCACGTGTGCGAGCGTACCTGGCGGTATGTGCAGGTCCTAAAAGCGGCCGAGGGCTCCGTGACATGGCCCCAGAACACCCGCGGGCCGCGGCGCCTGAGAGGGACCCTCAACCCTCCCGGCACCGCAGCCCGGAGCAACATCGGCCGCGGGGTGTGCGGTCCCGGATCGGCCGAAGGATGAGGAGCCGGGGCAGTCAGGGCAGAGAGCTCCGGTTCCTCGGTCCGTCTTCCTGTGCGGGGAAGACGGAAGCTCGCTTGCTTCGCATGCTTACAACGTACCTCCTACGCATTGTGGACTAGACCACTCTGTGTGTCCATGCGTTGGAGACTGTTTGTTGTTGTCACTTTCCGGGGCGCGGACGCGACTCACTCAGGACGTCCTGGCATCCACTCACGCAGCCTAACCCGTGTGGGTTCATGTGCGGGGCCAGATGGTCATGGCAATTTCCGCGAGCGCCTCCAGTTGCTCCCGGCTCGCGCCGTCCCGCGCCTGCTGGGACATGCCCTGGATGACCGCCCCGGTGTGCCGGGCGAGCGCGGCGGCGTCGGTGCCGGCCGGCAGCTCCCCCGCCGCGACGCCGGCCCTGATGACGACTCTCGAACGCGGCGATGTTGGCGTTGCGCCGGTCGCGCAGGGCGCCTCGACCTCGGGGGTCGTGCAGTTCGTCGCCGCGTGGATGACCAGGCAGCCGTGGGGGCGGCCGGCGGCCGTGTACTCGGCGGCGGCCTCCCGCAGCATCCGCGCCACGGCAGCCCGGGCGGTGGGCTCCTCGGCGAGGGCGCGGTCACCGAAGGAGCCGTAGCGTCTGCCGTACGAGGTCACGACCTCCTCGAACAGGAGCTGCTTGTCACCGAACGCCGCGTACAGGCTCGGCGCGCCGATGCCCATGACGCGGGTGAGGTCGGAGACGGAGGTCGCCTCGTACCCGTGCTCCCAGAAGGCCAGGACCGCCTTCTCCAGCGCGGTCTCACGGTCGAAGGAGCGGGGCCGGCCACGCGGCTTCGCGTGACGGCCACCTTCGCGCCGTCTCCTCGCTGCCCACCATGGAGTGAATTGTATAGCGGGTGCTAGAGAAATGTCGGCGGACTGCTGTACGGTCTTTTCTGTAGCGACCGCTATGGAATTGCGAAGGGGGCGTCGCCATGGGCGTGCTTGCGGGCAGGACGGCACTGGTCACGGGAGCGAGCGAGGCGGATCTCCAGGAGGTACTTGGCGTACAGGGCCGCGTTGCGGAGGTGCCGCGGGCGGTGAGCAGGACGAAGCGCGGCTTGCGTACGGCCACCTCCTGGGCGACCTGGCGGATGCAGCGGGGCGCCCTCGTCCAGGATGCCGGCGCAGGACCGCGGGCTGCTCGGCCATCTCGCGGGCCGATGATGCCGGCCGGGGAGTTCGCTGTCGGGGGCCGGTGACGTGGCGGTCATGCCGGGTCCTCCGGAGGTCGTTCGCGGCAGTGGTGCGGTGTCCATTTCACCCCCTCTGGGGAGGTGACGCCTCTGTTGGGCGGTTCCGGTGCCCGGACAGGCGGCGAACTCTGGGAGGCGGGACCCTCCTCTGTTAGATTGGTGCGCGGATTGGTCTATACCACACAGCACCTCCGGGCTCCACGAAGCCCCTCTAGATCGGCAGGCCAGCGTGGAAGTTGTCATCGTTCCGGACGCCAAGTCGGGCGGCGAGCTCATCGCCGAGGCCATGGCCCAGCTGCTCCGGCGCAAGCCCGACGCCCTGCTCGGCGTGGCCACCGGCTCGACCCCGCTGCCCATCTACGAGGCGCTCGCGGCCAAGGTCCGGGCCGGGTGCCGTGGACGCCTCGCGGGCGCGGATCGCCCAGCTCGACGAGTACGTGGGGCTGCCGGCCGAGCACCCGGAGTCGTACCGCTCGGTCCTGCGGCGCGAGGTGCTGGAGCCGCTCGGGGTCGGGATCGACGCGTTCATGGGGCCGGACGGGACCGCCGAGGACGTGCAGGCGGCGTGCGAGGCGTACGACCGGGCGCTGACCGAGGCCGGCGGGGTCGATCTGCAGATGCTGGGGATCGGGACCGACGGGCACATCGGGTTCAACGAGCCGTGCTCGTCGCTGGCCTCGCGGACCCGGATCAAGACGCTGACCGAGCAGACGCGGGTGGACAACGCGCGGTTCTTCGACGGCGACATCGAGCAGGTCCCGCACCACGTGATCACGCAGGGCATCGGCACGATCCTGGAGGCCCGGCACCTGGTGCTCCTCGCGACCGGTGAGGGCAAGGCGGACGCGGTCGCCGCGACCGTCGAGGGGCCGGTCGCCGCGGTGTGCCCGGCGTCGGCGCTCCAGTTGCACCGGCATGCGACGGTCGTCGTCGACGAGGGCGCCGCGTCCAAGCTGAAGCTCGCGGACTATTTCCGGCACACGTTCGTCAACAAGCCGGACTGGCAAGGGATCTGACCCGGTCTCATGTGTGTACGTGCCGGTGCCGGGCCCCCCCGTGGAGGGCCCGGCACCGGTGTATTCGGAGGTGTTCCCCCGGTCGGGGTCGCTCCCCCGGCGCGTGGTCACGCGCCCGCGATGACCTCCGCCGCCGCGTGGCCGCAGACGCGGGCCGCACCGTGGGTCGCGATGTGGAGGGCGCCTCGGGGCGGTGCCTGCGGGACGCCCATCTCGACCACGACGGTGTCGGGGCGGGCGGCGAGCAGGGTGTCGAGGGTGGCCGCCATCCAGGGGTGCCGGTGTTCGTCCCGGACCACGACGACGACGCGTCGCGCGCCGGCCGCGTTCAGGACGTCACCTCCCGCGTCCTCCCCGGCGAAGCCGGCCGTCTCCGTGCCGGGCAGGAGCCGGGCCAGTTCCGCGGCCACGCCCCAGGGCGTCTCGTCGCCGACGGCGATGTTGGCGACGGGGGTGAGGAGCGCGACGTAGGGCGGTTCGGTGAGCGGGGTGAAGTCGTCGGCGCCGGTGACCGTCAGGGCGCGGCGGGCGGCGACGAGGCCGACATCCACGCGCGTCACGCCTCCTGCCGACGCGGACGCCGATTCCGGGCGGCAGCGGCACCCGATGCCGTCCACCGCGCCAGCCCCCGCACCCGTTCCGCCGCTTCGGCCAGGCGTTCCTCCGGGAGCTCCCCCGACCGCACCGCCCCCACCAGCGCGTCCCGCAGGCGTCGTACCGTCTCGTCGTCCGCGAGGCCTCCGCCCACGCAGATCGCGTCCGCGCCGGCGGCGATCGCGAGGACGCTGCCGCGTTCGATGCCGTAGGTGGCGGCGATGGCCTGCATCTCCATGCCGTCGGTGACGATGAGGCCGTCGTAGCCGAGCCGGCCGCGCAGGAGGTCGGTCAGGATGCTGAGGGAGAGGGTGGCCGGGCGGTCCGGGTCCAGGGTGGGGACCAGGATGTGGGCGCTCATCACCGCGCGGGTGCCGGCGGCGATGGCCGCGCGGAACGGGAGCAGTTCGCGCTGCTCCAGCACCGTCGACTCCACGTCGATGCGCGGCAGCGCGTGGTGGGAGTCGACCGCCGTGTCGCCGTGGCCCGGGAAGTGCTTCGTGCAGGCGGCGACGCCCGCCGACTGGAGGCCGGTGACGTAGGCCGCCGTGTGCCGGGCGACCAGCTCCGGGTCGGCGCCGAAGGAACGGACGCCGATGACCGGGTTGGAGGGGTTGGAGTTGACGTCGGCGGAAGGGGCCCAGTTCAGGTTCACACCGCATTCGGCGAGTCTGCGGCCCAGCTCGTGGGCCACCGCCCTCGTCAGGTCCACGTCGTCGACCGCGCCGAGCGCGTGGTTGCCCGGGAAGGAGGAGCCCGTGCGGGCCTCCAGGCGGGTGACGTCCCCGCCCTCCTCGTCGATCGCGACCAGGACGTCATCCCGTTCGGAGCGCAACTGGGCGGTCAGCGAGGACAGTTGATCGGGTGACGCGATGTTGCGGCCGAACAGGCCCACCGAGGCCAGGCCTTCGCCGAGGCGCCGGAGCAGCCAGTCGGGGGCGGTGGTGCCGGCGAAGCCGGGCTGTAGGACGGTGAGGGCGTCGCGGGTCAGGGTGTCTGTACCGCTGGCGAGAGTCGTCATCGGTTGGCGTTATCCCTTCACAGCGCCCGCGGTCAGCCCCGCGGCCATCTTGCGCTGGACGATGAGGAACAGGACGACGATCGGCACGGCCATCATCGTGGCGCCGGCCATCATCGGGGCGTACTCGGTGCCGTGCTTGGTGGTGAAGTTGCCGAGCCAGACGGTCGCCGTCTGGTGCTCCTGGCTGAGCAGCATGAGGGCGTACAGGTACTCGTTCCAGGCCTGGATGAAGCCGTAGACCGAAGTGGCGACCATGCCGGGGGCCAGGAGCGGGAAGACGACGCGGATGAAGGCGCCGGTGCGGGAGCAGCCGTCGACCATGGCCGCCTCCTCCAACTCCTTCGGGATGTTGACGATGAAGCCGCGCAGGGTCCACACCGTGAACGGGAGGATGAAGGTCAGGTACGTGATGACCAGGCCCGAGAGCTTGTCGTACTGGTCGAGGTCGTTCAGGAGCAGGAAGACCGGGATGATCATCGAGACCAGCGGGACCATCTGGACCGCGAGGATGCCGACGATCACGATCTTGCGGCCGCGGAAGGCGAAGCGGGAGATGGCGAGCGCGGCCAGCAGGCCGACGACGACGCCGATCACGACGACCGAGAAGGACACGATGAGGCTGCGGCCGACCGGGCCCCAGAAGTCGGCGATGTCCAGCGCCCGGCGGAAGTTGTCGAGGGTGATGCCGGTGGGCAGCAGGCTCGGGTCCGGGTCGATGGCGTCCTTGGCCGGTTTGAACGCCGTGTTGAGCATCCAGTAGAGGGGGAAGCCGACGACGACGAAGACGAGCAGGCCGACGAGGTTCCAGCCCAGCTTCGACTTCCGGCGGCCACCACCCGACGTCTCGGCGCATCGGTCGCGAGCGCGCTCATTCGACCTCTCCGATCTTCAGCATCTGACGCATGTAGACGGCGACCACCCCGAGCAGCAGCACCACGGTGACCAGGGCTATCGCCGAACCCTGTCCGTAGTCGTTGACGACGAAGGCACGGTCGTACGAATAGGTGGTGAGCAGTTGGAACTCGGCCTCGGGGTGCCCGCCGCGCATCACGAAGACCTGCGGGAAGACGCCCATGTCCCAGATCACCGACAGGGTCGTGAGCATCACGATGATCGGCTTGAGGATGGGCAGGGTGACGTACCGGAAGACGCCCCACGCGCCGGCGCCGTCGAGGCGGGCCGCCTCCTCCAACTCCTGGGGGACCTGGGTGAGTCCGGCGCTGAGGGTGATCACCACGAAGGGCACCGCGCCCCACACCACCAGCAGCATGATCACGGGCAGGCCCTGCGGTCCGCTGGCGAACCAGTTGTGGCCGATCATGTCGACGCCGGGCAACTTGCTGAGCAGCGCGTTGAAGACGCCGTAGTCCGAGTCGAAGAGCCACTTGAAGACGGTGGTCGCGACGATGACCGGCATGCCCCAGCTGGCCACCAGGACAATGTTGATGAGGGTCTTCACCCAGCCGGAGACCCTCTGCTGGAGCAGGGCGATGACCATGCCGGCGACCATCGTGAAGATGACCGAGCCGGCCGCGAAGACGATCGTGCGGACCACGACCGCCCAGAACTCGCCGTCGCCCAGCATGCCGGAGAAGTTGTCGAAGCCGATCCACTCGGCCGGCTTGAAGCCCCACAGCTGGGACTGCCCGAAGGACTGGAAGGACAGGGTGACCAGGCGGACCAGCGGATAGCCCATGACCAGGCCGAGGATGAGCAGACAGGGGGCGAGCAGCAGCCAGGGGACGCCGGTCCCTCTAGACGTCCCCCCTCTGCGGGGTGCGTCGGAGACGCGCGGTGGGGGCGCCTGCCGCGGCGGCGGCACCTTGGCGGGGGTGGTCGTGTCGGCACTCATCACGCGCTCCTCGGCGATCCCTCAGGTCGTACGGCCGTGCTTCCTACGAGTCGCGGGGCCCCGCCCCGCAGGACCCGGGTGCCAACAGGGCCCCGCACTCAGGTCACTTGGTGTTGATGACCTTGTCGATCGCGGCGTCCGCTTCCTTCGCGGCGTCCGCCACCGACTTCTTGCCGGTGCCGATGTTCTGCAGCATGGTCTGGAGGACCTGGGCCTTCTCGACCTGGCCCCAGCCCGGCGCCATCGGGACGAACCAGTTGGACTCGGCCGCGGTGGCCGGGACCGCCGTCGCGGGGTCGCTCTTCAGCGTCGCGAGGTCGGTCTTGTTGTTCGGCAGGTTGCCCTTGGCCATCAGGCCCTTCTGGCCGGAGGGGCCGGTGAAGGCGTTGATCCACTCGGCGGCGAGCGCCTGCGCCTTGGACTTGACCGGGATGGCCAGGTCCGAACCGCCCAGGAACACGGGCATGTTCTTGCCGGACGGGCCGGGCATCACGAAGTTGACGAGGTCGGTCTTGAGCTTGCCGCCCGTCTTGTCGTTCTTCGGGTCGGCGGAGGTCGCGCCCTCCCACGCGGCAGCGAAGATCATGCCGGCCTTGCCCTGGCCGTACACGATGTAACGGTCGGACTCGTCCTTGGTCTTGTCGCCGTGCATGTACCTGTCGATGACCCTCTTGAACTCGTTGAGTCCCTTGATGGACTCCGGCGAGGAGAGGCTGCCCTTCCACTGGTCGCCGGACTCCTTGGCGATGGCGCCGCCGGCGTCGTAGACGAAGGACATGGCCGCGTACCAGTCACGGGTGGGCTGGTACCAGGCGGAGAACTTGTCGCCTTCCTTCTTCTGGATCTTGTCCAGGTCGGCGGTGAGCTCGGTGTACGTCTTCGGTGGGGTCTTGACGCCGACCGAGGCGACCACGTCCTTGCGCCAGTTGGCGACACGGCCGCCGGCGTAGTACGGGACGCCATAGGTCTTGCCGTCGTAGGTCACCGAGGCCTTGAGGCCGTCCAGCCAGGCGGAGGAGTTGGTGAACTTCGCGGGTCCACGGGTGCGAAGGCTCCCTTGACCATGTAGCCGAGCATCTCGGTGTTGCCCATCTCGACCACGTCCGGCGCCTTGTCGGTGGCGAGGACCGCGTCGAGCTTGGTGTTCTTGTCCGGCCAGCCGTAGTACTCGTGCTTGATCTTGATGCCCGGGTGCGCCTTCTTCACCGCGGCGTCGGCGGCCTTCACCAGGTCGGGCCAGTTGTTCTGGGCGTCGACGGTGAGCCAGACGGTCAGTTCCTTGGCGTCCGCGCCGCTGTTGGAAGAGCCGTTGTCGTCATTGCCGCCGCACGCGGCGATGGAGACCATCATGCCCGCGATACCGATCGCGACTGTCAGCTTGCGCTTCACGCCACCCTCCTCAGGGATGCCACACCCCCCTGCCCATGGGCCGGGACCTGGACCAATGGTGTAGACCAGTACCGGGAGCTTGGACCAGACCAAAACGCCTGTCAAGAGCGACGGAAAAGGCCCTGACCAGCTGTTATGCGACCTACATATGCAGGAACCTTTAAGTAAGAAGCCAGCGAAAACTGCGAGGCCGGAGTACTCTCTTCCGCTAGACCACTTGGCCTTGTGGACTAGACCAAAAGAGGTGGCGACGGTATATAGAAGGGATCACGATGTGAGCCGCATCCGGAGCCGGGAAGGCAGAGCATGACCACCGATGTCAGCAGTGCGGAGAACGAGGGCGGGGCGAGCGTCCGTACCGCCGCGTACCCAAGTACTACCGCCTGAAGAAGCACCTGCTCGACATGACGGAGACGCAGTCGCCCGGCACGCCGGTACCGCCCGAGCGCACGCTGGCCGCCGAGTTCGACACCTCCCGCACCACGGTGCGCCAGGCCCTCCAGGAGCTGGTGGTCGAGGGCCGCCTGGAGCGGATCCAGGGCAAGGGCACCTTCGTCGCCAAGCCGAAGGTCTCGCAGGCCCTCCAACTCACCTCGTACACCGAGGACATGCGCGCCCAGGGCCTGGAGCCCACCTCGCAGCTGCTGGACATCGGCTACATCACCGCCGACGACCGTCTCGCCGAGCTTCTCGACATCGCGGCCGGCGGCCGGGTGCTGCGGATCGAACGCCTCCGGATGGCCAACGCCGAACCGATGGCCATCGAGACCACCCACCTGAGCGCCAAGCGCTTCCCGGCCCTGCGGCGCGTCCCTGGTCAAGTACACGTCCCTCTACACCGCACTCGCCGAGGTCTACGACGTCCATCTCGCCGAGGCCGAGGAGACCATCGAGACCTCGCTGGCCACCCCGCGCGAGGCGGGCCTGCTCGGCACCGACGTGGGCCTGCCGATGCTGATGCTCTCCCGGCACTCGCTGGACCGGGAGGGCCAGCCGGTGGAGTGGGTGCGGTCGGTGTACCGGGGGGACCGCTACAAGTTCGTGGCGCGCCTGAAGCGACCTGTCGACTGAGCACCCCGAAGTCGGGCGAGCGGAGGTGCCGACAGTGCGACCCGCGACAGGGCTTCCGCTGCTGCCGGCACACCACCGTCGACGCCGATGCCGGGCCTTCACCGAATCGACGTACCGATATGCGGACGAGGTCTTCCGTTCTCGCGACACGGTGACCTAGATTGCCTGCGCATTACACAGGTGATCACAGGTGATCGTGAGGGGACGGAGCCGCAACATGTCCGAAGTGCCCGAAGTGAGACCACCGGTGGTGACACCGGTCCGTGTGGTCATCGCCCTCTGCCTGATCGCACCGTTCGTGGCGATGCTGTGGGTCGGCTCCTACGCCAAGACGGACCCGGCGTTCATCGGCATCCCGTTCTTCTACTGGTACCAGATGCTGTGGGTGCTCATCTCCACCGCGCTGACGATGACCGCGTACAAGCTGTGGCAGCGTGACCAGCGCGCCCGCGCCTCGCAGAAGGGCGGTGCGCCGGAATGAACGACGGCGTGAACGGCGTCGCACTCGGCGTCTTCATCTTCTTCTTCCTGGCCGTCACGGCCATGGGCTTCCTGGCCGCCCGCTGGCGCAAGGCCGAGAACGAGCAGCCTGGACGAATGGGGCCTGGGCGGACGGTCGTTCGGCACCTGGGTCACCTGGTTCCTGCTCGGCGGCGACCTGTACACCGCCTACACCTTCGTGGCGGTCCCGGCGGCGATCTACGCGGCGGGCGCGGCCGGCTTCTTCGCGGTGCCGTACACCATCCTCGTCTACCCGCTGATCTTCACGTTCCTGCCCCGCCTGTGGTCGGTCTCGCACCGGCACGGATACGTGACGACCTCGGACTTCGTGCGCGGCCGCTTCGGCTCGAAGGGCCTGTCGCTGGCGGTCGCCGTCACCGGCATCCTGGCCACCATGCCGTACATCGCGCTCCAACTGGTCGGCATCCAGGCCGTGCTGGACGTGATGGGCGTGGGCGGCGGTGAGAACACCAACTGGTTCGTGAAGGACCTGCCGCTGCTGATCGCGTTCGGCGTGCTGGCCGCCTACACCTACTCCTCGGGTCTGCGGGCCCCCGCGCTGATCGCGTTCGTGAAGGACGCGCTGATCTACATCGTCATCGCGGTGGCGATCATCTACATCCCGATCAAGCTGGGCGGCTTCGACGACATCTTCGCCAAGGCGGGCGACGCGTTCGCCCAGACCAACCCGGCGACGGGCAAGCCGCGCGGTGCGCTGGCGCCGGCCGAGACCGGGCCAATGGACGTACGCCACACTGGCGTTGGGCTCCGCGCTCGCGCTCTTCATGTACCCGCACTCGATCACGGCGACGCTGTCCTCGAAGAGCCGCAACGTGATCCGCCGCAACACCACGATCCTGCCGCTGTACTCCCTGATGCTGGGCCTCCTCGCCCTGCTGGGCTTCATGGCGATCGCGGCCGGAGTCAAGGTCACCAACGGGCAGTTGGCGATCCCGCAGCTGTTCGAGAACATGTTCCCGGACTGGTTCGCGGGCGTGGCCTTCGCGGCGATCGGCATCGGTGCCCTCGTCCCGGCGGCCATCATGTCGATCGCGGCCGCGAACCTCTTCACCCGCAACATCTACAAGGACTTCATCAGGCCGGACGCGACGCCGGCGCAGGAGACCAAGGTCTCCAAGCTGGTCTCGCTGCTGGTGAAGGTGGGCGCGCTCGTCTTCGTCCTCACCATGGACAAGACGGTCGCGATCAACTTCCAGCTCCTGGGCGGCATCTGGATCCTGCAGACCTTCCCGGCCCTGGTCGGCGGCCTGTTCACCCGCTGGTTCCACCGCTGGGCCCTGCTCGCGGGCTGGGCGGTCGGCATGGTCTACGGCACCCTCGCCGCGTACGGCGTCGCCTCGCCGACGCAGAAGCACTTCGGCGGCTCGGCCAAGGAGATCCCCGGCATCGGGGAGATCGGCTACATCGGCCTGACGGCGTTCGTCCTGAACGTGGTGGTGACGGTGGTCCTGACCTTCGTCCTCAAGGCCGTGAAGGC
Organism: uncultured Solirubrobacteraceae bacterium; assembly: GCA_963843865.1. Lineage (GTDB taxonomy): Bacteria > Actinomycetota > Thermoleophilia > Solirubrobacterales > Solirubrobacteraceae > DATLGB01. Next base: position 63,506 of record CAWJMO010000020.1, on the reverse strand, counting down.
CCCGGAGGGCATCGACGAGACCAGGCCGGAGGACTACACGGCGGACGCGGGCGACGCGGGCGTCCAGGTGGAGCTGCCGCCGGCGACCGCGGGGACGTCCCACTAGGGGCCGCATCCACGAGGGACTGGCCTGGAGAACGTCCAGCCGGGACCACTGGGGTCTACCGGTAGGAACTGCGGCGGACCGCGACGGGCCGTCGGAGAAATCCGGCGGCCCGCTGTCGTGACCCGTCCGCCACACTCGAGCCCCATGGACATCGTGCACTCCGGCAGGCGGGACCCCGGCGGAGTACGAGACTGCTCGGCGAGATCACCGCCCAGGCCTACCTCGGCAGGACGGCCTACTGGACGTTCGGCGAGGAGCGACCGATCCCTTCGGCGAACTGCGGAACCGCTGGCCAAGCGCCGGCGGCACTCGGCCGACGTCACTGGTCGGCCCCTCGGCGGACGCCGGACCAGCTGCTCGGCTGAGTCAGCCTCACGTCGCCAGACCGGCGGGCCCACTGGCAGACGTGGCCGCGGCCGACGGGGAGGCGCGAGATCACGCATGCTCGGCCGGGCGCGCAGCGGGCGACGCGGGGACGCGGCAACTCGGCGAGGCCCTCGTCCGGGCCTGCATCGACGGGCGCGGGCCGCGGACGGCTGCACGCGGCATCGTCCTGTCGACCCAGCGGCTGATGCACACCGCCCACCGCATCTACGGGCGCCTCGGCTTCGTCCGCGCCCCGGCGCGGGACTGGAATCCCGCTTCCGGACGACCCCGACCTCACCACTGCTCACCTATGAGTTGACGCTCTGACACGCTCCGAAGTCGCCACGACACAACATATGGGGCTGCTTTTCCTGCCCGGCACAAGATGTATGCTCATGCTCGCTGTCGTCGCAGGGGAATCCGGTGCGAATCCGGAACTGTCCCGCAACGGTGTACTCATGCGTGTTCGCACACGTATGGGCGTCAGTCCGAGGACCTGCCGACAGTGCGCCCGGCCGAACCGGCCCGGGTGCTCAGACGTCCGGGCCTCGTGGAATGGGCCGGTGGACGCGACGCCGTGCGCGCTCGTGATGCCCCCTGCCCTCCGCAAGGCCCCGTGCCGAGCGAGGGAGAGCCCCACGTGACCATCGCGCCAGCCGAACCGGCTTCAGCGACACCGTCCGCGACAGCGGCCGACAACGGACGGCCCGGGAACCGCACTGCTGCGGACCCTGACCGAGCTGACCGCCGACCTCCCCGACGCCGACCCCGGCCGGGTCGCCGCCGCCGCGCTGCGCGGCCGCTCGGCGCAGGCGGACGAGACGGAGCTGCGCGAGCTGGCCACGGAGGCGGCCGCCGGCCTCATCTCCGAGGACCCCGTGTACTCGCGGCTGGCCGCGCGTCTGCTCACCATCAGCATCGCCGCGGAGGCCGCCTCACAGGGCGTCACCTCCTTCACCGAGTCGGTCGCCGTGGGCCACCGGGAAGGGCTCATCGCCGACCGCACCGCGGAGTTCGTCCGCGTCCACGCCGACGCGCCTCGACGCACTCGTCGACCCCCGAGGCGGACGACCGCTTCGGCTACTTCGGCCTGCGCACCCTCCACAGCCGCTACCTGCTCCGGCACCCGATCACCCGCCGGGTGATCGAGACGCCCCAGCACTTCATGCTGCGCGTCGCCGCCGGTCTCGCCGAGGACACCGCGCCCGCTTCGGAAACGGGCGCCCGCGCTGGACGAAGTCGCCGCGCTCTACGGCCTGATGAGCCGCCTCGACTACCTGCCCTCCTCCCCCACGCTCTTCAACTCCGGCACCCGGCACCCCCAGATGTCGTCCTGCTACCTCCTCGACTCCCCGCTCGACGAGCTGGACTCCATCTACGACCGCTACCACCAGGTCGCCCGCCTCTCCAAGCACGCCGGCGGCATCGGCCTCGCCTACTCCCGCGTCCGCAGCCGCGGTTCGCTGATCCGCGGCACCAACGGGCACTCCAACGGCATCGTCCCGTTCCTGAAGACCCTCGACGCCTCGGTCGCCGCCGTGAACCAGGGCGGCCGGCGCAAGGGCGCGGCCGCCGTCTACCTGGAGACCTGGCACTCCGACATCGAGGAGTTCCTGGAGCTGCGCGACAACACCGGTGAGGACGCCCGCCGTACGCACAACCTGAACCTCGCGCACTGGATCCCCGACGAGTTCATGCGCCGGGTGAACGCCGACGAGCCGTGGAGCCTGTTCTCCCCCGCCGACGTGCCCGAGCTGGTCGACCTGTGGGGCGAGGAGTTCGACGCCGCGTACCGCAGGGCGGAGGCGGCGGGCCTCGCCCGCAGGACCATCCCGGCCCGCGACCTCTACGGCCGCATGATGCGCACCCTCGCGCAGACCGGCAACGGCTGGATGACCTTCAAGGACGCCGCCAACCGCACCGCCAACCAGACGGCCGAGCCGGGCCACGTCGTCCACTCCTCCAACCTGTGCACGGAGATCCTGGAGGTCACCGACGACGGCGAGACGGCGGTCTGCAACCTGGGTTCGGTGAACCTGGGCGCGTTCGTGGCGCGGTCAGGACATCGACTGGGAGCGGCTGGACGAGACCGTCCGCACGGCCGTCACCTTCCTCGACCGCGTCGTCGACATCAACTTCTACCCGACCGAGCAGGCGGGCCGCTCCAACGCGCGCTGGCGCCCCGTCGGCCTCGGCGCGATGGGCCTCCAGGACGTCTTCTTCAAGCTGCGCCTGCCCTTCGACTCCCCCGAGGCCCAGGCCGGCTCTCCACCCGCATCGCCGAGCGCATCATGCTCGCCGCGTACGAGGCCTCCGCCGACCTCGCCGAGCGCAACGGCCCGCTGCCGGCCTGGGAGAAGACCCGTACGGCCAGGGGCGTCCTGCACCCCGACCACTACGACACGGAGCACGCCTGGCCGGAGCGCTGGGCCGCCCTGCGCGAGCGCATCGCGACGGTCGGCATGCGCAACTCCCTCCTCCTCGCGATCGCCCCCACCGCCACCATCGCCTCGATCGCGGGCGTGTACGAGTGCATCGAGCCGCAGGTCTCCAACCTCTTCAAGCGCGAGACGCTGTCCGGCGAGTTCCTCCAGGTCAACTCGTACCTGGTGAACGAGCTGAAGGAGCTCGGCGTCTGGGACGCCCGCACCCGCGAGGCCCTGCGCGAGGCCAACGGCTCGGTGCAGGACTTCGCCTGGATCCCGGACGAGGTACGGGCGCTGTACCGCACGGCGTGGGAGATCCCGCAGCGCGGCCTGATCGACATGGCCGCGGCCCGCACCCCGTACCTGGACCAGTCCCAGTCCCTGAACCTGTTCCTGGAGACGCCGACCATCGGCAAGCTCTCCTCGATGTACGCGTACGCCTGGAAGCAGGGCCTGAAGACGACGTACTACCTGCGCTCCCGCCCGGCGACGCGGATCGCCCGCGCGGCCCGGGCCACCACCGTCCCCGTACAGCAGCCGGCCGACCCGGATGCGGTCGCCTGCTCCCTTGAGAACCCCGAGTCCTGCGAGGCCTGCCAGTAATGACCAGCCCCACCCGTAAGAACCTGCTCGACCCGGGCTTCGAGCTGACCCTGCGCCCCATGCGCTACCCGGACTTCTACGAGCGCTACCGGGACGCCATCAAGAACACCTGGACCGTGGAGGAGGTCGACCTCCACTCGGACGTCGACCGACCTCGCGAAGCTCACGCCCGCCGAGCAGCACCTGATCGGCCGCCTGGTGGCGTTCTTCGCGACGGGCGACTCGATCGTCGCGAACAACCTCGTGCTGACCCTCTACAAGCACATCAACTCCCCCGAGGCGCGCCTGTACCTGTCGCGCCAGCTCTTCGAGGAGGCCGTCCACGTCCAGTTCTACCTGACGCTGCTGGACACCTACCTTCCCGACCCGGAGGACCGCACGGCGGCCTTCGAGGCGGTGGAGAACATCCCCTCCATCCGCGAGAAGGCCGAGCTTCTGCTTCAAGTGGATGGACTCGGTCGACAAGCTGGACCGCCTGGAGACCCAGGTCCGACCGCCGCCGCTTCCTCCTCAACCTGATCTGCTTCGCCGCGTGCATCGAGGGCCTGTTCTTCTACGGCGCCTTCGCCTACGTGTACTGGTTCCGCAGCCGGGGCCTGCTGCACGGCCTGGCGACCGGCACCAACTGGGTGTTCCGGGACGAGACGATGCACATGAGCTTCGCCTTCGACGTGGTCGACACCGTCCGCAAGGAGGAGCCGGACCTCTTCGACGACCAGCTCCAGCAGCAGGTGACGGACATGCTGCGCGAGGCCGTCGAGGCGGAGCTCCAGTTCGCGCGCGACCTGTGCGGCGACGGCCTGCCCGGGCATGAACACCGACTCGATGCGCCAGTACCTGGAGTGCGTCGCCGACCAGCGCCTCACCCGCCTCGGCTTCGCCCCGGTCTACGGCTCCGAGAACCCCTTCTCCTTCATGGAGTTGCAGGGAGTCCAGGAGCTGACCAACTTCTTCGAGCGCCGCGCCGTCGGCGTACCAGGTGGCGGTGGAGGGCACGGTCGACCTGGACGAGGACTTCTGACGACGCCCGGCTGTGGTAAATCGAGAGGGTGATCAGCCGTCTCCCTCTCGACCAGCAACTCGAGTCCCTGCGCACGGTGCTCTCCCGCAACGACGTACTGACCAAAGTCCTGTCGCGGACCGCGTCGCTCGATCTGCCCGGGTGGTACCTGACGGCGGGGTGCCTGTTCCAGACCGTCTGGAACGTCGCCACGGGCAGGCCGCCGGACAGCTGTATCAAGGACTACGACGTCATACGCTTCGTCTTCGACGGAGTCTGCGAAGACTCCTGACCGCCGCCATACCCGCCCTCACCCTCAGCGTCTTCGGGCTCGTCGCGGCCTCCCCCGCCGACGCGCAGCCCGCCCCAGGCAGCCGTCCAGTCCACTCCAGGTCTCGCAAGGTCACCCAGAACTCCAAGGCCCTCACCTCCCCCGCCGGCCCAGACGTTCCACTCGACCGGCAAGGCCGGGCAGAAGGTGCCGACCGCAGCACCTGTGCGCCACCGCGGCCCCCGGTCACGCGTCCTGCTTCGCCCAGCGCCGCACCGACATCAAGCAGCAGCTGGCCTCCGCCGTGCACGCGGACGCCGCGGCCGCGGTCTCCGGGCTCAGCCCGGCCAACCTGCACAGCGCGTACAACGCTTCCCTCGACCGGCGGCTCCGGCCTGACGGTCGCCGTGGTCGACGCGTACAACGACCCCAACGCCGCCTCCGACCTGGCCACTTACCGCTCGAACGTTCGGCCTGTCCGCCTGCACCAGTGGCCAACGGCTGCTTCAAGCAGGTCAGCCAGACCGGCTCGACCATCCTCGCTGCCGACGAACGACACCGGCTGGGCCGGCGAGGAGAGCGCTCGACATCGACATGGTCATGCGCCGTCTGCCCGAACTGCAACATCATCCTCGTGGAGGCCACTTCCGCCACCGACTCCGACCTCGGCACCGCCGAGAACGAGGCCGTGGCCGCTCGGCGCCAAGTTCGTCTCCAACAGCTGGGGCGGCGACGAGGCCTCCTCCCAGACCTAGCGAGGACACCTCGTACTTCAAGCACCCGGGCGTCGCGATCACCGTCTGCTCCGGTGACGAGGCCTACGGCGCCGAGTACCCGGCGACTTCCCAGTACGTGACCGCCGTCGGCGGCACCGCGCTGTCGCACGTCCTCCAGCTCCCGCGGCTGGACCGAGTCCGTGTGGAAGACCAGCAGCAGCGAGGGCACCGGCTCCGGCTGCTCGGCCTACGACGCGAAGCCGAGCTGGCAGACCGACACCGGCTGCACCAAGCGCATGGAGTCGCCGACGTCTCCGCCGTCGCCGACCCCGCCACCGGCGTGGCCGTGTACGACACCTACGGCGGCTCTCGGCTGGGCCGTCTACGGCGGCACCAGCGCCTCGTCCCCGATCATCGCCGGCGTCTACGCGCTCGCCGGCACCCCGGGCTCCAGCGACTACCCGGCGAAGTACCCCTACTCCCACACCAGCAACCTGTACGACGTCACCAGCGGCAACAACGGCTCCTGCTTCCACGCGTTACTTCTGCACCGCGAGCACCGGCTACGACGGCCCGACCGGCTGGGGCACCCCGAACGGCACCACCGCCTTCACTTCCGGCACCAGCACGCGGCAACACGGTGACCGTCACCAACCCGGGCAGCCAGTCCACCGCGACCGGCTGCTCGGCGCAGCCTGCAGATCTCGCGCGAGCGACTTAGCGCGGGCGCGACCCTCACCTACAGCGCGACGGGCTGCCGACCGGCCTGTCGATCAGCAGCTCGACCGGCCTGATCTCCGGCACCGCCGTCCACCGCCGGCACGTACCAGCGTCACCGTCACCGCGACCGACTCCACCGGCGCCTCCGGCTCGGCCTCCTTCACCTGGACGGTCAGCACCTCCGGCGGCGGCAGCTGCACCTCGGCCCAGCTCCTCGGCAACGCCGGGCTTCGAGTCCGGGCAACACCACCTGGACCGCCTCCAGCGGGCGTCATCACCAACGACAGCGGCGAGTCGGCGCACGCCGGTTCGTACTACGCCTGGCTCGACGGCTACGGCTCCACCCACACCGACACGCTGTCCCAGTCGGTGACGATCCCGACCGGCTGCAAGGCCGACCTTCACCTTCTACCTGCACGTCGACACCGCGGAGACCTCCAGCAGCACGGCCTACGACAAGCTGACGGTCACCGCCGGCTCGTACCACCCTGGCCACCTACTCCAACCTCAACAAGGCCTCCGGGTACGCCCAGAAGTCCTTCGACCTGTCCTCGTACGCCGGCTCCTACCGTCACCCTGAAGTTCAGCGGTGTCGAGGACTCCTCGCTCCAGACCAGCTTCGTCGTCGACGACACCGCCGTGACGACCGGCTGATCCCGCTCGACCCCGCACCGTCCCGCACGACCCCGGGGCCCGGTCGCCGTCTTCGCGGCCGGGGCCCGGCTTCGGGATCCGGAGAGCGGGTGACACGTCAGAAGGGAGAGGAGGCCCCCCATGCGTCGAACGATCCGCCGCACGACCCTCGCCATCGCGGCACTCACCCTTGTCCTCGCCGGCTGCGGCAGCCAGAGCGACAGCGGCAAGGGCGGCGACAGCACCGACGTGTCGTCCTCCCCCACCTCCACGAGGACCCGGCCGCCGAGCCCGACGACGAGCCCCACGGGCTGCACGCAGGTCTCGACGCTCGGCGCCACGGACAGCGGCCGGAGTGTGTGCCTGGCGGTGGGCGACACCGTCCGCATCACCTTGGACGGAACCGCCGAGCGGCCCTGGAAGCCCCTGTCCGCCGACGGCTCCGGCTGAACCCGCCAACAGCGGGATCGTCCTGCAGCGCGGCGACGCGAGCGCCGCCTTCAAGGCGGTGTCGACGGGAAAGACCCGGCTCACGTCCACGCGGCCGCTGTGCGCCGCCCGGACGGGCCGGGTCTCGTGCCTGGGGATTCAGGAGTGGTGGGTCACCGTCGTGGTGAGGTAGTGCCGCCTCGGCGCGGGGCGCTCCGTGGTCCCGTGGCCCGCGGCCTCCCGGCGGGCGCGGTCGGCCTCGCGGATCTGACGGTCGATACGACGGTCGTGCGCGATGCCGATCACCGACGGGAGGACCAGGACGACGAGGATGGCGAGAACGGTCAGCATTCCGATCAGTCCTTCGATGTGTGCCGTATCCATAGACACCACTGTCGCCCCGTTCACTCCTTACAAACAGTGGCAGGACTGCCGTAGACCCTCGATTTACTGCCAATGTCGAGGCACACTGGCGAGCATGCTGAAGAACGTTGCCGCCGTCGTGCTGGACGGCGTGAATCCCTTCGAACTCGGCGTCGTCTGCGAGGTGTTCGGCACTCGACCGCAGCGACGACGGACTGCCCGTGTACGACTTCGCGGTCGCCTCGGCCGAGGGCCCGGCGCTGACCACGCAGCGCGGGCTTCTCCATGCACGTCGAGCACGGCCTGGAGCGGCTGGAGGAGGCCGACCTGATCGCCGTACCGGCCGGCGCGCTGCTACGGGACCCGGGAGTTTCCGCCCGAGCTGCTCGACGCCCTGCGGCGCGGCGGTCGACCGCGGGGCCCGGGTGCTCAGCGTCTGCTCCGGCGTCTTCGTGCTCGCCGCGGCCGGGCTGCTGGACGGCCGGCGCTGCGCCGTGCACTGGCACGCACGCGGACGCAGCTGGCGCTGGCGTACCCGCGGCCGACCGTCGAGCCGGACGTCCTGTACGTCGACGAGGACCCGGTGATCACCTCCGCGGGCACCGCCGCCGGCATCGACGCCTGTCTGCACATCGTGCGCAAGGAGCAGGGCCCGGAGGTCGCCAACAAGATCGCCCGGCGCATGGTGGTGCCGCCGCACCGGGACGGCGGGCAGGCGCAGTACATCGAGCGCCCGCTGCCCCGCTCGCAGTGCGACACGGTCGGCGAGGTGCTGGTGTGGATGGAGCGGCACCTCGACGAGGAGGTCACCGTCGAGCAGCTCGCCGAGCGCGCGCACATGTCACCGCGCACCTTCGCCCGCCGCTTCCAGCAGGAGACGGGGACCACTCCCTACCGCTGGATCCTGCGCCAACGCGTGCTGCTGGCCCAGCGGTTGCTGGAGGCGACGGACGAGACGGTGGACGCGATCGCCGGCCGAACGGGGTTCGGCAACGCGGCCGCGCTGCGCCACCAGTTCGTCCGGGCGATCGGGCACCACCCCGAACGCCTACCGCCGCACGTTCAGGGGACCGGAAGCGGCCTGACCGCTCACCTCGGCACCGGCTTCAGCAGCAGCCTCTGCGGGCGCAGCGTGATGCCCACGCGGGTCGCGTCGTCGGACCCGGCCACCTGCTCGAAGCGGTACCTGCGTCGCCACCGCCGCCGTGATCAGGGTCAGCTGGGCCATCGAGAAGTGGTCGCTGGGGCACTTGCGATTGCCCGTGCTGAACGGACTCATGGCGTGTTTCGGCACGTCCTTGACCCGTTCCGGAAGCCAGCGGTCGGGGTCGAACTCCAGGTTGTCCGGTGTACGACTTCGGATCGCGCTGGATCGCGTACGGGCTGTAGACGATGTCGGCCCCGGCCGGAATGCGATAGCCACCGAGTTCGGTGTCGGCCACCGCCCGCCGCGTCAATATCCATACGGCGGGCCGCAAACGCATGGCCTCGACGACGACATTGTTGGTGTGCCTGAGCTTGCGGACGTCCTCGAATGCGACCGGTCGGCCGCCGGTGACCGATTCGACTTCGTCGCGCACCTTGTCGGCGTGTTCCGGGTGTTCCGCGAGGACCTGGAGCAGCCACATGATCGTGGACGCGACGGTTTCGCTGCCGGGGGTGACTATCGCGACGACCTGGTCGTGGATCTCCTGTTCCCCGATGGGGTCGCCATTCTCGTCCTTCGCCTCCAGCAATGCCGTCAGCAAATCGTCCGGCTTTTGACCAGATGCCCGGCGCTCGGCGACGATCTCGTCGACGAGGAGATGCAAATCGGCCAGCGCCCGGTTGAATTTGCGGTTGGCCGGCAGCGGCAGCCTGTACAGCGGCCCGAGCGGGTACCACCATCCGCCGGTACATGCCCGCGGAAGACGGTGGCGAGGGCGACGCACAGCCGCTCGGCGCGCTCGTCCATGTAGTCGCCGCGCAGCAGACAGCGGGCCGCGATGCGCACGGCGACGCGGAAGGACTCGGAGGTGCAGTCGATCGTCTCGCCGGACCGCCAGCGCTCGGTCAGCGCATGCGCCTCCTCCTCCATGATCGGCCCGTACGCGGGGATCGCGTCGAGCCGGAACGCGGGCTGGATGGTGCGCCGTTGGCGCCGGTGGCGGGGGCCCGTTGGCGGTCGCCACGCCCTCCTTGCCGAGCAGTCCCTCCAGGGACTCCCACAGCGGGCCGTCGATGTTGAAGTCGGGGTTCAGCGCCAGGGCTCCGGTGAGCTCCGGCGTGGTGGGCGGCGTACACCGTCTTGGGGCCGAGCCTGAGCCGTACGACGTCGCCGTGGTCGCGCAGCCCGGACATGAAGGCGAGCGGGTCGCGCACCAGCTTCAGGCCGTGGCCGAGGACCGGGACCCGCGCCGCCGGCGAGGGGCGGCTCACGCAGCTCCGACTCCGCATATATCTGCGGTTCGGGCTTCACCGACTCGACGGTCATTTCTCACCTGCCGCTTCGTTGTTGACGTACGGGGGCGTGGACCGGTCGTCCCAGCTGTCGACCATGTAGCGGCCGGACTCGTGGTGGAACCAGTAGACGGTCGCGAACCAGTTCCGCATATTGCCGACGCAGGCACTGCACGGCGGCACTCGAGTTCCTTTCCCCGCACGGTGCCGTCGGCGAGGCTGTCGGCGAGACGTAAGGCGTCCTGTTCGGCGACGAGGAATTCGGCGATGCATTCCTCGACGCGCCGCCTCACTTCGGCGACCGCTTCTTCGAGGGTCAGCCCCTCGTGTTTGATGAGGCTGATTCCGAGATTGTGCACCTCGTCGCCCGCGATTTCCTTGGGGAGCGAGCAGAGGTCGTTGTACCAGGCGGCGAATTCCTGGCTCAGCAGCGCCGCCCGCCGATATGCCGGGTGTTTCCGCACGCAGTCCGGGAGTTCACAGCCCGCGCTCGGCTCCAGCAGATCGGTCCAGATCCAGTGCGCGAAGGTGAGCCGGCGCAGCTGCGAGGTATTCCTCGACCGTGGGGACGATCCCTTCGGTGCGGTTGCGGAACTCCCGGTCGTACGCCTCGATCACCGCGTGGAAGTGCCGGGCGAACCGGGCGTTCCAGGTGCCGCGGCAGGAACGAGTACAGCCGCACCATGCTGTCCGCGAACGCCCGCGACCAGGGGGTCCTCGTGGTGCAGGTGGTGCTCGGGGGAGTCGAGAGCCTCGTGCAGGCGGAACCTGAGCCGCCGCCAGGCGGCCGGCCGGCCGTGCACGATGTCGCGGTCGTGGCGGTCGTCCCAGACGAAGAACCACGCGCTGTAGTCCGCTATCGCCTGGAGGACCTCGTCGGGGGCGCCGAGGTAGTACCCCGCCATGAGGTCGGTGTAGCAAAGTCCGTCGGCATATTCCTCCACCTTGTCCGCCGGCATGAGCCGTTTTTCCAGCAGCCAGGTACGGGTCTTCTCCTGGAGCCTGGGCCAATACGGATGCAGTTGCCGGGGAAACGCTGCCTCGATCACCGGGAGAGAGAGCGACGGTGGAACCGCGATCGCCGTCGGTGTCGATGTGGTGCTGTGTGGGAAAGCAGGCACGAACAAACCCCTCTCAGCCGCCAGTTGCGCACGCCCCTCCCGCTGTGCCGGGCGTGCGCCGTTGCGTATCCCCGCACTTCCCATTCAGCACCACAACTGACCGTTCTGGGAACGGATTTGCTCCATTCACTACCCCACAGTGCCGAGAATCTCCCCTTGCGTGACTGATTCTGGATCACTACGCGAGCACACATCCGATCGAACGTGCGACGGACACGACGAACGGCGCCTGGTCAGGGAGGTGCACCTGAACAGGCGCCGTGCGTAAGGGAGTTGTGGTCGGCGCGTGAGGGTCGTGCGACCTCAGTCGTTCGGCGACCACGGGGTAGCGGGGCTCGTTCTCGGCCATCTGCCGCAGCGCGTCCTTGCGCTCGCGCTTGGACAGCCGGTCGATGTAGAGGTAGCCGTACAGGTGGTCGGTCTCGTGCTGCAAACACCGGGCGAAGTAGCCGGTGCCGCGAACCTTGATCGGGTTGCCCTTCTCGTCCTGCCCGGTCACCTCGGCGTAGTCCGGGCGGGCGAGCGGCGCGTACGCGGTGGGCACCGACAGACAGCCCTCGTTGCTGTCGTCCAGGCGGCGCCGGTCGGCGGGCAGGTCGACGCACCTCGGGGTTGCAGACGACGCCGACGTGCCGCTCGCCCTCGTCGTCCATGCAGTCGTAGACGAAGACCTTCAGGTCGACGCCGATCTGGTTGGCGGCCAGGCCCACGCCCTCGGCGGTGCGCTGGCTGGCGAACATGTCCGCGACCAGCTGCTGCAGCTCCTCGCCGAAGTCGGTGACGTCCCTGCACTCCTTGTGCAGCACCGGGTTCCCGACGACCGTGATGGGCCGCGACGTCCCGGCCTCCCGCCAGGCCTTCTCCCGCTCCTACTGCAGCCACGGCGGTGCCCAGCCCGCCGTGGCGCGCGCTGCTGCCCTGGGCGTGGCGCGACATGGATCGGGTGCGGCGCCAGGTCTCCGCCACTCTCGTGGACGCGGCACTCACCGGCGGCACGGTGCAGCGGTTCGTCCAGGAGTCGTTCGCGCCGATCTATGCCGACGCGGGCGAGCGCTGGATCGACGAGTCTTCTGCCATCCGGAGCGCGCGCTACAACCGCTCCGTGCTCGCCGCCGAGGAGAGCGCGGCGCGGTTCACGCGCGCGGGGAGGACGGGCGTCGTGCTGCGCTTCGGTCTCTTCTACGGTCCTGGCGATCCCTTCACGACAGCAGATGATCGACACCGTGCGCCCCGGCTGGTCGCCCTTCTTCGGCGCGCCGGAGGGCTACCTCGCCTTCATCTCGCACGAGGATGCCGCGTCGGCCGTCGTGCGCCTCGCTCGGCGTGCCGGCCGGCACCTACAACGTCGTGGAGCGCCAGCCGATGCGCCGGCGCGAGCTGGCCGGCGGACTCGCGACGCTGCTCGGCGTTCGCCCGCCACGGTTCATGCCGGCATGGCTGGGCCGCATCGCCGGCGCGCCAGGCGAAACGCTGTCGCGGTCGCAGCGCGTGTCGAGTCGCAAGCTCGAGCAGGCGTCCGGATGGCGGTCGCGCTTCGTCACGACGCTCGATGGGATGCGCACCGTCGTCGCCGAATCCCGATCGCGTCGGGGTTGACTGGCGGGCCACTCAGGCATGCCCGCGCGCGTGACAGGCCTTCCAACGGATTTCCGGCAAGACGAGTAGCCATCCCCGCCAGCGGCACCCATATTCGTGGCGTGACGCCCCTCGACGCCGCCCTCGAGTCCCTCCGCCGATCGCTCGGCGACCGCTACCGGCTCGAGCGCGAGCTGGGCCGCGGCGGGATGGGCGCCGTGTATCTCGCGCGCGACCTCAAGCTCGACCGCGCCGTGGCGCTCAAGGTGCTGCCGCCCGAGTTCGCGTCGCAGGCCGGGCTGCGCGACCGGTTTCTTCGGGAGACGCGCACGGCGGCGAGCTTCTCCCATCCCAACATCGTGCCGGTGTACGCGGTGGAGGAGGGCGACGGCCACCTCGCGTACGCCATGGGACTCGTGGAAGGGGAGACGCTCACCGAGCGCGTCGCGCGCGCCGGGCCGCTCCCCGTGCGCGAGCTCGTGCGCGTCATCCAGGACGCCGCGTACGCGCTCGCCTACGCGCACGGACGCGGCGTCGTGCATCGCGACATCAAGCCCGACAACATCATGGTCGAGCGCGCCACCGGCCGCGCGCTCGTGCTCGACTTCGGCATCTCGCGCTCCATGACCCACGCCGTCACGACGACGGCCGGACTCACGCGCGTGGGCGAGGTGGTCGGCACCCCGGAATACATGAGCCCCGAGCAGGCGACGGGCGACGTCGTGGACGGACGCAGCGATCTCTACGCGCTCGGCCTCGTCGCCTGGTTCGCCGCCGTGGGCCGGCCCGCCGTCACCGGCGACAACACGCAGAAGATCCTCACGCGCCAGATCACCGAGGCGCTGGCCTCGGTCGCGCAGCTGCGCCCCGACCTGCCGCGCGCGCTGGCCGACGCGATCGATCGGTGCGTGCGGAAGGATCCGGCCGAGCGGTTCCAGTCGGCCGAGGCGCTCGTGGAGGAGATCGACGCGGCGCAGCTCGCGGAGCCCGAGATCCCGCTCGCCGTCCGGCTGCTCGCGGGAGAGCTCGGCACCTTCTCGATGGTCGTGGCCGGGCTGCTCTTCGCCATCTGGCTCGTGGTGCGCATGCAGATGCGCGCCAACATGAGCGACCTCGACATCCTCATCCCGGTAATGGGCCTGCTCGGCGTCCTCATCGCGCGCACGCTCACCACGATGAGCGAGGCGCATCGACTCGCCGAATCGGGATTCTCGCCCGAGGAGGTGATGCGCGGACTGTCGCTCGTGATGCAGGAGCGGTCGTCGCGCCGTGCCGAGTTGCGCGCCGACCTGCGCACGCGGCGGCGGCGGCGCGCCGCGGTACGCTGGGGATTGCTCGCGCTCGTGACGTCGGTGCTGATGGTGGTGGTGGCCTACCATACTCGCGTGCGCGTCGGTCCCCGGCAGTACTCGACGCCGCCGCTCGGCATCGTGCTCGTGTTCACGGGACTCGTCCTCTTCGGGGTAAGCGCCGTCCTGGTCCTGAAGAGCCCCTTCCGGATGACGCCGGGCGAGCGGCTGTTCAGCCGGGTCTGGCTCGGGCCGGTGGGACGGGCGTTCCTGCGGCTCTCCATGCGCGGCGCGCGGCCGGGCGACGGCGTTGCGAGCGCGTCCCTCCCCAGGCGCACGCCGCTGGTCGCGATCCCGACGCCGGGCGGAACCGTCGCGGCCCCTGCGACCGACCGGTGCGGCGCCCCGCTTCCGATGCGCTCGCCGCGCTGGAGGCACGGCTGCGGGAGCTGGAGCGATGGAGGGGAAGAAGGCTGAGGCGTGAGACCCTCGAGACGTGAGTGGTGAGTCGTGAGACGTGAACGATCTTCATGGGGGAATCCGGAATGAAGTGTCGTCTCGGCGCGTTGGCGCTTTGTGTCCTGCTCGCTGCGCCGGTTCGCGCGCAGACGTTCGCCGACCCGGCGCGCGTGGCGAAGCTGATGTCGCGCCATGCCCGAGATCGACCGGACGATGCGCGAGTTCGCCGAGCGCGCGAAGGTGCCGGGCATCGCGTACGGCATCGTCGTCGACGGGCGCGTCGTGCACGTCGGCGTCGCGGGACTGCGCGACGTCGCGACCGGCGCGCCGGTGGACACCGGCACCGTGTTCCGCATCGCGTCGATGACGAAGAGCTTCACCGCGCTCGCCATCCTGCAAGCTGCGCGACGAGGGCCGGCTGTCGCTCGACGATCCGGCGGAGAGGTACGTCCCCGAGCTGACGCGGCTGCGCTACCCGACGACCGACGCGCCGAAGATCACGATCCGCCACCTGCTCTCGCACTCCGCCGGATTCCCCGAGGACAATCCGTGGGGCGACCAGCAGCTCGCCGCCACCGACGCCGAGATGAGCGCGATGATCCGCGGCGGCATCCCGTTCTCGACGTCGCCCGGCACGAGCTACGAGTACTCGAACTTCGGCTTCGCGATCCTCGGCCGCATCGTCGCCAACGTGTCGGGGATGCCGTATGCCCGCTACGTGCGCGAGCAGGTCCTCCTGCCGCTCGGCATGACCTCCACCACGCTCCAGGCGGCGCAGGTCCCGGCGAGCCGGCTCGCGCACGGCTATCGCCGGCAGGACGGCAAGTGGCTCGAGGAGGCACAGCTGCCCGACGGCGCCTTCGGCTCGATGGGCGGCATGCTCACGTCCATCGCCGACCTCGGGCGGTGGGTCGGCGTTCATGCTCGACGCCTGGCCCCCGCGCGACGGCGCCGAGCGCGGGCCGGTGCGGCGGTCGTCCGTGCGCGAGATGCAGCAGGTGGTCCGGTTCAACGGCGCGACGGCGGTGCGCGACTCGGCCACCGGCACCCTGTCGCTCAGCGCGGGCGGCTACGGCTACGGGCTCGGCGTGCGCCAGACCTGCCTCTTCCCGACGATCGTGGCGCACAGCGGCGGGCTGCCGGGGTTCGGGTCGGTGATGCGCTGGCTGCCCGAGTACGGCGTCGGCATCGTGGCGCTCGGCAACCTCACCTACACCGGCTGGGGCGGGCCGACGACGCAGGCGCTCGAGCCGCTCGCGCGCACCGGTGGACTCGTGCAGCGCGAGCCGACCCCGGCGCCCATCCTCGTGGAGCGCAGCGACGCAGGTCGCCGCGGCTCGTAGCACAGTGGAGCGACGCGCTCGCCGACAGCATCGCCGCGATGAACCTGTACCTCGACGAATCGAAGCCGCGGCGGCGCGCGGCGATCGAGGCGCTGGTGGCGAAGGCGGGCGGCGACTGCCGTCGCGAAGGGCGCGATCGTGGCGGAGAACGCGCTGCGCGGACGCTGGCGCATGCGCTGCCGCGACGGCGACCTGCGGGTGACGATCACGCTCGCACCCGACGGTGCCGGCCGGCGTGCAGTATCTCGACGTGCAGCCGATGCGGCGCGAGGAGTCGCTCGCCGCGGCACCCGCGTGCCGATGACGCGGGCGGCAGGTCGCGTCTCCCGCCGGTCCGCCCTCTTTCGCCCGGGAGGGAGCGCGGTATACTCGACTCCATCGCTCCGACCCTGGTGACTTCGATGTGGCATCCGATCCGTCATGTCCCGCGTGCGGCGGCACTGCTCGTCGCCGCCGCCCTCCTGCACGGCTGTGCCGACGCCACCGGGCCGAGCGGCGGCGACCTCCTCGGCCTCGACGACGTGCTGGGCGAGGCGACGCCCGCCGACCTCAGTGGGCTCGGCGCCCTGCTCGTTCCTTCGGGTCCGGTCGTCTTCATGTCGGCTCCCTCGAGGCCGACTTCGGCGGGATGCGGCTATCAGGCCGCCTCGCAGAGTTTCGTGTGCCGGACGCTGTCGAGCGACGGCATGACGTTCGAGCGTTCGTTCATCCTCTTCGACGCCGGCGGCAGCCGGCAGTCGGAGTTCCGGCGCGGTGTCACGGCGTCGGTCCGCACGATCAGCCACCTCAGCGGGACGGTCACGGCGCCGTCGTTCACGCAGGCGATCGACGTCGCCGACGACCGCACGGTGAGCGGCCTCCTTGGCACGCGCCACGTGCTGGACGGCACCTCGTCGGCGACGATGCAGGGTACCCTGGCCGAGCAGCCGGGCAGCAGCGCGCAGCTCCCGGTGCGAATGACGTCGACGTCCGTGATCGAGAGTCTCGCGCTGCCCTCGAAGGATCGACAGTGGCCCGGTCCGGGCACCATCCGGATGGCGGGTACGGTGGAGTTCGGCGCCGAGCCGGCCTCGTCGTATTCGATGCAGGCCGCCTTCGACGGGACGAGGTGCGTGACCATCACCTACGTGATCGACGGGAGCACACAGACAATGACGGTCGACCTGTCGAATCCGTCGGCGCTCACGTGCCGGCCGTGACGATCGCGGACGCCCGCGCGGGCAGGCGATACAGGCCATGCAGGCCATGCAGGGACAGCCATGCAGGCATCCAGCGATACAGGCCATGCGGCACTCTTTCCTCAGCCATCCGATGCGTCTACTCCTGTCGCTCACACTCGTTGCGTTCCCGCTGGGGCTTCGCGCCCAGGCCCCGGCCGCGCCCGCCGGCCGCGCCGCTGACGGAGTCACAGCAGATCGCCTCCGCCGTGCTGCCCCTGCCGGCCGAGTTCCGCGCCGACGCGCGGGTGCTCGGCTACCGCGCGGGAGCCCGTCGCTGACGACGCTCCGCAACGGTGGCGGCGCCTTCATCTGCCTCGCGAGCGATCCCGCGGCGACGCGGTTTCACGTCGCCTGCTACCACCGTTCGCTCGAGCCGTTCATGGCGCGCGGCCGCGCGCTCCGCGCCTCCGGGGTGAAGGGCGACCAGGTGGATACCGTGCGCTTCGCCGAGATCCGCGCGCGGAAGCTCGCCATGCCGGCGCACCCGGCGGCACTCTACTCGCTTACCGGTCCAGCGGGCAGCTACGATCCCGCGACGAACGCTGCGGCGGGCGCGCGCGCGCTCAACGTCATCTACATTGCCGGCGCGACGCCGGCGTCCACCGGCCTGTCGGCGACGCCGGCGCAGGGAACGCCGTGGCTGATGTTCCCCGGTACGCCGAAGGCGCACATCATGCTCGTGCCCAGGATGTGAGGGCGGGGAACCGGCGAGTCGGGAACGTGCCACCCCTGCTGGCGGTTCGGATCACGGTGCCTGAATCCGGTGTGGCGGGCGCTGACGTATACTCCCTGGTATCCCGGTTCCCCTCCCCAGCGTCCCCATGACCGCCTCACCCTCCCCTGTAGGCAAGCTGCCCGGCTACGCGCTCGACGCCCCGCGCGAAGCCGACGCCGTGGCGGCCCTCGAACGCGTGTTCGGCGCGCAGCGCGGCCGCGCGATGTGGGCCGAGTCGTGCGGGCGCGCCGGCGTGCGCGTGGACGAGGCGCTGTCCCCGAGCTGCTGGAGCGCGTGCTCGAGTCGCTCGCCGCGCAGGAGGTGCCGCGGCGACGGTCGCCCGCTCGATCACCATCCGCATGCGCACCTACGCGCAGCTCGCTGCGCGCAGCGCGGGAGCCGCTCATGAGCGCCGCGTCGAACACCCCCGCGCGCGATCCGGTGCACGACGAGGCGCGCCTCGCGGAGATCGCCGAGCTCGGGCTGCTCTCCGGCGACGTCGATCCGATCCTCGACGACGTCGCCACGCGCGCCGCGGCGGCGATGCAGCTGCCGGTGTCGCTCGTGAGCGTGGTGCTCGACGAGGCGCTGCACGTCGCCGCGTCGCACGGCATCGACGGCATGTGGCTCGACGAGGCGGGGGGCCATCCGGTGGAATGGTCGTTCTGCGCGACGTCGGTGCGGACGCGCGAGGCGTTCGTCGTCGAGAGCGCCACGACCCATCCCGACCACCGCACGAACCCCCTCGTCACCCAGGACGGCGTGCGCTGCTACGCCGGCGTTCCGCTCGTCTCGTCGCGCGGCTTCGTGCTCGGCAATCTCTGCGTCGTCGGCATGGAGGAGCGCACCTTCTCCGCCGGGGAGATGGGCACGCTGCGCACGCTGGCGGCGGAGGCGGTGGCGCGCATCGAGCAGCGCCGCACCGGGAGAAGTGACCACGTAGCGTCGGGGTTTGCCCGCTCGCCAAGCTGAGGATCGATCGCGACGCGCCCCGCGCTCGCGTGCGGAAGGCGCTTGGCCGCAAGCTGATCCTGTTCGCCATCGCCGCCGTGGTCATCCTCGCGTAGCTGGCGCTGGGACATTGGTCGAGCTCTCGGACGGGGGAGTACCCGGTACCATCGTACCCTGTACCTGGTACCCTGTACGACCCGCCCCGCCGTTCGCACGCCGTGCCGGCTCCGCCGTTCCCCGCCCTCGATCCCCGGCACGCCGGCATTGCCCCCCGCCGCCTCCGGATGCCTATTACCGCGACGTGAACCGGGAGCCCGACGATGGGTGAGTCAGCGGACGTCGTGATCGTGGGTGGAGGGGTGATCGGGTCGGCCATCGCCGTGCGGCTGCGACAGCGGCTCGGCGATGCGCGCGTCGTCGTCGTCGAGCGCGATCCCACCTACCGCCGCGCCTCCTCCTACCTCGCGACCGGCGGCGTGCGGCAGCAGTACGACTCGCCGCTCAACGTGGCGATGGCGCGCTACAGCACGGCCTTCTACACGCGGTTCGACCGGCTCACCGACGCGTGCGGCCACCGGTCGCGCGCCTGGTTCCGCCAGCGGGGCTACCTCTTTCTCGCCGACGAGGGCAACGCCGAGCGGCTCGAGCGGCGCTTCGAGACGCAGCGGGCGAGTGGCGCGAACGTCGAGCGGTGGACGCAGGCGCGCGTGGCCGAGCAGGTGACCGGCCTCGCGACGCATGACGTGCTGTTCGGCGTGTACGGTCCCGACGACGGCTATCTCGATCCGCGCGAGGTGCTCGCCGGCTTCTGCGCGATGGCGACGTCGGCCGGCGCGGAGTACCTGTCCGGCACGGTGACCGCGGTGGAGCGGAGCGGGGGGCGCGTGGCCGGCGTGCGCGTCGAGACGCCGGAGGGCGAACGCGTCATCTCGGCGCCCGTCGTCGTCAACGCGGCCGGCGCGTATGCCGCGGCCGTCGGGGCCGCGGCGGGGCTGACGCTGCCGGTGGACGCCGTGCGGCAGCATCTCTTCCGTCTTCTCCCTCGAGGAGCGTTTCCCCTGTCGGCTGCCGATGGTCTTCGATCCCGACGGCACCCACTGGCGGCTGGACGACCCGCGCTCGCGCGACGACGAGGAGTGCATCATCATCGGGCGGTCGCGCGCCGACGAGCCGGCCGGCGAGAATTTCGAGTGCGATCACCGTCGGCTTCAGGAGGAGATGCTCCCGACGTTCATGCGCCGGCACCCGCACATTCGCGTTGAAGGGGTGACGGAGGGCTGGGCCGGTCTCTACGAGATGACCCCCGACCACAACGCGCTGCTCGGCGAGCATCCGGACCTACCCGGCTTCATCGTCGCGGCGGGGTTCAGCGGCCACGGGCTGATGATGGCGCCCGCCACCGGCCTCGCGATCGCCGAGCTGATCACCACCGGGCGGACCACGGCGTTCGACATCTCCCCGCTGGCGCCGGACCGGTTTGCGCGGGGGGTGCGGTTCGTGGACGGCGCGATGGTGTGAGAGGGTGAGACCGTGAGGGCGTGAGGCCGTGAGACCGTGAGACCGTGAGGGCGTGAGACCGTGAACCGTGAGACCGTGAGACCGTGAGACCGTGAGACCGTGAGACCGTGAGACCGTGAGACCGTGAGACCGTGAGACCGTGAGACCGTGAGACCGCTGTGAGACACGTGAGACCGTCGCCGTTTGCGCGGTCAGATGTCACGGACCGCGGGCGTTGGATGGGGGCAGTCCGTAGCATCTGCGCCATCATGCGCCATGCAGAATCCCGATAACCTGCGCGTGATGGGAGAGTCGCGCCTTCTCGCGATTGAAGTGTATCGCGTCACCGGCGGCTTTCCCTCCACCGAGCGCTTCGGTTTGACAGCGCCGTGCGTCGCGCCGCAGTCTCGGTGGGCTCAAACATCGCCGAGGGATGTGGACGCCTCGGTAATCGCGAGCTCGTTCAATTTCTCCAGATCGCGCTCAGCTCCAGCGACGGAACTGGAGTTCCAGGCACAGATCGCGACTGATCTCACAATGCTGAACGAGGCGGATGTCGCGTCGGTGCAGGAACGGATCGGGACGGTCAAGCGCATGCTGTCCGGACTCATAAAGTCGCATCGCTCTCGCGCGAGCAATGTCGTTGCCGAAGGCGGTCTCGGTCTAAGACAGCGCGACAGAACTCGCCCGCAGACACGGCTGCAGTCACGGTCTCACGATCTCACGGTCTCACGGTCTCACGGTCTCACGGTCTCACGGTCTCACGGTCTCACGGTCTCACGGTCTCACGGTCTCACGGTCTCACGGTCTCACGGTCTCACGGTCTCACGGTCTCACGAGTTCTCACGGTCTCACGGTCTCCCGGTCTCCCGGTCTCCCGGTCTCCCGGTCTCACGGTCTCCACGGTCTCCCGGTCTCCCGGTCTCCCGGTCTCCCGGTCTCACGGTCTCACGGTCTCACGGTCTCACGCTCCTTCAGTGCCCCACCGCTCCCGCATCGCGATCGCGCGGATCGGCCGCGCCGTATCGCGTGCCGGTTTTCGGGTCCACCGCGATCGAGTGCGCCGTGCCCTGGCCGCCACCCAGTCGCACGTGGGCCCCCATTGCCTGCAGCGCGGCCACCGTTGCCTCGGCGAGCCGTCGCGCTCGAGCCACCAGCACGTCCGGCAGCCACTGGTGGTGGAAGCGCGGCGCGTTCACCGCGTCCTGCGAGGCTCATGCCGAAATCGATGAGGTTCGAGCACCACCTGCAGCACCGTGTTGATGATCGTGCGTCCGCCCGGGCTGCCGACCACCGCGACCAGCTTCCCGTCCTTCGCGATGATCGTCGGCGTCATGCTCGAGAGCATGCGCTTGCCCGGCTGCGCGAGGTTCGGCGTCGGTGCCGATCAGCCCCGTGGTGTCGGTGAGCCCGGGCTTCCCGTTGAAGTCGCCCATCTCGTTGTTGAGCAGGAAGCCGGCGCCGGGCACCACCGCGCCGAGCCGTAGCCGTTCTCCAGCGTGTAGGTGACCGAGACGGCCATGCCGTCCGCATCCACGACCGAGAAGTGCGTCGTCTCGTCGCTCTCGTCGCGCTGGGCGACGCTCCGCCGGTGACGACGGCGACGCGCGATCCGGATCGATCGTCGCGCGCAGCTGCCGCTCGCGTACGCCTTGTCGGTCAGCCGCGTCGACCGGCAGCTTCGTGAAGTCGGGATCGCCGAGCATGCGCGCGCGGTCGAGGAACGCGCGCCGCATCGCCTCGGCGACCAGGTGCACGTAGCGCGGCGAGTTGTGCGCCGCCGCTCGCGAGGTCGAAGCCCTCGAGGATGTTCAGCATCTCGATCAAGGCGACGCCGCCGGAGCTGGGCGGCGGCATGGAGATGATCTCGTAGCCGCGATACGTGCCGCGCACCGGCGCGCGCTCCTTCGCCTCGTAGCGCGGCGAGGTCCGCTTCGCGTGATCAGCCCGCCGTCGCGCCGCATCTCCTCGCGCGATCAGCCGCGCCGTCTCGCCCTTGTAGAATCCGTCGCGGCCGCGTCGCGGATGCGGCCGAGCGTGCGCGCGAGGTCGGGCTGCCGGAGCGTGTCGCCCGCGGCGTACGGCGTCCCGCCGCGTGAGTACGCCGCGACGCTCGCCGGATACGGCGCGAAGCTCCTGCGCGACGCGCCGCTGAGCGATCGCGCAAGCCCGGGCGGCACGGCGAAGCCGTCGCGCGGCGAGCGCGCACCGCGGGAGCGACGAGCACGCCCAGGCGTGCGGCCGTACTTCGCCTGCGCGAGCGCGAATCCCGCCACCGTGCCGGGCACGCCCACCGACACGGGGCTTCGTGATGGATCTGCGACGAGTAGGCGCCCGGCTGATCGAGGAACATCGTCGGCGTCGCCGCGCGCGGGCGCCATCTCGCGGAAGTCGATCGTCGTCGCCCGGCCATCGGGCAGGCGGATCACCATGAACCCGCCGCCGCCGATGTTGCCCGCCGCCGGATAGGTGACGGCGAGCGCGAATCCCGGTCGCGACGGCGGCATCCACCGCGTTGCCGCCCGCGGCCAGCACGTCGCGGCCCACCTCGCTCGCGATCGCGCTGGCCGACACCACCATCCCGCGCGACGCCGAGATCGCGGGGCCGGAGCGCGCTCCGAGTCGGGGACGCTGCCGGTGCCGCCAGTGCAGGCGGCAGCGAGCAGCGCGGCGGCGACGACTCCGCGGGGTTCATTTCACGATGACGGGCGTTTCGATGCCTCGATGCGGGGTGGCTGGAAATGCACGGCCGAGGGCGTGCGCGGACAGCTGCGACGTGCCACCGCGGCCGCGTATGCGATCGCTTGTCCTCGAGTTCGCGAACAACGGGTATTCGTCGATTCATGGCCGGTTTCATGGATCGGATGCGCGCTGCGCTCTTCGGCGAGGGCGAGGACGGTACCGACCGAGCACCACGTAGGTGCGCGGCTTTCCGGTGATCGTGGAGAACATCGCCCGGACATCGCGACGGCGGTCGTTCTGCAGCGGCTGGACGAGGCGCTCGGCCTGATCGAGCGTCACCAGCCCTGGCGCTTCGCGCATCTCCGCGCGACATCAATCAGTTCTGGGTCGTGCGCTACCCCTGTGCCGCGTCTTCCTCCCGACACGCGCACCTGCATGACCGAGCTCACCTTCCTCGCGCGCACCGACATCTCGGCGGCGCCGGTGGCGTCCTCGATCCTGCACGAGGGGATGCACGCGCGCGCGCACGCGATGGGCGTGGCGCCGCGCGGCGCGACATGGCGCACGAGGAGCGGATCTGCCGACGGGCGGAGCTCGCGTTCGGGGAGGCGTTTCCGCCGGAGCTCGGCGCGCCCGTGATCGAGCGCGCGGCGGCCAGCCTGCTGCTGAGGATGTGGATGTGGCGCCCGCGATCGATTGGGCGGAGGCGCAGCGTCGCCAGGACGCAGTGGATGCGGCGGCACGGCGCGGCGGCGCATGACCGACGCCGCCCTTCGCACGGTTCTTGACGACGGTGCCCGCGTGACCATTCGCCGCCCCAGCACCCTCCTGCTCCTCGTCGTCGCCCTGCTGGCTGCCGCCGGCGGATGCCGGAAGGTGGCAGATCCCGATCCACTCGTCGGGACCTTCATCGCCACGACCTTCGAGATGACGCCCGCCGGTCAGGGGACCACGAACGTGCTCGCGATCGGCGGCACGCTCGGACTCAACGTCGCGAACAACTACGTCGTGCGGGGCACGCTGGTCATTCCGCCCGCGGTGAACGGCGGCGCGACGGCCGATCTGTCCGGCTCCGCGGCGCGCACGGACAACATCGTGGTGTTCACGCAGGCCAGCGCCACCTTCCTCGCGGACCTCACCTTCACGCTGGTCGGGAGCCGGCTCGAGGCGCGCGACCAGATGGTGAACGGCACGACATACCACGTCGTGCTCGCGCGGCAGTAGCGGAACCTCGTCCCACTCGCGACCGCGTTGCCGGTCAGCCCAGCTCGAGCAGCAATGAGAGGGGCTTGCCGGTGTCGGGGTGGGTGGGCTCCTCCAGCCGGTCCACCACGAGGCGCGCCTCGCGCGCCGCGGCGATCCACGAGGCGGTCGTGCGAAAGTACCAGGGCATGGGCGCCGGGAAACGCGCGGTCGAACGTGCTCCAGTGCTCGGTGCGCCATCCGTCCACATAGGGACCGTCGCCCACCGCCGCCCACGGATGCACGGTCTGCACGAGGATCACCCCCGACGCCGGCAGGCGCCGGGCGAGTGCGCAAAGCAGCGGTGCGACGCGATCGTCGAGCAGCGCAAAGTTGCAGACGATGAGATCGAACGGCCCTTCCATCACCGCGTGATCGGACTCGAGCTGCGCGTAGGTCACGCACACATAGTCCCCGCCGCTCGCGGCCGCGCGCGCGGCGTCCACCAGCGGCGCGCTCCCGTCGATGCCGGTGGCGTTCGTTTGCGCACCAGCTCGCGCGTCAGCCACCCCTCGCCGCATTCCACGTCGAGCGCGCGCAGGTCGCGGCGGCCGTCGAGCGCGCGCGCGCACGCCGCGACGATGGCCTCGTCCGTCGCAACTCGGCGGCTCGGGATCGCCTGCTCCCGAACCGCCGTGGTCCGCGCCGAGGCGTTCATCGCCCGCTGCGCAGCAGGGCGACGCGCCGGGACGATCCGTCGCTCACAAGGGACCGAAGGACCGCGCGGCGCGGCTCACAGCTCGCGGAGCCAGATGTTGCGGAAGCTGATCGGCGCGCTGGGATCGCCATGCGCCTGCAGCCTGATCGGCGCCGGGCCGTGCGCCTTGTACGCGGGCGCGCCGATGTAGCGCGTGTCTCCCTTGAGCGCGAAGTGGTTCTGCACCAGCACGCCGTTGTGGAAGGCCGTCACGTACGCCGGCGACTTCAACCGAGCCGTCGGCGCTGAATTCCGGCGCCGTCCAGACGACGTCGTACACCTGCCACTCGCCCGGCTGGCGCATCGCGTTCACGAGCGGCGGCGACTGCTTGTAGAGGCTCGCCGCCTGGCCGTTCACGTAGGTCGCGTTGTCGTAGGAATCGACGATCTGCAGCTCGTAGCCGCGTCGCCGCGTGGCGCCGAGGAAGAGGCCGCTGTTGCCGCGGGCCTGGCCCTCCGGTGATCCCCGGCGGGATGCGCCACTCGAGGTGGAGCTGGTAGTTCCGGAAGCGCCGCTGCGTCTCGATGTCGCCCGCCGCCTTGTTCACGGTGAGCACCCCGTTGGCACGGTCCACCGCGCCCGCGCGTCGTGTCGGCGAGCTCACCCACCCCGCGAGCGAGCGGCCGTCGAACAGGACGATGGCATCGGACGGCGGCGCCGCGTTCCCGCGGCCGGGGACGACGACCTTCGGCACCGGCGTCCACACTTCGGTGTCTTCGGGACGGCCGGCGGGTTGCTGCGCATGGAGCGGCGCCGGCGCCAGCAACGGCAGCGCGCCGGCCAGCGCGAGCGCGAGGATCGGCAGCGATGTCGTCATGGGGTGGTTGGAGGATTGGGATTGCCCACGGTCTCCTGGGCCGGATAGGGCAGCCAGGTGGCGCGCGCTTCGGCGATGCGCCCGAACCGCCGCTCGTCGGCCCATCGGGTGCCGGTGACGAACAGCGCGTATCGCCGCTGCCGGTAGATCTCGTCGAGCACGGCGGCCTGCGTCGGCAGCGTCGCGATCGTCTGCGGCGGCAGGCCGGCGTTGGCGCGCACCACGTTCACCTGCGCGATGGCTTCGGGGAGCCGGTTCGTGCGCGCGTACGCCTCCGCGCGGATCAGCGAGAGCCCGTCCTGGGTGAAGATCGGAAACGCGTCGCCCGACGTGAGGTAGATGTTGAGCGGCACCACTTGCGCGCCGCCGAAGGGCGTGGTCACGGTGGACCGCGTGAACCGGTCGACGCGGGTGTCGCCCGCCTCGGCGTCGGTCCGGAAGGTGGCGATCGCCTGGAAGTAGCCGTTGGCGATGGCCGAGGCCCAGATCGGGTTCGGGTCGACGCTCGAGTAGGTGATGCGCGACGACGCGCCGGCGGGCACTTCGTTCGCGAAGCCGATCGCCGCGTCGTAGCTCCCCGCCGCGAGCGCGTAGCGCGCCTGGAGCGCGCGGATCGTGTTCGGGAGGTCGATGCTCGGCTGGAGCACCTGCGTCGTGAACTCGCTCGACACCGGCGTCGCGAGATCGGTGCGGCCGACGCGAGCAGCGACAGCGCCTGCGCCAGCACCTCGCTCCGCGGGTTGTAGCCGGGCGGCGACTCGTCAGGTCGAGCGGCAGCTGCGGCCACGCCTCGATCATCTGTCCGTAGGCGTAGGGCCTTCACCGTGCGCGCGAGTGCCGACAGCCCGCTCCGCGTGCCCGGCGCAAGCGTCACCGCGTCCACGTTGTCGAGAATGTCGGTCGCGGCGCGCACGACCTGGAAGCCCGCTGGACCAGAAGTTCAGCGGTCGGGATTGGTCGGGTCGATCGCGGCGGAGTTGGCGCTGGGGATCGGGTACTTCTGGGACTCGCGCGTAGTGGAGAGCGAGGGCGTCCGTGTTGCCGAGCTCCCCGGCAATGATGCCGGTGAGCGTCACCGACGGGCCGATGAAGTTGCCGACGCGCCCCTGGAGGCCCACGCCGAGCGCGCGCAGGCCTTGCCGGCGTGGTGAGGACGGACGTCTGCGTGAGCGGCGTTCGGGTTGGTGACGTCGAGCGCGCAGCCGGCCGCGCCGGAGAGCGCGGCGAGCGACGCGACCGCCAGCGCGAGCCGGCGCCGCGACATGATGCGAGGGCATGGTGTCGGCTCCGGTCAGAAGGTGAGCGCCGCGGCGACCGTCACCGTGCGCGGGATGGGCGTGGTGGCGAAGGCGAAGCCGCGCACGAGGGTGCTCTGCGCGCCGGCGTTGCTTTCCGGATCCCAGCCTGAGTACGACGTCCACGTCTTCAGGTTCCGGCCGGCGAGGGTGAGCGTGGCGCCGGTGACGCCGCGCATGCGGCAGCCAGCGCGGGTCGATCTGGTAGCTCACGGCGATCTCGCGCAGCTTGGCGTAAGGCGCCGTTCTCCACGTACTCCTCGAAGATGGACCGCCGCGCCTGGAAGTACCGCGCGGCACCTTGCCCGTGATCTCGTCGGCATACGCCGCGCCGGTGCCGAAGGCCGGCGTCTCGAGCAGGCGTCGGTCGAAGTTGAAGAAGTCCAGGCCGTTCGCGCCGTCCACCTGCGCGCGCACGCTCCAGCGCGTGCCGAGGGTGAGCTCGTTCGACACCGACCAGAAGGCGTGTGCATTGGGATTCCCGATCACCTTGCGCGGGCCGATGTAGGGGATCGCCACCACGGCGCCCGAGGCGTCCACCACCGGCACGCTGTCCTGCGCCGGCGTCGTCCCCGCGGCGGGCTTGCGGCCGAGGATCTGCCCCTGCGCGTTGCGCACGTACGTCGTGCCGAAGAAGTGGCCCGGTGCGCTGCCGTCGCCGCCGTCGGTGGCCACGCGCACGATGTTGAAGCTGCCGGGGATGAAGAAGGGCGCCGCCGTCGGAGAGCTTCGTCACCATCGGGTCGCTGGTGGTGGCGGTCGCTGTCACCGTCCACGCCACGCCCTTCTGCTGCACGGGCACCGCGCGCGCGAGCAGCTCGAGCCCCTTGTTCCGGAGCTCGCCCACGTTCGCGAGCTGGTCGAGAAAACCGGTGGACGGGAGGACCGTGCGGGGGAGCACCAGGTCGCTCACCGTCTTGTCGTAGTACGTCGCCTCGAGGCCGGCGCGTCCATCGAACAGCTCGACGTCGGCGCCGAGCTCCAGCTCGTTCTGCCGCTCGGGCTTGAGTCCCTCGTTGCCCTGGCGCGTGCTGTTGGCCACCCCGCTCGCCGTGCCCGCCGGTTCGAAGACGTAGTTGCTGAACCGGTCGAAGCTGCCGGCGGGCTGGCCACCCGACTGGCCGACGGCGCCGCGCAGCCGCAGCCGGTTCACCCGCGTGCCCATGTTCGCCTTCCACCAGTCGGTGCCCGGGAGCATCCAGCGAGGCGCCGAACTTCGGGAAGTACTGCGTGCGCTGGTCGGAGCCGAACGCGCTCGACGCATCGCTGCGCAGCGCGGCGGTGAGGAAGAGCAGCTCGTTCACCCCCGCCTGGAGCTGGCCGTAGAAGCCGAGCGTGCGGCGGTCGTCGCGATACTGCGACGCGAACTGCCTCGCCCCCTGCACCGTCTCGGTGAACAGCGCGAGATCCTCGGCGCGCGCCACCGTCTGGTCGAATCGCTGCTGCTGCCAGTTCATCCCCACGCTCGGCGTCAGCTTGATCCGCGCCCACGGCTGCGTGGCGTAGCTGAGGTCGAGGTCCGAGTTCACGAGGGCGCGCGGCCCGACGCCGACCGGCGAGCCCGGTGGGATACGCCACGGCCGACGAGCCGCGCGGGATGAACCGCTCTGCCGTCTCGGTGAAGCCGTCGTAGCCGAAGCGGTAGTCGGCGGTGAAGCCCTGGAGGGGCGTGGCGGTGAGGTGCACGCCGCCGATGTAGCGCTGCACCCCCTGCGGCGCCTTCCACCGCGCGATCACCTCGAGCGGGTTCGACTGGAACTGCGCCGCGGGGTATTCCCCGGTCACCGGATCGGGGAAGAAATTCCGGTCGTTGGAGCTGAACAGGAAGTTGGTCAGCACGCCGTAGTTGGCGACGATGCCGCCATTCGGCGTGAGGTCGGCGCTGCTCTGGATGAACGACGAGCTTGACCCCAAGCGCAGCCAGTCGGTGAGGGTGCGGTCGAGGTCGAGGCGGACCTTTGTCGCGCACGTAGCGCGTGGAGCGGATGACCCCCGTCTGGTCCTCGTGCGAGCCGGAGAGGAAGAACTGCGACTGGTCGTCGCCGCCGGCGAGGGAGACGTTCGCGTTCGCGCGGCGGCCGGTGTGGAAGATCTCCTCCTGGTAGTCGTAGCGGGTGACCGGCGCGCCGGCGAGGTTGTGGGCGCGTCGTTCACCGGCAGGAGCCGCGTCACCTCGTCCTGCCCGTAGGCCAGCCGTGCCGTGCCTCGAGCGCGCCGGAGCGGCCGCGCTTCGTGAAGATCTGCACGACGCCGTCGTTCGCGCGCGAGCCGTACAGCGCGGCGGCGGCGGCGCCCTTCACGATCTCCACCCGCTCGATGTCGTTCGGGTCGAGGTCGGCGAGGCGGTGGTGGTGTAGCCGCCGAGGTCGACGAGCTGGCGCGAGCCGTTGTCGATGATCACGCCGTCCACGATGTACAGCGGCTCGGCGCTGCGGCTGATGGTGGAGAGGCCGCGGATGCGGACGCTCGTGCCGCCGCCCGGCGTGCCCGAGTTCTGCGTCACGAGCGCCCCCGGCACCTTCCCCGAGAGCGCGACGTCGAGCTGCGGCGTGACCGCGTTGCCGATCGCCGTGCCGCTCACGGTCGCGAGCGTGGCGCCGAGCTGGGCGCGCTCGGTTTCGGTGCGCGTGGCGGTGGTGACGACCTCGGACAGCTCGAGCACGTCGCGCGGGAGAGCGAAGTCGCGCGTGATCGTCCCGTCGCGCTCGGTCACCGTGGTGTCGGCCGGGCCGGAAGCCGATGCGGCGCGCCACGAGGGTGAAGGGCGACGGCGCCCGCGCGATCACGAGGCGGTACGTGCCGTCGTCGTTCGTCATCGTGCCGATCGGCTGGCCCTCGATGGAGACCTGGGCGCCGACGACCGGATTCCGCGCGCCGTCCGTGACGCGCCCCTGCACGATGAGTGGGGCGCGGGCGGCGGCGGCCTGCGCCGGGAGGGCCGGCGCGGCGGCGAGAACGGCGATGGCCGCGGCGAGACGAAGGGAAAGGTCACGCATGAGACCGGGGGCGTGAGGAGGGGCGGGACGCACGGGAGGGCGCGTCGTCGCCGGCAGGGGGGGATAGTGCCACCCGGCGGGAGCCCGGTCAATCAGCCGTTCCGTCCACCGCCCGGGATCGTCTTCCACAGGAGAGGAACGCGCCGGTACACCCTGGGGAACACACGCCATGCGCCCGACCGCCGGACTGCTCGCCCTTGCATTGCCCTCGCACTGGCCGGCGCATCTGGCTGCGGCGGCCCCCGCCACCACCTCGGCGACTACCGCTTCGCGGCGGCACGCTGGCGACGGTCGTGCTGGGTGCCCCCGCTCCGGGGATCGTGACCGGGGGCTACGACCTCCGTTCGACCGACCTGCTGGACGTGGCCGTGAAGGGGGTGTCCAAGGCGGCCAAGGACGTGGAGGCCCGCCGCGCCCGCGCCCGCATGGACAGCGCCGCCATGCGCCTGCGGCTCACCGATTCCCTCGCCCGGCGCACCCTCGACCGGGCCAGCCGGTACCTCGGTACGCGTCCGGTCGCCTCGGCCGCGAATTCCGACTTCGTGCTCGAGGTCCACCTGCGCGACTTCGGGCTCGACGCGAGCGGCAGCGGCGCGGCCGGCCTGTACACCAACGCCGAGGTCGTCCTGCTCGACCAGCGTTCGGGGCGCGAGATCTGGAACGTGCGGGTGCACGGCACCGACCGCCTCACGCCGACGCGTGCGGGGCGCGGGCGACGTCGGCGGCTCGATCCTCGCGGCCGGCACGCTCCACACGATGTCGGTCGACGACTTCCAGCAGGCGCTCGACCAGCTGATGACGCTGTCGGCGAACGTCGTGGTCAACGAGCTGCGCGACGGGTTGCGCGACGCGCGGCGGTAGGCACACAGCGGACCGGACGGACGGTGGCGCACCGCCACCGTCCGTCGCTCAGCGCGCGGGCCGGCCCCCGCCATCCACGGCCGCGCGCAGCCAGCCCTCTCGCACCGCCCGCTGCCGCGCCGTGGCTTCCGGGATCTCCTCCACGCGCACCACCGGCTCGTCGTAACCGCTCATCACGATCGTCGCGCGCACGATCCCGCCGGCCGCCTCACGCGACGCGCAGGGGTCGCCGATGCGCGCGGCGGCGAGCACGGCGCGCATCTCCGGCCAGGTGGCCATCGGCCGGTCGTCGATCGAGACGAGCTCGTCGCCGCTGTGCAGGCCGGCGCGCGCGAACGCACTCGCCGGATTCGCGACCGCCATGCGCAGCGGCCCGCCCGCGGGTGGCTGCCAGGCCCACGCCCGGAGCTCGACGCGCGGCCGTCCCTCCCGATCGAGCGCGGGCCGATGCGACACCACCACCCGCAGTCCGGCGAGCCCCAGCCAGCGGTCGAAGTCGATCGGCGCGGCGCCGCGCACGTGGCGCGCCGAACATGTGCGCACGCTGCAGCCGCAAGCCTCCGTCCACCGCGCGCTCCACGTCGCCGCCCGTGAAGCCGCGCGCGCCGGCGTGGCGCTCGAGCATCGTGCGCATCACGTCGTCCATCGACCGGCGTCCCGCGGTGGCGTCGCGGATGCGGAGATCCAGCACGGTGCCGAGCAGCTCGCCGACGAGGTGCGCGCTCGCGACATAGTCGCCCAGCGCGCCGGGCGGCGCGTTGTACGCCACCGCGCTGATGCGCTCGGCCGAGAAGCGCGCGTTGCCGGGCGAGCCGAGGTACCAGCTGATCAGCGACGCCAGGTGCGCGTAGCGGGAGGAATCCTGCACCGGCAGTCCGGCGCGGCGGAGGAAGAGGTCGGCGTAGTACTTCGTGAGTCCTTCGCTGAACCAGAGTCCCCGCACGGGCCGCTGGGTGCGGTAGTCCACGTCGCCGTACTCGGCGGGACGGATGCGCATGAGGTTCCAGGCGTGCGTGAACTCGTGCGCGATCTCGGAGAAGGTCCACTGCGGCATCGCGGCGAGGTCGCGGCTCGGTGCGCCGAGGGTGACCGAGCTGCGATGCTCGAGCGCGCCGTAGGCGCTGTCCTGGAGGACGAAGGTGTAGTCGCGATAAGGCGGACGGCCGAACATCGACGACCGCCTCGCGCACGATCGCCTCGATGCCGCGCACGAGGGCGGTGGTGTCGAAGGGCGTCGCGCCGGCGGCGGACCAGTACACCACGCGGTGCGGCACGTCGTCCACGGCGAAGCGCCAGTCGTGCACGCGGCCGGCGAAGATCGGCGAATCGACCAGCGCGTCGGCGGTGGGCGCGAGGAAGGTGCGCGGATCGAGCGTCGGCGCGAGACCGGTGGCAATCGTCCACGACGCCGGCAGGTCGAGCACGACGTGCGCCGGCGCGAGCGTGTGGCCGACGAGGTAGAGGAAGGAGTGGGGACCGCCCACGAGTCCGCCGGTGGGCGAGAGGAAGGGCCGCCATCCCGCGCGCGGCGACTCGGGGGGCGTGGGGAGCCGGATGCGGTAGCGTGCGACGAAGGCGCCGCCCGGCGCGACGACGCGCCACACCGCACTGTCCTCGCGCACCGCAGGGATGCGCGCGCCGCGCGATTCGACCTCGGGACCTTCGAGGTAGCGCCAGTACCGGTCGTCGTACTCCGGATGCGCCGCCATCGCGAGCCGCACCGTGTCCGGCGCGTTGCGCACGCGCAGCTCCACGGCGATGACGGAGAGATCAGCCGAGTCCACGCGGAGATGGTACGAGATCACCGGCTGCGCGCGTCGAACCGCAGCGGCACCGCCTCGGTGAAGTGGCGGTATGGCTCCTGCCCGCGCAAGTGGCGCCGCGAGCAGCACGAGCGGAGAGGAGGGCGGACTGTTCGGGGCATCGGCCGTATTCCGGTGGAAGGCGGCGGCAAAGGAATGCTCGCAGGAGGATGCATCCTGCGATGACCGTGTTAACTGGCGGGGATCCACGATCCGGTCATTCCGTCTTCCCGCCGTCCCGTCTCCCGTCCTCCCGCCGTTCAGGCCTCGATCTTGAACTGTGTCTCCCTCATCCCCATCAGGAGCGTTCAGATGAAGGATCCCAACTATCCCTCCGAGCAGCCCAAGGACCCGGTGACCGACGCGCTCACCGATCGCAACGCCGATCCGGACGCCGAGGCGCAGGACGGTCCGCTCAAGGTGCATGGCGACGCACTGCTGCACGGCACGAGTGCGCAGCGGGTGGAGAAGAAGGACGACGAGCGGCGGTAGGCGCGTGGCGCGCGGGCGCGAGCGTGCCGTGCCCGCTTGCGTCTGCCGCCCGGGTTTCGTATCTAGGATGGACATGCGGTGATCCGCGTCGTGCCCAATCCGATGCATCGGGTGTGAGGCGACAGGCGCGTGCTCTCGTCGGACCGTTCCCGCCACGGTTCGCGCCCCTCCATCTCCCCGAGGACAAACCATGACACACCTCCTTCGCGCGAGCGTTGCGCTCGCGCTCGTCGGCGCCGTCTCCTGCGCCGACTCCACGCCGGTCGCGCCGCGGCTGGCGCCGGGCTCGGCCACGCATGCCGCCTCCTCCTCCGGCAGCGCCGAGGCAAGCGAGGTGAGTCCCCTGCTCGCCGACATGAACGCGCGCCTCGCGGCCGGCGGTGCGACGGTGCGCGTCGCCAAGGCCGAGCTGTTGATGAAGGCGGATGGCTGGAACGGCCAGAGCTCCACGATCATCTTCGCCAACGATCGCGTCCGCGGCATCGGCATGGAGTGGGTGCCCGCGCGATCCGCGCCGTGGCGGCCGCGTGGGGGTGACCTACGCCATCCGCGAGGAATCTCGGGCGCGGCCCGTTATTCTCGACCCCGACCGGCTATTCGTATGCGCCGCGGGCACAAGTGGTCGCCCAGCTCGAGGAGGGGATGCAGGCCTGGCGCAACGATGGATGCGCCGCGCCGATCGAGCGCGTCCCGATCGCCGCGGGCACCGATCCCGACTTCATCGACGAGTACTTTCGCGGCCTCGATCCGGTGAACTATGTGCAGCCGGCGGACATCGTGCAGAGCGGCTTCGAGTCGCCGGCGTGGTTCCGGATCTTTGGCGGGACGGCGGGGAACAACATTCTCGGCGTCACCTTCACGCTCTATTTCATCGACGACGCCGGCGAGCCGACGGACATCGATCGCAACGGAAAGCTCGACGTCGGGCTGGCCGAGGTCTATTACAATCCCTACTACATCTGGACGAGCACCGGCCAGCCCGAACTTCGTCGACTTCTACTCGGTGATGACCCACGAGACGGGCCATGCGCTCGGCCTCGGCCACTTCGGCAAGGTGTTCGTCACGAAGCATGCGGCCGCCGACGGCATCCAGATCGCCGACATCAAGTACGCGCCGTACGCCATCATGAACGCGATCTACGTCACCGGCCGCAACGAGATCGCCGGCACCGACCATTCGTCATTCTGCCAGATCTGGTCGAGCGCGAAGTAGCTCCGTCTCGCACCATCGACCCGGGGGGCCGCCCACACTGGCGGCCTCTCGTCGTCGAGGATCGCCTACTCCACCACGACCGTCGGCGCCGGCGGCTCGTCGCCCACGCCCGGCGCGGGGGCCTTCGCGCCCGCGGTGCCCTCGTCGGCCCGCTTCTCCTCGCGGATCGCCGGCAGCGATTCCCGCGTGATCCACCCGTGCGCCGCCGCGTGCTCCGCGGCGGCATACGTGTCGTCGGCGAGCAGCAGCGTGGAGCCCGCGGCGAGCACCTCGTCCGCCAGCGCCCGCACGCTCGCCGAGCGGGCGACGTCCGCTTCCACGTTGCGGATGTAGATCGCGAGGATGCGCCCCGGGTAGGCATCCAGGATCGCGCGATAGATCTCCGGGTCGCGCTGGCCGCTGTCGCCGATGAGGATGAAGGGCACGTCCGGATGATGGTCGAGGATCTCGCGGATCACCGGCTCCTTGAAGGTGCCGAGCCGGCTCGACGTGAGCGCCGAGAGCACCACGTCCCAGTCGCGCAGCGCGATGGGGCCGCGCGGGATGCGCTGCTCGTCCATGAAGTCGGCGATCAGGTCGTACAGGTTCCACGGGCTGCTCGACACGTAGAAGATCGGGTTGCGCTGCGCACCGTCTCCGCCGCGCTCGAGCGCCTGATAGAAGGCGGCTACCCCGGGAAAGGGGAGCCGGGTGCGTGCATTGCCGAGCAGCACCGTGCGCGCCGCCTGGAGGAAGCTCGTGATGCGCGACTGGATCACCGTGTCGTCCAGATCGCTGATCACGCCGAAGGTGGGCGGCGCGGGGAGCGCCCGCAGCTCCGCGGTGGCGCGGACGTCGGGCTGCCCTGCCGCGAGCGGCGCGAGGAGCTGGAGCTCGATGGGCAGCCACGGGCCGTCGAGCGCAGGCGCGGCCGGCAGCTCCACCCATTCGCGGATGAATCCCTCGTCGTCGGCCACCGTGTCGCGGGTCGTGCCCGCGACGGTGATGCGCACGCGCGCATGCGCGACGCGGGTCCGCGTCGATGCGCCGCCAGCTGCTGAGGAGGTTGCGCCACGCCGGATCCGCCGCCGCGGCGCGCGGGATCGACGTCTCCTCCCGCACGCGGCCCTGCACGAGCGCGCGAACGACACCCTGCGTCGTGCCCAGGTAGCCGCGATAGGGGACGATCTCATGGCGGCGGGGGGCGCCGAGTCCGAGCGCTCGGCCGGCGCGCTCGAGCTCTCCCCCCACCTGCTCGGGCAATCTGCGCCAGCCGCCCCGTCCAGTCGTCCGCCGTATCCATGGCGCGGGCGCGGTGCAAGCGGTGCGCCCCGCGCCGGATTGCATACAACCGGCATGCGGCGCGTCGGCGCCGGGGGGACTCACGCTCCGCGCCGTTCGTCGCCCAGTATTGGCGGCCCGGGTGACGCCGAGCCCGCTCGCGGGGTGTGTCACCCAAGGTCTGCTCCCGCCGGTAGTTCCCACCACCTCCCCACCACCACCGGAGCGAAGGATGTCCCTCCCCGTTCACGCGAGGCACCACCTGGTGTCTCTCGCGGCAGCACTGCTCGTTGCCCTCCCCTCACTCGCGTCGGCCCAGGCCACCGGCACGATCACCGGCACGGTGATCGACGCCGGCAACAAGCGGCCGATCCCCAGCGTCCAGGTCACCGTCGTCGGGACCGGCGCGATGGTCGGCGCCCGCACCAACAATGCGGGCGAGTACCGGATCCTCAACGTCACGCCCGGCTCGCGGATCGTCCGCGCGCGCATCATCGGCTACGCCCCGGTGCAGCGCACGGTCGAGGTCGCGGCCGGCGGCACCGCCACGGCGTCGTTCGAGCTGCAGGCCTCCGCCCTCGAGCTCACCGCGGTGGTGACGACGGGCACCGGCGGCAGCCAGGTGGAGGCCCGCAAGCTGGGCAACACCGTGGCGTCCGTGCAGGCGCCGGAGAACGCGCCGATCTCGAGCTTCTCCGACATCCTCCAGGGCCGCGAGCCCGGCGTGATGGCGCTCCCCTCGTCGGGCACGACGGGTGAGGGCTCGCGCATCCGCATCCGCGGCAGTGCGTCGCTCTCGCAGTCGAACGAGCCGATCGTCTACGTGGACGGCGTGCGCATCGACAACGGCGGCGGCTTCGGCGCCGGCTTCGTCGGCACCGGCGGCGGCGGACGTCCGTCGCGCCTCGACGACATCGATCCGACGTCGATCGAGAAGATCGAGGTGCTCAAGGGCGCCGCGGCCGCCACGCTGTACGGCACCGAGGCGTCGAACGGCGTGCTGCTCATCACCACGAAGAGCGGCTCGGCCGGCAGCGCCAAGTGGCTGTTCAACGTCGAGCAGGCGATGAAGAGCTATCCCGAGGGCCGCATCGAGCCGCAGTGGGGCTTCGCGCGCTCCGACACGCAGGCCACGCGGCTGTCGCAGCACTACGGCCAGACGATCACCGCCTTCACGCCGTTCAGCCAGGACGTGGCGACGAAGCTGTTCGAGACGGGCCGCGCCAGCACGCATGAGCGGCCAGGTGTCGGGCGGCACGCCGCTCATCACCTACTTCGGCTCCCTCCGCGGCTACCGCGAGGACGGCCCGTTCACGGCCAAGAACTTCAACTGGCAGGATGCCGGCGCCACGGCGCCGCGCGGCGTGAACATGCAGGACATCAACAACCGCTACCAGGGCACGCTGAGCCTCGGCATCTCGCCCACGCGCACGTTCAAGCTCCAGTCGAACGTGCTGTACGCCAACACGTACAACGAGATCCCCGAGAACAACAACAGCATCTACGCGCCGTACACCGTCGCGCTCTT
The DNA here is from genome assembly GCA_963843865.1 of uncultured Solirubrobacteraceae bacterium. GTDB lineage: Bacteria > Actinomycetota > Thermoleophilia > Solirubrobacterales > Solirubrobacteraceae > DATLGB01. The sequence goes on along the minus strand of CAWJMO010000020.1, from coordinate 26,378 downwards.
CTCCAAGCCGGAGAACGCGCAGTGCGACAAGTCGAAGACGAGCGCCAGCGATCCCACCAACGGCAGCCTCGGCAACGGCCTCTGCCGCTCGATGGGCAACCCCACCGGCGCCAGCAGCTTCGGCACGATGAGCGAGCTGCTCCAGCCGAGCATCACGCAGCAGGCACGCCACTTCAACGGCCGCATGCGGGCCAGCTACATCCCGGTGGCCGAGTTCAACGTGGACGCCACCTTCGGCGTGGACTTCACGGCGCAGCGCTCGACCTACTTCATCCCCTTCGGCAACAACTTCGACCAGCGCATCAACCGCGCGAACGCCGGCTCCGCCAGCGTGGACGACCGCTCGCACCAGGAGCTCACCGCCAGCGTCAACGGCGGCTTCACGCGCGCGCTCAGCCGCATCTTCTCGTCGAACCTCATCTTCGGCGCGCAGGGCTTCCTGACCCGCGAGAATGACGAGAGCGTCAACAACCAGAACTTCCCGGGCCCGGGCATCGAGGTCGCCGGCGCCGGATCGCAGCCGCAGGTGTTCGAGTCGTTCAGCTCCATCGTGAACGCCGGCTACTTCGCGCAGGAGCAGCTCGGCATCAACGACTGGGTCTTCCTCACCGGCGGCGCGCGCTACGACTACAACAGCGCCTTCGGCAAGTCGGAGGGCGGCGTCATCTATCCGCAGGGCTCCATCTCCATCATCCCCAGCGACCGGCCGGCGTACAAGAACAGCCGCATCGCGCCGTACATCTCCACGCTGCGCCTCCGCGCCGCCGTGGGCCGCGCCGGCCGCCAGCCGGGCGCCTTCGACAAGCTCACCACCTACTCGGCGCTCACGTCGCCGACGGGCAGCGGCCTCGTGCCGGCGAACCTCGGCAACCCGGACCTCCGCCCCGAGATCTCCACGGAGTTCGAGGTCGGGGCCGAGTTCGGCCTCTTCCAGGACAAGGGCTCCGTCGAGTTCACCCGGTGGCAGCGCACCGTGAAGGACGCGCTGTACGCACGGCAGTACCCGGTGACCGGCGGCTTCACCGTCGCCCAGCTCTCCAACATCGGCGAGATGAAGGCGTTCGGCTGGGACGTGAAGTCCAAGGCGTTCCTCGTGAACCGCCCGAACCTCTCCGTCGACGTCTACGCCAGCACCGGCTTCCTCAGCCAGATCGTCACGAGCCTCGGCGGCGCGCCGCCGGTGAAGGTGGGCGGCAGCTATCCGCGCTACCGCAACTTCGTGAAGGAGGGCTACGCCCCCGGTTCGTTCTTCGGCGGCAAGCTCCCGAGCGCCTGCGCCGCGGGGACGACGACGACGCCGAAGGGCGGCGTCTGCCTCCAGGCCGGCCAGCTTCCCTTCGACACGAACAAGGACGGCAAGCCCGACACGGAAGCCGAGCTGCTCGCCTTCCTCGCCACGCCGAAGGGACTCTCCACCGTCGATCCCCTCGCCGCCGACGACGACAACAACGGCGACAAGCTGGACCACTACGACGGCAAGCCCTTCCCGGACTTCGAGGGCTCGTTCGGCGGCTCGATGATCATCCACAAGAACTGGCGCGTCGGCTCGAACCTCGAGTACCGGTTCGGCAACTACAGCATCTCCGATCTCACCGGCGCCTTCCGCCGCGCGAACCCGACGAACGGCGGCAACACCCAGCTCCGCGCCGCCACCGAGGCGACGATGCTCAACCCGGCGAGCACGGCGCAGCAGCGGCTCGACGCGGCCAAGGTGTATGCCTACGACCTCAAGGGGCTCTCGCCGTATGACGGGCTGAACCAGCAGTTCTCCGGCGACTTCCTGCGCTGGCGCGAGCTGTCGCTCACCTACACCCCCACCGGACGCCTCGCCGCGCTGGCCGGCGGGTCCGACCTGGCGATCACCGTCGCCGCCCGGAACTTCGCCCTCTGGACGAAGTACCCCGGCGTGGATCCGGAGGTGAACGTCTTCAGCCGCCGCTCCGGCGGCAGCACCGATGCCAACTTCGGCGAAGGGATCGACGCGTTCGGCTTCCCGATCCCGCGCTCCTTCAGCCTCAACGTCCGCGTGGGCTTCTGATCATGAGGAATATGACGAGACACTTCACCGGCCCGCGCCGCGCGCGGCGCCTGCTGGTTGCCGGCGCGCTCCTCGTGACGATGGGGGGCTGCAAGAGCCTGCTCGACGTCACCAACCCGAACAACGTCAACGAGTCGGCGCTCGACAATCCGGCGGCCGCCGCCTCGCTCACCAACGGCGTGCTGGCGTCCATGCTGCGCATGCTGTCCGCGACCACGGTGCCGTACTCCGTGGCCACCGACGAGCTGGACTGGATCGGCTCGCGCGACGCCTGGTTCGATCTGGAGACGGGCGGGATCGCGAACTACCTGAACGAGTTCACCGACGGCGCCTTCCCGAATGTCGGCGAAGCACGCTACCTCGGCGACCTGGCGATCCAGAAGCTCGACAGCTTCAACACCGCCGGCCTGCTCACCGACCGGCTCCTGCTCGCGCGGGCGTACCTCTACTCGGCGATCACGTACACGTCGATCGCCGACATGTACGACGACTACGCCTTCTCGAGCAAGCAGACGCCCGCCGCCCCGATCGGCCGGGCGAACATGGGGACGCTGTACGACAAGGCGATCACCTACCTCGACAAGGCGCAGCCGATCGCCGCGGCGGGGTCGGACAATGCCCTCAAGTACAACATCCTCGCCTACCGGGCGCGGGTGAAGCATGCGAAGGCGGTGTGGAAGCTCATCACGCCCAAGGGGCAGACGCCGGCGAACCCGCTGGTGAACGACGCCGGCGCCAACGCCGACGCCGCCGCCGCGATCGCGCTGGGCACCACGGACCAGAAGTTCACCATCTTCGACAACCTCGAGGCGACGGCGGGCATCAACATCTGGTTCGAGGTCAACGGCCGGAACGAGCATCGTGTCGGCGCGGCGTACTCGAACCTGAACGATCCGCTCACCGGCGCGAAGGATCCCACGGCCACGGCGCTGCTCGCCCAGTTCAAGGCGTTCGGCACGCAGTCGGGCACCTTCACCATGACGAGCACGCGCGAGCTGCGGCTGATCCTGGCCGAGGCGGCGCTGGCGCAGGGCAATGCCGTGGAGTTCCGGAACCAGATCAACGCCGTGCGCGGCGCTCGACAGCAAGCCCGACTTCGTGGCGCAGGTGCCGGATCTCACGATCCTCAAGCACGAGCGCATGGCGCAGCTCTGGCTGATGCGCCGGCGGCTGAGCGACATGTACCGCTTCGGCATCAAGGATCCCGAAGTGGGCGAACAACCCCAACTTCGAGTCGGCGTTCAGCGTCCCGGGACTGCTCTTCCCCATCCCGAACGTCGAGCGGCTCGGCAATCCCTGCATCAAGGATCCGTCGATCTGCTCGAAGTAGCCCCGCGCGACGACACAGCAGTCTGAATGGTGAATGGCCGGCCGGTTCGCCTTGCGCGAGCCGGCCGGCCATTCTCTATTCACCCCTTCACATCACCGACGCCGGAACTGCCGAGATGAGACGCTTCCGCACCATCGCCGCCGCCGCCTGCACCCTCGCGCTCGCGCTCAACGTCGCCTGCTACGAGTTCCGGCCGGTGACGCAGCCCCTCGCGCCCGCAGGCCAGCGGCTCCGCGTGCAGCTCACTCCCGACGGCATCTCGGAGCTCGCGCGCTACCTCGGCCCCCGCGTCGCGGTGGTCGAAGGCACGCTCGTGGAACGGAGCGCCGACGGCACGATGTCCATCGCCGTGGATCAGGTGCAGTCGGAGAGCGGCATCAGCCAGCCGTGGACCGGCGAGGGCACGGTGTCCATCCCGTCGATGTACGTCGCCGGCATGGCCCAGAGCACCTTCAACGCCGGCCGCAGCGCCTTCATCGCGATCGCGATCACGGCCGGCGTGGTGGCCCTCGCCGTCGCCGCCCTGCACAGCGGCGGCGCCGGCGGCGGCCCGGGCGACGGCGGTGGCACGCCCCCGCCCTGAGAACGTACCGCCCTCCGCCCTCCGCCCTCACGGTCTCACGGTCTCACGGTCTCACGGTCTCACGGTCTCACGTCTCACGTGATCGTCTTCACCTTCACGATCACGCCGCCCACCCCCGCCTCCCTGAGCAGCGCGTTGAACTCGGGCACGTCGCGGCCCTCGATCGCCTCGATGCGCGCCCGCAGCGCCGACCAGAGCCGCTCCAGCTCCGCGAAGCGCTCGCGCGACGGCTGGCTCACGATCGTCGCTCCCTTCCACGTTGCCCAGCAGGAAGGCGTACTGCGCGTTGATGCCGTTGCGGTAGTTGATCACGTCCTGCCCGTTCGCCGCCTTCGTCGAGAGCTGCGGCTCGAGCGAGTCCACCGCGCTCACGATCGCCTTCCCCTTCGCCGCGATCGCGCCGCCGCGACGGCACCTCCTTCGTGCGGTCGACGAACGCCGACACCTGCGTCCTTCACGTCGCGCAGGCGGAGCAGCGCGTCGTGGATCTCGCCCACCCGCGCGTTGAGCGCGCGCGTGAGCGAATCGCGCGCCGCGAGCTCCGCCGGCGCCACGACGAGCCGCGGATCGGGGCGCACCTCGAACTTCTCCGTGCGCACCGTGCTCCCCACCGTGAGCCGCGCCTGGTACTCGCCCCGGCGACACGAGATATCCGCCGCTCGGCCCGCCCCAGATGTTGATGTTCCCCGGCAGCGTCGTGGGCGGCACGGCGCGCAGGTCCCACTGGAAGGCGTTGAGGCCCGCCACCGGCTTGATCGTGGCGCGCGCCGACGATCCGCCCGGCGCGCCGCTCGCCGGCGTCGCCGCGCCGGCGCCGGGCGCCGGCGCCCGCTTGTACGTCCGCAGCACCTTCCCTCCGGCATCGAGGATCTCGAGCGTCATCGGCGTGGCGGAGTCGGGGAGCCTGCGCCAGCGAGACATGGATCGTCGCGCCGTAGCGGCGGGTTGCGCCCCGCCGTCGTGCCGCGGCGACGACTGGCCGCCGGCCAGCACCGCCGGACGCGGCGCGAAGAGGTGCACCGCCGTCGTTCGCCGCCTCCGCCGTCATCTGCCGGAGGGGTGAGATGTCGTCGAGCGCCCAGAACGCGCGCCCTTCGGTGGCGGCGTACAGGTCGCCGTGGCGCACCTCGAGGTCGGTCACCGGCACGCTCGGGCAGGTTGCGCGAGAAGGGCTGCCAGCGCGCGCCGCCGTCGTACGAGACGTACACGCCCGTCTCCGTGCCCGCGTAGAGCAGTCCGCGACGCTCCGGATCCTCGCGCACCACGCGCACCGGCTCGGCCGCCGCGCAGGCCGTTCACGATGCGCGTCCACGTGCGTGCCGTAGTCGGTGGAGCGGAAGACGTACGGCGCGTAGTCGCCCGCGGCGATCCATGCGGAACGCGAGATACACCGTGGCCGGATCGTGCGGCGACACCTCGATCTCGTTCGCGAGCCCGACGCCCACGCCGCGCGGCGTGACGTTCGTCCACGTCGCGCCGCCGTCGCGCGTGAGCTGGACGAGCCCGTCGTCCGTGCCCACGTAGATGCGTGTTCGCGTCGTGCGGCGACTCCTCGATCGTCGACGATCGTGCCGTACACCTCGCCGCCGGCGCCCTCGTTCGTGATCGGCGCGCCGCCGAAGCCCTGCGTCGCCTTGTCGTTGCGCGTGAGGTCGGGCGAGATCGGCGTCCAGGTGCGTGCCGCGGTCGGTCGTGCGGAAGAGCACGTTGCCGCCGTGGTACACGCACGTTCGGCCGTCGTGCTGCGACACGCACGGCGGCGCCGTCCAGTTGAAGCGGTAGCGCGTCTTGTCCGTGGGCTCGGTGAGGTTCAGCTCGGGCCACGGCATGATCGAGCGCGTGAGCCCGGTGCTGCATGTCCAGCTCCTCGAGGATGCCCTGGTAGCAGCCGCCGTAGACGTAGCGCGGATTCTTCGCGGTCCACGCCGATGTTCGCGCTCTCGCAGCCCGGGCCCGTCCTGCCAGTCGCGCTCGCCGATCGCTCGCGCCGTCGCGTGCGGCTCTTGATGATCACCGAGCTGTTGTCCTGCTGCCCGCTGTACAGGCGGTACGGATACGACGTCGTCCACGATGACGTGATAGAACTGCGCCGTCGGCTGGTTGTCCTGCGTGCTCCAGCTCTTGCCCGCCGTCGAGCGAGACCGACACGCCGCCGTCGTTCGCGTTGACCATGTAGCGCGCGTCGGTCGGGTTGATCCACAGCTGGTGGTTGTCGCCGTGCGTCGCCGGCAGCGTCTGCGAACGTGCGCCCGCCGTCGATCGACTTCATGCACCGGCGCGTTCATCACGTACACGACGTCGGCGTTCTGCGGATCGGCGGTGACGTTCATGTAGTACCACGAGCGCGTCTGGATGAGGCGGTCGCTCGCTGAGCAGCCGCCACGTCTTGCCCGCGTCGTCGGAGCGAAAGAGGCCGCCCTTCTCCGCCTCGACGATCGCGAACACGCGCTCCGGGATTCGCCGGCGACACCGGCGACGCCGATCTTGCCCATCAGCTTCGGCAGTCCCTCGGTGAGGCGCGTCCACGCTGTCGCCGCCGTCGGTGGACTTCCAGATGCCGCTGCCCGGCGCCGCCGCTGCGCACCTGCCACGGCAGCGCGCTGGTGATCCCAGAACGCCGCGTACAGGATGCGCGGGTTGGTCGGGTCCATCGAGAGGTCGCTCGCGCCGCTCGTCGCGTTCTGCGCCCTTGAGCACCAGCGTCCACGTCTTGCCGCCGTCGGCGCGAGCGATAGATGCCGCGCTCGGCCGTGCCCTTCCACCGGTCGCCCTGCGCGGCGACGTACACGAGGTCGGGATTGGTCGGGATGCACGCGCACCTGCGCGATCTGCCGCGTCGCCTCGAGCCCGATGCGCGTCCACGTCTTCCCCGCGTCGGTGCTCCGGTACATCGCCGTCGCCGTACGACGACGACTGCCCGCGCACCGCGTGCTCGCCGGTGCCCGACGTACACCACGTTCGGGTCGGACTCGGCGCGACGGCGATCGGCGCCGATGGAGCCGCTCATGCGGCCGACGGCCGTCGGAGATGTTGCGCCAGTTGCGCCGGCGTTCTCCGTCTTCCACACGCCGCCGCCGGTGTAGCCGGCGTAGTACACGAGCGGCTGCGCCGGCACGCCCGCCGACCGCGTCGGCGCGCCCGCCGCGGAACGGGCCGATGTTGCGCCACTGCAGCGCGCGGAAGGGTGGTGTCGAGCCGGGTGGCCGCGGGCGGGGCGCCGGGCGGCAGCGCGCCGGAGGCCGCGGCGGCGCGCGCCTGCGCCCCGGCGGCGGACGGAACGACTGCAAGGGCCGCGAGCGCGAGGATCGCGCGGCGTGGGGTGGCGAGAGGCACGTCGGAGGGGACGGATGGTGGGCGGTTGGCGGGCACTCGCAATATTCCGCGCGCCGCAGACCCCAGCAAGCGACGACGTCCGGCGCCACCACATCCTCGACGCGCACCGGCCGGCCCGGCGATGGCCGCCGGCGCGGGCGCGGCGTACATTCTCCGCCCCACTGCCTGCGTCCCGGAGGACACGATGCGCCCCCTCGCCCGGCTCCTGACCCTCGCCGCGCTCACCCTGCTCGGCGGTGCGAGCCCGCGTCCCCTCCGCGCACAGACAGCTCAGGACGACAGCTCGCCCTTCCGGCCGCTCGCCCTCCCCGCGCCCACCCCACAGCGCACCGCGTCGGGCCGGCCCGGACCCGCGCTACTGGCAGCAGCGCGCCGACTACCGCATCACGGCCACGCTCGACACCGCGCGCCGCACAGCTCCGCGGGCGCGAGACGATCCACTACGTCAACAACTCGCCGCACGCCCTGCCCTACCTCTGGCTCTTCGTCGAGCAGAACATCTGCCGGGCGACGCAGCATCACCGGCACGCTCAACCAGCCGCCCCTCACCTTCGCCGACATCGTCTTCGATTTCTCCTGCGGCGGCACGGTCACGGACGGCGTCGTGCTCGAGTCGGCGACGATCGCGGGCCAGCCGATGCGGCGGCGCGATCTACGGCACGACGATGCGCGTCGACCTCGCGCGCCCGCTCGCCTCGGGCGCGTCGATCGACCTCGACTTCGCCTGGCGCTTCACGATCCCCGACCAGGGCGTCGGCCGCATGGGCCGCGACGGCGCGCTCTACGAGATCGCGCAGTGGTACCCGCGCATGGCGGTGTACGACGACGTGCAAGGGCTGGAACACCGAGCCGTACATCGGCGCCGGCGAGTTCTATCTCGAGTACGGCAGCTTCGACGTCGCCCTCACCGTGCCCGCGGGCTACACCGTCGCCGCCACCGGCGAGCTGCGGAATCCCGAGCAGGTGCTCAGCGCCAGCGCAGCGCGCGCGGCTCGCCGCGGCCCGCGCGCTCCGACACCGCCGTCGCCGTCATCACGCGCGCCGAGGCGAGCGACCCGCGCGCTCGCGGCCGGGCGGGCGGGAGACGGCCTGGCGCTTCACCGCCGCCAACGTGCGCGACTTCGCCTGGGCCGCCGCGCCGAACTGGATCTGGGAGGCGAGCGGCTGGAACGGCATCCTCGTGCAGACGCTGTATCGCCCGTCGGCGAACGAATGGAGCGGCGGCGAGGCGCACCGCATGGCGCGCGGCGCGCTCCGGCACTTCAGCGAGCAGTGGTATCGCTACCCGTACCCGCACATGACCACGGTGGAGGGACCGGTGGGCGGGATGGAGTACCCGATGCTCACCTTCGTGCCGAACGGCTCGTCGCGCGAGACGACGCACTGGGAGCTCGCGCACGAGCTCGGGCACGAGTGGTTCCCGATGATCGTCGGCTCCAATGAGCGCCTGTACCCATGGATGGACGAGGGCTTCAACACGTTCATCGACCTCCGCAACGCCGCGCTCTACTTCGCCGGCTCCGCGCTACGGCGACACGATCGAGGCGAACCCGCTGCACCTCGCCGCTCGAGCACACGCGCGCCGGCGAGGACAGCCGATGATCGCCAATCCCACGGAGGTGCGCGACCTGATGTGGACGGGCTACCAGAAGCCCGCGCTCATGCTGCACACTGCTCCGCAACGAGGTGCTCGGCCCCGCGCGCTTCGACGCCGCCTTCCGCGACTACATCCGCACCTGGGCCTTCCGGCATCCCACGCCGGCCGACTTCTTCCGCCTCATGCGCGACGCGTAGCGGCATGGAGCTCGACTGGTTCTGGCGCGACTGGGTGTACACCACCGCGCGGCTCGACCAGGCGGTGGAGCCGGTGGTCGACCGACACGAGCGGCGGCGCGAGCGTGTACGTCGTCGAACCGCGGCACGATGGTCATGCCGGCCGAGCTGCGCGTCACCTACGACGACGGCACCGGCGAGACGGTGCGGCTGCCGGTGGAGATGTGGAACCTCGGCCCGCGCTTCACCTACCGCCTGCCCACGCGCGAAGCGCGTGCGGAAGGTGGAGGTGGACCCGCGGCGCGTGCTGCCGGACCAGGACCGGAGCAACAACGCATGGGAGCGACGCTAGCCCCGCGCTCGCGCTCGTTCGTCCGCCGCCTCGCGGCGCGCGTCGCCGCGGAGGTCGCCGCGGCGGGCGCGCCGAGCGACGCGCTGCGCCGCGAGCTGGCCGCGCTCGATCGCGACGGCGACTTCTCGCCCGCCGCGCGCGCCGCCTTCCAGGACCTGCTCGCGCAGGTGGGGATGCCGACGGTGCACCCGATCCGCATCCCGCTGCGACGACGAACCGTTCTGGTTCCGCGGCGGCCACCCGCTCGCCGGCCACCAGTCGCGCGCCGAGCTGCCCGAGTCGGCCGACATCGTCGTCATCGGCGCGGGCCTCACCGGCGCCGCCGCCGCGTACCACCTGAGCGAGAGCGTCTCGGCGATCGCGGCGCATCGTCGTCGTGGACCAGGGCGATCCGGCGGGCGAGGCGAGCGGCCGCAACGGCGGCAACTTCGAGCTGATCCCCGAGAACTCCGTGGGCATCTACGAAGGGCTCGCGCGCGAGCGGCACGCCTTCCTGCGCCGCCGCTACCCGAAGCTGCCCGTGGAGGTGGTGCAGGCGGAGAGCGAGCGGCAGGCGTCGCTCGTGCTCGGCCTCGCCCTCCGCAACCGCGAGCTGTTCAAGGGCATCATCCTCCACGAGCGGATCGACTGCGACTTCGCGCCGCGCGGCTGGCTGCACCTCGCGAGCACGGAGGAGGAGGAGCAGGGCATCTGCGAGGAGGTCACCCTCGCCGCGCAGCACGGGCAGCGCATCGAGCTCTGGTCGCGCCGCAAGATCCGCCAGGAGTTCGGGATCGAGAACCCGTACCTCGGCCGCTTCATTCCCGGCGACGGCACCTATCATCCCTTCAAGTACGCCTGCGGCCTGCTCCGGAGCGCGCTGCGCGCCGGCGTCGAGCTGTACACCCGCACGCCGGTGCAGGAGGTCTCTCGCTGGGCGCGCAGCAGCTCGTCGTCACCGATCGCGGGACGATCGCGGCGCGCGCCGTGATCGTCGCGACGAACGCCTTCACGAGCCGGCTCTTCCCCGAGCTCGCGGCGATCCGGCCGCACCAGAGCCAGGTCCAGGTCACCGAGAACGCGCCCGATCGCGCGCGCGGGCGCGTGGTCACCTGCGAGGACGGCCCCGCCTTCTTCAACCAGCCGCGCGGCGGGGTCCGCAACGGCCGCGCGCCGCGTGCTCATGGGCGGCGGCGCCGACCGGCCGATGGCGAGCCCCTCGTCGCGGCGCCGCTCGCCGCAGGTGCACGACGCAGCTGCTCGCCCTCCGCGACCGCTTCTATCCGGAGCTGCGCGGCTGCCCGCCCTCGGCGGAATGGGTGGGCCCGATGGCGTTCACCCCCGACCAGCTGCCGGCGATCGGCTTCCTGCGCCCGGGCGTCGTGGTCGCCGCCGGCTACAACGGCTACGGCGGCAGCTACACCACCGCCGCCGGCCTGGCCGCCGCGGAGATGGCGCTCACCGGACGCACCCCCGAGTGGGTCCCGGAAGACGTCTTCTCCCCGCGGCGGCTCACGACCTCGGAGCCGATCTTCATGACGGAGCGCGACAGCCTGTGGCGCATCGCCGCGGCGCTCTGCCGGCAGCTCACGCACGTGAATCGCCAGATCTCCGAGGCGCTCACCCTCGGCAGCGACGACGTCGCCTCCGCCGTGCCACGCCAGTCGCCGCCGCGCGTGTCGCGCATGCTGCGCGTCAGCGATACCGGCGCCACCGCGGCGTCGTCCATCGATCCCGCGCTGCTCGCCGCCTTTCCCGCGTTCCGCCACTTCACGCACGACGAGCTGCGCACCCTGCTCGACCGCATGCAGCGCTGGGACCTGCCGCGCGGTACTCTTCTCTACATGGAAGGCGAACCGGGCAACACCTGCTACGTGCTGGTGCGCGGCGGAGTGGACGTGAGCGTGAAGGTGCGCGGGCAGCCCCAGCTGCTCGCGCAGCTCGCGCCCGGGCGCGATCTTCGGCCAGGCGAGCCTCATCAGCGGCGAGCCGCGCAGCACGAGCTGCTCCATCCACCGCGACGCCGTGCTCGCCGAGATCCATCCCGACGCCTGCGAGGCACTGCTCGCCAGCGGCTCGCCCATCGCGCTCAAGCTGCTCGCCGCGCTCAACGAGGGTCTCGTCGCCGCGCTGCGCGCCGCCGACCGCAACCTCATGCATCTCGATGCCGGCCGCGACGGCGAGTGGACCGCGCCGGCGATGAGCATCACCTCGTAGCGCCATGGCACTGCTCGGCATGCAGGACGTCGGCATCGCGTTCGGCGGCCCGCCGGTGCTCGAGGGCGCCCGCTTCGCGATCGAGCGCGGCGAGCGCGTCTGCCTGCTCGGCCGCAACGGCGCGGGGAAGAGCACGATCATGAAGCTGCTCGACGGCACGCTGACGCCCGACGCCGGCGAGGTCGTGCGGCAGACCGGCGTCACCGTCGCGCGGCTCGAGCAGGAGGTCCCCGACGACGTGGACGGCACCATGTTCGACGTCGTCGCCGAGGGGCTCGGCGCGGCGGGTGCAGCTCCTCGCGCGCTACCACGCACGCGAGCCATCGCGTCGCGGCCGATCACACCGACGCCGCGCTGCGCGAGCTCGACCGGCTGCACCATGCGCTCGATGCCGCCGACGCCTGGGAGATGCAGACGCGCGTCGAGACCGTGCTCCAGCACCTCGGCCTCGATCCCGACGCGCCGTTCGCACGCGCGCTCGGGCGGACGCAAGCGGCAGGCGCTGCTCGCGCGCGCGCTCGTGCGCCAGCCCGACGTGCTGCTGCTCGACGAGCCCACCAACCATCTCGACGTCGAGGCGATCGAGTGGATGGAGCGCTTCCTCATCGACCGCGGCATCGACGCTGCTCTTCGTCACGCACGACCGCGCGTTCCTGCGCCGCGTCGCGACGCGCATCGTCGAGCTCGATCGCGGCCGGCTCGTCGACTGGGGCGCGGACTACGACACGTACCTCGAGCGCAAGGAAGCGGCGCTCGCCGCCGAGGCGAAGGAGTGGGCGGAGTTCGACAAGAAGCTGGCGAAGGAGGAGGTGTGGATCCGCACCGGCATCCAGGCGCGCCGCACGCGCAACGAGGGCCGCGTGCGCGCGCTCGAGGCGCTGCGCGTGGAGCGCGGCGCGCGGCGCGAGCGCATCGGCACCGTGCAGCTGCCAGGCGCAGGAGGCCGAGCGCTCGGGACGGCTCGTCGTCGAGGCGCGCGACGTGAGCTTCGCGCGCGGCGACCGGCCCATCGTGCGCGACTTCACCACGACGCATCACGCGCGGCGATCGCGTCGGCCTCATCGGCCCCAACGGCGTCCGGCAAGACGACGCTGCTCCGCCTCCTGCTCGGCGAGCTGCGCGCCCGACAGCGGCACGCGTGCGCCTCGGCACGGGGCTCGAGGTCGCGTACTTCGACCAGCTGCGCGAGCAGCTCGACCCCGAGCGCAGCGTGTTCGACAGCATCGCCGACGGCGCCGACTTCGTCGAGGTCGGCGGCGCAGCGCAAGCACGTGCTCGGCTACCTCGGCGACTTCCTGTTCTCGCCCGACCGCGCGCGCACGCCGGTGCGCGCGCTCTCGGGCGGCGAGCGCAACCGGCTGCTGCTCGCGCGGCTGTTCACGCGCACGTTCAACCTGCTCGTGCTCGACGAGCCGACGAACGACCTCGACATCGAGACGCTCGACCTGCTCGAGGAGCTGCTGCTCGAGTTCGCCGGCACGCTGCTGCTCGTCAGCCACGACCGCGCCTTCCTCGACAACGTGGTCACGAGCACGCTCGTGTTCGAGGGCGGCGGCCGCGTCGGCGAGTACGTCGGCGGCTACACCGACTGGGTGCGGCAGCGCGAGGCCGCGCGCCGCCGCGGCCGAGCCGCTGGCGCCGCGACCGGCGCCGAAGAAGGCGGCGCCCGCACCGACGCCGCGCGCGCGGCCGAAGCGCGAAGCGGCTGAACTCTCGCGAGAGCGCCGAGCTCGCCGAGCTGCCCGACCGGATCGACGCGCTCGAGGCGGGAGCGGGAGCAGCTGTACCTCTCGCTCGCCGATCCCGACGCTGCTGCGCGACGGCAGCGGCGGTGCTCGCGGCCCGGGCGCGGCTCGCGGCGCTCGAGGCGGAGATCGACGCAGCTCACCGCGCGCTGGGAGGCGCTCGAGACCCTCGCCGCCGGGAGCGGGGCATGACACCGAATCCGCCCGGCCACGGCGAGCGCGCCGTGGAGGAGACCGTCGAGAAGGTCGTCGAGGAGATCCAGGCGTCGTCCGCGATGAGCAAGGGACGCCTCGAAGCGTTCAGCGACGGCGTGATCGCGATCATCATCACGATCATGGTGCTCGAGCTGAAGGTGCCGCACGACGCCTCGCTGGCAGCACTGCGCCCGCTCGCGCCGGTGCTCGCGAGCTACGTGCTGAGCTTCGTGTACCTCGGCATCTACTGGAACAACCATCACCACATGCTGCACGTCACGCAGCGCGTGGACGGCGGCGTCCTCTGGGCGAACCTGCACCTGCTGTTCTGGCTGTCGCTCGTTCCGTTCAGCACGGCGTGGATGGGCGAGAACCACTTCGCCCCGACTCCCGTCGCGGTGTACGGCGTCATGCTCCTCATGGCGGCCATCGCCTACTACATCCTCCAGAGCGCGATCATCCGCCGCGACGGGCCCGACTCCCTCCTCGCCCGGGCCGTGGGGCGGGACGTCAAGGGCAAGATCTCGCCGGTCGCGTACGTGCTCGCGATCCCCGCCGCGTTCCTGAGCACCTGGATCGCCGGCGCGCTGTACGTGGCCGTGGCGGTGATGTGGCTGGTGCCCGACCGCCGCATCGAGAAAGAGCTCGACCGGACGCGGGAGTCCGCATGAGCACCGACGCGATCGTCGCGCGTGAGCCGCGCCCGCACGCTCGCCGTCCTCCTCGACTCCGCCGTGCCCATACCCGGCACGCGCTACCGCATCGGGCTCGATCCGCTGCTCGGGCTCGTGCCGGGGCTGGGCGACCTCGCCGGCGCGGCGATGTCCGGGCCACGTCGTGCTCCTCGCCGCGCGGCTCGGCGCGCCGCGCGAGCGTGGTCGCCCGCATGATCGGCAACGTCGTGCTCGACACCCTCGATCGGCGCCGTGCCCTTCCTCGGCGACCTGTTCGACGCCGCCTGGAAGTCGAACCTCCGCAATGTCGCGCTCCTCGAACGGTGGCTCGCGGAGCCGGCGAGGGCGCGCCGGTCCAGCGCGCTCCTCGTCGGCGGCACCCTGCTCGCGCTCGTGCTGCTCGCGGGCGTCGGCTGCTCGCCACGATCGCGATCCTCAAGGCAGTCGTGGTCGCGCTGCGCTGACGCCGCGCGACCACGACGAGGGTCAGGCCGTCAGCGACGCCATGTCGATGACGAAGCGGTACTTCACGTCGCTCTTCAGCATGCGGTCGTAGGCCTCGTTGATCTTCGCGATCGGGATCACCTCCATGTCCGACGTGATGCCGTGCTCGGCGCAGAAGTCCAGCATCTCCTGCGTCTCGGCGATCCCGCCGATCAGCGAGCCGGCGAGGCGTGCGCCGTCCGAAGATGAGGTTGAACACCGCGGGCGACGGATGCGGCTCGGCGGGCGCGCCCACCAGCGTCATCACGCCGTCGCGCTTGAGCGCCGAGAGGAAGGGATCGAGGTTGTGCGGCGCGGCGACGGTGTTGAGGATGAAGTCGAGCGTGCCCGCGCGCGCGGCCATCGCCTCGGCATCCTTCGAGATCACCACCTCGTCGGCGCCGAGCGCCAGCGCGTCGGCCGTCTTGCTCGGGCGAGGTCGTGAACAGCACGACGTGCGCGCCGAGCGCGTGCGCGAGCTTGATCGCCATGTGCCCGAGCCCGCCGAGGCCGACGACGCCGACCTTCGTGCCCTTGCCCACCTTCCAGTGGCGCAGCGGCGACCAGGTGGTGATGCCGGCGCAGAGCAGCGGCGCGGCGGCGGCGGGGTCGAGCTTCTCCGGACACGTGCAGCACGAACTTCTCGTCCACCACGATGTCCTTCGAGTAGCCGCCGTAGGTGACGCCGTCCGTGTGCTTGTCGGGGCTGTTGTAGGTGCCCGTCATGCCGTTCTCGCAGTACTGCTCCAGCCCTTCGCCGCAGCTCGCGCAGTGCTGGCAGGAGTCCACCATGCAGCCGACGCCCACCAGGTCGCCCGCGGAAAAGGCCGTCACCTTGCCGCCGACCGCGGCGACGCGGCCGACGATCTCGTGGCCGGGGACGCACGGGTAGACCGGTGCCCGGCCACTCGCTGCGCGCGGTGTGCAGGTCGGAGTGGCACACCCCGCAGAACAGGATGTCGATGCGCACGTCGGTCGGTCCGGGCTCGCGGCGGGCGAAGGAGAAGGGAGCGAGCGGCGCCTCGGCGCTCGTGGCGGCGTATCCGATGGTATCGATCATGGAATTCGACTGGAGTCTGGGAGGTCGTGGTGCGAACGGGACTAACCCCGGGCGGTGCCCGCGAGTTCACTCCGGGGACGCATGTCGTGGCCAGCGCGCCCTCGCGGGTGCCGGCTCGGGCATGCGCGGCGCCGGGCGGGCGCAGCGAACGGAAGCATGGCGGAGCGTCGCGGGCGGGAGCATCTTGGCGCATGCATCGCATCCTCGCCTCCATCCTGCTGGTGACGGCCGTCGTCCCCGCCGCCCAGGCACAGTCCGCCGGCCGCGAGGCCGGACGCGGCACACCGCCCGCGCCAGACCGAGTCCGACGCCTACACGCGCTACGAGCTCCTCGAGCCCGGCTCGGCTCGCTTCCGCATCGTGTACGAAGTCACCGCCACGACGCCGGGCGCCACGCACTACTTCAACCCGATCCGGCGCGGCAGCATCGCCACCGACGAGAGCGTGTTCGACCGCGCCACCGGCGCGCCGCTGGCGTTCGACGTCGTCGGCAGCGCGGTCGCGAGTGCGGGCGGTGTGCGGAGCGCCGACACCGCGCAGCAGTACATCCGCGTGACCCTCGCGCATCCGGTCCCCGCCGATCCCGGCGAGGCGCGCGTCCTCATCATCAAGACCTACCAGGACACGGCGAGCTACTACCGGCGCGGCGACACGATCGTCTTCACCCGCGGGCTCGGCATCCGGCGCAACGCCGTGGTGCTCCCCGCGGGCTACGAGCTCGCGTCGTCCACCTTTCCGTCGCAGGTGCTCCAGCAGCCCGACGGGCGCATCGCGATCAGCTTCTGGAACTCGACGCCGACGGAAGCCGCCGTCACGCGTGCGCGCGGTGCCGGTGCGCGGCCTCGGCCCGGCGACGTCGAGCATGTCCGCGCGGCTCGACGAGCGCGCCCACCAGAATCGCGAGATCGTCTACGAGCTGCGGCAGCCCGAGACCGGCGCCTTCGACCTCTATCACGACTACACCGAGAGCCGGCCCGGTGTCTCCACCTACCTGAACGTCGTGCGCGCCGGGAGCACCGTGTCCAATCCTCGCGCGCGCAACCTCGACACGGGCGACACGCTCGCCTGGTCCGTCCTGCGCGGAGACGCGATCACCCGCGCCGGCCTCGACGTGCCCGACGTGAAGCCCGGTACCGAGGTGGTGGTGTTCCGTTTCCCGGCGGTGCGCGCCGGCGGCTCGACGCGCATCCGGATGTACGAGACCTACACCGATACCGCGCGCTACCGCCGCGTCGGCGACGAGCTGGTGTGGGACCGGAGCTTCGGCCGTCCGGCGAACGCCGTCGTGCTGCCGCCGGGCTGGGTGCTCACCAACAGCGCCATTCCCGCCACCGTGTCCACGCTCGCCGATGGCCGCCTACGGCTCGACTTCGTGAACCCGCGCCCCGACGAGATCGCCGTGCTGGTCACCGCGCGCCGGCGTGCCGCGCGATGAAGCTCTCTCCGGTGGGCGGCAAGCGTTCCATCCGCCTCGACGACGACGACGCGCGCGCCCGCGGCAAGCTGCCGTCGGGCAAGGCGCTCGAGAAGGCGACGGAGGACGAGGTGGACCGCATCTCCGATCTCCAGCGCGTGCTCTATGCGGACGGCCGCCATGCCGTGCTCATCGTGCTCCAGGGTCGCGACGCGAGCGGCAAGGACGGCACGATCCGGAAGGTGTTCACCGCCGTCAACCCGCAGGGCTGCACCGTGGCGAGCTTCAAGGCGCCCACCGAGCTCGAGCTGCGCCACGACTTCCTCTGGCGCGTGCACCAGCAGGTGCCGCCGCGCGGCATGATCGGGATCTTCAACCGCTCGCACTACGAGGACGTGCTCGTGCCGCGCGTGCACGGCACCATCACGAAGAAGGAGTGGACGGCGCGCTACGAGCAGATCAACGACTTCGAGCGCATGCTGGCGGCGAACGGCGTCACGATCATGAAGTTCCTGCTGCACATCTCGCGCGACGAGCAGCGCGAGCGGCTCACCGAGCGACTCACCGACGCGTCGAAGAACTGGAAGTTCCGGCTCGGCGACCTCGACGACCGCGCGCGCTGGGACGACTTCACGAAGGCCTATCGCGGCGTGCTCGCCAACACCAGCACCGCGTGGGCGCCCTGGTACCTCGTCCCCGCCGACGACAAGGACGTGCGCGACTACCTCGTCGCGCGCACGATCGCTGCCCGCCTGAAGCAGCTCCGGCTCCGGTATCCTCCTGCCGATCCCGCCATCGTCGGCGTGACGATCGACTGAGCACCGGCCCCGTCCGGCGGCGCGCCGCCTATCATTCTCGGCACGATGATCCAGCTGATCTGCATCGACGTCGACGGCACCCTCGTGGGCAGCTCGGGCGAGGTGGCCGACGCCACCTGGGCCGCCACCGAGCGGATGCGGGCGCGCGGCGTGCGCCTCGCCATCTGCTCGGGACGGCCCGGCGTTCGGCCACACCAGCCGCTACGCCGCGCGCCTCGACCCCGACGGCTGGCACGTCTTCCAGAATGGCGCGAGCGTCGTGCACCTCCCCGGCGGCAACACGCGCTCGCGTCCCATCGATCCCGCGCTGGTGCGCCCGCTGATCGAACGGTCGCGCGCCACCGGCCGCCCGATCGAGCTCTATGGCGACGCCGAGCACGGCGTGGAGATGGACGTCCCAGCGCTCGCGCGAGCATGCGCAGCTGCTCGGCATCCCCTTCGTGCGGCGCGACCTGCTCACCTTCCACGCGCCCGTCGTCCGCGCGCAGTGGCTGCTCTCGCACGACGACGTGGACGCCGTGCTCGCCGAGCCGCACGAGGGGCTCACGCTCTCGCACTCCCTCTCGCCCGTGATGCCCGACACCAGCTTCCTGAATGTCACCCCGGAGGGCGTGGACAAGGGCCAGGCGGTCCGCGCGGTGGCGAAGGAGTACGGCATCCCGCTCGAGCACGTGATGATGGTGGGCGACGGCGCCAACGACGTCTCCGTCCTCCGCATCGTCGGCGCGCCCGTGGCGATGGGCAACGCCGAGCCCGCGGCGCGCGACGCGGCGCGTCATCACGTGGGCCATGTGGACGAGGGCGGCCTCGTGCAGGCACTCGAGCTCGCCCTCACCCTCTGACGCGCTGCCTGTCATCCCGCGAGGCGGGTGACCCCTGTCATCCCGCAGGAGCGAGCGCAGCCACCTGCTGTCATCCCGCAGGCGAGCACCCGCTGTCATCCCGCAGGAGCGAGCGCAGCCACCTCGCTGTCATCCCGCAGGAGCGAGCGCAGCGAGCGACTGTCGGGATCTACCGTACCTGCACCAACGCCAGTCCCGCTACGAGGAGAGCAGATCCCGACACTCGCAGCCTGACGGCTGCTCCTGCGGGATGACAGAGGCTGGGTAGCCGCTCAGGGCACCATCGCCGGACGCTCCGCCAGCGTCCAGCGCCGGATCCAGTCCACCTCGCGCCGCATCTTGTCGAGCTGGTGCCGCGGCTCCTGCAGCCCGTGCGGCTCGCGCGGGTAGAACACCAGCTGCACCGGCACGTGATTCTTCCGCAGCCCGGAATACAGCTCCTGCGCCTGGCCGATCGGCACGCGCTGGTCCACCTGCCCATGCAGGATCAGCGTCGGCGTGCGCGCGTTCTTGATGTACGTCATCGCCGAGCGCTTGCGATACTCCGTCGTGTCGTTCCATGGCTCGGCGCCGAAGTAGCCGTCCAGCGTGCGTGGAATGTCGTTCGTCGCGTACATCGAGTACATGTCCGTGAGCCCCGCCCCGACGACCACCGCCTTGAACCGGTTCGTCTGCGTCAGCGTCCACGCCGTCATGTAGCCGCCGTAGCTCCATCCCGCCTGCGCGAGCTTCGTCGAGTCGGCGATCCCGCGCGCGACGAGCGCGTCGATCCCCGTCTGGATGTCGCGGTAGTCGCCGGCGCCCCAGTCGCGGATGTTCGCGCGCAGGAACGGCTCGCCGTACGACGACGACCCGCGCGGATTGGGGTAGAACACGGCGAAGCCCCTGCCCCGCCAGCACCTGGCCCGGGCTCCCCCAGTTCGCCGCGAAGCTTTCCGTGTACACGCCTGCGGGCCCGCCGTGCACGTACGTCACGAGCGGATATCGCGTGCCCTCCCGGTAGCCCACCGGATGCAGGAGCACCCCCTCGATCTCCATCCCGTCGGTGCTCTTCCACCGCACCACCTCGCGCCGTCCCGAGGGCGAGCTCGCGCACCTGCGGGTTGTGGTCGGTGAGCCGGCGCGGCGCGGCCGGCGCGCTGCCCAGCGTCGCGACGTAGACGTCGGCCGGGCGTTGCGGTGTCGCGAGGGTGAAGGCGGCCAGCCTGCCGTCGCGCGACAGCGTGCCCCCGCCGACGACGCCGCCCGCGTCGAGCAGCGGACGCGGCGTGCCCCCCGACGCCGGCACGGCGAACAGCTGCGACCGCGTGCGGACCGACGCGCCGAAATACAGCGTGCGTCCATCCGCGCTCCACGTCGCCGCGCTCGGCTGGTAGAGGAACTCCGGCGCGACGAAGCGCGGCGCACCTCCCGTCGAAGACACCACGGCGAGCCGCGGCTGGCGCACGTCCACCTGCGCGCTCGTGATGTACGCGATCTGCGTCCCGTCCGGCGACCAGCGGGGCGACTGGTCCGACCCATCGCCCGCCGCCAGCTTGCGCGGCGCGCCCCCCGCGACGTCGATCACCCACAGGTCGCTCAGGCTGCCGTCGTCCGCCTTCGGCGTGGGGTTCGACGTGTACGCCAGCCGCGTCCCGTCGGGCGACCACTGCGGATCGCTCGCCACCAGCTCGCCCGTCGGCAGCATCCGCGCCTTGTGCGTGGCGACGTCCAGCACCCAGAGGCGGGCGAACTTGTAGTTCGTGTCGACGACGATGGCGTCGTCCTTCTCCTTGATGCGCTTCTCCTCCTCCGGCGTCGGCTCGGGATCGGCGGTGAAGGCGATCGACCGGCCGTCGGGCGACCAGGCGATCTGCCGCACGCCACCCTTGTTCTCCGAGAGCCGCTCCGCCCTCGCCCCCGAACGCCGACATCAGGAAGATCTGCGCCTTCTCCTCGCGCGCCGAGATGAAGGCGATGCGCCGGCCATCGGGAGACCAGCGGGGCGAGCTGTCGCCCTTCTTGTGCGTGGTGAGCCGCACCGGCGTCTCGCCTGCCGTGGACACGAGCCAGATGTCGGCGTCGCTCGCGTTCTGGTCCAGGTCCGCGCGCGTCACGGTGTACGCCACCCAGCGTCCGTCCGGGGAGATCTGGGCGTCGCTCACGCCGCGCAGCGCGATCACGTCGTCGAAGGTCATCGGCCGGCCCGCCGCCGCGCTGCGCGGACACGGGGAGCGCCGTGAGGGCGAGCGCGACGCCGGCGGCGGCGAGGGCGACGCCGGTCGCGGCGAGGGTGCGGAACGCGGGATGCATCGGGAGTCGTCCGGGAGGAGGGATTTGCAAAGTGCGATGACGGACGTCCCCGCGGCAAGGCGCGAGAGCCGCGTGCGCCCCTCGCGCGCGCGGCCGGCGCCCGCACCCATCTTCTCCAACCGATTCCCGTCCGGAGGAAGGCTCTCATGCACGTCGTCCATTCCCGCGCGTCCCATCTCGATCGCCGCTTGCGTCAGTCTCGCCGCGCTCGCCGCCTGCGGCGTCGGCAGCCTCACCTCCGCCCAGGCGGGGTCGGGCAATGCCGCCACGGTGCGCTTCGTCAACGCCAGCGGCGCCACGCTCGATCTCGCGGCGGGCGGCGTCGTGCCGCCGGGGAACGCCGGCATCGCGCCCGGCGACGGTGTCGGCTGCTTCACCGTGGCCGACGCTGCGGCGCCGGGGCTGACCGTGCGGCAGTCGGGCACCTCGGCCGATCTCTCCGGGTTCGCTCCGCAGCTCGTCGCGGGGGGACGCTACACGCTCGTCGCCTATCCGGCGGCGGCGGGGAGCATCCAGTTCGTCGTCGTTCCCGCCGGCGCGCTCGTGGCGGCGGGGCGCAGCGCGCTGCGTGTCGTGCAGGCGTCGTCGGCCCTCGGCCCGGTGGACGTCTACATCACGGCGCCCGGTGCGGCACTCGGCGCGCCGGTGGCCGCGGGGCTCGGCTTCGGCGGCGTGTCGGCGACCTTCGACGTCGCCGCCGGCGCGCAGCAGGTGCGGCTCACCAACAGCGGCACCACCACCGTCGTGTTCGACGCCGGCACGCAGACGCTGGCGACCGGCGTCGGCTACTCGCTCGTCGTCTCGAGCGCGACCGGCGTGATCCTCGTGCCCGACTGCTGAGCGCGAGCGCCGAGCGGATCGGCGTCAGCGCAGCGGCGGCGCCGACGCGGGCGGGCGCCGGTGGCGCGTCGCCTGCTCGTAGGAGTAGGCCAGCGCGATCAGCGTCGGCTCGCTCCACGCCCGCCCGAACAGCGACAGCCCGGCGGGCAGCTGCCCGCGCGTGTAGCCCATCGGCACCGTGATCGCCGGGAAGCCCGTGCTCGGCGAGAAGAGCTGGCTGTTGTCGCCGGCCGGGGTGTTCAGGTCGCCGATGAGGCGGGGCGGATTGCTCCAGGTGGGATACACCACCGCGTCGAGCTGCAGCGAGTCCATCATCGACGTCACCGCCGTGCGCAGCCACGCGCGGAACTCGTCGCGGCTGCGACAGCCGGGATTGCGCGCCGGCGGCAGCGATTCCGCCTGCGCCGCCTCGAGCCGCGGCTGGATCGTCGGGTGGAACTTCCGCGAGCGGATGATCTCCGCGAGGCTGTGCACCGGCGCGCGGTCGCCATGCCGCGCGAGCCAGGCCTCGAGGTCGAACTTGAACTGGTTGCACGATCCGGTGAACGCGCGCTGGCGCTCGTCGAGACCCGGCCACCATCGCGGCGTCCACGATCACGGCGCCCTGGCGCCGCATGTCGTCGAGCGCGGCCGTGAACACGCGCACGATCTCCGGATCCGTGCTCGGCCGCTCGTACGCCTGGCGCAGCACGCCGATGCGCGCGCCGCGCAGCGCGTCGCGCCGCAGGACCGCGGCATAGTCCGCGGCGCGATGGCCGCGCGAGCGCGCCGTCACCGTGTCCCGCGCGTCCTCGCCCGCCACCACCTGGAAGATCGCCGCCGCATCGGCGACGGTGCGCGCCATCGGACCCGCGATGTCGGCCGCGAGGTTGAGCGGCGCCACGCCGTCGCGGCTCGTGAGTCCCATCGTCGAGCGGATCCCGACGAGCGCCTGGTGCGACGACGGGCCGCGGATCGAGTTGCCCGTGTCGGTGCCGAGCGCCGCCTCGCCAAGGTTCGCGGCGACGGCCGCCGCCGAGCCGCCGCTCGAGCCGGCGGTGACGCGGTCGAGCGCGTAGGGATTCTTCGTGTAGCCGGGAAGGATCGAGCTGACCGTCTCGAAGGGCGTGAACGCGAACTCCGCCATGTTCGACTTCGCGAGCACGATCGCCCCCGCCTCGCGCAGCCGCCGCACCATGAACGCGTCCTGCGCCGGCCGCAGCCCCTCCAGCGAGAGCGAGCCCGCCGTCGTCGGCAGGTCCACGCGTCTCGAAGTTGTCCTTCACGATCATCGGGATGCAGTGGAGCGCGCCGGTGAGGCGGCCCCCCCGCGCGCGCCGGTCGAGCGAGTCGGCCACCGCGAGCGCGTCCGGATTGACGACGACGAGCGCGTTGATCGCCGGCCCGTTCTTCTCGTACGCGTCGATGCGCCGCAGGTACGCGCTCACGAGCGCGCGGCACGTCAGCGTCCCCCCGCGCATCGCGGCGTGGATGTCGGCGATCGTCGTCTCGGTGACCTCGAACGGCGCGCCGGTGATGCCCGCGGCTGGTTGCTGCGCCCTCGGCGAGACCGGGGACTCCGAGCAGCAGCGCAAGGACGAATAGCGCGCGAGGAAGCGTCATGTGAATCGCATGAATGGAGGTCAATCCTGCGTTATGCCATCGTCCGGTCTCACCGTCGTCCCGTCGTCCCGTCGTCACGGTCTCACGCTCTCACGTCTCACGGTCTCACGGTCTCACGCTCCAATACTCCCCCAGCCGCGCCTGAATCCCCGCGAACACCGCGATCGCGTCCCACAGGTTCTGCAGCCGCAGGTTCTCGTTCGACGCGTGCTGGCTGTTGTCGTGGTTGGCGATCGGCACCACCACCAGCGGCGTCTTGAGGATCTCCGCGAAGAGGTAGGTCGGCAGGCTGCCGCCGAGGATCGGCACCTCGATCACCGGCGCGCCCGTCCCGTCGGTCACCGCCTGCACCACCGCGCGGGCGAGGGGCGCGTCGCCCCGCGCACGCTGGCCCGGGTAGCCCTCCGCCCCCCACTCGAACCGCAGCAGCTTGCCGTGCGTCGCACGCGTCGCGCTGTCGGGCGCCTCGTGGAGCACGGTGTAGCCCTGCTTCCGCGCGTACGCCTCCACCATCGCGCGGATCCGCTCGGGCCGCTCGTCGGGGACGAGGCGGAAGTCGATCGACACCGTCGCCTCGGTGGGAATCGCGTTCGGCGCCGGACCCGGGGGCCCGGAGTGGAACGACCGGACGTTCAGCGCGGGCTGCATGATCCGCTCGGCCAGCGACGCGTTGCGCGCCTCCGTGGCGCCCAGCCCCAGCTCGGCGCGCAGCGCATCGTCCACCTTCGGCACCGTGGCCAGCGCGCGACGGTCGGCGGCGGTGAGCGGCCGCACGTCGTCGTAGAAGCCCGGCACGAGGATGCGGCCGTCGGCATCGCGGAGCGACGCCACGAAGTTCGCCAGCACCGCCGCCGGGTTCGGCGCCCAGTTGCCGTAGTGGCCGCTGTGCAGCGCGCGGGTCGCGCCGTAGGAGGTGATGACGACGTCGGTCACGCCGCGCACCCCGAACACCACCTGCTGGCGGCGGCTCTGGTGCACCGGGCCGTCGGCGAACACCCAGCCGTCGCTCGCGAGCAGCGACGCGTGCCGCTCCAGCAGCGCGCGCGTGTGGCCGTTGCCCGCCTCCTCTTCGCCGTCGAAGTAGAACTTGAGGTTCACCCCCGGGCGGAGCCCGGCCGACCGCAGCGCATCGAGCGCCGCGAGCATCGCGACGATCGGCGCCTTGTCGTCGCTCGCCGACCGGGCGTAGATGCGCCACTCCGGCTGCGCCACGCCGTTCGTCGTCGGAAACGGGACCACCCTGCCGCCGCGGTCGAGCGGGCCGTCGCGCAGCGCCGGCTCCCAGGGCGGCGTCGCCCACTTCGCCGAGTCCACCGGCTGGCCGTCATAGTGCGCGTACATCACGATGGTGCGCGTGGCGCCCGGCGTGCGGAGCTCGCCGTAGACCGCGGGCGGACCGCCCGTGGGCGACTCCAGCAGGCGCGTCGTCACGCCGCGCCGCTGCAGCATCGCCGACACCAGCGCGGCGTTGCGGCGGATGTTCGCGCTGTCGGCGGCGCGGTTCGGCACGGCGAGCAGGTCGCGGAACTCGCGCAGGATCTCGCTCTCGTGCGCGCGCCGCCAGCGCGTCCACCACCGTGCGCAGCCGCGCCGCAGTCGGGCGCCTGCGCGCGCGCGAGTCCGAAGTGGGGCGGCTGCCAGCACCAGCGCACAGACGAGTCGTCGCATTCCCTTCTCCGATTGGCGGTGAAGGGGGAAGTGTATCGTCGCGGCCGCGGGGCGAGCCACGGCTGGCCGCTGCCCTCGCGCCGCGCTACGTTCGCGGCGTTCCCCTCGCCGAGGATCCTCGATGTCCGTCGCTCGTTCGCTCGCCCTGCGCTCTCGCCCTCGCCGCCCTCGTCGCGCCCTGCGCGCACGTCGCCGTCGCACAGGCCCCCGCGTCCGGCGCTCTCGTGTATCCCGACACACGCACGGTCGACGTCACCGACCGCTTCGGTGCCGTCGTCGTCGCCGACCCCTATCGCTGGCTGGAAGACCTCAATGCGCCCGAGACCGCCGCCTGGGTCGCCGCCCAGAACGCCGTCACCAACGCGTACCTGGCCGGCCTCCCGCTGCGTGACGTCTTCAAGGCGCGCATCACCGAGCTGTGGAACTATCCCAAGGTGAGCGCGCCGCGCTGGGAAGGCGGGCGCTGGTACTATGCGCGCAACAGCGGGCTCCAGCGCCAGAGCGTCATGTACTCCCGCAGCGCCCTCGACGGTCCCGAGCAGCTCGTGCTCGACCCGAACCGGCTCTCGCCCGACGGGTCCATCGCGCTCTCGGGCTTCGTGCCCTCGCCCGACGGCCGGTACGTCGCGTACGGGCAGAGCGAGGGCGGCTCCGACTGGAGCACGTACCTCGTGCGCGACCTGAAGACCGGACGCACCACCGCCGACACGGTGCGCTGGGTGAAATTCTCCGGCCTCTCGTGGACGCACGACGGGCGCGGCTTCTTCTACGGGCGCTACCCCGAGCCGAGCGCCGGCGAGCAGCTCCGCGGCGCGCTGCGCGACAAGCGGATCTACTACCATGCGATCGGCACGCGGCAGTCGGAGGACCGGCTGATCCATGCCCGGCCCGACGAGCCCACGCTGTTCATCGGTGCCTCGCTCGACGAGACGGGACGCTTCCTCTTCGTCTCGACCAACAAGGGCACCAGCAACAAGAACGAGCTGTACGTCGCCGACCTCGGCAGCGCGACGCGTCCCGACCTCTCGGCGCACGCTCCGCCCGCTGTTCACGGGACACGATGCCGCCTACCAGCCGCTCGGCGTCGTCGACGGCGTGCTCTACCTCCTCACCGATCGGGAGGCGCCGCGCCGCCGGATC
>CAWJMO010000019.1:0-13705 GCA_963843865.1 uncultured Solirubrobacteraceae bacterium | reverse complement strand
CCGCGCCGCCGTGCTTCTCGGCGAAGCCGAGGTCCTTGTACAGCGCGCGCGCGGCCTCGTTGACGTCGTCGACGTCGAGCTCGACGCGGCGGCAGTTGCGCTGCTCGGCGCGGTCGATGGCCGCCAGCACCATCGCGCGGCCGAGCCCGCGTGCCGCGGGCCTCCTCCGCCGACGAACAGGTCCTCGAGCCAGCCGTCGTCGGACGCCGTCCAGATCGAGTGGCGGTAGCGGATCTGGACGACCGCGCACGGCGGGCGAGTCCTCGTCGAGCGCGCCGAGCAGGTACTCCGTGCTTCGGGTCCTCCGATCAGCCGCTCGACGCCGGCCAGGAACGCGTTGTCGGACGGCCAGTCGGACGCCGTACCAGTCGCGGAAGCGCGATCAGCAGCCGGGCGACGTGCTCGGCCTCGTCCGGCTCGGCGAGCCAGACGCGGCTCTAGCTCATCGCCGCTGCGTCCTCCGGCTGCTGCCGCGGACTTGATGACGGCGATCAGGTCGCCCGTCTTGATCGGCTCGCCCTCCTTGGCGGCGAGCGTCGTCGATCTTGCCGGCCTTGTGGGCGGTGATCTCGTTCTCCATCTTCATCGCCTCGATGATGCAGATGAGCTGGCCCTCCTCGACCTCGTCGCCCTCGGCGACGACGACCTTCCACATGTTGCCCTGCAGCGGGGAGTTGAGCTCGTCGGCGCCGCCGCCCGCGCCCTTCTTGCGCTCGCCGCGCTTGGGCGCCTTGCGCCCCGGCAGCGGCGCCGCGGCGCCGGCCGCCCGCCGCGCGGCGAACGCCTCGCCGTGGACCTTGACGTCGAAGCGCTTGCCCGACACCTCGACGGTGTAGGTGCGCTCCTCGATGCTCCTCGTCGTCGTCGCGGCGCTCCGGCAGCGGCTCGGCGAGCGACTTCAGCCACTCCTGGTCCTCGATCAGGTCGCGGCAGGTCTCCGCGTTGTTCCACTGGTCGGAGGCCATGATCGCCTTGTGGAACGGCATCAGCGTGGTGACGCCGCTCGACCTCGAACTCGTCCAGCGCGCGCAGCATGCGCTTGGTGGCCAGCTCGCGCGTGGAGTCCCAGACGATCAGCTTGGCGACCATCGGGTCATACAGCGGGGTGATCTCCGAGCCGGCGATGACGCCGGAGTCGACGCGGATGCCGGGGCCGGACGGCTCGCGGTAGGCGGTGACGGTGCCCGGGGCGGGCGCGAAGTTCGTGGCGGCGTTCTCGGCGTTGATGCGGCACTCGATCGCGTGCCCGCGCATCTGCACGTCCTCCTGCTTGATCGTCAGCTCCTCGCCGGCGGCGATCAGGATCTGCTCGCGGACGATGTCGATGCCCGTCGTCGCCTCGGTCACGCAGTGCTCGACCTGCACGCGCGTGTTCATCTCGAGGAAGAAGTACTCGTCGGGGCCGTCGTCCTGCTTGACGAACAGGCCCTC
Source organism: uncultured Solirubrobacteraceae bacterium (assembly GCA_963843865.1). Lineage (GTDB taxonomy): Bacteria > Actinomycetota > Thermoleophilia > Solirubrobacterales > Solirubrobacteraceae > DATLGB01. The sequence continues at coordinate 12,274 of CAWJMO010000019.1, read as the reverse complement.
GATCGTGCCGGCGGAGTGGTAGTCGACGGCCTTGGCGGCGTCGACGCCGATCTTGCCGATCTTCTCGCGCATCTCCTCGTCGACCAGCGGGCCGGGCGACTCCTCGATGAGCTTCTGGTGGCGGCGCTGGATGGAGCAGTCGCGCTCGCCGAGGTGGATGACGTTGCCGTGCTTGTCGGCGAGGATCTGGACCTCGACGTGGCGCGGGTCCTCGAGGTAGCGCTCGAGGTAGACGGTGTCGTCGGAGAAGAACTTCTCGCCCTCGCGCGCGGCGCCCTCGAAGGCGTCCTTGAGGTTCTCGGGCTTCATCGCGACGCGGAAGCCCTTGCCGCCACCGCCGCCGGCGGCCTTGACGGCGATCGGGTAGCCGATGTCCTCGGCGATCTTCTCCGCGTCCTCGACGGTCTCCACCGGCTCGGTGACGCCCGGGACGATCGGCACGCCGGCGTTCTGCATCAGCTCGCGCGCCTTGGTCTTCGAGCCCATGGCGTCGATGGCGGACGCGGGCGGGCCGATGAAGGTGATGCCGTTGTCCTCGAGCGTGCGCGCGAACTTCGCGTTCTCGGCGAGGAAGCCGTAGCCGGGGTGGACGGCCTCGGCGCCCGACTTCTCGATGACCTCGAGCAGCTTCTCGACGACGAGATAGCTCTCCGCGGCGGGCCCGGGGCCGATCAGGTAGGCCTCCGTCGCGCGCTTGACGTGCTGCGCGTCGCGGTCGGCCTCGGAGTAGACGGCGACGGAGCCGATGCCGAGCTCGTCGAGGGCGCGGATGATGCGGACGGCGATCTCGCCACGGTTGGCGACCAGGACTTTGGAGAACATGCGGCGCAGCAGGGTATCCCCGGGGACGTGTCCCCCGTCCTGCGCTTCCTTGCCGGCAGCCTGCTGGCCATCGCCGTGGTCCTCGTCGGCGGGTTCTTCGTCCTGCGCTCGGTGACGATCCGGGAGGCCGAGCGACGCACGCGCGACGACGTCCAGCTGGAGGCCCGGCTCATCCAGGCGGCCGGGCTGACCGACGGGGTGCTGACCGGGAAGCGCCGCGCTCTGGAGCGGATGGACGACGCCGTGGTCGGCCAGCTCGCGCGCTCGTCGCTCGTGCGCGTGAAGCTCTGGACGCGCTCCGGGCGCATCCTCTACTCCGACGAGCCGCGCCTGATCGGACAGACGTTCGGGCTCGGCGACGAGGAGCGCGAGCTCTTCGAGAAGGGGGAGCGGACGCCGAGCTGTCGGACCTCGGCAAGCCCGAGAACCGCTACGAGCGCGCGGAGGGCAAGCTGTTGGAGGCGCACACCGTCATCCGCACCCCGAACGGGACCCCCGTCCTGTTCGAGACCTACCAGCGCTTCGCTTCCATCAGCGCCAGCGGGTCGCGGCTGCTCGAGGCGATCGCCCCGCCGCTGCTTGGTGGCCTGGCGGTGCTCGTCCTGCTGCAGGTCCCACTCGCCCTCTCCCTCGCCCGGCGTGTGCAACGGGGGGAGCGGGCGGCGTTGGAGGCCTCGAGGCCGAACGCCGGCGCATCGCCTCGGACCTCCACGACGGGGTGGTGCAGGACGTGGCGGGGGTGGCCTTCGGGCTCGCCGGCCGCGACGAGGAGGCGGCCGCGCAGCTGCGCCAGAGCGTGCGCGACCTCCGCACCCTGCTCGTCGAGATCCACCCGCCGAGCCTGGAGACCACGGGCCTCGAGCCGGCGCTGAGCGACCTGCTGAGCCCGCTCGCCGCGGCGGGCCTGACCACCTCCTTGCGTGTCGACGACCCGCCCTCGCGCCACGACGCGCTGACCTACCGGGTGCTGCGCGAGGCGCTGCGCAACGTGCGCGAGCACGCGCAGGCGAGCCGCGTCGACGTCTCCGTGGCGGGCGGGCGCGCCGAGGTCCGCGACGACGGCCGGGGCTTCGATCCCGCCGAGCGCGAGCGGCGCCGCGAAGAGGGCCACGTCGGGCTGTCGCTGCTGGAGGGGCTGGTGCGCCAGGAGGGCGGGAAGCTCACGGTGGACTCGACGCCCGGAGCGGGTACGACAGTGCGCATGGATGTGCCCAGGTGATCCGCGTGCTGATCGCCGACGACCACGGTGTGGTCCGGGACGGCCTCAGCCGGCTCGTCGACGGCGCGGAGGACATGGAGGTCGCGGGAACGGCGAGCAACGGCGCGGAGGCGGTCGAGCAGGCCACGGCGCTGACGCCCGACGTCGTGCTGATGGACCTCGACATGCCCGTGCTCGACGGCATCGAGGCGACCCGGCGCATCGACGTCCCCGTGCTGGTCCTGACGGCGTTCTCCGACCGAGCGCGCATCATCGGCGCCATGGACGCGGGGGCGGTCGGCTACCTGCTCAAGGACGCCTCGTCCGACGAGGTCACCGCCGGGATCCGCGCCGCCGCCCGTGGCGAGTCCCCGCTCGACCCGCGGGCCGCGCGCACCATCCTCACCGACCGGACGGCGCCCGACCCGCTCGCCGCGCTCTCCTCCCGGGAGCAGGAGGTCCTGCTGGCCCTGGTGCAGGGCCTGCCCAACAAGCTCATCGCCCGCCGCCTCGAGATCTCCGAGAAGACGGTCAAGACGCACCTGACGAGCATCTTCCGCGCCCTCGACGTCACCGATCGCACGCAGGCGGCGCTGTGGGCCGAGCGCCACGGGATCGGGACCGGGACCTAAGTCCCATTGCGGCTGGGACCGGGCGACGTCGAGCATGCCCGGTATGAAGGCAACCTTCCTCCTCCCCGTCGCCGCGCTCGCCCTGACCGCCGCCGCGTCTCCCGCCCTCGCCAAGGGCGGCGACGACAACCGCGTGACGAAGGCCGGCTCCTGCGGCTCCGGCGCGACCTCCAAGCTCAAGCTCAAAGCCGATGACGGCGCCATCGAGGCCGAGTTCGAGGTCGACCGCAACCGCAGCGGCGAGCGCTGGCGCGTGACCTTCAGCCGCGACGGCCACGTCGTCGCCAAGGCCCACCCGAGGACGCACGGCCGGAGCGGCTCGTTCTCCGTCGAGCGCCGCCTCAGCGACCCGTCCGGCGCTGACCGCATCACGGCGCGGGGAACGGGCCCGACCGGCCTCACCTGCACCGCCACCGCGACCCTGCCGGAGGCCGGTGCCTCCGCCGTGGCGGCCAAGAGCGCGCCCGCCAACTGCATCACCGTCGTGCCGCAGAACTCCGGCGTCGTCGACAAGCCGGCCAGCGGCAAGCCGGTCACGGTCGACCTCCAGGTCACCAACTGCGGGACGCGCTCGGGGACGTTCACGACCCGCCTGGTCGGCACCACCAACTCACTGCGCTCCTACGACCCGTACATGGTCGAGCAGTGCCCGACCGCGCCCTACTCCGCGCCCAGCCTGACGCTCAAGCCCGGTGAGTCGCGCGACCTCAGCGCGGCGGCCACCGTCGGCTACTGCAAGGACAGCCCGTGGGGCACGTCGCCCTGGGGCATCGACGCGACCTACTCCGTCGACTATGCCGTGACCGTGCTGGCGGACGGCGCCCCCGCCGGCACGACGACCAGCACCGTCCTGCACCGCGGCGGCAACTAAAACCAAGCACCCCCGCCCGAACTGCGCTCCGTTGCTTCCGCTTTCCGGAAGCGATGGAGCGCAGCTCGCCGTCAGGAGGGGACGTACGGCGGCGCCACGCCCCAACCCCAGCGGGGGACGGGGGCGTGCGGCGCCGGCTGCGCGTCCGGCGCGGAGTTCTCCACCGCCAGGCGCGAGCCCCATTCCGCGTAGCCCATCAGCGCCGCGCGGAACTCCGGGTCGGCGGGCAGGCCGGCGTCCTCCGCCGCCTGCGACAGAAGCGTCACGAAGCGCAGGCGCAGCTCGGGCGTGATGCCGAGGCCGCGGTGCTTGGCGACCATGTGCTCGTAGCCACCGCGCGCCTCCGTGTAGACGGCCGGGCCGCCCATGACCTCGGCCCACCAGTCCGTGACGTGATCGCGGTGCTCTCGGGAGACGACGCCGCCGAACAGCGGCGCGAGCTCAGGCTCCTGCTCCACGAGGTCGTAGAAGCGCTCGAGCCAGCCGGCGAACGCCTCGCGCCCACCGGCCCACTCGTAGATCGTCGGCGTGGCGTCGGTCACGCCACCGGTTGTACTACGCGGCGGCGGAGCGCGCCGGGACCACGTGGATCCCGCATTCGAGCTTGTCCGTGCCCGCCCAGCGGCCTTCGCGGCCGGACCCGGGTGCGGTGCACGGCATGCAACCGATGGACGCGTAGCCCTGGTCGTGCAGCGGGTTGTACGGCAGGTCGCGCGCATGGATCTCGCGCCACAGGTCGTGCTCGGTCCAGTCGGCCAGCGGGTTGTACTTGACGATGTCGCGAACGTCGTCGTGCTCGACGAACTGGGCGTCCGCGCGCGTCGGGGACTGCTCGCGGCGGATGCCCGTCACCCAGGCGGTCGCGCCGTCGAGCGCACGCTCGAGCGCCTCCACCTTCGCCACGGAGCAGCAGTTCTCAGGACCGGTCCAGTCACCCCGTGCGTCCTCCACGTGAACGTGGATCCCGAAGCGCTCCTCGAAGGCTCGCCACGTCGCGAGCGTCTCCGGGAACAGCACACCGGTGTCGATGGTGACGAAGCGGGTCAGGGGCGCGACGCGCGCGGCCGACTCGACGAGGATCGACTCCTCCTTCTGGAACGAAGTCAGCATGACCAGACCGGACCCATGACGGGACCCAGCCTCGGCGAGCAGCTCGTCTACACCGCGCATTCGCCCTCACCGCGGATGACCTGGTAGGGCACGTTGCGGCTCCAGTCGATGAAGTGGTTCATCGTGTCGAGACCGAACTCGATCGGCATCGTGAGGTCCTTGACCTCGTCCTGGAAGCGCTCGTTGCCGATGCGGCGGGCGTACTCGCGGAACAGCTCGCCGTCCTCGCGCTCGGCCTGGTACATGCGGATCCAGCGGTCGACGGCCTCCGGCACGCGCTTGGCGGCCAGGCGGACCTTGAGACGGGCGCCGTAGGCGACCTGTCCCGTGTCGAACTCGCCGCCGATGTGCGCGATGTAGGCCGGGATGGTGTTCTCCCCGACCTTGATCGACGCGCCGTAGAACCCGATGTCGGCGATGTGGTGCTGCGAGCAGCCGTTGGGACAGCCGGACATCTTGATGTGCATCTTGCGGACCAGTGGGTCCTCGATGCTCATCTCGGCCAGCCGCTCGCGGATGGCCAGGTTCAGGCCCATCGACGAGGTGATGCCGAGCTTGCAGGAGTCCGTGCCGGGGCACGACACGACGTCGGTGATCTCGTCGGCGCCGGGCTTGCCGAGGTCGAGCGCGAGCAGGCGCTGCCACACGTCGTAGATCGCCTCGTCGCGCACCCAGCGCAGCACGAAGTTCTGGTGGACGGTCATGCGCATGTTGCCGCCGGTGAAGTCGCGCATGATCTGGGCGATGCCGCGGAACTGCTCCGGCGTCAGGTCGCCACGGGGGACGTGGACGTGCACGGTGGAGTAGCCGGCCTGGCGCTGCGGCTTGACGGCGCTCTCGACGAAGCGATCGAACTCGCGCTGATCGCCGTTCGGGCTGGCCTGCGGCGTGTAGGGGCCGGGGGCGCTGGCGGTCTCGTCGTAGACGAACTTGTCGAGCGAGAAGTCGCGCTCGTCGACCCAGTCGCCCTTGAGCTCCTCCTCGACCTGCCGGCGCAGCTCGTCGATGCCGAACTTGTCGACGAAGACCTTGATGCGGGCCCGGGCGCGGTTGACGCGCAGCCAGTCCTGGTTGTCGAAGATCCGGAAGACGGCCTCGGCGATCTTCAGGTAGTCGCCGTTCTCGGCCTCCACGAAGTCGTAGAGGGTCGGGGCGATGCGCGGCATGATCGACGTGCCGCCGCCGACGCGGATCTCGAAGCCCTTGACGCCGTCGCGCTCGCGGGCGAGGTAGGCGATGTCGTGGATGCCGCTGATCGCGCGGTCCGGCTCGGCGCCCGTGAAGGACGTCTTGATCTTGCGCGGCATCATCTGCGTCGTGGGGTGACGCACGAAGTAGCGGACGTAGGCGCCGACGTACTCCGTCGGGTCGAAGACCTCGTCCTCGCAGACGCCGGCCCACGGGTCGGCCGTGACGTTGCGGACGGTGTTGCCGCAGCCCTCGCGGCTGGACAGCCCGGCGTCGGAGAGCTCGCGGATGAAGGCGGCCGCGTCCGGCAGCGGGACGTGGTGGACCTGGATGTTCTGGCGCGTGGTGATGTGGCCCTTGTTGAGGGGCACGTAGCGCTCGATGCCCGCGGCGAAGGCGTCCATCTGGTCGGGCGTGACGCCGCCGAACGGGCAGCTTGACGCGGATCATCTGGACGTCGGCCTGGCGCTGGCCGTACACCCCCTGGCGGAGGCGGAACTTGATGAACTCGTCCTCCGGTGTGCCGCCGTCGAGGTACTTCGACGCCTCGTTGTCGAAGTCGTCGAACTCGCGCTCGATGATCGGGATGATGTGGCCGGGGACGTCCTCGACGACCTCGGGGTTCTCAAGAGTGCCGGAGCGGGGCATCCGGGGAATGTAGCGAAACCCGACCGGGATTCATACCTTTATTCCCTACCGTCTTGGTGAAGAGCTGGCCGGATCGTAGAGTGAGACACGCATGTCTCACGATAGCCGAGCTGAACCGCCCGACGGGCGCCGCCCTCTACACGATCTTCGGCGCCCTGATGCTGGGCATGTTCCTGGCCGCGCTCGACCAGACGATCGTGTCCACCGCGCTGCCGACGATCGTCGGCGACCTCGGCGGCATCAACCACCTGTCCTGGGTGGTCACGAGCTACCTCGTCGCCACCACGGCGTCCACGCCGCTGTACGGCAAGCTCGGCGACCTCTACGGGCGCAAGAAGCTGTTCGGCATCGCCATCGTGATCTTCCTGATCGGCTCCGCGCTGTCGGGCGCCAGCGGGTCGCTGACGCAGCTGATCGTCTTCCGCGCGGTGCAGGGCATCGGCGCCGGCGGCCTGATGGTCGGCGCGCAGGCGATCATCGCCGACCTCGTCCCGCCGCGCGAGCGCGGCCGCTACATGGGCCTGATCGGCTCCGTGTTCGCGGTCTCGAGCGTGCTCGGCCCGCTGCTGGGCGGCTTCTTCGTGGACTCGCTGAGCTGGCGCTGGGTCTTCTACGTCAACCTGCCGATCGGCGCTGCTCGCCCTCGCCGTCGTGATCCTCCGGCTGCACCTGCCGACCTCGCGCACGGAGCACCGCATCGACTGGCTGGGCGCCGCGCTGCTGACGGCGGCGGTCGTCTGCCTCGTCCTGCTCACGACGTGGGGCGGCGCCGAGTACGCCTGGGGGTCGGCGACGATCGTCGGCCTGGGCGTGGTGACGGTCGCGCTGGCGGTCGCCTTCACCTTCCAGGAGCGGCGGGCCGCCGAGCCGCTGATCCCGCCGCGCCTGTTCGCCGGCCGCGGCTTCACGGTCGCCGTCGTCCTCTCCTTCCTCGTCGGCGTGGCGATGTTCGGCGCGCTCACCTTCCTGCCCCTCTACCTGCAGGTCGTCCGGGGCGCGAGCCCGACCGGCTCCGGCCTGCTGATCGTGCCGCTGATGGCGGGGCTGCTCGTCGCCGGCATCCTGTCGGGCCGCTGGATCTCCAACCACGGCCGCTACCGCTGGTTCCCCATCGCCGGCAGCTTCCTGCTGACCGTCGGCATGGTCCTGCTGACGCAGCTCGGCGTCGACACCGCCTACGTGGCGACGGCGCTGTTCATGGTGGTCATCGGCGTCGGCATCGGCCTGTTCATGCAGGTGGTCGTGCTCGTCGCCCAGAACGACGCGTCGCCGCGGGACATCGGCGCCGCCACGTCGTCGGCGACCTTCTTCCGCTCCATCGGCGGCTCCGTCGGCGTGCGATCTTCGGCGCCGTGTTCTCCTCGCGGCTGACGGACGGGCTGCGGGACCTGCCGGCCGGCGTGACCGAGCGCCTGGACCTCGCGCCCGGCTCCGTGCAGATCCGGCCGGACGCCGTGCAGGGCCTGCCGGCCGGCCCCCGTGACGCGTTCCTGGACATCTTCATCCACGGCCTGCACGGCGCGTTCCTGCTCGGCGCGATCTTCGCCGGCCTCGCCTTCCTGCTCACCTGGGCGCTGCCCGAGATCCCGCTGCGCGGCGACTCGGCCGCGGAGATGCGCGCGTCGACGACCGCCACCGCCGCGCCCGACGCGGAGGAGGTTGCGGCGTGAGCGCCGTCCGCGAGCGCACGACGGCGACGATCCTCGACGCCGCGCACGCGGCGCTGGCCGCGGACCCCGCCGCGGGGATGGGGGAGATCGCCGCCGCCGCGGGGGTCGGGCGGGCGACGCTCTACCGCCACTTCGCCACGCGCGAGGACCTGATCACCGCCGTCCGCGACCGCATCCGCGGCGAGTTCCGCGCCGCCCAGGTCGCCTTCGAGAGCACGGGGGACCTCCACGCCTTCGTGGTCGCCGTGCTGCGGCTGCGCGAGGGGATGCTCACGCCACCGCCCGACGAGGCTCGCCGGCGCCAGTTGTGGGCCCCGCTGCGCTCGGCGATCGCGCGCTTGAACCACGACCTCCCCGCCGACTGGGCCGTCGCGAGCCTGCGCGCGCTCATCCGTGCCGCCGGGCAGGAGGTCGACGCCGGGCGCCTCGATCACGAGGCCGCCGCGACGCTGGTGGTGCGCACGCTGCTGCGCCGGTAGCTTCCGCGCGAAGTGCGCTTCGACCACGTCATCTACGCCGCCGCCGACCTCGACGCCGCCACGGAGACAGTCGCCCGTGCCCTCGGCCTGGAGCGGACCGGGGGCGGCGAGCACGAGGGCCAGGGGACGCACAACGCGCTGCTGGGCTTCCCCGGCGGCTACGTCGAGGTGCTGGGGCTCGTCGACGCGGCCGCGCCACCGGCCTCCCCGCTGGGCGCCGCCATCACGCGGCATCTGGCGATGCGAGGGGAGGGGCTGCTCGGCTGGGCGGTCGCGGTGGAGGACGTCGAGGCGGAGGCCCGCCGGCTCGGCACGCCGGTGCTCACGATCGCCCGCGCGGGCTTCAGCGCGCGGCTCACGGCGGTCGGCGAGGCGATGGCCGAACCGGCGCTGCCCTTCTTCATCGAGCGCGACGCCGGCGTGCCCGCGCCGTTCCCGGAGGGCGACGCCCTCGAGGCACTGGTCGTGGAGGGCGACGCGGAGCGCCTGCGGTCCTGGCTCGGCGAGTTGCCGTCCTACCTGGACGTCCAGCCGGGCGACGGCGGGGTCCGCTCCGTCACCATCGCGGGCCGGACCCTGGAGGCGTAGCCATGTGGCGGCTGACCTTCGTCCTCCTGCTCCTCCTCGCCGCGCCGGCGCACGCGCTCGAGGTCAGCCAGACGTCGACCACCACCGCGGAGGAGCGCACGTGCGAGGACGTGGCACCCCACCCCGGCTGCCCCGTCGGGGTGCCGCCGCAGCAGGTGACCGTCAACCACCTCGTCCTGCACCTGGCCGGTGCGTCGGCCGGCGCAACGGTGGCCATCGGGGACGGCGACCCGCCGACCGTCACGGGGATCGGGGTGACCGCCGGGGAGGGGTGCGATCAGGTCGACGCGACGACGGTGCGCTGCGTGGACCCGCCGATCCCGCCCGTGGCGCCGGGCGTCACCTACGAGACCGCCAAGAGCCTCGAGGGCGCGCTCGGCCCGGGCGATGACGTGCTGACCCTGACGGGCACGGGCGGCCGCACGGTGACGGTCGACGGCGGGGATGGCGCGGACACGCTGACGCTGCAGATCGGCCAGGCGATCGGCGGCGCGGGAGACGACGTCCTCACCGCGCCCAAAGCCGATGGCGGCGAGGGGAACGACCGCCTGACGACCGACGAGCGCTTCGGCGTCCTGCTCGTCGGCGGCCCGGGGGACGACCAGCTCACGGGCGGCGGCCGGTACCGGCCGGGACCGGGCCACGACATCGTGACCGGCGGGCCTGCGACCGACGACTGGGTCAGCGCCGAGGAGGATTCCGAGCCTGTCGTCTTCGACCTCACAGGAGCCGGGCGCGACGGCTCGGACATCATCACGGGCGTGGAGGTGGCCAACGGCGGGCCGGGCGCCGACCGCCTCTACGGCGACGGCCGCATGAACCGCCTCAACGGCTACGGCGGTGACGACGTCATGGAGGGCGGGGGCGGGACCGACACGCTCTACGGCGGGGACGGTGCGGACCGCATCCGGGGCGGTGGGGGCAACGACTTCGTCAACGGCGACGCCGGCGCGGACGACCTGCGCGGCGGCGCCGGCAACGACAACCTGAATGCGGACGGCGGCGGCGGCACCATCAGCGGCGGACCGGGTGACGACACGATCGAGCCCGGGACCGGCACCGCGACGTGCGGCGGTGGCGGCCGGGACGGGGTGTTCGAGACGACGCCCGCCTTCGTCGTCGGAGACGATTGCGAACGCCTGAGCCCGTTCGGCCGGTACCCCTTGCCGGCTCGTCCGGCCTTCGTCGCCCCGCACTGGCTCGACGTGCCGCTCAACGGCGACTGCCCGACCTCGAGCCGGTGCGCCATGACCGTCACCATCGGCACGTCCCGCCGGCACCGGGTGCAGCTGCACGGGCGCCGCACCACCGTCCGCTTCCGCTTCGGCGCCTCGCGCCGCAACCGTCCGCTGGCGGTCCGCTTCCGCGCGGTCGGCCCACGCGGCGCCGTCACCCGCGCCGGCTACACCCTCGAAGGCGTCCGCTGATGCGCCTCGTCCTGGCTGTAGCTGCCTTCGCGCTGCTGAGCGCGACTCCCGCGGAGGCGGTGCAGGTCACGCTGACGCTGCGGACGACGACGGAGCAGTACCCCTGTGAGCCGTTCGGGGCCACCGGCTGTGCGCCCACCGACACCTACGACCGGCAGGTGGACATGCCGACGGTCGACGTCACCGGCACGCCGGGGGCCGACGACGTCGCCGTGCAGGTCGATCCGAAGGGGACGACGGTCACGGTGACCGGCCCCGGCGTGACGGCCGGGGAGGGATGCGAGCAGTCCGGCGCCGAGACGGCGCGGTGCACCGACCCGCCACCCGCGACGTCGATCAGGCCCTACGTGCTCGAGACGCGCCCGACGCTCGACGTTGCGCTGGGCGAAGGCGACGATCGCCTCGTCCTGACCGGCGGCTTCCGCAGCGGGCCCGTGGACGGCGGGGGCGGTGCCGACACGATGACCTCGACGACCAGCGGGATCTCCGGCGGGCCAGGGGACGACGTGCTGACGGCACCCTCCGCGTCGGGCGGCCCAGGGAACGACTCGCTCTCCGGCAACTCGGCCCTCGATGGTGGCTCGGGCGACGACGTCCTGCGGGGCGATCCGTCGACAGCCACCCGGTTCACGGGCGGCCCGGGCCTCGACTCCATCTTCGCGGGATCGAGCCCTGGCGACTTCATCGAGGAGGCGTCGTCCCAGGAGCCCGTCGTCATCGACCTCACCGGCGCCGGGCGGAACGGGGCCGACCTCGCGCACGGCGTGGAGAACGCCTACGGGAGCGCCGGCAGCGACACCATCTTCGGCACGGAGGACGACAACAGCCTGAACGGCCGCGGCGGGAACGACGTCATCGCCGGCGGGGGCGGGAACGACACCATCCGCGGCGAGGAGGGATCGGACTCGATCGACGGCGGCCCCGGGGGCGACGACGTCCGCGGCGGCCTGGGCGTCGACCGACTCGCCGGCGGGGACGGCCGGGACTACCTCCAGGCGGGGTCCGACGTCGGCAGGGACCAGCGCGCGGGGACGGGCGGATCCGTCGACGGGGGCGCCGGCGACGACCGGGTGTTCGGCGTGGTCGATCCCGAGCGGATCACCGGCGGGCCAGGCGACGACAAGATCGACGGCGGCGGCGGTGATGACCGCATCTCGGCCGGGGCCGGCGACGATCTCGTCGACGGCCAGCCGGGGCGGGTGCGTGTGGACCTGGGCCCGGGTGACGACCGGCTCTCGTTCACGTTCAGCGAGCGTGCCACGTGCGGATCCGGCACTGACCTGGTGGAGCTGATCGGTGTCAGGTTCCTGATGCCGCACGACTGCGAGCGCGTGGATCCCTTCCTGGTGGGTCCGGCGGTGCCCCGGCCGCGCTTCGTCCGGCCGCACCGGCTGCTGGTCCCCCTCAACGGTCACTGCGAGAAGACGCGGCGGTGCCGCATCACCGTCCACGTCAAGGGCGTCGGCGCGAAGACCGTCCGCACCGATGGGCACCCCCGGACGGTCGCGTTCCGCGTCCCCCACCGCACACTGACCATCAGGCTGCGCGGGGTCGACGGGCGCGGCCGGGTCGACCGCGCCGGCCTTCGCATCGCCCCTTAGAGGGGGATGTTGCCGTGCTTGCGCTTCGGGCCCGGCTCAC
>CAWJMO010000018.1:0-10614 GCA_963843865.1 uncultured Solirubrobacteraceae bacterium | reverse complement strand
AGCGGCTTGACCATCAGCGCGGAGCCGCCGTGCTTCTGCGCGAAGCCGAGGTCCTTGTACAGCGCGACTGCCGCCTCGTTGACGTCGTCGACGTCGAGCTCGATGCGGCGGCAGTTGCGCTCCTCGGCCCGATTCAGGGCGGCGAGGACCATCGTGCGGCCGAGACCGGTGCGGCGGGCGCTCTCCGTGACGAAGAGGTCCTCCAGCCAGGCGTCGTCGGCGGCGGTCCAGATCGAGTGGCGGTAGCGGAGCTGGACGACGGCGCACGGCGGCGAGTCGTCGTCGGGTGTCCCGAGCAGGAATTCGGTCTGCGGGTCCTCCATGAGCTTCTCGACACCGGCCAGGAAGGCGTTGTCGGACGGCCAGTCCGAGCCGTACCAGTCGCGGAACGCGACCAGGAGCCGGGCGACGTGCTCAGCCTCGTCGCGCTCGGCGAGCCAGGCCCTATTCGGAATCTGCTTCCGCTTTCTCCTCGGACTTGATCACGGCGATCAGGTCACCGGTCTTGATCGCCTCGCCCTCCTTGGCGGCGAGCGTCTCGATCGTCCCGGCCTTGTGGGCGGTGATCTCGTTCTCCATCTTCATCGCCTCGATGATGCAGATGAGGTCGCCCTCCTCGACGGACTGCCCCGCCTCGGCGACGACCTTCCACATGTTGCCCTGCAGCGGCGAGTTGAGCTCGTCGGCGCCGCCGCCGCCGCCGGACTTGCGCGCGCCGCGCTTGGGCGCCTTCTTCGCGGCCGGCGCCGCACCGCCACCGCCACCCGCGAACGCCTCGCCGTGGACCTTGACCTCGAAGCGACGGCCGGACACCTCGACGGTGTAGGAGCGCTCCTCGAGCTCGACGTCGTCGTCGGCGGGCTCCGGCGGAGCCTCCTCGAGCGACTTGCGCCACTCCTCGTCCTCGATCAGGTCGCGGCAGGTCTCGGCGTTGGCCCACTGGTCGGAAGCCATGATCGCCTTGTGGAACGGCATCAGCGTCGTGACGCCGCCGACCATGAACTCGTCCAGCGCGCGCAGCATGCGCTTGGTGGCCAGCTCGCGGGTGTTGTCCCAGACGATCAGCTTGGCGACCATCGGGTCGTAGAGCGGGGTGATCTCCGAGCCCGCGAGCACGCCGGAGTCGACGCGGATGCCCGGGCCGGACGGCTCGAAGTACGAGGTCACGGTCCCCGGGGCGGGGGAGAAGTTGTTGGCGGCCGACTCCGCGTTGATGCGGCACTCGATCGCGTGCCCGCGCAGCTGCACGTCGTCCTGCTTGACCGACAGCTCCTCGCCCGCGGCGATGAGGATCTGCTCGCGCACGATGTCGATGCCGGTGACGGCCTCCGTCACGCAGTGCTCGACCTGCACGCGCGTGTTCATCTCGAGGAAGAAGTACTCGTCCGGGCCGTCGTCCTGCTTGACGAACAGGCCCTCGACGGTGCCGGCGGAGACGTAGTCGACCGCCTTCGCCGCGTCGATGCCGATCTTGCCGATCTTCGCGCGCATCTCCTCGTCGACGAGCGGACCGGGCGCCTCCTCGATGAGCTTCTGATGACGGCGCTGGATGGAGCAGTCGCGCTCGCCCAGGTGGATGACGTTGCCGTGCGTGTCGGCGAGGATCTGAACCTCGACGTGGCGCGGGTCCTCGAGATAGCGCTCCAGGTAGACGGTGTCGTCGGAGAAGAACTTCTCGCCCTCGCGCGCGGCGCCCTCGAACGCGTCCTTGAGGTTCTCCGCCGCCATCGCGACGCGGAAGCCCTTGCCGCCACCGCCGCCCGCCGCCTTGACCGCGATCGGGTAGCCGATGTCCTCGGCGATCTGCTTGGCGTCCTCGTAGGTCTCGACCGGCTCGGTGACGCCGGGGACGATCGGCACGCCGGCCTTCTTCATCAGGTCACGCGCCGCGGTCTTGGACCCCATCGCGTCGATCGCGCTGGCCGGCGGCCCGATCCAGGTGATGCCGTTGTCCTCCAGCGTGCGCGCGAAGCCGGCGTTCTCGGCCAGGAAGCCGTAGCCGGGGTGGACCGCCTCGGCGCCGCTCGCCTCGATGACCTCCAGCAGCTTCTCGACGACCAGGTAGCTCTCGTTCGCCGGGCCCGGCCCGATCAGGTGCGCTTCCGTCGCGCGCTTGACGTGCTGCGCGTCCCTATCGGCCTCCGAGTACACGGCGACGGAGCCGATGCCCAGCTCGTCGAGGGCTCGGATGACACGGACGGCGATCTCGCCACGATTGGCGACCAGGACCTTGGAGAACATGCGGGCGGGAAGCCTATTGGCCGCCCACCACCTGGATCGCGTCGCCGGTCAGCGCCGGGCCAGCGTTGAGCTTGGCCAGGTCCGGATCGACGCAGGCGAGGAACTTGTCCTTCTGCTTCTGGGTGAGGCCGCTCAGGTCGGTCATCGTGTTGACGAGCTTGTCGCCGCCGGCGCCGTTGTCCTGAACCATGGTGCGATTGGCGCGGTTCCCATCGATGGCGACGATGGTGGCGGCGGTGCCGACCACCTTCGTGCACTGGACGGCGCCGTCGAACGAGCGGCTCGCACCGGTGTAGGTGAGCGTGCCGTCCGTGGCAAAGGCCTCGATCGTGAACGCGTTGACCGGTGCCTTCGTCGTGTTCCCGGCCGCTTTCACAAGCGCCGCCGCGCCGTCGTTGAGCAATACGCGGTATTGCTTGAACTGGCCGTAGACGAAGAGGAGGTCGGGGGCGCCGTCGTCGTCGAAGTCGTCGACGAGCGGGCCGCCCGGGCCGTCCCCGGCGTCCGGCGAGCTGTCGAGCGTGAAGCCGCCGGCCCCGTCGCCCAGCAGCACGTCGAAGGTGTCGGCGACGTTGTCGTAGACCCCGTTGCCGGTGACGAGGTCGAGGTCGCCGTTCCCATCGAGGTCGGCCGTCGCGAGCCGGAAGGGGAGGTCGCCGGTCGGCACCGCGGGCGCTGGCGTGAACGTTCCGTCCCCGTCGCTCAGGTAGACGCCCACGGAGTCGCCGTAGGGGTGGGAGATGGCGAGGTCGTCGTCGCCGTCGCCGTCGAAGTCGCCGGCAACGGGTGCCGCGGGGTAGCGCGGCACCGCGAACGTGACGGGCGGCGCGAGCGTCCCGTCCCCGTTGCCGAGGTAGACGCGCGCGGTGGCCGTCTCCTCACCGCGGAACGACGCCAGGTCGAGGTTTCCGTCCTCGTCGAAGTCTCCGACCGCCCGGCGGCCGTTGTCGGCGACGGCCGTGGCCGTGAAGGTGCCGTCGCCATTGCCGAGGAGCACCGCGGCGCCGGGGTCGGACGTGGCGAGATCGACGATGCCGTCGTCGTCGAAGTTGGCGGGGACCAAGCCGGAGAGCTCAGGCCCGGTGCGCTTGGCGAGGAGCGTGAACTTCCCGGCGCCAGTGCCGTGGAAGATCGTCAGAGCATCTTCGTACCCCGACACCGCGAGGTCTTGGATCCCGTCGTGGTCGAAGTCGGCCACGGCCAGGTCCCGAAGCAGCTGGCCGGAGCGGATCGCGGGCGTGACTGCGGTGAAGGTCCCGTCGCCGTTGCCGAGGCGCACACGGACGGCGTCCTGGCCGAGGAGCGCGAGGTCCTGGGTGGAGTCGCCGTCGAAGTCCGCGGCCTCGACCCCGTACGCGGCGGAACCGACAGTGAACGGCGAGCCGGGTGCGGGGGTGAAGGTGACCGCTTGGGCGGCGGGAACCGCGAGTGCGAGGACGAGCCCCGCTATCGCGATGGTCAGGACCCGACGCGCGTGCATCTGCCAACGATAAACCGAATGTCAGTTTCGGGCCACCGGACATGTCCGAAACCTGTCCCAGCGCTGTCTAGCCTGCGGCTGAGTGAAGCCGCCGAGCACGACGTCAGCTGTCGGCCGGTTCCTGGCGGGGAGCCTGCTCGCGCTCGCCATCGTGCTGGTGGGCGGCTTCATTGCGTTGCGCGCGGTGACGATCGACGAAGCGGAGCGGCGCACGCGCGACGACGTCCAGCTCGAGGCGCGGTTGATCCAGGCCGCCGGCCTCACGGACGGCGTCCTGAAGGGCGACGCGCGAGCGCTGCGGCGCCTCGACGACGCCGTGGTCGGCCGCCTCGCCCGCCCCTCGCTCGTGCGCGTGAAGTTGTGGACGCGCGGCGGGCGCATCCTGTACTCGGACGAGCCGCGGTTGATCGGGCAGCGCTTCGAGCTCGGCAAGGAGGAGCAGGGGCTGTTCAGCAAGGGCGGGGCGGACGCCGAGCTGTCCGATCTCGACGACCCCGAGAACCGCTACGAGCGCCAGGAGGGCAAGCTGCTCGAGGCGCACACCGTGATCCGCACGCCGAACGGCACGCCGGCGCTGTTCGAGACCTACCAGCGCTTCTCGTCGATCAGCGCAAACGCGACGCGGCTGCTGAAGGCGCTCGCGCCGCCGCTGCTGGGCGGGCTCGTCGCGCTGTTGCTGTTCCAGGTCCCGCTCGCGCTGTCGCTTGCCCGCCGGGTGCAGCGCAGCCACCAGGCGGTTATCGAGGCGTCGGAGGCGGAGCGAAGCCGCATCGCCTCCGACCTGCACGACGGTGTCGTGCAGGACGTCGCGGGCGTTGCCTTCGGCCTCGGCGGGCGGGAGGAGGAGGCGGCCGGCCGTCTGCGCCAGGTCGTGCGGGACCTGCGCACGCTGCTCGTCGAGATCCATCCGCCGAGCCTCGAGAGCGCCGGGCTGGAAGCGGCCCTGAGTGACCTGCTCAGTCCGCTGACGGCAGCCGGGATCGAGACGTCGTTGCGCGTCGAGGACCCGCCGTCCCCGCACGACGCGTTGATCTATCGCGTCACCCGGGAAGCCCTGCGCAACGTGACCGAGCACGCGGAAGCCAAGCACGTCGACGTGAGCCTCGCCGCCGGCCGCCTCGAGGTCCGGGACGACGGGTGCGGCTTCGATGCCGCCGAGCGCGCGCAGCGGCGTGAGGCGGGTCACGTCGGTCTGTCCCTGCTCGAGAGCCTGGTCCGTCAGGCCGGAGGAAATCTGACCGTGACATCCACCCCCGGTGCAGGGTCAACCGCGAGGATGGAGGTGCGCGCGTGATCCGAGTGCTCGTCGCCGATGACCACGGCGTCGTCCGTGACGGCCTGAGCGCGCTGATCGCCGCGACGAGCGGGGTGGAGCTGGCCGGGACCGCGGCCGACGGCGAGGCAGCGGTCGCTCAGGCCGAGGCGCTGGCGCCCGACGTGATCCTGATGGACCTCGACATGCCCGGCCTGGACGGCATCGAGGCGACGCGGCGGATCGTCGACGCCGGAGCGGGCGCCGCAGTTCTCGTCCTCACGGCCTTCTCCGACAGCACCCGCATCCTCGGGGCCATGGACGCGGGAGCCGTCGGCTACCTGCTCAAGGACGCGTCGTCGGACGAGGTGGCCGAGGGCATCCGCTCCGCGGCCCGCGGGGAGTCGCCGCTGGACCCGCGCGCTGCGCGCACGATCGTCAGCGCGCGCACCCGTCCCGATCCGCTCGCCGCGCTCTCGGCGCGCGAGCGCGACGTCCTGCGGGCACTCGCCGAGGGGCTTCCCAACAAGCTCATCGCGCGGCGTCTGGAGATCTCCGAGAAGACCGTCAAGACGCACCTGACCAGCGTCTTCCGCGCGCTCGGCGTCACCGATCGCACCCAGGCCGCGCTGTGGGCGCAGCGCCACGGCATCGGGACCTAAGTCCCATTGCGGCTGGGACCGCCGCCGACCGACCATCACTCCATGAAGGCAACCCACGTGCTCCCCATGGCGGCGCTCACCCTCGCCGCAGCCGCCGCTCCCGCACTCGCGAAGGGCGGCGACGACAACGAGGTCCGCAAGGCTGGCAGCTGCGGCTCCGGCGCGACGTCCAAGCTCAAGCTCAAGACCGACGACGGCCGCATCGAGGCCGAGTTCGAGGTCGACCGCAACGTCAACGGCGAGCGCTGGCGCGTGCGCTTCGTGCGCGATGGCAACGTCGTCGCCCGCGCCCGCCCGCGCACCCACGCGCCCAGCGGCTCCTTCTCCGTCGAGCGCCGCCTCAGCGACCCGTCCGGCGCCGACCGCATCACCGCTCGCGGGACCGGCCCGACCGGACTCACCTGCACCGCCACGGCGACGCTGCCGGAGCGCTAAGCGGCGGACGCCGTCGGTCCCAACCCTTCGATGAGCAGCGTCGTCTGTCGGCGGGCCAGGCCATCCCAGTCCTCGGTGGCCGGCAGCGGCCGGGAGAGCAGGGAGGTGGCGACGATCAGGTCGGCAGGGGTGAGGTCGCGCCGCAGCTGTCCCGCGGCGTGGCCGCGGTCGAGCAACGTCTGCAGCACCTCGCGGACCTCGGCCTGCAGGGCTCGGCTCGCCGGGGTGAACACGACCGGCCCGCCGTGAAGGGGCAGCACGAAGCGGTCCCGGTCGTGCAAGGTGGCGGCGAAGAACGCGCGCACGCCGTTGACCGCCGACCCCGGTTCGCCGGCCGCTGCACGCGCGTTGGCGAGGGCCAGCTCGAAGGACCGGTGCACGAGCGCGGCCAGGAGGTCCTCGCGCGCGGCGAAGTGCCGGTAGACGGTGCCGATGCCGACCCCGGCGCGAGCGGCGATCGCGGCCATCGGGACCCGTTCTCCGTCGCGCCGGATGAGCTCGGTGGCGGCGTCGAGGATGCGCTCGCGGTTGGCGGCGGCGTCCCTCCGCTGCTGGCGCGGCGCGGGCGGCATGAGGCGAGTATGCCAAGAGATAAGCGGATGATATCGTCCGCTTATGACGACGATGAAGGCGGTCCGCTTCCACGACTTCGGAAACGCCGACGTCCTCCGCTACGAGGACGTCGAGGTGCCCGATCCTGGCGCGGGGGAGGTCCGCCTCCGCGTTGCCGCCTCCGCGTACAACCCCGTCGATGACGGGATCCGCGGCGGCTACCTGCGCGACGTCTTCCCGGTCACGCTGCCGCACATCCCCGGCATCGAGGTCGCCGGGGTCGTCGACAGCGTCGGCGACGGCGCGGCCGGGTTCGAGGTCGGTCAGCCGGTCATGGCGTTCCTGGCGATGACGGCCGACGGCGGGGCCGCGGAGTACGTCGTCGCGGCGGGCGCAGTGCTGGCGCCGGCACCCGCGCGCATCCCGCTTGCGGACGCCGCCGCGCTGCCGATGGTGGGCCTCACGGCGTGGCAGGCGCTCTTCGACGACGCCGGGCTGACGGCCGGGCAGCGGGTGCTGGTCAACGGTGCCGGCGGAGCGGTCGGCGGCTACGCCGTGCAGCTGGCGAAGTGGACCGGCGCCCACGTGATCGCCACGGCCAGCCCGCGCAGTCGCGAGCGTGTCCGCTCTGCAGGCGCAGACGAGGTCATCGACCACACCAGCGCCGATGTGACGGTCGCGGAGCCGGTCGACGTGCTGCTCAACCTGGCGCGCGTGGCGCCGGAGGAGCTCGGCGCGCTGGCGGCGATGGTCCGCCCGGGCGGCGTCGTGCTGAACACGGTGCCGCAGATACCGCTGCCCGCTGACGACGGTCGCGGCGTGCGCGCCGTCGGCGTCTTCGTCCGCAGCGACGCCGGGCAGCTCTCGGAGCTCGCAGCGCTCGTCGATCGCGGCGAGTTGCACGTGGACGTCGCTGAGCGGATCCCGCTGGCCGAGCTGCCGGCCCTGCATGCGCGGGCAGCCGGCGGCGCGCTGCCCGGGAGGGTCATCGTCCTCCCGGACGCTCCCTGACGTCTACGCGGCGGCGGGACGGGCCGGCACGACGTGCAGCCCGCACTCGACCTTGTCCGTGCCCGCCCAGCGGCCCTCGCGGCCCGCGCCGGGCGCGGTGCAGGGCATGCAGCCGATCGAGGCGTAGCCCTGGTCGTGCAGCGGGTTGTACGGGAGGTCCTGGCCGTGGATGACGCTCCACAGGTCGGCCTCGGTCCAGTCCGCGAGCGGGTTGTACTTGACGATGTTGCGGGCGCTGTCGTGCTCGACGAACTGCGCGTCGGCGCGCGTCGGGGACTGCTCGCGGCGGATGCCGGTCACCCAGGCGGCGGCGCCGGAGAGCGCGCGCTCGAGCGCATCCACCTTGGCGGCGGAGCAGCAGTTGTCGGCGCTCCAGTCGCCAGTGGCGTCCTCGACCTCGACGTGGATGCCGTAGCGCTCCTCGAAGGCGCGCCAGGTGTCCAGCGTCTCTGGGAACAGGACGCCGGTGTCGATGGTCACGAACCGGGTCAGCGGCGCCACGCGGACGGCCGACTCGATCAGGACGGACTCCTCCTTCTGGAATGACGTCAGCATCACCAGGCGATCGCCGTGACGGCGGCCGGCGTCGGCGAGCCGGTCGTCGAGCGTCGCTAGACCGCGCATTCGCCCTCCCCGCGCACGACCTGGTAGGGCACGTTGCGGCTCCAGTCGATGAAGTGATTCATCGTGTCGAGGCCGAACTCGATCGGCATCGTCAGGTCCTTCACCCTGTCCTGGAACGGCTCGTTGCCGACGCGGCGGGCGTACTCGCGGAACCGCTCGCCGTCCTCGCGCTCCTCCTGGTACATCCGGATCCAGCGGTCGACGGCCTCCGGCACGCGCTTCGCGGCGAGGCGGACCTTGAGGCGGGCGCCATAGGCGACCTGGCCCGTGTCGAACTCGCCGCCGATGTGCGCGATGTAGGCCGGGATCGTGTTCTCCCCGACCTTGATCGACGCGCCGTAGAACCCGATGTCGGCGATGTGGTGCTGCGAGCACCCGTTGGGGCAGCCGGACATCTTGATGTGCATCTGCTTGACGAGCGGGTCGTCGATGCCCATCTCGCCCAGCCGCGCGCGGATGGCGAGGTTCAGGCCCATGGAGGACGTGATACCCAGCTTGCACGAGTCGGTCCCGGGGCAGGAGACGACGTCGGCGATCTCGTCCGCGCCGGGCTGGCCGAGGTCGAGCGCCAGCAGTCGCTGCCACACGTCGTAGAGCGCCTCGTCGCGCACCCAGCGCAGCACGAGGTTCTGGTGGACGGTGGTCCGCGCGTAGCCGCCGGTGTAGTCGCGCATGATCTGGCCGAGGCCGCGCAGCTGCTCGGGTGTGAGGTCGCCGCGGGGGACATGGACGTGGACGGTCGAGAACCCGTCCTGGCGCTGCGGTCGGACGGCGCTGGCGACGTAGCGGTCGAACTCGCGGCGGTCGCCGTTCGGGCTCGCGGACGTGTCCGGGACGGAGGGCGCGTTGGCCTCCTCGTCGTGGATCCACAGGTCCGGCGTGAAGTCGCGCTCGGCGACCCAGTCGCCGGCGAGCTCCGCCTCGACCTGCGTGCGCAGCTCCTCGATGCCGAATTTGTCCACGAACACCTTCAGGCGCGCCCGCGCGCGGTTGACGCGCAGCCAGTCCTGGGCGTCGAAGATGCGGAAGACGGCTTCGGCGATCTTGAGATAGTCGCCGTTCTCGGCCTCGACGAACTCGTAGAGGGTCGGCGCGACGCGCGGCATGATCGACGTGCCACCGCCGACGCGCACCTCGAACCCGCGCACCCCGTCACGCTCGCGCGCGAGGAAGGCGATGTCGTGGATGCCGGTGATCGCGCGGTCGGGCTCGGCACCCGTGAACGCCGTTTTGACCTTGCGCGGCATCAGCTGCGTGGTGGGATGGCGCACGAAGTAGCGCACGTAGGCGCCCACGTACGGGGTCGGGTCGAAGACCTCGTCCGCGCAGATGCCGGCCCACGGATCGGCGGTGACGTTGCGCACCGTGTTGCCGCAGCCCTCGCGACTCGACAGGCCCGCGTCGGAGACCTCGCGGATCAGCTTGGCCATCGTCCGCAGCGGGATGTGATGGATCTGGAAGTTCTGGCGCGTGGTCAGGTGCGCCTTGTTGAGCGGCGCGTACTTCTCCGTCACCGCGGCGACCGCGTCGAACTGGTCCGGGGTGATGCCACCGAAGGGGAGCTTGATGCGGCACATCTGCACATCGGCCTGGCGCTGGCCGTAGACGCCCTGGCGGAGGCGGAACTTGATGAACTCGTCCTCCTCCGTCTGACCGCCGAGGAACTTCTCCGCCTCGTTGTCGAAGTCGTCGAACTCGCGCTCGATGATCGGGATGATGTGGCCGGGAACGTCCTGGACGACCTCGGGGTTCTCAAGGGTGCCGGAGCGGGGCATCGGCAGAATGTAGCGAAACCCGACCCGCTTTCATTCCTTTGTCCTCTCCCGACGCCGAGGGCGGGCCCTGGCGCGGTCCGTCAACTTGAGCCGGGGCGCGCCGTTATCTGGGTATGCGCCGCACTCTGATGCTCGCCGTCGTCGCGCTCGCGCTGGCCGTTCCGGGCGGCCGGAGGCGGAGATGAACCAGGCCAACAACGCCTATAGCGCGTTCGACGCCGGCAGACGCTCGCGTGGCAAGGCGCATTCGACGGCGTCGTTCAAGAAGGCCTGGCGACGGGTCGCCGTGATCCTGCGCGGCGGGCCGGTCAAGCAGGTCGACCGGCGGCTGAAGGCGCTCGGCCTGCCGGCGCTCCGCGGTGTCAAGCCCGGTCCGTACGCCGGCTTCGTCCGCCGGTTGTTCGGCTGGGTCCGCTCCCACAGGCGGGTCAAGCTGATGCTCTACAACCAGGGCGCGCTCGCCGACGGCCCCTTCCGGCTCAACCGCTACCCCCGCGCCAAGGCCGAGATCCGCCGCCAGCTCAAGCGGGGGTAGTGCGAGCCAGGCGGCACCGCGCTCCCCGCTCCTCCGCCTCCGTTACA
>CAWJMO010000017.1:0-151155 GCA_963843865.1 uncultured Solirubrobacteraceae bacterium | reverse complement strand
TCGAGGCCCTCGTAGCACTGCAGGCGGATCAGCGACCGCTCGAGGTACTTCGCGAGCGCCTTGGCCAGCTCCGTCTTGCCCACGCCCGCGGGGCCCTCGACGAGCACCGGCTTGCCGAGCCGGGTCGCCAGATAGGAGACGAGCGCGGTGGACTCGCCGGGCAGGTACCCGACGGATTCGAGGCCGGCAGTGACCTCCTCGACGGATGCGGGTGCGACGCTCATGAGGGCGGTGAGTCTAGGCTCGGCACCAATGGTCGTCGCCGATCTCGTCCCGAAGGGCGACCCGAACCTGGCCTTCTTCATCGTGGTGATGCTGGTCGGGTTCCTGGTCGGGACCTACGGCCACATCTGCAACAACCGCGGCCTGATCATCGCCGGCATCGTGTTGATCTTCCTGTCCACGGTCCTGCTGCCGCTGCTGATCTTCCAGGGCGGCGAGTAACGCTTCAGAAGAGCTTGCCCTCGTCGGGGGGCGGCTTGGGGACGACCCGCTCGCCGCGCTTCGGCGGCGGGGGCGGCTCGCCCTCCCACGCCGGGCGCTCCTCGCGCAGGACGGTGGTGACCGCGCCGGAGTCGACCGGACGGCGCAGACGACGGGTGGGGGCGGCGTCCCAACCGGGATCGTCCGCGGCGGGGTTGGGCGGCTCGGGACGGTGCTCGGCGCGCATCGCCTGCCCGGCCAGCAGCAGCGCGACCGCGATCACCATGGTCACGAACAGGCCCCACTGGACCCCGACCGATCCCTTGTCCACGTCGGGGCGGTCGAAGAGCCGCCAGATCAGGAGGAAGAGGGACCAGCCGCCGGCGATCGTCACGGCCCAGCCGTCCCCGCCGGGCAGGTGGAACGCGCGCTGCTGCGATCGCGCCCACAGCAGGTAGACCACGGCACCCGAGACGACGAAGATCGCGGCCTCGACCCACGAGAACGCCCCGAACGCCGACAGGTTGTTGTGCACCTTGCCGTAGCTCGCCGAGTACCAGGGCAGGAGCATGCAGAAGAGCAGCGCGACCGCCGCGGCGCCCGCGCGCATCTGGACGTTGGAGAGGCCCTTGATGCCGTTCATCCGATCGGGATGTCCTCCACCCGGTCGTCGGCCGCCGGGCTCGAACCGGTTCGCCCCACCCACCCCGCTCCTCGAGGCGCGTCAGGTACCAGTCGATCAGCGCGCGCACGGCGATCAGCAGCTCGCGGACGGCTTCGGCCAGCTGGGCGGACAGCTCCGTCGGGATGACGTCCTTCAGCGCTCCGAGCAGCGCGACCGCCGTCTGCAGCTCGGACGGCGCGGCGTCTATGGGCCGGTGCTCCGGCGGCACGTCCCACCCGCGTTCGGGGACGTCGGCGAGCCGCTCCCGGAACGCCGCGTCCGCGCGCTCGGCGCGCTCCGTGGCCTCCCGCACGAGCCGGTCCGCCGCGGCGTGGGCGGCGTCGATGTGACCCCGCAGGTCGCGGACGTCGTCAGACAACGACGGGCTCCTCGAAGTCGACGACCAGGGCACCGTCCGCGAAGGTCGCCGACGCCGGGCGGAACGCGGCCATGGAGGGCGGCAGCTGGATGACGCGCTTGACGTCGCCGACCCGCACCACGAGCTCCAGCCCGATCTTCTTCAGGGTGACGTCGCCCTTCTCGGTGAACGGGAGCTCGAGGCGCAGCTGCGCACGCTCGCCGTCGTGGGTGAGCTGCTGGGAGACGGAGGCGTGCAGCACGGCGGCGGGATCGACGTCGGCGAACAGCTCGCCGCCGAGGCGGTCGAGCATCTCCGGCCCGAGCACCTCGCGCTCGAAGTAGGGCGCGCGCAGCACCGGCACGGGGGCGAAGCCCGACTCGACGAGCTCGAGCTGCTCGGCCTGCAGCTCGCGCCAGCCGCCGAAGTAGCCGTCGACGGCGTCGGGGAAGACGCGGTTGACGACCACCGCGTCCGTCACGTACCCGAACAGGTTCAGGTAGGTGAAGGTCCGCATCGCCTCCTTGACGACCATGCGGTCGGGCGTCATCACGAGCCGCAGTGAGGTCTGCTCGGCGTCGCGGAGGAGCTCGTTCATGGCGACCAGGTTGGCGATCAGCGCCTGCACCTCCATGAAGACGCGCTCGTCGGGGAGCTGGACGTCCAGGAACGCGCGCGCGAGCGGGCGCGCGGCGGCCAGCAGTGCGTGCTCGCGGCCGAAGACCTTGCCCAGCCACCAGCGGGCGACGTCGGGGAAGGAGAGCAGCCGCAGCGTCTCCCCGGTCGGCGCGCAGTCGACGACGATCGCGTCCCAGTCACCCGACTCGTGGTGGGCCTTGATGGCCAGCAGGCTGAAGAGCTCGTCGCCACCAGGCGGGACGCTCAGCTCCTCGGCCGCGATCCGGTCCACGCCGCGCTCGACGAGCATCCCGCCCATCCAGTCCTGCACGACGGACCAGTTGCGCTCGAGCTCCTCCTGCGCGACGACCTGCTGCGCGAAGAGGCCGCCGCCGACGTCCGTGGGCGTCCCCGCGACGGGCGTGTCGAGCACGTCGGCGAGCGAGTGCGCGGGGTCGGTGGAGAGGACGATGACGCGCTTGCCCGAGGCGGCGATCGCGCGGGCCGTGGCCGCGGCGACGGAGGTCTTCCCGACGCCGCCCTTCCCCGTGTACAGGATGGTCCGGGGGCTCACCCCCGCCACTCTACGTCCGAACTGCGACGGTGTCGTCGGTCGACGCCGAGTTGCCCGCGAGGTCCGTGACGTCGATGTGGACCACGTACTCCTTCGTCTTCTTGGGCGGCGTGACGGTGACGCTCCGGGTCCCGCGCGACATGGTGGACGTCGAGCTGTAGACGACCTTGCCGCCGCGGGAGAGCGACAGGTGCACGGAGGAGATCTTCGAGAGCGTGAACTTCAGCGCCCCCGACTTGCCCGCCTTCAGCGACGTCGTCTTCACCGCGACCTCCGGATCCTCCTCGAGGTAGGAGCGGAAGCGGTCGAGGGTGTCGCAGAACGTCGGCTGATCCGTGCGCGAGCACAGCGAGTTCAAGAAGTCGATGAGGACCTGGTGGTAGTTGAGGTTGGACTCGTGGGAGTCCGTCCCGCGGTCGTAGAGGGACCAGGCGCCGGTGTCGTAGGTGGGGACCTCCTGCAGCGCCCGCGCCTCCCCGGCGGCGAACAGCGCCTGGGCCTCCGTGTCCTTGGTGATCTCGGCGAAGTCGTAGAGGCCGACCAGCGACTGCACGAAGCCGTTGAGGATCCGCAGGCCGGGGGCGAAGGAGTACTGCGCGTAGTGGTTGCCGGCCCCGACGGGCACCCGCACGCCGCTGGGCGTCCTCGTCCGGAAGATCGCCAGCCCCTGCTTGAGGACGGGGTACACGAGGTCGCCCGTCCCCGCCTTGCGCGCGGCACGCGCCATCGACTGCAGGCCCGTCCCTTGCGCGAGGCTCGAGACCCAGGGCGGTGCGCCGCCGCCGAAGTCGTAGTAGTACTCCCAGGCGACCCCGCCGGCGCGGCTGACGGCGAGCGGCAGCAGCTCGTCGAGCAGATCGACCATGCGGTCGTAGTCGGCCTTGGAGCGCCAGAGCGCGTTGAGCTTCCCGAAGTTGGCCAGGGGATGGATGGCCAGGCCCTCGCCAGGGGCGTACTGGAAGACGAGCTCCGTCCCCTTGAAGGAGACGCGCGCGCCGTTGGCCAGCAGCGGCCCGGTCGACCACCACTCGCGGTTGCGCTGCAGCTGCAGGAAGAGGGGCACGAGGCGGGTGGTGGTGAACGACCCGCGCGCGGCCATCTGGTCGAGGTTGCGCAGCACGCCCTGCATCTCGACCTTGCGCCGGCCCGTCAGCTTCTTCGCGAGCGCCTTCGAGCGGTCGTACTCCCTGCGGTAGGCGGCGAACTGGACGTCGTAGATCGAGCCGGCGTCGCGCAGGCGGCGCAGCTCGGACATCGTGGTGCGCTTCGCGGCGGCCGCCGCGGCGGCGGCGCGCGGGGTCCGGACCGCGGGTGCGGCCGTGCGGTCGCGGGCGGCGACACCGGGGTCGGATCGGTGGGAGATCGCGCCGCCAGGCCCCAGCACGGGCACCCTCTCGGCGTGCGCCGCAGGGGCGCTCGCGGCCACGGCGACCACTGTTACGAGGGTGCGAAATCCAGCCTTTATCACGTGGGCCGATGGTAGGCTCGGCCGGCACACCGAAGACGTCTGGAGAAAGACTTTGCAACGCATCCTGCGCCTACTGGCGCCCCTCGCCCTGCTGCTCGCCGCCATCGCTCTGGTCGCGTGCGGTGGTGACGACTCGAAGGACACGGGCGGCACCGCCGTCAAGTCCGACAACGCCCAGGACATCCTCGCGCAGACCTTCTCGGCCGACAACTCGAAGAAGGTCGAGTCCGGCAAGGTCGACGTGAGCATCAAGCTCAACGCCAGCGGCGCCGGCACCGAGTCCCTGCAGGGCCCTGTCGACGTCAAGCTCTCCGGCCCCTTCCAGAGCCAGGGCAAGGGCAAGGTCCCCAAGTTCGACATGGACTTCGAGTTCAACGGCGCGGGCCAGAACATCAAGGGCTCCGTCACCTCCACGGGCGACAAGGGCTTCGTCGGCTTCAACGGCCAGGACTACGCCGTCGACGAGGCGACCTTCAAGCAGTTCACGGACGGCTACCTGCAGTCCCAGAACTCGCAGACGTCCCCGACCAACCTGAAGTCCCTGGGCATCCAGCCGCAGAACTGGCTCAAGGACCCCAAGGTCGACGGCGACTCGGACGTGGGCGGCACCGACACGGTGAAGATCACCGGCGCGGTCGACCTGCCGAAGATGCTGGCGGACGTCAACACGTTCCTGGGCAAGGCCGGCTCGCTCGGCATCCCCAACGCCGGCACGCTGCCGAGCAAGCTCACCGACGACCAGATCAAGCAGGTCGAGGACGCGGTCAAGTCCTCCACCGTCGAGATCGAGACCGGCAAGGACGACTCCATCCTGCGCCGCATGGCCGTCAAGCTCTCCGTCGAGGACCCCCAGGGGTCCGGCGGCAAGGCCGACATCGACTTCGACATCTCCCTCACCGACATCGGTGAGGACCAGACGGTCGAGGCTCCCTCCGACACGAAGCCGCTGAACGACCTGCTGGGTCAGCTGGGCGGCCTCGGTGGCCTGGGCGCCCTCGGCGGCGGCTCGTCGGGCTCCTCCGGCTCCGGCTCGTCCGGCGCCTCCGGTGGCGTCGACCAGGACGCCGCCCAGAAGTACACGCAGTGCATCGAGGACGCGGGGTCGGACACGGCCAAGCTCCAGGACTGCGCCGACCTCCTCGGCGGTTAGGCGCCCGCTGATCACCGCCTGACGCCATCCGGCGAGCCCACTCACGTGCTAGCGCACGCTTCGGGCTCGCCGGCCGTCGTCAGGCGGCGCCAGCGAACGCCTGGCAGCAGTCCATAGGCTGCTGCTCATCTTGCGTAAGTTCCTGTTCAGCGGTGAGGGGTGGCCGTATTTCCTCGTCCCGTTCATCCCCATCGCGATCGTCCTCGACATCGCGGGCGCGGATGCGCTGATCATCTTCTCGGCCTCCGTGCTGGGGGTCATCCCGACGGCGGCGCTGATGGGCAAGGCGACGGAGGAGCTCGCGGCCCGCTCCGGCCCCGGCATCGGCGGCCTGCTCAACGTCACCTTCGGCAACGCGCCGGAGCTGATCATCGCCTTCTTCGCGCTCAACGAGGGGCTGCAGGAGGTCGTCAAGGCCTCCCTGATCGGCTCCGTCCTGGGCAACACGCTGCTCGTGCTCGGCGCCTCCATGCTCGTCGGGGGCCTCAAGTACTCGTCGCAGAAGTACGACCCGACCGCCGCGACCGTGCAGGCCGGCATGCTGCTGCTGGCCTCCATCGCGCTGATCATGCCGGCGGTCTTCCAGCTCGTCTCGGGCGGCGGCCTGCCCTCGCCGACGGCCGAGTCCAAGCACTTCTCGGGCGACCTGCAGCACATGTCCATCGCCGTGGCGATCATCCTCCTGCTCGTCTACGTCGCCGGGCTCTTCTTCTCCCTGCGCACCCATTCGGACCTCTTCAACCCCGTCCACGAGTCCGACGAGGAGGAGGGCCACGAGCCGTGGTCGGTGCGCAAGTCGGTCGGTCTTTTGGCCGTCGCCGGCGTCGCCGTCGGCCTGATGTCCGAGATCCTCGTCGGCTCCATCGAAGAGGCGTCGGAGATCGTCGGCCTGTCGCCCTTCTTCGTCTCGCTGATCGTCGTCGCCATCGCCGGCAACGCCGCCGAGCACTGGGTCGCCGTCTACTTCGCCGCCCGCAACAAGATGGACCTGGCGGTCAACATCGCCATCGGCTCCAGCGCGCAGATCGCCCTCTTCGTGGCGCCGGTGCTCGTCCTGCTGTCGCTGTTCGTCGGGCCGTTCCCGATGGCCCTGGTGTTCAACGGGTTCGAGGTGGCCAGCGTCCTGCTCGCCGTCCTCGTCGCCCTCTCCGTCACCCGCGACGGCACCTCCACGTGGTTCGAGGGCGTGCAGCTCCTCGCCGTCTACTGCGTCCTCGGCGTCGTCTTCTTCTTCGTCTAGACGCCCGCTGATCACCGCCTGACGCCACCCGGCACGACCACTCACGTGCTAGCGCACGCTTCGGTCGCACCGCGCGACGCCAGCCGGCGCCAGCGAACGTCTAGCGAGCTAACTGAGTTCGGCGATCTGACGCTCGACCTCGGCGTCGACGTCGAAGGGCTCCTGGCCCTTGCGGATCCGCCGCGCGTTGCGCGCGACGACGTGCTCGCGGATCTCCTCGCGCAGCTGGGCGTCGATGTTCGGGGCGATGAGGCGTGCCAGCTCCTCCTCGACGTCGACCGGCTCGCGGCCGGCGGCGACGCGCCGCGCGTTGCGGGCCTCGAGCATCTGCCGGATCTCCATGTCGCGCTCGGCGACGTTGATCGGACCGCCCGGCCCCCGGCGGGCCGCGTCCTCGTCGATGAAGAAGCCGCCCCGGCCGATCTGGTCGTAGGCGTTCCCGGACAGGAAGAAGGTGAAGACGGCGGCGATCGCGCCGATGATCACGACCCCGAAGAGCACATAGCCGAAGGCGTCCTGCACGCTTACAGTGTGGACCATGTGGCGCAGGGTGCGGCGCAGGTCCATGGCGCCAAGGCGCCCGGTGCTCTTCCCGGAGCAGTACGCGCTCGCCGCGGTGACCGCGATCGTCCTGCTGGCGGGCCTCGCGATCTTCGTCTACCTGCTGCTGTCGGCCTGACGTCCGTCCACCGGCGTTGCCAATCGCAACGGGCGGAGTATCCTCTCCGTCACATCATTGACTGACTAGTCAATCGTCTACACCGGGAGCTGGCTGTGGTTGATTTCACGCTGACGGATGAGCAGAAGGCACTGCGCGAGATGGCGCACGACTTCGCGGCCAAGGAGATCCGTCCGGTCGCATGGGAGTACGACAAGGAAGGGACCTGGCCCGACGAGGTCCTCAAGAAGGCCTTCGAGCTCGGCCTCATGAACTCCCACGTCGAGGAGGAGTACGGCGGACCGGGGGCCAACTACCTCGAGGGTTGCCTCATCGAGGAGGAGATCTCCTGGGGTTGCTCCGGCATCGGCACCTCGCTGGGCGCCAACGGCCTCGCGCTCGCCCCGCTCGCGCTCGGTGGCTCCGAGGAGCTCAAGAAGCAGGTCTTCGGGCACATCACGTCCGAGCCGATCCTCGCCTCCTTCTGCCTGACGGAGCCTGACGCCGGCTCCGACGTCTCCGGGATGCGCACCACGGCCGTCAAGAAGGGCGACAAGTACGTCCTCAACGGCTCCAAGTGCTTCATCACGAACGGCTCGCACGCCTCGTACTTCACCGTCTACGCCAAGACGGACAAGGACGCCGGGCACCGCGGCATCTCCGCCTTCATCGTGCCGAAGGACGACACGGTCTCGGTGGACAAGAAGGAGGACAAGATGGGGCAGCGGGCCTCCAACACCGCCTCCATCTCCTTCAACGACACGGAGATCCCCGCCGGCAACCTGATCGGCGAGGAGAACAAGGGCTTCAAGCTCGCCATGATGACCCTCGACCGCACGCGCCCCGGCGTGGCGGCGATGGCCACCGGCATCGCCCGTGCCGCCCTCGAGTTCGCCGTGGACTACTCCAAGGAGCGCGTCCAGTTCGGCGTCCCGATCGCGATGCACCAGGCGATCCAGTTCATGATCGCCGACATGGCGACCAAGGTGCACCTGTCGCGCCTGGCCACCTGGCACTCCGCCGTCCTGCTCGACCAGGGCCGCCGCAACACCATCGAGTCCTCGCACGCCAAGCGCTACGCGGCCGACTCCGCGATGGAGGTCACCACGGACGCCGTGCAGGTCTACGGCGGCTACGGCTTCATCAAGGAGTACCCGGTCGAGAAGCTCATGCGCGACGCGAAGATCATGCAGCTCTACGAGGGCACGGCGCAGATCCAGCGCCTGGTCATCGCCCGCGAGACGCTCCTCCCGCGCCGCATCGAGGAGACCGTCCCCGCCTAGCCTGAGGGCTCCTTGAAGACGGAGCCCGACGCAGTCCAGGCCGCAGTCCGCAGCGCTGCGGGCGCAGGTTCGCAAGATCCACTGATCGGCGACCTGCGCCGCGGCGGCCTGCTCCCGCTGCTGGTGCTGCACTTCGTCGCCGAGCGGCCGTGCTACGGCAACCAGCTCATCGAGCGCATCGGCGACCTCACCGCCGGCGCGCTCGCGGTCAACCCGAACACGATGTACCCGCTGCTGCGCAACCTCGAGGCCAAGGGGCTGATCGCGGGGGAGTGGGAGCATCCGGAGCGGCGCTCGCGGCGCTTCTACGCGATCACGGAGGCCGGCGCCGCGCAGTGCGAGGTGCTCCGCGCCGAGGTCGAGCCGCGCCTGCAGCGGATCGCGCGATCGATCGGCGCCATCCGGGCCGAGCTGAAGACGTGACGATCATCAAGGCCGGCGTCCCGCTCGCCGCCACCCCCGAGACCGCGCGGGCCCTCTGGTACGACACGCGCCGCTGGCCGAGTTTCGTCGACGGCTTCCGTGCGGTCGAGAGCCTGGACCCGGAATGGCCGGCGAGCGGTCGCGTGGTGTGGGCCTCGACGCCGGCGGGCCAGGGGCAGACGCGCGAGGTCGTGGCCGGCGCCGACACCGTCGAGGTGGAGACGGAGGACTTCCGCGGCACCCGCACCGTGTCCTTCGCCGACGACGGCATCCGCGTCACCTTCGAGTACGCGCTCAAGCGCCGGAACTTCTACACGCCCATCGTCAACGCGCTGTTCATCAAGCGCGAGCTGAGCGCGTCGCTCGAACGGACGCTGCGCCGCTTCGCCGTCGAGGCCGACGCCGAGCTCTAGGACGTCTGAGGCAGCGCCGGCGGCTCGTCGACGATGTCGAGGTGGCCGACGAGGCCGGAGAGCTCGAGCACGCGATCGAGGAAGTCGGGGCCGCGGACGAGCACGAGGCGGCGGCCGTCCTGCTCCGCGCGCGCCTGCGTGCGCATGATCAGCCGCAGCGCCATCGAGTCGAGGAAGTTCAGCTCCCGGAGGTCGAGGACGATGGTCGGCCACTTCTCGCCCTCCACCGCCACCAGCGCGTCGTCGAACGCGGGCGAGCTGTAGAGGTCGAGGTCCCCGTGCAGCTTGAGGTGGACCTGGACCGTGTCGTCCGTGCGGTCGATGCTGAAGCTCTCCATCAGGCTGCGAAACCTATCGCTTCCGGCCGTGCCGTAGCCTGCCGCCGATGTTCGTCTCCACGGTCGGGTTGGCAGGCAACGTCGAGCTGGAGGAGGCCCTTGGCGCGGCCGGACTCACCGTCGTGCGCGACGACCTCGGCAGCGCGGACCTCGTCCTGATCGAGGACGCCACGCCGGACGTGCTGGCCGATCTCGACACGGAGACCTCCGGACGGGCGATCTTCGCGCTCCTGGACGGCACGGACGACGTCACGGCGCTGGCCGACGCGACGATGCGCCCCGAGCTCGTGGTCGGCTTCCGCCTCGTCGGCAAGCGGCTCGTCGAGATCGTCGAGGGGGAGGAGACCGCCGACGCCACCGCGCAGGCCGCGGCCAACCTGGCGCAGGCGCTGCGGCGTCAGGCCGTCCGCTGCGGCCGTCCGCATCGCCGGATACGTCGAGACGCTCGAGGACGCCTGCGATGTCGTGGAGGCCGGGCTGTCGGAGATCCGCGAGGTGGACCTGGCGGTCGCGCTCGGGGGCGGCACCGCCCCGTTCGGCGCCGCGGACGCCGCCGGGCTCGACACGATCGAGGACCCGCCGTCGCTCGTCGCGCGCCTCGTCGCCCAGGGCCGGCTCGGGAAGGCCTCCGGCCACGGCTTCTACCCCTACCCGCCCGAGGGCGACGGCCCGGTCATCGTCGACGTCCGCGGCGACGTCACCGTGCTGTGGCTGGCCAACCCGCCCGCCAACTCGCTCTCACCGGACGTCATGCGCCGCGAT
This sequence comes from uncultured Solirubrobacteraceae bacterium, assembly GCA_963843865.1. Taxonomy (GTDB): domain Bacteria; phylum Actinomycetota; class Thermoleophilia; order Solirubrobacterales; family Solirubrobacteraceae; genus DATLGB01. The sequence continues at coordinate 140,783 of CAWJMO010000017.1, read as the reverse complement.
CCGCGCCGCCTGGGATGGTCTCGACGCACGCGCAATGGTGCTGGCCTCGGCCAACCCTGCGCTGTTCTGCGCCGGCGCCGACATCAAGGCGTTCGCGCAGATGACCCCAGACGACGGTCGTCGGCTGCTCGACGACGTCCACGCGCTGATCGGCGAGTGGGAGGCCTCGCGCGTCGTCACCGTCGCCGCCGTCAACGGCCTCGCCTTCGGCGGCGGCTGCGAGCTGGCCATGGCCTGCGACGTCCGCATCGCCGCCGAGTCGGCCGTCTTCGGCCAGCCGGAGGTCAACCTCGGCATCATCCCCGGCTTCGGCGGCACCCAGCGGCTGCCGCGCCTCGTCGGCCACGCCAAGGCGCTCGAGATGAACCTGTCGGGCGAGGCGATCTCCGCTGCCGACGCCTACGCCCACGGGCTGGCCAACGACGTCGTCGCCGATCACGACCTCTTCGACCACGCGCTCAATTGGGCGCACAAGCTGGCCGGACAGGCCCCGATGGCGGTCGAGGAGATCAAGCGCGCCTCCGGCCGCGGCATGGACGCAGAGAAGGAGGGCTTCGTCACGGCCTTCGGGTCCGCGGACGCGCACGAGGGGATCAGCGCCTTCGTGGAGAAGCGCCGGCCCGCCTGGAAGGGCGAGTGAGCGCGGAGCGCCTCGCCGAGCTGCTGACGGAGGCGGGCGGGACCGCCGTGGCCCTCACGGGCGCGGGCGTGTCCGTTCCGTCCGGGATCCCCGACTTCCGCACGCCCGGGACCGGGCTGTGGGCGAACGTGGACCCGATGGAGGTCGCGCACATCGCGGTCTTCCGCCGCGACCCGCAGAGGTTCTGGAGCTTCTACGGGCAGCGCTTCGCGACGCTCAGCGACAAGCAGCCCAACGGCGCCCACCGCGCGCTGGCCGAGCTCGAACGACGCGGCCTGCTGCGCGCCGTCGTCACGCAGAACATCGACGGCCTGCACACCGCGGGCGGCGTCACCGACCTGCTCGAGGTCCACGGCTCCATCCGTTCCGCCACCTGCCTGGTGGACGGCGAGCGCGTCGAGCTGGCCGAGGTGCGCGAGCGCATGGAGGCCGCGGAGGACGGCGTGCCGCGCTGCGCCGCCGGCCATCCGCTCAAGCCCGACGTGGTCCTCTTCGGCGAGATGCTTCCCGAGGCGGAGATCTCCCGCGCCTTCTCCCTGGCCGGGTCGGCGCGCCTGCTGCTGTGCGTCGGCTCGTCGCTCGAGGTCCATCCCGTCGCCGGCCTCCCGGAGATCACGCGGGCGGCCGGGGGAGAGGTGGCGATCGTCACCGCCGGGCCGACCCCGTTCGACGACGTCGCCGCCGTCAAGCTGTCGGGTGACGTGGTGGCGGAGCTCGACGCGGTGCTGGCGGCGCTGTGATCGCGCAGCATCAGGGCAGCCCCGCGAAAGCGGCCGCTCCGTGAACCGGATCCAGGTCGTCGCGCTGATCGGCGCCGTCGCGGCCCTGGTCGGCACCCTCATCTGCCTGGTCCTGAGCGTCACGGTCTGGGGGCAGTCGGACGCCTACGGCCGCCTGCGGGTGCCGGGCGCGGGCACCGTGCGGCTCCCGCAGGGGACGGTCGACGTCGCCTACGAGGCCTTCGTGCCCAGCGTGGGCGACGAATCGCCCGACCTGCCCGTCCCCGAGCCGCTGGACATCCGCGTCGAGCCTGCCAACGGCGACGGCCCGCCCGCCACCGTCATCACCTCGTCCGGCGCGACGGTCGCCATCAACCAGACGGTCCACCAGCGCGTGCGCAGGCTCACCGTCCCGCGCGAGGGCCGCTACCGCGTCACCGTCCGGGCGAACACGAACGGCGCGACGAACACCGCCCTGCGGTTCGGGCACGGCGGTCCGTGGCGACGGGTCCTCTTCATCGGCATCGCGGCGATCTTCGCCTGCGTCTTCGTGGTCATCACCGCCGGCACCCGGCGGCGGGTCACGGCCACGGCCGGCCTCGCCCTCCTGCTCCTCGGGGGCTGCGGCGGCGGGAACAAGACGGCGAAGACGCCGTCGGCCGACGCAACGCCGAAGCCGCCCCCGTCCGAGCAGCTCAAGTACGACCTCCTCACCGCCGCCATCCAGCTCGACGCCTACCGGCTGCAGGAGAAGACCTTCACGGACGACGAGACGAAGCTCGGCGCCGCGTTCCCCACCACCGTCACGGTCAAGGACGCCGACGCGGACTCCTTCTACATGGCCGCGCGCGACGACAAGGGCGTCCGCTACGTCCTGCGCCGCACGGGCGACGTCACCGAGCGCACCTGCGACCCGCCCGACGCAGGAGGTCTGCCCCGACGGGGAGTGGTGAACCCTCGACCAGCCTCAGGGGTGCCAGGCACCCCTGAGGGTGGTCGAGGGTTCAGTAGGTCGCGGAGGCGGTGCGGGCGCGGAGGGTGGCCTCGAGCTTCTCCAGCGCCTGGGTGATGGTGGCGATGGTGGCGGCGGAGGGGCCGTGCTGGAGAGACTCGTTGGCGGCGCGGGCGAGGGCGTCGCGGAAGGACTCGAGCTCGTCGAGGCGGCGGCCGACGGTCTCCTGGGCGCGGAAGGCGGCGAGCTCGGCGAGCGCGGCCTCCAGCGCGAGGTGGACCTGCAGGGCGGCCTCGCGGGGGCGGTCCTGATCGAGGTCGAGCCGGCCGCGGAGGGCGAGCTCCTCGCAGGCCAGCACGGCGTCGCGGCCGCCGAGCAGGGCGGCGAAGCGCTCCTGCGGGCGCAGCGCGTCGGCGCGCTTGCGGCGGCCGCGGGCCGCCTTGTCGTCGGGCAGGGGGATGTCGCGGGCCGCCGTCCAGGCGCCGTCGGCGACCTCGACGCCCTGGCCGTAGCCGACGCGCAGGGTCAGGGCCTGCTCGGCGACGACCTCGCGCAGGACGGGGTCGGCGGTGGCGGCGCGGAAGGCGCGCAGCGTCGCCGTTGAGGATCCGCAGGGCGGACTCGATCGCGGCGAGGGCGTCCGCCTCGCTCAGGGCCGCGAGCTGCTGGTGGGCCTCGTCGGCGTCGACCGTCGCCGTCTCGACGAGCGTGGCGCGGCTCAGGCCCGTCTCGGCCGGGACGTTCTGGGGCTCCTGCTCACGGCCCCAGCGGCGCGAGCGGCGCTGGGGGACGGTGGGCCAGGAGGCGAAGACGAGGACGTGGTGCGCGTCCTCCCCCGCGTGGTCGCGGAGGAGGTACCGGCCGTCATCGGGGCCGAGAGGCCAGGCGAACTCGAACTGGACGAACCGGTACAGCCGGTCGATCAATCGTCGGCGGCGGACTTCTTGGCCGTCCGCAGCGCGAACTTCGACGGGCCAGTCCGGACGACCGGCTCGTCGATCTCGTTGAGGCGGTCGACGAGCTTGATCCACTGCTTGGGCTTGAGCGTCGCGTTGACCTGCTTGGCCTGGCGCGCGTTCGTGCCGTAGAGCGGCTGGAAGCCGACGTGGATGTGGTCGTCGTGATCGCTCAGCGCCAGCGTGTTGTCGGCGTCGGCGAACTTCATCAGCGAGATGATCTGGTGCGGGCGCATGAGGCCCTGCAGCGTGATCAGGCGCCGGACGACGATGTCCGTGATGGAGCCCGCGCCCTGGTGGCCGTAGATCGGGATGCCGTTGATCTTGGCGATGTCGACCGCGTTGCCGCTCGAGTGCTCGGACACGTTGCCCGAGGCGGTCAGGAAGGAGTGGTTGCCCTTCAGCGAGGTGACGGTCGGCTTGAAGCCCGACAGCGACAGGAACTCGAGCGTCGCCAGCACGCGGCGGTCGATCTGGCCGAGGCGGATGTCGCGGCGGCCGTCCTCGTAGATCTCGATGCGCGGGTCGGCCAGCACGAGGCGCTGCAGGGACTCCTTGTCCATCAGCAGGACCTGGCCGATGGTCGGCGCCGAGTCGTCGGAGAACGGGTTGTCGCCGGCGGCGCGGTAGATCGCGGTCGTCTCGAGCAGCTTCCAGCCGTCGAGGATCGGCTTCGGGTCGATGCGCGGGGCGCCGCGGCCGGCCGGCCGGATCTCGAAGCCCAGGTGCGGCGCGGTGCCGGCGCCGTCCGGCTTGCCGACGCGGCCGAGGATGGTGCCGGCGATGACGCGGGCGCCCGGCTTGAGCGGCTTGAGCGTGACGTCGTCGGACTTGGTGTGGACGCCGAAGACGGAGGTGACGCTGCGGCGGAAGACCTCGAACGAGCCCTTGGGCGCCTTGCCCTGCAGCACCTGCTCCGCGCCGCCGGCCTGCGTGGCGCGGCGGCGGAGCGGGTTGGCGAACAGGCGCTCCTTCGCCTCGGCCGGGGCCTTCGGCTCCGGCGTGGCGGTCGGTGCCGGCGTGGCCGGCTTCTTGCGTGATGAGCTCCTTGACGATCTCCGTCGCGTCGCGCCCCTCGGAGGCCGGAGCGCTCGGCGCGGCGTCCTTCTTGGGGAGCTTGAGCTCCTGCTCGATCTCCCGCGCGGTGGTCCGCTTGGCCTTCGCGGCGGGGTAGAGCTTGGAGACGGAGCCGAGGTGCCCGTAGGTGTACGTGTTGCCGTAGACGTCCTGGAGCTGGACGAACTTGCCGAGGCGCTTGCTCGTGCCGACGCTGCAGGATCTTGCCGTCGTTGACGGCGATCACCGGGCGCGTTCTTCTTCGAGTAGATGTTGATGCCGCGACGGTGCTCGGAGGAGTTGACCATCCAGGCGGCGTTGCCCGTGCGGGTCCGCTTGCGCTTGGCGACGGTCGCCTCGGAGATGTCGTCGGCGTAGGTGGCGCGCGCGGCGACGGGGAAGTGGCCCTGCGTCAGCCCGGTGAGCGAGCCGACGAAGTTGGAGGGCAGGCCGCCCAGGACCCGTGCGCGGAGCATCACGGAGTCGACGTACCAGTCGGCGTGGTTGTAGGCGAAGATCGCCTTGCGCAGGTCGGTGTCGGCGCCGGCGGCGCGCAGGTAGCGCGCGGAGGAGAAGATCGCGTCGACCGGGTTGTACGGGTCCTTGACGCCGTCCTTGTTGGCGTCGACGCCGTACTGCTTGAAGGTCGAGGGCAGGAACTGCATCCAGCCGACGGCGCCCGCGGAGGAGACGTTGAGGTTGCGGCCGTAGTCCGTCTCGATCTCGTTGATCGCGGCCAGGACCTCCCAGCGCACGCCGTACTGGATGCCGGCGGCCTGGTAGATCGGCAGCAGGAACGGCGGGATGCGGAACCGGTCGATGAAGAAGTTGGGGACGCCGATGGGCGCCGCGCCCGGCGTGGCCAGGCTGAAGGAGGGGTTCTCCGGCGTGGGCGTGCCGTCCGTGTTGCGGCCCGGATCCTCCGCGGGGGCGTCCTTGCGCTCCTTGGCCGCACCCTCGCTCTCGACGGCGGCGGCGCAGGTCCTGCACCACGGTGTCGTCGCCCTGCTTGCGGCGCTGCTTGGTCGCCTGGCCGGACTGCGACTCGCCGTCGGCGGCCGCGGGCGCGTCACCCGAGGCGTTGCCGGGGGTGGCCGTCGGGCGCGGTGGTCGAGCCGGGCGTGGGGGTCCCGGGCGCGGGCGCCGTGGGCGTGGCCGCGGGCGGCGTGACCTCCTGGACGCTCAGCACGGGCAGGTTCAGGCCGGGGAAGGCGATCTGGTCGACCGGCGTGCCCTCGGGCACGTCGAGCGTCACCGTCACCTGCGCGCCGCCGAGCAGCGTCACGACGAACGTGCGCTGGGCAGCGGACGCCGGCGCCGCGGAGAACGCGACGATGGTGGCGACTGTGCCGGTGACGGCCAGCGCTGTAAGCGGCTTGCGACGAATCATCCCCTGGACCTTCTCCTCCCTCTCGCTGCCAACCTATTGGCCCGCCTGGGCCAACGCAACGGAAGAGCGTTAACGCTGAGTTGTGGCGCCAGCGTACCCCGTGGGGCCTGTCCGTACGTCCAGTTGCACGCCTCTGTTCACGTGCGCACAATGCGGGCTCAACCTATGACCCGCAGTCGTACCGTCGAGTCGAGGGTGAGACTGTGTGCCCACAATCGCTGCGGGTAGCGTCAGAGGCCATGAGCGACGATCCGAAGAACCTGCGCGAGCGGCTGTCCACCCAAGGCGAGCAGGCGCTGGGCAAGCTCGCCCAGGACCTGCTCGAGAACCCGCTCGTCTCCAGCGCGCTGACCCGCGCCTTCGAGGCGCGCGAGCGCGCCGTGCAGGCGCAGGAGACCGCGATGGGCGCGCTCAACATCCCGTCCGCGGCCGACATCGAGCGGCTGACCCGCCGCCTGCGCTCCGTCGCGCAGCGCCTGGAGGGCATCGAGGACAGCCTGGATCGCCTCGATCGGCGCCTGGAGACCCGCTCGGACGGGGACCTCGCCGCCAAGGTCGAGGAGCTGACGCAGGCCGTCAAGGCGCTGCAGTCCGAGCCGAAGCCGAAGCCCAAGCCCGAGGCGAAGAGCAAGCCGAAGGCGAAGCCCGCGGCCTCCTAGGTCAGCAGGGCGAGGGCACGGTGGCCGAGCTCGAGCTCGGCCGCGTGCAGCGCCTCGTCGCCGAGCCGGGCGCCGCCGGCGTCCTCGGCGACGACCAGCAGGACGGACAGCTCGAGGCCGTGCCGCGCCGCCGCGGCGCGGACACCCGCCGTCGTCAGGTCCCTCGCGCGCGCGCCCGCGGGCACCGGATCCGAGACGAGGTCGGTGGAGACCACGTCCGTCGTCGTCGATCAGCGCGCCCAGCGCGAGCGCCGGGTCGACGGCCACGCAGGTCCCGATGCGGACGAGCCGGCGGGCGCCGAGCAGCGCCAGGTCCCCGATGACGGCGGCCGCGCTCGGCCCGCCGAGGCCCGAGCTCTGCACGGTCAGCAGCGCGCCGTCGACCGCCGTGCCCGTGTACCCCCACAGGCCCCGGTGGTGGTTGAGCATCTTCGGGACGCCGCCGGTGAGGCCGACCGCAAGCCGCAGCGCACGGCCCGGATCGCCCGGCAGCAGCACCCGCTCCGCCACGGGCGCATGGGGTCGTAACCAGGTAGGCTCGCGCGCCATGGCCAAGAAGTCGAAGAAGGCAAGCAAGAAGGCGTCCGCCAATCCGGCGGACGCACTCCGGGACGCCGTCGAGCGTACCTTCCAGGGGGCCGCCGGCGGCGCCTCCGGCGCCCAGAGGCGCATGCAGGACGTCTTTGACGACTTCGGCGCCGCGCTCGTGCGCCTGCGCGAGACCGTCGACGAGCGCCGCGTGATCGAGACGCTCGAGTCCCTGCGCGACGAGGTCGCCGGCCTGCGCCAGCGCGTCGCCCAGCTCGAGTCCGCCGGCGGCTCCCGCGCGCAGCGCCGCCGTCGTCCTCGGCCTCCGAGGCCGTCCGCAACGTCGCCGAGCGCGCCACGCGCGGCGTCGGCTCGTCCTCCTCGTCCTCCTCGTCGTCCTCTTCCCCGAAGAAGAAGCCGGCCGCCCGCAAGGCCGCCGCCAAGCGCAAGCCGGCCGCCAAGAAGCGCGCCCGCCGCCAAGCCAAGCCCGCGGCCGCCAAGCGCAAGCCGCGCGGCGAAGAAGAGCGCCGCCAAGCGCTCCGCATCGACCAGGAAGCCGGCCGCCGCGAAGAAGCAGGCCGGCGGCCAAGAAGCCGGCCGCGGCCAAGCCCGCGGCGACGTCCGGCAACAGCGGCGGCTCGTCCTCCTGATGGCGGACGCCTTCCAGTCGCCGGACGAGTTCCGGGAGGTCATGGAGAAGACGTTCACGCTCATGTCCGACCGACCCGGACATGGGCCCGAAGCTCAAGGAGGCGGACACGCCCCAGCGCTTCGAGTTCTCCGACCTCGACCTCGTCGTCAACATCCGCGCCACCCGCGAGGGCGAGGAGGGCAACCTCCTCTGGCAGTGGACGGACGAGATCGACTGGGAGCCGCGCGTGCGGATGACGATGTCCTCCGAGACCGCGAACAAGTACTTCCAGGGCAAGGAGAACGTCGCCATGGCGATCGCCCGCCGCAAGATCAAGACGGGCGGCGACGTCAAGGCCGCCCTCGCGATCCTGCCGATCACCAAGCCGGTGTTCGCGCAGTACCGGACGCTGGTCGAGACGCGATTACCCGCATCTCGTCCGAGTGCCTGACGCCGAGGGGTTGACGAAGACGCTGCCGAGGAGTAGACCTCAGGGCACCGGAAGGTCGGGAAGTGAGGGCTTCGGGCCCTTGCAAGGCGTCGCCGTCAGACGAACGCCGCCGACCAAGGAAGCGGGCCGCATTGCCCGCGTGCGGCGGGGCCGCCATCAGGCGACCTCCGCCGCTTTCATCGTGATGGCGGACCGCACGCTCGCCGACGTCGCCGGGGAGATCGGCGTCACCGCCGGACACCCTGCGCCGCTGGGTGCGCGGACGGCGTCGTCCCGCTGCGCGACGGCCGCTGGACGCCCGCCGCGGTCGCCCACGCGCGCATCGTCGCCCGGCTGCGCAGGCGCGGCTACCCGCTGAAGGCGCTGCGCGAGGCCTCCCAGTCCGGCCGGCTCGCCTTCGGCTACATGGAGGACATGTTCCCGGCCACGACGAGGACGGCGCCCACACCCTCGACGAGGTCGCGGAGGAGACCGGCCTCGAGCCGGACATGATCCGGCGCATCTGGTCGCTGGTCGGCTTCTCCGCCGAAGGAGCTCGACGCCATCAGCGAGGACGACCTCCAGCTGCTGCGCTACGTCGCCGCGGTGGTCGACGCCGGCCTGCCGACGGTCGCCTTCCTCCAGCTCGTCCGCGTCTACGGGCAGGCCATGCGCGCGGTCGCCGACGCCGAGGTCCGCCTCTTCCACCTCTACGTCCACGAGCCGCTGATCCGCGACGGCGTCCCCAACCTGGAGATGGCCGAGGAGATGGAGGGCCTCGCCCGCGACCTGCTGCCGCTCTCCTCGCCGATCATGGACCACCTGCACCAGCGCTACCTCGCGCACTTCGTCGAGCAGGACGTGGTCGGCCACCTCGAGGCGGAGGAGGAGCTCGACCTCGGGCGCCTGCGGGTGGCGATCGCCTTCGCCGACCTCGCCGGGCTACACGCGCCTCACCGAGGAGGCGGGGGAGGAGCACGCCCTCGACACGGTCGAGCGCTTCGTGCAGTCCGTGGAGGACACGCTGCCCGACGACGCGCGCGTGGTGAAGTCGCTCGGGGACGCGGTGATGGTCGTCGGCGCCGACGCCGCGTCGCTGACGGAGTGGGCGGTCGGCTTCCAGGAGCTGCAGTCCGAGCGCCCGCTGCCGCGCATCGGCATCCACGTCGGCAGCGTGCTCTACCGCGACGGCGACTACTTCGGCCGGGCGGTCAACCTCGCCTCCCGCGTGGGCGCGCGCGCCGCCGGCCACGAGGTGCTGGTCACGCGCGACGTCGTCGACGCCGGCTCGCCGCACCTGACCTTCCAGCGCATCGGCGAGGTCCGCCTCAAGGGCTTCGCGGAGGCGACGGAGCTCTACCTGGCGCGGCCGAAGGAGCCCGCTTGATCGCCCTGCTCTCAGCGGCGGGCGCGACACCGTCTGCCTGCGTCGACACGCTGCGCTGGCGGCCGAGGCGCTGCACGTCAACTACGGGCTGCGGCCGGAGGCGGACGCCGACGAGGCGTTCTGCCGCGAGCTGTGCGACGCGCCTCGGCGTCGAGCTCCACGTCCACCAGGCCGGCACGCCGCACGGCAACGTCCAGGCCTGGGCGCGCGAGGTCCGCTACGCCGCCGCCTTCGCCCTCACGGACGGGGACGTCGCCACGGGGCACACGGCGTCCGACCAGGTCGAGGGCGTGCTCTACCGCCTCGCCGCCTCGCCCGGGGCGCCGCGCGCTGCTGGGCATGCGGGAGCGCGACGGGCGCGTGGTCCGCCCCCTGCTCGACATGACCCGGGAGGAGACGGCGGCGCACAACCGCGCCCGCGGACTCGCGTGGCGCGAGGACGCGAGCAACGCCTCGCCCGACGTACGCGCGCAACCGCGCCCGCGCCGGCCTCGTCCCCGCCCTGCGCGAGCTCCACCCCGCCGCGGAGGCCAACGTCCTGCGCACCCTGGAGATCCTGCGCGCCGAGGCCGACGGTGCTCGACGAGCTCGTCGACGGGATCCTCGCCGGGCGCACGGAGATCCCCCGCGCCGAGCTGGCCGCGCTGACGCCCGCGCTGCGCCGCCTGGTCTTCATCGCGCTGGCCGAGGCGCCGGTCGGCCACCGCGTCGACGAGGTCGTCGCCCTGACGCAGCGGGGCCCTCGACGTCGGCTACGGACGCCGGGCGCACGTGCGGCGCGGCCAGGTCTCGGTAGGGTCGACCCCGTGATCGGCGAGATCATCGTCCAGGCCGACGACCTCCAGCACCGCGTCAAGGAGCTCGGCGCCGAGATCTCCCGCGACTACGAGGACCGCGAGCCGCTGCTGCTCATCTGCGTCCTCAAGGGCGCCGTCTTCTTCCTCGCCGACCTCATGCGCCACATCGAGGTCCCCTGCGAGGTCGACTTCATGGCCGTCGCCTCCTACGGCTCGGCGACGGAGTCCTCCGGCGTCGTCCGCATCCTCAAGGACCTCGACATGGCCATCGAGGGCCGCCACGTCCTGATCGTGGAGGACATCGTGGACTCGGGGCTCACGCTCCAGTACCTGATGCGCTCCCTCGAGGCCCGCAACCCGGCCTCGCTCGAGGTGTGCGCGCTGCTGACCAAGCCGAGCCGCCGCGCGGTCGAGCTGCCGGCGCGCTACATCGGCTTCGAGATCCCCGACAAGTTCGCCGTCGGATATGGGCTCGATCATGCGGAACGGTGGCGCAACCTCCCGTATGTTGCGGCGCTTGCGCAGCCCTAGCAAGCCCTACCCTCTATGCAAATGAGCAGGTTCTTCAAGAGCGCAGCGTTCCCGATCCTGATCGTGATCGTGCTGGCGTTCTTCGCCTCCAAGCTGATCTCGGAGTCCTCCCAGAAGGACAAGCCGGACTTCCAGCAGTTCTACGGCCAGCTCGCCGACAACCAGATCCAGTCGGCCACGCTGCAGACGAAGGACCTCTCGCTGAAGTACACGCTCAAGGGCGGCCAGAAGTACGAGATCGGCGTCCCGGGCGACGCCTACGCGTCCATCCTCACGCAGCGCCTGCTCAAGGCCGCCGACGACAACCAGATCGAGACCTTCTACACGAAGCCGGCCCGGTCGAGCGTCATCCTCAGCCTGCTCACCTACGTCCTGCCGTTCGTCCTCTTCTTCGGCCTGTGGATCTTCCTGATGAACCAGGTCCAGGGCGGCGGCTCCAAGGTCATGCAGTTCGGCAAGTCCAAGGCCAAGCGCATGACGGTGGACTCGCCCAAGATCACCTTCCGCGACGTCGCCGGCGTGGACGAGGCGGTGGAGGAGCTCCACGAGATCAAGGAGTTCCTCGAGAACCCCAAGAAGTTCCAGGCGCTCGGCGCCCGGATCCCGAAGGGCGTGCTGCTCTACGGCCCTCCCGGCACCGGCAAGACCCTGCTGGCCCGCGCCGTCGCGGGTGAGGCCGGCGTCCCCTTCTTCTCCATCTCCGGCTCGGACTTCGTCGAGATGTTCGTCGGCGTCGGCGCCTCCCGCGTCCGCGACCTCTTCGAGCAGGCCAAGCAGAACTCGCCGTGCATCATCTTCATGGACGAGATCGACGCCGTCGGCCGCCACCGCGGCGCCGGCATGGGCGGCGGCCACGACGAGCGCGAGCAGACGCTCAACCAGCTCCTGGTGGAGATGGACGGCTTCGAGGCCAAGGACAACATCATCATGATCGCGGCCACCAACCGGCCCGACATCCTCGATCCCGCGCTGCTGCGCCCCGGCCGCTTCGACCGGCAGATCACCGTCGACCGCCCCGACCGCGGCGGCCGCCGCAAGATCCTCGAGGTCCACACCCGCGGCAAGCCGCTGGGCAAGGACATCGAGCTCGACGAGCTGGCGGGCCAGACCCCCGGCTTCACCGGCGCCGACCTCTCCAACCTCGTCAACGAGGCCGCCCTGCTCGCCGCCCGCAACGGCAAGAAGGAGATCGGGCACAACGAGCTCGAAGAGGGCATCATGCGCGTCGTCGCGGGCCCGGAGAAGAAGACCCGCGTGATGAGCGAGAAGGAACGGCTGATCACCGCCTACCACGAGATGGGCCACGCGATCGTCGGCCACTACCTCGAGCACTCCGACCCCGTGCACAAGGTCTCCATCATCTCCCGCGGCCAGGCGCTCGGCTACACGATCTCCATGCCCACGGAGGACAAGTTCCTCACCACGCGCGCCGCGCTGCTGGACACGATGGCCATGACGCTCGGCGGCCGCGCCGCCGAGGAGATCGTCTTCGACGAGATCACCACGGGCGCGTCGAACGACATCGAGAAGGTCACCGCGACGGCCAAGCAGATGGTGATGCGCTTCGGCATGAGCGACAAGCTCGGCCCGCGCGTCTTCGGCCACGACCACGGCCAGCCGTTCCTGGGCCGCGAGTTCTCCTCCGAGCCCGACTACTCCGACGACGTCGCCCGTGAGATCGACGACGAGATCCGCCGGATCGTCGAGGGCGCGCACCAGTCCGCCAAGGACATCCTCAACGCGCACCGCGAGGTGCTGACCTCGATCTCCGAGCTGCTGCTCAAGCGCGAGACCATCGAGCGCGAGGAGTTCGTCGCGCTGCTCGAGGGCAAGACGGAGGAGGAGGTCTTCGGGCCCGACGAGCCGTCGTCCGGGACCCCCGAGCTGACTCCGGGCACCGAGCGCCCCGCCCCGCGGCCCCTGCCGCGCCCGGGCTTCGCGCTCCCCGAGAAGCCCGACCTGGCCTAGTCGGCCTAGGCGTCCACTTCCCTCAAGGAAAGTGGCGCAACGGCCGTTGACCTAAGTCAACGTGCCGACCACCCGCGCTGCCCGCATCGCGGCCCTCACGGGGCTGGCCTGGCTGGGCCTCTATGAGGTCTGCGTCATCGCCGGCCTGAGCCTGGGGCCGCTGGACGACCGCAGCGTGCACGACGTCGTCCTCGTCATCGGCAGCGCCCTGTGCTTCGCCGGCGCGCTGCGCCACCGCGGGGCCGAGCGCACCGCCTGGCTGCTGATGGCCCTCGGCGTCTCCTGCTGGACCGCCGGCGAGATCTACTACACGGCGGTCCTGTGGACGGATCCGAGCCCGCCCGTGCCGTCCCCGGCCGACGTCGGCTACCTGCTCTTCCCCGTCTTCGCCACCACCGGCATCCTCCGGCTGGCCCGCGTCCACCAGACGGAGGCCTCGGCCACCGCGCGGGTCGACGGGGCCATCGCCGCGCTCGCCGTCGCCGCCCTGTGCGCGGCCATCGTCCTCGAGGTGGTGGGCAACGCGGGTGTCGTCGCGCTCTCCTATCCGGTCACCGACCTGCTGATGCTGGCCGTCCTGGTGGGGACGCTGACCCGGCGGCACTGGTCGGTGGACCGCACCTGGCTGCTGCTGATCGTCGGCGTCGTGCTCTTCTTCCTGGCCGACTCGCTCTACACGGTCGCGCTCGCCGACTCGTCCATCACCCCCGGCGACTGGTTCGATCCCGGCTGGTGGACCGGCCTGTTCCTGATCGGGGTCGCCTCGCACCAGCGCCCGGCGGCCGGTGCGATCCCCAAGCGCAGCGGCGAGGCGGTCCTGATGGTCGGGCCGATGCTGACCGGGACGATCGGCATCGCCGTGCTCGTCGTCAGCGCCGTGCACCCGCTCAACCTCCCGGCGGTGATCCTCGCCAGCCTGGCGCTGTTCGGCGTCATGCTGCGCCTGGCGCTGACCTTCCGCCAGAGCACCGCCGTGCTGCGCGCCTCGCGGTCGGAGGCGCTCAGCGACGCCCTCACCGGCCTGGGCAACCGCCGCGGCCTGGAGCGCGCGCTGATCCGCACCCTCGCCGACGACGAGCCGGAGGCCTGGGCGCTCGGCATCTTCGACCTCAACGGCTTCAAGACCTACAACGACACCTTCGGCCACCCCGCCGGGGACGGGCTGCTGATCCGCATGGGCGAGCGGCTGACCGCGGGCGTCGGCGACCACGGCACGGCCTACCGGATGGGCGGGGACGAGTTCTGCGTGCTCATGCGGGTCGCGGAAGAGGACGTCGAGGCCGAGCTCGAGCGCCTGCGCGAGCTGCTCTTCGAGCGCGCCGACGGCTTCGACGTCACCTGCGCGGCCGGTGGCGTCCGCCTCGGCGGCGCGATCGGCGACGCCTCCACCGCCCTGCGCATCGCCGATCAGCGCATGTACGCCGAGAAGGCCGGCGGCCGGCTGAGCGCCCCGCGCCAGAGCGCCGAGGTCCTCAAGCGCGCCCTCGCCGAGCACGGCGGGATCGACACGATCGCCGAGGAGGCCGGGGAGCTCGCGGGCGTCATCTCGCGCCGGCTCGGCCTGCCGCCGGCGGAGGTGCAGGACGTCCGGCTCGCCACCGAGCTCCGCGACGTCGGCCTGATCGCCGTCCCCGACGAGGTCCTCGCCTCACCGGGGCCGCTGAGCCCGGACCAGTGGGAGATCCTGCGCCGCCACACCCTGCTCGGCGAGCGCATCATCGCCGCCGCGCCCGCGCTGACCTCGGTCGCCCGGCTCGTGCGCTCGAGCCATGAGCACTACGACGGGACGGGCTACCCGGACGGCCTGGCCGGCGAGGACATCCCGCGCGGTGCCCGGATCGTCGTCCGTCGTCGACGCCTTCGACGCCCAGCTGCGCTCCCGGCCGCACGCCGAGCCGCGCAGCCCCGTGGAGGCGATCGCCGAGCTGCAGCGCTGCTCGGGCAGCTTCTTCGATCCTGTGGTCGTCGCCGCGCTGATCGAAGTGATCGGCGCCACGGTGGCTACGCCAGCCGAAGCCTGATCCCTGACGGGTCCTTCACCTCGTCGCCCCCGACGCGCTCGGCGACCGCCGCGCGCGCCTCCGCGTCCTCGTAGATCAGGGTGGCGTCGACGATCGTCGCGTGACCGGTCGGCGCGGGCGGGGCACCGCGGCTCTCCCAGACGTTCGCCCCGACGTGATGGTGGTAGCCGCCGTGCGCGTAGAAGCCCGCCTGGCCGGCGAAGGAGGCCATGACCTCCAGGCCCATGACGTCGCGCCAGAAGGCGGTCGTCTCGTTGACGTCGGCCACGCGGAAGTGGACGTGGCCCATGGTCGTGCCGGCGGCCATGCCGGTGAACGCGTCGTCGGTGCGAGCCGCCAGCAGGTCGTCCGTGTCGAGCGGGACCGTCGTCATCAGCTCAGCGACGCGGCCCTCCCACTGCGCCCGCGGCCGGTCGGCGTAGATCTCGATGCCGTGATGGTCGGGGTCGCGCAGGTACAGCGCCTCGCTGACGGCGTGGTCGGACATGCCGGTGAGGGGGACGCGGTCGCGCGCGGCGTGGGCGAGCCAGCTCGCCAGGGACGGGCGGTCCGGCAGCAGCAGGGCGAAGTGGAACAGGCCCGCGTAGCCGTCGGCGGGGCGGGCGCCGGCGACCTCCGTCAGCACGAGGAGGTCCTCGCCGCCGGTTCCGAGCCGGGCCGTGTCGCCCTCACGGCCGTGCACCTGCAGCCCGATCATCCGCTCGTAGTAGTCGAGGGACCGTCCGAGGTCCGCGACCGTGAGGTGCACCGCGCCCATTCGCATGTCCACTAACGTACATGCGGTCGGCGACGGTCGCCGACGAGGTTCTGGTTGCTCATAGGGCGATTTTGAGTCTCACCATTCGCCCATAAGGAGCACCCATATGCAGTCCGAAGCAACCTTCGCCGATCTCGGCGTGTCCGCACCCGTGGTGCGCGCACTGTCCCAGCGCGGCTACGACAAGCCCTTCGCCGTCCAGTCGATGGTCATCCCGGACGCGCTCGCCGAGCGCGACATCCTGGTCAAGTCCCCGACGGGGTCCGGCAAGACGCTCGCCTTCGGCGTGCCGCTCGTCGAGCTGTGCGAGGCCGGCGGCCTGCCGTCCGTCCTCGTCCTCGCGCCGACGCGTGAGCTCGCCTCCCAGATCGTGGAGGAGCTGCGCGAGATCGCCAAGGCCCGCGAGGTCAACGTCGTCGCCGTCTACGGCGGCGTCGGCATCACCCCGCAGATCAAGGCGGTCAAGTCCGCCGACATCGTCGTCGCCACGCCCGGCCGCCTGATCGACCTGCTCGAGCGCCGCGCCATCCGGCTCGACGCCATCGAGGCGCTCGTCCTCGACGAGGCCGACCGCATGCTCGACATGGGCTTCAAGCCCGTCGTCGACCGCATCGTCAAGCTCACGCCGAACTCCCGGCAGACCATGCTCTTCTCGGCCACGCTCGACGGCGAGGTCGGCCGCATCGCCAAGGAGTACACCCACGACGCCGTGCGCCACGAGCACGCCCCGACCATCGAGTCCAAGGGCAAGATCGAGCACCGCTTCGTGCAGCTCGACCACGACGCCAAGAGCCAGGAGCTCGTCAACCTGCTCGGCGACAAGGACCGCGGGCGCACCCTGGTCTTCGTCCGCACCAAGCGCGGCGCCGACCGGCTCGCCAAGCGGCTCGCCAAGAACTCCGTGCCCGCCGTCGCCATGCACGGCGACAAGTCCCAGGGCCAGCGCGAGCGCGCGCTGTCGAGCTTCGAGTCGGGCAAGATCCCGACGCTGATCGCCACGGACGTCGCCGCGCGCGGCATCGACGTCGCCGGCATCACGCACGTCATCAACTACGACATGCCGGGCGCCGCGGAGGACTACGTGCACCGCGTCGGCCGGACCGCCCGCGCCGGCACCACCGGCATCGGCATCACCTTCGTGGTCGCCGACCAGGCCCGCGACGCCGTCAAGATGTACGGCCCGCTCGGCCTGGACCGGGAGCTGGCCGCGGCCGGCCTCGTCGCCCCCGAGCGGCCCCGCCAGGAGAAGACGGGCGGGCAGCGCAGCGGGCGTCGCCGCCGGCAGGTAGCGGTTGACGAAACTGCGGCATTGAAGGATCGGGACCGGCCGGCGCGGTGGGGTGTGTCACGTTTGTCGGGTATATGACGACAGAAGTGACACACCCCCTCCGTCCCACTCCCTCAAAGCCGTAGTTCGTGCCTCCCGCTGCCTTCGAGATCATGGGCGTGGTCAACGTGACGCCGGACTCGTTCTCGGACGGCGGCGACTACTTCGACGCCGAGCGGGCGATCGCCCACGGACGTGAGCTGCTCGCGGAGGGCGCGGACCTCGTCGACGTCGGCGGGGAGTCCACCCGTCCGTACGCCGAGCCCGTCTCGGAGGCCGAGGAGCTGCGCCGTGTCGTCCCCGTCGTCGAAGGCCTGCGCGGCGCCCGCGTCTCCGTCGACACGTCCAAGCGGGCGGTCGCGGAGGCGGCGCTGGCCGCCGGCGCCACCTACGTCAACGACGTCACCGCCTTCCGTGCCGAGCCGGAGCTCGCGGGGCTGGTGGCCTCCAGCGGCGCCGACTGCTGCCTCACGCACATGCTCGGCGAGCCGCGCACCATGCAGGACGACCCTCGCTACGACGACGTCGTCTCGGAGGTGAAGGCGTTCCTCGAGGAACGGCTCGCCTTCGCGGTCGCAGAAGGCATCCCCGAGGAGCGGGTCCAGCTCGATCCGGGCATCGGCTTCGGCAAGACGGTCGAGCACAACCTCGAGCTCCTGCGCCGCGTCGGCGAGCTCGTCGCCATCGGCCGGCCGCTCGTGATCGGCGTCTCCCGCAAGGCGTTCCTGGGCCGGCTCACCGGCCGGGCAGAGGCCGCGGACCGCGCGCACGCCACCGCCGCCGCCAACGTCCTCGCCTTCGAGCGCGGGGCGGAGGTCTTCCGCGTCCACGACGTCGCTCCCACCCGAGATGCGTTGTTAGTGGCCGCTGCTACGTTGCGAACGTGAGCGACGATCCCGATTTCGACCTCGACGACGATGACGACGAGGAGGGGCCGGAGGTCGGCGCCACCATCGAGATCGTCGGCCTGTCGCTCTACACGCACCACGGCGTCAGCGAGGCCGAGCGGGAGATCGGGCAGCGCCTGGTCTTCGACGTCCGCTTCGACGTCGGCGAGGTCGACGCGCTGGTCACCGACCGCGTGGAGGACACCGTCGACTACGGCAAGGTCTGCGAGGAGATCGCCCTCGTCGCCCAGCAGAAGCCCTACCGGACGCTCGAGCGCCTGTGCGCGGTCGTCGCCGATCGCCTGGCCTCCAAGTTCGGCGCCGAGTCCGTCTCCGTGAAGGCCGCCAAGCCCGAGCCGCCGATCGCGCTGCCGGTGGAGGCCGTGTCCGTCGAGGTCTGGCGCGAGGAATGACCGCACGGGTCCGCCTCACGGCCCCCGAGCGCCGCGAGCAGATCGTCGAGGCCTCCCTGCGCCACTTCGCCGCCGGCGGGCTGCACGGGACGTCGACGGAGGCGATCGCGGACGACATCGGGCTCTCCCAGCCCTACCTGTTCCGGCTCTTCGGCACCAAGCGCGAGCTGTTCCTGGCCTGTTGCGAGGCGTGCACCGCGCGGACCCTCGAGGCGTTCCGGTCCGCCTGCGCCGGGGACACGCCGGAGGAGCGGCTGCACAGCATGGGCGCCGCCTACGGGAACGTGCTCGAGGACGAGGACCTGCTCGGGTTCCAGCTGCAGATGTACGCGGCGGCGAGCGGCGATCCCGTCATCGCCGAGCGCGCGCGCGAGCTCTACGAGCCGATGATGGCGGAGATCCAGTCGCTCTCGGGCGCGCCGGAGGAGGACGTCTTCGACTTCTTCGGGACCGGCATGCTGATGAACGTCGCCACCACGCTCGGCCTCCAGCGGGTGATGGACGCGTTCGACAAGTGAGCTTCGCCGACGACACCGCGCTCGCCGCGGCCGGCGAGGGGGTCTGGCGCGGCACCGTCCCGCCGACCTGGTCGATCGGCTTCGGCACCAACGGCGGCTTCCCGGCCGCGCTGGCCGCCCGCGCCGCCGAGCTGGCCACGGGCGCCCCGCCGCGTTCCCTGACCCTGCACTACCTCGCCCCGCCCGCCGAGGCCCCGATCGACGTGCGCACGGAGATCGTCCGCGCCGGGCGCTCCACGTCGTTCGTCCGGCTGCGCCTGGAGCAGGAGGGGACGCTCGTCGTCGTCGCCCAGGCGGTGTGCAGCCACTGGCACGAGGGCGCGCCGAGCTGGTCGGACAGCGCACCCCCCGAGCTGCCGCCGCTGGAGGACTGCATGTACGTCGACCCGACCCGCACGGGCGTCCCGCCGCTGATGAGCCGCTGGGACATGCGGGTCGCCCACTCGGACGCCGACGCCCGCCCGCTGCGCGTCGCCGGCTACCTGCGCACCGCGGAGCCGCACCCGGCCGACCCGCCGATGCTCGCCGCCGCCACCGACGCGTTCATGCCGCCGGCCATCTTCCGCACGCCCGAGCGCGTCCGCGTCCCCACCCTGGAGCTGACCATCCACTTCCGCGGCCAGCCGCCGGAGGGCGACCATCCGTGGCTGCTGTGCACGTTCGTCTCGCGCACCCAGGCCGGGGGCGTGGTCGAGGAGGACGGCGAGCTGTGGTCGGAGGACGGGCGCCTGCTCGCCCAGTCCCGGCAGCTGGCCATGGTGCGCTCCATGCCCGCCCCGTGATCGGGTACTTAGGCCTCGGCTCCAACGTCGGCGACCGCCGCGCCCACCTGCAGGCGGCCGTGGACCTGCTGACGGTGGACGTGTTGGCGAGCTCCTCGACCTACGGGACGGAGCCGATGGGCGACGTCACCGACCAGCCCGAGTTCCTCAACGCGTGCCTGCGCATCGAGACCGACCTCGCGCCGCTGGAGCTCCTGGACGCGTGCAAGGCGGTGGAGCGCGAGCGCGGGCGCACCCTCGCCGGTGAGCCGGGCTACGTCCGCCACGGGCCGCGCCCGCTCGACGTCGACGTCCTGCTGCTCGGGGACATGGAGTTCCGGAGCGACCGGCTCACCCTCCCGCACCGGGAGACGACGAGCCGCCGCTTCGTGCTCGTGCCGCTGCTCGAGCTCGATCCCGACCTGGTCATCCCCGGAAAGGGCCTGGCACGCGCGCACCTCGAGGCGCTCGGCGATGTCGGTTCGGTGACACGGGGCGGGCCGCCGCTCATGGTCTAATCCCCCTGAGTGCTCTTCCGGCTCACCGTCGTCCTGCTGGTGCTGTCACTTCCGGCGCCGGCCCTGGCCGCGCCGGACGACGTCGCCTGCGTGGGCGTGAGCCGCGCCGACTGCACGACGACGCCGGACACGCTGCAGGACGCCCTGGCCTCCCATGCGCACCTGATCCGCCTCGGCCCCGGGCCGTTCACGGGCGCCATCACCACCGCCGACCCGGTGGAGCTCGCCGGCACGGACGGGACGGTCATCCGCGCGCAGCCGCGCCTCGTCCTCGATGCGCCCGCCGCGCTGCACAACCTGCGCGTGGAGGGGACGCTGGAGGCGAACGCCGCGGTCACGCTCGACGACGTGGACCTCTCCCGGCTCGAGATCGACGAGGCGGACGTGACGGGGCGCGGCGTGACCGTCGCGGGTCGCGCGGTGCTCGACGGCGGCTCGCTCGCCCTCACCTCGAGCCTGGTCGGCGGCGACGATCCCTTCGCCGTCGCCGACGAGGCCACGGTGACCACGGCCTACAGCGCGCACGCGGCCGACGAGGACGCCACGGCGACCGACCGCGCCGACGCCCCCGCCGACCCGCGTGCGCCCGGGGACGCGGCCCTGGTCGACCGGGGCGACCCGGCGGCGCTGGCCCCGTTCGAGCCCTTCGAGGACGCGGCCGGGTACCCGCGCGTCGCCGGCGGCCGACGTGACATCGGGGCCTACGAGACGCAACCGTCGCCCGTCCCGATCGCGCCATCGTCCGTGCTCGTCAACGGCGGCGCCGAGGACGGGCTCACCGGCTGGAGCGGCGGGTTCGCCGCGCCCGCCTACGGGGACCCGTTCCTGCCGACGGTCCTCACCGGCCGGGCACTGGGTGGCGGCGCGCGCTTCTTCGCCGCCGCGGGGGAGGCCGCCCCGACGCTGTCCCAGCGCATCGACGTCGCCGGCGCCGCCGCGTCCATCGACGCCGGCATCGCCACCGCGACCCTGTCCGGGCTGGTCGGCGGGTACGGGGCCGACACGGACGCGCTCGGCGTGCGGGCCGTCTTCAAGGATCCGGAGAACCGCGAGCTGGGCTCGCTCGTCCTCACCCCGGTGGGGACGGCGGAGCGCCTCAACGACACCACGCTGCTGCGCCGCGAGGCGGGCGGCGCCATCCCCGCGCGCACGCGCGCCGTCGACGTGATGCTCCACGGCGAGCGCCACGCCGGGGGGTACACGGACGCCTACGCGGACAACCTCGCCCTCGTCCTCTCCGTGCCCGGGCTGCCGGCCAAGACGGGCGTCGAGGACCCGCCCATCCCCGGCCTCAAGCCGTTCGGGGGCATCGGCGTCTACACGGCGCAGCCGCGGTTCTCGCGCAAGGGCGGCGCCCGCTTCCTGCTCGGCTGCGCGTCCGCGACGGTGACCGCCTGCAGCGGGTCGCTCGAGCTGCGGGCGACCCTGCCGGGCCAGACGAAGCCGGCGCGCATCGCCCGCTACGCGACCTTCGCCCTCGGCCATGGCGCCTCCCGGCACGTCGTCGTGCGGCTGCTGGCCAAGACGCGCAAGCGCATCCTGCGGCTGCGCCAGCTGTCGGCGACGCTGATCGCCGTCGCCCGCGACGGCCAGGGGCTGCAGCGGCGCACGACGATCCCCGTGGTGCTCAAGCTGCCGGGCCGCGCCATCCGCCGTTAGCCTGCGGCGCGTGCTCCTCGTCGTCGACGTCGGCAACACCCAGACGCACTTCGGGGCCTACGACGGCGACCGCCTCGTCGAGCACTGGCGCTTCGCCACCGTCCGTCAGTCCACCGCGGACGAGCTCGGCGCCGCGCTGCGCAGCCTGCTCGCACTGCGCGCCCTGGGCTTCGAGGACATCGACGCGTCCATCGTCTCCTCCACCGTGCCGGCGCTGCGGCCGGAGTGGCAGACCATGGCCCGCAACTACCTCGGCCACGAGATGCCGGTCGTCGGGCCGAACCTGAAGACGGGGATGCCGATCCGCATCGACAACCCGCGCGAGCTCGGCGCCGACCGGCTCGTCAACGCCGTCGCCGCCTACGACGCGCTGGGCGGCCCGTGCGTGTGCGTGGACCTCGGCACGGCGCTGACCTTCGACGTCGTCTCGGAGGACGGCGCCTACCTCGGCGGCATCATCTCGCCCGGGGTGGAGATCTCCATGGAGGCGCTGACCTCGCGCGCCGCCGCGATCGGCAAGATCGACCTCGAGGCGCCGAAGACGCTGATCGGCAAGGGGACCGTCGACGCGATCCGGTCGGGCGTCGTCTACGGCTTCGCGGCGCAGGTCGACGGCATCATCGACCGCCTGCGCGAGGAGCTGGGGGAGGGGCTGGCGACCATCGCCACCGGCGGGCTGGCCGGCGCCATCGTCCCCTTCTGCGACTCCATCGACGTCGTCGACGACGAGCTCACGCTGAAGGGGTTGCGTCTGATCTGGGAGCGGGCCTCCGCGGCTCGATGAAGATCTTCGCGGCCTTCGGGACGGCCTCGAAGATGCGGTCCTCGACGGCGACGATGGCGGCCTCGACGCCGTCGGTGTCGAGCCCGTCCTTGAAGGCGATCTCCACGTTGACGAGCACCTCGTCGGGGCCGACGTGCATGGTCAGCAGGTCGCGGATCTGGTCCACGGTGTCGCAGCCCTCGATGGCCTCGCGGATCTGCTTGCGGACCTCGGGGGTGGCGGACTCGCCCAGCAGCAGGTCGCGGGACTCGCGGGCCAGGGCACTGGCGACGACGATCAGGATCAGGCCGACGGCGATCGCGCCCGCGGCGTCGAAGCGCGCGTCGTCGGTGATGTGCGCGAGGACGAGGCCGATGATCGCGGCGGCGATGCCGCTCAGCGCCGCCGTGTCCTCGAAGACGACGGTCAGCGTCTCCGGGTCCTTCGCGCGGCGCAGGCCCGCGTAGAAGGAGCGCCGGCCGCGGTCGCGGTTGAAGGAGCGCAGGGCGACGCGCAGCGCCGAGCCCTCGAAGACGGCGGCCAGCAGCAGGACGACGAGGCTCAGCCAGAGGCCGGGCGTCTCCTCCCGGTGGAGCAGGCCCTGGACGCCGCGGCCGATGGAGACGAGGCCGCCGATGGTGAACAGCGTCAGCGCGACCACGAAGGTCCAGAAGAAGCGCTCCTTGCCATGGCCGAAGGGGTGGTCGTCGTCGGCCGGCCGTTCCGACCGGCGCATGCCCAGCAGCAGCAGGAGCTGGTTGCCCGTATCGGCGATGGAGTGGATGCCCTCGGCGAGCATGGCCGTCGAACCCGAGATCACGGCCGCGACCAGCTTGGTCACCGCGATGCCGCCGTTGGCGGCGAGGGCGGCGAGGACGCTCTTGCGGCTGTCGGCGTGCGTGTCGTCAGTCATCGAGGAGGTGCGGCAGCTCCGTCATGTCCGTGAAGACGACGTCCGCATCGAGGTCCTCTCCGAATCCGAGCACCCGCATGCCCGCCGCCCGCGCCGCCTCGACACCTGGCGCCGAGTCCTCCACCACGACGCAGTCCTCCGGCGGGAAGCCCTCCTTGGCGGCGGCGTGGAGGAAGAGGTCCGGGGCCGGCTTGCCGCGGGCCACCTCCGTCGCGGAGTAGATGCGGCCCTCGAAGCGGTCCCAGAGCCCGGTCAGGCCGAGCGTCAGGCGCATCTTCTCGTGGTCGCCGCTGGAGGCGACGCACGTCGGGATCTCGCGCTCCCACAGCTCGTCGAGCGCCTCTTCGATGCCCTCCACCGGCTCGAGGTGGGTCCAGAACATCTTGTCGCGGCGGTCGTCGTAGCCCTCGGCGAACTCCAGCGGGACGGGGCCGCCGAGCAGCTGCGCGGTGCGGGCGAGCATGTGCGCGCGGGAGCGGCCCATGTACTCGGCCATCGTCTCCTCGAGGGTGAGCTCGATGCCGATCTCGGCCAGCGCCTCGCGCAGCGCCTGGTTGGAGATCACCTCGGAGTCGACCAGGACCCCGTCGCAGTCGAAGATGACGAGCACAGGTCGCCGTACGCTAGGTGGGGTGCGCCTGACGGATCCCTGGAGCCTCGGCGGCCTGCCCGTCCCCAACCGCGTCGTCCTCGCCCCGCTGGCGGGGATCGGCAACTGGTTCGTGCGCCTGCAGGCGCGCCGCTTCGGGGCCGGCCTCGTCGTCTCGGAGATGGTCTCCTCCCACGCGATCCACTACGGCAACGAGCGCACCCTGCGCGAGCTGCTGCGCATCGACCCGCGCGAGCGCGACGGGGGCCGGTCTCGATCCAGCTCTTCGGCCACGACCCGGACGTGATGCGCTCCGCCGCCGCGACGGTCGCCGAGGCGGGCGCCGACCTGATCGACCTCAACATGGGCTGCCCCGTCCCCAAGGTGATGAAGACCGGCGCCGGCGCGGCGCTGCCCAAGGACCCCGCGCGCGCCGTGGCGATCGCCGAGGCCGCCGCGGAGGGCAGCGGGCTCCCCGTCACCGTCAAGCTGCGCGCGGAGGGCGTGCCGGCCGCGCGGGCGCTCGTGGAGAGCGGCGCCGTCGCCGGCATCACCTTCCACCCGCGCACGGTCAAGGTCCGCCACACGGGCGTCCCCGACTACGACCTCGCCGCGGAGATGGTGCAGACGCTGGACGTCCCGATCATCGTCAGCGGCGGCATGAACGGCGCCGACCACATCCGCGGGGTGTTCGAGCACACGGGCTGCGCGGCGGTCATGCTCGCCCGCGGCGCCCTCGGCAACCCCTGGCTGTTCGAGCAGGTGCTCGGGACGCGGGTGGGCGAGCCGGAGGCCGAGGAGGTCGTGCGCGAGTGGCTGTGGGTGATCGACCGCGCGGTCGAGCACCTCGGCGAGGACCGCGCCGCGGCCTACCTGAAGAAGTTCCACCCCTGGTACGTCGAGCGGCTCGGCGCGGGCCAAGGAGACCCAGAATGCCCTGCAAAGGAGCGGGTCCATCGCAGAGCAGCGCGCGCTGGTCGAGGCCCTCGCACCGGTGGTATCCTCAGCGGCCGCCTGAAGCACCCCAGACCCGCCATTCCGGCGGGTTTCTCATTTCCAAAGTAGACCCATGCAGAAGGACGTCATCCTCACCCCTGAGGGGCTCGAGAAGCTCAAGCAGGAGATCGAGCACCTGTCCGGCGACAAGCGCCGCGAGGTCGCCGAGCGCATCAAGGAAGCGCGCGAGTTCGGCGACATCTCCGAGAACTCGGAGTACGACGACGCGAAGAACGAGCAGATGATGCTCGAGGCCCGCATCGCCACGCTCGAGGAGAAGCTGCGCTCCGCGTCGGTCATCGACGCCTCCGAGCTCGACAACGACGTCGTGCGCGTCGGTGCCACCGTCGACGTCTCCGAGGGGTCCAAGAAGGACGTCTTCATGATCGTCGGCTCCACGGAGGCCGACCCGTCCGCCTCTCCCAAGCGCCTCTCGAACGAGTCGCCGATCGGCAAGGCCCTGCTGGGCCACAAGAAGGGCGACACCGTGTCCGTCGCGCTGCCCTCCGGCAAGACCCGTCAGCTCAAGATCGCCAAGATCGCTGTCTGACCCGCTCGTTGAGACGCGGCGGGCCAAGCTCGCCGAGTTGCGCGAGCAGGGTGTCGAGCCGTTCCCACATGCCTTCCCGGGTGTGGTGCCGATCTCCTCGGTCGGGGAGGAGCCCGTGCGCATCGCCGGCCGCCTCGCCGCGCGGCGGGGGCGGGAAGGCGATGTTCCTCGACCTCATCGACCGGTCGGGCAGGATGCAACTACGGGCAGTGAAGGAGGAGCTCGGAGAGGAGTCCTTCTCCCGGCTCAAGAAGCAGATCGATCTCGGCGACCTCATCGGGATCGACGGCGAGCCGTTCGTCACCGACACGGGCCAGGCCACCGTCCGCGTCACCGCGTGGACCCTGCTGGCCAAGGCGCTGCGCCCGCCGCCGGAGAAGCACCATGGCGTCAAGGACACGGAGGTCCGCTATCGCCAGCGCGAACTCGACCTGATGGCCAACGAGGACTCCCGCGCGGTCTTCCTCACCCGCTCCGAGCTCATCTCCGCGATCCGTCGCTACCTGGACGACCAGGGCTTCGTCGAGGTCGAGACCCCCGTCCTGCAGCCGCTCTACGGCGGCGCGGCGGCCCGGCCGTTCACCACGCACTACAACGCGCTCGACCAGACGATGTACCTGCGCATCGCGACGGAGCTGTACCTCAAGCGGTGCATCGTCGGCGGGTTGGAGCGCGTCTACGAGATCGGCAAGAACTTCCGCAACGAGGGGCTGTCGCGCAAGCACCTCCCCGAGTTCACGATGCTCGAGTGGTACGAGGCCTACGCGGACTACAAGGACGTCGCGGAGCGCTTCGAGCAGCTCATCTACGCCGTGACCGGTCGGACGAACGTTCAAGCCGCCGTGGAAGCGGGACACGTTCGCCGGCGCCATCGAGTCGCGCACGGGCATCGACATCCTCGGCACGACTCGCTGCCCGCACTCCAGGCAGCGATGAAGGAGGCGGGCCTGGAGGTGCCGGAGCACGAGTCCACCTGGGCGCTGCTCGTCGACCATCTGCTCACGAAGTTCGTCGAGCCGGAGTTGCAGGACCCGACCTTCCTCTTCGACTACCCGGTCGAGCTGTCGCCCTTCGCCAAGAAGCACCGCTCGGAGGAGGGCCTCGTCGAGCGCTTCGAGGCCTACGCGGGCGGGATGGAGATCGCCAACGCCTTCACGGAGCTCAACGACCCGGACGACCAGCGCGCCCGCTTCGAGGAGCAGGTCCGCTTCGCCGAGGCCGGCGACGAGGAGGCCCAGCCGTTCGACGAGGCCTTCCTCACCGCGCTCGAGCACGGCATGCCGCCCACGGGCGGCATCGGTTTCGGCATCGACCGCATCGCGATGCTGTTGACGGGCCGCGACACCGTCCGCGAGGTCGTCCTCTTCCCCGCACTGCGCTCCGACTGACGGGGGGCCCCGGGGGCAGCTGTGTCGCCTGTTTGTCGCTATAGCGACAATGAGGCGACACGTTCGGCGGCGAGGAGGAGGTCGGCGGCGACTTCGGCGGGGTTGAGGGTGACGTCGGACCAGGTGTACCTGAGCGTCTGGAAACCCTGACGCCAGTGCTCGCGATCCCGCCGCCGGTCTTCGGTGAAGGCGACCCGTCCTCGATGGGAGTCCCAACCGTCGACCTCGACGATCAGGCGCAGGTCCGGCCAGATGAAGTCGACCCGGCCGCCCGCCTTCCTCCGTTGCATCTGCGGACGTGGCAGGCCGGCTCGGACCACGATGTCGAGGAAGCGCGCCTCGAGCTCCGAGTCCGTCAGGCCCCGGCCTGCGACGTAGGTCTCGAGCGTTCGTTTGAGCATCGCGGAGGTCGCGTCGGCGTAGAGCGCATCCAGTTCGAGCGCGTGCTTGCGCTCGGCGCGTCCCAGGATGGCTTTGAGGGAGGAGGACGGGGCCGTCCGTGCCACGTCGTCGATCGTTCGGTGCAATGACGTCACTGGGATGCCGTCCCGGGTCCAGCCCGCGTCCGGGCGCCGCGTCCGCTTCACCTGGATCTCCTCGGCTTTGTGCGTCATCCGGTGCGCCGGCACCGTCACGAAGGGGAAGCCTTCCGGCTCCTGGTCGGTGAGATCCCAGAGCCACACCGCCGACCAAAAGCTCACGAGCGCGTCGTCTCCACAGTGCGTGACGGCGGCGAAGGCGAGTGCTTTGTGGTCGGGCCGATCAGAGACGAGGAACACCCCTGGGTGGCGACGGAAGACGTGCTCACGCGCCAGCATCGTCCGCAGCCCGCGCTGGGTCACTCCTTCATCGAGCAGTTGTTCGAGCGTGACGACGTCGTGCATCGCCAGCTCCAGCAGTCTGTGTCGCGTGATTGTCGCCATATCGACAAGTAGGCGACACGGGCGCGATTCGCGTCAGCCGGGGGAGGGGGTACGGTTCGCGGATGGACCTGGAAGCGGGAGAGCAGATCATCTTCGAGGGGCACCCGTCGTGGCGCTCCATCCTGGGCTTCTACCTCAAGGGGCTGGTGCTGGTCGCGGTGGTCGTCGTGGTGGTGCTGCTGGTCACGGACGTGGGGCCGGCCGTGGGCGCCGGGATCGCCGCCCTGGCGATCGTGTTGATCACCGGCTACGTCAAGCGCCTGTTCACGACGTACACGATCTCCAACCATCGCCTGCACATCCGCCGCGGCATCATCTCGCGCGAGGAGCAGCAGACCCAGATCACCCGCGTGCAGAACGTCAACACGGACCAGTCGGTGCTCCAGCGGCTGCTGCAGATCGGGACGGTCGACTTCGACACGGCCGCGGGCGGGGACTACGACTTCAAGTTCGCCGGGGTGGCCGATCCGCGCGAGGTGGTCGAAGCGGTCCACCGGGCCCAGCGAGAAGCCGACGCGATGAGCCGCCCGAACGGGTAGAATGACCTATGGCGACAAGCCTTCCCCCGACCCGGAGCCCGCGTTCAGTCCACGAGTCTGAGCGCGCTGGTGCCGAGGGTGCGGGGGTTTTTGTTTTTCGGGACCACGCAACGACCCAGCGCTGACCCAGCAGGAAGGTTTCACAACATCATGTTCGAGCGATTCACAGAGCGAGCCCGCCAGGTGGTCGTCCTCGCCCAGGAGGAAGCTCGCACGCTCAAGCACAACTACATCGGCACCGAGCACATCCTGCTCGGGCTGTTGCGCGAGGAGGAGGGTCTGGCGGCCCGCGTCCTCGAGTCGCTCGACATCACGGTCGAGCGGGTGCGTGCCCAGGTCGTGCGCATCGTCGGCTCCGGCGAAGAGGTCACCTCCGGGCAGATCCCCTTCACGCCGCGCGCGAAGAAGGTGCTGGAGCTTGCGCTCCGCGAGGCCTTGAGCCTCGGCCACAACTACATCGGCACCGAGCACATCCTGCTCGGGCTCGTGCGGGAGAACGAGGGCGTCGCCGCCCGCATCCTCCTGGACTTCGACGCGGACTCCGAGAAGATCCGCAACGAGGTCATCCGCATGCTGTCCGGCCCCGGTGGCCGGCGCGGCGGGTCGCAGGGCTCCGGCAGCGGTGCCGGCGCAGGTGCCGGCGCGGGGGCCCAGGGTGAGGGCAAGAAGTCGAGCAAGCTGCTCGACCAGTTCGGCCGCAACCTGACCAAGCTCGCCTCCGAGGGCAAGCTGGACCCTGTCGTCGGCCGCGAGACGGAGATCGAGCGGATCATGCAGATCCTCTCGCGCCGCACCAAGAACAACCCCGTGCTCGTGGGCGAGCCGGGCGTGGGCAAGACCGCAGTGGTCGAGGGCCTCGCCCAGCGCATCACCAACGCCGACGTGCCCGAGCTGCTCAAGGGCAAGCAGATCTACACGCTGGATCTGGCCGCCCTCGTCGCCGGCTCGAAGTACCGCGGCGAGTTCGAGGAGCGCCTCAAGAAGGTGATGAAGGAGATCACCCAGCGCGGCGACATCATCCTGTTCATCGACGAGCTCCACAACCTCGTCGGCGCGGGTGCCGCGGAGGGCGCGATCGACGCCGCCTCCATCCTCAAGCCGGCCCTCGCCCGCGGGGAGCTGCAGACGGTGGGCGCGACGACCCTGGACGAGTTCCGCAAGTACCTGGAGCGCGACAGCGCCCTGGAGCGGCGCTTCCAGAAGATCGTCGTGGACCAGCCGTCCGTCGAGGAGACCGTGCAGATCCTGAAGGGCCTGCGCGACCGCTACGAGGCGCACCACAAGATCAACATCACCGACGAGTCGCTGGAGGCGGCGGCCGAGCTGGCCGACCGCTACATCTCAGACCGCTTCCTGCCCGACAAGGCCATCGACCTCATCGACGAGGCCGCGTCGCGCATGCGCATCAAGTCGATGTCCTCGCCCCCCGTGTACCGGGAGCTGGAGGAGGAGATCGAGTCCACGCGCCGCGACAAGGAGGCGTCCATCGAGGCGCAGGAGTTCGAGAAGGCCGCCAACCTCCGTGACAAGGAGCGGCAGCTGACGAACAAGAAGCGCGAGCTCGAGGAGCAGTGGGAGTCCGGCGAGGGCGGCGAGCGCCCGTCGATCGGCGAGGAGGAGATCGCGGACATCGTGTCCATGTGGACCGGCATCCCCGTCTTCAAGCTCACCGAGGCGGAGACGCAGAAGCTCATGCGCATGGAGGAGGAGCTCCACAAGCGCGTCATCGGGCAGCACCCGGCCGTCGAGATCGTCTCCAAGGCGATCCGCCGCTCGCGTGCCGGCCTGAAGGACCCGAAGCGGCCGACCGGCTCCTTCGTGTTCCTCGGCCCGTCCGGCGTCGGCAAGACGGAGCTCGCGCGCACGCTGGCCGAGTTCCTGTTCGGCGACGAGGAGTCGATGATCCGCATCGACATGTCGGAGTACATGGAGAAGCACGCCGTGTCCCGGCTGGTCGGCTCGCCTCCGGGCTACGTCGGCTACGACGAGGGCGGTCAGCTCACGGAGGCCGTGCGGCGCAAGCCGTACAGCGTGCTCCTGCTCGACGAGATCGAGAAGGCGCATCCGGACGTGTTCAACATCCTCCTGCAGATCCTGGAGGACGGCCGTCTGACCGACTCCCAGGGCCGCACGGTGGACTTCCGCCACACGATCGTGATCATGACCTCCAACGTCGGTGCCTCGGAGATCGCGCGCAACACGCCGCTCGGCTTCTCCGTCGGTGACGAGGACGCGGGCATGACCTACGACGACATGAAGAACCGGGTCATGGGTGAGCTCCGCAAGGTGTTCCGCCCCGAGTTCCTCAACCGCATCGACGAGGTCATCGTCTTCCACAAGCTCCAGAAGGAGGAGATCAAGCAGATCGTCGATCTCCTGCTCCTGCGCATCCGCGCCTCGCTGGCCGAGCGCGACCTGCAGCTGGAGCTCACGGAGGAGGCGGAGGACTTCCTGGTCGACAAGGGCTGGGACCCGGCCATGGGCGCCCGCCCGTTGCGCCGCGCGATCCAGCGCTACATCGAGGACGCCCTGTCGGACTTCATCCTCCAGGCCCAGCTGCCCGAGGGCGGCGGCACGGTGATGGTGTCCAAGGCCCCCGAGGGCGACGACCGGGACGTGATCCTGGACATCGTCAAGACGGGCGTCCGCCTCAAGACGCCGGTCGGCGTCGGCGCGGGCGACGAGGAGGCCAAGCCCGACGAGGGCGCGCTGGACACCCCGGCGCTCCCCGAGCCCACTGACCCCATCGAGTAGCAGCGACAGCACGCCCGGGTGGGGTCCCTCCACCCGGGCGGTGCACGCCGGTCGCCGGGGGGCGGGTGGGGATGGTCTCACTCGCGGCGAGCCGCTGGGGCCGCCGATCGTCCTCGGCGCGCCGTACGCGCTTCCGGGCGCGGCCGCGCCCGAGGGCTACGGCCGCTACGTCAACCCGACGTGGTCGGCGCTCGAGACGGCGCTCGGCGCCCTGGAGGGCGGCGACGCCCTGGTCTTCGCCTCCGGCATGGCGGCCATCGACGCCGTCCTGCGCGCAGTCGGCGGTCCGATCGTCGCCCCGGCGGACGGCTACTACACGCTGCGCCAGCTGGTCCCCGAAGCGCGCTTCGTCCCCTCGTCCACCGAGGCGTACGTCGAGGCGGTGGCGGGCGCCGCGCTGGTGTGGGTGGAGACCCCGTCCAACCCCGCGCTCGACGTCGTGGACATCGCCGCGGTCGCCGAGGCCGCGCACGCCGCCGGTGCCCTGGTGGCGGTCGACAACACCGTCGCCACACCCGCCGGCCAGCAGCCGCTCGCGCTCGGCGCCGACTTCAGCGTCTCCGCCGGGACCAAGGGCCTGAGCGGCGGCTCCGACGTCCTCTACGGCGTCGTCGCCGGCCGGGACCTGACGGCCGTCCGCACCGTCCGTGACCGGGCCGGAGCGATCCTCGGCCCGTTCGAGGCGTGGGTGGCACACCGGTCGCTGGCCACGCTCGAGCTGCGGGTCGCCCGGGCCAGCGAGACGGCGACGGCGCTGGCCGAGGCACTCGCGCCGCATGTCCCCGTCTTCCACCCGTCGCGCTCGGAGCTCGCCGCCACCCAGATGCGCCACTTCGGCCCGCTGGTCGGCTTCGACCTGGGGACGGAGGCCCGCGCCGAGGCGTTCTTCGCCCGCAGTCGCCTGGTCATCGAGGCGACGTCGTTCGGGGGCGTGCACACCACCGCCGAGCGCCGCGCCCGCTGGGGCACCGACGCCGTCGGCCCGGGCTTCATCCGCCTGTCGGCCGGTATCGAGGACACCGCCGACGTGCTCGCGGATGTCCTCCTCGCGGTGGATGCCGAATCCTCCTGAGGGGTGATGCGCAGCGAGCGGTGCCGTCTTAGGTTCCGCCCATGCACCTACCGACTCCCCGCGGCGCCGCCCTGGCGCTCGCCGGCGCCGCCCTCCTCGCAGGTGGCGCGACCCAGGCCGATGCGGCCACCATCCACATGAAGCTCAAGGGCGAGGGCGAGCAGGCCGAGCCCTACTTCCAGGGCCCGAAGACGGTCAAGAAGGGCGCCAAGCTGACCATCCAGAACGACACGTCGGTGGAGGCCATCGGCCCCCACACGTTCTCGCTCGTCAAGCCCTCGCTGCTCCCGAGGACGGAGGCCGAGATGATGGAGTGCGGCGGCAGCGAGACCGCCCCGCCCGCCGGCGTCTGCCTCACGGTCGCGAAGGCCCACGAGGTCGACTTCCAGACCTTCAAGGTCGCCAAGCCGATCGTCGAGGCCGGCAAGAAGGGCTGGAACACCTCCTTCGGCAAGACGGGCGACTCCTGGTACACGGAGACGCAGGGCGAGAAGCACAGCCGCAGGGTGACCGCCAAGGCCGGCACCACCCTCACCTTCTTCTGCGCCATCCACCCCTTCATGACGGGCAAGATCAAGGTCACGAAGAAGTAGCGATGTTCACCCGGCGTCGTCTCCTCCAGGCCGCCGCCGGGTCGGCTGCCGCCGCCGCGATCCCCCGGGGCGCGGCGGCACGGCCGTTCGCGCGGCCGCTCCCGCTCCCCGAGGTGCTGACGGGGGCGGACCTGCGCATCCCGATGGTGGAGGCGGAGGTCCCGATCCTCCCCGGCGCGCCGACCCGCATGTGGACCTACGGCGGCACCTTCCCCGGGCCGCTCGTGCGCCGCCCGACGGGGACGCCGACGACCGCGCGCTTCGACCACCGCCTCCCGGCCGGGGTGGGCGAGCTCACCGTCCACCTGCACGGCGGCCACAACCGCTCCGCTGACGACGGCCAGCCCGGCGGCCTCACCGCGCGCCAGCCACGCTCCCTCTTCTGCGCCGTCACCAGCAACGCCGACAACCGGCTGCTGATCGAACCCGGCGCCGCGCGCACCTACACCTACGACTTCACGGAGGCCGGCGCCGCGCAGCGTTCGGCGATCCGCTTCTACCACGACCACCGTCTCGACACGACGGGCCGCAACGTCTGGCGCGGGCTGCTGGGGATGTGGATCTCGGAGGACGACGCCGACTCGTCGTTGTCGCTGCCGACCGGCGACCGCGACCTCCCGCTGATCATCTGCGACCGCTCCTTCGACCGCCACCACCAGCTCACGGACCCGTTCCGCCGGCCCGGCCACGCGCCCTTCGACCAGGTCGAGGGTCGTCGCGTGCTCGTCAACGGCGCCCACCGCCCGTTCCACCGCGTGGAGGCGCGCCGCTACCGCCTGCGCGTCCTGAACGCCTCCAACTTCCGCGCCTTCGCCCTCAAGGTCGGCGGTGGCGCGACCATCACCCAGATCGGGACGGAGAGCGGCCTGCTGCCCGCGCCACTACCGCGGGCGAGCGTGCTGGTCGGGCCGGCGGAGCGGGTCGACCTGATCGTGGACTTCACCCGCGCGGCCCACTCGGAGGTCGTCCTGCACAGCGTGGAGCGGCGCGGCCGCAGGGCCGTCGGCTCGGCCCCGTACGTCGGCCCGCTCATGCAGTTCCGCGTCGGCCGGCGCGTCAGCGATCACACGGAGATCCCGCCGGCCCTGCGCCCGCTCCCCGACTGGGTCTCACAGGCCCCGGCGGAGGTCGCCAAGGAATGGCGGGTGGAGGTCGGCCGCGGCTTCGCGCCCGCGTGGACGCTCAACGGGCTCCGTTACGACCCCGGCCGCGTCGACCACCGCGCGAGGCTGGGGACGGTCGAGACCTGGCGCCTGGTCAACCGGACCAAGGTCGCCCACCTGCTCCACCTCCACCACACCGACTGGTACATGCTCGCGCGCAACGGCCGCCGCCCGCCCCCGTGGGAGCGGGCGCTCAAGGAGACCTTCTTCCTGGACCCGGGCGACGAGGTCCTCGTGGCCGGGCGCTTCAGCGACTACGCCGGGCGCTACGTCGTCCACTGCCACATGCTCGAGCACGAGGACCACGGGCTGATGGCGCAGTTCGAGACGACCGCTAGTTGACCAGGGTCAGCGTCCCGTAGACGAGGCACTTGGCGTCGGCCGTGCCCTTGCCGTCCTGGCGGACCGTGCCGTCGAAGCGGACGTCGGTGGACCCGAAGTTGCCCTCGACGGAGAACGTGTTGGAGCCCCGCACGGTGATGCTGGCGGTGGTGCTCGGCTGCAGCGCGGTCACGGTGCCCCCGTTGGTGCCCAGCCGCGACGAGTAGTTGATGACCTGGCCGCTCGTGTTGGTGAAGGTGAGCTCCGTCCGCGGATCGGCGATGCCCGCCGTGGCGTTCTCGTCGGCGCACGTGGCCGACAGCGCACCGACCTTCGCGTAGGAGGAGAGGGCCGTCGGCGCGCCCGTGGCGTTGTCGACGACCTGGACGTAGGACCCGAAGTTGGCGGCGTGGCTGACGCCCTTGACGAACTTGCCGGGCACGCGGCCGTCGTCGCCGGCGGCCACGAGCTTGCCCGCCGCGCGCTTGAGGGAGGCGGAGGCGCCGGTGGCGCTCTTGCCGTCGACGGCGCCCGCGTTCTGGGCGTAGGAGATGGCGGCGATGCTGGTGCCGCCGAGCGAGATGAACAGGGCGAGTCCGGACAGGACGGTGGGAAGGCGATTGCGCATGCCCACCTGAACACGCCGGGTGACCGAAACGTCCGGTCCGGGACCTATAAGAAGGTGATGGCCCGCTCCGTCTTCACCTGCTCCACCTGCGGCGCCACGGCGGCCAAGTGGCACGGCCAGTGCCCGTCCTGCTCGGATTGGAACACCCTCGTGGAGGAGGCCGCCCCCGCGAAGATCGCCGGCCGCGGCGGCGGGGCCAAGGCCGCGCCCGGCCGCGCCGTCCCGCTGCGCGAGGTGCGCGCGGAGGAGATCGCCCGCCTGAGCACCGGCATCGGCGAGCTCGACCGCGTGCTCGGCGGCGGCATCGTCCCGGGCTCCGTCGTCCTGCTCGGCGGCTCGCCGGGCATCGGCAAGTCGACCCTCACCGCCATGGCGCTCGGCAACCTCGCCCGCGCCGGCCGCGGCGTCCTGTACGTGACCGGCGAGGAGTCGGCCGCCCAGGTCAAGCTGCGTGCGGAACGGCTGCCGGAGGGTGCCCTGGACGTCCCCACGCTGCCGGAGACGGACCTGGGGACGGTGCTCGCCACCATCGAGGCGACGAAGCCCGACGTCTGCGTCATCGACAGCGTGCAGACGCTCGTCGCGGGCGAGCTGACGGGCGCCGCCGGCTCCGTCGGCCAGGTCCGCGAGGTCGCCGACCGCATCACCCGCCTGGCCAAGCGCCAGAACACCGCCGTCATCCTCGTCGGCCACGTGACGAAGGAGGGCTCGATCGCCGGGCCGCGCGTGCTCGAGCACCTGGTCGACTGCGTGCTGCAGTTCGAGGGTGAGCGCGAGCGCTTCTACCGGACGCTGCGCGCGCTCAAGAACCGCTTCGGGTCCACCAACGAGCTCGGCGTCTTCGAGATGCGCGACAGCGGCCTGGTCGAGGTGGAGGACGCCTCCCAGCGCTTCGTCGCGGAGGCGACGCTCGCCCCCGGCTCCGTCGTTCTCGCGGGCATGGAGGGCTCGCGGCCGCTGCTGGTCGAGGTCCAGGCGCTGGTCTCCCCGTCGGAGATGGTGCCGCCGCGACGGGTCTGCAACGGGATCGACCGCAACCGCCTCGCGCTCGTGCTGGCCGTGCTGGCCCGGCACGGCGGTGTGGGGACGGGGACCGCGGACGTCTTCGTCAACGTCGCCGGCGGCGTCAAGATCGACGAGCCGGGGGCGGACCTCGCGGTCGCCCTGGCGGTCGCCTCGGCGGCGAAGGGCGTGACCCTGGAACGGAGGGGCAGGCCGCTCGCCTGCTACGGCGAGCTGGGCCTCACGGGCGAGGTCCGGACGGTCGCCCACGCCGACCGCCGGGCAGCGGAGGCGCGCAAGTTCGGGCTCGACACCGTCACCGCGCCGACGCTGCGGCAGGCGCTCGGGCGTCCTCAAGACGGTCTCCGCGGAGGCGGCGTAGCACGTCTCCTGAGCGTCGTCAAGCCGCGTTTTTGGCTCTGTAGCAGGGAAAACAGCCTAAATCTGAAGTGAAGAAGCTGATAGAATGGTTCCTTGATGTCGTCGAGAATCGGGGAAGAGCTCAATGAGCTCGACGCACGGCAGGAACCCCGTCTCGTCAAGGCTCTCGAGATGGTCGCGCCCGGCTCGCTGCTGCGCGAGGGCATCGACAACATCGTCCACGCCCGGACCGGCGGCCTCGTCGTCGTGGGCGACCCGGACGAGCTCGCCTTCATGTTCAGCGGCGGCATCAAGCTGGACATCGACTTCAGCCCGCAGATGCTCTACCAGCTGGCGAAGATGGACGGCGCGATCGTCGTCGGCCTCAACGCCACGAAGATCGCCTGGGCCAACACCCAGCTGATGCCCGACCCGACGATCCTGTCGTCGGAGACCGGCACCCGCCACCGCACCGCCGAGCGCGTCTCCAAGCAGACGGACGCCCTGGTCATCGCCGTCTCCCAGCGCCGCGAGGTCGTGTCGCTCTACATCGACGGCGGCAAGTACATCCTCGAGGAGATCCCCGTCGTCCTCGCCAAGGCCAACCAGGCGCTGGCGACGCTCGACAAGTACCGCACGCGCCTGGACGAGGTCGCGACGCGCCTCACCGCACTGGAGTTCGAGGGCGGCGTCACCCTGCACGACGTCCTCACGGTCCTCCAGCGCTCCGAGCTCGTGACGCGCATGGCCGTGGAGATCGAGCGCTACATCGTCGAGCTGGGCACGGAGGGCCGGCTCATCGAGATGCAGCTCGAGGAGACGATGGTCGGCGTCGCCGGCGACAAGGCCGCGCTGCTGCACGACTACCTGGCCGAGCCCGACGACGAGCTGTTCGCCTCCGTCCTGGACAACATCACGCGCCTGCCGCACCAGGACCTGCTCGACTTCGGCCGCCTCGCCGAGCTGCTGGGCTACGACCGCAAGGTCAACACCCTCGACTACCCGGTCAGCCCCCGCGGCTTCCGGATCCTGGGCCGCATCCCGCGGCTGCCCAGGCTGGTCGTGCAGAACATCGTCACCGAGTTCCGCGGGCTCGACGAGCTGCTGGCCGCCGCCGACCATGAGCTGGAGGCGGTGGAGGGCGTGGGCGAGATCCGCGCCAAGGACATCCGTGAGGGCCTGCGCAGGCTGCAGGAGATCAACCTCGTGGACCGCTACCTGCAGACCTAGTTCACCAACTTCGTAGAACCCGGCCGGGCACCCGGCCACGACAAGGAGGCCACCCTGCCTGCCGCTGCTGACAAGGAAACCGAGGACAAGTTCGACGACGAGATCGTCGTCATCTCGCGCGAGACCGAGCAACTCGTCTACGAGATCGGCGATCACGTCGTGTACCCGCACCACGGTGCCGGACAGGTGGTCAAGAAGGAGGAGAAGTCGATCCTGGGGGAGACCCGGGAGTACCTGACGATCAAGATCCTCCACAACGACATGACCGTGATGGTCCCGTCGTGCAACGCCGGCAAGGCCGGTCTTCGTCACATCATCAACGAGGAGACGGTCAAGAAGGTCCTCGCCGTCCTCACCGCCGAGTGCTCCGAGATGCCCAAGAACTGGAACCGTCGCTTCAAGCACAACCGCGACAAGATCAAGACGGGCGACATCCACGAGCTGGCCGAGGTCGTGCGCAACCTCGCCGTCCGTGAGCAGGAGAAGGGCCTCTCCACCGGCGAGAAGCAGATGTACACCCGCGCCAAGAAGATCCTCGCCTCCGAGATGCGCTACGCGCTGGAGAAGAACGAGGAGGAGACCGAGGCCTACCTCGACGAGCTGCTCCACCGCGACGACCTCGTCGCGGCGTCCTAGACGCAGCCGCCGATCCTCGTAGCCGCCGGCCGCGGCGAACGCCTGGGCTCCGACGTGCCCAAGGCGTTCGTCCCGCTGGCCGGGCGGCCGATGCTGGAGTGGTCCGAGGACGCCCTCCGGGCCGCCGGCATCCCGTCCGTGCGCGTCGTCCCTGAGGGGTACGACGGCGTGACGGGCGGCGCGACCCGCTCGCAGTCGGTTTCCAACGGCCTGCGCGCCCTCCCGCCGTGCGACGCGGTGATCATCCACGACGCCGCGCGACCCGCTGGTCTCCCCGGCGCTCTTCGCCGCCTGCGTGGAGGCGCTGGAGGAGTGGGACGGGGTGGTGGCGGCGGCCCGCGTCGTCGACACCATCCGGGAGGAGGGGGGCGGCACGCTCGACCGCTCGCGGCTGTGGGCGGTCCAGACGCCGCAGGCCTTCCGCCGCGACGTCCTGGAGCGGGCGCTGGCGGTCTCGGACGACCGTCCTGGCGGCCGCCACGGACGACGCCTCGCTGGTCGAGCGCGCCGGCGGACGGGTCGGGATCGTGGAGTCCCCGGACCCCAACTTCAAGGTGACCACATCACACGATCTGCGGGTGGCCGAATGGCTACTGTCGAGCCGTGCTGACGGATTACCACGTCCACCTGCGCCCTGACGGCGAGGGGACCCCCGCCAAGGAGTACTTCACCCCGGGCAACGCCGAGCGCTACCGCGCCGCTG
The DNA here is from genome assembly GCA_963843865.1 of uncultured Solirubrobacteraceae bacterium. Lineage (GTDB taxonomy): Bacteria > Actinomycetota > Thermoleophilia > Solirubrobacterales > Solirubrobacteraceae > DATLGB01. The sequence continues at coordinate 102,155 of CAWJMO010000017.1, read as the reverse complement.
CCTCCGATCGTGGCATCAAGGAGCTGGGCGTCTCGGAGCACGTCCACCGCTTCCACGCCGCCCTCGACGTCTGGGACCACCCCTTCTGGTGCCAGAGCGCCGCGGACGACATCGAGGAGTACGTCGAGTTCGTGCGCGAGGAGACCGACCTGCGCCTGGGCATCGAGGCCGACTTCGTGGCCGGCCGCGAGGACAAGATGGCCAACCTGCTCGACGGCAAGCCGTGGGACTACGTCATCGGCTCCGTGCACTTCATCCGCGGCCGCGCCGTCGACATGACCGGCGCCTTCGACATCTGGGGCCGCGGCGAGTCGCCCGACAAGGTCTGGAAGCGCTACTTCGAGACCCTCGCCGAGTCCGCCCGGACGGGCATGTACGACATCATCGCCCACCCCGACCTCGTCAAGATCTGGGGCGGCAAGCACGCCTGTCCGGAGGCCGACCCGCGCAAGTACTACGAGCCGGCCGTGGAGGCGTTCGCGGAGTCCGGCGTCGCCGTCGAGGTCTCCACCGCCGGGCTGCGCAAGCCGGTCGGCGAGATCTACCCGGCCCGCGCCTACCTCGAGATGATCGTCGAGGCCGGCTGCCCCATCGCGCTCTCCAGCGACGCCCACGTCCCGGAGGACATCGGCCACGGCTACGACCAGGCGCTCGCGCTCCTCGAACGAGGTCGGCGTCACCGAGCTGGCCGTCTTCGAGGGCCGCGAGCGGCGCATGGAGCCCCTCGGATGATCCGCACCGGCCTCGGCGTCGACAGCCACCGCCTCGAGGCCGGCCGCCCCCTCGTCCTCGGCGGCGTGGACATCCCCCACGAGGAGGGCCTCGCCGGCCACTCCGACGCCGACGTCCTCACCCACGCGATCATCGACGCCCTGCTCGGCGCCGCCGCGATGGGGGACATCGGGATGCACTTCCCCGACACGGACGAGCGCTTCAAGGACGCGGACTCGCTGGACCTGCTCAAGGCCGTCGTCTCCGCCCTCGGCGAGAACGGCTTCCGCATCGTCAACGTCGACGCGACGGTGATGATGGAGCGGCCGAAGCTGCTGCCCTACAAGGACGCGATCCGGGCGTCGCTGGCCAACGCGCTCGGCCTCGGCGCCTCACGGGTCTCCGTGAAGGCGACGACGGCGGAGCGGATGGGCGCGATCGGCCGCGAAGAGGGCGCCGCCGCGATGGCGGTCGCCACCATCGACCGCCCTGAGGAGCTGACCTCTTCGAGCTAGGCCGCGCGGGCGGCGCGGCGGGCGGCCGCGGCGGCGCGGAGCTGCTCGTGCTCGACCTGCCGCTTGAGCTGCTGCAGGGTGCGGCGCAGGTGCCCGCGGACCGTCGGCGCGGCGAGCTGCTCGGACAGCCAGCCGAACACGCCGGCCCCCGCGACCCCGTAGGCGAGCCGGAACTCGACCTGCGTCGAGTCGTCGCCGTTGTCGCGCAGGCGCCAGCGGCCGCGCTGGTCGATGCCGGTGACCGACGTCCAGGCGATGTCGCGCTCCTCGACCCACTCGACCATCTCGACGAGGCCGCCGATCTCGGCCGAGCCGACGCGCATCAGCATCCGGTAGCGGGCGCCGAGGCCGTCGCGCTGGTCGCCCTCGACCTCCCAGCGGGTGATGCCGGACATGTAGTGCAGCGCGCGGGCGGGGTCGGACACCGTCGCCCAGACCAGCGCCGGCGGCGCGCCGATCTCGATGCTCGCGTTGACCCGCATCAGCCGATGATGGGCAGCCGGCGCTCGGACGCGAGGGCGTCGAGCGTCTCCTGCATCTGGCGCACGATGTGGTCGTAGACCTCGTCGAGGTCCGGCTCCTCGCCGAACTCCTCGCGCAGGTCGATGGGCGGCAGCGCCTCGACCACGATCTTGGCCGGCAGCGGCCAGTGGCCCAGCATGTCGCCGATGTTGATGACCCACGGCACGCTGATGGAGATCGGCAGCACCTTCAGGCGGAACGCCTTGTCGAGGCGCAGGAGCTTCGCGAGCCCCTCGCCGCGGGAGAGGAAGATGGAGGTCTCCTGGCCGCCGATGGAGACCACGGGGACGATCGGGACGTCCTGGTCGAGCGCGAGCTTGATGAACCCCTTGCGGCCGTCGAAGTCCACCCGGTTGCGCTCCCAGATGGGGCGGTGGACCTCGTAGTCGCCGCCGGGGTAGACGAGCACCGCCGCGCCCGAGCGACAGCGCCTTCTTGGCGTTCTTGGGCGACGCCGCGACCGTTCCGTACTTGCGCAGGAACGACAGCCCGGGCATGGACAGCACGAGGTTGTGGGCGAGCTGGTAGAAGGCGCGCTCGACGCCGAAGTAGGAGCAGAAGGCGAGGGTGAAGACGCTCGTGTCCGGCGTGACGTTGCCGCCGGAGTGGTTGCCGACCATCAGCACGCCGCCGCGCTCGGGGATGTTGCCCAGGCCGCGGACCTCCGCGCGGAAGTACAGGGACGCGAGCAGCCACAGGCGGGGGAGGGACTCGCGGATGTAGTCGGGGTCGCGCTCGTCGAGGTCGGCCATCGGGATGCGCCCGGCGACGGCCTTGCCGGCCTTCGCGCCGATCCGCGCGGGGACGGAGGCGGCGTCCTGGGCGAACGCGGCCAGGCCGGCGAGCCAGGCGGGGCCGGTTCGCGCTCCTCGCGAGCTCGGCCACGATCTGCTCCGTGACCCGGCGGCCGGCCTCGGACGAATGCCCGTTCCCGTTGCGCCCGTTGGTGTGCTGGGTGGCCTCCCGGTCCATTGGACGGAGTTTATGCCCATTCGACACGAGGGCGAACCACCCGCCCCCTCATTTCCGCCCTGTGTCCATGGGTCTCGAGGCGCCCAGGCCCCAACATGTGGTCCATGAACACCGCCTCCCCGACACACTCCCCGCCGCTTCGCGGTCCTCCCGCTCGCCAAGCGCCCCGCGCCGACCGGCCCGCCGTGCGCCGCTTCATCATCGTCCCCGCCACCCGTACTCCGGCCGCGGGCCTTCGCTCGCCGTAGCCGGAGGAGACGACGGTTTCGTCCGGCCGGCCTTCGGCCTCTGGACGACGTTACGTGGCGGCGCCGCGTGGATGATGGACCACGCGGCGCCGCGTACTTCACGCTCGCCTCCCCGGGGTTGATGGGCCCCGGGGAGGCGCTTCTCTCTCAGCGACGGCGCGCAACTGGCCCATCGCGTCCGCGTGGGCGAAGAAGCGGCGGATGAGGCCGTTGGTCTGCTCGGGCCGCTCGACCTGGGGGACGTGACCGCAGCCCTCGAGCGTGATCTGCTCGGCGGAGGGCAGCCACTGCTCGACGTGGCGGCGGAAGCCGGCCGGGATCAGCCGGTCGCCCGTCCCCCACACGAACATGGCGGGCGCCTCCAGCTGGGCGAGGCGCGGGTAGAAGCCGTTCGTCCCGAACGGCTTGTCCATGTACAGGCTGCGCGCGGAGCTCAGGAAGGCGTAGCGGGCGCCGGCGCTGCGGTAGATGCGCTCGAACTCGTCGACGACGATGTCGGCGAGCACGGGGTCGACCTGGTCGCGGTCGGCGAACATGCTCCAGAACTGCGACTCGATGGCGCGGCGGCCGAAGGAGTGGGGGAGCATCCCGAACTCGGGCCGCAGCAGCTTGACGATCGGCGCGAACTCCCGGCGCACGAAGGCGACGGCGGGGCACAGCAGGGCCAGCGCGCCGACGCGGTCGCGGTGCTGCATGGCCATCTCGAGCGCGACCCGGCCGCCCATGGAGTTGCCGACGAAGTGCGCCTGCTCGATCTCCATCGCGTCCATCCAGCCGAGCACGACGCGGGTGAAGTACTGGGCGCCGTACTGGCCCGGCCGCTTGGAGGAGCCGCCGAAGCCCGGCAGGTCGATGGCGTGGACCCGGTAGCCCTCGCGCGCCAGCGCCGCGGCGGCGTCGAACAGGGAGGACTTGGTGGCGCCGAGACCGTGGAGGAGGACGACGTCGCGCGGGCCCTCGCCCATCGTCAGCGTCGACACGGACAGCTTGCCGACGGGGACGTCGTGGATGCGCAGCAGCGGCGGGCGGCCGCCGGCGAGGCGGAACATCCCCTCGAAGCCGACCGCGAGGTCGAGGTCGCCGCGCACGTACAGGCGCCGCTGCGAGAAGGCCTCGATCCCGTTGATGTGGCCCTCGCGCAACTCGAGCCACGTCTGCGCGTCCGTGCCGATGGTGACGTCGGGGCGGCGGCTGGCCCGGCCGCAGCGCACGCGGGCGCCGTGGGTGGTGCAGACGACCTCCCAGGTGCGGCCGATGTCCCCCAGCCGGACGTGCCAGCTGGCGTTGAAGCCCTCCGGGGCACCGAGGTACCGCTCGGGCAGCGAGCGGAAGGCGCGATCGACTTCAGCGGTCAGCCGACTCGCCGTCATTAGGGCGAAAAGCTAGCCCGTAGGATCGTCGCGTCAGCTGACACCCCCGCAAAATGCGCCAGATCCGCCTCCATGACAGCCGCACCGGCCAGCGTCGTCGACCTCGAGCCCCGCGAACCGGGCAAGGTGGGCATCTACGCGTGCGGACCGACCGTCTACGGCCGCATCCACGTCGGCAACGCGCGGCCCTTCGTCGTCTTCTCGCTGCTGAAGCGCTTCCTCGAGCACGAGGGCTACGCGACGACGTTGGTGGCCAACGTCACCGACATCAACGACAAGATCTACGTCGCCGCCCGCGCGGCCGGCGTGGCCTCCGGCGCCCTCGCGGCGGAGATGACCGCCGCCTACACGGCCGACACCGACGGCCTCGGCCTCGGCCGGCCCGACGGCGAGCCGCTGGCGACGGAGACGGTGCCGGAGATCGTCGCCCTCATCGAGGCGCTGATCGAGCGCGGCCACGCCTACGAGCGCGGCGGTGACGTCTACTTCCGCGTCCGCTCCCACGCCGAGTACGGGCAGCTCTCCCATCGCGACGTCGACCAGATGGACCAGGGCGAGGGCATCGAGGGCGCCGACCGCAAGGAGGACCCGCTCGACTTCGCGCTCTGGAAGGCGACGAAGGAGACGGAGGACACCGCCTGGGACTCCCCGTGGGGCCGCGGCCGCCCGGGCTGGCACATCGAGTGCTCGGCGATGGCGGAGAAGCTGCTCGGCCTCGACTTCGAGATCCACGGCGGCGGCGCCGACCTGCTCTTCCCCCATCACGAGAACGAGGCGGCGCAGACGCTGGCCGGCCGCGGCGAGCCGCTCGCCCGCGTGTGGATGCACAACGGGATGATCGAGCTGGACACGAAGATGTCCAAGTCGCTGGGCAACATCGTGCCGCTGCACGAGGCGCTGGCCGAGCACGGCCGCGACACGCTCGTCATGTACTTCTGCGGCGGCCACTACCGGCGCCCGATGCCGTGGCGCGACGACGTGCTCGCGGACGCCCGCGCCCGCGTGGAGCGCTTCCGCGAGGCGGGGCGCCGGCTCGTGCCCGGCGAGTCGCCGGCCGACCTCGCCCCGCACCGGGAGGCGTTCTTCGCCGCGCTGGCCGACGACTTCAACGCGCCGGAGGCCCTCGCCGCCGCCCACGCGTGGGTCAACGAGGCCAACCGCCGCGAGGGCGTCGGGGACGCGGACCTGCGCGAGATGCTCGGCGTCTTCGGCCTCGAGAACCTGCTCGACGCCGCCGAGGGCCCGCCCGCCCGAGCTGGCCGGACCTCGCCCGGCAGCGCGACGAGGCCCGCGCCGCGCGCGACTTCGCCACCGCCGACCGCCTCCGCGACGAGCTCCGCGCCGCCGGCTGGGAGGTCCGCGACGGCGCGGACGGCCCCGAGCTCGTCCCGATCGCTTGATCATCTACGGGCGCAACCCGGTGCGCGAGGCGCAGCGCGGGCGGCGCAAGGTCACGCAGGTCTGGGCGACCAAGGGCGCCGCTCAAGGACTTCCCGCAGGCGCGGGAGGCGACGGCGGAGGACATCGAGGCCCGCTGCGGGTCCGAGGCCCATCAGGGCGTGTGCGCGGAGGCCGAGGGCTACCCGTACGTGGGCGCCGCCGAGCTGCTGCAGGTCCACGGACCCGTTCCTGGTCGCGCTCGACGAGGTGACCGACCCGCAGAACCTCGGGGCGATCTGCCGGACGGCCGAGGTGGCGGGCGCGACGGGCGTGATCATCCCGGAGCGGCGGTCGGCGGAGGTGACGCCGGCGGTCTGCAAGGCGTCCGCGGGCGCGGTGGAGCACCTGCGCATCGCCCGCGTGCGCAACCTCGCGGACTTCCTCGCCGACGCGAAGGCCGCCGGCGCCTGGACCTACGGCGCGGCGGCCGAGGCGAAGACGCCCTACCGGGCCCCGGACTACACGGGCGGGGTCGTCCTGGTGCTCGGCGCGGAGGGCAAGGGGCTGCGCCCGCGCGTGGCGAGCCTGTGCGACGACCTGGTCGCCCTGCCGGTGCGCGGGAAGCTCGATTCGCTCAACGTCGGAGCGGCGGCGGCGGTGCTCCTGTACGAGATCTTGCAGCAGCGGCTTGACAGCGGCTCATAACCCTGCAACTCTGCGCGTCAAGTCGAGGGTTACGGCCCTCTCCATAACCAGGACGCCAGGGGAGGAGCGCGTCACGTGACCACCCGCGGGCCGATACGGCCCGGGAAAGACCTCACCGTGGCCCAGAACCCCCGCATACCCGTACGACCCGCCGCAGGATCGGGTCCCAGCGTCCGTCGACCCGGGTGGTCGGCGCGCCCGACGCAGCGGCATCGCCCGCACCGCCCGGGCCGGCCGCACCGCAGCGGCGACGAAGACTCAAGCTAAGGTCGAGGTTGATGACCACTACCTGCTGGCGCTCGCCAAGCAGGGGAGCCCGGACGCGTACGACCGCCTGGTGCGGCGCTACCACTCGTTCGTCCGCCTGAAGGCCTCGTCGTACTTCCTCGTCGGCGGCGACAGCGAGGACCTCATCCAGGAGGGCCTCGTCGGGCTCTACAAGGCGATCCGCGACTTCCGGTCCGACCGCGAGTCCTCCTTCCGCAACTTCGCGGAGCTGTGCATCACCCGGCAGATCATCACCGCGGTGAAGACGGCCACGCGCAACAAGCACACGCCGCTCAACGGCTACGTCTCCTTCTCCAGCAGCCCCGCCGGCGCCTCCGCGGAGGGCGGCGAGCCCACCCTCGACGAGATCCTGCCCGGCTCGCCCGTCTGGGACCCGGCCAACCAGGCCGTCTCCACCGAGGAGCTGCGCTCCCTGGTCACCTGCCTGAGCACGGTGCTCTCCGAGCTCGAGTCGCGCGTGCTGAGCCTGTACCTCGACGGCCACTCCTACGTGGCCATCGGCGAGCTGCTCGGCTGCGACTGCAAGACGGTCGACAACGCGCTGCAGCGGGTCAAGCGCAAGGTGGGCGCGCACCTCGCCGAGCGCGAGGTGCTGCTCTAGCGGTCAGAGCGCGATGACCACTCTCGAAATCGTCGTCATCGCCGTGGTGGTGGCGTTCGCCCTGCTCGCCTTCGGCGGCTCCCGCGTCATGCGGCGCCGCTGCGTGGCCGGCGCGGACGCGTTCCGCGCCGAGATCGACCGGGCCAACCGCGACCTGGCCGCCGCCCACGCGGCCGACAACGGCTGGGAACCCGCGCGCGTCGCCGAGTCGGCGCGCCGCGCCTTCGAGACGCAGAACCCCGGCTCGGCCATCCAGGCGCTCGAGCTCGTCCAGGTCATCGATCCCCCCGGGACGGACGACGACAAGGCCGTCTACCTCGTGCAGACCGGGACTGGCGAGCACCGCCTCACGCTGGGGCGGGCGGGCGAGAACTGGTTCCTGGAGACGCTCGACTGATCACCTCGACGACCTCGTCGAGGTCGTCCGTCACCGTGATCTCGTCGACGTCGAGCGCGTCGATCTTGCCGTCGCGCAGCACGGGGTCGCGCAGCCAGTCGACCAGCCCGCGCCAGTAGTCCGTCCCCACCAGGAGCACCGGCCGGGCGCGGATCTTGCCCGTCTGGCGCAGGGTGAGGACCTCGAAGAGCTCGTCGAAGGTGCCGAAGCCGCCGGGCAGGCACACGAAGGCGCAGGCGTAACGGACGAACATGACCTTGCGCGTGAAGAAGTAGTGGAACGTAAGCGGGAAGGTCCACGTACGCATTCATCGCTTGCTCGTGCGGAAGCTCGATGTCCAGGCCGACCGACGTCACGCCCGCCTCGAGGGCGCCGCGGTTGGCCGCCTCCATGGCTCCGGGGCCGCCTCCGGTGATGATCGGGAAGCCCGCCTCGCCCAGGCGCCGGGCCAGCGTGCGCGCCATGGCGTAGTCCGGCGCGTCGGGCGGTGTGCGCGCCGAGCCGAAGATCGTCACCGCCGGCCCGAGGCCGGTCAGTGCGCGGAAGCCGCTGCGCAGCTCGTGGCTGATCGCGTCGATGCGTCCCTCGTCGTCGAGCAGCGACAGGACGGCCGCTTCCTCGGCCGCCAGGATCTCCTGGTCGGGGGACGTCGGGCGGACCGGCTTGACCACAGGGGGCACGATACGGCAGGGTGGTCAAGCCAATGACCACTTCGACCCGCGGCTTCCAGCGCTTGTCAGTGGATGAACGACGCCTGCTGCTGCTCGAGCACGGCCGCCGCCTGTTCACCTCCCACGGCTACGACGAGCTGTCGATGGCCACCATCGCCCGCGAGGCCGGCATCTCGAAAGCCCTGCTCTACCACTACTTCCCGTCCAAGCAGGCGTTCTTCGTGGCCACGCTGCAGGACGCGGCCTCCGCCCTGGCCGACCGGGTGCGGCCCGATGACACGGCGCCACCGCGCGCCCAGCTCGAGAGCGCGCTCGACGCCTGGCTGGCCTGGGTCGACGACAACGGGGAGAACTACGCCAAGTTGATGCGCTCGGCGACGTCGGTGACCGAGGTGCGCGAGCTCGTCGACGGCGTCCGCGACGCCACCGCCGGCCTGATCGCCGACCGCCTCCGCGGCGGCGCCGCTGCCGATCCGCCCGTGCGCAACGCCATCAACGGCTGGCTGTGGTTCATCGACGGCGTCTGCCTGGACTGGGCCCGCCACCGCGACCTCGATCACCAGCACGTCCGCAACGTGCTGCTCGACGCGCTTCCCTGCGCCCTCACCGCCGCCGGCCGTCCGCAGCTGGCGGAGTTGATCAAGTAGGGGTGCCGTAGACGGCCGCGTGGGCGGGGCCGTCGCAAGGGTCGTAACGGGCCGCCGGAGGCGGGCCCCCAGGTCAGCTCGCGCGGAGGACCATGATCGCCCGGTCGTCGGCCGACGAGGTGGTCGGGCCGATGTGGGCGCGGATCGCGTCCTCCACCGCGTTGGCGATGCCGAACGCGTTCTCGCCCGCTGCGCTGCGGACCGTGGCCAGCAGGCGCTCCTCACCGAAGCGCGCGTCCCCGCGCGTGCGCGCGTCGGTGACCCCGTCCGTGTAGAGCACCAGCGCGTCGCCTGGCGCGATCGTCACCGTCAGCTCGATGAGCTCCGGCAGCTCGGAGACGCCGAGCATCGTGCCGGTGATCTCGACCTCCTCGAGGGTCCCGTCGGCGCGGAGGACGAGCGGGAACGGATGGCCGCCGGAGGAGACGAGGGCGCTGAAGCCGCCGGCCGGGTCCGGGACGATCGTCGCGCACGCCACCGTGATGAACGCGGGCACCTCGCTGTGGTCGCGCAGCGCGGCGTTGAGGAAGGCCAGGCCGGCCGCGGCGCTGTCGGTCGTGCGGGCGATCGCGCGCAGCGTGTGGCGGGCCAGGCCGGTGATCACCGCGGCCTCGGTCCCCTTGCCGCACACGTCCCCGACGACGGCGCTCCAGCGCCCTTCGCCGGCCGCGAAGAAGTCGTAGAAGTCCCCGCCGACCTCGCCGCCACCGGCGATGGACTCGTAGACGACCGCCGCCTCGATGCCCGGCGCGTCGGCGAGCCGCTCCGGCAGCAGGCCCTCCTGCAGCTTCCCGGCGACGTAGGCGCGGTCCTCGTAGAGGCGGATGCGGTCGATCGCCAGCCCGGCCTGCCGCACGAGGGCGAGCAGGAAGTCGTGCTCACCGGCATCGAGGGCGCGGTCACCGCGGAAGACGAGGGCGACGGAGCCCAGCCGCTCCCCGCCGCGGCCCTCGAGCGGGAGGGAGACCACGGTGCCGCCCTCGAGCAGCTCGGTGCCGTCCGCCGGAACGCCCGCCCCCGTGGTCAGCACCCCCGGCAGGGTGGCGGGGAACGCGCGCCACTGCTCGACGTCGTCGCGGCCGAGCCCGACGGCGTACTCCACGACCTGCGCGCCGGTGTCGCTGATGAGCGCGCCGGCCGACGCCGTCAGCTCCTCGACGCCGTTGTGGACGACCGCGCGGGCGATGTCGCCCACCGTGGCGGCCGCGGAGACCGTCGCGGAGATCTCCTGCAGGCGCCGGGTCCGTGCGAGCAGCCCGGCGATCTCCGCCTCGGCCGACTTGCGCTCGGTGCAGCTCGAACGACGTGGCCAGGACGCGCATGGGGTCCCGGCTCAGCACGGAAGCGCTCAGCAGCACGGGCACGCGGGAGCCGTCCGGGCGGATGAAGCTCTTCTCGTACGGGGGGGCGACACCGGTGGTGTCGAGGCTCGCCAGCGCGGCCGTGTCGGCGGCGAACGATTCCGGCGCGGTGATGTCGGTCCAGCGCAGCCCGGTCTCCAGCTCCGCTCGGGTCCGGCCGATGATCGCCAGCCAGGCGTCGTTGAGCTCGAGATAGCGCTCGCCGTCGGCCACGGCGACGCCCAGGACGTTGGCGTCGCGCAGGGTGACGTAACGGTGCTCGGCGTCCTCGGCGCGGCGGCGGGCGCTGACCAGGCGGGTGACGTCGACCGCGTGCATGCAGACGCCGTCGGGTGCCGCGCCGGGCTCGGAGCGGAGCGGGACGACGACGAGGTCCCACCAGCTGACGGCGTCGCGACCAACGAAGTGGATGGGCGTCTCGAGCCGCTCCATCGTCTCGCCCGTCTCGTAGACGTGGTGGAGGGCCTGGAGGTACCGCTCGCGCTCAGCCGGGTCCGAGAGGCCGTGGCGCAGCAGGTCCTCGGCGCGCCAGCCCTCGACGACGTCCCCGCGCACCGGGCTGCCGGGGCGTGGGCTGGCAAGGAGGACGCGCAGCTCCGGGCCCTCGAGCACGCACACGAACGCAGGGATCTCGTCGAGCGCCGTGCGCAGGCGCGATGTGAGCGACAGCCCTCCCGTCATGTGGGGACACTATCGCCGGTTGTCGACGCGATGTCAGCCGATCTTGACGAGATCCACCACGAAGATGAGGGTCTCGTTGGGACCGATGCTGCCCTGGCCGGCCGGACCGTAGGCGAGGTCGGGCGGGATGACCAGCTCGCGCCGGCCGCCGAGCTTCATGCCCGGGATGCCCTGGTCCCAGCCGGGGATGACCTGGCCGCCGCCGACGGGGAACTGGAACGGCTCCGCGCCGCGGTCCCATGAGGCGTCGAACTTCTCGCCCGTGGAGAACGAGACGCCCGTGTACTGGACGGACACGGTGTCGCCCGCCTTGACCGCCTTGCCCTTGCCCTTGACGATGTCCTTCGTCACGAGCTGCGTCGGCGCGTCGCCGGCGGGCTTGGGGATCTGCGGCTCCTTCTTCGTGTCCTTGGAGATCCCACCGGGCGCGAACGTGGCGGCGGGCGCCGGGCTCGCCTCCGACTTCGAGGACGCGGTCTTCTCCTTGTCGTCGGACCCACAGCCGGCGACGAGGACGGCGGCGAGCAGGAGGGGCAGCAAACGGGTCATAGGCGCAGGTAGGCTAGCCAGCCAGGTCCGGCCCGCTTGGCTCAACTGGTAGAGCACTTGATTTGTAATCAAGGGGTTGGGGGTTCGAGTCCCTCAGCGGGCGTCTCGCCAGGCGCGCTATGCCTTCTTGCGCCTGTGCTTCTTGTGCTTCTTCGGCTCGTGGGCTTTCTTGGGCTTCTTCGTCTTGACCTTGACGGTTCGCCAATTGCTCACGTTCCCGGCCAGGTCGAACACGCGGACGTAGACGATCTTCTTGGCGGCAGCCACGGTCAGGACCGGCAGGTAGGGGACCGGGGGGATCGCCGCTGACTTGCGGGACCCGGCCTGCACCGCCGCGACCCCGGACGTGGCGTCACTGGCCGCCACGCGGAGCTTGACGTTCCCTGCCTTCGCGATGGCGCCGGCCCGTGGAACCGGTCCCGTGGCAGTAGCCCGCTCGATGACGGGCGGCGTTTGGTCGAGGATGATGTCGTCGTGCATCGTCAGGATGCACCCGTACGACGCACCCGAGCCGGCGCACAGGCGGACGTAGACCGTCTTCGGAAGCCGTTCGAATCCGCTCGTCTGCAGGGTCCAAGGCAGTCTGTACCCGAACGGAGACAGCGGGAGCCTCTGGGCCTGCCCAAAGCCACCGTCGTTCGAGACCTGAACGCTGTCCGTGCGAAGGAACCCCGCGACCTGGGGGAAGGTCACGCTCACCGTGACCTGCGGAGTGTTGGTGAAGATCGCCCCGTCATTGATCGTCACGCCGCTCGGCCCGTTGCTGGCCGGGTTCGCCTCTCCGGCGCAGTAGGCGTAGCCGCCCGGAACGCAGTACGCGCCCTGAGCTCCTGCTGGGGCGGCAAGGAGCAACCAGGCGGCAATGATCAGAATGACACGCATTGCCACAGAACGGATCGAAGGCCGAGAACTGACGCAGGCGCATCGATGTGGTTGGGGGTTCAAGTCCCTCAGCGGGCGTTTCGCAGCGATGCGGTGACCACTGCCACCCAGGTGATCGTCACGAAGACGACGACGGCGAAGCTGAATCCGCGCACATTGGTGTTCTGCGTCGGCAGGTCGTAGTCGCACCTGGTGGCGAGGTGCGACCTCGACCAGGAGCCGTCACCCGTGAACACCGCCGCGAAACGCCGGTCGCCGCTCCGAGGTCACGCCTCCACGTCATAGGCAGAAGCTCATTGCCTTCAGCGGGCCCCACGCTGATTCTGGGTAGACCCGCTTTATGTCCCGGTACCGCCGGTTAAACGACGCCTTCGCCGCGCTGGTGGCCCGTAACCCGGTGGCGGGCTTCTTCGCCGGCTACGTGATGTGCTTCGCGTTCGTCCTGATGCTCCGCGCGGCGTGGCCCGGCCACCAGAGCGGCGACCCCTTCGTGGCCGCACTCGGCCCGGCCATAGGCACCACGTTCGGAATCTGGCTGCACCGCAACCACACCCCGGAGCAGCGCAAGCAGGCGCAGCGCCGCGGCCTCTGGCTCCTCGCTGCCGGGATGGCGATCTTCCTCCTCGTGGCCCTGGTCTGGGCCCTGCGCTAGCGCATAGGTCCTACTCGGCGTCACGCCAGGCCGCGACGGTGTCGCGGAGGGTGACGTCGAGCGGGATCTCGGGTGCCCATCCCGTGGCCGCGTGCAGCTTCTCGGCCGAGCCGCGGACCTCCATCACCTCGTGCGCGCGCACGAGGTCCGGGTTGATGCGGTGCTCCTTCGCGCCGAGCATCTGCGACGAGCTCCTTCGCCGATGCCGTGCGACCGGAGCAGACGTTGTAGGCCTCGCCGGGGGTGCCGTGCTCGGCGAGCAGCCGGTAGGCGCGGACGACGTCGCGGACGTCCGTGTAGTCGCGCCGGGTGTCCGGGTTGCCGGTGGTGATCGTGTCGCCCTCAGCGGCCTGCTTGGCGAAGGAGGCGATCGCGTAGATGGGCTCCTGGCCCGGGCCGGCGTGGTTGAAGGCGCGGGCGATGGTGACGCGCAGGCCGTGCGCGTCGGCGTAGAAGCGGGCGAGGAGGTCGGTCGACGCCTTGGAGACGGCGTAGGGGTTCTGCGGGTGCAGCGGGGCGGTCTCGGTGACGGGGATCCGCACGGGCGGGCCGTAGACCTCGCCGCTGGAGACGGCCACGACGGCGGCGTCCGGTGCGTGCGCGCGCACCGCCTCGAGCACGTTGGCGGCCAGGCTCAGGTTGTCGCGCAGCGTCCCGGCGGGGTCCTCCCACGAGCGGCCGACGTGGGCCTGGGCGGCCAGGTGGTAGACGACGTCGGGGCGCGTGTCGGCGACGGCGGCGCGGCGGCGTCCGGATCCAGCAGGTCGGCGTCCCGGCTGCCGAGCGCGACGACGTCGTCACCCTGCGCGGCGCAGTGGGCGGCCAGGTGGCGGCCGGCGAACCCGGTCCCGCCGGTGATCAGCGCCCGCACTAGGCCTTGGTGACGACGAGGTGCTCGACGTTGCCGTGGCCGTTCGAGGTGCTGTGGTCCTCGTCGGCGGGCGCGGCCTCGCGCACGGGCGGGTTCAGGCGCTCCTCGACGGCACCGAGCACCGTGCCGAACAGCAGGTGGCGCCACGTGGCCTGCGCGAGCGCGGCGCGATCTCCCCAGAGCGTCGGGAAGCTTTCGCCGACGGGGTGGACGGTCGGCAGGAAGCGGGTCAGCGGCCAGGTGGCGGCGTGCTCGGTGAGGCCGGCGAGCGCGCCACGGGCGGCGCCCGGCCCACCGATGCGCGGCGAGGCGGCCGCGTAGAGCGCGCCGAACGCGGCGCCGTTGGCGACGTGGATGGCGTGGCCGACGACGAAGGTCGCGGTAGTGCCGCGCGTGCGGGTGAGCGCCGAGCCGAGCAGCTCCGCGTCGTCGTAGTCGACGCCGAAGACCCGCTTGTCGAGCGGCTGTTGCGCGCTCCAGACGCCGGCGGCGACGGCTCCGGCGAGGGCACCGCGCAGCACACGAGTCACGTCCATCGTGGTGACTGTAACGAGGGGGGAGCGGCCCGTGTACCTGCCTTTGAGGGACATGGACCACGCCGCACTCCACGAGCGCGCTCGCAGCAAGGGCGTCCAGCCGATCGTCTACTGGATCGTCCGGGCCGTGCTGCAGCCGTTCTTCCACCTGTACTTCCGCCTGTCGCGCATCGGCCTCGAGCACGTGCCCCAGGACGGGCCGTACATCGTCGCGGCCAACCACCGGTCCTTCCTCGACCCCTTCATCATCGCCGTGATCGCCCGGCGGCCGCTCTACTACGTGGCCAAGCGCGAGCTGTTCGAGCGCCGCTGGCAGGGTTGGCTGCTCAACGCGCTCGGCGCCTTCCCGGTCGACCGCGGCACGGGCGACCAGGACATGCTCGAGACCGCCCGCGCCATCCTCGCGCGCGGCGACAGCGTCCTCATCTTCCCGGAGGGCACGCGCATCCGGCCCGGCGCGCTCGGCCGCCCGCGCGCGCGGCGTCGGCCGCCTGGCGCTGGAGACGGGCGTCCCCGTCGTCCCCGTCGCGATCATCGGCACGGAGTCCATCCGCCGCGGCTGGCGCATCCGCCCGCACAAGGTCCGCGTGCGCGTGGGCCGCCCCCTCACCTTCCCGCACGTGGAGGCCCCCTCGCGGGAGCTCGCCGCCGCCGTCACCGACCGCATCTGGCCCTGCGTGATGCTGCAGTGGGAGTGGCTGGGCGGGCTGCCGCCGCTGCGCCGTGCCACCGTGCTCGGCGACGACCGCCGGGGCGTCGCCGCCGGCGCTCGCGAGCGCGGGCGTCAAGCTCGGTCCGGTCGTCCCCGGCGCCGACCACGCCGTCGTCGTCTGCGGGCGCGCTGCCGATCGCCGACGCCGGGCGACCGAGCCGCGTCGTCCACATCACCGGCGACAGCCCACTCTGCATCCGCTCCGCGGACCGGGGCCTCGGCCGCCAGGTGCGCGACGCCCTCACCGCGGGCGGCCGCGAGGCGACGGTCGAACGCGTCGCGGCGTAGGGTTCGCCATGCATGGACGGCGCCGCCAAGGTCAAGCTGGACGCGGACTTCTCCGACCTGTACCGCGCGCACCTCAAGGACGTCTACTCCTACTCGTACTACCGGGTGGGCAACCACCACGACGCCGAGGACCTCACGGAGCAGACGTTCCTGCAGGCCTACCGCCACTTCGAGCGCGCGCAGCGGGAGTCCAACGGCCGGCCGCTGCGCCCATGGCTGATCCGCATCGCGCACAACCTCGCGGCCAACTACTACCGCGACCGCTCGCGGAAGCCGCAGACGGCGCTGGACGACGCGGGCCCGATCGCGGCCGCGCACACGACGGAGACGCTCGTCGAGCACCGCGACGACCTGGCACGGATCCTGGAATGCGTCCAGGACCTGCCCGACGACCGGCGGGAGGCGCTGATCATGCGCTTCGCCCTCGGGATGGACAACCGCGAGATCGCACGGGCGCTGGGGCGCACGGACGGCGCCACGAAGGTCCTGCTGCACCGGGCCATCCGGCAGCTGGAGGGGCTCGTCAAGAAGGCGGAGGGACCGGTGGGGGCCGTTGACTGACTTCGAACTGCTGCTGCGGGAGGCCTTCGCGCCGCTGGAGCCGCCGGCCGAGCTCGAGGCGCGCGTCGAGACGCGCCTGACGACGCTGGTGGAGGCCGCCGCCGACGAGCTCGAGGGCTGGGAGCTCGCGGTCATGAAGGACCCGCGCAACTGGATCCCGACGGTCGCCGCGGCGGGTGTCGGCAGCGCCGCCGCCGTCGGCCTGGTGCTCGTGCGCACCCAGCGCAAGCGCCACGGGCGACGGGCCGCGTCCGACAACGTCCTCGAGCTCGCTGAGCACACCGTCCGCGATCTCGCCAAGGAAGCCGGGAAGATCATCGACGAAGGTCGCCGTCGGTTGTGATCCGAAGCAGATGGCTGAGGCGTTAGAGCAATCGATGGCCGATCTCCGCGACCTTGCCGACGAGGACCTGATGCACCTGGTCGCGCGCAGCGACCCCCGCGCCTTCGAGGTCATCTACGAGCGGCACTCCGGCGCCGCCTTCTCACTCGCCTACCGGATGACCGGCAAGCGCAACGTCGCCGAGGACGTCGTCCAGGAGGCGTTCCTGAACCTGTGGCGCTCCGGCGAGCGCTACGAGCGCACCCGCGGGTTCCGTGCGCACCTGGACCCTCGGCATCGTCCACCACCGCGCGATCGACGCGCTGCGGCGCGCCACCGTGCACGAGAAGCGCCGCACCGGCGACGAGGACATCGCCGAGCGCCTCGAGGCCCCGGAGCGCACCGACGTCGAGGCCGCGCGCCGCGACGAGGCGCGCACGGTGCGCCAGGCGATGGAGACGCTGCCCGCCCGACCAGGTGCCAGGTCATCGAGCTCGCTTACTTCGGCGGCTTCTCGCACTCGGAGATCTCTGAGATGCTGGGGACGCCGATCGGCACGATCAAGGGGCGGATGCGACTCGGCCTCTCCAAGATGCGCAATGCCCTGGCGGGGGAAGGACTGCAACCGGCATGACCGATTACTTCGAGGACGTGGGGGCGTACCTGCTCGGGGCGTTGCCGCCCGACGGAGTGCGAGGCGTTCGAGCGCGAGCTCGAGCACAACGACGCCCTGCGCGCGGAGGTCGACTACCTGCGGGTCGCGACCGACGCCCTGCCCGCGTCCCCCATCCAGATGGCGCCGCCCGCCGACCTCAAGGCGCGCATCATGGACACCGTCAACGCCGAGGCGGAGCTGTTCCGCGCCGCCGAGGCGCGTCCGGAGCCGAGCGCCCCGCGCCGCCGTGTGCTCGCCGTGCTGCGGCCGGGCTGGTGGTCGCTGCGGCCGGGCATCGCCCTCGCCGCCTCCGTGCTCGTCCTGGCCATTGGCGCCGGCATCGGCGGGCTCGTCGCCGTCGGGCGGCGGGGACGACACCAAGGTGCTCGCCGCCGTGCACGGCCACGCCAAGCTCCTCGATGCGCGACAGCGGGCACTCGACGCTCACGGCGACCCGGCTCAAGCCGGCCGGCACGGGGCACGTCTACCAGGTGTGGCTGCAGAGCGGCAACGCCGAGCCGAAGCCGACCAACGCGCTCTTCGGCGCCGGCAAGGACGGCACCGCGTCCGTCGACGTGCCCGGTTCCATGAAGGGCGTGGACAAGGTGCTGGTCACCAAGGAGCCCGAGGGCGGCTCCGCCGCGCCCACTACGGCGCCGGTCATCGAGGTTCATCCCAGCTAGAGGAACGCCCGGTAGCGTGGCCGTCCAGATGGCGACGTGCTACCGGCATCCCGATCGCGAGACGGGCGTCTCGTGCTCCAACTGCGGGCGGCCCATCTGCCCGGACTGCATGACGCCGACGCCCGTCGGCATGCGCTGCCCGGAGTGCTCCAAGCAGAAGACGAAGGTCCGCAACGTCGCCGCGTCCTACAACGCGAACCCGACGGTGACGATCGGGCTGATCGCGATCAACGTCCTGATCTTCTTCGGGATGAGCTCGCAGTCGGGCTTCGGCAGCGCCGGCGGCGCGGATCTTCGGGGACTTCGCGCTCTACGGGCCGCTCGTCCCCGACGAGCCGTGGCGGCTGGTCACGAGCGGCTTCCTGCACTCGGGCATCTTCCACATCGGCTTCAACATGTACGTCCTGTGGTTCCTGGGGAACCTGCTCGAGCCGTCGCTCGGGCCGTTCCGCTTCGCCGGGCTCTACTTCGCTTCGCTGCTGACGGGCTCGCTCGCGGTCCTGCTCGATCAACCCGGACGTCCCGACCATCGGGCGCCTCCGGCGCCATCTTCGGGCTGATGGGCGCGGCGTTCGTGATGCAGCGGGCGCGCGGCGTGGACCCGATGCAGTCGGGCATCGGGCCGATCATCCTGATCAACCTCGCGCTCGGGTTCATCATCCCGAACGTGTCCGTGGCCGGGCACGTCGGCGGCCTCATCGGCGGCGCTCTGTGCGGGTTCCTGATGGACCAGTCGCTGCGCTACCGGCGGCGGGAGCTGCCGGTGATCGTGTGCGTGGTCGTGGGGGCCGTGGCGGTCGCCGGCGCCCTGATGGTCGCGTAGACCGCGTCGATCTCGGCTCGCATCCTGCTCGGGTCGAAGCGCTGCCGTGTGGCTTGCTTCGCCGCCTCGCCCGAGGGACCGGCATTGAAGGGGTGAGTCCCGCAGCTCCCTCAGGATCGGCGTGAGCGTCGTCGCCGTCGCTCGGCGTGAAGAGCCTGCCCGTCACTCCGTCGGTGATGATCTCCGGAAGGCCGCCGTGGTCGGCGGCGACGACGCAGCAGCCTGCGGCTGCTGCCTCCATGGCCGCGTTGGGGAGCGGGTCCGGGGTCGTGCTCGGGACGACGACGACGTCGGCGGCGCCGTAGACGAGGTTCGGGTCGACGAAGCCGACCTTGTGCACGCGGTGGTACGGCATGAGCGCGTGCTCGTGGCGTTCCTGGCCGGGCCAGGCCTCGCCGGCGATCAGGGTGTCGCCGTCGACGTGCTGCATCGCTCGTGCCAGCAGTTCCTGTCCCTTCCAGGCGCTGATGCGGCCCAGAACTGCGGCGATGAAGGAATGGGACGGGAGGCCGAGGCCGCGGCCGGGCCTCCGCGCGATCGACGGGCTGCGGGTCGATCGCGAGCCCATCCCGCACGACGTGACGAGTAAGTGGGGCTATAGCCCGGCGACTCAGGCGTCTCGCCGTTGCGCTCGGAGACGCAGATGACGGCGTCGGACGCGAGGATCTGGCGGCGGTGGAGCGGCCAGGCGACGGGGGTCGGCGGGTAGATCTCGCGCACGTGGGTGACGAGGCGCCGGCGCGTGGTGGCGCAGGCCCGAGGATCACGGACGTGTTGGCGTGCACGATGTCCGGCTCCCGCTCGCGCAGCAGCCGCGCGAACCACGGCTGGAAGCGCACCAGAGTCCCGAGCCAGCCGCGCCATCCCCTTTCGGTGACAGCAGCTCGCGCCGCAGCACGGGCACAGGGCCGATGACCACGTCACAGCGGAGGTCCTCCACCAGCGGCCCGTCGAACGGCAGCAGCACCGTGTCCTGCGGCTGCGCCAGCAGTGCCAGCTGGCGGTCGGCGCCGTAGCGGCCGGCGCTCGAGTGGACGAAGAGGACGCTCAGAGCGCGACGGTCAGCGGCACCGACGGCGGCTCGGGCACGCGATCGGGGTGGAGGATGTGGGCGAGGACCTCGAGCCCGTCGACGAGCCGGTGGCGCGGGCCGCGAGAAGAGGCCGGAGGCGTCGACCGCGACGACCTGGTCGGCGCCGACCTCCTCGAGCTCGTCGCCGTAGGTGTAGGCCTCCTCCTGGGCGCGCTCGGCGTCGTAGCCGCAGGGCATGACGATGATGACCTCGGGCTCGGCGCCCTTGACCTGGTCCCATTCGACGACCTCCGAGCGCTCGCCGGGCAGCGCGAGCAGGTCGAAGCCGCCGGCGTACTCGATCATCTGCGGGACCCAGTGGCCGGCGGAGAAGACGGGTCGAGCCACTCGAGCGCGACGACGCGCTTCGGGCGCCGCGCCGCGCACGGCGAGCCGGACGGCGTCGATGCGCGCGGCGCAGTCCTGCACGAGGTCGACGCCCGGCGTCCTTGCGGTCGATGCGCCTGGGCGAGGATCGCGGATGTCGCCGAGCACCTCGCCGAGCGTCATCGGGTCCAGCGAGACGCACCGTGGTCTCGGACTCGATCGTCTCGGCGACCGCGCGGACGTCGTCGGCCGACACGGCGCACACGGCGCACAGCGCCTGGGTGACGATCAGGTCGGGCTGGAGCGCGCGCAGGGCGTCGGCGTCGAGCTCGTAGATGGCCTCGCCCGTCTCCGTGTGCGGCGCGGACGGCCTCGTCGATCTCGCGCGCGTCGAGGCCGGGCGGGAGCCGGTCGCGGGTGACCTTGTCGACGTCGAGCGCCTCCGGCGGGAAGTCGCACTCGTGGGTGACGCCGACGACCTGGTCGCCGACCCCGAGGGCGAACAGCATCTCGGTCGCGGAGGGGACGAGGGACACGATGCGCATGGAGGCGCTGTCACGATACGTCGATGCCAACAGCCCCTGATGGGTGGATCCAGAAGGTCGACGCCCTCGAGCGCGAGTTCGAGTTCGCCGACTTCAAGGCCGCGCTGGCCTTCGTCAACCAGATCGGCGAGCTCGCCGAGTCCGCCGGCCACCACCCCGACATCCTCGTCCACGGCTACAACAAGGTCCGCCTGACGCTGACCACGCACGACGAGGGCGGCCTCACCGACGCCGACCACCAGCTGGCGGCGGCGATCAACACCCTGCCGTCGGAGAGCTAGTCAGCTCCACCCGGTTGCCGAACGGGTCCCGGAGGTAGCCGCGGCGGATCCCGGGGATCCGGTCGTCCCACTCGAACTCCTGGCCGGCGACGAGCGCGTCGAGGTCGTCGACGAGGAAGGCCGGGTGCGCCTTGCGCGCGGGAGCGAAGCCGCTCGCTCGATGCCGACGTGCAGCGACTGGGCGCCGCACGGAACCAGACGCCGCCGCTCGCGGCCAGCCGCGGCGGCTTGGGGATCTCCTCCATGCCCGAGGACGCCGCCGTAGAACGTCGCGCGCCGCATCCTCGCCGCCGGGCGGGGCCACGACCTGCACGTGATCGATGCCGGTGACCATCGCCCGCCATAATGCCGGGATGCGCTGGCTCACGGTGGTCCTCCTGTTCACGGCGATGGCGACGACGGCGAGCGCGAAGACCGTGCGCGTGCACACCGTCGGCCCGAAGTTCGACCTCGGCTGGGTCGACTCGCGCGAGCACTTCGAGGCCAAGCTCGACGGCATGCTGGCCACGCTGCCGCGCCGCGGTCGCGACCGGACCTCGTCGTCCTGCCCGAGGACCTCGGGCTGATGGCAGCGTTCAGCGGCCCGCGCGGGGCGACGGCCCGCGGCTCGAGCAGCGCTCGTCGGAGGCGATCGTCGACGCTGATCGGCTCCTACGCGCCGCAGGTCGCCTACTACACGCAGAAGTACCCGAGCCTCGCCGCGCGCGGGATCCCCACCCGTGCCCTCGCCCTCGCCCTGACCGACACCTTCGCGCACGTCGCGGTGGAGACGTTCTCGAAGCTCGCCGACAAGTACGACGTCTGGCTGGAGGCCGGCGTCAACATGGCCCGCGACTGGAAGCGGATCGACGGACCCGGCGAAGGTCGCCGCGCTCGGCGAGCCCGGCCGCGACTACGCCTACGAGGCGACGACGGCGGAGCCGGTGAACATGGCGCTGCTGTTCGACCCCGACGGCAAGCTCGTCTCCAAGCAGGTCAAGGCCTACCTGACGCCGATCGAGCTGCCCGGC
This sequence comes from uncultured Solirubrobacteraceae bacterium, assembly GCA_963843865.1. Classification (GTDB taxonomy): domain Bacteria; phylum Actinomycetota; class Thermoleophilia; order Solirubrobacterales; family Solirubrobacteraceae; genus DATLGB01. The sequence continues at coordinate 80,317 of CAWJMO010000017.1, read as the reverse complement.
CAGCTCGACCTCGTGCCCGGGAGACCCGCAGGACCTCGACGTCGGTCAAGACGCCGGTCGGCCGGCTGGGCTTCGTCACCAGCAAGGACGCCTGGATGCCCGACGTGATCGGCCGCCTCGACGACGCACGCGCCGAGATCCTCGTCCAGCCGGAGTTCTTCGTCGGCGACGTCGTGACCAACGACCCGGCGTCCCCCTGGGCGCCGGACACGCTGAAGGCATCCGGCTACTCCGACCTGCTGCGCATGCCGTCGCTGCGCGCGATGGCGCTGCCGTCGATGACGGGGGACGTCTACGACATCGCCGCCGACGCCCAGTCCCACATCGCCGTCCGCGGCGGGAGCGCGGCGCGCTCGTCGGTCAGGATCCCGCGCCCGGGCCTGACGCAGGTGCAGCCGTGGCCGGGCGCCGACCCGGGTCCGGCGGGCCGGGCCACCATCACCGCCCAGCGGCCGGAGGGGACGCTCAGCCAGGACGTCGACCGTCGGCGTCCGACGCCGAAGCGCCGGCCGGTGAAGCGCCGCCGCGACCGCCCCGTCGCGCCCTCCGCGGCGCGTGCAGCGCCACGTCGTCCTCTCCGGCCGCCGGGCGGCCTGGGACGAGGGACGGCCGCGTCATGACCGCCACCCTGCGCCACGGGCGCTGGTCGAAGCCGAAGGCTCCGCGGGCGCGGCAGCCATCCGTCGCTGAGCGGCCGTCGTCTCGCCTACGAGCGCGCGCGACGGGAAGGTCGTCGTCGGCCGGCCGGGTGCTCGGCGAGGGCGAGCGGCCGTCCGTCGGCGGGCCGGTACGTCGCCTGGATCGACGGCGGCGCGCTCATGGGCGCCCGGATCGGCGGGCGCCCGCAGCGCCTCGACGACGTCCCGCCGGTGGCGCTCGCCGAGCAGCTGAACGACAACTGGGCGCCGAGCGTCGCCGCCCGCGGGAAGCGCGTCCTCGTCACCTGGGTCGGATTCGCCAACTACAAGTGGGACGTCTTCGCGCGCGAGTCCACGGACGGCGGCGCGGACCTTCGGGCCGACGATGCGCGTCAACGACTCGCCCGACGCCGACGAGGCGCTCGACGACACGCCGCGGGCGGCCTTCGACCGCGGGAAGCCCTACGTCGCCTGGACGGACTACCGCAAGCGCGACTCCATCGCCCCCGTCGCCGCTCTACGACATCTACGGCGCCCGCGTCGGCGGCGCCGAACACCGCAGCTCGACGCCGACGGGAGCCGGCAGCTCGACGCCTTCGCGCCCGCGGTCGACGACGCTGCCCGGCGGAGCGGTCCTGACGGCCTACCAGAGCCACACGCGGGCCGACCGCCGACATCCGCCTCGCCGGCGGGCGCCGCGTGGACGACGCCGGTGCGCGGCGAGTCAACAGCTGGCGTCCGGCCGATCTCAGTCGCTCGGCGGCCGGCGGGTGCTGGTGGCCTGGGAGGACGACCGCGACGGACCACGCAACATCTTCGCGCGGGTGCTGGTGCTACCGTCCGCTCCGTCGCCCTGATGCCTGACGACGAACCCTCTCGAAGTAGCTCGGCGCTCCGGGCGCCCTCAGGCTCATGACGGCACTGGCGCTCGTCGCGGTCATGGTGCTGGTCCTGCTCAACGGCTTCTTCGTCGCCGCGGAGTATCGCGCTCGTGCGCGTCGCGCCGCTGCCGCGCTCGAGCCAGCTGGCCGAGGAGACCGGCGCCGCGAAGGCACGCCTCACGCTCACGCTGCTCGACGACATCGAGCCGCTACCTGGCGGCCTGCCAGGTCGGCATCACGCTCACGCTCGCTCGCCATCGGCTGCCTCGGCGAGCCCGCCATCGGCCGCCTGCTTCGAGGACGCCGTTCGGGCGGGCCGCTCTCGCACGGTCTCGCCGGTCGTCATCGCGGTCACGGTCGCCTACCTGATCATCACGTCGCTGCACATCGCGATCGGCGAGCAGTCCCGAAGCTCTACGCCATCGAGCACGCCGAGACGATCGCCATGCGCATCTCGCGGCCGCTGCGGCTGTTCGCGAAGTCGTCTTCCGCCCGTTCACCATCATCCTCATCGAAGTCCGCCAACGGCGATCCTGCGCGCGCTGGGCATCGACAGTGGCGGCGAGTTCGAGCGAGGACCAGGCCACGCCCGACGAGCTCAAGCGCATCATCGCCCAGTCGATCGTCGGCGGCCAGCTCGACCCCGGCGAGGCCGGGATGCTCACCGGCGTCTTCCACCTGCACGAGCAGCAGGCGCGCCAGGTGATGACGCCGGCGCCGGCGCTCGTGATGGTCGACGTCAGCGAGGACGTGGAGACCGCGCATGCGCCGCTGCATCTCCTCCGGCCACACGCGCCTCGTGGTCACGGAGGACAACAACCAGGACCGCGTCGTCGGCCTGGTGCACTCCAACCAGCTCGCCGCAGCTGCTGATGGCCGAGGGCGCGCAGGCGCCGATCCAGAAGCTCGTGCGCGACGCGCCGATCGTGCCGGAGACGAAGCCGCTGGACGACCTGCTCGCCGACCTGCAGCGCGAGCGCGCGTCGCTGGCCGTCGTCATCGACGAGTACGGCCGCACCGCCGGCATCGTCACCGTCGAGGACATCGTCGAGGAGGTCGTGGGCGAGATCGACGACGAGACGGACCCGCTCGGCGGCGCCGTGCGCCGGCTCGCCAACGGCGACTGGTTCGTGCGCGGCCACGTCGCCATCACCGACCTCGTCGACTACGGCCTCGAGCTGCCGGTCGACTCGGACGCCTACAACTCCGTCGGCGGCTTCGTCTTCGGCGAGCTCGGGCGCCTGCCGCGCCGGGGCGACACCGTGCAGCACAACGGCCACTCGATCCGCGTCGAGTCCGTCCGCGAGAACCGCATCGAGGCCGTCCGCATCCGCGAGCGGCGCGCGGGCACGCGACGACAGCGGCGTCGTAGCAAATCGCAACGGTTGCACCGATTTGCACAAGACGTTGCGAGGCGCTACCTTGGGTCCTGTCTCCGTGACCTTCCGCACACAGCGGCGGTTGTCGGAGGAGAGGGAGATCCTGGGGAGGATCAGTCCCACGTGACCGTCGCGGTGAGCTCAGGGGAGCGAGCTCACCGCGATGTGTCCTTGTCCGCCGGTCAGTAGCGTGTAGAAGCCCTCGCCGCTCTTGCGGCCGAGCTTGCCGGCGTCGAGGAGATCGCGCGCGGCCTTCGGGATGTCGACGCCGACCTGCTCGCCGATGGCGATGGAGACGTCGAGGCCGACGAAGTCCAGCAGCGCGAGCGGGCCCATCGGGTGGCCGGCGCCGAGCTTCATGCAGGTGTCGACGGCCTCGGGCTCGAGGCCCTGCTCCTCCATGACGCGGACGGCGTCGAAGAGGTAGGGGAACAGCAGGCGGTTGACGACGAAGCCGGGCTTGTCGGCGACCTCGACGCCCGTCTTGCCCAGCGCCTCGACGAGGGCGGCGGTGCGGCGCGCGCACGTCGTCGGTGGCGGAGCGTCGGGGTAGGCGATCTCGACGAGCTTCATGCGCGGCACGGGGTTGAAGACGTGCAGCGCGGCGAACTTGTCGGGGCGGCCGCTGGCCTCGGCGAGCTTCTCCACCGAGAGGGAGGAGGTGGTGCTGGCGAAGCAGCGTCTCCGGGTCGAGCTCCGAGCCGAGGCGGCCGAGCAGCTCGCCCTTGTGGTCGAGGTCCTCGACGATCGCCTCGACGACGTAGCTGCGGCCGTGCAGGGCGTCGTGGTCCGTGGTGACGGTGAGGTGCGACGCGTCGCCCTCGGCCTTCTCGATCGCCTTCGTCGCTGCCTTGCGGGCGCGCTCGGCGGACTCGTCGGACCGTGCGACGAGCACGACGTCCTCCAGAGCAACGGCGGCGACGGCCGCCAGCCCGCTGGCGATGGCACCGCTTCCGACAACGGCAAGCTTCTCAGACACTCGTGACCCCATGGTTGGTTGACCCGTCAGTCAACAACCCTATGGGCGCGGCGGCCCGAGGTGGGCGGGACCCACGTCACGCCCAGGGCGCGGCGGCGAGGCGGGCGTGGAGCTCCGGCTCGGTGGTGCTCTTCTCCGTCAGGCGCCGGCCCGGGTACTCCAGCGTGATCTCGTCGCGGCCGAACGGCCACGGGTCGACGGTCACGCGCCGCTCGCCCACGACCTCGACGTGCAGCGTGAGGTCGCCGACCTCGTTGTCCTGCGGCGAGAAGTCCGGGATCAGGCCCGTGAGCGCGAGGTGGTCGAGCGCCCAGACCAGCTGCTGGTTGCGCTGCGCCTGCTCCGGGATCGGCGCCGATGCGCTCCAGCAGATCGGCCTGCAGCGCCACCTGCTCGGCCAGGTAGCGCTCGATCTCCGGGGTCGGCTTGCGCTTGCGGAACAGGGCCTGCCCGTGCTTGGAGACGAGGACGGCCGCGTACGGGGACTGGGAGAGGATCTTCTCCGGCGCGTCGGTCCACAGCGCGAGGTGGGTGGCCAGGGGGAGGTCGAGGAACCCCATGGGGTAGCCGGTCTCCGGATCGAGCTCCGGCCGCCGGTCCCACTCGGCCATGCCGATGTCGTGCTGCTCGGCGCCGAGGCACAGCTCGGCCAGCGGCTCGGGGCGCGGGAAGGCGTCGTTGCCCCACTCGCGGGCGAGCTGCCCGGAGATCCATGAGTGCGCAGCCTGACCGATGCAGACCACGCCGTTCCCGTCCATATGCAGCAGCATCGTGTCTTTCCTACCCGTCTGACTGCGCCCTCGTTCACAGGCTGGCACACTGTGGTCAGTGACCGACGACCGGCCACCGAACTCCACTGCCACGGAGGAACCCCCGGACCTCGCTCCGGAGGACTGTCCCCACGCCTGACGGCGTGGTGCCCGAGGCTGCCCCGGAGGCCGCTCCGGAGGCCGAGCCCGACCAGTCGCCGGAGGCGGCCACGGAGGCCGACGTCCCCACGCCCGACGGCGCGGCGCCCGGCCTGCCGCCGGGCATCGTCGCCGACGGCCCGGGGCCGAAGATCCTCGGCTTCGAGCCGATCAAGCCGCCCCCGCCGCCGGCCCCGCCCAAGCCGCGCCCCAAGCGCCCGCCCCGGCCGCGCGACCCGCTGCCCTGGCCCGAGCTGCGCGCCGCCGCCGCGATGGTGTCCGACGGACGTCGGGCCCGACGGCCTCAAGGACCTGTTCCGCGTGCTGCCGGACGACGTGCGCGACGAGACCATCGAGGGCGTCCGCGAGTACCGCAAGGGCGCGCGCCGCCCCGTGTCCGCCTTCGCCGGCAAGTCGCTGGCCCGCGCCGTGCACACGGCCCGCCGCGCCCGCCGCAAGCCCGACTCCGACGACGCCGTCTCCGAGGCGCTCGGCCAGGCCCTGGCCGCCGAGGTCATCGCCTCCCTCGACGTCGAGGTCGCCGCGGAGGTCATCCTCCCCAAGCGCGACCTGCTCGACCGCGAGTCGCGCAACGCCCGCCGCCGTCAGAAGGCCGAGGAGGACAAGCAGCCGCGACGAGAAGCGCCGCCGGGCGCGCGAGGAGGGCGGCGCCCGCGGGGGCGAGTTCGGTGGTGGCTTCACCGGGCCGAAGATCCGCGGCCTCGACGAGATCGCCAAGCTCTTCAAAGAGCAGCAGGGCGACGACCCCGCCTAGAGCAGGGCGAGGACCCGGGCGGTCATGCCCGAGCCGGCCACCAGCGGCGGCACGCCCACGAAGACCGTCGCGCCGCGCGGCGGCAGCGCGCCGAGGTTGACGAGCCCCTCGATGTGGAAGAGGCCGTGCGCCGAGGTGTGGTGGTGCACCGGGTACGTGGTCGAAGAGCCCGGATCGACGCCGAGCGTGTCGATGCCCAGGCCGACGGCGCCGCGGTCGGACGCGAACACGGCCGCGTCCTCCGCGTAGCCGGGGAAGGCCAGCGGATCGCCCAGGTAGCGCTCGCGGTCGGCGACGTAGCGGTCCCAGCCGGTGGCGGCCAGGATCACCGTGCCGGGCTCCAGGCGGCCGTGCTCGGATTCGTGCGCCTCGAGGTGGGCCGCGGTGATGAGGAAGCCGGGATCCTCCGTCTGGACGTGGAGGACGGCGGCCGGAGCGATCAGGCGGTCGGCGGGGAGCTGCGCGAGCGTGAACCCGTCGGCGTTGAAGTGCGCGGGGGCGTCGACGTGGGTGCCGAGGTGCTCGGGCAGCGACAGGTTGCGCGCGTACAGGCCGTCCCGCTCGTAGTCGGCCTCGACGGTCGCCGTCAGTGGCGGCGAGCCGGGCCAGGGCTGGACGTCGGGCCCGAGCGGCTGGGTGAGGTCAACGACCCGCTTCAAGGCGGGTGACCAGCTCGTCGAGGCGGAGCTCCTCCAGGCCGGCGCCGACCGCCTCGAGCTCGGCGGCGCAGAACTCGACGAGCCCGCGGCCCTCCTTGCAGAGCTCGAGCGTCTCGCGCAGGCCGGCGTCCCCGGAATCCAGGCGCCGGATGATCGCCTCGATCCGCGCGGTGGCGGACTCGTAGGTCTGGGCGGTGGCTTCGATGCTCATCGCTTCACGTCCACGTGCCGTCGTGGAGGCGCAGCGTCATGCGATCGAGAGTACGCGCCGCCTCGGCGGACACGACGGGCTCGCCGTCCGGCCCCTCCACGAGGGCGTAGCCGCGCTCCAGCGTCCGCTGCGGGTCGTGGGCGTCGAGGGCCAGGCGCAGGCGCTCGAGCCCCGTGCCGCGCGACACGGCGAGCTGGGTCGCGTCCGCCTTGCGCTGCAGCACGGTCGCCCGGGTGAGGACGTCCCGCTCGCCGCGCTCGACGCCGCGCTGCGCCGACGCGCGGATCTCGCGCAGCTGCTGGTGCAGGCGGGCGCGGTGGCGGTCGAGGTGGGCGGCCGGGCGCGCGCGAGAGCCGGGCCAGGTGGCGGGCGCGCTCCAGGATCGCCCGGCGGCCGTGGGTCTCCAAGCGCGCGCCGAGCCCGTGCAGGCGTTCGCGGGCCTCGCCGCAGTGGACGGGCACGGCCGCCTCGGCCGCGTGGGTCGGGGTGGAGCAGGAAACGGCGGCGACGTCGTCGATGAGCGTGCGGTCGGTGTGGTGGCCGACGCTGGCGATCACGGGCACGCGCAGCAGCGAGACGGTGCGGCACAGCGTCTCGTCGCAGAAGGCGAACAGGTCCATCAGCGAGCCGCCGCCGCGGGCGACGACGATCGTCTCGATCTCCGGGTGCGCGGCGAGGTCCTGCAGCGCACGGGTGACCGCACCGGCGGCGTGGCGGTCCTGCACGGGTGCGAACGCCCACACCACGCGCCCGGACCAGCCGCGGCGGCGCAGGCCGGCGAGGACGTCGTCGCGCGCCTTGCCGTGCTCGCCGGTGACGACGCCGATGCAGCGCGGCAGGGAGGGACGGGGGAGGCGCTTCTGCGGCTCGAAGAGGCCCTCGGCGGCCAGGCGGCGGCGCAGCTCGGCGAGCTGGGCGAGCAGGTCGCCCTTCGCCGGCGAGCCGGACGGTCCCGACGGAGAAGGTGAAGTGCGGGGACGAGGTGCGCGAGCCCGGGTAGAAGTCGCAGCCGCCGGCGGCCACGACGCGCGCGCCGTCGGAGAGCGGCGGCAGGCCGAGCCCGTCCCAGTCGTCGGCCCACATGGAGCACGGCAGCGCGCCCGTGGCGTCGCGCAGCTCCCAGTAGACGCGCGCCCGGCCGCGCTTGAAGCCGACCACCTCGCCGAAGACCTGCACGCGCTCGAAGGCCCGCAGGCGGTCGCGCAGCGCGGCGGCGTAGGCGCCGGCCGGGAACGGGCCGGAGAGGGTGACGCCCTCGATGCCCGCGGGCCGCTCAGCCATTCGCGAACGCGTCCGACAGCGTCTCGACGATGCGCGGCCGGTCCGGCCCGCAGGGGACGCAGACGAGGGTGTCCACCCCCGCCGCGTCGTAGGCGGCGAGGCGGTCGTCGAGCGTCTTCGGTGTCGCGGCGATGGCCATGCGGTCCACCAGCGCGTCCGGCACCGCCGCCAGCGCGCCGGCTTGGTCGCGCCCCATCCACAGCTCCTGCACCCGCCGCGCCTCGTCGCCGAAGCCGGCCCGGTCGGCGAGCTCGACGTAGAAGTTCTTGTCCTTCGCGCCCATCGCGCCCAGGTAGAAGGCGAGGATGCGGCTTCACTGCCGCGCGCGCCTCGTCGATGTCCTCGGACAGCCCGACGGGGACCGCGGCGGCCACGTCCACGTCGGCCCGGTCCCGCCCGGAGGCCTTCAACGCCTCGTCGAACGGGTCCAGCAGCGGCCCGGGGTCCTCCGGGTCGACCAGGAACGGCAGCCAGCCGTCCCCGATCGCGGCGACCTGCGCGACCGCCTTCGGGCCGATCGCGCCCAGGTAGATCGGGATCGGTCGCTGGATCGGCGTGGCCAGCAGGCGCAGCGGCTTGCCCAAGCCGTCCGGCAGGGGCAGGGTGAACTCGCGGCCCGCGTACTCGAGCTTCTCCCCGGCCAGCGCCTTGCGGACGATCTCCACGTACTCCCGCGTGCGCGAGACGGGCCGCGCGAACGGCGTCCCGTACCAGCCCTCGGACACCTGCGGCCCGGAGACGCCGAGGCCGAGGCGGAAGCGCCCGCCGCTCATCACGTCGATCGTGGCGGCGGCCATCGCGGTCGCCGCGGGCGGCCGCGCCGGGATCTGCATCAGCGCGGTCCCGATCGCCACCCGCTCGGTCACGGACGCCAGGTAGCCGCACACGGACACCGCGTCCTGACCCCACGCCTCCGCGATCCACACGGAGTCCAGCCCGCCCTCGTCGGCGGCCCGCGCGAGCGCGACCTGCTCCTCGAAGGCGAACCACGGCCAGTAGGCGAGGAAGATGCCGGCGCGCATCGCTCGCACGCTACCGTCGCCCCCCGACGGCTCCCCACGGTGCCGTCAGGTGAGCCGGGAAGACTGGTCGGCGCTCACGTCGCCATGTCCGAGATCCCCGACTTCGCCCTCATCGTCCTCCTCGTCGCCGGCGGGCTGTTCGTCGCGGTCGCGGCCACGCGCTTCTCCGACCGCATCCCGCTGCCGGCGCCGATCATCCTGCTGGTGGCCGCCGCCCTCGCGTCAGACCTCTTCCCCGACCTGCGGGACGCGTTCTCGATCCGCGACGTCGAGCGCATCGCCGTCGTCGCGCTGATCGTGATCCTCTTCAACGGGGGGATGGACATCGGCTGGCGGCAGCTGCGCGCGAGCGCCGGCTCCGTCCTCTCCATCGGCGTCCTCGGGACCTTCGCGACCGCCGCGATCATCGCGGCGGGCGCGCACTACCTGCTCGGCTACGAGTGGAAGATCGCCGGCGTGCTCGGCGCCGCGCTCGCCCCGACGGACCCCGCCGTCATGTTCTCCGTGCTCGGCGGGCGCTCGCTCAAGGGCCGCAGCGGCACCATCCTGGAGGGCGAGGCGGGCTTCAACGACCCCGCGGGCATCGCGCTGATGATCGGGATGATCGAGCTCGCCACCCACGCCGACGCGTCCCTGAGCGTCGTGCTCGTGGAGTTCGTCAAGGAGATGGGGCTCGGCGCCGTGCTGGGCGTCGTCGGCGCCCGCGCGATCCGCGCCGCCCATCCCGCCGGTGCGGTGGTCGCGCTCCTGCTCGCCGGGGTCCTCTACGGAGTGGCCGGCCTGGTCGGCGGCTCGGGCTTCCTCGCCGTGTTCATCGCGGGCCTGATGGTCGGCGATACGGAGGACATCGCCGAGCGCGGCGCCTACCACTCCATCGCGGGCGTCTCCGAGATCGTCGTGTTCGTCGCGCTCGGGCTGACCATCCGCATCACCGACCTCGCGGGCGACATCTGGATCGACGGGCTCGTGCTCGCGGCGGTGATCGCGTTCGTCGCCCGCCCCGCTGCGGTCGGCCTCACCCTGGTCCGGTCCCGGCTGAGCCGCAACGAACGGATGTTCATGGCCTGGAGCGGCCTCAAGGGCGCCGTCCCGATCCTGCTCGGCGCGTTCGCCATCCTCGGCGAGGTGCCGGGGGCGGAGGCGCTCTACGGCGTCGTGTTCGTGGTGGTGGCGATCAACGTGACGGTGCAGGGAAGCCTGGTCCCCGCGGTCGCGTCACGCCTTGATGTGGCCGCCGAGCGGTGAGCGCGCGCCCGGGACCTTCCGGGTCTGCTCATCGGGGCTGTTGGAGCGCAGGGTGACCTCGCCGTCCTGGCCGTACTCGCCGCGGGTCTCGCCCGTGAAGCCGAGGCGCTCGAGCCGCGCGATCTCCTGCAGGCCGAGCCGCCGGGCGGGATCGTCGTCGGGCAGGTCACGGACGAGCTTGGCGATGCGATTGCGCAGCTGCAGCGCGAAGTGCGGCGTCGACGCGCCCATGAGCTGACGGATGTCGTCGACGCTCACCTTGAACTCGGGCGCCTGGCGCCGGGGCTGTTCCGCTTCGGCCATGCGGCGAGACTACCCCTCCGTACCTAGCCGGTGACGGGCTGGATCTCCATGCAGCGAGTCGATGCGCGCCTGGACGTCGACGGAGATGGCGTCCTCGTCGCCCAGCAGCCACGCGTGGTTGTAGACGCCGCGGACGGGGTCCTTGTCGTAGCCGGGCTGGATGTCCAGGAGGTAGCTCTCCACCGCCTTGGGGAGGACCTCGGCGTCGTCGACGAGCAGCAGCGGCCCGTACGTGCCGGTCCCGGACAGCGCGACGGCGGCGGCCGCCTCGCCCGTGCGGTCGGCGGCGGCGAAGACGAGGCCGTGGCCGGGGTCGACGACGTTCCAGCCGAAGGCGCCGTCGGAGTAGCGGGCGACGGCGATGGCGTTGGCGACGGGGTCGGCGCCGCTGATGCGCTCGACGGGGCCGAGCTTGCCGAGTGCCTTGACGGCCTTCGCCGAGACCGCCTTGTCGGGCCCGATCACGTAGATGCGCGGCTTCTTGCGCGCCTTGATCGCCTCGCGCGTCGCGCCCGGGACCGTGTCGCCGTCCACCCACAGGACGGGGGCGCCGCTCTTCGCCGACAGCGCGGCGGCGGGCATCGCGTACGCGGGCTCCTTGCCGCCGGCGACGATGACCGCCTGCGACTGGCGGCCGGCGGCCGCCGTGGCGACCCGGTCGATGGCCTTCGCCAGCACGGCCGGCTTCGTCCCGCCGATGTCGGTGGAGCGCAGGCCGGACGGCTTGCCGGCGTTGTCGCCCACGCGGATGACCTGCGCCTTGCCGGCCTTCTCGGCGCCGGCCGGGCGCATCGCCTCGAGCGCGTCCTCGGACGCCTGCGGCAGCTCGCCGTCCTGCGAGTAGAGGACGGGGGAGCGCAGGGGCGCCGCCATCAGCTGGGCCGCGGACACGGCGGCCTGGAAGTCGGCCGCGTCGACGATGGTCACGGAACCCGGCCGCGAGTCGGTCGCCCGGCCGGGGTAGACGGCCTGTCCGACACCGGCCGCGTCGGCCACCGGATCCGCCCCGCCCACGCGCGTGGTGTTCTTGGTGGCGAAGCCCGGGAACCCCAGGTCCGTGGCGGCCTCCTTGGCCTCGGCGGGACGTCCGAGCGCCGGTTGCCTGGGTTGCGAGATGCCCCGCGAGCCGTCGTCGGACTTCTTGCCGCCGCAGCCCGCCAGGACGGCCGCGAGGACGACGATGGGGACGGCGCGCATCCGGCCGAATGTAACCGCCGGGCTAAAGGTCCGTATACGCACGTGCCGAAACAACCGGTACACCGGCTGCTAGCTTTGCAATCGGAGTTGCAGTTCAGAACAAGCCGAACCCCTGGCAAGAAGCCGGGGGACGGGGGAACCAATCAGTTGGGGCGAACCATCCGAAACCCGGGTGGACCGCGGCTCTTTCCGCGGTAGTCCGTCAGCTAACCCCGCAGGCCAAAGAAAGAGGTTCGGTCGTTATGCGGGGACGCACCCTGCTGTTGATGTCCATGTCGTTCGCCGTTGCGCTACCTGGCGCCGCGTCGGCCCAAACCTCCGCCACGGGCGGATCGCAGGTGAAGGCCAGCACGGAGGGCACGGGTGGCTCCGTCTACGGCGTCGACCCCGCTGCGCCCGCGCGCGTCTTCGTCGCCGGCACCGTCGCCAAGCGCATGAAGAACGGCCTCGCCGCCGCGCCGGCCGACGCCCCCGTCGAGGTGCAGAACGCCATCTTCGCCGCCAACGAGATCGTCGGCAAGCCCTACGTCTACGGCGGCGGGCACAACCGCACCTTCGCCGGTTCGGGCTACGACTGCTCGGGCACCGTCTCCTACGCGCTCCACGGCGGCGGCCTGCTGGACGCCCCGCTGGACTCCGGCTCCTTCATGAGCTGGGAGAAGAAGGGCACCGGCAAGTGGATCACCGTGTACGCCAACGGCGGCCACGCCTGGATGAAGATCGCCGGCCTGCGCCTGGACACCAGCGCCGCCGGTGAGAAGCGCTCGTCGGGCAAGGGCCCGCGCTGGCGCAAGAACCTCCGCGGCGGCCGCGGCTTCGTCCGCCGCCACCCGCTGAACTTCTAGTCAGCCCGCAGCGCCTTCCGCTCCTCCAGGCGGTTGGCGCGCCGCGTCTGCGCCTCGCGCTCGCGCCGCTGCTCCTCGTCGCTCTCCGTCCGGAGCGGCGGGACCGCGGTCGGGCGGCCGTCGTCGCCCAGGGCGACCATCGTGAAATAGGCCGTGTTGGTGTGGCGTGGGCCGTCTCCGGAGCGCGGCTTCTCCGCCGTCACCCGGACGCCGACCTCCATCGACGTCCGCCACACGGCGTTCACGGACGCGGTGAAGGTGACCAGCTCACCCTGCTCGATCGGCTCCACGAACGTCATCCGGTCCACGCCGCCGGTGACCACCCGCTGCTGGGAGTGGCGGATCGCGGCGAGGCCGGCGACCTCGTCGCAGAGCTTCATCACCGTGCCGCCGTGGACGAACCCGGCGCTGTTGATGTCGGCGACGCCCATCCAGTGGACGAGGACGGAGTGGCTGGCTGAGACGGGCTTGAGGTCCATGGGTACCCTCCAGTCAACAGTTTGACGGCGATGTAGGAGGAGCCCCCAGTGCCCGGAGTCACAGGACGGATGTCCACAGTCATCAAGGCGAAGATCTCGCGGATGCTCGACAAGGCGGAGGATCCGGGCGAGACGCTGGACTACTCCTACCAGAAGCAGATGGAGATGCTCCAGCAGGTCAAGAAGGGCATCGCCGACGTCGTCACCGCCAAGAAGCGGCTGCAGCTGCAGGCGGACAAGATCCAGAAGTCGCTGCCCAAGCTCGACCAGCAGGCCCGCCAGGCGCTCAGCCAGGGCCGCGAGGACCTCGCCCGCACGGCCCTCGAGCGCAAGACCTTCGCCCAGACGGAGCTGCAGTCGCTCGACGCCCAGGTCCAGGAGCTCGAGGCCCAGCAGCAGTCGCTCATCGACAAGCAGCAGAAGCTCGCGACCAAGCTCGAGCAGTTCCGCACCAAGAAGGAGGTCATCAAGGCGCAGTACTCCGCCGCGGAGGCCTCCGTGAAGATCTCCGAGGCCGCGTCCGGCGTCGGCGAGGAGATGGCCGACGTCGGCCTGGCCATGCAGCGCGCGCAGGACAAGACGGAGAACATGCGCGCCCGCGCGGGCGCGATGGACGAGCTCGAGGCCGCCGGCGCGTTCGACGACACGCTGTCGCTCGGCGACGGTCAGGACGACATCGACAAGCAGCTCGCCCAGCTCAGCTCGGGCGCCGCCGTCGACGACGAGCTGGCCGCGCATGAAGGCCGAGCTGGGCACCGGCTCCGCCGAGCCCGCCCCGGCCCTCGAGCAGAAGACGGAAGAGGGCACGGCATGATCGTCCGGATCGCCACGGAGAACCAGTACCGCCTCGCCGAGACCGCGCTCGAGCGGCTCAACGAGCTCGACAACGAGGCGGTGGAGGCGGCCGAGGCCCACGACGAGGAGCGCTTCCAGGAGCTCTTCGCGTCGATGCTGGACTTCGTCCGCGAGGAGGGCACGCTGCTCGACGGCGACGACCTCGAGGAGTCCGACATCATCCTCCCGCCGCCCGACACGACCTTCGCCGAGGCTCAGTCGGAGTTCACCGGCGAAGGGCTGATCCCCGACTAGAGCGGGACGTCCCAGAGCGGGAACCAGCGGGAGAGGTCCTCCTCGAAGGGGAGGTCCTTTTCCAGCTGGGCCTTGAGCTGCAGCTCGCGCGCGTTGTCGCGCTGCTGCGTGCCGCCGGCGGGCACGAAGGGGTAGAACGTCGCCCGCTTGACGTTGTAGATGAAGTGCACGTCGCGACCCTGCGCGTCCTTGAAGGGGAACAGCGCGCAGAGGACGCGGTCGCCGTAGCCGCCGTCGCGGATGGCGCCGTTGACGGCGTTCAGGCCGACGACGAGGTCGTCGAAGTCGTCGTCGGCGACGATCATGAAGCGGTAGCCGAACGAGTCGTCCTTCGTCTCGATCGTCGTGTCGTTCTCCTCACCCGTGGCGTGCAGCAGCTCGGTCATCTCGGTGACGATCGAGTCGAAGTCCGCAGTGCCCAGGGGCTGGAAGACGATGGCCGCCTTGCCCGTCGGGGTGAGCCCCTGCTCCTGCATCGTGATCACGGCGGTGCTCATCGCGAAGAGCCGGTCCTCCGAAGGCTTGCGGAGCTCGCGTTTGCCGCGGAGGACGTCGAGGAATCCCATCCCCTGAGGATATGTGGACGGGCCATGACACCCTGCTGATCGTCTACGCGGTCCTCGCGATCCTCCTGGTCGTCCTGATGGTGGCGTGGGGGAAGGTCCATCCCTTCATCGCGCTGACCATCGGCGCGCTGTTCATGGGGCTCGCCGCCGGGATCGGCGTCGACAAGGTGCTCGAGTCCTACGAGGGCGGCGTGGGGGACACGCTGGGCCAGGTCGGCGTCCTCGTCGCGCTGGGCACGATGCTGGGCAAGCTGCTGGCCGACAGCGGCGGCGCGAAGCAGATCGCCGACACCGTCCTCAGCCGATCCGGACCCGATCGCATCCCGTGGTCCATGGCGCTCATCGCGATGATCGTCGGCATCCCGCTGTTCTTCGAGATCGGCGTGGTGCTGCTGATCCCGCTGATCTTCGTCGTGGCCGAGCGGGTCAAGGAGCAGCGGGGCGACCAGGGCGGGAACGTCTACCTGCTGGTGGGCATCCCGGCGCTGGCCGGTCTCTCGGTCCTCCACGGCCTCGTCCCGCCGCACCCCGGCCCGCTGGCAGCCATCTCGACGCTGGACGCCAACCTCGGCCTGACCATCGTCTACGGCCTGATCATCGCGGTGCCGACGGTGATCGTCGCCGGCCCGGTCTTCGCCCGCTTCGCCACCCACTGGGCGCACGCCGACCCGCCCGCCAACCTCCGCGAGCAGCTCGCCGCCGAATCGGAGGCCGACGACCCGCCGTCCTTCGGCGTCACGCTCTTCACCGTCCTGCTGCCCGTCGCGATCATGCTCGTGCGGACGCTGATCGACGTCATCTGGGACGAGAAGGACACGGTGCGCAAGGTGGGCGACTTCGTCGGCGACCCGGTCGTGGCGCTGCTGATCGGCGTGCTCGTCGCGATGGTGACCTTCGGCCTGCGGCGCGGCTTCGACCGCCAGCGGATCTCCGACCTCATGGGCGCATCGCTGGCGCCCGCCGCCTCCATCCTGATCATCATCGGCGCGGGCGGCGGCTTCAAGGGCGTGCTGTCGGACGCCGGCATCTCCGACGCGATCGCCAAGGGCGTCGAGAACACCTCGGTCTCCCCGCTGATCGTGGCCTGGGGCGTCGCGGTCATGATCCGCCTGGCCACGGGGTCGGCCACCGTCGCCACCATCACCACGGCGGGCATCGTCACGGGGCTGGCGGGCGACGTCTCGCCGGAGCTGCTGGCGCTCGCCGTCGGCACCGGCTCGCTCTTCTTCTCCCACGTCAACGACGCCGGCTTCTGGCTCATCAACCAGTACTTCGGGATGAGCGTCATCGACACCATCAAGACGTGGTCGGTGATGGAGACGATCATCTCCGTCGTCGGGTTCGCGGGGGTGCTCGTGCTGAGCCTGGTCGTGTGACCTACGGGCTGGACATCGGGACGACGTCGGTGAAGGTCGCCGCCTTCGACGACGCCGGGGAGATGTCCGACCGCCGCGAGCACGAGTACGGGCCGGAGGCGACGGTCGAGGCGATCGTCGCCGCCGCCCTCGACCTCGTCCCGGACGGTCGCGTCGGCCTCTCGAGCGCCATGCACTCCATCGTCGGCCTCGACGCGCGCGACCGCCCGTGCACGCCGCTGCTGAAGTGGTCCGACCTCCACGCCCTCGAGCAGGCGGAGCGCATCAGGCGCGACCACCCGGAGCTGCACGCGCGCACGGGCACCCCCATCCACCCGATGTCGCCGCTGGCCAAGCTCGCGTGGTTCGCCGACGAGGGCGTCACGGCGCACCGCTGGGTCGGGCTCAAGGAGCTCGTCATGCACCGGTTGACCGGCGAGTGGGTGATGGACCACTCCGTCGCCTCCGGCACGGGGCTGATGGCGCTGGAGACGCTCGACTGGGACGAGGGGGCACTGGACGTCGCCCGGATCACCGCCGAGCAGCTGCCGCGCCTCGTCCCCACCACGGAGCGCTTCGGGGACGTCGTCATCGGCGCGGGGGACGGGCCGCTGGCCAACCTCGGGCTGGGGGCCACACAGCCGGGCATCGCGGCGTGCTCCATCGGCACGAGCGGCGCCCTGCGCGTCACGGTCGAGGAGGCGCGCGTGACGGAGCAGACCTTCTGCTACGCCCTGACCCCCGGCCGCTGGGTCGTCGGCGGGGCGATCAACAACGGCGGCAACGTCCTCGAGTGGCTGAGCGACCTGTTCGGCGACGACGATCGAGGACGCTGCTCGCCGCAGCCGCCGAGGTCCCGGCCGGCAGCGACGGCCTCGTCATGCAGCCCTACCTGCGCTCGGAGCGCGCCCCGCACTGGGACGCGCGGCTGCGCGGCAGCTACGAGAACGTCACCGCCGAGCACGGCCGCGGTCACTTCGTCCGCGCGGCGCTCGAGGGCGTCTGCCATCAGCTGCGGCTCGTGCTGGACTCATTGGAGCACGCGGGCTACGAGGTCCGCGAGGTCCGCGCCACGGGCGGCTTCGTCCGCTCGGAGCTGTGGAAGGACATCCTCGCCGAGGCCCTCGGCGTCGAGGTCAGCTACACGGGCGTCCGCGAGGGGTCCGCGCTCGGGGCGGCGATGCTGGCGCGGGAGGCGTTCGCCGGCTCAGGCTGAGGCGGGGTGGGCCTGCGCCCACGCGACGATCTGCTTGGACTCGGTGATCGTCTCGCCGTCGTCCGTGACGAGCACGGGGACGACGCGCTGGCCCGAGATCTCCTCGACCTTGGCGCGCCCCTTCGTCCGGTTCAGGCCGGGGAGGCCGAGGCCGCCGACGGGCTCCACCTCCGGCGCGTAGCCGGCCTCGCGCAGGGCGTGCAGGGCGTTGCCGCACGGGTGCCCGCCGGGGCGGCCGGTGGTCCGCACGTTCTTCATGAAGCCGTAGCAGACGTAGAGCTTCATGCCAGTTCCAGAGCTGTGTGCACACCGGAAACGTACGCCTCCGGGCGCTCCCACGCGCCGAAGTGCCCGCCGTCGGGCTGCACCGCGTAGGACCGCAGGTCGTAGAAGCGCTCCGCGTACTCCCGCGGCGCCGTCGTGATGTCGGCCGGGAAGAGGGTGACGACGGTCGGGACGTCGATGCGGCCGAGCGGCGCGCGCGGCTCGAAGTACGGGGAGAAGGACGAGCCGATCGTGTTCGTGACCCAATAGGCGGTGACCCAGGTCAGGACCTCGTCGCGGGAGAACGACGCCGCGTAGTCGTCCGACCAGGCGCGCAGCTTCTCGACGATCCAGGCCAGCAGCCCGGCGGGCGAGTCGGCCAGCCCGGGCGCGAGCGTGTGCGGCTTCGTGGACTGCTCGTGCATGTAGCCGCCCTCCGCGCGCTGCCAGCGGCGAGCCGTGGTCAGGTAGTCGCGCTCGGGCTGCGTGAGCGCGTCGCGGTCGACCTCGCGGCTGTGGCTGAAGGGGACGTCCGTGAGGTGCAGGGCGGCGACGCGCTCGGGGTGTCGTGACGCCAGCGCGGCCCCGACGGCCGAGCCGATGTCCCCGCCCGAGACGACATAGCGGTCGTACCCGAGTCCGGCCATCAGCTCTGCGACCACGTCCGCCATCGCCGTCGTCGACATGCCCGGGGCGTCCGAGAAGGGGTAGCCCGGCAGCGCCGGCACCACGACGTCGACGTCCGCCAGCAGCGGCAGCGCGCGCTCGAAGCGCAGCACGGAGTCCGGCCAGCCGTGCAGCAGGACGACCGCCCGGTCGCCGCCGCTTCGCACGATCGAGCGGGTCGGGCCGGTCGCCATCCACGGCAGCGCGCGGATCCGGTCCTCGTGCGGTCGCCAGTCGTAGCCGTCCGCCCAGTGGGACGACCAGCTCGGCGAGGTGGTCCGCGTCCGTCCCGCGATCCCAGCCGACCCCGGCGGGGAGGACGGAGGGGCGGGTGGCGCGCAGCCGGCGGCGGAGGTCGTCGAGGACGGCGTCGGCCACCCGGTCCGGCGGGTCGGTCATTCGCGCATCATGCAGGACGGCGGTACCGTCCGCCGATGAAGCGCGACCTCCGCCTGAACCTCGCCGTGGGCATGTCCGGCGTCGCCCTCTTCGTCGCCCTCGGCGGCGACAGCCTCGCCGCCCGCGCCGTGTCGAAGCTCAAGCGAGGCTCGGTGACCTCGAAGGCGATCAAGGACCGCACCATCCGCACGCGTGACCTCAGCCGGGGGACGGTCGTCGCACTCCGCGGCGCGACCGGAGCCGCCGGGCCGAAGGGTGAGCCCGGCGTGAAGGGCGACACCGGCGCCCAGGGCGAGCCCGGCCCCATCGGCCCGACCGGCCCGGCCGGACCGGTGACGGCGGGCGCGGACTTCTCCGGGACGATCGGCTTCAGCACCGGATTCGTGGCCAGCGGCCGCTGCCGCGACGTGGAGATCGCCGTGGAAGGAGCGAAGCAGGGTCAGGCGCTGCAGTTCACGACGCGGGCGGACCTGCCCGATGGCATCGTCGTGAACCCACGACGCGTCTCCTCCGATGGGACGGTCGTCATCGGCGTGTGCAACTTCACCGCGACGACGATGCAGGCCGTGGAGGACCTGCCGGTCCGGATCCTCACCTTCGGCTAGTTCAGCGGCCCGACTGGAGCTGACCCTCGAGGCGGGAGAGGGCGGCGATGCGCTTCTCCATCGACGGGTGGGTCGCGAACAGCTCGCCGAGGCCCTTGCCGATGCCGGGGGGGAAGATGTAGAACGCGGCCAGCTGCTCCGTCGAGCGGAGGTCCTTCTGCGGGATGTTGTGCATGCCCGAGGAGATCTTCATCAGGGCGGAGGCCAGCGCGCTCGGGCGGCCGGTGATGATCGCGGCGCCGCGATCGGCGGCGAACTCGCGGTAGCGCGAGAGCATCCGCATCAGCACGAAGGAGACCGCGTAGACGGCGATGGAGATGAAGAAGACGGCGATGAAGCCCATGTTGTCGTCGCCGTCACCGTCGGAGTAGCCGCCGCCCATCCCGCCGCCGAAGTAGGCGCCGAACTGGACGATGTAGGCGGCGATGGTGGCGAAGAAGGCGGCCAGCGTCATCACCATCACGTCGCGGTTGGCGACATGGGTGAGCTCGTGGGCCATGACGCCCTCGAGCTCCTGCGGGGTCAGCATCTCCATGATGCCCGTCGTGGCGCAGACGGTCGCCGACTTGGGCGAGCGGCCGAGCGCGAAGGCGTTGGGCATGCGCGTGTTGGCGACGGCGATCTTCGGCTTGGGCAGATCGGCCTGCACGCAGAGGCGCTCGATCATCGCGTGGAGCTCCGGCGCCTCCTGCGGGGAGACCTCGTGGGCACCCATCGCGGCCGAGCGCCATCTTGTCCGACGCGAACAGCTGCAGCAACGCCAGGCCACCGGCGATGACGATGACGATCCCCGCCCCGACACCCGCCTGCAGCAGGGCACCGACGAAGACCACATAGACCAGGCCGAGCAGGAACATGACCGTGGCCATGCGGACCTGAAGACCTGTGTCGCGACCGAATCCAGAGAGCTTTTGCATTGCTCATTCTCAGGATAGGTGCTTACGTGAGGTAAGTCTAAATCGGCTTGCGGGATTCTCCGTGTGTGGCGCGTCGCGGAACGAGGTTCCCCTCCGCCTGCCGCAAGCGGGATCACCGGCAGAGGGGACCCTCGTCCCGCCCCGCTCGCGCCGGGACATGGCCGGCGCCACGCCGACGCCAACGCCGACCCGGGGTCCGGCGGGCGGGTCGGGAGAGGTTCCTCCCAAGCGGTGATCCCGCTTGCGGCAGCTGGGAGGAATCTCTCCCGTCCCGCCACACCCTGAGTGGCCCGGCATCCTGCAAGCAAGATTTCATGCGAGGAGCAGGGATAAAGAGCCCCTTCCGTACCGTGCGCCACGTGACGAGGTTCCTCGCCGCGATGGTCGTCGCGCTCTTCGCCCTCACCGGCGTCGGCATGGCCGCATCGCTCTCCGACAAGATCAAGGCGAAGCAGAACGCCATCTCCGGCAAGAAGGCCAAGGAGGGCGTGCTGACGGCCGACATCAGCGGCTTCACCTCGCGCATCAACTCGCTCGAGGGCGACATCTCCGGGCTCGAGGCCAAGCAGGCCAAGCTCCAGGGCGAGCTCGACGTCAAGCTCGCGCGGCTGTCCGGCATCCAGGACGACCTGCGCTCGGAGCGCGCGCGGCTGGCGCGCCTGAAGGCCAAGCTCACCGCGGGCCGGGCCAAGCTCGCCAACCGCCTCGTCGAGCTCTACAAGGCCGACTCGCCGGACATCCTCTCCGTCGTGCTGAGCTCCAACGGCTTCGCGCAGCTGATCGAGAACGGCGAGTTCGCGCGCCGCATCGGTCGCCAGGACAACCGCATCGTCACCACGGTGCGCGACGCGAAGGCCGAGTCCAAGACCGCGGCCGCGAAGCTCGCGACGCTGGAGGACGACGCGACGGAGGTCGCCGCCGCCGTGCAGTCCCGCCGTGACCAGGTCGCCTCGATCAAGGGTGGCCTCGTCGGTCGCCGCGACTCGCTGGCCTCGGCACGCGCGGAGAAGAACACCGTGCTGGCGTCCATCCGCGACGACCGCCACGCGATGGAGGGTGACCTCAAGGTCCTGCAGGCCGAGGAGGCCAAGATCCAGGCGCGCCTGGCCGGCGTCCCGACCGGCGGCCCGCTCCCCAAGTCCGGTTCCGGCGGCCTGATGTGGCCCGTCAACGGCACCATCGTCTCCCCGTTCGGCCAGCGCTGGGGCCGCCTGCACGCGGGCGTCGACATCGCCATCCCGTCCGGCACCCCCGTCCACGCCGCCCAGACGGGCAACGTCCAGATCGCCGGCTGGGTCAGCGGGTACGGCAACTACGTCTGCATCCAGCACAGCGGCTCCCTGTCCACGTGCTACGGCCACAACACGAGCCTCGCCGTCCACGTCGGCCAGTCCGTCTCGCGCGGCCAGGTCATCGCCTCCTCCGGCTGCACGGGCCACTGCTACGGCCCGCACGTCCACTTCGAGACCCGCATCAACGGGGCTCCGGTGGACCCCATGGGCTACCTGTAGTCGCCCGCGTAGTCTCCGGCGCATGAAGATCCGCGCCGCCGTGCTGGAGGAGTTCGGCCAGCCGCTCACCATCACCGAGGTCGACCTCGAGGGACCGAAGGCCGGCGAGGTGCTCGTGCGCCTGGAGGCCTGCGGCGTCTGCCACACCGACATGTACACGGCCTCGGGCGCGGACCCGTCCGGCTACGCGCCGTGCGTGCTCGGCCACGAGGGCGCGGGGATCGTGGAGGCGATCGGCGAGGGCGTGACCAGCGTCGCGGTCGGCGACCACGTCGTCACGCTCTTCTCGCCCCAGTGCGGCGAGTGCGTCCACTGCCGCGACGACCGGACGAACCTCTGCATGGCCATCCGCGCCGAGCAGAACCAGGGCTACCTGCCCGACCACACCACCCGGCTCTCCCGCGACGGCGAGCCGATCCGCCACTTCATGGGCACCTCGACCTTCGCCGAGGCGACGGTGATGCCGGAGATCGCGCTCGCGAAGATCAACCCGGACATGCCGATGACGCACGCGGCACCGTTCGCGTGCGGCCTGTCCACCGGCCTCGGCGCGGCGATGAACACCGCGAAGGTCACGGAGGGCTCGACCTGCGTCGTCTTCGGCGCCGGCCTCGTCGGCCTCGGCGCGGTCGCGGGCGCGCGGCTGTGCGGCGCCGAGCGGGTCATCTGCGTCGACCTCAGCGAGGACCGGCTGGCGCTCGCCACCGGGCAGGGCGCCACGGAGGTCTGGGTCGCCGACGAGCACACGGTCGCGCGGGTCATCGAGGAGACGGGCGGCTACGGCGCCGACTTCACCTTCGAGGCGACCGGCCTCGTCTCCGTCATGGCCCAGGCCGTCGAGGCCGCGCGCATGGGCTGGGGCCTGTGCACGGTCGCGGGCGTGGCCGGCAAGGGGGAGACGCTCGACGTCATCCCGCGCTGGCTCATCCAGGGCCGCCGCATCGCGGGCTCGTCCTTCGGCGGCGTCAAGGGCCGCGACCAGGTCCCCGTGCTCGTGCAGCGCGCGCTCGACGGCGACATCGACGTCGCCCCGCTGATCTCCCACGAGCTCGCCCTCGACGAGGTCAACCGCGGCTTCGAGCTGATGCACAACCAGGACGGCATCCGCTCCGTCATCACGTTCTAAGTGGCCCCGACCGCGACCCCCAGCCGTGCCAGTCGGGCGCCGATCACCGCCTGGCGGCGTCCTCGTCCCTCGATGTGCCAAAGGCACACCTTCGGTCCTGCGTCCTGGCCAGCCGGCGCCGGCATCCCGACTGACCCGGCCGGGGGCCACGGCCGGGACCACTGATGGAACCCTCGATCGACATCCTCGGGCTGTCGATCAAGACGTTCGGCCTCGCCTTCGGCCTCTCGTTCCTGCTCTGCGGCATGGTGCTCGCCCGGCGCCTGCAGGAGATCGGCCGGCCGCCGGACTGGGCCTACGAGATGATCTTCGCGGGCCTGGCGGGCGGCCTGGTCGGCGCGCGGCTCTGGTACGTCTTCGACCACCTCGACGACCTCTCCGACGACTTCGCCGGGACGCTCTTCGGCGGGTCGGGGCTCGTCTGGTACGGCGGTGCCCTGGGCGGCGCGGCCGCGGTGCTCGCCTGGGCCTCGCGCAAGCACTTCGTCACCTTCGCGCTGTTCGATCTCGCCGCGCCGGCGCTGGCCCTCGGCTACGCGGGCGGCCGCGTCGGCTGTCAGGTGTGCGGCGACGGCGACTACGGGGAGCCATGGGACGGCCCGTGGGCGATGGCCTATCCGAAGGGCGTGGTCCCGACGGACGACAAGGTCCATCCGACGCCCATCTACGAGTCGCTGACGATGGGGCTCGTCGCGCTGGTGCTGTGGCACCTGCGCGATCGCATGGCGCCGGGGCGGCTGTTCGCGCTCTACCTGCTCTGCGCCGGGATCGAGCGCTTCCTCGTGGAGTTCGTGCGGCGCAACAGCGCGGTGGTGATCGGACTCACCACCGCGCAGCTGGTGTCGCTGGTCATGGCCGCCGCGGGCGCCGTCTGGCTGGCGCGCACGCGGACCGCCACGGCCTAGGAGGTCGCGCCGGTGGGGCCCGTGGGGCCCGTCGGGCCGGCGTCGTCGCCCTTGGCGTGGGCCGCGGCGACGATGCAGCGGCTGTAGGGCGTGCCCTTGGTGCCCTTGACGTGCTTCTTGCTCAGGCCCTTGCAGGCGGCCTTGGGGGAGGCGCCCTGCTCGGCCTTGTGCATCGCCTTCACGCAGCGGGAGAACGCGGTGCCCTTCTCGCCCTTGACGTGCTTCTTGCTCTCGCCCTGGCACAGCTTGCCGTGGGCCTTCTGCTCGGTCTTCGGACCCTTGCCCGGCTTGGTGGTCGGCTTGTCGGCGATCGCCATGGCCGGGAGCGCGAGCGCGAGCGTGGTGGCCGTCGCCGCGCCGAAGCGCTTGATGGTGTTGGTCATGCCGGGTCCACGTGCGGGCGCAGGGAAGGTCGGGATCTAGTTCGGCACCCCGAAGGCCTTGCGGACGAAGCGCAGCGACTCGCCCTGCAGCTCCGCGTCGTGCTGGACGGAGCGATGGTGGCCGCCCGGCATGAGCAGCAGGCGCTTGGTCTGCGCGGCGGTGCGCTCGTGGAGCATCACGGAGTGGCGGAAGGGCACGCGCTCGTCGCCCTGGGCGTGGATGAGCATCAGCGGCGTGGTCGACTGCTCGACGATCAGGCCCAGGTCGTGCTCGGCGAAGAAGCCGGCCATGTCGGGGAAGAGCTCTGCGAGGCCGTCGGCGGAGGCGGGGCAGACGGCGACGATCGCGCCCGCCCCGGCCCGCTCGGCGGCGGCGATGGCCAGGTAGCCGCCGAGGCTCGAACCCCGCAGCGCCAGCGGCCGCGGCACCAGCGTGCCGACGGAAGCGATGTCGTCGAGCACCCGTGCGTCGAGCGCCCCGCCGGTCTCCCCGTGGCCGCGCAGGTCGAGGCAGACGGCGGCCATCCCCGCGGCGCGGGCGGCCCGGGCCATGTCGTGGTGGTTCTCCTTGCAGGAGCCGGCGCCGTGGATGATCACCATGCCGCCCCACGGCTCGCGCTCGGGCGGTCCACAGCGTGTACGCGAGGTCGCCGTGGAAGCCACGGGCGGCGGGACCGGCGGGGGTGGGGAGGCGGCGGGTGCGTGACATAGAGTGCGCCGCCGCATGATGACGCTTTCCAGCGTGTATCCGCAGGCCTCCTCCGTCGTGGACGGGCGGCTGACCGTCGGGGGCTGCGACGCGGTGGAGCTCGCGCGGGAATTCGGCACGCCCGCCTACGTCGTCGCGGAGGACGACCTGCGCGCCCGCGCCCGCGAGTTCGCCGACGGCGCGGCGCAGATCGTCTACGCGACGCAAGGCCTTCCCGTGCACCGCCGCGCTGCGGGTCTTCGCCGAGGAGGGGCTGATGGTCGACGTGGCGTCGGGCGGCGAGCTGCACCTCGCGCTGGCCGCCGGGTTCGATCCCGCGAAGATCGTCCTGCACGGCAACGCGAAGTCGTCGGACGAGCTGCGCGCCGCCGTCGATGCGGGCGTCGGGCTGATCGTCCTCGACGGCTCCGACGCGCAGAAGCTCGACGACCTCGGCGTCCGCGGCCAGCGCGCGCTGATCCGCGTCGTCCCCGGGGTCGACGTCGACACCCACACGGGCATCCAGACGGGCGGGACGACCTCCAAGTTCGGCCTGCTGCCGCACGAGGCCGCGGCGCTGCTCGCCGACCCGCCGGCCTCCGTGGACATCGTCGGCCTGCACTTCCACCTCGGCTCGCAGCTCTTCGACGCCGCGCCCTGGGCGGCCGCCGTGGAGAGCCTCAAGCCGCTGGGCGACTTCGAGGTCTACGACCTCGGCGGCGGCCTGGGCGTCGCCTACACCGACGAGGCGCCGATCGCCCCGCGCGAGTGGGTCGGCACGGTCGTCGGCGCTCGCCCACGAGGCGTTCGGGGACGACATCACGCTCCTGCTGGAGCCCGGCCGCGCGCTCGTCGCCAACGCGGGCGTCACGCTCTACAGCGTCTCCGACGTCAAGCGGAACTTCGTCGCCGTCGACGGCGGCATGAGCGACAACCTGCGCCCCATGCTCTACGAGGCCCGCTACCAGGCGGTGCTCGCCGACCGCGTGGGGGAGGCCGGCGACGCGTTCGACATCGTCGGCAAGCACTGCGAGTCCACGGACGTCCTCGTGCGCGCCGCCGAGCTCGCCGACCCGGCGGTGGGCGACGTGCTGGTGACGCCCGCCACCGGCGCCTACGGCCACGCGATGGCCAACAACTACAACGGCATCCCACGGCCGCCCGTCGTCTTCGTCAAGGACGGCGAGGCGCGGATCGTGGTGCGCCGGGAGACCTACGAGGACCTGACCGCCCGTGACGCCTGACGAGACCTTCAAGATCGGGGTGCTCGGCCGCGGCACCGTCGGCGGCGCCTTCGCCGAGCTGCTGCCCACCCGTGTCGCCCAGGTCGAGCACCTGACCGGCATGCGCCCCGAGATCGTCGGCACCCTGTCGCGGTCGTCCGGCTCCTTCGAGGACATCCTCGAGCGCTCCGACCTGATCGTCGAGCTGATGGGCGGCCTCGAGCCCGCCCGCGACTACGTCCTGCGTGCGATGCAGGCCGGCAAGCACGTCGTCACCGCCAACAAGCAGCTCCTGGCCGCGCACGGCGAGGAGCTGTGGGCCGCCGCTCGCGAGCACGGCGTGCAGCTGCGCTTCGAGGGTGCGGTCGCCGGCGTCGTCCCCGTCATCCGGGTCATCCAGGAGTCGCTCGCCGGCTCGCACGTGGACCGGGTCAGCGGCATCGTCAACGGCACGACGAACTACATCCTCACGGAGATGGCCGCCAAGGGGATGTCCTACGCGGACGCCCTCGCCGACGCGCAGGCGCTCGGCTACGCGGAGGCCGACCCGTCCGACGACGTCAACGGCAAGGACGCCGCCGCGAAGATGGCGATCCTCGCGCGGCTGGCCTTCGACACGCCCGTCTCCATCGACGACGTCCCCTACGAGGGCATCGAGAACATCACGGCGGAGGACATGCAGTTCGCGCGCGACCTGCGCCTCGGCCTGAAGCTGATCGGGACGGCGGAGCGCGTCGACGGCGGGCTGAGCGTCCGCGTGCACCCGGCGCTCCTGTACTCCGGCCATCCGCTGGCGAGCGTCCACGGCCCGTACAACGCGGTCACCGTCGAGGCGCCGGCGATCACCGAGATCACCATGAGCGGTCCCGGCGCCGGCGGCCCGCAGACCGCGACCGCTGTGCTCGGCGACGTCATCAGCGCGATGATCCCGCCGGCCTCCACGCCGGAGACGACGCAGCAGCTGAAGATGGTCGAGGACGTCGTGAGCGCCTTCTACGTGCGCATGGAGGTCGCCGACCGGCCGGGCGTCCTCGCGCAGGTCGCCGAGGTGCTCGGCATGCAGGGCTGCTCGATCAAGCAGCTCTACCAGCACGGGCTCGGCGAGTCCGCCCGCCTGGTGATGACGATCCACCCGGTGCGCCAGTCGCAGCTCTACGCGGCGCTGTCGCTCCTCTCGCGCCTGGACTTCGTGAAGGCCAAGCCCCACGCGATCCGGGTCATCGAAGAGGAGTACGTCTAGTGACGTACGGGTTGATCGAGCGCTACCGCGACCGGCTGCCGTTCGCACCCGGCGACCCCGTCGTCTCCCTGGGCGAGGGGTCGACGCCGCTCATTCTCGCCGAGCGGGTCTCGGAGCGCGTCGGCGCCGAGGTGTGGCTGAAGTACGAGGGACTGAACCCGACCGGCTCCTTCAAGGACCGCGGGATGACCTGCGCCGTGAGCGCCGCCGTGCGCGAGGGCGCCAAGGCCGTCATCTGCGCCTCCACCGGCAACACCGCCGCGAGCGCCGCCGCCTACGCCGGCCGCGCCGGCCTCACCGGCGCCGTGATCGTCCCGGAGGGCAAGATCGCCACCGGCAAGCTCGCCCAGGCGCTGATGCACGGCGCGAAGGTGATCGCGCTGCAGGGCAACTTCGACCAGGCGCTGACCATCGTCCGCGAGCTCGCCGAGCACCACCCGATCGGCCTCGTCAACTCGGTCAACCCGTTCCGCCTCGAGGGGCAGAAGACGGCGTCCTTCGAGATCCATGAGACGCTCGGCCCGATCGACGCGTTGTGCATCCCCGTCGGCAACGCCGGCAACATCACCGCCTACTGGAAGGGCTTCCAGGAGCTCGGGGAGTCGCCGCGGATGCTCGGCTACCAGGCCGCCGGCGCCGCCCCGCTCGTCCACGGCGCCCCCGTGAAGGACCCGGAGACGGTGGCGAGCGCCATCCGCATCGGCAACCCCGCCCGCTGGGAGGAGGCGATGGGGGCGATGAGCGCCTCGCAGGGCGACATCCGCGCCGTCACGGACGAGCAGATCCTCGACGCCTACCGCTTCCTCGCCGCCCACGAGGGCGTGTTCTGCGAGCCGGCCTCGGCCGCCGGCGTCGCGGGGCTGCTGGCGCACGGTGCCGAGGGGGCGTCCAAGATCGCCTGCGTGCTCACCGGCCACGGGCTCAAGGACCCGCAGACCGCGCTGGCGCAGGCCGGCTCCGTCGTCCCCTGCGACGCGTCCACCGCAGCCGTGGAGAAGGTCCTCTTCTGAACCGCCGCCGCCTCGTCCGCGTCCCGGCCACCTCGGCCAACCTCGGGCCGGGCTTCGACGTCCTCGCCGCCGCCCTCGCCCTCCACGTCGAGGTCGAGGTGGTGGAGACGGGGCGCTTCCAGGTCGTCACCGACCTCAAGATCGCGCGCGACCGCCGCAACCTGTGCGTGCGCGGCTTCGCGATGCTCGCCGACCCCGCCCACTTCGAGTTCCGCATCCGCTCGGACGTCCCGCTCTCGGGCGGCCTGGGCACCAGCGCCGCCGCCTACCTCGCCGGCCTGCTCGCGGCCGACTCGATGTTCGAGCTCGACGCCGACATCCTCGCGCTCGGCACCCAGCTCGAGGGCCATCCGGACAACGTGGCCGCGGCGCTGCACGGCGGGTTCGTCGCCTGCGTCGACAGCGAGGTCTCGCGCATCGGCGTGCCGCAGGGGCTCGAGGCGGTCCTCGTCGTGCCCGACGACGCGGTCCGGACCCGGGAGGCGCGCCGCGCGCTGCCGCAGCACGTCCCGATGAAGGATGCGGTCTTCAACGTCGGGCGCACGGCGCAGCTCGTGCTCGGCCTCGCCCGGGGCGATCTGTCGCTCGTCGCCCACGGCCTCGACGACCGCCTTCACCAGCCCCACCGCGCCCACCTCTACCCGCGCTCGTCCCAGCTCGTGGCCGACGCGAAGCGCCTCGGCGCCCTCGGCGCGACCATCTCCGGCGCCGGCCCGACCGTCCTCGTCTGGACCTCCTACGACACGACGGGCTCCGTCGTCCAGGCGCTGCGCGAGCGCGCCGACGGTTGGGCGCACGTCATGCGCGTGCCCTTCGAGGAGCACGGCGCGGACGTCCGCGAGATCTAAAGGGGTCAGGTCCCGGCACCTGACATGTGTCATGTGCCGGGACCTGACCCCTCAGGGGAGGCGCCAGTCGATCGGCTCGGCGCCCTGTTCGGCCAACAGGGCGTTGACGCGGGAGAAGGGCTTGGAGCCGAAGAAGCCGCTAGAGGCCGAGAGCGGGCTGGGGTGGGCGGACTCGACGGCGGGCACGTCTCCGAGCAGCGGGCGGAGGTTGCGGGCGTTGCGCCCCCAGAGGATCGCCACCAGCGGCCCGCCCCGCGCGGCGAGCGCGCGGATCGCCTGTTCCGTGACCGTCTCCCAGCCCTGGTTCTGATGCGAGTTCGGGCGTCCGGGGCCGACGGTGAGCGCGCGGTTGAGCAACAGGACGCCCTGGTCCGCCCACGGAGTGAGGTCGCCGGTGGCCGGCGCCGGATGGCCGAGGTCCGACGCGTACTCGGTGAAGATGTTGCGCAGGCTCGGGGGCAGCGGGCGGACGTCGGGGGCGACGGAGAAGGACAGGCCGACGGCATGCCCCGGGGTGGGGTAGGGGTCCTGGCCGACGATGAGGACGCGGACGTCGGCGAGCGGGCGCTCGAAGGCGCGCAGGATGTGCGGCCCGGCCGGCAGGTGCCCGCGGCCCGCGGCGACCTCCGCGCGCAGGAAGTGCCCCAGCGCCGTGAGCTGCTCCTCCACGGGGGCGAGCGCCTCCGCCCAGCCGGGGTCGATCGTGTCGCGGAGGGAGGGCACGGCGCCAGTGTGCCAGCCGCTCGGGAAGGATCCGGCGCGGTTGGCGTCTTCAGGGGCATGAACCGCTTGCTCGCCCTGACCATCCCCGTCCTCGTGCTCGCAGGCTGCGGCGGCGACAAGGAGAAGAGCGCCTCCTCCGGCGCCTCCAGCGGCGCGAGCGCCGGCATCACGGAGGAGGCGACCGACTTCAAGTTCAGCCAGACCGACCTCACGGCCAAGGCCGGCAAGGTCAAGGTCACCCTCTCCAACCAGGGACAGGCGCCGCACGAGTTCGTCGTCCTCAAGACGGACGAGGCCCCTGACGCGCTGAAGGTCAAGGACGGCCGCGTGAGCGAGGACGGCTCCGTGGGCGAGATCGCGGAGACGGAGGCCGGCAAGTCGGCGTCGAAGACCTTCGACCTCGAGCCCGGCAAGTACGTCTTCGTCTGCAACATCCCCGGCCACTACGGCGACGGGATGCGCGGCCAGCTGACGGTGAATTAGGCGCGGATCACGACGGGCGCCCCGAGGGGGACGCGGCGCATCAGCCGTCGCAGCGCCTTCTCGGGCGCCCGCATGCATCCGAGCGACACGGCCTGGCCGATCGACCACGTGGCCGGCGTCCCGTGGATGGCGAGCCGGTCGCCGCCCGGCCAGCCGGGCTCGAGCTTCGTCTGGTGGCCGGTCAGCGCGAGCGCGCAGCAGCCGTAGGGCGAGGTTCCGTCGACGGGCTTGAGCTTGTCCGTGACGGCGTAGCGCCCGAGCGGCGTCTCGTTGCCGGGCCGGCCGACGGCGACGGGGAACGTCAGCACGGTGCGGCCGTCGTCGCGCAGGACGGCGGTGCGATCGGAGCGGTCGACGCGGATCTGGATGTCCGTCGCGTGCAGGAACGTCCCGCGCGTGACCCGGATCCAGCCGGGGTGGGCGTTGGGAAGGTGGGAGACGACGACCTGCAGCCAGTCGCCGCGCCGGCGCAGCACGCCGAGGATCGCCTGCGAGCCGAACTCCGTCTTGGGCTTGATGCGCGTCAGCACCCGGCCGCCGCGCTTCTCGTACAGGCGCACGGGGTGCGTGAGCGCAGCCGTCAGGTAGCGGCCGGCGGGGCGCGCGGGCGCCGGGCTCGGCGTCGGCGCGGCGGCGGTGAAGTGGCGCGGCTCGGGCGTCGGTCGCGCGGCGCGATCAGCCGTCGACCCGCAGCCCGCCATCAGCGCGATGACGAGCAACGAAAGACCGGACGTGCGGAGGCGCATCGCCCTCAGTATCGGCGATCGGATCGCCGGCGCTGAGGGTGAGGGGGACGACGCCGGCCCAGACGTCGAGCGCGTGGTCCTCCTCGTCATCGACGGGGCCGCCCGTGCGGACCTTCGCCGACGCCTCCTCGATGGGGACCGACAGGACCAGGGTGCCCTTGAGCTCCTGGCGCGTCGGCCACCGGACCTCGGGCCAGCGGCCGGGCACGAGCTTCTCCGTGAACGCCTCCAGCGCCGCCGTCTTGTCCTCGACGAGCGTGGCTGTGCCCAGGACGACGACCGAGCGGTAGTTCATGGAGTGGTGGAAGGCCGAGCGGGCGAGGACCATCCCGTCGACGATGGTCGCGGTGACGCACACCGGCGCGCCACTCGCGCCCGTCCGGAACGCGCGGCTGGCACTCGAGCCGTGCAGCAGCAGCTCGTTCCCGCGCCGCGCGTGGATGGTGGGGATGACGTAGGGCTGGCCGCTCTCGTCCGTGAAGCCGAGGTGGCAGATGGGCGCCTCGTCGAGGATCGCGTGGATGACGTCGCGGTCGTAGTCGGCGCGGGCGGGAGCGCGACGGACGCGGCTCCTATCTGTTCTGGTACAGTCAGCCATCTGTGTCGGCACAAGGTATCACAGGGTCGTCATCCCGCGCGATCGCCGCCTCCGTGGAACGGTCGGTCGGGAGCGGGGCGTTCGCGCCGGGCGACCGCCTCCCGTCCGTGCGGTCCCTGGCCGCGACGCTTGGCGTGAGCCCCACCACCGTCGCCGGCGCCTACGCGGACCTGCGCCGCCGCGGCGTCCTCGTCTCCCGCCCGCGCAGCGGGGTGGAGGTGGCCCGCCGGGGGCCGGTCGCGCCCGCCCGCGTGCGCCCGCTGCCCGCCGGCGTGCGCGACCTCTCGCTCGGCAACCCCGACCCGGCGCTGCTGCCCGACGTGCGCCGCGCCCTCCGCACGCTCGACCCCGCGCCGCGCCTGTACGGGACCGCGGCGGTGGACCCTGCGCTGCAGCCCTACGCCGACGCCGTCGTCAACGGCGGGCTGGACGGCATCGAGCGCGTGCTCGCCGCCCACCTCGGGCCGGGCGACGGTGTCGCCGTGGAGGACCCGGGGTTCCCGGCGGTCGTCGACGTGATCCGCGCCCTCGGGATGGTCCCGCTGCCGGTACCGGTCGATGCGGAGGGCCTGCGCGCCGACGTCCTCCCGGCCGACGCCCGCGCCGTCGTCCTCACTCCGCGCGGACAGAACCCGACGGGCGCCGTCCTGTCGGCCCGCCGCGCGCGCGAGCTCCGGGCCGCGCTGGCGCCCGACGTCCTCGTGGTGGAGGACGACCACCTCGGCCCCGTGGCCGGCGCGCCCCTGCGGACGGTCACCACCGGCCGCGAGCGCTGGGCCGTCGTGTCCTCCGTGTCCAAGTGGATGGGGCCCGACCTGCGGGTGGCCACCGTCCGCGGCGACGCCACCACGATCCGCCGCCTCACCGGCCGTCAGGCGCTCGGCCCCGGCTGGGTCTCGACGCTGCTGCAGCGCACGGTGGCGGCGCTGTGGACGGACGACGCACCGGCCGCGGCCGTCTATGCGCAACGCCGCGAGGCGCTGATCGCGGCGCTCGCGGCCCACGGCATCGCGGCGACGGGCGAGAGCGGGTTGAATGTCTGGATCGGCGTCGAGGACGAGGAGCACGTGGTGGGGGGCCTGCTCGCGGCCGGGTGGGCCGTGGCCCCGGGCGCGCGCTACCGCCATGCCGCGTCGCCCGGCGTGCGCGTCACCATCGCCGCGCTCGAGCCTGCGGACGCCACCCGCCTCGCCGCCGACCTCGCCGTGCTGCTCGCCCCCGCGACGAGGACCCGCGCGGCATGAGCGTCCGCCCCGCCCGCGCCGATGAGATCCCCGCGGTCGTCGCCGCCTACGACTGGCTCTTCGCCCCGCCCGGCGGGCCCGCGGCCGGCTGGGACGAGGCTGTCGCCGCAGAGCGGGTCCGCGCCACCATGGAGGACGAGCGCTCCACCGTCCTCGTCGCCGACGACCTCGCCGGATTCTGCACCGTGTACCTCGACATCGTCTCCGTCCGCTTCGGGCGGCGCGCCTGGGTGGAGGACCTCGCGGTGGACCCGGAGCGCCGCTCGCAGGGCCTCGGCAAGGCGCTGCTGGACGCGGCCCGGTCGTGGGCCGCCGGGCGCGGCGCGGACTATCTGGAGCTGACCTCGGGGGACGCACGCACGGACGCGCACCGCTTCTACGTCCGGGAGCGGCCGTCAGCGACGTCACGCGCCTTCCGTTTCCCGCTATAAACCGGAGCATGAGGAGGCTCGGGGTGGCCGTCGCGCTGGCGACGATGATGATGGTGCCTGCGTCCGCGCGTGCGCAGACGCAGACCAAGTACTCGTTCGCGGGCGGCTGCTACGCGGCGTCCGGCCTGCCCGGTGCGGAGAGCGTGCGCATGCAGGCGACCGCGCTCGGCTCCTACCTCCTCTACCGCCCCGACCGCACCTTCGTCGCCCTGCAGGACGGCGCGCCCGGCGTCGCCACCAAGCCGAGCCCGGACGCCGACTGGACCGTCGAGCCCGCGACGGGCGGCGCCTTCACCCTCGCCCCGAAGAGCGACCCCGGCAAGCAGTTCACCGTCACCTTCACCAAGGCCGAGGGCTGCGCGGGCTACCCGGAGGCCGAGATCAACGCCACCGGCACGCCGGCCCGCGGCCCGACCTCGTTCGGCGAGACCCAGGGGCTCATCGAGGGCCACATGCACTGGATGGCCTACCAGTACTTCGGCGGCCAGTTCCACTGCGGCGCGCCCTGGCACCCGTACGGCGTCGAGTACGCGTTCCCCGACTGCTCGGCCATCGAGGGCCCGCAGGGCACGACGGCGAACTTCCAGAACTTCCTCAACTACGGCAACCCCGCCCAGCCGCACGACACGCGCGGCTTCCCCGTCATGGCCCAGCAGGGCAGCGGCAACCTCACCACGGAGGGCAACTACTGGCGCTGGGTGCAGCGCGCGTGGATGTCGGGCCTGCGGGTGATGGTCATGGGCATCAACGAGAACCGCGTCCTCTGCGAGCTCACGCCCAAGCGCAACGAGAGCTGCGACGAGATGACCACCGTGCGCCGCGGCTTCAAGGCGCTGCACGAGATGGAGGACTACGTCGACGCGCAGGCGGGCGGCCCCGGCAAGGGCTTCTTCCAGATCGTCACGACGCCCTACGAGGCGCGCAAGGTCGTCAACTCGGGCCGCATGGCGGTCGTGCAGGAGATCGAGATCTCCGAGCTGTTCGGCTGCCGCAACATCGACGCGCCGACCTGCGACCAGGCCTCCGTCGACAAGCAGCTCGACGAGATGTACGACCTCGGCGTCCGCTCCTCGCTGCTGCTCAACAAGTTCGACAACCCGCTGGTCGGCGTGCGCTTCGACAGCGGCCTCACCGGCGTCGTCATCAACTCGGGCAACAAGGCCAGCGCCAACGAGTTCTTCAGCGCGGAGACCTGCAAGGGCCCGCTGCACGACAACACCATCGAGACGTTCAACCCGGCGGCCAACACGGCGCTCACCGGGCTGTTCGCCCAGGCCGGCATCCAGACGGGGACGCTGCCCGCCTATCCGCCCGCTCCGCACTGCAACACGCGCGGCCTGACGGAGCTCGGCAAGCACGTCGTCAAGCGGATGATGGACCTGCACATGATCGTCAACCCCGACCACATGAGCCAGGCCGGCGTCGACGAGACACTGTCCCTGCTCGAGGCGCGCAAGTACTCCGGCGTCATCTCGCCCCACGGCTGGATGGACCCGGGCAACTGGCCGCGCCTGTGGAAGCTCGGCGGCATGGCCTTCCCCGGCCACTCCAGCGCCTCCTCCTACGTCGAGGACTGGAAGAAGTACCGGCCGAAGTCCACGCCCTACAAGTTCGGCTGGGGGTACGGCGCCGACCTCGGCGGCCTCTCGCACCAGCCGGAGGTCAAGGAGGGCGACGGCGCCATCAGCTACCCGTTCAAGAGCTACGACGGCAAGGTCAGCTTCGAGCGTCAGAAGACGGGCGACCGCACCTTCGACTACACGAAGGAGGGCGTCGCCACCTACG
Organism: uncultured Solirubrobacteraceae bacterium; assembly: GCA_963843865.1. GTDB lineage: Bacteria > Actinomycetota > Thermoleophilia > Solirubrobacterales > Solirubrobacteraceae > DATLGB01. The sequence continues at coordinate 45,494 of CAWJMO010000017.1, read as the reverse complement.
GCCAGTACCCGGACTGGTTCGAGGACCTGCGCCGCATCGGCGGCCAGCAGATGACCGACGACATGCTCGCCGGCGCCGAGTCCTACCTCGAGATGTGGGAGCGCGCCGACGGCGTCCCGACGACCACCTGCCACACCCGCGGCGGGGCGATCAAGACCGCCGGCCGCGGCGACCTGCGCATCGGCCAGGACTGGGAGACGCTGCTCAAGAGCGCCGGCCAGCCCCAGCAGCGCACCCGCGCCTGGAGCTGGTGCGTCAAGGGCCCCAAGAACGTCGGCAAGGCGGACGTCGCCGTGCTCAGCGCGGCCGGCAAGGTGCAGCTGGTCGGCACGACCGCGCGCCGCTTCGCCGGGAAGTTCCGCGTCGGCAACCGCGCGACGTTCAAGGGCATCAAGCGCCGCGGGCGCTTCGTGGCGCTCGCCTCGGGCGGCCGCATCCGCGCTGCCGGCGTCGCCGCGAAGGGGCTGAACAAGAAGGCCACCAAGCGGGCCATCCGCCGGGTGCGCAGCGCGCAGGTCGTGCAGAAGCGGCCGACCTTCACGCCTGCCGACGCCCAGCGCGCCGGTCGGCTCGCCGGTGCCACGCTGGCCGGTGCGGGCAACGCCCAGATCGATCACGCGCTCGCGCTGTACTGCCAGCTGCAGCTGGGTTAGGGCCCGGGCCCGACGGGGCAGCGGTCCGGCATGAAGCTGGACCGCAACGTCGCCCCGGGCGTCCACCGCATCGAGGACGCCTTCACCAACTGGTACCTCGTCGAGCACGAGGGCCGGCTGGTGATCGTGGACGCGGGGGTGCCGACGTCCTGGGACTCGCTGCACACGGCGCTGCGTGAGCTCGGTCGCAGGCCGGGGGAGATCGACGCGCTGGTGCTGACCCACGCGCACTTCGACCACGTCGGCTTCGCGGAGCGCGCGCGGGCGCAGCTCGGCGTCCCCGTCCACGTGCACACCAACGACGTCCCGCTCACCAAGCACCCGTGGCGCTACGACCACGAGCGGCCGCGGGCGCGCTACCTGCTGGGGGAGCCGCAGGCACTCCCCATCGTCGCCGCCCTGGTGCGCAACCGGGCCTGGCTCGCGCCCGCGATCAAGACGGTCACGCGCTACGAGGACGGCGCGCGAGCTTCCGGGTGGGTTGCGCGCGATCCCGACGCCCGGCCACACCCTCGGCCACTGCGCGCTGCACCTGCCCGAGCGCGGGGTCGTCCTCGCCGGGGACGCGTTCGTGATGCGCGACCCGTACCTGAACAAGCCGGGGCCGCGCATCGTGGCCGGCGCCGCGACGGCGGATTCCGAGCGCGCGCTCCAGTCCCTCGACGCGCTCGCGGCGCTCGACGCCGATGTCGCCCTCACCGGCCACGGCGATCCCTACCGCGGCGATCTGCGCGCCGCGGTCGCGCAGGCCCGCGCGACCGGCCCGGCGTAGTTTCGGGGAGGATGTCGAAAGCGCGTCCGCTCGTTCGACGCACAGGTGAGCGCGGGATGAGGCCCGTGCCGACCAACGCGAAGGAGCAGGCGATGCGATTCATGGTGATGGCGAAGGCGACGCCGACTCCGAGGCCGGGAAGCTGCCGACGACGGAGGAGCTGGCGGCGATGGGCGCCTATCAACGAGGAGCTGGTCAAGGCCGGCATCCTGCTCGACGGCCAACGGCCTCTACGCCGAGCTCGAGCCGGCGCCCGCATGCGCTTCGACCGGCGGCCGGCACACGGTGGTCGACGGGCCGTTCGCCGAGGCGAAGGAGCTGATCGCCGGCTACTGGATCCTCGAGGTCGGCTCGAAGGAGGAGGCCGTCGAGTGGTTCAAGCGCTGCCCGAAGCACCATGGGCGGGGGTTCGAGATCGAGATCCGGCAGTTCTTCGAGGCGGACGCCTTCGGCGACGCGCGAGAGCGCGAGCCGTAGCGGATGGAGGCCACGACGGCCGAGCAGCACGGTAGCAGGTTGCGCGGGCGGACGGCCGTGCGGTTACCTCCGCGGGTGACCAGACACCGCCGCCCACCGCGCCGTCGAGGCGGTCTGGCGGATGGAGGCGGCCCGGCTGATCGCCGGCCTGGCCCGGCTCGTCCACGACGTCGGCCGGGCCGAGGACCTCGCCCAGGATGCGCTGGTCGCCGCCCTCGAGCAGTGGCCGGCCGTCCGGGATCCCCGACCGTCCGGGCGCCTGGCTGATGACCGTGGCCCAGCGCCGCGCGGTCGACGCGATCCGCCGGGACGTCACCCTGGCCGGCAAGGTCGAGCTGCTCGGCCGCGAGCTGCCCGAGGCCGACGAGCTCGAGCTGCCCGAGCCGGTCGAGGACGACGTCCTGCGACTGATGTTCACCGCCTGCCACCCGGTGCTCACGCCCGGAGGCGCAGGCCGCGCTGACCCTGAAGATGCTGGCCGGCCTCACCACCGAGGAGATCGCGCGCGCGTTCCTCGTCCCCACGGCGACCATGGCCCAGCGCATCGTCCGGGCCAAGCGCACGCTGGCCGAGGCGCGGGTCGGCTTCGAGGCGCCCGGTGCGGACGAGCTGGCGCCGCGGCTGGCCGTCGTGCTGGCCGTCGTCTACCTCGTCTTCAACGAGGGCTACTCGGCCACCGCGGGCGAGGACCTCGTGCGCCCGGCGCTGTGCGCGGAGGCGATGCGGCTGGGCCGCATCCTCGCCGCGCTCGTGCCGGAGGAGTCCGAGGTGCACGGCCTGCTGGCGCTGATGGAGCTGCAGGCCTCGCGGCTGCGGGCCCGCACCGGCCCGGACGGGGCCGATCGTCACCCTGCTCGACCAGGACCGCGGCCGCTGGGACCAGCTGCTCATCCACCGCGGCCTGGCCGGCCTGGCCCGGGCCGAGCAGCCTGGGCGGCGGCGCGGAGCCGTACGCCGTGCAGGCCGCGATCGCCGCCGTCCACGCCCGGGCCCGACGGCCGACGAGACCACGACTGGCCGCGCATCGCCGCGCTCTACGCCGTGCTGGCCCGGGTGGCGCCGTCCCCGGTCGTCGAGCTCAACCGGGCGGTCGCCGTCTCCATGGCCGACGGTCCCGGCGGCCGCCCTCGCGCTGGTCGACGGGCTGGCGGACCGGCTGGACGGCTACCACCTGCTGCCGGCGTCCGCGGCGACCTGCTGTGCCGCTGGGCCGGCAGGCCGAGGCCCGGGCCGAGTTCGAGCGCGCCGCCGCGCTCACGGCCAACGAGCGGGAACGGGACCTGCTGCTCAGCCGCGCTACGCGGCGATGAGCTTCTTGAGCTGCTTGCGCGGGGCGGTGAGGCCGATGCGCTGCAGGACCTCGTCGGCGAGGTTGAGGTAGTCGACGCCGAGGTCCGGGCGGTGGTCGAGGATCGACTTGCCGCGCTCGGCGGACTCCGCGTAGGCGATGGACGAGCGGATGACCGTCTCGAAGACCTTCTCGGGGAAGTGCTCCTTGAGCGACTCGAACGCCTCGCGCGAGTGGGTGGTGCGCATGTCGGCGATGTTGAGCACCACGCCGAGCCACTCCAGGTCGTCGTTGTAGTACTCCTTGGCCTGCTCGACGACCTCCAGCGCGCCCTCGACGCCCTGCAGCGCGAAGTACTGCGCCTCGGAGGAGATCAGCGCCCAGTCGGCGGCGACGAGGCCGTTGACGGTGAGCAGGCCCAGCGCCGGCGGGCAGTCGATGAGGATGACGTCGTGGCTCTTGCGCGCGTCCTTGAGCGCCTTGCGCAGGACGAGCTCGCGGCCCATCTTGCCGCTCAGCGAGCGCTCGACCTCGGCCAGGATGGGGGAGGCGGGCATGACGCCGTCGTGCTCGGCCTCCTTGGCCTTCACCTTCCCCGCGAGGACGTCGGCGACCGTCGGCGTCGCGTCGGGCGCGACGTCGAAGTAGTCCGACAGGTTGCCCTGCGGGTCGAGGTCGATCGCGAGCACGTCCAGGTCCAGCCGGCGCAGGACGTCGGTCAGCGTGCGAACGGTGGTCGTCTTGCCCGTCCCGCCTTTGAGCGAGAGGACGGCGATGGTCGTGGCGGCCATGATCGGCCGCGCAGGCTACTCGGCCGGGGCCGCGGCGGCGGGAACGGCAGAACCGACCGTCGCCGTGTCCAGGAAGAACAGCGTGTGGCGCCCGACGACGATCTGGTCGCCGTCCTTGAGCGGGCTCCACTCGACCCGGCGGCCGTTGACGTAGACGCCGTTGAGCGACCGGTCGTCGAGCACGCGGGTGCCGTCGGCCTGGTGGACGATCAGGGCGTGGCGGCGGGAGACGGTGGCGTCGTCGAAGCGGACGTCGGCGGCCAGCGAGCGGCCGATGCGCGTCCACTCGCGCTGCACGGGGACGACCTGCTGGTCGTCGCCGTCGGCGAAGGCCAGGTACTTGCCGGGGATGGTGATGCCCTCGCGCGCCTCGGCGACCCAGGCGGGTTGCGCGGCGTCGGGCTCCGGAGCGGGCTCCGCGTTCGCCGGCATTCCCGCCCCGGACAGGGGCAGCGTCCCGGTGGTCTCGAGATCGCTTGGCGTACGTGGATCCATGGTCATCTCCTTTGGGGCGCGGGCGGAGAACCGTGGTGGTCCTCGCACCCTCTCCGCCGTCAAATATAGGGCGCACGTCAACTCCCCGCCGCGGCCTTGAAGGCCTTTTTACCCATGCGGCGAAATCCGAAAAACCATGGCGACGATCACCGCTCCGAGAACGTTGCGCAAAGTCCGCTCGCGGGCGTTCGAGATCGAGGCGGCCCTGCTGCGGGCCTCCGTCGACGCCCTCGCGGCCGAACGCCCGGCCTGCCGCCACTGCCACCGGACGCCCCTCGTCGGCGAGCGCGTGCACGTCTACGAAGGCCGCCACCGCACGGACGTCGTGTGCGAGCTGTGCCGCCCGCTGCGCACCGCCGCGCCCGACCGCACGGAGCTCGTGCGGTCGGCCGAGCAGGGCGCCTCCGTGCAGCAGATCACCCGCACCTAGCGCATACTGCGCCGCGTGCCGGCGCCACCCACCCCGCGCCTCCCGCGCGGCCGTCACGGCCTCAGCCGGGAGGAGGTCGAGCGTTCCCAGCGGGAGCGGATCTTCTGGGCGATGGCCGAGCTGATGGCCGCGAAGGGGTATCAGGGGACCTCCGTGGTGGAGGTGACGCGGAAGGCCGGCGTCTCCCGGGAGAGCTTCTACGCGCAGTTCGCCTCCAAGCAGGACTGCTTCATGAGCGCGATGGAGGCGGCGCTGGCCGAGTTCGTGGCGCCCGCCCTGCCACGCGCGGAGGACGACGGGGAGCCCCTGGAGCGTCTCGACCGCCTGGTGCGGCGCTACCTCGACGCGCTCGCGGAGCGGCCGGAGCTCGCGCGGATGTTCCTCATCGAGGTCTACGCCGCGGGCCCGGAGGCGATCGAGCGGCGCACGCGGATGCAGGCGGTCTACGCGGCCATCGTCCAGGACGTCCTGGGGGAGGCCGACGCGTTCGTGGCGGAGGCGCTCGTCGCCGCGCTGGTCAACCTGGCCACCACGCGGCTCGCGCTCGGCGACACGGACGGCCTCCGCGCCCTGCACGCGCCGGTGATGGCGGTCGCGCGGCGACTTGCGAACACGGCTGTTCGCTGATAGAACTCCCCCTGTGAGCGGACAGCGGGTGGTCATCACGGGGGCGGCGCGCGGGATCGGCGCGCTCACCGCACGGAAGCTGCACGCGCGGGGCCATCGCGTCGCGCTGCTCGGCCTGGAGCCCGAGCTGCTCGCGCAGGTCGCCGCGGACTGCGGGGACGCGCCGTGGGTCGAGTGCGACGTCGCCGACCGTGACGCGGTGCGCGACGCCGTCGAGCACTGCGTGGAGCGCCTGGGCGGGCTCGACGTGGCCATCGCCAACGCCGGCATCGGCGCCCAGATGACGCTCGTCGGGGGCGACGACAGCGTGTGGGACAAGACCTTCGCCGTCAACCTCATGGGGGCGTTCAACCTGGTCCGGGCGGCCGGCCCGCACGTCAGCCACGAGCGCGGCTACGTCCTGCTCACCGCCTCCCTCGCCGCTGCGGTCCACCTGCCGCTGATGTCGGCCTACTGCGCCTCCAAGGCGGCCGTCGAGTCGCTGGGGGACTCCCTGCGCATCGAGCTGCGGCCGTCCGGCGCGAAGGTCGGGCGTCGCCTACTTCGCCGAGCTCGACACGGACATGACCAAGCGCGGCTTCGCCACGGAGGCGGCGGCGCGCATGCCGCTGGGCGGGCACGGCCACATCCCGGTCGCCCCCGTCGAGCCGGCCATCGACGCGCTCGTGCGCGGCATCGAGCAGCGCTCGCGCCGGATCGTCTCCCCGCGCTGGGTCGGCCCGCTCCTGCCGATCCGCATGGTCGTCCAGCGCGTCGTCGAGCTGCAGGCCCGCCGCGGGCTGGCGAAGACGCTCGAGATCGCCCGCAACGAGCAGGCCGAGCTGACGACGGTGCAGCCGCGATGAGGGTCCTGCTCGCCGCGCTCGCCGCCCTGCTGCTGACCGCCGCTCCGGCCGCCGCCTTCACCGCGTCGGACGGCGTCGAGCTCACGACGACGGTGACGGGGGACGGCGCCAGGCCGACCGTCGTCGAGTTCAGCCCCTACGGCCGCGGCTCGGGCAGCTTCAACGCCGGCGAGAACTACAACCACCTCCTCGTCCAGATCCGCGGCACGGGGGACAGCCACGGCTCCTTCGACGCGCTCGGCCCGCGCACGCAGGCCGACGTCGCCGAGGTCCTCGAGTGGGCCTGCCACCAGCCGTTCTCGCGACGGCCGCCTCGCCCTCGCCGGCTTCTCGGCGAGCGCCATCACCATCTACAACTCGCTGCACTTGGAGCTCCCGTGCGTGAAGGCGGCCATCCTCGGCTCCGGGACCTTCGAGCTCTACCGCGACCTGCTCGTCCCTGGCGGCATCAACAACCTCGTGCCCGGCGCCGGCGTCCTCGGCCTGATCGGCACGCCCGCCATCGCCCAGGGCCTCGACCGTGACCCGGCGACCGTCCCCGACGCCACCCTCGGGCCTGTTCGGCGCCGGCCTGAGCGACCTCCAGCACCAGACCCTCGACGGCTGGTGGCGCGAGCGCGGCTTCCGCGGCGACGCCAACCACCTCCCGATCCTCATGGTCGCCGGGTTCTTCGACGTGGAGTCGCGCGGCGCGTTCCAGGCCTTCCAGCGGCTGCGCCGCGACGGCGCCCACCTGCTCGTCGTCGGCGGCCACGAGGGCGCGCCGGCGGGGACGGACGGCGGCCAGGCGGAGAAGGTCGCGTGGCTGGACCGCTACGTCCGCGGCGTCCGCAACGGCGTCGCCAGCGCACCCGCGGGTGCAGATGCTGCTCTCCGACGGCGACCGCGAGGCGCAGCGCGACGGGAGGTTCGTCCGCCGCGACGCCCGCAACTGGCCCGTCCCGGGCGTGAGGTGGCGCGCGCTGTTCCCCGACGCCGCGGGCGGGCTCGACGCCCCGGCGGCCGAAGGCGCCGACCCTGCAGCGCTACGCCGCGGTGCCGTCGTCCCCGCTGAGCACGGACCCGCCCAACGCCGGCATCGTCGGCAATGCGGGCCTCAACGCGCTCACCACCGGCATCCCGGCGCTGGGCGACATGGGCACGGTGGAGGACGCTCGGCCTCAAGTACACGACGCCCCCGTTGGAAACGGACCTGACCGCCGTCGGCCCCGCGACGCTGCGAGTCCGGCTCGCCAGCACCGCGCCCGAGACGCCGATCTGGACCGTCATCTCCGACGTCTCGCCCGACGGCGTGGCGCACCCGCTCACGGCCGGCCGCCTGCTCAGCGCCTACCCGCGCATCAACCGCCGCCGGTCGCTGATCCGCCGCGGCCGCGTGGTGCAGCCGCTCAACCGGCTGGGGAAGAAGGAGCCGGCCGCACCCGGGGAGGCGCGGACCTACCAGGTGGAGCTGTGGCCGATCGGCAACGTCTTCCGCGCCGGGCACCGCATCCGGCTGCACCTGATCGGGGCCTCGGCGGCCTCCGTGCCCGGCGTCCCCGCCGTCAACACGGTGACCCTGGGCCCGACCCGGCTGCTGCTCCCGGTCCTCCCGGGCAAATAGGATCCGGGGCCGTGGACCCCGTCACCAGCACCGTCACGATCGACCGCCCGCGCGAGGAGGTCTTCGAGTACCTCGCCGACATCGCCAACCACGGGGAGTTCATGACCCCGCTGTTCGACGACTGGCGGCTCACGCGCGAGGACTCCTACGGCGCCGGCGCCGGCGCGCGCTTCCGCGCCCAGGGCCGGATGGACCGCTTCGGCTGGGGCGAGATGAACTTCCTCGAGGTCGACGTGCCGCGCAAGATCGTCGGCGTCGGCCGCGGGGGCAAGTACAACCGCATCAAGACCTACTGCGAGTGGAACCTCGAGCCCGCCGGGCAGGGCGCCACGCGCGTGTCGTTCACCTTCGACACGGAGCCGCCGCTGCCCACCGACCGGATCGTGGAGACGCTGTCGGGCCGCCGCGGCTTCTACAAGCGCGGCTCCAAGAAGGCGCTGCGCGCGCTGCGCACCCGGTTGGAGGAGGGACGCGCCAAGGGAGCGCGGACCACCGTGTCCGGCCTGTACCCTTCCCCGCGCCCATGATCGCCCGTCGCCTCGCCGCCATGTCCGTCTGCGTCCTCGCGTTCGCCGCCACCGGTTGCGGCGTGGAGGCTTCGACCAACAAGGCCGACACGGAGGGCGTCTGGGTCGACGCCGGCAAGCTCGACTACCACATCCAGGGCTCGCGCCAGCTCAACCCGTCGCAGGTCCCGGACGACCGTTACCTCGAGGGCGTGCCGTCCAGCGAGCCGCAGCCGAGCGGCCGGGAGACCTGGTTCGCGGTCTTCATGCGCATCGAGAACAAGTCGGGCACGACGGCCCTGACGGCCGAGGACTTCGAGATCGAGGACACGGAGGGCAAGGTCTACCGCCCCGTCGAGCTCGACACGAAGGTCAACGCCTTCGCCTACAAGCCCATCAACCTCGAGTCCAGCGGTGTCGTGCCGCATCCGGACTCCACGCAGGAGTTCAGCTCGACCTCGGGCGCGATGCTCCTCTTCAAGCTGCCGCTGACGACGATCGCCAACCGGCCGCTCGAGTTCAAGATCACGGCGCCTCCCGGCGAGGGCGAGCCCGCCTCCGCCACCGTCGACGTTGGACGTCTAGAGCGCGGCTTCCAGGACGGCCTTCGCAGCGGGCGCCGCGGTGGCGCCGCCCGCGCCCTGGCCGACCAGCAGCACCGCCACCACGACGCGCGCCTTCCGTGCGGGGGCGAAGGCGACGAACCAGGCGTCCGTGTCCGACGTGTCGTTGGGGTCGACGGCCTCCGCGTTGGGGTCCGTCGGATCCGGCGTGACGGTGTTGCGCAGCTCCGCCGTCCCCGTCTTCCCGGCCACGGGCACGCCCGGGATGGCCGCCGCCGGCGCCCGTGCCGCCCTTGACGACCGCGCGCATGAACTTCGTGATGGTCCGGGCGGTCGCGGCGCTGGTCGCGCGCGTCCGTCGGCCCTGACCGCCGCGCAGGAAGACCGGGCGGACGTGCTCGCCGTGGTTGGCGATCGCGCCCGCGACCTCGGCCATGCGCAGCGGGGTGGAGGTGACGCGCCCCTGCCCGATCGCGGTGGAGCCCACGGCCAGGTCGTCCCCGATCTCGGTCGGCGGGCGGGATGGCCGACGGCGGGGCGCCCGGGATCTCGGAGGTCTCGTTGAAGCCGAAGCGCTCGGCGGCGGCGACGAGGCGCTTGGCCCCCAGCTCGGCGCCGAGCGGCGCGAACACGCTGTTGCAGGACTCGGCGAAGGCGGACTCGAGCGACCCGCCGCAGGCCTCCCCGTTGGCGTTCTCGAGCGAGACGCCGGACAGGGTCGTCTCCGTCTGCACGGGATAGGTGGACTTCGCCTTGGCGATGCCCGCGTCGAGCGCGGCGGCGAGGGTGACGATCTTGAAGGTGGAGCCCGGGGGCTGGGGCGCGCTGTAGCCGATGCCGGCCAGCGCCAGGACCTCACCCGTCTGCGGCCGCATGACCGCGATGCCGCCGAAGCGTCCGGCCAGCGCAGCGACCGCCGCCTCCTCCACGTCGAGGTCGATGGACGTGCGCACGGCGCCGCCCTGCCTGGCCTCCACCTTGCGCAGGACGCGAGCGCCGGCCTTCAGCGTCCCGCCGAACGTCCCGGCCAGACGCGACTCGAACTGCCGCTCGAGGCCCGTGAGCCCGACGGTCGCGTCGTCGGGATACCCGAGGTCGGCGAAGCGCTTGGCGTCCTCCTCCGGGATGGGGCCGACAGAGCCGGAGACCTCCGCGGCGAGGGTCCCGATCTCCGACGTCCGCTCGGCGCCGGAGGCGATCACGGCGCCGTCGCGGGCCTGCAGGGTCGCCCGTGGCGGCAGGACGACGGTGCTGCGCAGCGCCTCGCCGTCGCGCAGGCCGGGGAAGACCAGGCGGCGGCGGAAGACGATGCCGGCGACGTCCTCCTTGGAGGTGACCTCCAGGCGCAGCGTGCCGCGCAGGTCGCCGAAGCGCTTGGTGGTGGCGCGCATCGGGGACGACGTAGGCGCCGTCCTCGGCGCGCAACGCTCCCGCCCGGCGCACGCGCTCGATGCTCGCGGTCTGCACGGCGCGGCGGTACAGGCTGGCGAACCCCCCGCGGGAGATCTCGTCGCGCGAGGTGGCGTCGAGCAGCGCGTACATGCCGCCGTAGTCCCCGCGCTCCCAGGCCCGCAGGTAGCGGTCGGCGACGACCCGCTCGCGCGACTGGTGACGGGCGCCGACGAGGGTGCCGATCGCGAAGGCGCCGACCGCGATGACCACGAGCGGCAGCGCGCGCGCGAACAGCCGGTGCCGGCGGTTGGGGGAGATCGGGAACGACGCGGTGGGCACTTCTCGGTGATTATTGACTGCGAATGGCTGCGGTGGACTGGATCATCATCGGGACGGTGGCTCTGCTGGCCCTGTACGGGTACGCGCAGGGCTTCCTCGCTGGCGCGTTGGCGCTGGCCGGTTTCGCGGCCGGCGCGTTCATCGGCACCCGCTTCGGTCCTCTTCTTCTCCACGACGGCAAGGATTCCCCGTACGCCCCGCTGTTCGGGCTCGGCGGCGCGCTGCTGGCGGGGGCGATCCTCGCCTCCGGCTTCGAGGGCATCGGCGAGCGCTTGCGGTTCGCGCTGCGGCGCGCACCGGGCTTCTCCGTCGTCGACGGGCTCCTCGGGCGCGGCGCTGATGGCGGTCGTCGGGCTCGCGCTCGCCTGGGTCGGCGGGGCGATCGCGCTGCAGACGCCGGGCGCCCGCGAGCTGCGCCGGGACATCCAGCGCTCGGCGATCCTCGCCCGCCTGAACGACGTCCTCCCGTCGCGCTCGCTGCTCAACGCGCTCGCGCGCTTCGATCCGTTCCCGTCCGTGACCGGCCCGGGCGCCGGCGGGGTGGAGGCACCTTCGCCGCGCATCGCCCGCGACCCGCAGGTGCGCGGCGGCGCGGGGCTCCGTCGTGAAGATCCTCGGGACGGCCTGCGGGCTCGGCGTCGAGGGGTCGGGCTGGATCGCGGCGCCGGGCCTCGTGGTCACCAACGCGCACGTGGTCGCGGGGGAGGACGACACGACGGCGGCCGGGCTCGACGCGACCGTGGTGCACTTCGACGCCCACGACGACCTCGCGGTGCTGCGGGTGAACGGCCTCGACGGGCGCCGGCTGCCGCTCGCGCGCGACCCGCAGCCGGGCGTCTCGGCGGCGGTCCTGGGCTTCCCGCTCGACGGCCCCTACCGCGTCCGCGCCGCGCGGCTCGGCGTCACCCGCACGGTCCTCACGGAGGACGCCTACGGCCACGGGCCGATCCGCCGCAGCGTCGTCTCCCTGCGCGGGAAGGTCCAGCCGGGCAACAGCGGCGGGCCGGTCGTCGACGGCCGCGGGCGGGTCGTGGCGACGGTCTTCGCGGCGACGACGAGCGGCCCGAAGGGCGGCTACGGGGTCCCCAACGCGCGCGTGCGCGAGGCGCTCGGGGATTCAGCGTGGCGCGGTTTCCACCGGGCCCTGCGCCCGCTAACGTCGGCCGTTCATGGGAAAGACCCTCGTCATCGCCGAGAAGCCCTCCGTCGGGAAGCGACTTCGTGCGCGTGCTGCCCGGCGCATACGAGAAGCACGAGGGCTACCTGGAGGCCGAGGACTACGTCGTCACCTGGGCGGTCGGGCACCTCGTCCAGCTCGCCGAGCCCGAGGAGTACGGCCCACAGTTCAAGAAGTGGCGGATGGCCGACCTGCCGATCGTCCCCGACACCTTCAAGCTCGTCGTGCGCGACGAGCGCTCCAAGAAGCAGATGACGGTCCTGACCAAGCTGCTCAAGCGCGACGACGTCGACCAGGTCATCAACGCCTGCGACGCCGGCCGCGAGGGCGAGCTGATCTTCGCCTACATCTTCGAGAAGGCCAAGGCCAAGAAGCCCGTCCAGCGCCTGTGGCTGTCGTCCATGACGCAGGGCGCGATCCGCGACGCCTTCACGCGCCTGCGCCCGTCGGAGGAGCTCAAGCCGCTGCAGGACGCCGCCCGCTCGCGCTCCGAGGCCGACTGGATCGTCGGCATGAACGCCACGCGCGCCGCCACCATCCGGCTGCGCTCGTCCTTCGACGGCGCCGTCTCGCTCGGCCGCGTGCAGACGCCGACGCTCGCGCTGATCGCCCGGCGCGAGGAGGAGATCCGCGCCTTCAAGCCCGAGCCGTACTGGATCGTCGACGGCGCTCTTCGACGCCGACGCAGAAGCGCTCCTACGGCGGCCGCTTCTTCGCCGGCACGCAGCCGCGCCTGAAGACCGAGGCCGAGGCCGAGTCGAGGTCGTCGAGGCGGTCAAGGGCGGCCGCGGCGAGATCACCAAGCTCGAGAAGACCAAGCGCTCCGAGAAGGCGCCGCTGCTGTACGACCTCACGTCGCTGCAGCGGGACGCCAACACGCGCTTCGGCTTCAGCGCGCGCCGCACGCTGGCCGCCGCGCAGCGCCTCTACGAGGAGCACAAGGCGCTCACCTACCCGCGTACGAACTCGCGCTTCCTGTCGTCCGACATGGCCGGCGAGATCAAGCCGACCGCCGAGCTCGTCGGCCACAACCGCGACTACAAGGCCGCCGCCGACTTCGTCGTCGGGATGGACGTCCTGCCGCTGGGCAAGGTCATCAACGACGAGAAGGTCACCGACCACCACGCGATCATCCCGACGCGCTCCGAGCACAACCTCGACAAGATGAGCGACGACGACCGGCGCGTGTACGACATGGTCGCCCGGCGCTTCCTCGCCGTCTTCCATCCCGAGGCCGTGTTCGAGAACACGCGCCTGGAGACGACGGTCGCCGACGCACGTCTTCCGCACCAGCGGCAAGGTCCTGATCGTGCCGGGCTGGCGCGGCGTCTACGGCGAGGCCGGGCCGGAGGGCGGCGCCGAGCGCGACGACGACGACTCCGGCGGCGAGCAGCGCCTGCCCAAGCTCGAGAAGGGCGAGGAGGTCGACGTCCGCGAGGTCAAGTTCGAGGCCAAGGAGACCAAGCCGCCGCGGCGCTACTCCGACGCGTCCCTGCTGGGCGCGATGGAGACCGCCGGCAAGCTCGTCGACGACGAGGCGATGCGCGAGGCGATGAAGGAGTCCGGCATCGGCACGCCGGCCACGCGCGCGGCGATCATCGAGCGGCTCATCTCCGTCGGCTACGTCGAGCGCGACGGCCGCGCCCTCGTCGCCTCCGAGAAGGGCCTCAACGTCATCCGCCTGCTCGGGCGAGCACGCGCTCACGGAGCCCGCGCTGACCGGCGACTGGGAGAAGCGCCTCGAGGACATCGAGCACGGCCGCGACTCGCGCGAGAAGTTCATGGCCGACATCGCCGAGTTCGCCGGCGCGACGGTCGAGGAGCTCGACGCCAAGCTCAAGGACGTCAAGATCGAGCGCGCCTCGCTCGGCCCCTGCCGCGTGTGCGGCGCCGAGATCAAGGAGAACCGCAAGGGCTTCTCGTGCTGGTCGCGCGAGGATCCGGGCTGCGGCTTCGTGATCTGGAAGGCCAAGGCGGGCAAGACGCTGACGCCGGCCATCGCCCGCGAGCTCATCGACACCGGCTACACGGCCAAGCAGGTCACCGGCTTCAAGGGCAAGTCGCGGCCGCTCGTTCCGGGCCAAGCTCGCGCTGCGCCAGTCCGAGGAGGGCAAGTGGCGCGTCGAGTTCGACGAGCCGTGGGCGCAGGAGGGCGCGGCCAAGGCGCCGGAGCCCGACGCGGAGCGACGGAGGCCGCGGCAGCGGCCACGGCGCGCGAAGGCGGACCGCAGCCTGGAGTTCCGCCCGTTTGATCCGTCAGCTGAACGGGCACGTTCGCGCCATGATCAGGCGCGTCGGCATCCTCTCCGCCCTCCTCTTCGCGGCCTTCGCCGCCCCGTCCTCGGCCATCGTCGGCGGTCAGGACGCCTCGCCGGGCGAGTACCCGGCCGTGGCCTCCATCACCTTCGCGGCCTTCGGCTGCACCGGCACGCTGATCGCGCCCGACGCGGTGCTCACCGCCGGGCACTGCGGCTCGATCACCGGCGGCACCGGCTTCGGCACGCCCGTCGCCTGGCCGACCCCGCTGGTCTCCGTCGAGATCGGCGGCACGCACGCCGGCGAGGGGGAGACGGTGCCCGTCAAGTCGGTCACGGTCGAGCCGAAGTACCTCGCCACCGCGGGCTACGACCTCTCCATCATCCGGCTGACGCGCGCCGTCGACCAAGACGCCCGTGAAGGTCGCGGGCGCCTCCGAGACCGGCCTGTGGACCGTCGGCACCAACGAGACGATCGTCGGCTGGGGCGTCACCTCCGAGGGCGGCGACGCACCCGACACGCTGCAGGAGGCCGTCGTCCCGCGCGTCGCCGACGCCGGCTGCGCCGCCGCCTACTCCGACTTCGACGCCGCGACCATGCTGTGCGCGGGCTACGCCGCCGGCGGCGTGGACACCTGCCAGGGCGACTCGGGCGGCCCGATGTTCAGCGGGACCGGCACGCGCGATGCGCGTCGTCGGCGCGACCTCGTACGGCGAGGGCTGCGCGCGGCCGAACAAGCCGGGCGTCTACGCCCGCGTCGGCGACACCGCCCTGCGCGAGTGGATCCGCTCCGTCGTGCCCAACGGCGTCGCGTAGGTTCTTTTCGGTAGCCCTCCCCGATGCGAAGGGGAGGGCGCCCGCGGGACCCTGGGGGCATGACCGATGCCCTCTCTGCCCGCCTTGAACACGACGACGCCGCCTACGCGCACTACCTGACGACTGCGAGCGGCCTCGCCGCCATCGCCGCCGGGAAGCGCGCCCGGGACGCCCTGCTGGGCCTGCGGCCGGGGGACCGGGCGCTCGAGGTCGCCTGCGGCCTGGGCGACGACGCGCGCCGGCTCGCCGAGGCCGGGATCCGCGTCACCGGGCTCGACGTCAGCGCGGCGATGCTCGAGCGCGCGGGCGACGGCTGCGAGTGGGTGGTGGGCGACGCGCAGGCACTGCCGTTCGCCGACGCCGCCTTCGACGCCGCCCGGGTCGAGCGCGCGCTGCAGCACATGGCCGACCCGGTCGCCGCCGTCGGCGAGATGGTCCGCGTCGTCCGGCCCGGCGGCGTGGTGCTGGCCTGCGAGCCCGACTGGGACACCCTCGCCCTCAGCGGGTCGCGTCAGGACCTCGTCGACCGCCTCGGCGCGACCGCCGCCGGGGTGATCCGGCACCCGCGCGTGGGCCGGGAGCTCCCGGGGCTGCTGGTGGACGCGGGGGTGCATGATGTGCGGGTGAGCGGTGAGGCGCTCGTGATCACGGACATGGCGACGCTCAACGTGCTGGCGGACCTCCCGGCGCTGGTCGGGGCCGCCGGCGGCGGCGAGCTCGAGGCCTTCGCCGCCGAGCTGGCGCGCGACGCCGAGGCCGGGCGCCTGCTGGCCGCGGTGACGGTCGTCAGCGCCTGGGGCGTGGTCGGGCGCCGATGATCGAACGGGCCGGCGAGCTCGCCACGGGCGCGCGCGTGCTCGCCGAGGGCGGGCTGCTCCTGATCGAGGGACCCGCCGGCATCGGCAAGACCACGGTGCTCGACGCCCTGCTCGCGGGGACCGAGCGCACCGTCCTGCGCGCGCGGGGCGCCGAGCTCGAGCGGGGGCTCGCGTTCGGCCTCGTCCGCCAGCTGTTCGAGCGCCCGCTGGCGGCGGACCCCGGCCTGCGGGCGCGCGTGCTCACGGGCGCCGCCGCTCAGGCCGCGGCGGTGGTGGACCCGACCGCCTCCGCGTCCGCACCGGCCGCCCCGGAGGCGGTGCGGCACGCCCTCACCTGGCTGACGGCGAACCTCGCGGAGGAGGCGCCGCTCGTCCTCGCCCTCGACGACCTCGGCTGGAGCGACCCCGCGTCCCTGGCGTGGGTCCTCCACCTCGCCCGCCGGCTGCCCGACCTCCCGCTCGCGGTCCTCGCCACCTGGCGCACGGCCGACCCGCTCAGCGACGAGGACGCCCTCGACCGGCTGCGCGACGAGCCCGCGGCGACCGTGGTCCGCCCGGCGCCGCTCACCGACGCCGGCGTCGCCGCCCTCGTGCGGCGCCGGCTGGGAGGCGCCGGGGACGACGTGTGCCTGGCCTGCGCCCGCGCCACCGGCGGCAACGCCTTCCTGGTCGAAGAGCTGCTGCGGGTGCTCGCCGACCGGCCGGGGGTGGACGCCGCCTCCGTGCGCCCGGAGTCCGTCGCGCGCAGCGTCCACCGGCGGCTGGCGCAGCTCCCGGAGGCGGCGGAGAAGGCGGCGCAAGCGTGCGCGGTGCTGGGCGACGACGCCGAGCTCCGCCACGTCGAGGCGGTCGCGGGCCTCGGGCGCGCCGCGGCGGTCGACGGGATCGACGCGCTGGCCGGCGCCGGCATCCTCGCCCCCGGGCGCCCCCTGCGCTTCCTGCACCCGCTCGTCCGCACCGCCGTCTACGGGCGGATGCCGGAGCAGGCGCGCGCGCAGGCTCACGCCGATGCGGCCCGTCTGCTCGCGGCGGAGGGCGCCGACGACCAGCGGGTGGCCACGCACCTGCTCGCCGCGCCGCCCGCGGGCGAGGAGCGCTGGGCCGCGGTGCTCGCGCGGGCGGGGACGGCGGCGCTCGGGCGCGGCGCGCCGGCGGAGGCCGCCCGGCTGCTGGAGCGGGCACTGGAGGAGCCGCCCCCCGTCGCTGATCGCCCGGCGCTCCTGCTCGAGCTCGGCCGCGCCGAGGTGCGGCTGCAGCGCCCCGAGGGCGGGGACCGGCTGCGTGCCGTCGCCGACGGGGACGGGCCGCCGCGGCTGCGGGCGATCGCGGTCGGCGAGCTCACCGCCCGTCGCCTGTTCCTCGGCCTCGCCCCGGACTTCGACCGCCTCGAGCGCGCCCGCGCCGCGCTCGGGCCGGAGGACGCGGACCTGTCCTCCCAGCTCGCGGCGACGGCGATCACCGCGGGCTACCTCCTGGACCGGGACGGCACGGCCGCCGCGACCGAGACGGTGGCGCTGGCGCGTGGCGTCGCCGGGACCACGCCGGCGCAGCGCCTGCTCCTCGCCGCGCACGCCTACCACCTGTTCGCGACGGGGGCCGAGTCCGCGGGGACGTGCGCGGCGCTGGCCGGCCGCGCGCTCGAGGGCGGTGACATCGTGCGCGCGTTCCCCGAAGCCGGCCCGGTCGGGATGGCGGTGCTGGTGCTCGCGCTGACGGGGCATCCCGACGCTGCCCGCGACGCCATCGAGACCGGCCTGGCGGTGGCGCGCGAGCAGGGGTCCGAAGGCGCCTTCGCGGTGTGGTCGATGACCGACTGCTACCGCGGGTGGCTGGTGGGGGAGCTGGTCGAGGCGGAGGCGGCGGGCCGGTCGGCCCTCGCCGCCAGTGCCGCGCTGCCCCTCACGGCCAAGGGGGCATCCGGGTACCTGGCCCGCGTGCTGGCCGAGCGCGGCGACCTCGCCGGGGCCGCCGCGCTGGTCGAGCCGCTGGTGGGCGGTGCCACCCTGGTCGACGTGCTGGCGACGGCCTCGCTCGCCGGGGTGCGCCTCGCCCAGGCGCGCCTCGGCGAGGCGGCGGACCTGGCCGCGGACGTCGGCCGCGCGCTGGCGGCCCGGGGGAGCGCCGACCATCCCGGGGTGCCCTGGCGGCTCCTGCGGGCGGGTGCGCTCGCCGCGCAGGGCGACGACGCCGCGGCCGGCGCGCTGATCGCGGAGCAGTGGGTGGCGACGGAGCGTCTCGACTTCCCGCGGCTGACCGCGCTCACGGAGCGCACGCAGGGGCTGGTCGAGCGC
Organism: uncultured Solirubrobacteraceae bacterium; assembly: GCA_963843865.1. Taxonomy (GTDB): domain Bacteria; phylum Actinomycetota; class Thermoleophilia; order Solirubrobacterales; family Solirubrobacteraceae; genus DATLGB01. Next base: position 27,355 of record CAWJMO010000017.1, on the reverse strand, counting down.
GACGCGACCCTGCTCGCGACGGCGGCGGAGCGCTTCGCGGCCGCGGGCATCCGGCTCGAGCAGGCGCGCACGCTGCTCGACCTCGGGGCGCTGCTGCGCCGGGGCAAGCAGCGCGCCGACGCGCGCGAGCCGTTGCGGGCGGCGCTCGACCTGGCCGATCGGTGCGGCGCGACCGCGCTCGTCGACCGCGCGCACGAGGAGCTCGCGGCGACCGGCGCCAAGCCCCGCCGGGTCCGGCTGAGCGGCGTCGACGCGCTTACCCCGAGCGAGCTGCGGGTCGCCCACATGGCCGTCGAAGGGCTCGGCAACCGCGACATCGCCCAGGCGCTGTTCGTGAGCCGGCGGACGGTGGAGACCCAGCTCGGCTCGGCGTACCGCAAGCTCGACATCGCGTCCCGCGACGGGCTCGCCGCGGCGCTCGCGGTCAGCGCGTGACGGCCCGTCGCGCCTTGACGTACTGGTAGACGAAGACGAGCGACGATGCAGCACGAGGGTCGCCTTCAGCGACCAGGCGTCGATCGCGTCGACCACGTCCACCGCCCGCTGGCCGATCTCGTAGCCGAGCGTCGCCATCAGCCCCGTCCACAGCAGCGTGCCGAGCACGTCGAGGACGAGGAAGGTGCGCAGCCGCATGCCGCCGTCGCCGACGGCTGCGTAGACGAGCACGGACGGGACGGGGAGGACGTTGGCGAGCACGACCGCCAGCGCGCCGAAGCGCCGCTCGACCCAGTGCAGGCGCCTGAGCCGCCGCTGGGCGCGCGCGTGCGTCCCGCCCAGCAGCCAGAGGAAGACGCGGTCGCCCCAGCGCCGGCCCGCCCACCAGAACACCCAGTCGAACATCATCACGGTCGGGACGCCGAGCAGCACCGCCTCGGCGAACGACGCGTCGCCGATGCGCGCCCGCGCCCCCATGTTGATGATCGCCGCGGGCGAGCCGCGCAGCAGCTCGAGCAGGGCCGGGTGGTGCTTGGCCAGCAGCGGGAAGACGGGCAGCAGGAGCAGGCCGTAGGCGACGGCCACCGCCATCGCGCCGACGATGATGCGGTCCTCGCGCTGCATGGGCCCGTCCCATGGGGTGGGGGTCGGTCGCGCTCCACCCGTGAGGGTCTAGCGTGCGCCGCGATGCTGGCCTACGGCGACCACCCGGAGCAGACGGGCGACCTGCACCTGCCGGAGGGGCGAGCCGGACGGCGCGGTCGTGCTCTGGCACGGCGGCGGCTTCGACCGGGAGTACGGCCGCGGGATGATGGACCCGCTGGCCCGGGAGCTGGCCCGCCGGGGCCTCGCCGCGTACAACGCGACCTACCGGCGCCTCGACTGCGGCGGCGGTGTCCCGGAGACCTTCGACGACGCCCTGGCGGCGGCCGACGCGCTCGCCGCCGACTCGACCGGGCGCGCGCCCCGATGGGCATCGGCCTGTCGGCGGGTGCGCCGCTGGCGCTGCACGCGGCCGCGGAGGGGCGCCTCTCGCGGGTGGTCGACATCGCCGGCGTGGCCGGCCTCGCCCTGGCGGCGGCCTCGCCCGAGGCTCGTCCGTCCGGCGCCTCTTCGGTGCCGCCCCGGAGGAGGCGCCGGAGCGCTACGCGGCGTTCGATCCCATGGACCGGGCGCTTCCCGTCCCGCTCCTCGTGCTCCACGGCGACGCCGACGAGGTGGTGCCGCACGAGCTCAGCCGCCTGTACGCCGAGCGAGCCGGCGGCACGCTCGTCACCGTCCCGGGCGCGGGCCACTTCGACCTGCACGGCCTCAACGCCCCGGCCCCGCCGGAGCTGTTCGACTTCCTCGGCGTCGGCGGCTAGAAGCCGCGCCAGCGGTCGAGCAGGCGCTCGACGAGCGTGGGGCGCCGGTAGGTGACCACGGGCTCGGGCGGATGGAGCTCGAGCACCGCGTCGACGACCGGGCGGGCTGGACCCCCGTCGGTCGACCAGGCGATGTAGAGCTCCTCGCTGCGCAGCATCTGCGCGAGCGCCCCCGCGAGCGCGAGATCGTCCTCCGTGTGCGCCACTGGGAGGTGGAGAGCGGTCATCACCACAGTTAACGGCACGACGCGGTCAGAAGTTGTGCGAACCCGTACAAGTTCGGTCAGAACGTCCGAATCGGGCGCGACGATGGGACGTCGTGTCGCTCACGCTCGTCACCGGTCCCGCCAACGCCGCCAAGGCCGGCGTCGTGCTGGGCGCCTTCCGCGAGGCGCTGTCGCGGTCGGGGTCGCTGCGGCTGCCGGCGCCCGAGCCGCTGCTGGTCGTCCCCACCTCGGGCGACGTCGAGCCCTACCAGCGCGAGCTCGCCGCCTCCGGCGCCGTCTTCGGCGGCGAGGTCGTCACCTTCTCCCGCCTGCTCGGGCTCGTCGCCCGCCGCGCCGGCTACCGGCGAGCGGCGGCTGGGCTTCGTCGCGCGCGACCGCGTGGTGGCGGCGGTGGTGCGCGACGCCCGGCTCGGCGTGCTGGCCGAGAGCGCGCGCACGCCCGGCTTCGCGCGCGCGGCCGGGCGGCTGTTCTCCGAGCTGCAGCGCGCGCTGATCGACCCGGGCCGGCTCACGGCCGGCCTGCGCCGCTGGGCCGAGGAGGAGGGCGCCGGCCGGGCCGCGTACGCCGAGGACGTCGCCGCGCTGTACGCCGCCTACGTGCGGCGGCTCGAGGCGTTCGGGCCGGGTCGATCCCGAGGGCTACGCCTGGGGCGCGCTCGACGCGCTGCGCGCCGATCCGTCGAGCTGGGGCGGCCGGCCCGGTCTTCCTCTACGGCTTCGACGACCTGACGCCGACGCAGCTCGACGCGGTGGAGACGCTCGTGCGCGTCTGCGACGTGGACGTCACCCTCTCGCTGACCTACGAGCCGGGCCGCCCGGCGTTCGCGGCGCGGGCGGCGACGGTGGAGACGCTGCGCCCGCTGGCGGCCTCCGTGGTGGAGCTGCCGGGCGGGGGCGAGCGGACGACGCCCGCGCTGCGCCACCTCGAGCGGCCACCTCTTCGACGGCGGCGCGGATCGCGTGGCGCCCAACGGCGCCGTCCGGCTGCTCGAGGCCGGCGGCGAGCGCGCGGAGGCCGAGCTGATCGGCGCGGCGCTGCTCGAGCTGGTGGAGGCGGGCGCGCCGCCCGGCGACATGGCCGTGCTCGTGCGCTCCGCGGAGGAGGCGCCGCTGCTCGCGCAGACGCTCGAGGCCTACGGCCTGCCCGTCGACCGCACGGAGCGCCTCCGCGTCCGCGACACCCGCCTGGGCGCCGGGCCTGCTGGCCTACGGCGCGGCGGCCTTCGACGGCAGCGCGGACGACCTGCTGCGCTGGCTGCGCACGCCGGGGAAGGTCGCGCGCACGAGACGGTCGACGGGCTGGAGCGCCGCCTGCGCCGCGCGGGGGTCGCCGGCGCCGCCGACGCCGACCGGATGCTGGAGGAGCCCTCCGTGACGGAGGCGCTGGCCGCGCTGCGCGCCGCGGCGGAGGAGGGGGCCGAGGCGTTCCTCGACGCCCTGGAGGCGGAGCTCGACGCGATCTGGACGGCGCCCCACCTCCGGCAGGCGGCGGTGCTCGACGCCGACGGCCTCGAGGACGCGCGGGTGGCGGGCGAGATCCGCTACGCCGCCGGCGAGCTGCGCCAGCTCGCCGCGGCCGACGCCGCGCTCGTCGGCGGCCCGGCCGACATCCTCGCCACCCTCGGCGCCGTCGAGGTCCGCACGGGCGGCGGCCGGCGCAGCGCGGCATCCTGCTCGCCGACCCGCTGAGCGTGCGCGCGCGGCGCTTCCGCGATCGTCGTGGTCTGCGGCCTGCAGGACGGCGCCTTCCCGCGCCGGCCGACGCCCGAGCCGTTCCTCGACGACGCCGACCGGCGCGGCCTGGCCCGCGCGTCCGGGATCGTGCTCCCGCTGCACGAGGACGAGCTCGACCGCGAGCGCTTCCTCTTCTACACGGCCGTCTCCCGCGCCGAGGAGGTGCTGTTCCTCTCCTTCCGCGCCTCCGACGAGGAGGGGGAGCCGGAGCTGCGCTCGCCGTTCGTCGACGACGTCGCGGAGGTCTTCACCGACGCGCTGTGGACGGGCCGCGGGCGGCGGCTGCTGGCCGAGGTCACGTGGCCGCCGGCGCAGGCGCCGACGCCGCTCGAGCTGCGCCGCGCGCAGGCCGCCGCGACCGCCGAGCGCGCCGAGGCCGCGCCGCTCGCCCCGCCCGGCCCGGACCTGTTCGCCGGCTACGACCGCGAGAGCGCCCGCGGCCTCGAGTCCTTCGCGCTGTGCGGCGTGCGCTGGCTGGTCGAGCGCGTGCTCAAGCCCGGCCGCATCGAGCCGGACCCGGACGCGATGACCCGCGGGTCGCTGGCGCACTCCGTGCTCGAGCAGACGCTGCGCGCGCTGAAGGAGCGGACGGGCTCCGCCGCGCTGACCCCCGCGTCCCGCGAGGCCGCGCGGGCCGAGCTCGGCCAGGCCGTCGACGGGCTGCGGCGGACCCGCGGCGGCGCCGTCGCGAAGGCCGGCATCCGCGCGCTCGAGGTGGAGCTCGCGCGCTGGATCGACCACGAGTGCGCGACCGGCCCGGGCTACGAGCCGCGAGTGGCTCGAGTGGACCTTCGGCGACGAGGCGCCGCTGCGCCTCGAGGGCATCGCCGTCACCGGCCGCGTCGACCGCATCGACGTCGGGCCGGCCGGCGCCATCGTCCGCGACTACAAGGCCAGCAAGGGCTTCGCGCAGGCCAGCTGGGCCGCCGACGGCCACCTGCAGGCCGCGCTCTACGCGCTGGCCGCGCGCGAGCTGCTCGGGCTCGACCTCGCGGGCGCCGTCTACCAGCCGCTGCGCGGGCCCGACCTGCGCCCGCGCGGCGCCGTGCGCGCGGGGGAGGCCGCCGCCGGCCTCGTCGCCAACGACGTCCTCGATCCCGGGGGAGTGGGAGGCGCTGCTCGACGAGCTGCGCGGGACGGCCGAGGACGCCGCCGCGCGCCTGCGCGCCGGCGACGTCGTGCCCTGCCCCGAGCGCTGCACCCCGCGCGGCTGCGGCTACCCCGGCATCTGCCGCGCCCGCGACGCCGCCCCGCCCCCGCCGCTGCCATGAGGACGTTCACCGCGGAGCAGCGCGCCGCGATCGACGACCGCGCCGGCTCGTCGCTGCTGGCCGCCGCGGCGGGCTCGGGGAAGACGGCGGTGATGGTCGAGCGCTTCGTGGAGGCGGTGCTGCGGGACGGCGTCGAGGTCGGCGCCGTCCTCGCCCTCACCTTCACCGAGAAGGCCGCCGGCGAGCTGCGCGACCGCGTGCGGCGCCGCTTCACCGAGCTCGGGCGAGCACGAGCACGCCCGCACCGCGGAGGCCGCGGCGATCGGGACCATCCACGGCTTCTGCGCCGGCGTCCTGCGCGCGCACCCGTTCGCGGCCGGCCTCGACCCGCGCTTCACGCGTCCTCGAGGAGGGCGTCTCCCGGCGCCTGCACGACGGCGCCTACGACCGCGCGGTGGAGGCGTGGGCCGCCGCGGAGGGCGCACCGGCGGTCGACCTGCTGGCCGCGATGCGCGACGACCTGCGCACGCTCGTCCACGACGCCTACGCGGAGCTGCGCAGCCGCGGCGAGCGCGCCCCGCGCCTGCCCGTCCCGCCCGAGCATGCCGGCGCCCGACCCGGCCGCCCTGCTCGCCGCCGCGCGAGGCGCCGGCGCGTGCCTGGCCGGGGCGACGGGCAAGACGGTGGAGGCCGGGCAGGACGCGATCGGCGCGATCGCCGCGCTGTCCTACGACCGCGTCCCGCTGCCGACGGACCTCGACATCGGGAAGCTGGCACGGGCGCCAAGCTGCTCAAGGAGCCCGCCTGCGACGCCTACCGCGAGGCGTGGGAGGACTACCGCCAGGCGTGCGCCGACCACCACGCACGGCCGGTCGATCGTCCTCGCCGGCCGCCTGCTGGCGCGCTTCGGCGAGGAGGCGGCGCGCGCGAAGACGGCGCGGGCGGCGGTCGACTTCGAGGACCTCCAGTTGCTCGTCCGCGACCTGTTCGCCGACCGACGAGTCGCTGCGGCGGCGGTGGGCGGAGCGCTACGCGCTGATCATGGTCGACGAGTTCCAGGACACCAACCGGCTGCAGATGGACGTCCTCTCCCGGCTGGACCGCGGCAACCTGTTCGTGGTCGGCGACGCGTTCCAGTCCATCTACGGCTTCCGGCACGCCGACGTCGAGATCTTCCGGGAGCGCGCCGCCGCGCTCGGGCCGCAGCGCACCCGGCGGCTGACGCGCAACTTCCGCTCGCGCGGCGAGCTGCTGGAGGTCCTCAACGCCGCCTTCCAGCCGATCTTCGGCGACGAGTTCGCCCCGCTCGATCAGCCCCCACGCACCCCAGGCGCCGGCGCCTGCGGCGCCCGAGGGCCTGCTCTTCGATCCCGACCACGTCGACACGCCGCCCGCCGCGGCCCGCGGTCGAGCTGCTGGTCACCGACCAGAGCGTCAAGTGGGAGGAGGTCGACGGCATCGGGCTCGACATCCCGGGCGAGAAGGCGTGGCGGCGCGCGGAGGCGCGCATGGTCGCGCAGCGGCTCGCCGACGAGATCGACCGCGGCCGGCGGCCGGGGGAGATCGCCGTGCTCGTGCGCGCCGCGACGTCCCTGCGGCTGATCGAGCAGGCGCTGGAGGAGCAGGGCCTGCCGACCTACGTCGTCGGCGGCCGCGGCTACTGGTCCCAGGAGCAGGTCCGCGACGGCCTCGCCTACCTGCAGGTCCTCGCCAACCCGCTCGACGAGGCCGCGCTCTACGCCGTCCTCGCCTCCCCGTTCGCGGGCGCGGGCGCCGCCGAGCTCGTCCACCTCGCCCGCGCCGGCCGGACCACGGCGGGGCGTGGGCCGCCCTGCGTGCCCGTGCGGTCGACCACGCCGGTCTGCGCCGCCTCACCGACCTCGTCGAGGCCGAGCGCGACCGGGCCGAGCGGCTGCCCGCCGAGGTGCTGCTCGAGCGCGCCGTCGCCGCCACGGGCTACGACGTCGCGGTCCTCGGCCGTCCCGGCGGCGAGCGGCGGCTGGCGAACCTGCGCAAGCTCATGCGCCTGGCCCGCGAGTTCGAGCGCGCGGAGGGCCGCGACCTGCGGGCGTTCCTCGCCTTCGCCCTCACCCAGGACCTGTCGGGCGCCCGCGAGGGCGAGGCCGCGCTGGAGGGCGAGGGGCTCGACGCCGTGCGGCTGATGACCATCCACCGCGCGAAGGGCCTCGAGTTCCCGGTGGTCTGCGTCGCCGACCTCGGCCGGCAGGGCCCCGGCGGCGGCCCGCCGCTGCTGCTCGGCGCGACGACCGGGTCGGCCTGCGCTTCAAGGCGCTCGGCGCGCCCGAGGCCGTCCCGGCGCTCGACCACGCCGCGCTCAACGCGGAGCGCATCGCCCGCGAGGACGCCGAGGAGCGGCGCCTGCTCTACGTCGCCATGACCCGCGCGGAGGACACGCTGATCCTGTCGGGCGGCATCGACCTCGCCCGCAACCCCGAGCCCCGGCCCGGCGGCGCGCCGCTGGCCTGGATCCTGCGCGCCCTCGACGGCGTCGTCGCCCCGCGCCTGAACGACCCCGCCGCCATGACCCCGCTGCCCGCCGCGCCCGGCCGCCCCGGCGGCACCGCCCTGCCCGCGCCCGTCACCCTCGCCGCCGCACCGCCCGCCCAGCCCGCCGTCGCCGTCCCCACCCGCCTGTCCTTCTCGAGCCTCGGCGAGTACGACCGCTGCGCCTACCGCTGGTACCTGCGCCGCGTCCTGCGCCTCCCGACCGTCAAGCCGCCCCCGCGCGACTCAGGGGACAGGCCCCCCAGTCGCGTGCCGAGGACGGCCTTGACCTGATGACGCGCGGCTCGCTTGTGCACGAGCTGCTGGAGGACCTCGACTTCGCGCGGCCGGGCCCGCCCGCGCCGGAGGCCGTCGCCGCGGTGGCGACGGAGCGCGACGTGGAGCTCACGGAGGCGGAGACCGCGGACGTCGCCCGGCTGGTGGAGGCGTTCGCGCGCTCGCCGTTGTGCGCGCGGCTGGCCAAGGCCCACGCGGTGCGGCGCGAGGCCCCGTTCACCTTCGCCCTCTACGACGACTCGCGTGGTCCGCTGGTCAACGGGATCGTCGACGTGGTGGCGACGGAGCCCGACGGGGGCGTGCTGATCGTCGACTACAAGACCAACCCGCTGGAGGGCACGGACCCGGAGGCGCTGACGGCGGCCGACTACACGATGCAGCGGCTCGTCTACGCGCTGGCGGCGCTGCGCGACGGGGCGCCGCGGGTCGAGGTGGCCCACTGCTACCTCGAACGGCCGGACGCGCCGGCCACCGCGGTCTACGGACCGGGCGACACGCGGACCCTGGCGGAGGAGCTCGCGCGGCGCGCGGGCGGGCTGCTGGGCGGCGACTTCACGCCGACCCCGCAGCCGCATCGCGAGCTGTGCGGAAGCTGCCCCGGGAGGCGAGCGCTGTGCTCGCATCCCGAGGCGATGACGCTCCGGGAGCTAGACGCGGCCGCGTGACGTGCGGCCGCCGAAGCCGCCACTGAGCGGTGCGGCGGCGACGAGGACGATGATGGCGGCGATGATGCCGACGATGGCCGGCAGACCGAGCACGGTGCACAGCCAGTACACGAGTGCCGCGAGCAGAACGGCGATGATGATGCTGATCATGGTGTGACCTCCTACCGGCCGGTTCCCGCACCCGGTCGGACGTCGTTGATGGTTGGTGCGCCCGGCCTTTCCCAAGCGGCAAGGTGCCAAACGTGTCGACCGGTAATCTCCCCGTCGCGTCTCGGCCAGCGGTCAGGACGTGGCCGACCGACCAGCGTGCCCATCATCGAACGCGAGACCAAGCCAGACAAGGCGCCAGAGCGCAGCGCCCCGAGCCCCTCTTCATCGGGTGAGGAGCGTGCTGCCCGGGCGGCGGAGGACCGGCGCCTGCTGACGCGATACCACCGGATGGGGGACACGGCCGCCCGCGAGCAGGTCGTGCAGCGCTTCCTGCCGCTGGCCCGGCAGCTCGCGCGCCGCTACGCCGGTGCCGGTGAGCCGCTGGAGGATCTCGTCCAGGTCGCCAGCCTGGGCCTCGTCAAGGCGGTCGATCGCTTCGACCCGGCCCGCGAGGTCGCCTTCTCGAGCTTCGCCGTGCCGACCATCCTCGGCGAGCTCAAGCGCCACTTCCGCGACAAGGGTTGGTCCGTGCGCGTCCCGCGCGACCTGCAGGAGCTCGCGCTGCGCCTCGACCGCACCCAGGAGGACCTCGGTCGCGAGCTTGGCCGCGCCCCCACGACCGCCGAGGTCGCCAAGCGCCTCAGCGTCTCCGAGGAGGACATCCTCGAGGCCCGCGAGGCCGCACACGCCTACCGCGCCGTCAGCCTCGACCGCCCGCGCACCGACGACGACGAGGGCGGCCCGGCCGTCGCCGACGCGATGGGCGGGGACGATCCCGGCTTCCGCCGTGCCGAGGACGCCGCCACCGTCGACCAGCTGCTGCGCGTCCTCGCCCCGCGCGAGCGCGAGGTGCTGCGGCTGCGCTTCAGCGAGGACCTCACCCAGCAGGAGATCGGCGACCGCATCGGCGTCTCGCAGATGCACGTGTCCCGTCTCATCCGCCAGGCCATCACCCGCCTCGGCGAAGCCGCCGATCATTAGTCACTGACCGTGCCCCGCCTCTTCTTCGTCCGCCACGGCGAGTCCGCCTGGAACGCCGAGAAGCGCCTGCAGGGCCAGGCCGACGCGCCGCTGTCAGAGCTCGGGCGCGAGCAGGCCCGCGCGCTGCGGCTGCCGGAGATGGCGGCCGTCTGCTCCGACCTCTCCCGCGCCCGCGACACCGCCGCGCTGGCGGGCTTCCCCGACATCCCGACGGATCCCGCGCTGGCGCGAGCGCGGGCTGGGGGAGTGGGAGGACCACCTGGAGGCGGAGGTCGCGAGCAAGGAGGACATGGCGCGCTTCCGCGTCGGCGACCTCGTCCCGCCCGGCGGGGAGTCCTGGGAGACCTTCCAGGCCCGCGTCGCCGAGGCCGCCGCCGAGCTGACGGAGGACCGTCTCGTCTTCACCCACGGCGGCTGCGTGCGCGCGCTGGTCGCGGAGGTGACCGGCGCCGACTACCGGACCGTTGCCGGTCCCGCCAACACGAGCGTGACGGTGGTGCGGACGGGGAAGAGCCCCCGGATGCTCGCCTTCAACTGGACCCCGGAACTGCCGGGCTTCGCCCGCGCCAGTGACCCCGGCGCCTGACCTCGAGACCCTCGCCCGCGACGTGATGCACCTGCCCGAGCTCCGGCCCGGGCAGCTCGACGTCGCGCAGACCGTGGTCGCGGGCCGCGACGCCCTCGCCATCATGGCCACGGGCTACGGCAAGTCGGCGATCTACCAGCTCGCCGGGCTGGCCATCGACGGGCCGACGCTCGTCATCTCGCCGCTGATCGCCCTGCAGCGCGACCAGGTCGAGCACCTGCAGGCCAACGGCGGCCTCGGGGGCGCCGCCGCGGTGTCCTCCTCCGTGTCCGAGAGGCGAGCGCGAGGCCGCGCTCGAGGACGCCGCCGACGACGCGCTCGAGTTCCTGTTCATGGCGCCCGGAGCAGCTCGCCAACCCGGAGGTGCTGGCGGACGTCAAGGCCGCGCAGCCGTCGCTCATGGTCGTCGACGAGGCGCACTGCATCTCCGAGTGGGGCCACGACTTCCGGCCGGACTTCCTGCGCCTGGGCGACGTCGCCGAGGCGATCGGGCGCCCGCCCGTCCTCGCCCTCACCGCCACCGCGTCCCCGCCCGTGCGCGACGAGATCGTCCGCCGCCTGCGGCTGCGCGACCCGTACGTGCGCGGTCCACGGCTTCGACCGGCCCAACCTGCACTTCACCGTCGAGCGCTTCCACGACGAGGCAGCCAAGGAGCGCGTCGCTGATCGAGCGCGTCGACGGAGCTGGCCAAGCCCGGCATCGTCTACACGGCCACCCGCAACGACGCGGAGCGCATCGCCGACGACCTCGCCGCCGCGGGCCTGCGCGCCGCGGCCTACCACGGCGGCATGGCCGCGCGGCATCCGCGACGCGGTCCAGACGGCCTTCATGGACGACGAGACGGAGGTCATCGTCGCCACCACCGCGTTCGGCATGGGCGTCGACAAGCCCAACGTCCGCTTCGTCGTCCACCACACGGTCGCGGACGCCGTCGACAGCTACTGGCAGGAGGTCGGCCGCGCCGGCCGCGACGGCGAGCCCGCCGCCGCCGTCCTGCTCTACCGGCCGGAGGACCTCGGCCTGCGGCGCTTCTTCGCCGGCTCGGGCAAGGTCGACGCGCCGGAGATCGCCGCGGTGCGCCGAGGCCGTCAAGAGGGCGAGCAGGACCCGACCGCCATCCAGGAGCAGACGGAGCTCTCGGCGTCCAAGCTCGCCACGGCCATCGGCCGGCTGGAGGACGTCGGCGCCGTCGAGGTCGCGCTGGACGGCCACGTCGAGGCCGACGGACGGCGCTCGACGCCCGAGGCCGTCATCGCCGCCGCCGAGGCGCAGGCCGACCGCGAGGAGTTCGACCGCTCCCGCGTCGACATGATGCGCGCCTACGCCGAGCTGCACGGCGCCTGCCGGCGCGAGTTCCTCCTGTCCTACTTCGGCGAGACGACCGACGGCCCGTGCGGCAACTGCGACCTGTGCGACGCGGGTGACGCCGTCGCGGCTCCCGACGACGCGCCGTTCACCGTCGGCGCGCGCGTCGCGCACCCGAAGTGGGGGGAGGGCACCGTGCAGCGCTACGAGGACGAGAAGGTCGTGCTGCTCTTCGACTCCGTCGGGTACAAGTCGCTCGTGCTCGACGCGCTCGACCTCCTCGCCCCCGTCGGATGATCACGAACCTGTTCGCGGGCGTCCCGGTCACCGACCTCGACGCCAGCATCGAGTGGTACACGCGCCTGTTCGGCCGCGAGCCCACGCGTCGCGTCGGCGACGAGGTGCTGTGGGACCTCCTCGAGGGCGCAACCGTGTTCATCGAGCCCGGTCCGGAGCGCGCCGGTTCGGGCCGCGTCACGATGCTGGTCGAGGGGCTGGACGAGATCCTCGCGCGGCTCGACGAGGCGGGGATCACGTACGAGCGGGAGACCTACTCGAACGGCGTCCACCACGCGTCGGCGCCGGACCCCGACGGCAACGCCATCGCTTTCGCCGAGGTCTAGACCGCGACGCCGCGGGTCGCGAGCTGGGCGCGCAGCCGCAGGAGGGCGAGGTCCTTGGCCTTCGCCTCGAGCATGACGTCGAAGTCGCGCAGGCCCGCGGCGGTGTCGCGCAGGAAGTGCTCGAAGGCGATCGGGTCGACCATGTCGGCGTGGGCGCGCAGGGGAGGGAGGACCCAGCTGCGCTCGACCTTGCGGCCGACCTTCTTCTTGCGCTCCTCCATGGCCGTCTTGGGCGTCGACCAGTGGATCTTCGGGGTGACGTCCTCGGGCCAGGTGGCAAGGGCCAGGGAGAGCGCCTCGCGGTCGGGGATCCGGTCGGGGTCCACGCAGTGGTGGTGGTGGATGTCCCACACGACGCGCAGCCCGGTGCGGCGATGGATCTCGAGGGCATCGCCCAGCGAGAAGGTGACGTCGTCGTTCTCGACGACGAGCCGCGCCTTCGCGCGGTCGGAGAGCTGCTCGAAGCCGGCCTCGAAGCGCGCGAACGCAGCCTCGCGCCCGCCGACCCCGCCGCCGATGTGCAGGATGCAGACGGCCTCGGGACCGCAGCCCATGGCGTCCAGCAGCGCGGCCTGGACCTCCACGTCGCGCACGGAGCCGGCGACCGTGTTCGGGTTCTCCGAGTTGAGGACGATGTACTGGCTCGGATGCGTGGACAGGCGCACGTCGGCGGCCCGTGCGGCCTCGCCGAGCAGCCGCAGCTCCTCCGCGCACTCCTGGACCTGCCCGTGGAACTGGGGGAGGTCGGGATGGGTCGCGTAGGGCGCGATGTTGGCCGCGAAGCGGTACATGTGGATGTCGTTGCGCTCGCAGTAGTCGAGCACCCCGTGGACCATCTCGATGGAGTAGCGCAGGTGCGGCTCGGACTGCCAGCGGCGGTTGTCCGACGTCGGCAGCCCGCCCTCGCCCATCACCTTGACCGCGAAGCCGAGCCTCATCCCGCCAGCCCCTTCAGCAGCCGCTCGAACTCGTCGGCGGGGAGCGACCCGCCCGTGGCGCGCGGGTGGCCGTTGCCGACGTCGCCTATCGACCCCGCCCACCCCGGCAGGGCTGCTCGGAGCAGCGCGCGCAGGTCGGCGTCCGGCCCACCGCCGCGGACGGAGAACTGCACGCGGCCGTCGACCCAGCCGTCGTTGGCGGCCAGGACGGGCCGGGGTGCGAGGCGCCGGGCCCACGTCTGCGCGACCAGCGGATGGACCTGGAAGGGGACGTCGAAGCGCAGCACCGCGACGTCACCGTGGAAGACAGGGGCGGTGCGCACGACGCGATCGTAGGCCGCACGCCAGGTCCGGCGGCAGTCCTCCAGGACCGCGATGCGCGGGTCGGCGAGGGCGGCCTTGGGCGAGTCGTGCTCTACGAGCAGCTCGAGCGCGGTCCGGACCGGCCCACCTGTCATCCGCCGCGGCGCGTTGATGAGCGGGACGAGCTTCAGCGTGGCGGTGATGGCGGCGCCGGCGCACTCCGGCAGGCGCAGGCCGTCGCGCCCGCGATCGCCCGCGGCACCCACCGCAGCCACCCAGACCGGCGCCTCGTCGCCGAGGATCCGCCGCACCAACGGCGCCGTCGGCACCTCCGGATCCTCGCCGAAGGAGGTGACGAAGACCACTCCGTCACCAGGAGTCGTCCGTCTCCGGTGCGTGGTGGTCGATCAGCACGCCGGTGCGGGCGAACGGCCGGATGCCCTGGTCGAGCACGGCCACCGACGCACCCGCCGGTAGGTCCGGATCCTCGCCCCACGGCGTCTGGGCGCGCTCCAGCAGCACCGCTGCGGAGGCGTCCTCTCCGCGGGCACGGAGCGCGAGCGCGCCTGCGGCAAGGCCGTCGGCGTCCGTGTGGGGGCACACCAGGTCGGCGCGCAGGAGGGCTTCGCGTGCGTCAGATCTCACTGGAAGGTGTACGGATGGCACCAAGAAGGGGTATGACAGTTGCAATGGCAACCACCACGGTGACCAGGGAGACCTCTGGGCGCTTCCTGGCGCTGCTGGCCGTGCCGTCCTTCGGGCTGTCGCTGGCGATCACCACGGTGACGACCTACCTGCCCGTTCTGATCTCGAAGGTGTCCGGTCCGACGGTCACGGGCGTGCTGATCGGCTTCGAGGGGCTGCTCGCGCTGGTCATCCCCGGCCTCGTCGGCGGCTGGTCGGACCAGCACCCGCACGCGCCTCGGCCGGCGCTTGCCGTTCGTGCTCGTCGGGCGCCCCCGCCGATGGCCATCGCGCTGATGGTGATGCCGTTCACCACGGCGTTCATCCCGCTCGCCATCGCGCTGTTCGTCTTCTACGGCGGCTACTTCACCTTCTACGCGCCGTACCGCGCGCTGTATCCCGACCTCGTGCCGGAGGCCGACCGGCCGCGGTCGCAGGGCTCGCAGAACGTCGCGCGGGAGCTCGGCCTCGGCGCGGCACTGGTCGGCGGCGGCTTTCTGCTGAGCGTCTGGAAGGGCCTGCCGTTCACCATCTCCGCGTCGTCCTGCTGGTCGTCACCGGTGCCTTCGTGTGGCGGCTGCGCGACTACGCCCGCGACTGCGAGGAGGACGATGCCCCGGCCCCGGAGGCCGACGAGCGCCACAGCCGCTGGCGCTCCTGGGCGCTCCTGCAGGAGGACGCCGACATCCGCCGCCTGCTCAGCGCGACCGTCCTGTGGGAGCTTGCCCTCGGCGCCCTGAAGACGTTCGTGGTGCTGTTCATCACCGTCGGCCTCGGCTACTCCTCCTCGCTGGCCTCCGTGGCGCTGGCCATCGTCGCCGTCGGCGTCGTGGTCTCCGCGCTGGCGGCCGGTCCGCTCTCCGAGCGCTACGGCCACGGCCGCGTCCTGACCGTCTCCGCGGCCGTCTACGCGGTCGGCCTGGCGCTGCCGATCTTCATCCACAGCCTGTGGTTCCTGATCGCGATGTTCCCGCTCGCCTTCGCGGCCGGCATCGTCATGACGCTGCCCTACTCGCTGCTCATGGGCCTGCTCCCGGACGCCGATCACGGCGCGGGGGCCGGGGCCTTCGAGGCCGCCCGCGGGCTCGGCGTGGTGCTCGGGCCGATCCTCGCCGGCGTCGCGGTGGAGACGATGAAGCCGATCTTCGGGTCCACCGACGGCTACGCGGCGATGTTCCTGGTGGCGAGCGTCGCGGTCTTCATCTCCATCCCGCTGGCGAGAAGAGCGCGACCTAGCGGGCGACAGCGAGGCCGTCGAACGTCGGCGGCTCCTCCGTGAGGAGCCACGTCCCGTCGTCCTGGCGGCTGATGAGCCCGCGCTGCGAGAGCTGCCCGAGGGCGGTGGTGACGGACGGCCGGCGGGCGCCGACGATCCAGCCCAGCAGCTCGTGGCTGAGGAAGGAGGGGAGGATGCGGCCGTCCGTGCGCACGGTGCCCCAGCGCTCCGACAGGTGCCACATGGCGATCAGCAGGCGGGTGTCGACGCGGGGCAGCTGGGCGACGGCGAGCATGCGGGCCAGCAGGCGCGAGCGGTCCAGCGCGCGGGAGATCAGCTCACCCGTCATCTCCGGGAAGCGGGCGGAGCGCGCGACGAAGCGCACGTCGAGATGCGCGAGCACGAGCGGGTCGATGACGCGGAAGGCGACGGAGAAGGGCGCCAGCAGCTCGCCGAAGCCGTCCTGGCTGGGGCGCAGCAGGTCGCCCGGGCCGAGCAGCTCGGCGCAGGAGCGGTGCTGCAGCGAAAGGCGGCGGATGACGACGCCCTCGAGGATCAGCAGGCCGATGCCGCCGTTGGCGTCCGGTCCGTGTTCGGAGTCGGGCACCCAGGCCCCGCGGGGGATGTTCTCCGTGCGGGCGACGAGCGCCTGCCGGGCCTGCTCGAAGCGGTCGGGCGGCAGGTTCTGCCCGAGGTCCGGATCGGCGTCGAGGACGCGTACCCCCTGTGCGACGGGCTGGCTGAGATGGGGGAAAGCCACGTGTATGGGTGGGAGTCCCCGTTAACAACCGGGTGGCAAACCCCCGGGCGAATTCGGATCAGGCGGTCTTCGCGCGGCGATAGGCGCGAATGGCGTCCAGCCCGGAGACCACCGTGAGCGTCACGGTGGCGCCGATCAGCACGCGCACCCACAGCGCGTCGACGTCACCGACGACGAGCAGCGTCAGGATCATCGCCGACCTGGAGGAACATCTTCGCCTTGCCCGCGGTGCCGGCGGCGAGGACGGCCCCGGCCCGCGCGGCATCGGCGCGCAGGACCGTCACCAGGAGCTCACGCGCGGCGATCACGACGACCACCCAGAGCGCCAGGCGGTCGACCGCGACGAGGCTCGCGAGCGCGGCGATGACCAGCAGCTTGTCGGCGACTGGGTCCAGCAGCTTGCCCAGTGGGGTGATCAGGCCGCGGCTGCGGGCGAGGTGCCCGTCCACGATGTCGGTGATGGCGATCACGGCGAAGAGGAGGCCGGCGGCGATGGAGCCGTCGGGGTGCGCGAGCACGACCGCGGCGACCGCCGGGGCGAGCAGGATGCGGGCGCCGGACAGCACGTTGGGGACGTTGAGCGTCCCGCCGAAGGCCGACGAGGAGAGCGAAAGGGTGCCGCCGCGCTGCATCTGCAGGCGCTCCTCTCTCGGCGCGCGGCGCAGCGGGTGCCCGGTGGCGACCGCGCCCACGCCCGACCGCGATCAGGGCGATCAGGACGCCGGCGACGTCGTCGGTCACGTAGTGCCAGCCGAGGTAGATGGTGGCGATGGCGGTGAGGGAGAAGTACACCCACATCACGCGCACGAGCCACTTGTTCGCCCGCAGCAGCGTGACCATCAGCGCGGCCGTGAGCGTCACGGACACGTGGAGGGAGGCGAACGCGGCGATGGACTGGACCACGTCCTTCGCCGGCCCGGGCGCGGACCCGTAGAGGACGTTGAGCCGCTCCACCCACAGCGCGTGCTGCAGGGAGGAGGACGCGGAGGGCGCGAGGTCGGAGAACAGCTGAGGGGCGACGAACGCCGGGCCCATCGCGGGGATCAGGTAGTAGCTGGCCGCGCCGAGCACCCAGTTCACGCACAGGGCCGTCGCGTACCAGAGGCCGTTGCGCATCTCGCCGAACCACACGAGCGCGGCGGCGAGGGAGAACGGCACGAAGGCGAGGAAGAAGACGTAGATGACCGACAGCGCGCTGTTGGCGAAGCCCGTCCCGAGCAGGGTGTGCAGCAGCGTGGCGGGGTCGTGCCCGAAGAAGATCTTCTGGTCGAGCTCGAGCAACGTCGTGTCGTGGCTGCCCGGCCGCAGGAAGGGCAGGAAGCCCTTGAAGTTCCGGTAGGAGACGTAGGTGACGTAGAAGGAGAAGAGGCCGACGAGCACGTAGCCGATGCGGCGGCCCTGGCCCCAGCGCTCGCGGGCGACGTCCCAGATGTCGTGGCCGAGCCGCAGCGGAGCGGTCCGCGCCCGCCAGAAGGCGCGCGGGAGGACGTCCAGGGCGATGAACAGGGACAGGATCGCGCTCAGGCGGACGAGCGGCGGGCCGCCCACGCCGTCCGGGTCGTGGACCGGCAGCCCCTCCGCGTTGGCGGTGAGGAACATCGCCACGGCGCACAGCGCGGCCATGGACGCCGGGAAGACATACGGACGCCGCCGCCCGAGCGTGAGGACTCGCGCCGTCACGAAACGGGCAGGGATACGGTTGTCGAGCGCCTGCCGAGCATCAGGGCAGAATACCCCAGTCGCGCCAGCAATTACGCATGGACGTCCTCGCCATCTTCAATCCCTCGGCCTCCCACGTGGACGCCCGCATGGAGGCTGACGTCCTCGCCGCGCTGCGGGGTCGCTGCGCCGTCGAGGCCGTGCGGACCGACCACCCCTTCCACGCCGCCGAGCTGGCCGCCCAGGGCGCGGCGGATGGCGCCCGGCTGGTGGTCGCGGTCGGCGGAGACGGCACCGCGAACGAGGCCGCCAATGGCCTCGCAGGCACGGGCGTCCCGCTGTGGTGCCTGCCCGGCGGCTCCACCAACGTCTTCGCGCGCACCGTCGGCATCCCCGGCCGGATGAACGCGGCGGTTGAGCAGCTCGCCGCGCACCTGCACGATCCGGTCATCACCCCCATGACCACCGGCACCGTCGATGGACGCCACTTCCTGTTCATGTCGGGCATCGGCGTGACGGCCGAGATGATGCGCCGCGTGGCCGCCAATCCGGTGCGCAGAGCCAAACTCGGCGCCGGCTACGTCGCCGTCGGCGCCGCCGTCGCGCTCGCGGAGGTGACCCGCGGGCGCCTGCCGCGCCTGCTCGTGGAGGCGGGAGGGGAGACCGCCGAGGCCGGGACGGTGATCATCCAGCGCTCGGATCCGCTGACCTTCTTCGGCCCCAAGCCCATCTCCGTGTGCCCGCCCGAGGCGCTCAACGACGGCACCCTCTCCATCGCCTTCGCCGACCGCGCCGGCCCGGGCGACGTGGTGGCCATCCTCCGGCGCCTGCTGTCCGGGGACGCCCATCGCGTCACCGATCACCCGCGGGTCACGGCCTACGACCGCCTCGACGAGCTGACCGTGTCGTCCCCAGACGGCCGCCCGTTCGGCATCGAGGTCGACGGCACCTACGTCGGCGACGCGACCCGCGCCCGGTACGGCGTCGCACCGGATTCGCTGTTGGTGGCGTCCGGTGGACCCCGGTTGGGTACCAACGGGTGATGACCGTCTCTCCCGCTGATCTCGAAGCCCTCATCGCCCGCGGCGAGGAGCACGGGTGCGTGGCCGAGTCGGAAGTCGCGCTGTTCGCCGAGAACCTCGCCCTCGACGAGGACCAGGTCAACGAGATCCACGCCGCCCTCGAGGCGCGCGGCGTCGAGATCTCCGATGATTGTGCGCGGGTGCTGCCGGACGGGCCGCCGGTGCAGACCAAGTACACGCACGTCGAGCTCGCCGTCTTCACCACGGACGCGCTGCAGCAGTTCCTCAACGAGGCCGGGCGGCACCGCCTGCTCACGCCCGCGGAGGAGCTCGACCTCTCCGCGCGCATCGAGACGGGCGACCTGGAGGCCAAGGAGAAGCTGACGACGCACAACCTCAAGCTCGTCGTCTCCATCGCCCGCCGCTACCAGGGCCTCAGCGAGCTGTGCCTGCTCGACCTCATCCAGGAGGGCATGCTCGGCCTCATCCGCGCCGTCGAGAAGTTCGACCACCGCAAGGGCTTCCGCTTCTCCACCTACGCCACCCTGTGGATCCGCCAGGCCATCCAGCGCGGCATCGCCGACAAGGGCCGGACCATCCGCCTGCCCGTCCACGTCGCCCAGCGCGAGCGCAAGATCGCCACGACGGAGCGCCAGCTGTCCGTGTCGCTCGGCCGCGAGCCGACGCCGGAGGAGATCGCCAAGGCCGCCGAGCTGCCGCTGGAGCAGGTCGTGGAGATGCTCGACGTCTCCCGCACGGTCACCTCCCTCGACAAGCCGGTCGGCGACGGCGAGGACACCTCGCTGGGCCAGCTCATGGGCTCCGACGAGACGAGCACGGAGGAGACCGTCGAGGTCTCCCTCTCGCGCCAGGCGGTCCGCGCCGCCGTCGAGGAGCTTCCCGATCGCGAGCGGATGATCATCAAGCTGCGCTTCGGCCTGGACTCGGAGGAGCGCGACCCGCTCCCGCTCGCCCAGCTGCAACGCGAGCTGGGCATGGGCCGCGAGGAACTGCGCGCGATCGAGCGCCGCGCCCTGCAGCACCTCTCGCTGCGCCGCGAGCTGGCGGCGCTCAGCGAGGCGGCGTAGCCCCCTAGATCGGCAGCGGGTTCGGGTCCGGCGGGCCGGGCGGGCCCGGGTCGGGGCCGGGCGTCGGCGGCTGGGGATCGGGGCCCGGGTCCGGAAGCGGCGCGGGGTCGGGACCGGGGATCGACATCAGGCGAAGTCCTTCTGCTGGGAGGCGCGCTTGCCGACCGCGCCGGAGCCGCCGAGCATGAGGGCGCCGATGGTGACGGGCATGGCGAGGCCGATGCAGAACAGGCCCGCGACGGTGCTCGCGTCCGTGATCAGCAGGATGGCGCCGACGACGGCGAGGACGGCCGCGACGGCGAACAGCTTGGCGCCGTTGGCGGCCAGCTTCCCGGAGGTCTTGGCGAGCTGCTGATCGGTGTCGGGTTGCAAGGACATAGGGGGGTGCTTCCCGACGCGCTGCCTGGGTAGTCTCGACCTATGGCTTCTTCTAACCACTTGCGCGAGATCGAGGCCGAGGGACAGGCCGTCTGGCTCGACAACATCTCCCGGGACCTCATCGACAGCGGCGAGCTCAAGCGGCTCATCGACGAGGACGGCGTCAGCGGCGTCACGTCCAACCCCAGCATCTTCGAGAAGGCCTTCGGGAGCTCCGAGAGCTACGACGAGGCCATCCACGACCTCGCCGAGTCCGGGCACGACGCACGCGGCATCTTCTTCGAGCTCGGCTTCAAGGACATCCGCGACGGGTGCGACCTGCTGCGCGACACCTTCGAGGAGACGAAGGGCAAGGACGGCTACGTGTCCTTCGAGCTCCCGCCCGAGCTCTCCGACGACACGGACGGCTCCGTCGAGCAGGCCAAGGTCATCAAGGAGCGCATCGACCGCCCCAACGTCCTCATCAAGGTGCCCGGCACCGAGGCCGGCGTGAAGGCCTTCGAGGAGCTCACCTGCGCGGGCGTCAACGTCAACGTCACGCTGCTGTTCTCCGTCGACCGCTACGAGGAGGTCGCCGAGGCCTACGTGCGCGGCCTGGAGCGCCGCCTGGAGAACGGCGATCCCATCGACCGCGCCTCGTCCGTCGCCTCCTTCTTCGTCTCTCGCGTGGACGGCAAGATCGACGACAAGCTCGACGAGCTCGGCCGCGAGGACCTCAAGGGCAAGGCTGCGGTCGCCAACGCGAAGATCGCCTACGAGTCCTTCCAGCGCATCTTCTCCGGCGAGCGGTGGGAGAAGCTCGCCGAGGCCGGCGCCGCCGTCCAGCGCCCGCTGTGGGCGTCGACGTCCGTCAAGAACGACGCCTACCCGGACACCATGTACGTCGACGAGCTCATCGGCCCGGACACGGTCAACACGATGCCCGACGCGACGGTCGAGGCCGCGCGCGACCACGGCACCGGCGCGCGCACGGTCGACCAGGACGTCGACGGCGCCCACGCGCTGATGGACGCGCTGCGCGAGGCAGGCGTCGACGTCGACGAGATCGTCGGCGTCACGCTCGTCGAAGAGGGCGTCGCCGCCTTCGCGAAGTCCTTCGACTCGATGATCGAGACCATCGAGGAGAAGGCCGGCGCGGTCACGACCTCCTAGGGAATGGAGCGGGCCCGGCCGCCGTCAGGCGGCGGCCGGTTCAGCCAAAGGGCCTTCGTCGGCCAGCGCTTCCTCACGGGTGTCGACGACCGACAGCACCGAGTCCAGGCCGGTGATGGCGAAGGTGTTGCGCACCTCGCGCACGTCGCACGCGATGATCAGCTTCCCGTCGCGCAGGTTGAGCCGGCGGTGCGCGGAGATGAGCACGCCGAGGCTCGAGGAGTCGATGAACGTGGCCTTCGCGAGGTCGACGATCACCTTGTCGCGCCCGGCGTCGATGGCGCCGGAGATCAGCGCCTTGAAGTCCGGTGCCGTGAAGATGTCGATCTCACCCTGGACGGCGACCACGTGCGTGTGCTCGTCGACGGGCTCGTCCCAAGCGGAGAAGTCCACTGCCATAGTCCGGGCTGTCTACCCGCCGTGGGTGACGCACACACGCAGGTACTCGCCGTCGTCGGCGGTGTCCACGTGCACCTCGTCGGCCACCTTGAGGATGACGCTGCCCATCTCTGGGGACTCCTCCAGCAGTGCCTGGGCGCCCCCGCTGGTCAGCGGGCCGATGCGCATCCACAACGTGCCCTCGCCGGGGGTGAGGCTGACCCGCACGGAATCTGGCGCGTAGGGACCCGTGCGCTGGGCGACCACGTCGGCCACGAGGACGGCGTCGTCGAGCTTGTCGAGCGGGAGGTCCGCGCGTGCGGCGAGCATGCCCACGACGCGACGCAGGACGGGGCCGACGAGCGGCCCGGACGTGACCGCGATGTCCGTCGCGCTGGCGATCTGGGAGTCGGTGGAAGCGGTTGTCTCGGTCACCGGTGCGTGAAACCTACCTGGCAGTGGCGAATGACAACCGCACGGTCGTGCCGCGCCCGTCGGTCTCGCCGAACTCGACCCGGGCGGCGAGCGCGGCCATGAGGGGCAGGCCGAGGCCGCCGGCGTCGCGGTCGACGCGCGGCCGCAGACCGCAGCCCTCGTCGGTGATGGTCACGTGGAGGCCGTCCGGGGCGACGCTGGCCGCGACGTCGAGCCGCCCCGGCGTGTCGCCGTAGGCGTGGCGCACGACGTTGGTGCACGCCTCCGTGACGGCGAGGCGCACGTCGTGCACGTCGGCGTCGCAGAGGCCGATCGTCTGCGCGACCGAGCCGACCACGGCCCGGACGAGCACGACGCGCTCGGCGTCGGCGGTGAGGTTGAGGCGGACGTCGCACGGCGTCTCCGAGCGCTCGGAGCTGAACCGACGGCCCGACAGACGCGAGGGCGACCCGTCGATGAGGGCGGGCTCGATCTCCATCGTCTGGCACGTCCGTACCCGTCCGCACCGGCGTTTGAACGCTCCTGCGGCCGTTGTCGGACGAAATGATGAGGCTAGGATCGGCCTCGCATGACCGAACACGCCGAGCCGTCGATCGATCGCGTCTCGCCGCCGCCGGCGGACGACGTCGTCGTGCTGGCGTTCGCGGGGGAGCTGGACCTCGCCGTCCACGCCCGTTTCGCCGCGCTCGTCGACGAGGTGGTGTCCGAGTCGCCGCGCCTGGTCGTGGCCGACCTCACCGGCTCCGAGTTCATGGACTCGACGATGCTGCGCGAGCTGCTGCGCGCGCACACGTCGCTCAAGGACGCCGGCTCGTCCCTCGTCGTGGCCGGCTCCCAGCCGCCCGTGCGCCGGCTCCTCGAGCTGACCGGCACGGACGAGATGCTCGCTCTCGCGGACTCGCGCGAAGCGGCCCTCGCCGGCCGCTAGCGCTCAGGCCGCCGACTTCGAGGCGGCGTGCAGGTCCTCGATGGTGCGCCGCAGCAGGCGCGACACGTGCATCTGCGAGATGCCGAGCTCCTCGCCGATCTCCGACTGGGTGAGGTCGCCGCTGAAGCGCAGCGCGAGGATGCGGCGCTCGCGCTCGGGAAGGTCCTTGACGAGGCGGCCGATGGTGACGGCCTCGTCCGTGCGCTCGTAGCCCGGGTCGATGCCGCCGATGCGGGCCATGGGCGTGTCGTCCTCGTCCTCGCCGGCCTGGGAGGGACGGTCGAGCGACGCGGGCCGCATGGCGCGCAGCGCCTCACGGGCCTCGAGGACGTCCTCGACGTCGCGGTCGAGCTTGACGGCGAGCTCCTGGGCCGTGGGCGGCCGGCCGAGCTCCGTGTTCATGACGTCGGCCTTGCGCTGGACGGCGAGCGCGAGCTCCTGCAGGTCACGGGGGACGCGGATGGCCCAGCCCTTGTCGCGGAAGTGGCGGCGCAGCTCGCCGACGATGGTCGGCACGGCGAAGGACGCGAACGCGTGACCGCGGTCGGGGTCGTAGCCCTTGATGGCCTTCAGGAGGCCGAGCGCGGCGACCTGCTCGAGGTCCTCCAGCGGCTCCTCGCCACGGTGGTAGCGGCGGGCGAGGCTCTTGACGAGCGGCATGAACGCCTCAACGGTCTGCGCGCGGACCCGGGGGTCGGGATCCTGCTGGGCCTTGCGGATCAGCTCGCGGTCCTCGGCGTCGCGGGCAGCACGCTTGCTGCCGTTGGCGGCATGCAGCCGGCCGCGACGGACGGGCGCGAGAACGGCAGGGGTCGTTGAAGATGCGGACACACAGGCTCCTTGATCGAGTCACTCAAAATGCGCGGGCGGCGGGTGCCCGCATTGCGTGAAGAGGCCTGTCCCGGCCTCCCCCCCGAGGGCTGCCAGATGTTCCTTTTCGCACCGTCAATGATCCCCGCGGAGGTCCGTCATCAAACGCGGGTTGGCACGCTCAGTCGGTCCGGATTGTGGTCTCCGCCTCGGCCTCTCCGCCGATCGGATCGCGCTTGTAGCGCCCGCCGCCGGGCTCCACGGGGCCGGAACCTTCCGGACCGCTCTCCGCCGAGCTCGAGTGCTCCTTCGTGTCACCGGCCGGCGTGGGATCGTCGGACTCGGGGTCGGCGGGGGTGTTCTGGTCGTCGTCGCTCATGGTGGCTGTCCTACCCAGTTGTCCCAGTGCTGACCACCGTGGTTTTCCGCTGCTGACCCGCGGCTAGGACTTCGGCACACTCGAGCGCGAGTCACCGCTTGAGCGCGCACCACGCCGTTCCCCCGGCGGTGTGGTGGCTCCGAAGACAGCGGCCCGGCACGACGCCGGGCCGTTGTTCTTCCACGGGTTATCCGGAACGCCGAACCGGGAAAGCTCTGTTGTGCCATGAGGGCACCGCAGGACAGCGCAGACGAGGAAGCGCTCCAGGCCTTCCTCGACCGGATGGGGACCTACAGGCTCCTGCGCCCGGACGAGGAGCTCGAGCTCGCTCGTCGCATCGAACGGGGCGACCTCGCCGCCAAGGACCGGATGGTGTGCGCGAACCTGCGCCTGGTCGTGTCCGTCGCGCGCCAGTACGCCGGGCCCGGGCTGCCGTTCCTCGACCTCGTGCAGGAGGGGATGCTCGGCCTGATCCGCGCCGTCGAGAAGTTCGACTTCCGCAAGGGCTTCCGCTTCTCGACCTACGCGACCTGGTGGATCCGCCAGTCCGTCGAGCGCGCCCGCGACGGCAAGGCGGACGCGATCCGGCTCCCCGTCGGCCTCGTGCGCCGGCAGCGCAAGGTCGCCCGCGCCCGGGAGCGCCTGATCGCCGAGCTCGACCGGGTGCCCACGCAAGCCGAGGTCGCCGCCGCCGCCGAGCTGAGCCTCGCCGACGTCCAGCGCCTGGCCGATGTCGCGACCACCGTCGCGTCGCTCGACCGGCCCCTGGGGGACGCGGAGGGGGACATGACCTTCGGCGAGGTGATCGCCGACGACGGCCCCTCGCCGTTCGAGCTGGCGGAGCTCGAGAGCCGCCACGCGACCCTCGGCGCCGCGCTCGACACGCTCCCGCCGCGGGAGCGCCACGTGCTGTGGCTGCGCTTCGGCCTCGCGGGGGACGAGCCGCAGCCGCTGCGGGAGGTCGGCGCGACGCTCGGCATCACCCCGGAGCGGGTCCGCCAGATCGAGCGCAGCGCCCTGGCGCGCCTCAGCCACCGCGCGGAGCTTCGCGCGCTCGCCGACGCCGCCTAGGCGTCTGAGTCCCAGCGGCCGTCCTCGCCCGGGCCGCCGGTGATGGGGTTCTCCTCGGCCGGGTCGGCCTCGCGCTCGTAGAGGAAGCCCATGCGGACCTCCGTGCCCTCGCCGGTGGAGGTCAGGTCGAAGGTGTCCGACAGCGCCTGGATGAGCGGCAGGCCGAGGCCGAGTGCACCCTCGCCGGAGGGCTCGCCGCTCTCGGGGATGCCGGTGCCCGCGTCGCGGACGACGACGGTGAGCTGCACCTCGTCGGCGTACATCTCCACGGCCAGGCGGCCGTCGGGGGTGGGCGGGGACGCGTACGCGTGCACGACGGAGTTGGTGCAGGCCTCCGTGACGGCCATCTTGGCGTCGGAGAGCACCGCGCCCTCGAGCGCCAGGCCGTCGGCGACTCCCACGAGCGCCTGGCGTACGACGCCCACTCCCTCGGCCAGGGCAGGCATGTCGAGGTGGACGATCGGCTCGGGCATCAGGCGTCCGCCGGGGTGGTCGCGCGAGCGGTGGTGAGTGCCTCCTCCAGCGTGCGCACGACGGGGAAGACGGGGACGAGGCCGGTGATCTCGAGGATGCGGGCGACGCCGGGCTCGGGCTGCTCGCCGAGGCAGACGACGTAGTTGAGGCCGCGCTCGAGCGCCTGGCGGCGGCCCTCGAGCAGCGCGCCGAGGATCGACGAGTCCAGGAACGTGGCGGCGCTGAGGTCGACGATCACGCCCGCCGAGGCGGCCTCGAGCGCCTCGTCGAGGCGGTCGCGGAGCGTCGGAGCGGTGTAGATGTCGTGCTCACCGCGGACGACGACCGTGAGGACATCGCCGTGGGAGTCGTCGAGGACGATGGTGCGGGCATCCATGGGGCGGCAGGAACATACCCCGTACGGATGACGCGTAACGTTGCGGTCGATGGCTGATCGTCTGCAGGAGTACCGCGCCAAGCGCGACTTCGCGGACACGACTGAACCGATCCCACCCGCCCCTTCGGAAGCGGCGCCGGCGGGCGACCTGCCGCGCTTCGTCGTGCAGGAGCACCACGCCTCGTCGCTGCACTGGGACCTGCGACTGGAGCACGAGGGGACGCTCGCCTCCTGGGCCGTCCCGCGCGGCATCCCGGCCGACCCGAAGAAGAACCACCTCGCGGTGCGCACGGAGGACCATCCGCTCGAGTACCTGGACTTCCACGGCACGATCCCCAAGGGCAACTACGGCGCGGGGGAGATGCTCATCTGGGACCACGGGACCTACGAGCTCGAGAAGTTCCGCAAGGACGAGGTCATGGTCGTGTTCCACGGCGAGCGCGTCACCGGCCGTTACGTCCTGTTCCGCACGGGCGGCAAGAACTGGATGATCCACCGGATGGACCCGCCGCAGGACCCCGGCCGGGAGCCGATGCCGGAGACGCTCGTGCCCATGCTCGCCAAGGCGGGCGGACTGCCGAAGCAGCAGGCCGATTACGCCTTCGAGGTCAAGTGGGACGGCGTCCGGGCGCTGGGCTTCGTGCAGGGCGGCCGGTTGAAGCTCGTCTCCCGCTCGGGCCGCGACATCACCGCCCAGTACCCCGAGGTCCGCGGCGCCGCGGAGACGCTGGGCGCGCGCGAGGCGATCTTCGACGGCGAGATCGTGGCCTTCGGCGACGACGGACTGCCGTCCTTCGGGCGCCTGCAGAAGCGGATGCACGTCGCCTCCTCGAGCGCGGTCCAGCGTCTGACGCGCTCCACGCCTGTCGCCTACGTGATCTTCGACGTCCTGTGGCTCGACGGGCACTCGCTGATGGGGAGGCCCTACCTCGAGCGGCGGGAGGTCCTGACGGGGCTCGGCCTGCACGGCAAGACGTGGCAGGTGCCTGGGCATCACGTCGGCGACGGCGACGCGCTGCTCGAGCTCACCCGCCGTCAGGGCCTCGAGGGCGTGATGGCGAAGAAGCTCGACTGCGCGTACACGCCCGGCAAGCGCGGCGGGGGCTGGATCAAGGTCAAGCACGTGCACCGCACCTCGCTGGTGATCGGCGGCTGGATCGGCGGCGAGGGCGGCCGTTCGGGTCCATCGGCGCCCTCACCGTCGGCTACCACGACGAGGA
>CAWJMO010000016.1:0-73004 GCA_963843865.1 uncultured Solirubrobacteraceae bacterium | reverse complement strand
GAATGACCGGACGGCGCCGGCGCTCCGCGTAGAGGTTGAGCAGCTCGCCGGCGAGCTCCTGCGCGGCGCGGCGGGCGCGCGACTTGATGGTCTCCCAGCGCGTGCCGCCGAGCTTGCTCAAAGGCGGATGGGCGCCGCCGGCCGACACGTAGCGGCTGATCTTGGCGAGCTGGTCGACGGGCAGGAAGACCTTGTCCGTCCCGGCGTACTCGAGGTTGAGGTAGTCGCGGGTGACGCCGGCGACGGTCTTGGTGTCGAAGCCCGCGAAGCGCGCGAGGCCGTGGTCCTCGTGGACGATGATGTCCCCCGTACGCAGGTCTGCGAACGAGCGCAGCGCGCCCCGCCCGCCGCCGCGCCCCGGGCGCTGCTCCTTGCGCTGGCGGACCTGGATGAGGCGGTGCTCGGGGATGACCGCGAGCTGGAACTGCGGGGCGATGAAGCCCTCGCGCAGTCGCGCCTCGACGAACTGCAGCGGCGCCGACGTGTCCCACGACGCCTTGAGGCGGCCGAGGTTGTACGCCGCCCGCTCGCCGCTGCCGCGGTTGGCCCAGGCGATGACCGTCGTGTACTTGGAGCGGGTCAGCTTCTCGAGCTCGGGCTCGGCGGCCGCGAGCGACCGCGCCGCGATGTCGGCGGCCTGGGCGCGGAACTCGAACTCCTGGCCGGCGTCGAGCGCCGACAGCCGGATCTGCGCGCGCTCGTCCAGCGCCTTCATCAGCGGCTGCGGCTTGACGTAGAGGTGCCCGGCCTCCTCGTCATGGAAGGCCGCGCAGACGTCCTCCCAGTTGTCGCGCAGGCTCGGCTCGAGGTCCTCCTCCGCGGCGACGAGGATCTGGGCGTTGGCGGGCACGAGGTCGAGGAACTCGCGGAAGGACGCCAGCGGGAGGTCCATGATGTCGTCGACGTCGCGGTGCTCGAGCGCCAGCTCGGCCGACGGGGCGATCTCCACGGAGTCCGTGTTCCCCAATGACCGCTGGGTGAAGGTGGAGAACCAGCGCAGCGACTCGACCTCGATGTCGAACATCTCCACCCGGACGGCCCGCTCCTCCGTGGCCGGGAAGATGTCGACGATGCCGCCGCGCATGGCGAACTGGCCGCGGTCCTCCACCTGCTCCACGCGCTCGTAGCCGGCCGCGACGAGGTCCGCGGACAGCTCCCCGAGGTCCAGCAGGTCGCCCTTGGTGATGGTGAGGCTGTGCGGGCGCAGCGCCGGGTCCGGCACCTTCTCGGACAGTCCGACGGCGGAGACGACGACCACCGGATTGGCCTCCGTGAGCGCGTCCAGCGCCGCGACCCGGAGGCCCGTCAGGTGCGCCGGCGGCGTCAGGTGCGACTCGTAGCCGACGCCGCGGCTCGGGTAGAAGCGCACCGTCCGCGGATGCAGCCACTGGCGCACGTCGGCGGCCAGCTCACGGGCGTGGCGGTCGTCCCCCGCGACGATCAGCGTCGGGACTTGATCCCGCCCATCCCCCGCGTCGGCGAGCGCCGAGACCAGCGCCGGGCGCAGGCTCATGGACACGAACGCACGACCGCCGCGCTGTCTCAGCGCGGTGGCATCGGGGTGATCGGAGAGCTTGTGAAGGAGGGGTCTGAGCATGACGACCGACCCGGGTAGAGGCCCCGGGCCGATCCCCCCTCAGACTACGAGGCGCTCGACCTCGTCGGCGGCGCTCTGGATGAGCGCTTCGACCTCGGCGCGCGGCTGACGCCAGGAGCCGAGGACGTAGGCGGAGACGATCTCGGGGTCCGTCGAGTCCGGGCGGCCGACGCCGACGCGGACGCGCTGGAAGTCCGGGGAGCCGAGCTCGCGCTTGAGCGACTTCAGGCCGTTGTGGCCGGCGAGGCCGCCCCCGAGGCGCTGGCGGATGTCGCCGAACGGGAGGTCGATCTCGTCGTGGACGGCGACCACGCGGTCGAGGTCGAGGTGGTAGCTGCCGCGGGCGGGCCCGGCGGACCGGCCCGACTCGTTCATGAAGGTCTGCGGCATGAGGATCGCGACCCGGGGGCCGCCCGGGCCTGTGCGTCCCTCCGCCAGCTCACCGGCGAACTTCGTCTTCGGCTTCCCCAGTCCCCACCGCTCGATGAGCGCGCGCGCGACCTCGAAGCCGGCGTTGTGGGGGGAGTTCGCGTAGCGCGGCCCGGGGTTGCCCAGGCCGACGATCAACCAGTCGACGGGAGTGCTACTCCGCGTCGCCGCTGCCGGCCGCAGCCTCAGCTTCATCGCCGGTGTCGCCCTCGGCCTCGCCCTCGGCGACCTCGCCGTCCTCGCCGACCACGCCGGTCTCCGTCTCGATCTCGTCGTCCGAGGACTCCTCGACCGACGGCGGCGTGATGGTGGCGATCGTCGTCTCCGGATCGTCGACGAAGGTCACGCCGTCCGGGGCCTGACCGCCTCGAGCGTGATCGTGTCGTTGATGACCATGTGGGAGACGTCGAGCTGGATGACGTCGGGGATGTCGCCCGGGAGCGCCTCGACGGTGACCTCGCGGTTCTCCTGGGAGAGGACGCCGCCCTCCGTGACGCCGGGGGCGTCGTCGCCGCCGACGAGCTCGATGGTCACCTGGGTCTGGATGGCCACCTTCATGTCCACGCGGAGCAGGTCGGCGTGCATGATGTCGCCGCGCACCGGATGGCGCTGCAGCTCCTTGACCACGACGTTCTCCGTCTGGCCCTCGCCGATCGTGACCTCCAGCACGGCGCCGGCGTGGGCGAGCGTGTTGCGGAGCAGGAGCGCGTCGACTGCGAACGCGACGGGTTCGCCCTCGCCGCCGTAGATGACGCCGGGGACCTCACCGGCGCGGCGCAGGCGGCGCATCGCGCGGGAACCCTGCTCGGTGCGGGATTTCAGGTCGAGAGTGGCGGTATCAGTTGAGGCCATGGGCGGCGGACGATGGTAGCGCCACGGACCGGCCGCGCTTCACGTTGTGCGGATCCGGGCATATCCTTGAACTGTGACGCCTGACCAGGAGCTCGTGCTGGTCTTCGGAGGTCTCCACCTCGTGGCCCTCCTGCTGGCGTGCGGTCTCTTCTGGATGTTCCTGCGGTCGGACACGGTGAAGCCGTGGGAGCCGGAGGACGGCGAGGACGACAGCGGCGGCGGCGGCAACGACCGCCTCCAGCAGCCGCCCAAGCCCCCGCGTCCCGGCGGCGTCCCGCTCCCGGAGAGCGAGCAGTCCCCGCAGCGCTTCCGCGGCCCCGGCAAGCTCGCCGACCGCCACGAGTGGCCCGTGCGCCGTCCGGCCCGCGAGCCGCAGCGCACACCTGAGCGCGTCTAGCTCGTCGTCGCGACGGCGGCCATGATGTCGCCCGGGGTGACGCGGACCGTGCGGTCCTCGAGCCCGGCTGTCTGCACGGCGCGCGCGAGCGGCGCGGCGAGCGGGATCCCGCTGCGCCGCAGGCGGTCCGCCAGGAAGCGCAGGCTCACCCGCCGGCCGACCTTCGTCATCGCCACCGGCTGCAGCCCGGCCTGACGCAGCGCCTCGGCCAGCGTCCGCTCCGTGAAGAAGAAGTAGTGGTCGGGGATCAGCTGACGCCAGCGCGGTTTGGCGACACGGAACAGCAGCGCGTCCGCCCGTGGGGTCTCGATCAGCACCGTTCCGCCGGGCCGCAGCAGCCGCCGCACCTCGCGCAGCTCCGCCATCGGCGAGGGGACGTGCTCGATGACGTGGAAGAGCGTGATGGCGTCGAAGCCGCCCTCCGGGGGCTGGACCTCGCGCAGGGTGCCGGTGACGACGTCGAGGCCTCGCGCCCGGGCGAGCTCGCTGGTGCCCGGGTCGGGCTCGACCCCCGTCACGGTGAACGCGGTCGCAGCCACCTGGAGGAAGCTCCCCGTCGAGCAGCCGACGTCGAGCAGCGTCCCGCCCGCGGTGTGCTCGCGCAGGAGCGCGAGGCGCGCCCGGTCGGCCTGGACGCGCAGCGGCGCCTCGGCCTCCTCCACGTCCTGCCGCACGATCCCCAGCGCGGCCACGCGATCGTGCAGGGCCGCGTTGCGCACGTCGTCGCGCTCCACGAAGGTGAAGTCGGAGCGCCGGCGTCCCACGTACAGGAGCCCGCAGCGGCGGCAGCGCACGAGCGGGCCGTCGAGCCGCGGCGACTCGAGCACCGGCCCCGGGTCGTCCGCCCCGCACAGGTCGCAGGGGTCGTACACCCGCGATAGGTTCGCAGCATGCCGAAGTGGCTCGACCGCTGGGCCGCCGCGCGCGAGGAGCGGGCGCGGAACATCCTCGCCAACTCGGCGCAGATTCCCGCGGGGCATCCGTCGAGCCTCGGCGAGATCGCCGCGTACGTCAAGGAGGGCCTGACGGACGCGCTCGGCGACAGCTTCGACGACCGCGCCGGCGTCATCCACCCCCCGCCGGGCGCCGACTTCAAGCGGCCGCCCAAGGAGGCGCCGGAGGCGGAACGACCGGCCATCGCCGCCGCCGAGCGCGCCGCCCGCGACGCCGCCCGGGCGCCCTACCGCAGCGGTCCGCCACCGCAGTTCACCCGCGTCCCCACCACCGGCGAGCACCAGCTCGAAGCCGTCGCCGAGGTGCTCGCGGGCTTCGACCCCGCCCGGGTCTACGGCGTCTACCGCGTCCCCCACCGCTACGACGAGCGCCGCAGCGACGAGAAGCGCGCCTACGTGGAGTGGGAGATCGCCCACACGGCCGGCAGCGCGAAAGAAGGGTCAGACCCTTTCTTCGCGGGGTGCGATCGCAAGGACGTGTGGGTGCGGCGCGGCGCCGGCGAGCGCGGGGTGCTCGACGAGGACGTGGGCGCGGCGCTGATCGCGCGGGCCGGCGTCCCGCCGGAGGACTGCTTCGGCCTCACCCGCCTGTGGCAGGTCCGCGTCGACACGATCGGCGACAGCTGGACGCACCGCGCGCTCGTCCACGGCTCGCTGCTCATCAGCGCCACCGATGCACTGGCCGCCCAGCGCGCGCTGGCTGCCGAGGCGCCACTGGAAGTCGGGCCGCCTTCCTTCCACGTCACCACGCTCGACTGGGAGGCCGTCGCCGCCTGGAACAGCCCGAAGCGCTGGCGCCCGACGCGCGTGCCGGCCCCGCTCCCCCATCTGCCGACGAGCCCGCAGGAGCTCCTCACGGCGTACCTCGAGGTGGTCGGGGTCGCCCCGCAGGACTGCTACGGCGCGCAGGTCACGCGGACCACCGACGGCCTGCTCGGCGACCTCGGGATGGGCGGCGTCTCCCGCACCTGGAACGACACGCGGTTCCCGTGCGCCGATGGGCAGGACCGCGCCCGCCTCGACGCGGCCGAGCACGTCGTCATCGCCTACCGCGACGCCCCCGCCTACGCCGAGGGCCGGCGCCGCTGGGCCGCCTATGAGGACGAGGTCCTGCACGCCCGGCTCTCGCACCTGACCGGTGCGCGGCCGACGCTCGAGGACACCTGGCGGGAGCCCGACCCGTTGCTGCTCGAGCTGATCGAGCTGTTCAACCCGCTCGACCCGATGCCCATGTTCCCCCAGCTGCGCGGCCGCCACGACCGGCCTCAGCTGGGTCCGTACGTGGCCTAGCAGCCCGCCTCGAGGCCCACCGGGTTGGAGATGGAGATGATCTCCACCCGCCCGCCGGTCAGCGGCCCCTCGCGCTTGATGACCACGCACTGCACGACGGGGAAGCGCTTCTGCTGCGTCCGCCAGGCGACGCGGCCCGTGCCCGTCACGTTCACGAACGCCGCCTGCGTCGACGGCGTGTAGTTGAGGATCTCGACCTTGCCGGCCCGGCGCAGCTTGGCCGTGCGCTCGCGGGTGACGGCTCGCGCAGGTGGGGTTGCGTGCGCAGCGCGGCATGCGCGCGAGGACCTCGTCGGCGTCCCCGGCCGCCTCCGCGCGGAGGATCTCGAGGACGGCCGAGCGCTCGCCGCCCGTCCCCACCAGCGCCTTGGCCAGCAGCAGCGAGATCCCCAGGAAGAGGAACGTCCCGAAGACGATGACGGTGACCTTCGTGCGCCGCTGCACGCGGCCGAGGCTAACCCGCCTCGTCGAAGTCCGACAGCTCGAGGAAGCGCGCGATGGACGCCTCCGAGCGTTCGAGCCGGTCGGCGGTGCGGTGCGCGTGCTCGGCCGCCGCCTCCAGGAAGTCCTCGAGCGAGATCTCCGGGTCGTCCGAGAGCCCGTAGACGCGGACGACGTCCTGCTGCAGGCACGCGATGCCGAGCGGCGGGCGCCCGTCGGCCAGCGTGCGCGCCTCGCAGACGGGTGCGACGACGAGGTGGCGGTCCGCGGCGACGAGCGTCGTCGGCAGCAGGCGGTGGGCGGGGAGATCGAGGTCGAGCGCGATGCGCGTCTCCACGTCGACGTGCGCGTGGGCCAGGTCCTCCAGCGGCTCGCGCCAGACGCTCAGCACGGTGTCCGCCGCGGCCAGCGCGTCGCGCATCGCCCGCGCCTGCTCGCCGTACAGGCGCTCCGCCTCGTCGCGGTCCTCGGCGTCCCCCAGGTCGAGGTCGCAGGGCACGCGCAGCAGCTCGTCCGCGGTCAGCGCCGCACCGGTCCCGTGGGTCCCGCGCGCGACGTAGGTCTGGATGGACCCGAGGTCGCGGCGGCCGTGGAAGACGACGGTCACCGCGTCGCTCAGCGGCAGGTGCGACACGCGCATGGCGACCGCCGCCGAAGCACCGGGCTCCAGCAGCGCCCTGCGGAGGAGGTCGTCACTCTCGTCCATGCAGGAAGTATCGGCGAACATGCGGACGGGCTCGATGTACCGTGGGCCAGACATGAAGCTCCTCTACAAGCCATTCGGCATCATCTTCGGGATCCTGGCCGGCCTGCTGTCGCGGAAGGTCTTCGAGCAGGTCTGGAGCGCGATCGACGACGAGCAGCCGCCGCACGCCACCACGAAGGAGGCGCCGACGGCCAAGGTCATCGGCGCCGCCGCGCTGCAGGGCGCGGTCTTCGCGAGCGTCACCGCGGCGGTCAACCGCTGGGGCGCGAACGGCTTCTACAAGCTCACCGGGCTGTGGCCCGGCGACCGCCTTCAGGAACCGGCCGACGAGTAGAGCGCCTCGATCCGGTCGCGGTACTTCTCCGCGATCGGCTTGCGCTTGAGCTTCATGGTCGGCGTCAGCTCGTCGCCGCCGGGCTGCCACTCCTCGTCGAGGACCACGTAGCGCTTGATCTGCTCGACGCGCGACAGCTGCGCGTTGGCGTGCTCCACCGCCGCGGCGATCTCGTCGGCGTGGTCGCCCTCCGGCGCCTCCGGGTCGAGCACCAGCAGCGCGACGTTGTAGGGCCGCCGGTCGCCCACGCAGACCGCCTGCCCGATCAGCGGTGACGCCGCCTTCAGCCGCGCCTCGATGTTCGCCGGCGACATGTTCTTGCCGGCCGCGTTGATGATGATCTCCTTCTTGCGGTCGACGATGGTCAGGTAGCCGTCGTCGT
The DNA here is from genome assembly GCA_963843865.1 of uncultured Solirubrobacteraceae bacterium. Lineage (GTDB taxonomy): Bacteria > Actinomycetota > Thermoleophilia > Solirubrobacterales > Solirubrobacteraceae > DATLGB01. Next base: position 65,623 of record CAWJMO010000016.1, on the reverse strand, counting down.
CGAGCGTGGCGATGTCGCCCGTGCGCAGCCAGCCGTCGTCCGTCATCGCCTCGCGGGTCTTCTCCGGGTCGCCGCGGTAGCCGGCCATGACCAGGTCGCCGCCGACCTCGAGCTCGCCGTCCTCGGCCAGCCGGATCTGCGCGCCCGCCATCGCCGGCCCGCACGTCCCCACGCGGATGTCGTCCTGCGGGTTGACCGTCACGCAGCACGACGTCTCGCTCATCCCCCACAGCTCCTGGATGGGGACGCCGAGGTCGAGGAAGTAGCGCAGCGTCTCCACCGCGATCGGCGCCGCGCCGGAGACGACGAACTCGAGCGCGTCGAGGCCGAGCTTCGCGCGCACCCCGGCGCGGACCTCCTCCGGCAGCGCCGCCGGGTCGGTGATGCCCTGGCCCCGCAGCGCCGCCTCGATCTTCTCCCACACGCGCGGGACGGCGCCCCACACCGTCGGGCGCACCTGCGGCAGCGCGGCGACCACCGCGCGCGGGTCGGCGACGCAGGTGATGGTGTGGCCGAGCGCGCAGCCGGCCGTGTACTGCGAGGCCCAACGGTCGGCGATGTGGGCGGACGGCAGGAAGCTCGTCACCCGGCCGCCGGGCGTGGCCGGCAGGACCGTGTTGCAGCCGCGCAGCTCCGTCATCAGGTTGCGATGCGTGAGCTGGACGCCCTTCGGCGGGCCGGTCGTGCCGCTCGTGTAGATGAGGGTGAGGACGTCGTCGGCGCCCACCGCGCGCCAGGTCTCCTCGAAGTGGAAGTCGCTGGGCGTCGCGTCCTCGAGCGCGTCGAGCTCCTCGACCAGGAACGTCTTCTCGGCGAGCCCCTCGACGATCGGCAGGAACTCGCGCTGGGTGACGAGCACGCGGTTGCCGGCGTTGGAGAACAGGTACTCGACCTGCTCGCGGCTCGAGGTGTTGTAGACGGAGAACGGGGTGGCGCCGAGGTGCATCGCCGCCATGTCGACGAGGTGGAACTCCGGCCGGTTGACGAGCATGATCGCCACCGTGTCCCCGCGGCCCACGCCGGCCGCGGCGAGCCCGCCGGCGATGCGCTCCGTCCGGGCCGCCCACTCCGCCCAGGTGATGCTCACCTCGTCCCCCGGCGTGCGCAGGGCGACGGCGTCCGGCCGCTCCCGCCAGGTCAGCTGGAACGCCTCGCAGAGGGTGTCGCATTCGAATTGGCTCATCGCAGACGGAGGATGTATCCGTTCTTGGCCAGGTCGTCAACCGCGTCCTCGAAGGCGGCGAAGTCCCGGGCGGTGAGCAGGTCGATCGGCTTCCCCTGCGCGCCGTTGGCCCGCACCCAGCGGTGCAGCATCGTCGCCCCCGCCCGCTCCTCGGCCTCCGCGAGGAGATCCAGCAGGATCCCCAGCTCCGGCCGGTGGTCGAGCTCTCCCGCCATCAGCTCCAGCGCGCTGGCGTCGAGCGTCCGGATCAGCTCCTCGTCGGAGAGCCCGAGCAACTCCTGCAGCTGCTGCGCACGGCGCGAGGCTCCCATGCCGCGCACGCTATTGGCAGACGGCACGGAATACGAGAGGGTCAGCACCATGACCAGATTCCTGCTCCTGTCCGTCGCCGCCGCGCTTTTCCTGGCCACCGCCGCCGATCCCGCCGCCGCGTGTCCCAACCCGCCCGTCCCCAGCACCATCCTCACCAACTGCACCTTCACCGTTCCCAGCTCCGTGCTCGCGAAGGACGCGCAGCCGAAGCCGCTCTCCGACTACCTCGTCAAGAAGATCATCCAGCCGATGATCAAGACGCTCTCGGTGCTCGACAAGAAGATCGAGGCCCCCGTCAGGTCCAAGGACATCAAGGACGGCTCGATCAAGATCCCCGACCTCAGCGCGGATCTCCAGAAGGTCATCGCCGACGCTGCCGCGCCCGCCCCCGCCCCGACCGCCGGCCCGGTCCCGGCGAGCGGCGCCGCTCCCGGCTTCGCACGCGTCAACGCCGACGGCTCCATCGACGGCGCCGTCAGCAAGGGCATCGAGCTCGTCTCCGCCACCAACGGCGTCTACTGCCTGAAGGCCGCCGCTGACCCGCACATCATCACCACGACGATCGACATCTCCGGCGCCGACGGGCGGAAGGTCATCTCGGCAGGATCCGCGGTCAAGGCCGGCATCGACGGAGGCGGGTCGTGCGCGGCCGGGACCAACATCGAGGTCGTCACCTCCGACGCGGTCTCCCAGAGCACGGTGCCCGCGCCCTTCTACCTGGTGGTGACCGCCTAGAAGAGCTGGTTCTCGCCACCGAAGACCTCGGAGACCGAGTCGTCGGTGAAGATGCGGCGGATCGAGTCCGTCAGCAGGTCCGAGCAGGGGAGCACCTGGATGTTGGCGGGTGCTCCCGGCCGCAGCGGGATCGTGTCCGTGACGACGATGGACTCGAACGGCGAGGCGCTGAGGTTCTCCCACGCGTTGCCGGAGAAGACGCCGTGGGTGGCGGCGGCGTACACGGCCTTCGCCCCTGCGTCCTTGACCGTCTGGCCCGCCGCGCGCAGGGTGCCGGCGGTGTCGATCATGTCGTCGACGATGATCGCCGTCTTGCCCGCGACGTCACCGATGACGTAGCCGATCTCCGCGACCTGCTGGGCTGGGCGCTCCTTGTCGAGGATGGCCAGCTCGGCCCCGATCTTGGAGGCGAACTTCTTGTTGAGCTTGACCCGGCCGGCGTCCGGCGAGACGACGACGATGTCCGGCAGGTTGAGGTCGATGAAGTGCTGGGTGAGCATGAACAGGGCGGTCATGTGGTCCATCGGCTTCTGGAAGAAGCCCTGCACCTGTCCGGCGTGGAGGTCCATGGCGAGCACGCGGTCGGCGCCGGCGTTCTCGAGCATGCGGGCGATCAGACGGGCGGAGATCGGCTCGCGCGGCGCGGACTTCTTGTCCTGGCGCGAGTACCCGAACCACGGGGTCACGGCGATGACGCGGTGTGCCGAGGCGCCGACCGCGGCGTCGATCATCAGCAGCAGCTCCATGAGGGCGTCGTTGGCGGTCACCCCCGTCTGCGGGTTGCCGCAGGTCGGCTGCACGATGAAGACGTCCGCGCCGCGGATCGACTCCTCGTAGCGGCAGTAGACCTCGCCGTTGGAGAACGTCTTGAGGGTGACGCCGCCCAGCTCGAGGCCGAGCTTGCGGGCGATCTCCCCGGCCAGCGCCGGGTTGGCGCGGCCGCTGAAGAGCATCAGCCGCTTGTTGTACTCCAGCGGGATCGCAGTGGGATCCGCGGCCGTCTCGGCGCTCACGAGGGCGAGTCTACGCCCGCCGGGGGCGGTTCGTCTGCCGGGCCCTTGCGATGGCGAGCTCGTTCTCCGCAACGTCCTCGGTGATCACGCTCCCAGCGCCCGTCATCACGTCGTCGGCGAGGGTCACCGGAGCGACCAGCGTCGTGTCCACGCCCGTCTTCACGTTGGCCCCGATCGTCGTGCGGTGCTTCTTCTTGCCGTCGTAGTTGGCGGTGATGGTGGCGGCACCGAGGTTCGTGCCCGGCCCGACGTCCGCGTCCCCGATGTAGGAGAGGTGCGGGACCTTCGCGCCCTCGCCGATGACGGAGTTCTTGATCTCCACGAACGTCCCCACCTTGGACCCGGGCAGGAGGTGCGCGCCCGGCCGCAGGTAGGCGAAGGGGCCGACGCTGACGCCGTCCTCGACCGTCGCCTGGTCGAGGTAGGAGGCGCGGATGGTGACGTCCGCGCCGATGGTCGTGCCCCGCTTGAGCGTCGACCCCGGCTCGATCGTCGTGTCGGCCCCGATCGTCACGTCGGCCTCGATCGTGGTGCGCGCCGGGTCGACGATGGTGACGCCGTTGCGCTGGTGATGGCGGTGGATGCGGTCCTGGGCGATCGCCTGCACCGCGGCGAGGTCGATGCGATCGTTGATGCCGAGCGTGACGTTGGCGTCCGCCGTCACGTGCGCGCGGGCGGGCATGTGGTGCAGCACGTCGGGGAGGTAGTACTCACCCTGGGCGTTGTCGGTCCCGATCTGCGCGAGCGCCGCCTTGAGCGCGCCCCCGTCGAAGCAGTAGATCCCTGTGTTGACCTCCGTCAGGGCCAGTTGCTCCGGCGTCGCGTCCCGCGCCTCGACGATCCGGACGGCGTCGCCCTCGCGCACCACGCGTCCGTAGGCCGCGGGGTCGTCGACCTCCATCGTGAGCACGGTGGCCCCGCCCGCGTGCGCGTCCGCGAGCGCGGTGATCGCCTCCGCGGTGACGAGTGGGACGTCGCCCATCAGGATCACCACGCGGGCGTCGTCGGCGATGTGCTCCGCCGCCGCGCGGACGGCGTCCCCCGTGCCGTTCTGCTCGGGCTGCACGGCGACGGCGACACCCTCGGGCAGCCCGGCGCGCAACGGCTCGCCGGGGCCCTCCACGACCACCACGGTCTCCGCGCCTGCGGCCTGCGCAGCGAGGACGGGCCAGAGCACGAGCGGCCGCCCGCAGAGCGGATGGAGGACCTTCGGGGTCGCGGACTTCATGCGGGTCCCCTCCCCCGCCGCCAGGATCACCACCGTCAGACCGGCCATGAGCGGGAGCCTACGGGTACGCTGCGCGAGCGGTCATTGGGGAGTGGTCCAATGGCAAGACACCGGCTTTTGGTGCCGTGCAATGGCGGTTCGAATCCGTCCTCCCCAGTGCTGCCGCGCGATGACCGGCGCGGCCGCTCCCCTTCCACGCGCTAGGTTCCGGCCCATGCGCGCTCGGCTGATGGGGATGGGGGTCGGGCTCGCTGTGGCGCTGCCGGCCGGGACGGCGATGGCGGCGGCCCCGGTCATGCCCCTCAAGGACGTGCGGGCGGGCATGAAGTGCACGGCCTACTCCGTCTTCAAGGGTCAGGCGATCGAGCCGTTCGACGTCGACGTGCTCGACGTGGTCGGGCAGGCGTCCAACGGCGAGAGCGCGCCGCGGATCCTCATCCGGGTCTCGGGCGAGCGCGTGAAGGACACGGGCGTCGGCCCCGGCTTCAGCGGCTCGCCGATCTTCTGCCCGACCGCCGACGGCACGCTCGCCAACGCAGGGGCGATCTCCGAGACCATCGGCGAGTACGGCGGCTTCACCGTGCTGGCCACGCCGATCGAGCAGATCCTCGCCACGCCGGTGACGGCGCCCACCGCGAAGACGCGCCTCTCGCCGCGGGACCGCTGGATCCTGCGCAACGCGAAGCCGATCTCCTCGCCGCTGACCCTCGGCGGCGTCAACCGGACCGTCATGCGCGGGCTGCAGTCGCGCGCGAGCAAGCGCGGCGTCACCGTGCTCGCGGCGCCGTCCGTCCCCTCCGACTCGTCTCCCGTGCTGCCCTTCCAGCCGGGCTCGGCCGTCTCCGTCGGCCTCTCGAGCGGCGACCTCAGCATCGCCGGCATCGGCACGGTCTCCTACGTCGACGGGCCGGACGTGTGGGCCTACGGGCACCAGTTCGACGGCATCGGCGCGCGCGACCTGATCCTCCAGGACGCCTACGTCGCCTCCATCATCAACAACCCCGTGCAGGTCGAGGGCTACTCGACCTACAAGCTCTCGGGCCCGATCCACGACCGCGGGACGCTCTCCGACGACGGCTTCAACGCGGTCGTCGGCAGCGAGGGCGCCCTGCCGCCCCTGACCACCGTGCGCGTGCAGGCCCACGACGCCGACCGCGACCTCGACCGGGACATGACCGTCGACGTCGCCGACGAGACCGACGTCGGCAACCCGGCGGGCGTCTCCCCCCTCAGCTACGTCGGCCCGCTCGCGGTCCTCAGCGGCGCCACCGACGTGATGGGCGCGGGGCCGCAGACCGTCGCGGGCTCCATGTGCATGGAGGTCAAGCTGCGCGAGCTCAACAAGCCGCTGCGCTTCTGCAACCGCTACGTCAACGACGGCGTCACGAACGGGGAGACGATCGGCACCAACCCGCTGGCGCAGTCCGCGGGCCTCGACGCCTCCCTCGCCCTCGCGCCGTTCGACCTCTACAAGGGCAAGCCCGTCCACATCCAGTCGGCGACCGCGCAGATCGAGCAGACCCGCGCGCAGCGCCAGGCCTACCTCCGGCGCCTGGTCCTCCCGCGCCGCGTGCGCCGCGGGAGCACCGTCCCGTTCAAGCTGGTCGTCCAGGTCGTGCGCGGGCCGGAGAAGACCATCACGGGCCGCTGGCACGTCCCGCGCAAGCTGGACAAGGGCAAGCGCCGCATCCAGGTCCGCGGCGTCGATCCCGACTCGGGCGGCGGCGGGGCCTTCGACGAGATCATCATCGACCTCTCGGGCGAGGAGAGCTACTACGACTCCGAGGGTCCGCGGACGCTGCGGCAGCTGGTCGACGGCTTCAAGGCGATGAAGCGCTGGGACGGCCTGCGCGTCAAGGGCGCCGGCCGCTTCTACCGCGACGACACGTACCGCATCGGCGGCCGCGCCTTCGCGAAGGTGAAGGTCGTTCGCGTAATCCTGGCCGAGCGCGTCGAGCAGCTGCTCGATGCGCACGAGGCCGAGGTACACGCCGCGCCGGTCGCACGCGACGAGCGGGTGGAAGCGCTCGAGCCACGGGCGGGCGGCGGCGCGGCGCGCCACGGCCTTCTGCGGGCTGGACGGGCTGATGCGCATGACCGGCCGCTCGTAGGGCTCGCCACGCAGCAGCGCGGCGCGCTCGGCGAGGGCGAGCGGGCGCTCCTGCTCGTCGACGAGGACGATGACGTCGTGCAGCGCGTCGGCGAGGAAGGCGTCGGCGAGCTCGTCCAGCGAGCTGCCCCACGGCAGCGCGGGCTGCGACTCGATGAGGTCGGCGACGGTCTCGGCGGGCTCGACAGGGGGCGAGGCGCGGCGGATGGCGTCGGTGACGGTGTCGGCGAGCGGGGCCATCGCGGCGGCGGCCGGCCCGAACAGCGGGCCCTGGCCGAGCGGCGATGCCCATGCGGCGCAGCGCGGACAGCTCGGGGCGGCCCGGCGATGCCGTCGGCGATCACGGTCGCGCCGGTGCGCTCGGCGAGCGAGACGAGCGCCTCGACGACGGCGCCCTTGGCCGTCGTCGCCGTCGATGCCCGCCACGAACTCCCGGCTGATGCGGACGAAGTCGGGCCGCAGGTCGAGCACGTGCCGGAGCGACGCGTAGCCCGAGCCCGTCTCGTCGACGCCGACGGCGGCGCCGGCGTCGCGCGCGCGCTCGAGCGCGTCGGCGATCCCGCCCGCGTCGCCCGTCGACGAGGAGGGCACCACGCGTCGAGCCTGCCCGCGGCGTCGAGCGTCTCGCGCCATCTCCGGCGAGCGCAGGCCGGCGGAGGTGACGGTGACGGCCAGCCGCGTGCCGGCGGGCAGCCGCTCGCGCTCGGCCAGGGCGCAGGCCACGAGCGCCGCCTCGGCGCGCGCAGCACGCGCCGGATGCACCGTGCTCGCCCAGTCGGCGGGCGAGCGGGCGTCGTCGGCGTCGACCGTCCAGCAGCACCTCGTAGGCGGCGGCGCCGCCGCGCTTGAGGTCGGCGATGGCGCAGAAGCGCGGCCGGACCGCCTCGGGGTGCGCCTCGACGCGATCCGCGATGCCGGCGCGGTCGTGCAGGGAGACGACTCGGAGATGGGACGGCGTGTCCGGCATGTTCTCCACACCTAACGCGGCGGGACGCCCGTTTCCGTTATGCGCTCGTGGAAGCGGTAGTTGATTCCGGCCGGCGTCGACCGCGGACGCGTCGATCCCGGCCACCGCGGCGGCCAGCACGGAGGCGAACGTCGCGGTGGAGGCGGCGATGAGCTCCATCAGCCGCTCGACCGGCGTGGCCTCGTCCTGCACCCCGTTGGCGTAGTCGGTGGCGTAGCCGACCAGCGCGAACGGCAGGTCCGCCTCCCCGCACAGCACGGTCTCCGGCCCGGCGGTCTGGGAGACGGCGGTGACCCCGCAGGCGGCGAGCCCGCGGATCTCGGCCTTCGTGTTGAAGCGCGGGCCGTCGACGTGGCCGTAGCAGCCGCCGTCGCGCGCGTCGACCCCGGCGCCGCGGCCCCGGCGAGCAGCGCCCGGCGCAGCTCGGGGGCGTAGGGGTCCTCGTAGATCCAGTGCCCGCGGCGGACGTCGCCCGGCGTGTCGTGGAAGGTGCACAGCGAGCCGTCGGGCAGGCGGTTGGAGACGAAGTGGAGGTCGTCGAAGACGATCAGCGAGCCGAGCGCGACGGACGGGTCGACGGCGCCGCAGACGGTGACCGCCAGCACCGCGTCGCAGCCGGCCTGGCGCAGCGCGTCGATGTTCGCGCGGTGGGTGACGTGGTTGGAGAGGCGCGGGTGCCCCTCGCCGTGGCGGGAGACGTGCACGACGTCGACGCCCGCGAAGGTGCCGCGGCTGACCTCCGTGGTCCCCCACTCCGTCTCGACGGGCTCGGGCGCAGCGGCCGACAGCTCCGGCAGGGCGTAGGTGCCCGACCCCGTGATGATCCCGATGCGCATCAGGCCGCAGCGTAGGCGGCGGCGACCATGCGGCCGGCGGCGAGCATCGGCTCCGTGCTGCGGCGCGCACGGCAGAGGACGAAGGCGCCCTCCAGCGCGGCGAGCACGCCCAGGGCGGCGTCCCGGTCCCCGAGCCGCTCGGCCAGCGCTCGCCGTCCACGCCTCGAAGACGTCCGCGGTGGCCTCGCGCAGGCGCTCGTCCGTGCTCGCGACCTCGAGCGCGACGGTCGCGATCGGGCAGGCGTCCTCGAAGTCGGTCGCCTCGAGCGTCTCCGCCGCGCGGGCGAAGACCGCTCGAGGTCGCCGTCCTCCTCGGCGAAGACGGCCGCCACGTGGGCGCCGAAGAACGCGCCGCCGGCGCGGATGACCTCGTCGGCGAGCTGCTGCTTCCCGCCGGGGAAGTGGTGGTACAGCGAGCCGAACGGCGCCTCGGCCTCGGCTGACGACCTGCTTGAGGCCGGTCCCGCTGTAGCCCTGGCGGCGGAACAGCTCGGCGGTCGCGTTGAGGATGCGCTCGCGGGTCGGCATCGTCATGCGCCGAAGTGTACGCTAGAGCGATCTACCTAGGAGGTCTGTCCATGCGGAGCTTCATCGCCGGTGCCGCCGTCGCCACGGCCGGCCGTGCCCTCGTCCCGGTCCTGCTCAAGGCCCGGTTCGTCCGCGACGTCGCCCGGCTCAACGCCGGCGACCACGGCCCCGCTGCTGAAGGCCTACGGCAGACGACGCGGTCCTGCGCTTCAACGACGGCGACCACCGCTGGGCGGGCGACTGGGTCGGCCACGACGGCATCGACCGCTTCCTGCAGCTGTTCACCGCGGCGCGAAGGTCCAGGGCGAGGTCGAAGCGATCGTCGTCAGCGGCGCCGCCGTGGAGCGCTGACCATGTGGGTGCGCTTCGACGACTACGCCGACGGCCCGACGGCACGCGGCTCTACGAGAACCGGACGGTGCTCGAGCTGCGCACGCGCTGGGGCAAGATCGTCGAGCAGTACGACTTCTACGTCGACACGGCGCGGATGGTCCCGTTCGACCGTGCGCTCGCCGCGCTCGGGCGGTCTAGCCGAGGCGCCCGGAGGCACGGATCCGCGGGTCGCGCGACGCCAGGGCGAGGTCGAAGATGATGCTCGTCACGCTGATGAGGACGGCGCTCCACAGCGCGATCTGCTGGGCGAGCGGCGGGTTGAGCCGCCCCTTGAGGTAGTCCACGTTGCTCGCCCCGAGCGCCTGCCGCAGCTCGCCGAGCAGCCCGGGGACGGAGAACACCGTCTCGATCAGCGTCACGTTGAGCACCACGGCCGCGGACCCCGCGCTCATGTAGGCGAGCACGGTCGGCATCGCCGCGGCGCGCCCGTGCCGGCGGACGACGAGCCGGTGCGTCAGCCCCTTGGCGATCGCGGTCCGCGTGAACTCCTCGTCCATCGCCTCCGACGTCTGAGACAGCGTCAGGCGGACGCAGGCCCCGAAGATCGGCAGGGAGGCGATGCACCACGGCAGGATCAGCGCCTGCAGCCACGCCCGCGGGTCCTCCCAGGGCTCCTGGTAGATGTGCACCCAGGAGAAGATCGGGCCGTAGAAGTAGACGAGCGCGTAGCCGGCGACGAGCGGCGGCGTGCAGAGCAGGGCCATCGCGAGGGTCTCGATCACCCGGGCGCGCAGGGTGCCGCGGTGCGTGACGCAGTAGGTGCCGGCGGCGACGCCGAGGCCACAGCCGATCGTCAGCGTCCCCACCATCATCCAGACGTCGGGCAGGAGCTTCTCCTGCCAGTCGAGCTCGTCGAAGCGCAACGAGAGGGCAGCCCGGACGTCCCTCCACGTCCCGCTGACGAGGCCCTCACCGGCGAACTGGTCGGCCCGCAGCACCCGCCAGCTGCCGTAGGCGAAGACCGCGGTGAGGAACACGACGCCGGCGCCGAGGACGACGCGTCGCAGGAGGAAGCGGGCCATCCACCCGGTTCATGCACCGGGCGGGGTTGTCGTGTCTGCCTACCGGTCCTTGGGCTCGCGCAGGACGCGGCCGCCGGAGGCGCCGCGCTCGCGGGCGGGGCCGCCGGGGGCGGCGATGCCGAGCACGCGCATCGCCTTCAGGCCGAGGCCAAGACGCTCGCGGCCGTCCGTGCTGGAGACGTCGTGGCCGGTGAGCTCGTGGACGCGGACGAGGCGGTAGCGGATCGTGTGCCGGTGCGTGAAGAGGCGGCCGGCGGTGTTGGCGACGTTGCCGTCGCAGTCCAGGAACGTCTCCAGCGTGGTGACGAGGTCCGTCTCGTACTGGTCGTCGTAGGCGACGAGCGGCGCGATCGTCTCGTCGTAGAAGCGGTGCAGCTCGCCGGGGTCCTCGCTCATGGCGGGGAGCAGGAGGCGGTAGGCGCCCGTGTCCTCGAAGGCGAGGACGTTGGCGTCCTGCTCGGCGTCCCCGCCCGGGACGGCCTCCGCGACGTTGGCGGCCAGCAGCGCCTCCTGGCCGGCGCGGTACAGGTCGGCGGCGTCAGGGGCGGGGCGCGAATGGCCGACGGCGAAGGTGAAGCCGCCGAGCGCGGCCTGGAGCTCGCGGGCGACGACGGAGGCGCAGCGGCGGACGGCGTCCTGGCCGTCGGCGGCGACGAGCATCACGATCATGCCGGTGGCGGCGCTGGCGGGGTGGTCGAGGACGGCGAGCAGCGCGCCGGGGGCGGTGGCGCGGGTCGCGCGGTCGGCGACGGCGAGGACACGGCCCCGCCAGTCCATCTCGCTGACGGCGAAGTGGTGGGCGCGGACGACGATGACGGCGCCGCCGCCCGAGAGGTCGAGCCCCATCTCGGCGGAGCGGGCGAGGATGTCGCCGCGATCGGTGACGTTGCGCTCGAGCAGCGCGCGCAGGAACGTCTCCTGGGCGACCTCGGACTGGCGCTCGGGCGCGCGCAGGCGCTCGACCTCGGAGGCGACCAGCGTCAGCACCATGTTGAGGAAGCCGGGGGGCGGCGGGGTGACCGAGCGCGAGCGCATGCGCAGGCGGCCGACGAGGCCGCCGCCGACCTTGAGCTCCTGCGTCTCCACGCCCTGGGCGTCGGCCATCAGCGAGCGCTCGTCCGCGCTGGAGCGGGCGGCGACGGCGAGCACGGCGCTCGTGTGGTCGAGCAGGACGAGGCTCGCGTCCAGCGCGCGGCTCGCGGCGCGCACGACCTCGGGCAGCCCGGCGCCGGCGGCGACGGCGTCCGTGACGGCGTGCAGCGCCTCGAGGTCGTGCTGCTGGGCGGCAGCTGGCTCAGTCATCGGTCCGACCTAGGCGATGCGGTCGTAGTACCAGAGGAACACCGCGCCGATCAGCCCGCCCGCCGCCAGCATCGCGGCGAGGACGTAGAGGCTCATGACCACCGCGGCGGTGCGCTGCCACCAGCGCGTGTACGCCGTGTAGGCCGGGACGAGGATCAGCCACGACCACAGGGACAGGCTGGCCACGCCGACGACGGCGGCGATGAGGTAGGTCAGGGCGGTGTTGCTCATGCTGGTCTGGTCCGCAACACGAGTACCGGGGCCAGAAGCGCGATTCCGAGCGCGTAGCCGCCGAGCACGTCCGTCAGGTAGTGCACATGAAGATAGAGGCGACACAGGCCGATCGTCAGCGCCACGACGATGCCGGCCACCAGGAGACCGCGTCTCCCGGTCACCCTGGCGGCGGCGATCCAGGTGATCGCCTGGGCGCTGTGGCCCGAGGGGAACGAGGTGCCGTGGGGGTCGTAGTAGCGGTTCAGGGGCCGCGGGCGATCCCAGATCTGCTTGCTGACGTCCACGAGGATCATCAGGAGCAGCGCCCCCACCACGAGGAGGACGACGTCGCGCACGCGACCGTCCCGGCCGGCGACGACGGCTGCGGCGATCACCACGACCGCCACGGCCGGGAAGGCACCGAGATCCGTGACCACGCGGATCACCCGGCGGCCGGTCGGGAACTCCAGCGGCTGCAGGACGTCGAAGGCCGCGCGGTCGACCCAGAACGAGTGGTGGTGGTGCACGAGCAGCCCGAGCCCGATGTGCGCCGCGATGGCGAGCACGGCGACCATGGCGGCGCGCATCAGCACGGCTCCACCGCGATCGCGCCCGGCAGGACCCGCGCCACGGCGGCGGCCCGCTCCGGGTCGTCGAAGCTGCCGAAGGTGGTCGGTCCGGAACCGGCGACGAGGACCTGGTCGGCGCCGGCGTCGTGGAGCTGTTGCAGGCACGGGTCGATGGACGGCTCGAGCGAGCGGGCGGCGTCCTGCAGGTCGTTGACGTTCGGGAGCAGGCCGGCGCGCAGGTCGCGCTCGGGGGTGGCGAGGTCGTCGCGGGTCGTCTGCAGGCGGTCGGCCTCGCGGTAGACGGCGGGGGTGCTCAGCGCTGCGGGCTCGGGTAGACGACGAACGCGGCGGGCGGGCCGGGCGGGAGCGGCTCGACGTGCTCGCCGATGCCCGTGACGAGCGCGCGGCCGGTGACGAGCTGGAAGGGGACGTCGGCGCCGAGGGTGGGCGCGATCTCGTGCACCCCCGGTGTAGCGCAGCACGGCAGCGGCGTCGGCCGACCCTCCGCCCATGCCGGCCGCGACGGGGATGCGCTTGATGATCGTCACCCGGACGGGCGGTCCGTCCCACCCGGCCGCCCGGCTCGCCGCGAGCGCCCGCTCGGCCAGGTTCGGGCCGTCGACCCCGGGACAGATGACCTCGTCGCGCTCGGCGGGCTCGAACACCAGCTCGTCGGCGAGCGTCACCGACTGGAAGATGGAGACGAGCGGGTGGTAGCCGTCCGCACGGGGCCGTCCGACGAAGAGGCACAGGTTGACCTTGCCGGGGGCGAGGAGACGGGTCATCGGAGCGCCTCCGCGAGCGCGACCCATTCCGCCGGCGCGAGCCGCTCCGCGCGGACGTCCTCCGGAAGGCCGAGCGCCGGCCAGCGCCGCCCGCGCGGCGTCCCGGTCGGCGGCGCCGGCGAGCGAGAGCGAGCGCGGCAGGGCCTTGCGGCGGTGCGCGAAGCCGGCACTCACGAGCCGTCGGACGTCCCTCGGCGCGGGCGGGCCGCTGCGCTCGAGGCGGACGAGCACGGAGTCGACGTTGGGGACCGGGTGGAACACCGTCCGGGAGACTGCCCGGGCGACCTTCACGTCACATGAGAGCTGCGCGAGGACGGACGGCGCGCCGTAGGCCGGCGTGCCCGGCTTGGCCGCCAGCCGCTCCCCCACCTCGCGCTGGACCATCGCCACCCAGCGGGTGACGGTGGGCAGGACGGCGACCGTGTCGAGGATGACGGTGGCGGCCACGCCGTAGGGCAGGTTGGCGATCACCTTGGTCGGCGCGGGGTCGAGCGCTGGGTAGTCGAGCTTGACGGCGTCGCCGAAGTGGAGGGTGGTGTTGGCGAACGGGTCGAGCGCGTCCCGCAGGGCGGGTTCGAGCCGCTCGTCGACCTCCACCACGTGCACGTGCGCGGCCGTCCTCGCCAGGTGCTCGGAGAGGACGCCGAGGCCGCCGCCGACCTCGAGCACCACGTCTTCGGGGCCGAGCCCCGCCTCGCGCGCGATGACGTCGAGGAGGTTCGAGTCGATGAGGAAGTTCTGGCCGAGGTCGCGGACCGGCCGGATGCCGAACTGCTTCAGGCGGCGCAGGCTCGGTTGGGTCGGCTCGCTCACCAGCCGAAGAGCCGGGCCGCGTTCGCCTCCACCGCGGCCTCGAGCTCCTCGTAGGCGATGCCGCGGTGCTCGGCGATGAAGCGCGCGGTGTGCGCGACGTAGGCGGGCTGGTTGCGCTCCTTGCGGACGACCTGCGGCGTCAGGTACGGCGCGTCCGTCTCGACGAGGATGCGATCGAGGGGCGCGCGCAGTGCGGTGGCGGCCAGCGCCGCGTTCTTCGGATAGGTCACGTTGCCGGCGTAGGAGACGAACCAGCCGTGCTCGAGGCACTCGTCGAAGCGGTCGGCCATCGAGAAGCAGTGCAGGATCACCGTGACGCCCTGGGCGTCGCGGCTGAGCGTGGCGATCGTGTCGTCGTCGGCCGCGCGCGTGTGGATGACGAGTGGCTTGCCCGTGTCCCTGGCGATCTCGATCTGCGCGGCGAAGGCGCGCTCCTGGTCGGCGCGGGGCGCGTAGTCGCGGAAGTCGTCGAGGCCGGTCTCGCCGACGGCCCGGCAGCGCGGGTCCTGTGCGAGCTCGGCGAGGGTGACGGCGTGCGCATCGGTGAAGCCCGGGTGGTTGGGGTGCCAGCCGACGGAGGCGTACACGACGCCGTCGAAGCGCGCCGCGGCCTCGAGCGCCTGGCGGCTGTTGTCGACGTCGGTGCCGATGGTGAGCAGCTTCTTGACGCCCGCCTCCTGCGCGCGGGCGACGATCTCGGCGTCCTCGCCCGGCGTCGAGTCCAGATGGGTGTGGCTGTCGATCACTGCTTCTTGGGGAACAGCGGCGGGAGGTCGCCGATCTGCGCGGCGGGCCGTCCGGCGCCGAAGGTGGCCGCGGCGATGTCCGTCCGCTCGTCCCCGAGGGCGGTGAGCAGCTTCGTCGTGGACTCCGGCAGGTACGGGTGCAGCAGGACGGTCACGGTGCGCAGGCCCTCCGCGAGCGAGCGCAGCACCACCGCGAGGTGGTCGGCCTGCTCGGGGTCCTTGGCCAGCTTCCAGGGCGCCTGCTCCTCCACGTAGCGGTTCAGCCGCCGCACGCGCAGCCAGATGCGCTCCAGCGCCTGCGTGACCTCGGCGCCGTCGAGCAGGTCGCAGACCTCCTGCGGCAGCTCGGCGAACTCGGCGGCCAGGGCGGCGTCGGGCTCGGCGTCGGGCACCTGGCCTTCGGCGTAGCGACGCAGCATGTTCAGCGTGCGGCTGGCGAGGTTGCCGTAGTCGTTGGCGAGCTCGGTGGAGTAGCGCTCCTCGAAGGCGACGGTGGAGACGTTGCCGTCGACCCCGAAGGAGACCTCGCGGCAGCAGTAGTAGCGCAGCGCGTCCGTGCCGAACTGGTCGATGATCGCGAAGGGGTCGAGCACGTTGCCGAGGCTCTTGGACATCTTGTCGCCGTCCATGAGCAGGTAGCCGTGGACGAAGACGTGGCGCGGCAGCTCGATGCCCGCGGCGAGCAGCAGTGCGGGCCAGAAGACGCAGTGGAACTTCAGGATGTCCTTGCCGATGACGTGGTAGCTCGCCGGCCAGAACGTGTCCGTGAGGTCCTTGTCGGAGTCGGCGAAGCGCAGCGCCGTGACGTAGTTCAGCAGCGCGTCGAACCAGACGTAGAAGACGTGGTCGGTGTCCCACGGGACCGTGACGCCCCAGGTCAGGTTCGCGCGGCTCAGCGAGACGTCCTGCAGCCCGCCGGTGATGAACGAGCGCGCCTCGTTGTACCGGACCCGCGGCATCACGAAGTCGGGCTGATCGGTGTAGAGCTGTTCGAGCTGCTCCTGGAACGCCGACAGCCGGAAGAACCAGTTCTCCTCCTACTCGCGCGTGAGCGGGATCAGGTGGATCTTGCACGTGTTGTCGGGCCCGATCTCCTGCTCCGTCTTGAAGTCCGCGCACCGGGGGCAGTACCAGCCCTCGTAGGTCCCCTTGTAGACGTAGCCGTTGTCGTGGACCTGCTGCAGGATGTCCTGGACCGCCGCCTTGTGCCGCTCGTCCGACGTCCGGATGAAGAAGTCGTTGGAGACGTTCAGGATCGGCATCAGGTCCTGGAACCGCTGCGCGTTCCGGTCCGCCAGCTCCTTCGGCGTCACCCCGGCCGCCTCCGCCGCCTGCGCCACGGGCTCCCCGTGCTCGTCCGTCCCCGTGAGGTAGAAGACCTCTTCCCCCCGCTGACGCTGGTGCCGGGCCAGGATGTCCGCCCCGATCGCCGTGTACGCGTGCCCGAGATGCGGCGCCGCATTGACGTAGAAGATCGGCGTCGTCACGTAGAAGGCCATGCCGGAAGCGAGGCTACGGCACCGCCTCCCGCGCTCCCGCGGCCACCACCGCCCGCCGCCGCCGGGTCCGAGCCACCCGCAGCCGCGCCCCACCGGCCGCGCCGGTGAGCAGCAGCGCCGCGCCGGCCCAGGCCGGCCAGGGCGCGATGGGCGCCCGCGGCGCCGCGCGAAGAAGAGGTGCCGGCGCGCCGCGGAGACGCGGCGCGGGCGCGGGGTGAGGCGCGGGCGCGACGCGCGGCGCGGGGCGGGCGCGGCCACGCGGCCCTCGCGGCGCCGCCACCGGCGGCGGCGTCTTCGCCCGGCGCAAGCAGGGGCGCGGGATCCTCGTAGCCGAAGGGTTCGCCGGCGCGGCGGACGCCGAGGTGCAGTCCTTCCCGGCCGGTCACGGCACCGACCGCCGCCCCCGGGGCGACCGCGGCGCCCACACGCACCGCGGGCCGCACCGGGAGCAGCGTCACGCGCCGGTTCCGGCAGACCAGCGTCAGCCCGCCGGGGCCCGCCCACACCACCACGCCGCCGCAGGGTGCCGAGACGGCCGCTCCTGGCGATGCCGCGAGATCCACGCCACGGTGCAGACCAGCAGCGAACGGGGATCCCGCATAGGCGAAGGGCCGGACGATCGGACCTGGGACGGGTGGGTGGAGGACGAGCACTGCGCCCAAGCCTCCCGCGCCGAGCAACGGCCCGCTCGGCTTTGCGCAGAGTTGTTACAGAGTGCTTCGGTACAGCTCGTTCGCGCTGCCACCGGTGAGCTCGGCGACGACCGACGCGGCCGTCCGCGCCTTCGCCCCCGCGTCCACCAGCCGGCGCACCGCGGCCTCTGCGGCCTTGGCGTCGACGGCGGCCTCCACCCCGCCGACGACGAGCACGATCTCCCCCCGCGCGGTCACCGTGTCCGCGACCGAGCCGGCCGGCCCCCGCACGATCTCCTCGTGCAGCTTCGTGAGCTCGCGGCACACCGCGACGGGACGGTCGGGGTCGAGCGCGCGCAGGGTCGCGACGATCCGGTGCGGCGACTCGAACGCCACCATCGTCTCCGCGCCGTCGAGCACCCGCTCCGGATGCTTGCGGGGCAGGAAGCCAACGAAGCGCCACGTGTCGCTCGGCAGGCCGCTGGCCACCAGCGCCGTGATCACCGACGACGGGCCCGGCAGCACCTCGACCCGCACCCCCGCCTCCACACACGCGCGCACGAGCACCCAGCCCGGATCACTGACGGCGGGCATCCCGGCGTCGGAGACCAGCGCCACCGTCGCGCCCTCGCGCATACGTTCCACCAGCTCGGCCGACCGCGCGTCCTCGTTGTGCTCGTGGTAGGAGACGAGCGACGCCGCGATCTCGTGCCGGTCAAGCAGCACCCGCGTGCGCCGGGTGTCCTCGCACGCGACCACGTCGGCGTCTCGCAGCACGGCCAGCACGCGCAGCGTGACGTCCTCGAGGTTGCCGATGGGCGTCGGGCAGACGACGAGCGTCAACGATCGGCCCCGCGCGCGAGCAGCGCGGCGCCGATCATGCCCGCCTCGTCGCCCATCTGCGCGGCGACGACGTCGACGTCCGAGCAGGGCGGCATCCCGCGGCGGCGCAGCTCTGCGCGCGCCGGCGCCAGCAGGTACTCGCCGGCGGCGATGACCCCGCCGCCGATGACGATCAGCTGCGGGTTGAGGGCCATGGCCAGGGCCGCGCAGCCGACGCCGAGGTTGGTGCCGATGCCCGCGATCAGGCGCTGCGCCACCTCGTCCCCCTCGAGGGCGCGCTCCGTGACCTCGAGCCCGGTGACGGGATGCCCGAGGACCGCCTCCGCCTCCCGGGCGAGCGCCTTGCCGGACGCCATCGCCTCGAGGCAGCCGCTGCCCGGGCAGTCGCCGAAGCAGGGTGGACCGTCGAGATCGACGGGCATGTGCCCGAGCTCGCCGCGCCGCGCCGATGGCGCCGCGGTAGACCTTGCCGTCCAGGATCAGCCCCCCACCGATGCCCGTGCCCGAGCGTGAGCATGGCGACGTGGTCGAGGCCGCGGGCGACCCCGAGCCGCCACTCGGCGACCACCGCACACGTTGCGTCGTTGTCGACCACCACCGGCACGCCCCAGCCGCTCGCCGAACGCTCGACGACGCGGACGCCGTCCAGCGGCAGGTGCACGCAGCGGACCGCCTCCCCGCGGGCGCTGGTCCAGCTGCGCGGGCACGCCGACGCCCACCGGGAGGTCGTGGTCCAGGGCCGTGCACGACCTCGTGCACGACGTCGAGCAGCGCTCGTCGAGCAGGAGGCCGCCGATCAATCGCCGCTTCCGTGCCGCGAGCACGCGCCCCTCGGCTCGACCACCCCCGCGAGCAGCTTCGTCCCTCCGAGGTCCAGGCCGAGCGCGGTCCCACGGTCGGACCCTACAGTCGCCCCCGGCATGCCGGAGGACCCCGACTACAAGGTCTACCGCTCCCGGCCCGGCCGAGCGGCGCGACGTCGCCGACGGGCTGCAGGAGCTGCGTGACCAGGCGCCCGACGCCCCGCGGCGGCCCGGGCTCCAAGCCGGAGTACACCAGCAAGCACTCGCGGCGCGGGTTCAGCCGTGCCGGCCGTTCAGCCGCCGCCGCGTCGCCAAGTGGGTCCTTACGGCCGATCGCCGGCTGGATCCTGCTCTCGCTGGTGCTGTTCATGGTCAGCGCCTTCATCCAGCGCAAGAACACCTCCGACGCCGCCCGCAGCGCGCTCTCGAGCACCGGCTACACGCTCGACCTCGGCCAACACGATCCTCGTGCTCGGCTCCGACGCGCGCCAGCCGGGCAGCCAAGGAGCCGGGCGCGAACGTCGGCGGCCCCTCGCGCTCGGACTCGATCCTGCTCATCCGCGCGGGCGGCGGGAAGTCGGCCAAGCTCTCCATCCCGCGCGACACGGTCGTCGACATCCCCGGCCACGGCCCGGACAAGATCAACGCCGCGTACGCCATCGGCGGCCCGAGCCTGACCATCAAGACCATCGAGGAGTACCTCGGCATCAAGATCAACCACGTCGTCGAGGTCGACTTCGGCAACTTCCCGGACTTCATCGACGCGCTCGGCGGCATCAACGTCACACACCAACTGCGTCCGCTCCGACATCAACGGCGGCCGCAGGAACGGCGGGACAACGCTGCGCCTCAAGCGCGGCGACCACCACCTCACCGGCAAGCAGGCGCTGACGCTCGCACGCACACGCAAGAACGCCTGCCATCCGGAGGAGAACGACCTCACGCGCGCCAAGCGCCAGCAGGACGTCCTCGCCGCGATCAAGTCGCGCCTCGTCTCCCCCGCCACCTTCTTCCGCCTGCCTTGGGTCGCGTGGGCGGCACCGAAGGCGATCCAGTCCGACATGGACGGCCCGTCGCTGCTCGGCCTCTTCGGCGCGATCGAGATCGGCGGCTCGCCGAAGCCGCACGTCCTCGGCGGCCTCCAGGTCGGCGGCGGCGTCGGCGCGACGGATGCCGAGAAGCGCTCCGCGGTCCGCCGCTTCCTGCGCGGCTAGCGGCGCAGCACGTCGCGGCGGCCGACCTGGCGGCCGGCGACCGAGGCGGTGACGTACGCGGCCAGCCGGCCGCCGCGCGCGAGGCGGCGACGGGCGGGGGCGCGCAGACGGACGGGCACGACGGTGGGCCGGCCCGCGCGGACGACGGCGGCCGCCGCGCCGAGCCGGATGGACGACTGCAGCGTCACGGTGACCCGCGCGCCGGCGGGCAGCGCGTCGGCGTGGAAGCGGTAGGCGACGATCCCGGCCCGGACGCGGGTGCGGTGGCGGGTCGCGAAGGCGGCCAACGCCGCGTTCACCCGATCGGGCGGGGGACTCGCGCGGGGCGGAGCCGGTGACGCCGTGGGCGTGGGCGCCGGGATCTCCTCGGGCGTGGCGGGCGTTGCAGACGCCGTCGCGGAGGGCGTCGGCTCCGGCTCCAGGGTCGGGGGCGAGGTCGGCGTCGGCGTCGGGGTCGATGTCGGGGTGGGCATCGGTGTCGGCGTCGGCGTGGCGGCGGCGACCACCGTGATCCCCTGCGAGAACGCCGGGCCGTCGACCCCGTCCGCCCGCGGCCGCAGCAGGATCACGTCGTCCCCCGCCTCGCCCTCCCGGGGCGTGTAGGTGACGGCGGTTCCCGCCACCGAAACGTCTCCCCGCCGCGGCGGGGTCAGGACCGACAGCGCGACCGTCCCCGCGAGCGTGGTGCAGAACGGCGTGAGCGTCACCGCCGTCGTCGTCGTCGGTGCCGGCGTCACGGGATCGCAGACCGGCCCGGCGCCCACGTGCACGGTGCGCGGGAGATCCACGCTCAGCGCACCGTCCGTGACACGCAGCGTGAAGCGATCCGAGCCCGCGAAGCCGGGCGCCGCCCTGTACCGCGCGACACCGGCCGCGTCGAGCTCCACCGTCCCGTACTGCGGGCCGGTCAGGACCGCGTAGGCGAGGACGTCGAACGCGTCGGCGTCCGTGCACCCCGACGGCACCTCCGCCGTCCCACCGGGCGGGAGGTGCCCCACCGGGCGTGCCGGGCACGCGGGCCGGGCGTTCGGGGTGACCGTGATGTCACGCGCCGACGGTGCGCCCGTGACGTTCCCGGGCAGCTCCGTACCCGCGACCGTCACGATCCCGCGCCCGGCGGCGGCCGGCGTGTAGGTGACCTGCGCGGTCCCGTCGCCGCGGTCCATGACGAGGGCTGTGCCGTTCTCGACCGACACGAGCCGGATGGCGATCTGGTCCTCCTCGACGTCGAAGCAGCTGACCTCGTAGGTGACGGGTGCCGCCAGCCGGGTGGTGGCCGGTGGCGGGCCGGCGCACGTCGGCGTCGCCGCCTGCGCGGACCCCGGCGCCGCGGCTGCCGCGAGGATGAAGAGCAGCGCCGCTCGGCGCACTAACTGGAGGTCGGGAAGTGGAGGCTGGCGGCGCCGGACCCGTCCTCGGGCCAGCGCGTCGTGACCGCCTTGCCGCGCGTGTAGAAGCGCACGCCCTCCGGGCCCGTGGATGTGGTGGTCGCCGAACAGCGAGTCCTTCCAGCCGCCGAAGGAGTAGAAGGCCATCGGCACCGGGATCGGCACGTTGACGCCGACCATGCCGACCTCGACCCGTGCGCTGGAACTCGCGGGCCGCGCCGCCGGACGCGGTGAAGATCGCCATGCCGTTCGCGTACGGGTTGGCGTTGATCGAGCGCGATCGCCTCGTCGAGCGTGTCGACGCGGACGACGCCGAGCACCGGCCCGAAGATCTCGTCGCTGTAGATCGACATGTCCGTGCTCACGTGGTCGAACAGCGTCGGGCCGAGGAAGAACCCGCTCGGCCCTCGACCTTCGAGCTCGCGGCCGTCGAGCGACGACGGTGGCGCCCTCGTCGACGCCGGCGCCGACGTAGCCGGCGATCCGGTCGCGCGCCGCGGCCGTGACCACCGGACCCATGTCGCCGCCGGGCTCCAGGCCGGGGCCGACCTGAGCGTCGCGCGCCTTCGCGCGCCAGCCGCTCGACGAGCGCGTCGGCGGCGTCGCCGACCGCGACCACGACCGAGATCGCCATGCAGCGCTGGCCGGCCGAGCCGTAGCCCGCGGCCGTCAGCTGGTCGGCGGCGAAGTCGAGGTCGGCGTCGGGCAGCACGACCGCGTGGTTCTTCGCGCCGCCGAGCGCCTGCACGCGCTTGCCGGTCGTCGGTCGCGCGCTCGTAGACGTACCTGGCGATCGGCGTCGAGCCGACGAACGACACCGCGTCGACGTCCGGGTGGTCCAGCAGCGCGTCGACCGCGACCTTGTCGCCGTGCACGACGTTGAACACGCCGTCCGGCAGGCCGGCCTCGGCGTACAGCTCGGCGACCAGGTTGGAGACCGACGGATCGCGCTCGGACGGCTTGAGCACGAACGTGTTGCCGCACGCGATCGCCACCGGATACATCCACATCGGCACCATCACCGGGAAGTTGAACGGCGTGATGCCGGCGCACGACGCCGAGCGGCTGGCGGATCGAGTAGCGTCGACGCCGGTCGAGACCTGCTCGGAGAACTCGCCCTTGAGCAGCTGCGGGATGCCGCACGCGAACTCGACGACCTCGAG
The DNA here is from genome assembly GCA_963843865.1 of uncultured Solirubrobacteraceae bacterium. GTDB lineage: Bacteria > Actinomycetota > Thermoleophilia > Solirubrobacterales > Solirubrobacteraceae > DATLGB01. The sequence continues at coordinate 43,326 of CAWJMO010000016.1, read as the reverse complement.
GCCGCGGTGACCTCGCCCTTGGCGTCGGCGAGCGACCTTGCCGTGCTCGGAGCGCGACGATCCGCGCGAGCTCGTCCTTGTGCTCGTCGACGAGCTCGCGGAACGCGAACATGATGCGCGCGCGCGCGGACGACGCGACGTCTCGCTCCAGGTCGCGAACGCGGTCTTGCGCGGCCGCGACCGCGGCATCGACGTCGGCCGGCTCGGCGAGCACGACCTCGGCCTGCTGCGTGCCCGTCGCCGGGTCGAAGACCGGCGCCGTGCGGCGTGACGCGCCCGTGGTCTCCGCGCCGCCGATCCGGTGCTGCGATGCTGCTCCCAGTGGTCGTCGTGGTCATCTCGACTCCTCGTTGTCGCTCGAGCCGGCCTCTGAGGTAGCGGGCGCTGTCGCCTTCGCCTGCCTCGTAGGCCGCCCGGGCGGCCCCGTGGCGTCGAGCTCCGACACCTCGGCGACCGGGACGTCCCACCACGCCTCGGAGCCCGGTGCGCCGACGAGCGGGTCCGTCTCGACCTGGACGACCGTCGTCCGCTCGGCCGCCGCGCGCGTCGCGAGCGCAGCCTCGAGCTCGGCGACGCGCGGCGACGCGAGACGTCGGCACCGAGACTCGCGGCGTTGGCGGCGAGGTCGACCGGCAGCACGTCGCCGTCGAGCGCCCGGTCGCCGGGTCGCGGTAGCGGTAGGCGGTGCCGAAGCGCTGCGCGCCGATCGACTCCGAGAGCGCGCCGATCGACGCAAAGCCGTGGTTCTGCACGAGCACGACGTCAGCTTGAGGCCCTCCGCGACGGCCGTGACGATCTCCGGGGCCATCATCAGATAGGAGCCGTCGCCGACCATCACGAAGACCTCGCGGCCGGGGTCGGCCAGCCTGACGCCGAGCCCGCCGGCGATCTCGTAGCCCATGCACGAGTAGCCGTACTCGACGTGGTAGCCCTTCGGGTCGCGCGTCCGCCACAGCTTGTGCAGGTCGCCCGGCATGCTGCCCGCGGCGCAGACGACGACGTCGCGCGGCCGCTGACGCGGTTGACGGCGCCGATCACCTCGCTCTGGGCGGGCAGCGGCGCGTGGCCGAGCGTGTAGGCCGCCTCGACCGTCGCGTCCCACTCCGCGGCAGCCGGTCGCCCGCTCCGTGTGCTCGTCCGGCGCGGCCCAGCCGTCGAGCGCCACGGCGAGCGCCTCGAGCCCGCGCGGGCGTCGCGCGACCAGCGGCAGGCCCGCTGCTTGTAGGCGTCGACCGGCGGCGACGTTGAGGTTGACGAAGCGGACGCCGTCGGCGGCGAAGACGCGAGCGCGACGCGGTCGTGAAGTCGCTCCAGCGGGTGCCGACCCCGATCACCACGTCCGCCTCGCGGGCGAGCGCGTTTGCGGCGGCCGTGCCGGTCGCGCCCACCGCGCCGACTGACGGCGGGTGGTCGTAGGGCAGCGCGCCCTTGCCCGCCTGGGTCTCGGCCACCGGGATGCCGGTCGCCTCCGCGAAGCCGCGCAAGCGCGTCGGTCGCCTCGCTGTAGATCGCGCCGCCGCCGGCGACGATCAGCGGCCGCCGGCGGCCGCGCAGCAGAGCGGCGCCTCGGCCAGCGCAGCTCGGGCTCCGGGCACCGGCCGGCGCGACGTGCCAGACGCGCGTCGTCGAAGAGCTCCTCCGGCCACTCCCACGCCTCGGCCTGCACGTCCTGCGGCAGCGCGAGCGTCACCGCGCCGGTCTCGACCGGATCGGTGAGGACGCGCATCGCCGCCAGCAGCGCCGACGGCAGCTGCTCGGGCCGGTCGATCCGGTCGAAGAAGCGCGAGACCGGCCGGAAGCAGTCGTTGACGGAGACGTCGAGCGAGCGCGGGTCCTCGAGCTCCTGCAGCACCGGGCTCGGCGACCCGCGTGGCGAAGATGTCGCCCGGCAGCAGCAGCACCGGCAGGCGGTTGATCGTCGCCAGCGCCGCGCCCGTGACCATGTTCGTCGCGCCCGGCCCGATCGAGGTGGTGCACGCGAGCGTCGCGCAGCCGGTTGCGCATGCCGCGCGAAGGCGGCCGCCGAGTGCACCATCGCCTGCTCGTTGCGCGCGAGGTAGTACGGCAGCTCGGCGGCGTCGGCAGCTCGCGCCTCGAGCAGCGCCTGCCCGAGGCCGGCGACGTTGCCGTGGCCGAAGATGCCGAAGCAGCCCGCGATGAGCCGCTGCACGAGCGCCGTCGCGCTCGGTCTGCTGCGCGCGCGAGGAACCGCACGACCGCCTGCCCCACCGTCAGCCTCATGCGGCGCCTCCTCGGCGGTCGTCATCGGCAGCCGCGGATCGAGCTCCTGGTCGTCCCAGGTGCCGCGGATCCACGCGTGCTCGGGGTCGTCGGCGAAGCGCCATGCGCGCTCGCCGGGCCCGGCCATCACGTTGAGGTAGTAGAGGTCGTAGCCCGGCGCCGCCATCGACGGCCCGTGGTAGCCGTGCGGCATGACGATGACGTCACCGCTGCCGACCTCGACGGTGACGTCGATCTCGCGGCCCGGCCCGGACCCGTACACGCGCTGGTAGCCGAAGCCCTCCGTCGCGCGACCTCGAAGTAGTAGATCTCCTCGAGGACGGTCTCCACGCCCGGCACGTCCTCGTCGTGCTTGTGCGGCGGGTAGGACGACCAGTTGCCGCCCGGGGTCAGCACCTCGACCGCGATCAGCCGGTCGGCCGCGAACGCCTCCGGCGCGCAGAAGTTGTTGACCTGGCGGCTGGCCCGGCCGGCGCCGCGCAGCTCGACCGGGACGTCCTCTGCGGGCACGTACCGCGCCTCGAGACGACGGTTGGCTCGCGCGGCCGGGAGCGCGAAGCGTCCGCCGCCCTCCGAGCGCAGCTCGACCGCCGCGTCCCGCGGCGCGTAGGCGAAGTCCGTCACGCCGGCGAAGACGCCGGCGCGACCGCGGAGGCGGAACTTCTCGCCGTCGACCCGGACGTCGCACCCGCCCGCAAGGGGCAGGACGATGACCTCGTCGGCGCCCGTGGCGAAGGCGTGGGCCTCCCCCGGCTGCAGCTCGAGGACCCGCAGGCCGCTGAACGACCAGCCCGCCGACCCGGGCGTCACCTCGGTCGCGTAGCGCTGAGTGGCGGCGTTGCCGGCGCGCAGCAGGCCGCCCGTCATGACGGCATCGCCGCGGCGAGGAGGGCGACCGCCGCGTCGACGGCCGCCGTGACGTCGTCGTCGGGCGGGTAGAGCAGGGATCGGCCGACGACCAGCCCGACGACGTTGGGCGGCGCCAGCGCATCGCTCCAGCGCGCGAAGGTCGCGTCCTGGTCGTCGCGGACCTCGCCGCCGAGCAGCAGCGTCGGCAGGGTCGTGGCCGCGGCGACCCGCGCCATATCGTCGACGACCGGCACCTTCAGCCACGTGCGGGCGGAGGTGGCGCCGAGGCCGGCCGCGATCGCCGACGCTCGGACGGCCGCCTCCGTCGTCAGCTCCGTCTTCACCCTGCCGTCCACGACCCGCGTCATGAACGGCTCGACCATGGCGATGAGGTCGCGCCTCGCGAGGTCCGTCACCGCATCCGCGCACGCTGCCAGCGTCGCGGCCGTGGCCGCATCGTCGAGGGCCATGCGGGTGAGCATCTTGCCGCCCTGGAACCCCATTGCCGCGATGGTCTCCGCGTCATAGGCGGTGAAGCGATCGTCGAGCTCCCAGCTCGCGCCCGCGAGGCCGCCGCGGTTCATGGAGCCGAACACCGCCTTGTCGTCCAGCGCGTCCAGCAGCAGCAGGTCCTCAAGGACGTCGGGCGTGCCCAGGACCCCGGTCACGCCGGGGCGCCCGAGCGCGAGGCACAGCCGTTCGAGCAGGTCGGCGCGGTCGGCCATCGCGTCCGGCCGGCCTGCGCCGGATGCCAGCGCGCCGCGCGCCGGATGATCGGCGGCCACGATGAGCACGCGATCGGCCATCGCGGTCGGCCGCACCCGGTCCGCCGCCGCCTGGGCGATCGCCCCCGGGACCTCGATCCGCGTCCGGGTCAGCGCGTCGATGCGCTCACGCATGGGTGGCCCCCAGTGTCTCGAGCACCTCGGCCTCGGTCGGCATCGCCTCGGCGCAGCTGAGCCGCGAGGCGACGATGGCACCGGCTGCGTTGGCGAAGCGGATGGTCCGCTCCAGGCCCCACCCGGCCAGCAGGCCGTGGCACAGCGCGCCCCCGAATGCGTCCCCCGCGCCGAGGCCGTTGACGACCTCCACCGGCACCGGCGGCACCTCGACCGTCGTGGTGCCGTCGGATGCGAGCACGCCGTCCGGACCCTGTTTGACGACGGCGACCTCGACCCCGCGGGCGTGCAGCGCCGCCAGGGCGGCGTGCGGGTCGCTTTCGCCGACGGCCATCTCGCACTCCTCGCGGTTGCCGACGGCCACGGTGGCGCTTCCGAGCGCGCGCTCGATCAGCGGTCGCGCCTCCGCCGGGTCGTGCCAGAACATCGGCCGCCAGTCGAGGTCCAGCACGGTGAGCGCTGCGCGCTCCCGCGCCTCGAGCGCAGCCAGCGTCGCGGACCGGCTCGGCTCCTGGCTGAGCCCGCTGACCGTCGCCCAGAACACGCGCGCGGCGCGAATGGCCTCCAGCGGTAGGTCCTCCGTGGCGATCTCGAGGTCCGGCGCCTTCGGCTCGCGGTAGAAGTACAGCGGGAAGTCGTCCGGCGGGAAGATCTCGCAGAACGCGAGCGGGGTGAGCAGGCCCGGCACGGCGGTCACCCAGCGGTCGTCGACGCCGAAACCGCGCAGCGCGTCGTGCAGGAAGGCGCCGAAGGGATCCGTCCCCGTGCGGGTGATGACGGCACTCGCGCGCCCGTGCCGCGCCGCGGCCACCGCGACGTTGGTCGGGCTGCCGCCCAAGAACTTGCCGAACGACGTGGCCTCACGCAGGGAGACCCCGACCTGATGGGGGTACACGTCCACGCTGATGCGACCCATGGTGAGGACGTCGACGCTCATGCGACGACCTCCTCCAGGCGCACCGGGCGGCCCTCCCGCAGCGACCGCCAGGCCGCCAGGCCGATGACCAGTGGGGCGCGGGCGTCGGCGACCGAGACCGGCGGGGTCCGCCCCGCGGTGACGGCGGCCACGAACGCCTGCCACTCGTGCCGATAGCTGTCCACGTATCGCTCCAGGAAGAAGAACGGGACGCGGGCGCCGTGCGTGCCGCGCTGGTCGCGCACGATGGCGGAGTGCTGCGCGGGGTTCTCCGACGAGACCATCCCGCCCGACCCGAACACCTCCACGCGCTGGTCGTAGCCGTAGACGGCGCGCCGGGAGTTGTCGATCGTCGTCAGGCAGCCATTGGCGTGCACGAGGGTCACCACCGCGGTGTCGATGTCGCCGTGCGCGGCGAAACCCTCGTCGACCCTCACGGCGCCGCGCGCGAAGACCTCGACGACCTCGCTGCCGCACACGAAGCGCGCCATGTCGAAGTCGTGGATGGTCATGTCGAGGAACAGCCCGCCGGAGCCGCGAGGTACTCGAGCGGCGGCGGCGCCGGATCCCGGCTGGTGATCCGCACCAGCTCGGGGGCGCCGACCGTGCCGTCGGCGACCGCCGCCGCGACGGCGGCGTGCGCGGGGTCGAAGCGGCGGTTGAAGCCGATCTGGAACGGGACCCCGGCCGCCTCCACCGCGGCGAGCGCCGCGTCGAGTTCGGCGAGATCCAGCGACACCGGCTTCTCGCAGAAGATCGCCTTGCCGGCCTGGGCGGCGGCGGCGATCAGCGCCGCGTGGGTGTCGGTGGTCGTGCAGATGGCGACGGCGTCGACGTCCGGCGCCGCGAGCAGCGCCTCGACGCTCTCCGCGGGCGGGACGCCGAGGACGCGGCCGACCTCCGTCGCGCTCGCCGGCGCGGCGTCGTAGACGGCCGTCACGGACGCGCCGTGGACCTCGTGCTCGAGCAACTCGGCATGCATGCGCCCGATGCGCCCGACACCGAGGATGCCGACCCGCAGCGGTGCCACGGCGGTGGTCGTCACGTCAGTGCCCCCTGCAGCCAGTCGAGGCTGCGGCGGACGCCCGCCGCCGGGTCGTGCGCCTCGCCGGGGTCGAGGGTGAGGTCCTGTTCGAGGACGATCCAGCCGTCGTAGCCAGCGAGCGCGCCGAGCACCCCACGCAGGTCGACGTCACCGTCGCCGAGCGGGCGGAACAGTCCGGCGCGGGTGCCTTTCAGAAGGCTCAGCTCGCCGGCGCGGACGCGGGCGGCGATCCGCGCATCGACGTCCTTGACATGGACGTGGCCGATGCGGTCGCGATGGTCGCGGGCGAAGGCGACGGGATCGGTCCCGCCGATCAGCAGGTGACCTGTGTCCAGGCACCACGGGACGTCCGTGTGCGCGAGCGCGGCCTGAACGTCGGCGTCCGTCTCGACCAGGGTCCCCGCGTGCGGGTGCAGGACGGCGGTGACGCCGGCCTCGGCGGCGACATCGGCCACCTCGCGCAGGTAGGCGCCCACGCGCGGCCAGTCCACGGGGCCCGTCCGCGGTCCCCAGTCGAGGTCCGCGACCAGGGCGGCCACGAAGACGTCGGCGCCGAGCCCCGCCAGCTCGGCGGCCGCGGCCCGGGCGACGTCCAGAGGCGTGTCCGGCGCGAGCGGGACGAAGCCGCCGACGAGCGCGAGGCCATGCGCGGCGAGCGCGGCGCCCGGGTCGGGCATCCAGCCCTGGGGGCCGAGCTCGGTCGCCGGGAGGCCCAGCTGCGCGATCTCCGCCAGGACCCGCTCGGGGGCCAATTGCTCGCCCCAGCCCGGGACCTCGCAGACGCCCCAGGAGATGGGTGCCCCCGCAAGCCTCATGCGGCCGCCGTGACCTTGCGCAGGTGCCGCGGAGCGGCGGGGTCCAGGCCCTTGGCGAGCGCGAGCGCGCGCGCGTAGAGCTGGCCCGGGAGCACCGACAGCAGCGGGTTCAGCAACGGCTCTGCGAGCGCAGGCGTGGCGATGTGCACGTCCGCGTCGATCCGGTCGGCGGCCGGCCCGACGGCGACCATCGGCGCGCCCGTCGCGCGTGCCCGCGTCGCCGCTTCGATGACCGCCGCCAGCGTGCGGTCGTCGTCGGCGATCGCCCACATCCCGAAGGCCGGGTCGAGCGCGGCGATCGGTCCGTGGGCCAGGCTCGTCGCCGACAGCGCGCGCGCAGCGACGTAGGCGATCTCGGTCAGCTTGAGCGCGACCTCGTGCGCGGTGGCGAGCTCCATCCCGCGGCCGACCACGTAGAGCCGGTCGACCTCCGGGTGGGCCGCGGCGACCTCCTCGGCCGCCGCTCGAGGCCCGGCAGCGCCGCCTCCGCGCGCGTCTGCGGCCGCCTCCAGCGCGCGCGCCATCGCCTCGCCGCGGCCGCCGGCGTAGGCGCCCAGCAGCGCGAGCACCGCCAGCGAGCCCGTGTAGGTCTTGGTCGCGGCGACGGAGCGCTCCTCGCCCGCGCCGATCGCCAGCGGGTCATCGGCGAGCAGGGCCAGCGCCGACCCAGCGCCGTTGGTGATCGCCGCCGTGCGCGCGCCGGCGGCCCGGGCGGCCCGCAGCCACGCGACGACGTCCGGTGTCTCCCCCGACTGGGAGATGCCGATGGCCAGGTCCCCCGGCCGCGCGGCGGTCGCGCCGTAGTAGAGGACGACGGACATCGAGTCCTGCATCGCTGTCCAGCCGCACAGCAACCTGAGCGCGTACTTGGCGTAGGTCGCGGCGTGGTCGGAGGTGCCGTGCGCGGCGATGCGCACGAGCGGCGGCGGCGCCTGCGCCAGCGCCGTCCCCAGTGCGGCGACGGGCGCGTGGTCGGCGGCCAGCGCGCGCCAGCGGGCGGGCTGCTCGCGGATCTCGGCCAGCAGGCGATCCGGCGCGCTCACGACACGCGCCCCCTGTGCATCGCCAGCGCGTCGCCGGACGCCGCGTCGAACAGGCGCAGGCCGTCGGGGCACATGCCGAAGGCGACCGGGTCGCCGGGCTGCAGCCGGCTGCGGCCCTCCTCGTAGATCGCGATGCGCGAGCCACCGACGTCCACGCCGATGAACGTCTCGCGTCCGAGCGCCTCGACGTAGGCCACCGCGCCCTCGACGGGGCCGACGAGGTCCGTGGCGGCGTCGTCCCAGCGCCGCGCCGTCTCCGGGCGCACGCCGACCGTGACGGCGCCACGGGCCGGCGCCGACAGCGGCACGACGATGTCGATGTGGTCGCCGTGCAGGCGCGTGCCGCCGTCGACGGCGGTCACCTCGGCGTCGAAGAAGCTCATCGCGGGCGAGCCGATGAACCCCGCCACGAAGCGGTTGGCCGGGCGCTCGTAGAGCTCGTCCGGGGTCCCCACCTGCGCGAGGCAGCCCTCGGACATGACGGCGATCCGGTCCCCCATCGTCATCGCCTCGACCTGGTCGTGCGTGACGTAGACCGTGGTGGTGCGGACCTCCTGCTGGAGGCGCTTGATCTCACCGCGGGTCTGCGTGCGCAGCTTGGCGTCGAGGTTGGACAGCGGCTCGTCCATGAGGAACACCTGCGGGTCGCGCACGAGCGCCCGGCCCAGGGCCACGCGCTGCGCCTGACCGCCCGAGAGCTGACCGGGCTTGCGGTCCAGGTAGCGGCTCGAGGTCCAGCGCACGCGGCGGCCTCACGGACCCGCCGGTCGATCTCGGCCTTGGGCACCTTGCGCCGCTGCAGGCCGAAGGCCAGGTTCTGGAAGACCGTCATCTGCGGGTACAGCGCGTAGTCCTGGAAGACCATCGCGATGTCCCGCTCCCGCGGCGCCATCCGGTTCACCAGCCGATCGCCGATGAAGACCTCGCCGCTGGTGATCGACTCGAGGCCGGCCAGCATCCGCAGGGCGGTCGTCTTGCCCGACCCCGACGGGCCGACGAGCACCATGAACTCGCCGTCGGCGATCTCGAGGTCGAGGTCCTGCACCGCGTCGACGTCGGCGCCGAAGCGCTTGCAGACCCCGACCATCCGCACTTCAGCCATCGTCTACCCCTTCACCGCACCCGCGAGCATGCCGCGGATGAAGTGGCGTTGGAGGAACACGTACAGGACCACGACGGGCGGGCCACGATCACCGCGCCTGCCGCCAGCAACGTCAGGTCGGAGGTGTTGCGGCCCTGGAAGAAGCTCAGGCCGAGCGGCGCGGTGCGGAGCCCCTCGTCGGAGACCATGACGAGCGCGAGCAGGAACTCGTTCCAGGTGCACATGAACAGCAGCACGATCATCGTCAGGACGGCGGGCCGCGCCAGCGGGCAGCAGCACCTTCCAGAGCGTGAACCAGCTCGCGCGCCGTCGATCCGCGCCGCCTCGACGAGCGAAGGCGGCACGCTGCGGAAGTACGCGCGCATCCAGAAGGTCCCGAACGAGACCGAGGTGCCCGAGCTGGGGCAGGATCAGCGCCCAGTAGGTGTCGGTCAGGTTGAGGTCGCGGAAGTCGTAGTAGAGCGGCACGATGAGCGCCTCGGTCGGGACCATCAGGCCGAGCAGGAACAGGTAGAAGAGCGACCGTCGACCCGCGGAAGCGCATGAGCCCGAACGCGTAGCCCGACAGGATCGACAGCACGGTGGAGCCGGCGACCACGGTCGACCGCGACGATCACGCTGGACTTGAGGTAGGCGCCGAAGTTGCCCTCCCGCCAGGCGACCACGAAGTTGTGCGAGGTGCACGCCGTCGAAGCTGCCGAACGACGACAGGTCGCCGCGGTCCTGGAGCGCGGTGAAGACGATGCCCACGATCGGCAGCGAGCGCGAGCAGGCTGAAGAACGCCGAGCACGGCGTAGGTGAGCGACAGCTCGCGGCGGCTCGTCGTCATGACGGGCGCTCCGCGACGCGGTTGATCGCCGACGGAGATGAGCGAAGATCACGACGTCAGCGTCGAGGCCGATGGCGGCGGCCGAGCCGACGCTGACCGCTGTTGAACGCCCGGTCGTACACCTGGAAGGACGGCACGGAGGTCTGCGTCGCCCGGGCCCGCCCTTCGTCGTGATGTAGACGATGTCGAAGTTGCGCAGCGCGTGAATCATCGTCAGCGTCAGCGCGACGCCGATCTCCCCGCGCAGGGCCGGCAGCGTCACGGCGCAGAACTCGCGGACGGGCCGGCGCCGTCGACGCGCGCCGCGTCGTAGAGCGACGGCGGGATCTTCTGCACGCCCGGCCGTCAGCAGCACCATCGCCAGGCCGTACATGACCCAGGTCCCGATCAGCCCGACGCTCGGGAGCGCGCGGTCGAAGTCGCCCAGCCAGTCCTGCTGCAGGCCACCCAGCCCGATCGCCCGCAGCAGCCCGTTGAGCGCGCCCGCTCTGCGGGTCGTAGATCATCCGCCACATCACGGCGACCACGACCAGCGCGATCACCTGCGGCAGGAACAGCACGGTGCGGAAGAAGGCCACGCCGCGGACCTGCACCCGAGCGATGCAGGCCGGCGATGCAGCAGCCCGATGCAGACCGGCAGCACCGAGTAGAAGAGATCAGGATCAGCGAGTGGCACGAACGCCGTGCGCAGCGCGGGGTCCGAGACCAGCTCCTTGTAGTTGTCGAGACCCGACGAAGGTGCTCGGCCGTCATGCCGTCCCAGTCGAACAGCGAGATGTAAGCCCGCGTGCACGAGGGGGACGAGCACGAACAGGGTGAAGACCGACGACCGCCGGCAGCAGGTACAGGTAGCCGATCGCCCGGGGCTCGCCCGGGAGATCGCATGCCGGCGGAAGTCCGTGTCACGCCGCGACTGACGGAGAGGGTCGAGGCGAACTGCGAGAACACTGTCCTGGACGCCCGAGATGAACTGCTGGCCGGCGAGTCCTTCTCGGCGAGCATCTTCTGCATCGGCGGCCGAGATGTCGTCGTAGAACGTGGGCGTCGTGTAGTCGAGGTACGGGATCAGTCCGTCCGCCTTGTTGAGCGTGGTCCACGCGGAGTACACGTCCGTGGGCAGGCCCTCGGGGATCGCATCGTCGCCACCCTCCATCGCGGGCAGGTTCCCGGTCTCAGCCAGGATCTTCGACGGCGTTGGCGTCGGTGACGAAGTCGATGTAGGCCGCGGCCACATCGGGGTGCGTGGACTTCGACGTGATCGTGAACGGGAGGCTCTCGCCACCGAGGGAGACCGGGCTCGGAGCCCTCCTCCTGACCCGGCAGAGCATGAAGCCCACCTTGTCGCCCATCTGGTCGGCGAGGTCGGCGATCAGCCACGTGCCCGCGATCAGGTACCGGCCCTTGCCCTTGACGAACTGCGGCCAAGCTGCGTCGTAACCCACGCCGTTGAAGTTCGGCGTGAAGTAGCCGGCCTTCGCCCAGTCCTGCAGCTTCGTCGCGGCTTCCTTGAAGCCCGCGGCGTCGAACGACGCGCCGTCGCGTGCGAAGACGAAATCACGCACGTCCTCCTTGTCCGCGGTCTGCGCAAGCACGGTCTCGTACTCGTGGATGCCGCCGAACTTGTCGAGGTTGCCGAACTGGATCGGGATGTCGCCGCCGGCCTTGGCGTCCTTCAGCGACGCCTCGAAGTCACCGAACGTCTTCGGCGGGCTCGGGACCTTGTCCTTGTTGTAGAAGACACCGACGATCTCGCCCATCTGGGAGAGGCCGTAGAGGTTGCCGTCGCCGAACGTCTGGCCGTCGGGCGAGAACTTGTTGAGGTCGAGCAGCAGGGACGAGTAGCGCTTGTCCCAGCCGTAGGCCTTCATGTAGGGGTCGAGCGGACGCAGCAGACCGGCCTTCACCAGCGTGCCCATGATCGGCCGGCCCTGGTTGGCCTCGACGACGTCGGGAGCCTTGTTCCCGGACACCGCGAGCTTGAGGGTCTTGTTGAGGTCGTCGAACGACTTCGCGACCCGCTTGATCTTGACGTTCGGGTACTTGGCCTGGAACTGCTTGTTGAGCTCGGTGATCTGCTTCTTCTGACCGCCGCGGACCTCCTGGTCCCACACGGTCAACGTGACGTTGCCCGCCTTGGCCGGGTCCGGCTTGGCGACGGTCTTGGCCGCCTCCTTCTTGTTCTTCTCCGTCGCGTTCGACGAGCTGCCACCCGGGCTGCCGCAGCCTGCGGCCACGAGTGCGAGCGACATGACCGTCACCGGCGCTGCCATTCTGACCTTCATTCGCTGTCCCTCCTCGAGACCGTTGTTGCGTACGGTGCCGGCGGTGCCAGCCCGAGTCCTGCCCCCGCCGCGGCGAGGTCCGTTCGTGTCATCGCGCCGGCGGTGCCCGTGGGCACGCCCACGGAGCGTCCCGCGTACAGCACCGCCCAGCGAAGCCGCTCCTCGAGCGGCGCGCCGGCGAGGTCGGCCCACACATAGGCCGCGGTGAAGAGGTCGCCGGCGCCGGTGGTGTCGACCACCGGGCCCGCCGGCTCCTGGGCGGGGACCGCGACGAGCTCGCCGTCCCGGTCGCACGCGATCGCGCCGTCGGCGCCGCGGGTGACGACCGCGCAGGTGCCGGTCGCGGCGAGCTGCCGCGCGGCCTCTGCGACGCCGGGTGCCTGCGTCAGCATCTCGGCCTCGCGCGCGTTGACGATCAGGGCGTCCGCCTCGCCGACGGCCGGTGGCAGGGCACCGTGGCGCGCGTCGATGTCCCCGACCGTCGCGTAGAGACGCGCGCCTCTGGGCGCGAGCCCGATCCGCGGGAGGGAGACGATGACGGCGCGCGGATCGCCCTCGGCGAGCTCCTCCGCGTGGGTGAACTCGCCGCCGTCGACCGTCGCCATCGCGCGGTCCCCGTCGACGGGCAGCACGACGGTGACGGCGGTGCTGGCCACGGACCGGCCCGTCCAGCGGACCGACTCCGTGGCCAGGGCGCCCCTGAGGAGGTCTCCTTCAGCGTCGGTCCCGATGGGCGACGCCAACGCCGTCCGCAGCCCGAGGCGCGCACACGCGATCGCGGTGATCGCGCCGCCGCCGGGCGAGCGCATCAGCGCAGTGGCGTGGCGCTCCTCGCCGGGGCCGGGCAAGCGATCGAGCCCGACGAAGGTCAGGTCGACGAAGCCGAGTTCACCGCAGGCGACGTCGAGGCTCACGCCGGAAACGCCTCCTGCAGCTCCGGCAGCCGCTTGCGGTAGCCCTCGAAGATCGCCCGCGCCGTGGTCACCGACGGGACGAGCGGATGCAGCGCGAGCGCCTTGATGGCGAGGTCTGTCGACCCGGTGAGCGCGGCGTCGATGGTGGTGCGCTCGACGTCTTTCATCTGCGTCACGAGCCCGCGCGCGTGTGCAGGCACGGGCGAGACCGCGATCGGCTGCGGCCCGGCGGCACCGACGACGCACGGGACCTCCACGACCGCGCGGTCGTCGAGGAACGGCAGGCTCGTCCGGTTGGCGGTGTTCAGGATCAGGACCCGCCGGGTGTTGAGGGCGATCGCCTCGAGCACGGCCAGCGCCTCGGCTTCGTAGCCGTGGTTCTCCTCCTCGCCGCCGGCGTGCTCGCCGGCGACTCCGGCGGCGGTGCGCGCCTCCTGCATGTAGGTGCGCTCGCGGTCGTGCCGCGTCGCCCGCCACGCGGCGACGGCGGCTGCCGGGTCGCGATGGCCGTTGGCGTAGAAGGCCGCCTGCTGCTCGAGCAGGAACGCACCGCGCGAGGCGGGGCTCTCCCGGATCGCGTTGACCGCGTCGGCCCCGTAGTAGAAGTAGTAGAGGTACTCGTTCGGGACCATCCCGATCGCTCGCAGCCACTCGCCGCCGAACAGCGCGCCCTCCTCGAAGCCCTCCAGGGCCGCGTTGTCGCCGAGGAGGCCGGGGAGCAGGTCGTGTTCACCGTCGCTCACCGACTGCAGCCACCCGAGGTGGTTGAGCCCGAAGTACTCGAACCACAGCGTCTCCGGGTCACGGCCCATGGCGCGCGCGACGCGCCGACACATGCCCGACGGCGAGTCGCAGATGCCGATGGCCCGGTCGCCCAGGATCTGCTGGACGGCCTCGGTGACCATGCCTGCCGGGTTGGTGAAGTTGATGAGCCACGCCTTCGGCGCGACGTCGGCGATGGTGCGGGCGAGCTCGACCATCGCCGGGATCGTGCGCAGCGCGAAGCAGATGCCCCCGGGGCCTGTGGTCTCCTGCCCGAGCACCCCGAGCCCGAGCGGCACCTGCTCGTCGATGACGCGACCCTCGAGCTGGCCCACGCGCATCGCCGAGAAGACGTAGGCGCTGTCGGCGACCGCCTCGGCCAGGTCGGTGGTGCAGGTGACGGGGATTTTCCGACCGCGCTCGGCGGCGAGGCCGTCCAGGACGGTCGTGATGACCTCCAGGCGCCCCTCGTCGACGTCGTGGAGGGCGACCTCCTCAATGCCGAGCTCGTCCACGCGCGAGAGCAGCGCTCCGTAGACGAGCGGCACGCGGAAGCCGCCGCCGCCGACGATGCTCAGCTTCATGGGGCCACCCCGATCTGGACGCCGGTGGCTTCGATGGCCCGGTCGTAGGCCGCCGGCAGGCCCACGTCGGTGATGATCTCGTCGAGCACGTCGCCGTCGCACACGCGCACGTGCCCGCGGTTGGCGAACTTCTGCTGATCGGCGAGCAGGACGACGGACTCGGAGGCGCCGATCATCGCGCGCTTGATGGGAACCTCGACCATCGTCGAGTCCCAGACGTCCAGGCGCTGGTCGACCGCGCTCGTGCCGAGCAGCAGCACGTCGGCGTTGAGTTGGCGCAGGGAGTCCTCCGCGACCACGCCGATCAGCGAGCGGTAGTTGCGGCGCAGGATGCCGCCGGGGAGGATCAGCTCGATCGCCGGGTCGTCGCGCAGCTCGTCGAATACGGCGAGGCTCGTGGTGATCACCGTCACCTCGCGGCCGTGGAGGCACTTGGCGGCCTCGAGCGTCGTCGTGCCGATGTCGAGCATCACCGTCTGCCCGTCCTCGATGCGCTCCGCTGCCGCGGCGCCGATGCGGCGCTTGGCGTCGTAGTTCTCGACCGCCGTCACGTCGAACGGTCGCTCGTTGGACACGTTGACGGCGCCACCGCGCACGCGCTCGAGGCGTCCGGCGTCCGCGAGCTGGCGGAGGTCGCGCCGCACGGTCATCTCCGAGACGCCGAAGCTCTCGGCGAGGTCGGCGACGTGCATGGAACCGGAGCGGACGGCAGCCAGGATGTCGGCTCGCCGTTGGGCGGGGACGATGCGTCGAGTGTCGGTGGTCACGAAGGGGATGATCGCTGGGGAGGGAGGAAATTCAAGTCTTGATGCACCCTGCCCGGGGGCGGCGCGCCAGGCGCGCCGCCCCGAGCGAGGGAGGAGGGCTAGAGGGCGTCGATCGCCTTTTTGACCCGGGCGTCGGCACGCACGGTGAGCGTGGCCGACTTGCCGCCGGTGCCGACCGTCACGCGCACCCTTGCGTGCTTGCCGACCCGCTTGGCCGTGCGCACCTTCAGGGTGACGCGACCGCGGCCCGAGCGGCTGACCTTCTTGCCGGCGACGCGAGCCGTCGCCGATATGCGGGCGGACTTGGACTTCAGGGCTTTGACCGTGCAGGTCACCTTCTTGCCCTTGACCTTGCAGGCCACCGCGAGCGACTTGCCCGTGGAGCCCTTCGCGCCCTTGTCACCCTTGGGGCCCTGAGCGCCGGCCGGACCGGCCGGACCGGACGGACCGGCGTCGCCCTTGGGACCGGCGGTGCCCGCCGGACCCTGCGTGCCCGCTGGACCCTGCGAGCCCGCCGGACCCTGCGAGCCCTGCGGACCGACCGGACCCGTCGGGCCGGAGCCCGGGCCCGTCTCGGTGGTCGTGGCCTTCGAGGACGCGTAGTCGCCGTCACCGGAGTAGGTGGCGGTGACCGTCTTGCCCTCGAACGCCTGGTCGGCGATGTCGAGCACCGCGTCGCCCTGGCCGTTGACCTTCACCGGCGAGCCGACGTTGGTCCCGTCGATGGCGAACTGCACCGTGCCCGTCGGGTCGCCGGGGAACGGCTGCGTACCCACCAGGTGCGCGCGCAGCTCGGTCTGCTTGGGCGTGTCGCCCGTGTCCTCGCCGCCCACATGCAGGGCCTTCAGCGTCATCTTGGCGACCGCGAGGGGCAGGTCGAACGCCTGCACCTTGTCGTCCGTCGTGACGTAGCTGACGATCGCCGAGCCGTCGGCACGCAGGCGAGCCCGCTGCGCCGCGGTCACGGGGATCGTGACCGTGCTCGTGCCGGCCGTCACTGCGACGCCGACCTTGCTGGCCTGCACGCGCCCGTTCTGATCCGGGCTCCACGCGGGGTAACCGCCATCGGTGATCGCGCACGCCGATAGCCCGTAGTCGAGGAAGCTCTCGTTCTCGAACTGGCAGGACGTGGTGAACACCGGGATCTCACCTTCGAGCCCCGACCACAGGTACGCGTTCAGCGTGCCCGCGCCCGTGGAGGCGACGTCCATCGTGAGCGAGTCCGTCCCCAGCTTGACGTTGGAGATGGCCACTTTGTTGCCGGCGACGACCGGGTCACGGCCCGAGATCGGCACGCCGTCATGCGCGGACTGCGCGATGGTTTGCGGCGACCTGGTCCCGTCGAGGTTCGGCGAGGACAGGTCGAGCGTGTCGACGTTCGGCGAGCCGTCCGGGCCACCGCCGGCGATCGACGCGCGGCCCCAGCGGTACGGGTCGGACTGGACGGACCCGAAGGCCGACCAGCCGAGACGCGTGCTCGAGTCGATGTGCCGGATCGTCGTGGTGCCGGCAGCGACCTGCTGCCCGACCTTCGGATCGTTGTCGTACGGGGTGATGTTGAGCCCGAAGTCGTTCGGGTTCAGATCCGCGGGCAGGTCGTCGATCGGGATCTTGACCTCGAGCGAGTAGCCACCACCGGTGTAGTTGTGGTTGACGCTCGAGTCGTTGGACCCGACCCACTGAGCCGTGCTCTTGACCTCGACCCCGGGCGCGTTCGGCGCGTTGTGGACGTTGTCCTTGAGCGGGCCGGTGGAGTAGCCCTGGTGGTTGTCCGCGTCACGCGACCAGCACGGGCCGTTCGCCCCGTTGCCGTTCGTGTTGTTCGGGTCGTTCGAGAACGGGAAGACCCCGAGCTTGAACGTGTCGGCCGTGTCGCGGAGCTTCTGCGACGCGTTGCCACGCGGGTCGATCAGGATCTCGACCGAGTCCGCCTGCCAGTGACCGACGCACTCCACGGGCAGCACCGCGTACGACTGCTGGTCGTCTGTGATGTTGATCGAGAAGTACAGGTCGTTGCCGCTCTTGACCACCTTGGCATCGCCGCCGCAGACCTTGGTCGCGCACGATGTGCCCTGCCACAGACGGCTGATGTCCAGCGTCTCGCCCGTGTAGACGGCCGGGTCACGCTGACCGTCCATCGTCGGCGCCGTGGCGCTGACGGGGACCGTCGTCTTCGGGAGGATGGACATGCCCAGGGTCTCTGAGCCCGTCCCCGGCGTCGGGGTGTCGTAGGACGTGGCGATGCCGATGCTGACGGCCTGCCCGGTGGGCAGCGTGGCGTTGGTGAACGAGTTCGACACGCTGAAGTCGACCGTCACCTCTCCACCGGCCGGAAGCGCCCCGTAGGACTTGGTCGTCGCGTCGGCGGTGACGCCGGCCGGCAGCGTGAGGGTCACGTCGCCCGTCTGCGTCGTCGTGGACCAGTTGTGGACGAGGACCGACACGGTCTTCGTCCCACCGGCCGGCATGGAGTCGATCGCGGCTGCACGGCCGAGGCGACGCGCGAGCGGTGCCTCCGTCTCGAGCCAGTTCTCGTACTCCGCCCAGTTGCCGAAGCGCTTGAAGCGGCCCTCCGCTGGCTGCACGACGCGGACGACGCCGTCCGTGTAGCCCGTGGTGGCGCCGTTCACGTACTGCGCGGCGATCTTGTAGTTGGTGTTCACTGCCGCGCCCGCGGGCGGGGTGACCGTGAACGTAACCGACTGCGACTGCGCCGACGGCGAGATCGCCGTGATGGCCTTCGAGGTCGCGTCCGCGGTCCAGCCCGCCGGCAGTTGCAGCTGGACCTGGCCGGCCCCGATGGACTGCGTCGCGTTGGACAGCGTCACCGTGGCGTCGAACGCCTGGCCCGGCACGTTGTAGAAGCGCGAGAACTCGATCTTCTCCTTCGTGTTGAGCGGCAGGCCGCCCGGGTCACGCTTGGTCGCGCCGTAGAGGATGGCGTCGTCCTTGCCGGCCAGCGGGTTCGCCTGCGTCGTCGAGCCGAACACCGTGTTCGGCTGGAACGGGACGAAGTTGGCCGTCATGCCGAAGCGCGAGCACGCGGGCTCGGCGATGTCGCGGTACATCTCGCGCGACTGCGTCGGGTACGCACGGCCACCCTCGCTCGCCACCTGCGCCCAGATCTTCTTGCTGCCGGCGGGCTGGCCCTGCACGTTGCCCGCGGGCCACGTGTACGGCGAGTCGTAGCCGGTCCAGACACCGCTGACGGTGTCGAGGTTCAGCTGGGTCGGGTTGCTGTTGGCGATGTTGCCCTGGACGAAGCCGGTGGTGCAGTCGGCGGAGCCGGTGGTGCCACCCGTGCCCGTCGTGTTGCCGCCGGAGTAGACCTTCTTGACCTGCCAGGTCGAGAGGTCGCCGCCGTTGGCGGTCAGCTGGTTCGGGAACTGGGTCGGATCGGCAGCGGCTTTGAAGCCCTCCCAGATCAGACGGCCGGCGTTCTGGTGGTTGCCGTGACCGACGGCCAGCGTCGGCGAGAAGCCGATGTAGATGTCCGGCTGGGTCATGCGGATGATCCGGACGACGCGGCGCAGGACGTCCTGCTGGTTCCAGATGTCACGCGTGAGCGGGGCGCTCTGGTTGTAGAAGAAGTCGATCTTGTCGAGGTTGAAGATGTCGACGGTGCCGGAGCGGTAGTGCGCGACGCGATCCTCGTTCTCGCGGCGCAGCCCGAGGGGCGGGCCGATCTCGGGGCCGGCGGAGTTGCCGCCGCCCTCACCGCGGGTGACCATGATGATCCCGCAGCGGGTGTCGTAGCGCTGATGCCACACGCCACACGGGCCGATGATGCTGGTGTCGTCGTCCGGATGGGCCCACTCGCCCATCACGTTGATCTTGACGCCCTTCCCTGCCGTGTAGGCGGGCGGGTTCGGTGCCGCGTACGCGGCTGTCCCTGCCCAGGCGAACATGGCGGCCGCGGCCACCAGCGCCTTCACACCGAAGCGCTTCAACTGATCCTCCTCCGTCAATACCCGTGCCGCCGACCCCCCGTGAGCGGCTAATAACAGCTTCTCACGCGTTCGAACAGCACCGAACACGTCGGACCCTCGCAGTCGCCCGACGCGTTGTCAAGAACAAACGAACGTGAACATCCGCGAACAGTCGCGAACAGTCAGTTCAACGCGCTCAATCGGAGGACGAACTGCCGCCGGCCGGCGAGGCAGGCTTGGAGTCGCCCTTGGACTCCGTCTTCTTGGCGTCCTGCTTCTCCTTCTGCTTGGCGTCGTTCTTGTCGGCGCCGTCAGAGGCGGACTTGTCGAGCTCGCGCTTGCGCTTCGAGGTCCCGTAGTCCGTGTTGTAGAAGCCCGAGCCCTTGAAGTGGACGGCCGGCGAGTGCAGGACCTTGACCACCGGTGCGCCGCATTCCTGGCACTCCGTGAGCGGCTCGGCGGTGATGGAGCGCATCACCTCGAAGAGGTGCCCGTTCTCGCAGCGGTACTCGTAGATCGGCACGACGGGGAATATAGGGTGGCTCGGATGCCCGAAGACGTCGTGACCATGGACAAGATCGTGGCGCTGTGCAAGCGCCGCGGCCTGATCTTCCCTGCGTCGGAGATCTACGGCGGCATCGGCAACACGTACGACTACGGGCACTACGGGGTCCTCCTCAAGAACAACGTCAAGGACGCCTGGTGGCGGGCGATGGTCTTCGAGCGCGATGACGTCGTCGCCCTTGACTCGGCGATCATCCAGCACCCGCAGACGTGGGTCGCGAGCGGGCACGTGGGCGGCTTCAGCGACCCGATGGTCGACTGCAAGGCCTGCGGGCAGCGCTTCCGGGCCGACCACCTCGAGGACCTCGCCTGCGGCCTGCGGCCCTCCAAGCACCCGGGCGAGGACGCGCAGTGCGACCTCACGGAGGCGCGCGAGTTCAACCTGATGTTCGAGACGAACGTCGGCCCGCTGCGCGACGCCGGCTCCGTCGCCTACCTGCGCCCCGAGACGGCCCAGGGCATCTTCCTCAACTTCAAGAACACGCTCCAGTTCGCGCGCAAGAAGCCGCCGTTCGGGATCGCGCAGGTCGGGAAGTCGTTCCGCAACGAGATCACGCCGGGCAACTTCATCTTCCGCACGCGCGAGTTCGAGCAGATGGAGATGGAGTTCTTCGTGCCGCCGGATGAGGCGGACAAGTGGTACGGCTACTGGTGCGGGGAGCGCCACGACTGGTACCGGCGGCTCGGGATCCGCGAGGACCACCTGCGCCTGCGCCCGCACGATGCCGACGAGCTCTCGCACTACTCGAGCGGGACCTCCGACGTGGAGTACCTGTTCCCCATCGGCTGGTCGGAGCTCGAGGGGATCGCCAACCGCGGGGACTTCGACCTCTCGGCGCACGCCGCAGCGTCGGGACAACGACTCACTTACAAGGATGGCAACACCGGCGTGGAGTTCATCCCGCACGTGATCGAGCCTGCGGCCGGGGCCGACCGCGCGGTCCTTGCGTTCCTGTGTGACGCCTATGACGAGGACTCGATCGGCGGTGAGCATCGGACCGTGCTGCGTCTGCATCCCGCGCTGGCACCCGTGAAGGTCGCCGTCTTCCCGCTGCTGCGCAAGGACGGGCATCCGGAGCTGGCGCGCGAGGTCTACAACGCGCTGCGCAAGCGTGTGGTCGCCGAGTACGACGACGGCGGGAACATCGGCAAGCGCTACCGGCGGCAGGACGAGATCGGCACGCCGTACGGCGTCACCGTCGATCACCAGTCGCTTGAGGACGGCACCGTGACCCTCCGCGATCGGGACTCCCTCGCCCAGGAGCGGTTGCCGATCGAGGGGCTCGCGGACGAGATCGCCCGTCGCGTCGCCGCTCCGTGGCAGACTCCGAAGGCGTGATCCGGCTCTTCTTCGTCCTGCTGCTTTCGTGTTTCCGGCTTCGGCTGTCGCTCAGGAGCCTTCGCGACACCAACTGCAGGCATTGAGGATGAGGCTCCGGGCGTGGATGACGAGGACGTGGCGGATCCGGTCGACGAGGAGGATCCGGTGGAGGGGGACGACTCCTACACGTGCGGGGAGTCCGGCACGGACGGGGACTACACCTACTGCGCCTCCGACGGCGCGCCGGGCGGCGGCGGGACGAAGCGCAAGGTCGTGCCGGCACCGGTCGCGACTCAGGCGCTCGCCGCCGGGACGCTGCCGTACACGGGCGCGTCCCCCGCGATCATCGGCGCCTTCGGTCTGGCGTTGCTGATGACGGGCGCGGGCCTGCGGATGATCGCCTCGAGCTCGTCACCCGTGCGGTCGCGCAGCTCCGTCACCTGGCGGTAGCTGACGGGGATCACCCGCCGGCCGCGAGCCCCGAGGGCGAGCCACTTCTCGCGGTCGTCCTCGAAGGCGATCTTCGTGCCGTGCGTGTCGTAGCCGTCGGTCTCGACGATGATCGCGCCGTCGTAGTAGGAGAAGTCGACCTCGTAGCCGTCGACGATGGCGTTGATGGCGGGGGTCGGCAGGCCGCGCTGCGTCGACAGGTCCTTCAGGAGGTCCTCGAGCAGTGACCGGGTCGCTCCATCCGGCGAGAGGAGGTCCCTCAATTGGCTCAGGTCGCGGCCGCGCGTTCCTTCAACTGCGGCAATGAGGGATTGGAATGAGGCGAGCTTCTTGATCTGGACGTCGTTGACCAGGCGGCGCAGGTCGGGTGGCTGGCGCAGTCGATGACCATGCGCTCGGGGCGGGTGCAGGGGATGCCGTGGTTCATGTCGGCGATCAGTGGCGCGCGAGTGCGGTGCAGGGTCAGGCCGTCCCGGCTGCGGCGGTTGCCGGTGACGGTGACGTCCGGGTCGTGCCGGGGGAGCCGGCCGACGCCGAACAGCCACCGGCACCACTCGTGGCTCAGCAGGCCGCCCGTGGCGAGCACGGCCGCCATCGCGCGCTGGTACGGGGTGGTGATCGGGGTGCCGAGGGAGAAGACCCCGGTGAACTGTGTGGCGGGAGCATGTCTCGCCCGGTCGCATCGGAGATGCGGTCCCGGGACCAATTGCACTGAATGAGCTGGTGGGTGGTGATCAGGCCGTGCTGCCGGGCCGCGATCCAGGGGGTGTGTCACGTTTGTCGGGCATAGGCCGACAGATGTGACACACCCCTTCGGCGTTCTCACTCATTGCCGCAGTTATTTGACGGTTCCGCGCACGTTCACGGTGAATGCGTCGGCGTTTCCGCGCGCGCTGACGGAGAGCATCCGCACGCGGGGGTCCTCGAAGAGGGTCAGCTTGGCGAAGCCGCCGAGCAGACCGTCCGGGGCGACGATGAGGGCGCCGTCGTCGGCGGAGAGGCGGGCGCGGGCGGAGACGGGGCCGACGTCGGCCTCGAGGAGGAGCGAGCCGTCGTCGGAGGTGACCGGGCGGAGGCCGAGCGTGGTCGGGAAGTCGTCGGCGCGCAGGGTGGCGGAGCCGGTGAGGGCGTCGCCGCGCTTGCGCAGCCGGACGTCGCGGGCACGGAGGGGGCCGACGGTGAAGACGTCGACGGAGACGTCGAGGTCCCCCGCCCGCTTCGTCGAGGCGAGGCGATCGCCGAGGTCACCGGTGCCGATCGTCGCGCTCCGCATGCGCACGCGCACCGAGTCCGCCCTCTCGAAGAGCAGTTTGAGCGCCGGGAACGCCGAGACCTGGACCGAAGTGACGCGACCTGATGAGCTGAGCTCGTCCCGAACGCGGTCCTCCGCGAGGATGGGGAGGATGATCTGAGAAGCGACCAGGAGCGAAGCGACGAAGACAGCCAGGCCGAGCTTCACGCCCGGGAGGCTACGGCCACCTCTTCGATCGACCCCTTCGGCAGGATCCGGGCGAGCGGGCGCGGCAGCCACCAGTTCCACTTCCCGAGCAGCTCCATCGTGGCCGGCACGAGCACGAGCCGGACGAGCGTGGCGTCGACCGCGATGGCGACCGCGTTGCCCACGCCGAGCTCCTTGATCGACGGCACGCCGGTGAAGACGAAGACGCTGAAGACCGCGACCATGATCAGCGCCGCCGAGGTGATCGTCCGCGCCGACCGGGCCAGGCCCTCGGCGACGGCGCGCTGGGTGTCGCCCGTCGCCTCGTAGCGCTCGCGGATCCGCGACAGCAGGAACACCTCGTAGTCCATCGAGAGCCCGAAGACGACCGCGAGGATCAGCGGCGGCGTGAGCGTGTCGACCTCGCCGAAGACCAGCACCAGCACGCCGTAGGCCGCGCCCACCGACAGCAGGTTCATCAGCACGGCCTTCAGCGGCAGGACCACCGACCGCAGCAGCACCAGCAGCACGAGGTAGGACAGGCCGAGCACGAAGAGCAGGACCTTCCACATCGAGCCGGCGATGAGGTCGCGGATGTCGGTCTGCGCCGCGGTGACGCCGCCGACGCTCGCCTCCGGGAAGCCGCGCGCGCAGCCGGTCGACCAGCGCCTCGGTCCGCGGGGACTCGCCGTCGGCCTTCGGGATCGCGGTGACGAGCCCCTTCGACGACGAGACCCGGGCGACCTCCGGGTCATCCCTCAATGCCGACGTCACTCGCTGCGGCGACGCGGTGAGGATCCGGATCGGCGCCGACTCCCCCGGCGCGGAGACGGACGCGGCCGCCTCGATGCCGACGCGCGTCTCGTCGCCCGCCGGGAACTGCCGCAGCGCCCCCGCGCCCATCTTCAGTGAGAGAGCCGGGTGCCGCGAGCGCGAGCAGGACGGCGGCCGCGGAAAGCGCGGAGATCCACGGACGCGCCATGACCCGCGCCGTCCAGCGGTCCCAGAAGGGCCGGCGATCGCGGCCGCCACCCGCGGTGCCGCGACAGCCACAGCGACAGCGAGATGAAGCGCTTCGACGGCGCGTACGCTCGCGGGCCCGAGCACCGCGATCAGCGCCGGCAGCAGCGTCGCGGAGGCCAGCAGCGACACCGCGACGACGAGGATCGCTCCGAGCGCCATCGAGCGGATCGCGTTGTTGTCGATCATCCACAGCCCGGCGAGCGACACCATCACGGTCATGCCCGGAGAAGATCACCGCGAGTCCCGAGGTGGCCATGGCCCGCGAGCGCGCCTCACCCGGTGCGTAGCCACCCGCGATCTCCTCGCGGTAGCGGGCCAGCACGAACAGCGAGTAGTCGACCGCGACGCCGATCCCGATCATCGACGCCATGTTGGTCACGAAGACCGACATGTCCATCGCCTGCGAGGTGAAGTAGATCAGGGCGCCCGTGACCAGCACGGAGCAGAAGCCGAGCGCCAGCGGCAGCGCCGCCGCGGCCAGGGAACCGAAGACGCCGAGCAGGATCAGCAGGACGATCGGGAAGCCCATCTGCTCGGCCCGCTCGAGGTCGTGCTTGGAGACGTCCTGGAGCCCGGCCCACAGCGCCCCCTGCCCGGTCAGGTACACCCCGTTCGCGCCGACTCCGAGCTCCGTCCCGGAGGTCGATGGCCACGTCGGTGGCCTCGTCGTCGGGCACATCGAGCCGCAGCGGGATGACCGTGACGCCTCCTTCAGTGACTCTGTTCCCGGCTGCGACGACATGATCGACTGCGGTCGCGCGGTGAATGAGCGCGGAGACTTCGTGGGGCTGCGTCAAGACGATGCCGAGGGACGACCCCGGGAGCGCCTCCGCCACCCGGGCCGATTGCGACCCGGGCACGCCGAAGCCACCACTCGAGAGGCCCTCGGACTGACGCGCCGCGAAGGGCACCGCGGCGGCGAGGATGAGCACCCACGCGACCAGCACCCACCGGCGGCGGCGGCTCACGAGAGCGTCCATGCGCAGCATCAGCCTCTGCATGGCGCAGATCCTGACTGGCCGGCCAGCCAGGGACTATGAGGCCCGTCACACTCGGGCGGGGAGCAGCAGCTGCCTGACCGCGAGCGCGCCGGCCTCGAGCGTCGGCGTCCAGTCGCGGTCGTCCTCGCTGAGCATGCGCAGCGCGAGTCCGTCCGCCAGCGCGAAGAGGACCGCGGCGATCGCGTCCGACCCGGCGCCGAGCCGGATCTTCCCGGCGGCCTCGGCGGCCTCCAACTGCTCGGCGAGGTGCTCCCGCACCCGCGCGGAGAGGTCGTGCAACCCGGCGCGGATCTCCTCGTTGTGCCGCGAGGAGGTGAACAGCTCGAAGATCAGCGCGATGAAGCCGGGGTCGGTCTCGACCAGGTCCTCCAGCGAGTGCACGAGCCGGTCGATGAGCTCGTCGGCGTTCTCCGCAGTCGCGAAGGCGGTGTCGAAGACCTCCATGCGGATGTCGCAGTCGCGCCGGCAGACCTCGACGAGCAGCCGCTCCTTGGTGCCGAAGTAGTAGTGCAGCAGGCCGCGGGAGACGCCGGCCTCACGGGCGACGTGGTCGAAGGTCGAGCCGGCCGCGCCGCGGACGCCCGACGGACGTGCGCATCGCGTCCACGATGCGCTGGGCCTTGTCCGACTGGAGCTCCCGCGTGGTCGTCGCCATGGGCCCGCAAGGCTACTCTCGCGATCACCGTGCGTGTTGCCGTCGCGACCCTCGCCGCTGTCCTCCTGCTGCTCGCCGTCGCCTCCGGCGCCACGCGGACGCGCGCCATCGCGACCGCGGTGATCTCAGACGGTGCCGCCTACGGGGTCGCCCGCGACGACCGCCTCACCACCGCCATCGACGCGGACGGCGTCACGCGCCCGGAAGGCGATCCTCACCGCGGAGGACGGTCGTGCCGTCGCGCGCGTCACCGACCTCGACATCCTCGACGGCCTGGTCGTCGCCGAGGGCGTCCGCCGCTCGGCCGAGGGCCGCGGCAAGGTCTACGCGCTGCGCGTCGAGGGGACCTTCATCGGCGACGTCGACAAGCGCCGCACCATCCCCATCACCGGCGGGAAGGTCGTCCTCAACACGGGGAGCACCGGCCTGCGCGTGGTCACGCAGGACCACGACATCCGCGTGGCGATCACGACGCTGAAGCAGATCGAGGTCAAGCCGACCGCCACACCGAGCCCGTCACCGACGCCGTCCCCCTCACCGGAACCGACGAGGACGGCCAGGCCGGATCCGACGCCGGACAGGACGCGGACGCCCAAGCGCAGGAAGACGCCGAGCGCCAAGAGCCGCCTCACCCGCGGCGGCTACGCGTTCCCCGTCTACGGCGACGCGCGCGTGGCGGACAACTACGGCGCCGTCCGCGCCGCGCCCATCGTCAGCCACGAGGGCGTCGACATCTTCGCGCCGTTCGGCTCGCCGGTCGTCGCCGTCCGCGACGGGCGGATCGACCACGTCGGCACGCTGCCGATCTCCGGCAACCGCCTGTGGCTGCACACCGACAACGGGGACTCCTTCTTCTACGCGCACCTGTCGTCCTTCTCGCGCGCCGCG
Source organism: uncultured Solirubrobacteraceae bacterium (assembly GCA_963843865.1). Classification (GTDB taxonomy): domain Bacteria; phylum Actinomycetota; class Thermoleophilia; order Solirubrobacterales; family Solirubrobacteraceae; genus DATLGB01. The sequence goes on along the minus strand of CAWJMO010000016.1, from coordinate 17,008 downwards.
CGCAACGGCGCCCGGGTGAAGGCGGGCACCGTGCTCGGCTTCACCGGCAACACGGGGGACGCCGAGCCGACGCCTCCGCACGTGCACTTCGAGGTCCACCCGGGCGGGATGGACGAGGACCCGGTCGATCCCTACCCGATCGTGACCGCGTGGCAGAACAGCGACGACGTCCCGCCCGGCGCCTGGCTGCAGCAGCTCGGCGCCGACGCCACGGAGCGCCCTGGGGCGCTCGTGACGGTGCGGGACTTCATCGCGGAATGAGACCTAGAGAGGCTGCGGGGGTCTCGCCGTCGTCGAAGCGGCGGGGCCGTTCGACGAGGTGGACGCCGGCGTGGAGGTCGAGGTGTACTCGAACTCCTCCTCGGCGCCGAACAGCGCGTCGAGGACCTTCTTGCGCAGGTCCTCGGAGAGCGCGAGCGCGAGGCCCGCGGCGACGACGACCAGCAGGAGCTTGCGACCGAGGCCGCCGCCCGACTTCGAGCCACCCGTCGGCGCGTCGCGCAGAGCGCTGGCCGAGTTGCGGATGCCCTCGGCAGCCGACTTCAGGTCGCTCTGGAGCTTCTTGTCGTCGAAGATCGCCGTGACGGGCTTCCGGGACGAGCCGAGGCGGTCGACCGCGCTGCGGACGGCCTCATAGGCGTCGACGATGTCGTCGCGCAGGTCGTCGTTCTCGACGAGCTCCTGCACGTACGGGCTGTTCTTGGCCTTGCGCACGGTTCCGGCGGCGCCGCCCGCAGCGGCCGCGGCCTTCTTCTTCTTTGATGCCATCTGCACCGCTCCTCAGGGTCGAATCCAACGTCTGACGCCGGAGACTACCCCGGCCGCCCGTTTCGCACCCGCGTCCCGAGCGCGAAGTCGAGGACCTGCCCGATCTCCGAGACCCATTCGAACTCGAGACCCTTGCGCAGCGGGGCCGGGATGTCCTCCAGATCGGCCTCGTTGCGCATGGGCGCGAGGATGCGCTTGACGCCGCTGCGCTGCGCCGCGAGCGCCTTCTCCTTCAGGCCGCCGATCGGCAGCACCTGACCCGTCAGGGTGATCTCGCCCGTCATCGCGATGTCGGACTTGACGGGCCGGTTCGTCAGCAGCGAGACGAGCGCCGTCGCCATGGTGATGCCGGCCGACGGCCCGTCCTTGGGGATGGCGCCGCTGGGCACGTGCAGGTGGATGTCGTGGTCGGCGAACCAGCCGTCGGGAACGTCGTAGTCCCCCGAGTGGGCGCGCACGTAGGACAGCGCCGCCTGAGCGGACTCGCGCATGACGTCGCCGAGCTGGCCGGTCAGGGTCAGCTTGCCCGAGCCCGGCATCGCCGTCGCCTCCACGAACAGGACGTCGCCGCCGACGGGCGTCCAGGCCAGACCGGTGGCCACGCCCGGCTCGCGGGTGCGCCGTCGCGTCTCGACGAAGAAGCGCTGGCGGCCGAGCAGCTCGCGCACCTTCGGCTCCGTCACGGACACCTTGCCGGTGAGCGTCCCCTCCGCGGCTGACCGCGCGACCTTGCGACACGCGCCGCCGATCTCCCGCTCGAGACCGCGCACGCCCGCCTCCCGGGTGTAGTCGGTGATGATCGTCCGCAGCCCGCGGTCCGTGAAGGCGATCTGCGACTTCTTCAGCCCGGAGCGGTCGATCTGGCGCGGGACGAGGTAGCGCTTGGCGATCTGGAGCTTCTCCTCCTCCGTGTAGCCCGCCAGCTGGATGACCTCCATGCGGTCGCGCAGCGGCCCGGGGATCGTGTCCAGCGTGTTCGCCGTGGTCACGAACATGACCCGTGAGAGGTCGAACGGGAGGTCGAGGTAGTGGTCGCGGAAGGTCTCGTTCTGCTCGGGGTCGAGCACCTCGAGCATCGCCGACGCCGGGTCGCCGCGGAAGTCCGAGCCCATCTTGTCGATCTCGTCGATCATGAACAGCGGGTTGGCGGATTCCGCGTCGCGCAGGGCCCGGATGATCACGCCGGGCATCGCGCCGATGTAGGTGCGCCGGTGCCCGCGGATCTCGGACTCGTCGCGCATGCCGCCGACGGAGATGCGCTCGAACTTGCGCTCCAGCGCGCCGGCGATCGACTTCCCCAGCGACGTCTTGCCGACGCCGGGCGGGCCGACCAGGCAGAGGATCGACCCCCGCGCGTCGGGCTTCAGCGACCGGACGGCGAGGAACTCGAGGATGCGGTCCTTGACCTTCTCGATGTCGTAGTGGTCGGCGTCGAGCACCTCGCGGGCGTGCTTGAGGTCGAGGTTGTCCTCCGTGGTCGAGTCCCACGGCAGCGAGGCGATCCACTCCAGGTAGGTGCGGATGACGCCGTGCTCGGCCGCCGCCTGCGGGAGCTTCTCCAGCCGCGAGAGCTCGCGCTCGGACGCCTTGCGCACCTCCTCCGGCAGCGAGCGGGCCGCGAGCTGCTCGCGCAGGTCCTCGATCTCCGCCTCGCCGGGGTCGCGCTCGCCGAGCTCGTCCTGGATCGCCTTCAGCTGCTGGCGCAGGACGAACTCGCGCTGGGACTTGTCGATCTCCGACTGGACCTGCGACTGGATGCGCGAGCCGATCTGGACGACCTCCATCTCGCGCGCGAGGATCTCGCTCAGCCGCCGCAGCCGGCGGGCGACGTCGAGTTCCTCCAGCAGCTCCTGCTTCTCCTCCGTCTTGATGCGCAGGGCGCCGGCGATGAGGTGGCGAGAGGGCGCTCGGGTCGTCGACGTTGGTGACGGCCATCTGGAGCTCCTCGGGGAGGTACGGGACCTCCTCGATGATCGTGCTGAAGGTCTGCTGGACGTTGCGCATGAGCGCGGTCAGCTCCGGCCCCTCCTCGATGACGTCCTCGACGACCTCCACCCGCGCGACGGGATACGGCCGCGCGCCGTCCTCGAGCCACTCGACGACGCGGATGCGCTGGGCGCCCTGGACGAGGATCCGCAGCGACCCGTCGGGGACCTTGAGCATGCGGGCGATCGTCCCGCTGACGCCGTACTCGTAGAGGTCGGCGGCGCCCGGGGTCTCGAGCTCCGGGTCGCGCGAGGCGATCATCGCGAGCATCCGGTGCCCCGAGAGCACGTCGTTGACGAGCTGGATGGAGCGCTCCTGCCCGACCGCCAGCGGGGTCAGCGTGTCCGGATAGGTGACGGAGTCCCGCAGCGGCAGGATCGCGAGCTCGTCCGGGAGGACGTTGGTCCCGCCGACCGCGACGTCGCGCCCGCCGTCCTCCTCGGAGTCGATGGGGATGCTCATCCGACCACGGGGAGCTCGACGGTCAGCATGCCGTCGGTGTAGGTGGCCTTCGCCTGGTCGGAGTCCACGTCGACGCCGAGGGCGACCACGCGCCGGAAGTCCCCGCGCTCGATCTCGAGCTGCTGGTAGGCCCGGCGGTCGGAGCGCTCCGCGTGCCGGACGCCGGAGAGGATCAGCTCCCGGGCGCGGATCTCGAGGGTCACGTCGTCGGGGTCGATGCCGGCCAGCTCGGCCTTCACCACCGCGCGCGGCGGGTCGCCGAGGTAGTAGACGTCGACCGCGGGCGAGAAGCCGCCCCGGCGCAGCGTGCGCGGGCTGCCGCCGAAGACGTCGCCGAACAGCTCGTCCATGTCGCGCCGCATCCGCTCGAAGTTGGCGAAGAGATCGCGGTCCGACACCGCGGGGAGGCTAAACGACAGCCCTGCGCGTGACGAGGCCCCGGTCGACCGGCAACATCTCCTCGTTGGGCTGCCCGAGGATGAAGCCCTGCCCGAGGTCGATGCCGAGCTCCTGGATGTGCTCGAGCTCGTAGTCGCGCTCGATGCCGAGGGCGACGACGCGGATGCCGAGCTCGTGCGCCACCTCGACGAGCGCGGCGACGAGGTGCCGGCGCGCGGGCGACTTCTCGATGCCCTTGCACATCTCGAAGGACAGCTTGGCGATGTCGGGGCGCAGCGTCTCGAGCACGGACAGCGCCTCCGTCCCCGGCGACAGGTCGTCCAGGGAGATCGTCGCGCCCTGCTCGCGGTGGTGGGCGACGAGCGCCTGCAGCAGCTCGACGTCGTCGAAGCGCTCCACGCCCATCAGCTCGAGGCCGATGACGTCGGGGGAGCCGCCGGCGCGCTGCACCTGCGGCCACACGGCGCGCAGGGAGCTCTCCACGTCGAGCACCGCGCGGGGGTCGAGCTTGACGAACAGCTTCTCGCCCTCCGGCAGGCGCGCCAGGCCGGCTTCCAGGCTGGCGGCACGGGCGCGGGCGTCGAAGGAGAAGAGGGCGTCGTGGGCCTCGGCGGCGTCGAGCAGCTCCTGCCCGCGCACCTCCACCTTGCCCATGCGGCCGCGGATGAGGGCCTCGCGGCCGTAGACCGTGCCGTTCTGGAGGTCGACCAGCGGCTGGAAGACCGGCGTCAGCTGCCCCTGGGAGAGGAACTTCGGGAACCAGTCCGAGCGCGCGCGGTCGAGCAGCGTCTTGGCCGACAGCGGCAGGCCGGAGACCTCGTCGAGGCGGACGGCGAACAGCAGCGCGCGTTCCGCGGAGGACAGCTCGGCCATGAGCGTCTGCAGCCGGTCGCCCCAGCCGGGACCCGAGATGAGGACGCCTTCCACGGACACGTCGGCACCCTCGGGCTGGTCGCCGAGGTGCTCGAGCTTGAACAGGACTGACGGCCGGTGCGAGAGCAGCCGGACGCCTTCGTTGCTGGCGCGGGTCCACCTATGCCACATCGGCACCCGCGGCCGCCGACTAAAGCACTCGGGGCTTCGCGCCCGGCAACATGAGAACTCTCCAGGCCTTGGCCTACTAGAGTCGTAGATGGCGCCGCTGCGCGCGACCTCGACAGGCGCGCCGAAGGTGCGCTCCGCCTCCGCGCGCACCCAGTCGTCCCCGAGCTCGTCGGAGACGTGGGTGACGACGAGGCGCCCGGCGTTGGCGGCGCGGCCGTGCTCGCCTGCCTCGGCCGGGGTCAGGTGCCCGCGCACGCCCGTGCGCTCGGGGCGCGGGAGCGTCCCCTCGATGATCAGCAGGTCCGTGTCGCGCGCGCACGCGATGAGGTCCGCCGTCGGCGAGCAGTCGGCCCCGTAGGTGAAGCGCTTGCCGCCGCCGCGGACGTCCATCGCCCACGTCGGGAGGAAGTGCGGGACGAAGCAGAAGCGGATGGTGAGCGGGCCGATGGTCAGCGTCTCCGCCGGGTCGTACTCGCGCAGCGTGAAGGCGTTCTCGACGAGATCCTCGTTGCCCCAGGCGCCGACGATGCGGCGGAAGACCTCCGTCCCGCCGGGCGGCGCGTGCAAGGCCGGGCGCGCCGGCGTGTCCGTCCCCGGCCAGATGTGGACCGGCACGGGCTGCTGGCGGGGCGCGTAGGTCAGCGCGTAGCTGAAGGGGACGAGGTCGAGGATGTGATCGGCGTGCAGGTGGCTGAGCACCACCGCGTCGACGTCGATGTAGTCGACGTGCTCGCGCAGCTTGCCGAAGACGCCGTTGCCGCAGTCGAGCAGGACGGTCACGCCGTCGTGCTGGACCAGATATCCACTGCACGCGCCGCCTGCGTCCTGCCAGGCGGGCGACTTGCCCAGCACCGTGATCTTCATGACCCGAGCTCCTCTCTCGGGTAGAAGACTACGCGTGAAGCAGTGCCTGCGCCTCCGCGTCCGGGAACGCCCACGCCGACTGGCGGGCGCGCTCCTGGCGGAACTCGAAGCGCATCTGGCGCGGCGGCCGCAGCCCCTCCGGGTGGTTGGGGCGGAAGGTCGGGCAGGGCTTGCCGTCGCGCAGGGCGCACAGCCCCGCCGCTCCGAAGTAGCACCCGCCGCACGTGACCTTCTCCTTCGCACTTGCCATGGGGGCAGCATGCCCGTTCGGGAGGGCCGTTGGGGTGGGGCACGTCGCAAATCGCGCGGTTTTCGCCCTCTTCCCGCACCTACTGCGATTCGGCGTCATTTCCTCGTTATTAGCGACACGATCACCCCGCACTTTGGGTGAGTTCGGGATCGTCGGCGCGGGGCTCGTCGGTCTGGCCACGGCCCGCGAGCTGCTGGGCCGCGGGCATCGCGTCACGATCTTCGAGGCCGCCGACCGGATCGCGCCCCACCAGAGCTCGCACAACTCGGGCGTCATCCACGCCGGCATCTACTACGCGCCCGGGTCGCTGAAGGCGAGGCTGGCGGTGTCGGGCGCCCGCGCGCTGTACGCGTACTGCGAGGAGCGCGGCGTCGAGGCGCGGCGCTGCGGGAAGCTGATCGTGGCCACCTCCGCAGACCAGCTGGGCGGCCTGGACGCGCTCGAGCGGCGCGGCCGCGCCAACGGCGTCCGCCTCGCGCGCGTGCGCCCGGAGGACGTCGAGCCGCACGTCCGCGGCGTCGCCGCGCTGCACTCACCGGATACGGGTGTCGTGGACTACGCGGCGGTGGCGGCGGCCTTGGCCGAGGACGTCCGCGGGCTCGGCGGGGACATCCGCCTCGGCGAGCGGGTGACGCGGACGAGCGGCCGGATGATCGTCTGCGCCGGCGCGTGGTCGGACGTGCTGGCCCCGTCGCGCGACGTGCGCGTCCTCCCCTTCCGCGGTGCCTACCGGATCCTGCGCCGGCCCGAGCTGGTCCGCGCCCTCGTCTACCCCGTCCCCGATCCCGCGCTGCCGTTCCTCGGCGTCCACCTCACCCGCGGGATCGACGACGAGGTCCACGTCGGCCCGACGGCGCTGCTCGTCGGCGCCCGTGACGCTTACGCGCTCCGGCGCCTGCACGACCTGCGGCACGTGCTCGGCTGGCCCGGCACCTGGCGGATGGCGCGGCGCTGGTGGCGGACGGCGGCGACGGAGGTCGGCCACGCCGCGTTCCCGCGCACGCTCGCGCGCGCCGCGCAGGCCTTCGTCCCCGCGCTGCGACCGCGAGGACCTCGTCCCCGGGCCGGCCGGCGTGCGCGGGCAGGCGGTCGCACGCGACGGGACGCTGCTCGACGACTTCCTGCTCGACGAGGCGGGCGGCGCGCTGCACGTCCGCAACGCCCCCTCCCCCGCCGCGACGGCCTGTCTCGCCCTCGCGAAGGTCATCGCCGATGCGGCTTGACGCCGTACGGTCTTTGCCTTGCAGACACTCGTCACCGGCATCACCGGCTCCATCGGCCGCGAGCTCGCCCCGGCCCTCAGCCGCGCCGGGCATGACGTGCGCGGCTTCACGCGCAGCGCGAGCCGGGTCACGGTCCCCGTGGACGACATCGTCGAGGGGGACGCGCTGACGGGCGCCGGGCTCGACGCGGCACTGGACGGCGTCGAGGTCGCCTACTACCTCATCCACTCCATGGAGGGATCCGCGAACGGCGAGTTCGACCGCGCCGAGCGCGAGTCCGCCGAGCACTTCGCCGCCGCCGCCGACCGCGCCGGCGTGCGCCGCATCGTCTACCTGGGCGGCCCCGTCCCCAGCGACGGCACGCCGATCTCCCGCCACCTCGCCTCGCGCCTGGCCGTCGAGGAGACGCTGCTGGAGGCCGTGCCGAGCTCCATCGCCTTCCGCGCCTCCATCGTCATCTCGGCCGGCTCGCGCTCCTTCCGCTTCCTCGTGCGGCTGATCGAGCGGCTGCCCGTGCTCGCCCTGCCGGCGTGGGCCAAGCACCGCTCCATGCCCATCGACGGGCGCGACATCACCGACTACCTGCTGCGGGCCGCCACCGCCGACGACGCGATCGCCGGCCGCTCCTGGGACGCCGTCGGCCCCGAGGTCATGACGCACGGCCACATGATGGAACGCATCGCCGACCTGATGATGGTCGGCCGCCCGCGCTTCGACCTCGGCTTCTCGCTCACCCCGATCGCCGCGCCGGTCGCCGCCGCGCTCGCGTGCGAGGACCTCGGGCTGATCGAGCCGCTCATGGAATCACTGGAATCCGAGCTGCTCCCGCGGGACGCACTGGCCGCCCGCGCCTTCGGCGTGCACCTGCATCCCTTCGACGCGGCGGTGGAGCGTGCGCTGCGTGACCTGGAAGCCAAGGAGGAGGTCCGAGCCCGATGAGCGACGACGCCGTCACCGCCGACATCACCATCAACGCACCGGTGGAAGAGGTGTGGAACACCATGCTCGACCCGAACCGCCTCGGGGATTGGGTGACGATTCACAAGAAACTGGAATCAGCTGACTCCGGACCTCCGCGAGAGGGGATGCAGATGAAGCAGTCCCTCACCCTGCGGGGTGCGACGCTTCAAGGTGAACTGGGAGCTGACGGAGTGCCGTGAGCACGAGTACGCCAAGTGGGAGGGCCGCGGCCCGGCCCGCTCCAAGGCCCGCACGGAGTACACGCTGACGGAAAATGCCGACGGCGGCACGGACTTCCACTACGTCAACGAGTTCTAGGCACCGCTCGGCCCGTTGGGCAAGGCGGCCAGCAAGGCGCTGGTCGGCGGCATCCCGGAACGCGAGGCGAATGCCTCCCTTCAGCGGCTCAAGGAATTATTGGAGAAGTAAGTACGCTTCCGGACATGGACTTTCTGGAAGAGAAGCGCCGCGAGATACAGGAACGGTTGAAGGAACTGAAGCCGCTGGTGGAGGAGTACCACCGGCTCGAAGCCGCCGAGCAGGCCCTGGCCGGCGTCGGCGAGACCCCGCGGGCCGCGTCCGCCCCGAAGCGCAAGTCGTCGCCGCGCAGCGCGAGCAGCAACGGGAACGGCAACGGGTCCGGCCGCCGCGGCCGTCCCAAGGGCTCCGGCCAGCGCGCCCAGCAGGCGCTCGAGCTCGTCCGCTCACGCCCCGGCATCACCATCCCGGAGATGGCCGAGACGATGGGCATCAAGCAGAACTACCTCTACCGCGTCGTCCCCGACCTCCAGAAGGAGGGCCTGCTCACCAAGAGCGGCAAGGGGTGGCACGTGCGGGATCGGCCGACCGTCACCGCCAGCGACGCGGACTGATCTCACACATCGCCTCCGGGAGAGGCGTAGGTTCGGCATCGGGATGAGAGGGACATCACTGCCGCCGGGCCCGAGGGTGCCAGCTGCGATACAGACGATCGGCTTCTGGACGCGCCCGACGGCGGGCATGGACCGACTGCGCGCCCGCTACGGCTCGCGCTTCACCACGCGCATCATCGGCCAACCGACCACGGTGGTCCTCAGCGACCAGGAGGACGTCAAGGCGGTGCTGACGGCGCCACCCGACGTCCTGCATCCCGGCCAGGGCGCACGCCTGCTCGAGCCGGTCGTCGGGCCGAGCTCGGTGATCCTCCTCGACGAAGGGCCGCACATGGAGCAGCGCAAGCTCCTGCTCCCGGCCTTCCACGGCGAGAAGATGCAGGCCCTCACCGCGCTCATCGAGGCGCTGACGGCGCGGGAGCTCGACGCCTGGCCGCTCGACGCGCCGGTCGCCCTCCATGAGCGGCTGCAGGCGCTCACGCTCGAGATCATCCTCCGCGCCGTCTTCGGGCTCGACGAGGGCCCGCGCCTGGACCGCTTGCGCGAGCAGCTGCCGAAGATGATGCGCTACGGCGAGAGCCCCTTGTCGATGCTCCCGGCGCTGCAGACCTCGCGCGGGCCGTGGGGGCAGTTCCTGGCCCTGCGCCGCGAGGTCGACGCGGAGCTCTTCGAGCTGATGGCCGAGCGCCGTGCCGCTGACGACGACCGCGACGACGTCCTGTCGATGCTGCTGCGGGCCACCCACACCGACGGGTCGCCCATGACCGACGCGGAGATCCGCGACGAGCTGCTCACGGCGCTCGTGGCCGGGCACGAGACCACCGCTTCGTCGCTGGCGTTCGCGTTCGCCGAGATCGCCCGCCACCCCGGCATCGCCGAGGAGCTCGCCGCCGGCGACCCGGCCTACCTCGAGGCGACGATCAACGAGACGCTGCGCCGCCGGCCCGTCCTCCCCACCCCGGAGCCGCGCCTGGTCATGCAGCCGTTCACCACCGGCGGCTGGACGTACCCGCCCGGCGTGGTGCTGATCCTGTCGGCCTACCTCGTCCACCACGACGAGGCGATCTACCCCGATCCCTACGCGTTCCGCCCCGAGCGGTTCCTGGACCGCAAGCCGGGGACGTACACGTTCCTGCCCTTCGGCGGCGGGCGGCGCCGGTGCATCGGCGTGCAGTTCGCGCTGCTGGAGATGCGCGTGGTGCTGCGGCAGGCGCTTGCGCGCTTCACCCTCACCGCGGAGGGGCCGATCCGCACGCGCCGCCGGCTGATCACCATCACCCCGGCCGACGGCGCACGCGTCACGCTGTCACTAAGAGCTCAGACGAGCCCGAGCTTCTCGACGGCCTCGCGCTCGCCGCGCAGCTCGTCGACCGTGGCGTCGATCTTGGACTGAGCGAAGTCCGTGATCTCCAGGCCCTCGACGATCTCGTAGGAGCCGTCGCCGGAGACCCTGACCGGGAGGGAGCACTGCAGGCCCTCCTCGATGCCGTAGGCGCCCGTGGTCGGGACGACCATGGAGCGCATGCCGTCGGCGCCCAGCACCCAGTCGCGGATGTGGTCGATGGCGGCGTTGGCGGCGGAGGCGGCGCTCGACGCCCCGCGCGCCTCGATGATCTCGGCGCCGCGCTTGCCCACGCGCGGGAGGTACTCGTTCTGCGTACCAGGACTCGTCGACCTCGGGCCGCTCGCCCTTGACCTTGGCGTTGTGGAGGTCGGGGAACATCGTCGGGGAGTGGTTGCCCCACACGACGAGGTCCTCGATGTCGGAGACCTCGACGCCGAGCTTCTGGGCGAGCTGCGCGACCGCGCGGTTCTCGTCCAGACGGGTCATGGCGGTGAAGCGCTCGGCCGGGATGTCCGGCGCGTGCGTGCGCGCGATGAGGGAGTTCGTGTTGGCCGGGTTGCCGACGACGAGCACCTTGATGTCGTCCGCGGCGCCCTTGTTGAGCGCCTCGCCCTGCGGCTTGAAGATCGCGCCGTTGGCCTCGAGGAGGTCGGCCCGCTCCATGCCCTTCGAGCGCGGACGCGCGCCGATCAGCAGCGCGACGTTGCAGCCGTCGAAGGCCTGCTCGGCGTCGTCGTAGATGTCGATGCCCGCGAGCAGCGGGAACGCGCAGTCGAACAGCTCGAGCGCGGTGCCCTCGGCCGCCTTCGTGGCGTCGGGGATCTCCAGCAGGTTCAGGTGGACCTTCGTGTCCGGGCCCAGCATCTGCCCGGAGGCGATCCGGAACAGCGATGCGTACCCGATGGCGCCTGCCGCGCCCGTGACGGTGACCTTCTTGACGTCTGCCATGTCTCTAGCTCATCTCCTTCTGCAACCCCGCGTCGATGGCGTCGAGGAAGTCCTGGGTGTTCAAGTAGTCCTGCTCGCCCTCCACGAGGAGCGCGAGGTCCTTGGTCATCTTCCCGCTCTCGACCGTCTCGACGCACACGCGCTCGAGGGTCTCGGCGAAGGCGGTCACGTCAGGGGTGTCGTCCATCTGGCCCGCGGTAGGACAGGCCGCGCGTCCACGCGAAGATGGAGGCGATCGGGTTGGTCGACGTCTCCTTGCCCTGCTGGTGCTGGCGGAAGTGGCGGGTGACGGTGCCGTGGGCGGCCTCGGCCTCGACGGTGTTGCCGTCGGGCGTCATCAGCACGGAGGTCATCAGGCCGAGCGAGCCGAAGCCCTGCGCGACCGTGTCCGACTGGACGTCGCCGTCGTAGTTCTTGCAGGCCCAGACGTAGCCGCCCTCCCACTTCATGGCGGCGGCCACCATGTCGTCGATCAGGCGGTGCTCGTAGGTGAGGCCGGCGGCCTCGAAGTCCGACTTGAACTCGGCGTCGAAGACCTCCTGGAAGAGGTCCTTGAAGCGCCCGTCGTAGACCTTCATGATCGTGTTCTTGGTGCTCAGGTAGACCGGCACCTTGCGATCCAGGCCGTAGCGCATCGAGGCGCGCGCGAAGTCGCGGATGGAGTCGTCGAGGTTGTACATCGCCATCGCGACGCCCGATGACGGGAAGTCGAAGACGTCGATGTCGATCGTCCTCGCCGCCGTCCTCGGGCGAGAAGACCAGACGCAGCTTGCCCTTGCCCGGGATCTTCGTGTCCTCCGCGCGGTACTGGTCGCCGAAGGCGTGGCGGCCGATGATGATCGGCTTCGTCCAGCCGGGCACGAGGCGCGGGATGTTGGAGATGACGATCGGCTCGCGGAAGATGACGCCGCCGAGGATGTTGCGGATCGTCCCGTTGGGCGAGCGGTACATGCGCTTGAGGTCGAACTCCTCGACGCGCGCCTCGTCGGGGGTGATCGTCGCGCACTTGACGCCGACGCCGTACTCCTTGATCGCGTTCGCGGCGTCGACCGTGATCTGGTCGTCCGTCTCGTCGCGCTTCTCGATGCCGAGGTCGTAGTACTTCAGGTCGACGTCGAGGTACGGGAGGATCAGCTTGTCCTTGATGAAGGACCAGATGACGCGGGTCATCTCGTCGCCGTCGAGCTCCACGAGCGGGGTCTTGACTTCGATCTTCGGCCATTGCGGCGCGAGCCTACCCTCCGCCTATGGGAGGCCGAGGCTCAGTCCAGCTGGCGCGCGTCTTCGGCATCCGCATCGGCGCCGACTACTCGTGGTTCCTGATCCTGTTCCTGGCGATCTTCTTCGCCCGCGAGCAGTTCGCCGCTGCTCACCGACGCCTCCGACACGGCGCGTCTTCCTGGCCGCCGTCGCCGAGGCGTTCCTGTTCTTCGGCTCGATCATCGCCCACGAGATGGGCCACGCCCTCGCGGCGCGGCGCGAGGGCATCGAGGTGGCGGGCATCGACCTGTTCCTGTTCGGCGGGCCTGATGCACATGCGATCCGAGCCCGAGACGCCAGGCGCCGAGTTCCGCGTGGCCGCAGCGGGACCGGCGGTGACACTGCTCTTCGTGCTCGTCTCGGCGGTCCGTCGCCCTCGCGCTCGGCGGCGCGGAGGCGATCGTCCTCCAGGGCGACGACCTCGGGCTCGGCGCCACCGTCGTTTCCTTCGTCGCAGGCATCAACCTGCTCGTGTCTGATCTTCAACCTGCTGCCCGCCTATCCGCTCGACGGCGGCCGCATCGCGCGCGCGGCCGTGTGGAAGGCGACGGGGGACCGCCACCGCGCGACGCGCGCGGCGGCGCTCGTCGGGCGCGGCTTCGGGTCGCTGCTGGTCCTCGATGGGCATCCTGCTGATCATCAACGACCACGTCTTCGACGGCATCTACACCGCGTTCCTCGGCTGGATCCTCGGCTCGCAGGCGCGCAACGTCGCCATCCAGTCCGCCTTCACCGAGAAGCTCGAGGGCGTCACGGTCGCCGACCTGATGGAGCCCGACCCCGTCGCCATCCCGGCCGACACGGAGACGGTGCCGCGCGTTCGAGGACTACTTCCTGCGCTACGGCTACGAGTGGTTCCCGGTCGTGGACGCCGACGGCGGCTACGTCGGCCGCGTCGAGCGCGCCGACGCCGAGCGCGGAGGGCGACGCGGCCGGTGCGCGGCCTCGCCGTCACGGCGGACGCGATCGCCGAGGAGCGAGACGCTGGAGGAGCTGCTGCGCAACGAGCCGCTGCGGCGCATGGGCGCGCTCGCGGTGGTGGACGCGGCCGGCCGGCTCCGCGGGGTCGTCACCACGGAGCACGTCGCCCGGGCGCTGCGCACCAAGCTGGTCCCGGGCTAGCTCGTTTGCGCCAGGCTCCGGGCGGAGAGCCAAAGGCCATGAGCTTCGATCCCTCCGCGCCGAGAACCCGCCCCACGCCCCCGCCGCCGGGCGCGCCCACGGCGAGCACGCCGTCCCAGAGCCGCGAGACCGCGACCCACGACCGCCCGCAGCCCGGCGTCATGATGCCTCACGGCCGACCCGGCATCTACATCTACCCGTTCTGGCAGCGCACGGAGTTCTGGGTCATGGCCCTCACGTCGCTGGCCATCCTGATCGCCACGGCGATCGAGGACGGCTTCCCCGCCCAGGCCGGGTGGACGCTGATCACGGTGCTCGCCTCCTCCTACATCCTGTCCCGCGGGCTGGCCAAGCGCGAGCCGCGCGACGACGGGGCCGACCGCCCCTGGACACCCGGCAGCTAGGACCGGCCCCCGGGCGTGAGCGCCCGCACCGCGGCCGGCAGGGCGTCCAGGTCCGCCTTCGACCAGCACGCGTGCGCGCCCGCCTGCGTGGCCTGGCGCGCCACGACCTCGTCGACGACGGAGGTCAGCAAGGCGACCCGCAGGTCGGGACGCAGCGTCCGGAGCTCGCCCGTGAGCTCGAAGCCGTCCATCACGGGCATCCGCGCGTCGACCAACGCGACGTCGGGACGGGCGGCGTCCAGCCGCGCCAGCGCCTGCTCGGCGCCGTTGGCCTCCGCGACCACCTCGATGCCGGCCGCCTCCCCCAGAACGAGGCCGATGAGGAACCTCGCGTCGGCGGCGTCGTCTACGACCATGACGCGAACGGACTCCATCCCGACCGGGACCCTAACCCGTACGCAGGGTGATCAGTCCCGACAGATAAGGTTGCAGACATGCCCTCACACGACGTCCTCATCATCGGCGCCGGGCTCGCCGGTCAGCGGGCCGCCCTCGAGGCAGCGCGTTCCGGGGCAACCGTTGCGATCATGAGCAAGGTCCACCCGGTGCGGTCGCATTCCAACGCGGCCGCCGGCGGCATCAACGCGGCGCTCAACCCGGACGACTCGTGGGAGTCGCACGCCTTCGACACCGTCAAGGGGTCGGACTACCTCGGCGACCAGGACGCCATCGAGATCATGTGCCGGGAGGCGCCCGACGAGGTGCTGCAGCTCGAGCACTGGGGCGTGACCTTCCACCGCAACGACGAGGGCAAGCTCGGGACCCGGGCCTTCGGCGGCGCCTCCGCGGCGCGCACGTACTACGTCGCCGACATCACGGGCCAGGCCCTGCTGCACGTGCTCTACGAGCAGCTGATGAAGTTCCACGAGCAGATCGACCGCTACGAGGAGTGGTTCGTCAGCTCCCTGCTCCAGGACGACACCGGCCGCTGCACGGGCGCCGTCGCCCGATCGATCAAGGACGGCCGCCTCGAGGTCTTCAACGCCAAGTCCACCATCCTCGCCAACGGTGGCGCCGGCCAGTGCTTCAAGCCGACCACCAACGCGCTCATCTGCACGGGCGACGGCATCTCCCAGGCCTACCGCCTCGGCGCCAAGCTGATGGACATGGAGATGATCCAGTACCACCCGACCACGCTGGCGGGGAACGGGATCCTCATCACGGAGGGCGCCCGCGGCGAGGGCGCGCACCTCTACAACGCCCAGGGCGAGCGCTTCATGGAGAAGTACGCGCCCAACAAGATGGAGCTGGCCTCCCGCGACGTGGTCTCCCGCGCCGAGCAGACGGAGATCAACGAGGGCCGCGGCTTCCCGGACGGCACGGTCGCCCTGGACATCACGAAGGTGCCGCGCAACCGCACGCTGGAGGCGCTGCGCGAGATCGTCAACATCGGCCGCGACTTCGCGGGCGTCGACATCACCCGCGAGCCCATCCACATCAAGCCCGGCTGCCACTACATCATGGGCGGGGTCAAGACCGACACCAACGGCGAGACGTCGGTCCCCGGCCTGTACGCCGCGGGCGAGGTCGCGTGCGTCTCCGTCCACGGCGGCAACCGCCTCGGTGCCAACTCGCTGCTGGACACGCTGATCTTCGGCAAGCGCTCGGGCGCGCACGCCGCCGCCGTCGCCGGCGGCGCCCCGTGAGCTCGAAGCCGTCCACCAACGGCATCCGCGCGTCGACCAGCGCGACGTCCGCACGCGCTCCTTCCAGCCGGGCCAGGGCCTGCTCGGCGCCGTCGGCCTCCGCGACCACCTCGATGCCGGGTGCGTCGCCGAGGATGAGGCCGATGAGGAACCTCGCGTCGGCAGCGTCGTCGACGACCATGACGCGAACGGAGTCCATCCCGCCGTGACCCTAACCCGTACGCAAGGTGAACAGTCCCGACAGATAAGGTTGCTCACATGCCCTCACACGACGTCCTCATCATCGGCGCCGGGCTCGCCGGTCAGCGGGCCGCGCTCGAGGCCGCGCGCTCCGGGGCAACCGTTGCGATCATGAGCAAGGTCCACCCGGTGCGGTCGCATTCCAACGCTGCGGCCGGCGGGATCAACGCAGCGCTCAACCCGGACGACTCGTGGGAGTCGCACGCCTTCGACACGGTCAAGGGGTCCGACTACCTGGGTGACCAGGACGCGATCGAGATCATGTGCCGGGAGGCCCCGGACGAGGTCCTGCAGCTCGAGCACTGGGGCGTGACCTTCCACCGCAACGACGAGGGCAAGCTCGGGACGCGGGCCTTCGGCGGCGCCTCCGCCGCCCGCACGTACTACGTCGCCGACATCACCGGCCAGGCCCTGCTGCACGTGCTCTACGAGCAGCTGATGAAGTTCCACGAGCAGATCGACCGCTACGAGGAGTGGTTCGTCACCTCCCTCCTGCAGGACGAGACGGGCCGCTGCACCGGCGCCGTCGCCCGCTCCATCAAGGACGGTCGCCTCGAGGTCTTCAACGCCAAGTCCACCATCCTCGCCAACGGCGGCGCCGGCCAGTGCTTCAAGCCGACCACCAACGCCCTCATCTGCACGGGCGACGGCATCTCCCAGGCCTACCGCCTCGGCGCCAAGCTGATGGACATGGAGATGATCCAGTACCACCCGACCACGCTGGCGGGCAACGGGATCCTCATCACGGAGGGCGCCCGCGGCGAGGGCGCGCACCTCTACAACGCCGAGGGCGAGCGCTTCATGGAGAAGTACGCGCCCAACAAGATGGAGCTGGCCTCCCGCGACGTCGTCTCCCGCGCGGAGCAGACGGAGATCAACGAGGGCCGCGGCTTCCCGGACGGCACGGTCGCCCTCGACATCACCAAGGTGCCGCGCAACCGCACGCTGGAGGCGCTGCGCGAGATCGTCAACATCGGCCGCGACTTCGCGGGCGTCGACATCACCCGCGAGCCCATCCACATCAAGCCGGGCTGCCACTACATCATGGGCGGCGTCAAGACCGACACGAACGGCGAGACGTCGATCCCCGGCCTGTACGCCGCGGGTGAGGTCGCCTGCGTCTCCGTGCACGGCGGCAACCGCCTCGGCGCGAACTCCCTGCTGGACACGCTGATCTTCGGCAAGCGCTCCGGCGCCCATGCCGCCGGTGTGGCC
>CAWJMO010000015.1:0-93224 GCA_963843865.1 uncultured Solirubrobacteraceae bacterium | reverse complement strand
GGCGGCATGGCGATGCCCAGCGTCTCCCATTCGCGCGTGGAGGTCGAGCAGCGCTGGATCGACTCGATCATCGGCCGCGACAAGAGCGGCCGCCGCGTCTCGGAGATCAAGGACGAGCTCGGCACGATGATGAACGACAAGTGCGCGGTGTTCCGCGACGAGGCCGGCCTGCAGGAGGCGCACGAGATCATCCGCCGCCTCAAGGAGGAGCAGGACTCCGCCTACATCGACGACCGCGGCACCATCTTCAACCAGGACGTCCTCGGTGCCCTCGAGCTGGGCTACATGCTCGACTGCGCCGAGTGCATCGTCATGGGCGCCATCGAGCGCAAGGAGTCGCGCGGTGCGCAGTTCCGCACGGACTACCCCAAGCGCAACGACGAAGAGTGGCTCAAGCACATCGACCTGAGCATGAACGGCGGCGACGCTCCGAAGATCGAGTACTCGGACGTCACGATCACCCAGTGGGAACCCATGGAGCGCACGTACTAACCCATGCCTGACTACCAGCTACGGATCCGCCGCTACCTGCCCGAGTCGGGGCAGGCCGCCTACTGGGAGGAGTTCCCGGTCGACCTGGGCGAGCACCGCTCGGTGCTCGACGGCATCCTGCAGGCCAAGGACCGCTACGACGGGTCCATCGGCATCCGTTGTTCCTGCCGCGCGGCCATCTGCGGCTCCTGTGGCGTGCGCATCAACGGCCGTCCCGGCCTGGCCTGCCACATGCACCTCGGCGAGGCCGCTGAGCACTCCCGCGACGGCGTGATCACCGTCGAGCCGATGGGCAACATGCCGGTGATCAAGGACCTGATCACGGACATGGACGCGGTCCACTGGAAGAAGATCCGCCGCGTCACCCCGTGGCTGCTGCCGGACGGCGACCCGCCGGAGCGCGAGTACATCGTGCCCAAGGAATCGATGGTCGACGTCACGCAGACGATGGCCTGCATCCAGTGCGGCGCCTGCGTCTCGGACTGCCTCTCCATGGAGGTCGACCCCGACTTCGTGGGCCCGGCCGCGCTGGCCAAGGCCTACCGCTTCGTCGGCGACCCGCGCGACGGCCAGCAGTTCGAGCGCCTGAAGGACCTCTCGGAGGACCCGCACGGGATCTACGACTGCACCCACTGCTTCAACTGCATCGAGGCGTGCCCCAAGGGCGTCGCGCCGATGTCGCAGATCATGCGCCTGCGCCGCATCGCCGGTGCCGATCACCACATCGAGGACCGCAACAACGGCCATCGGCACGAGCAGGCCTTCGTGTCGCTCGTCCGCCAGGGCGGCCTGCTGCACGAGGCCGAGCTGCTGCCGCGCTCCTACGGCGGCGACAGCTGGTTCGGCAAGTTCCACCCGAAGGCGGGCGCGGAGCTGCTGGACTCGGTCCCGGTCATCGCCAAGGCCGTGCTGCGGCGCAAGGTGACGCCGATGGCGGCGCTGAAGCCGCACAAGATCACCGACCACAAGAACCTGCACCGGATCTTCGACACGATCGAGGGCCGCGACGAGCGCGTGGAGCTCAACCTCTACATCGTCCAGCCCGACGACGAAGTGCCCAAGACGGAAACCGAGGGACAGAGCGAGCAGTCGGGGACCCCGTCCTCCTCGTCCCCCGAGAGGAGCCCGAACACCTGATGAAGGTCGCCTACTGGCCCGGCTGCGTCTCGCGCGGCTTCACCCCTGAGCTGCACGGCTCCATGGAGCTCGTCGCCCCGCTGCTCGACATCGAGCTGGTGGAGCTCGACCGCGCGTCCTGCTGCGGTGCCGGCGTCCTCGCCGAGCACAACCAGGAGCTGGCGGACACGCTGAACGCCCGCACCTTCGCCCTCGCCCAGCAGGTCGAGGGCGCGGACCTGATGATGAACATCTGCTCGACCTGCCAGGGCGCGCAGAACGAGTGCCAGCAGCGGCTGGACGCGAACTCGGAGTACCGCGACCTCGTCAACTCGACGCTCGAGCCCGAGGGCCTGCACTACGAGAAGGGCGTCGTCAACAAGCACCTGCTGTGGCTGATGGTCGAGGAGATCGGCCTGGACGCCATCAAGAAGAAGGTCAAGCGGCCCCTGACCGACCTGCGCGTCGGCCCCTTCTACGGGTGCTACATCGTCCGCCCGTCGGAGCGCGTCGGCATCTCCGACGAGCAGCCGCGCGACACGTACCTCGCGCAGCTCATCGAGGCCCTCGGCGGCACCGTCGTCGACTACGCCGGCTCGCACAAGTGCTGCGGCTTCCCGATCATCACCATGAACAAGGAGGCGTCGCTGCGACAGGCCGCGCGTCACCTGGGTGACGCCATCGACGCCGACGCCGACTGCCTGGTCACGCCGTGCCCGCTGTGCCACCTCAACCTGGATCTCCAGCAGCCGCTGGCGGAGCGCTACGGCGGCCGCGACCTCGGCCTCCCGGTCCTGCATCTCCCCCAGCTCGTCGGCCTCGCCTTCGGCCTGGATCCGAAGGAGCTCGGCTTCAACAAGCACGTCGTGAAGCCGACGTCCGTCATCGACTGGTCGACCTCCGTGGTCGCCGGCGTCGGTGAGGGCGGCTGGTAAACGTGCTGTAGCGCACAGGTCACCGCTATGACATGGGTGGCTTTGCAACCTCCCCACCCGGGAAGGCTCTCTGTGTGCGCGCGATCTGGACCACCAAGCCGGAACCGGAGAACGTGGCGGCGCTGCGTCACAACGTGCGCGAATACGCGCGCGGCTCCGGTCTCGACGGCGACCGCATCGCCGGGCTGACGCTCGCCGTCTCCGAGATCGTCGCCAACGCCGTGATGCACGCGTACCGCGATGGCAGCGACGGAACGATCACCGTCGCCGCCGAGACCGTCGCGCGGGGCGAGGTCCACGTGCGCATCGTCGACGACGGCATCGGGCTGAGCCCGCGGACCGACTCCCCGGGTGCCGGTCTGGGCCTGGTCATCGCCGGCAACATCGCCGATCGGCTGGAGATCGACCGTCCGGACGCGGGCGGCACCGAGGTCCGGCTGACCTTCGCCGTCGCTGCCTGACAGAGTCCGGGTCATGGAGACCCGCCTGCTGATCGGCGGCGAGCTGGTGGCCGGGGACGGCCCGCAACTCGCCGTGGAGAACCCCTACGACGAGTCCACGGTGGCGACCATCGGCGCCGCGAGCGCCGAGCAGGTCGCCGCCGCCGTGGCCGCCGCCGACGAGGCCGCGCCGGCCTGGGGGACGATGCCCACGGCGGAGCGGGCCGAGTTGCTGCACGAGATCGCCGCCCGGCTCGTGGCCCGGACGGACGAGCTCGCCGAGCTGATGACCCGCGAGGGCGGCAAGCCGCTGCTGGAGAACCGCGACGAGGTCGGGTGGACCGCGTCCGCGTTCCAGTTCTACGCGGAGCTGGCCCGCGCCGAGCAGGGCCGCGTCATCCCGCCCGTGGAGTCATCGCAGCTGGCGCTGGTGCTGAAGGAGCCGCTCGGCGTCGTCGGCTGCATCGTCCCGTGGAACTACCCGCTGCTGCTGCTGGCGTGGAAGCTCGCACCGGCGCTCGCGGCCGGCAACGCCGTCGTCTGCAAGCCGTCCGAGCTCACGCCCCTGTCCACGCTCGCGCTCGCCGGCGCGGTCGAGCACCTGCCCGCCGGCGTGGTCAACCTGCTGGCCGGCGCGGGAGACGTCGGCCAGACGCTGGTCGACGACGCCCGCGTGACGGGGATCGCGTTCACCGGCAGCGTGGCGACGGGGACGCGCATCGCCGAGCGCGTGGCCTCGCGCACGGCGCGGGTCAACCTCGAGATGGGCGGCAAGGACGCCTTCATCGTCTGCGCCGACGTCGCGGCCGAGATCGGGATCGCCGCCCGCGGCGGCGCCTGGGCGGCGTTCCTCAACACGGGGCAGATCTGCACCTCGGCGGAGCGCTTCTACGTCGAGCGCTCGGTCTACGAGCCGTTCCTCGAGGCCTTCGTCGCCCATACGGAGACCCTGCGCGTCGGCGATCCGATGGACCCGGGGACCGACGTCGGCCCGATGGCCAGCCGGGTGCAGCGCGACAAGGTGCTCGGGCAGCTCGACGCCGCGGTCGCCGCGGGCGCCGAGATCGTCACGGGCGGGCAGACGCGCGACCGCGGCCACTTCCTCACGCCGGCGGTCGTCACCGGCGCCGCCCCGCACACGGACCTCCTGCGCGAGGAGACCTTCGGGCCGGTCGCGCCGATCGTCCCCGTGGACTCACTGGACGAGGCGATCGCCCTGGCCAACGGAACGCAGTACGGCCTCGGCGCCAACGTCTACACCCGTGACCTGCAGACGGCGATCCGCTGCGCGCGCGAGCTCAAGGCCGGCACCGTGTGGATCAACGACCCGCTCACCGACAACGACGCAGGGCCGTTCGGCGGCTACAAGTCCTCCGGCCTCGGGCGCGAGCTGGGCCGCGAGGGCCTCGAGGCCTTCCAGGAGACCAAGCACGTCCACATCGAGACGAAGCTCGAGGTCAAGGACTGGTGGTACCCGTACGGCGAGCCAGGCTGAGCGCCGCGCCGAGGGCGAGAGCCGCCACGATGGCGGAGAAGACGGTGCCGGCGGTGACGAGGCTGGTGGCCTGCGCGAGCACGCCGACGCCGATCACCGGCACGCTGATGGCGATGTAGAGCAGGACGAAGAGGCTCGAGGTCGTGGCGGCGCGCTGGTCCTCCGGCGCGCCGGCGGCGACCGCGGCGAGCGCGGCGGCGAAGCTCAGCCCCTGACCGAGGCCGGCGATCACACCACCGATGATCAGCAGCAGGAGCGACTCCACCTGCAGCGACGTCGCCAGCAGCGCCATCCCGACGATGAGCACGGTGCACCCACCGGCCAGCGCCTGGCGGTCGGTGAAGCGGCGCCGCGCGACCTGCCCGGCCAGCGAGGCCGCGAAGACGACGAGGACGACCCCGCCGATCGCCGCGTGGTTCGTCACGGCGAGGACCTTGCCCAGGAACGCCGGCGAGACGGCGGTGAACAGCCCGAGGACCGCGAAGCCCGCGAACCCGGCGACGGTGGAGCGCAAGAACGTCGCGCGGATCTCGGGCGGGACCTGCAGCGCCTGCGGGCGGATGCGCACCCGTCCGGGGTTGTCGGGGCCGGGGATGGTGGCCAGCCCGGCGGCCACGAGCGCGACGAGCACGAGGTCGACCGCGTACGGGACGCGCAGGGGATGCGAGAACACCTCCGCCAGGACGCCGGCCAGCGGCGGGCCGAGGCCGAGGCCGCCCATGTTGACCGCGGTGGCGATCAGCGACGCGCGGGGTCGCGGGTCGAGCTCGATCAGCGTCGCCGTGGCTGTCCCGGTGAAGATCCCGGCCGACATCCCGGAGAGGAAGCGGCCGACCAGCAGCGGCGCCAGCCCGTGCGCGAGCAGGAACACGATCGCCGACGCCGCGCTCAGCGCCAGCCCGGGGAGCAGCGTCCGCTTGCGGCCGATGGTGTCGGAGAGGTTGCCGAACAGCAGCAGCGCGGTGATCACCCCGGCGGCGTACGTGGCGAAGATGACGGTGACGGTCAGTCCGGAGAAGCCGAGCTGCGCCTGATAGATCGGGTACAGCGGCGTGGGGAGCGTCGTCCCGATCATGGTGATCAGGAACGCGCCCGCCACGAACGCGAAGGGCCGGCTCAACGGACCCGTTCGCGTTCGGCGTCGGAGGCGCGCAGGTCCATGGGAGGAGCGTACGAAGGGACCAGGGGTGAGACACGGGTGAGGTGTAGGGTGAAAACGTGATCACCCTCATCCTCGGGCAGTTCCCCGATCTGATCTCCTACGGGCTCCGCGGCCTGCTGCGCGACGACGAGCGGTGCGAGGTGCTCGCCGCGGATGTGCCCTGGGACGGCCTCGAATCGACGATCGCCGAGACGGAGCCCGACGTCGCCCTGATCGACTTCGGCGCCCTGCGCTCCCCCATCCAGGTCCACCAGCTCCATGAGGCGCAGCCGGAGACGCACGTGGTGATCATGGTCGACCGCGCGACGCCGCAGGAGTGCAACCAGCTACTGGCCTTCGGCGCGACGGCGATCCTCACGCGCGAGACCCAGAAGCGCGACCTGCTCACCGCCATCCACCTGGCCAGCCGCGGGATGCACGTCCTCCCCGGCGCCGGCGGGGCGGTCGCCGAGGAGCCCTACGGGCCGGATCTGCTCACCCAGCGCGAGGCCGATGTCCTCGACCTCCTGCAGCAGAACCTCTCCAACGCCGAGATCGCGCAGAAGCTGACGGTGGGCATCGAGACCGTGCGCACCCACGCCCGCAACATCTACCGCAAGCTCGGCGTCTCGTCGCGGCGCGACCTCGCCGGGACCCCATATACCCGTAGTCGGTGACGAACGCCCAGATCGCGGACCGGCTCGAGGCGTTCGCGACCCTCCTCGAGCTCGCCGACGCGAACCCGTACCAGCAGCGCGCATACGCCCGTGCCGCCGCGGCGGTGCGCGACGCCCCGGCGTCCGTCGCCGACCTGGTGCGTGACGGGCGCGTCCGCCGGCTGCGCGGCGTCGGGCCCGGGATCGAGGCCCGCCTGAAGGAGCTGGTCACCACCGGGCGCATCGCGGAGCTGGAGGAGCTCGAGCGTGAGCTCACGCCGGAGCTGATCGGGCTCGGGCGCTTCCTCGGGCTGACCGCCGAGCGGGTCATCGGCCTCGCGCGCGCGCTGGAGATCCGGACCGCGGAGGAGCTGCGCGAGGCCGCCGCGTCGGGCCGGCTGCGCGACGCGCCCGGGGTCGGCGCCAAGACGGAGGCCAAGCTGCTGGAGGCCTTGTCCCGCGCCGACGCGCCGCGCCCGCGGCGCAGCCTGCTCGTCAACCAGGCGCGGGAGCTCGTCGGGTCGATCGCCGCCGCGCTGGACGGCGAGACGGCCGGCGACGCCCGCCGTTGGCGCGATCGCTGCGAGCACCTCGCCGTCGTGTGCTCGGCGACCGAGCCCCAGCCGGTGATCGCAGCCTTCGCGGGGCTGGGCGCGATCGTCACCGTGCTCGAAGAGCGCGAGGACGGCGCCGTCGGGCTGACGGTGGAGGGCGTGCCGGTCGAGCTGACGGTCGCGCCGCCGGAGCGCCTCGGCACGGCGCTCGTGCGGGCCACCGGGTCGGAGGCCTACGTCGCCGGCCTCGGCCCGCTGCCCGATGCCCCGGACGAGGCCGCCGTCTTCGCCGCGCTCGGCCTCCCGTGGGTGCCGCCCGAGCTGCGCGAGGCGCCGGCGCTGCCCGTCCCGGAGGGTCTGCTCTCGCCCGGCGACATCCGCGGCGATCTGCACATGCACACGACCTGGTCCGACGGCCGGGCGAGCGTGGAGGAGATGGGCCGCGCGGCGATCGAGCGCGGCTACGACTACATCGCCATCTGCGACCACACGCCCGCGGTGGGCGCGGTCCAGGGCCTCACGCCCGACGACGTCCGCCGCCAGGGCGAGGAGATCGCCGCGGCCAACGTGGCCCTGGCCCCGTTCCGCGTCCTGCGCGGCATCGAGTGCGACATCCTCCCGGACGGCCGGCTGGACCTCCCCGACGACGTCCTCGCCGAGCTGGACTGGGTCCAGGCCAGTGTCCACGGCGGCCAGCGCATGCCCGCGCGCGAGATGACGAAGCGCGTCGAGGCCGCCCTGCGCAACCCGTACGTCAGCTGCCTCAGCCACCCCACCGGGCGCTACATCAACCGCCGTCCGGAGAACGCGCTCGACCTCGATCACGCCTTCGCGGTCGCCCTCGAGGAGGGCGTCGCCATGGAGGTCAACGGCCTCCCGCTCCGGCTGGACCTGCGCGGCGAGCTCGTGCGGGACGCGCTCGCCGCCGGCCTGCGCATCGTGTGCTCGACCGACGCCCATTCCCCGATCGGGCTGGGGAACCTGCCCTACGCGGTGGCCACCGCACGCCGCGGCGGTGCCACCGCCGCCGACGTGGTCAACACATGGCCGCTTGAGGACGTGCTCGGCGCTCCGTGCCCGGTAGCGTGCCGACCATGCACGACGTGGTCATCATCGGGGCGGGCTTCTCGGGCATCGGCGCCGCCATCGAGCTCGAGCGCGCGGGCTTCACCGACGTCCTCATCGTCGACGACAACGACGGCTTCGGCGGCACGTGGCGCTGGAACACGTATCCCGGCGTCGCGGTGGACATCCCGTCCTTCAGCTACCAGTTCTCCTACGCCAAGCGGCCGGACTGGTCGCGGGTCTACGCACCCGGCGCCGAGCTGCGCGCCTACGCGGAGGACTGCGCGCGCGAGCACGGGCTGCCGGAGAAGGCGCGCTTCGGCGTGCGGGTCGCCGGCGCCGAGTACGACGAGACCGCGCACACCTGGACGCTGACCACCGCCGACGGGGAGACGCTCGCGGGCCGCCACGTCATCGACGCCACCGGGGTCCTCACGCAACCGAAGCAGCCCGACATCGAGGGCCTCGACGCCTTCGCCGGGGAGACGCTGCACACCTCGCGCTGGGACCACACGCACGACCTCAGCGGCAAGCGGGTCGCGGTGATCGGCACGGGCGCGTCGGCGGTCCAGCTGATCCCCGCCATCGCCGAGCAGGTCGAGCACCTCACCGTCTTCCAGCGCACGCCGATCTGGTGCCTGCCCAAGTACGACGCCGCGATCCCGGCGGCGGTCGGCGCGGCGCTGCGCCGCGTGCCGGGCAGCCAGCGGGTGATCCGCACCGTCTCGCAGTCGCTGGTCGAGCTCACCTTCCCGCTCGCGGCGCACTACCACCGCGGCTACCCGCTCACGCGGATCATCGAGAAGCTCGCGATGAAGTACCTGGCGGACGAGGTCGACGACCCGGAGACGCGCGACAAGCTCACGCCGCGCTACGCCCTCGGCTGCAAGCGGCCGAGCTTCCACAACGAGTACCTGCGCACCTTCAACCGCGACGACGTGGCCCTGGAGACGACGCCGATCCAGCGGATCACGGCGACCGGCGTGGTCACCACGGACGGGGTCGAGCACCCGGTCGACGTCCTCGTCACGGCCACGGGCTTCAAGGTCTTCGACCCGGGCAACATGCCCGCGTATCCCGTCGCCGGCCGCGGCGGCGCGGACCTCTACAGCTACTGGGACGAGCACCGCTACCAGGCCTACGAGGGCGTCAGCGTCCCCGGATATCCGAACTACTTCACGATGTTCGGGCCCTACGGCTACAACGGCTCGTCCTACTTCAACCTCGTGGAGACGCAGGCGCGGCACATCGTCCGCGTGCTGCGCGAGGCGCGCTCACGCGGTGCCACCGAGGCGGAGGTCAGCCAGGAGGCCAACGACCGCTACTTCGCCGAGATGCTGCGCCGCCGCACCCGTCAGGTGTTCTGGGATGCGCGCTGCGCAGGCTCCAACAGCTACTACTTCGACAAGCACGGGGACGTGCCGCTGCGGCCCGTCCCGACGCTCGAGACGATGTGGCGGGCCAACCGCTTCGACCTCGACGACTACCGCTATGCGGCGGCTTCGCGCGCGCCGACGAGCCCGCGCGAGACGAGCACCTCCGCGAGCTGAACCGCGTTCGTCGCGGCGCCCTTGTACAGGTTGTCGCTGACGATCCACATGTTGATCGCCTTCGGGTGCGACGGGTCGCGGCGCAGGCGGCCGACGTACACCTCGTCGTGGCCGGCGGCGGCGCGCGCCGTCGGGTAGCCGTGGCCGGCGGGATCGTCGACGACGACACAGCCGGGGAAGTCGGCGATCAGCTTCCGCGCGTCCTCGACGCTCAGGTCGTCGCGAGTCTGGAGGTTGACGGACAGCGAGTGCGAGTACGGGACGGGCACGCGCGCGCAGGTGACGGAGATCGCGATGTCCTGGTCGCCCAGGATCTTGCGCGTCTCGAACATCATCTTGCGCTCCTCGTCCGTGTAGTCGTCCCCTTCGGCGAAGTTGCCGGCGCCGCCGAGGACGTTCCAGGCGATCGGGTGGGGATAGACCTCAGGCGCCGGCGGCTCCTCCCCGTCGAGCAGGGCGCGGGTCTGCGCCTCGAGCTCCGCCACGGCCTTCACGCCCGTGCCGGACACGCACTGGTAGGTCGAGACGATGAGCCGCTCGATGCCGGCGACGTCGTGGATCGCCTTGGCCGGGAGCATCAGCTCCATGGTCGAGCAGTTCGGGTTGGCGATGATGCCCTTGTGGGCGTCCATCGCCTCCGGGTTGACCTCGGCGACGACGAGCGGGACGCCGTCCTGCTGGCGGAAGGCGGACGAGTTGTCGACCACGATCGCGCCGCCGTCGACGAACTTCTGCGCCCACGCGCGCGACGTGGTGGCGCCCGCCGAGAAGATGGCGATGTCGAAGCCGCGGACGGTCTCGTCCGTGAGCGGCTGGATGGTCCCGAAGCCGTCGAGCTGCTTCCCCGCCGAGCGCTCGGAGGCGAAGGGGACGATCTCGGAGGCGGGGAAGTCGCGCTCGCGCAGCTTGGCGAGCATCACGGTCCCGACGGCGCCGGTGGCGCCCACGACGGCCACGCGGGTCACGCCGCCTGCCCCTCTTGCCCGAAGGGGTGCTCGACCTTGACGTCGTCCGTGCCGAGCCCGAAGGCCTCGTGCAACGCCCGGACGGCCTCCGGAAGGCGGTTGGCGTGCACGACACAGGAGATCTTGATCGGGGACGTCGCGATCATCTCGATGTTGATGCCGCGCTCGCCGAGGGTGGCGAAGACCTTGGCGGCGACGCCCGGGTGGGTGCGCATGCCGGCGCCGATGATGGAGACCTTGCCCATCTCGGGGTCGTCCTGGGAGGAGATGCCGAGCTCGGAGACGATCGGATCCAGCGCGGCGTGGGCGGCGCGCAGGTCGGCCCGCGGCACCGTGAAGCTCATGTCGGCCGCGGCACCCTCGGACACCGGCTCGTTCTGGATGATCATGTCCACGTTGACGTTGTGCTCGGCCAGCGCGGTGAAGATGCGTCCGGCCACGCCCGGGGTGTCCGGCACGCCGAGGAGCGTGACGCGCGCCTCGTCGGTGGAGTGGGTGACGGCGGTGATCAGCGGGTGTTCCATGGTCTCCTCTTCGCCGACGACGAACGTACCGGTCTCGTCGGAGTAGCTCGCGCGGCAATGGATGCGGACGCCGTGGGTGCGGGCGTACTCGACGCTGCGCAGCTGCAGGACGCCGGCGCCCGAGGCGGCCATCTCGAGCATCTCCTCGAACTGGACGACGTCGAGCTTGCGGGCGTCGGGGACGACGCGCGGGTCGGCGCTGTAGACGCCGGCGACGTCCGTGTAGATCTCGCAGACGTCGGCGCCGACGGCCGCCGCGAGCGCCACCGCGGTGGTGTCCGAGCCGCCGCGGCCGAGGGTCGTAACGTCCTTGGCGGTGGAGACGCCCTGGAAGCCAGCGACCAGGACGATGTTGTCGTTCGCCAGCGCCTCATGAATCCGATCGGCCCTGACGTCAACGATCCGCGCCTTGGTGTGCGACGTGTCGGTGACGATGCCGGCCTGCGAGCCCGTGAGGGAGATCGCGCGGTGCCCGAGGTCGTTGATGGCCATGGCGCACAGCGCGCAGCTCATCCGCTCGCCCGTGGAGAGGAGCATGTCCATCTCGCGGGGGTCGGGATTGGGCGAGACCTCCTCGGCCATGGAGATCAGCTCGTCGGTGGTCTTCCCGCGGGCACTGAGGACACCGACCACGCGGTGGCCGGCCTCACGCGCGCGGACCATGCGCGCGGCGGCGCGCTTGATGCGCTCTGCGTCGGCGACGGAGGTGCCGCCGAACTTCATGACCACGGTGCCCGGCATCGGTGGGCGATTCTAGGAGTGCTGGTGGTTCTCCTTGCGGGCTGCGGGGGCGGGCAGGCCCGGACGCTCGGCCGCGCCACCCCCACGGCGACCCCGTCCGCCACGCCCACCGCGACCCCGTCGGCGTCGGCCACCGCCACGGCCACCCCCGCGCCGAAGCGCCCGATCGTGCCGCAGGCGCCCGCCCGCTTCCGCCGCTCGGCGCAGCGGCTCGGGCTCGAGCAGCGCATCGGGCAGCTGATGGTGGTCGGCTTCGAGGGCGTCGACCTCAGCGGCTCCGTGTTCCGCGAGCTGGGCGGCCACGGCTGGGGCGGCATCATCGTCGGCCCCGACAACGCCGTCGACCTCACGGGCGCCGGGCTGTTCGCCGGCGAGGCGCGGGCCGTCGCCGCCGCCGCCGACAACGTCGCCCCGCTGGTGGCCGCCCTCGCGGACGGCCGGCCGGAACGGCTGGGCTCGAGCCGGGCGCAGGCACGCAGCACCGCCAGGGCCGCCGCGGTCGCCGCCGCCGCGCAGGGCATCGACTTCACGACGGCGCCGGCCATCGACGTCGGCCTGGGCGCGGACGCCGGCAAGATCGCCCGCATCGCCCCCGGCGCCGTGCAGGGCTGGCTGGCCGGCGGCGTCGCCCCGGCGCCGTCCCACTTCCCCGGCCAGGGCACGGTCACCCAGGATCCGCTGAGCGGGCCGGCCAACGTCGGCGGCACCGCGAAGCAGCTGCTGTCCCGCGACCTCAAGCCGTTCCGGACCGCCCTGCGCCGCGCGCCCGCCGTCACCGTCTCCTCCGCCGCCTTCACCGCCTACGACGCCGTCACCCCCGCGGCGCTGACCCCGGCGGTCGTCCGCGGCCTGCTGCGCGCGAAGCTGCGCTTCCGCGGGGTGGCGATGACCGACGACATCACCGGGCTGGCCGTGGCCACCGGCGACCCGCCCGAGCGCGTGGCCGTCGATGCGGTCCGCGGGGGCATCGACCTGCTCTACGTCCCGGACGCCTCCCAGCGCAAGCGCGTCTACAGCGCCCTGCTGCGCGCGGCCAAGGCCAAGCGCCTGCCCCGCGGCCGGGTGCTCGACGCCGTCGGCCGCGTCCTGGCCATGAAGCACCGGCTCGCGAAGTGAACGTCCGGGTCCTCACCGGCGTCGCCTTCGTCATCGGCGGCCTGCCGAAGTTCGTCGCCTACAACTGGGAGCACGACGCCTTCGTGCGCTTCGGGCTCCCGCAGGCCTGGGCCTGGGTGATCGCCGCGGGCGTCATCGAGATCGTCGGCGGGATCCTGCTCCTCCGCAACCGGTGCGTCGTCCCGTCGGCGGTCCTCCTGGCCATCACCATGGCCGTCGCGATCGCCGTGAGCGGCATCAAGGAGGGTGACGTCATCCCCTCCCTGACCGTCGCCCCGCTGCTGCTGGCGGCATGCCTCTACCTGATCTGGAACACGCGGCGGGCGTTGCCGTCGAGGAACGCGGCGTCGTCACCGGCGTAGCCCTCCAGCGCCTTGGTGGGCGCGATCATCGGCCAGTTGGTGCCGAACATGACCTTGTGGTTGGGGCTCTCGAGGTAGCGCAGGAGCTCCGGCGGATAGCGCTTCGCGGTGTAGGCGGAGGTGTCGATCCAGACGTTCTCGTGCTTGCGGCAGACGGCAACCATCTCCTCCGTCCACGGGTAGCCGATGTGGCCGCCGACGATGGTCAGCTCGGGGAAGTCGATCGCGACCTGGTCGATGTAGGGGATCGGCCGGCCGACCTCTGACGGCTTGAGCGGACCGGTGTGGCCGACCTGGGTGCAGAAGGGGACGCCGAGCTCGACGCAGGCGGCGTAGAGCGGGTAGAAGCGCCGGTCGGTCGGCGGGACCTCCCACAGCCACGGCAGCAGTCGCAGCCCGCGGAAGCCCTGCTCGACGCGGGCGCGCAGCTCGCGGACGGCGTCCATCGGCCGGCTGAGGTCGACGCTCGCCAGGGCGACGAAGCGGTCCGGGTGCGCCTCCACGTGGGCGGCGACCTCGTCGTTGGAGATCAGCGCGCCGTTCGGGCCGTGCCAGGCGGACAGCACCGCGACGTCGATGCCGCCGGCGTCCATCTGCTCGAGCGTCGCCTCGATCGGCATCTCCGGGATCGGCCCGCCGCCCCAGCGGAACAGGGAGGCCAGCCACGGCTCCTGCAGGAAGCGAGGTGTCGGGTGCTGCGCCCAGGCGTCGATCATGGCTCAGATGTTGCGGCGGCCCGCAAGCGCCTTGCCGAGCGTGACCTCGTCGGCGTACTCGAGGTCGGCGCCGACGGGCAGGCCGGAGGCGAGGCGCGTGACGGTGACGGTGCGGTCGCGCAGGGCGTCGGCGATGTAGAGCGCGGTCGCCTCGCCGGTCGTCGTCGGGTTGGTGGCGATGACGACCTCCGTCACGCTGTCGTCGACGCGCCGGAACAGCTCGGCCAGCTTGAGGTCCTCCGGCTCGACGCCGTCGATCGGGCTGAGGGCGCCACCGAGGACGTGGTAGCGGCCGCGGTACTCGCTGGTGCGCTCGATGGGGACGACATCACCGGGCTCCTCGACCACGCAGATGAGCTCAGTGTCCCGTCGCGCGTCCGCGCAGATGCCGCAGATCGGACCCTCCGCGAGGTTGAAGCACGTCTCGCACAGGCCGATGCGCTCCTTGACCTCGCGGATCGCGCCCGCCAGGCCGAAGGCGTCCTCCTCCGAGGCGCGCAGCAGGTGGAACGCGAGACGCTGCGCCGTGCGCCCACCGATCCCGGGGAGCTTCGAGAGCTCCGTGATCAGCCGCTGGACGGGTGCCGGGTACAAGCCGGGCTCAGCGCTTCTTCTTGTTGGCGGCTCGGCGCGCGGCGCGGTTGACCCCGCCGCCACCTCCGCCCCCGCCGCCGGGCATCCCGCCCGGGCCGCCGCCGAGGCCGCCCAGGCCGAGGCCCGACAGCGCCTCCATCGGGTCGAAGCCCGCCGTCTCCCCCATCGCCTTCTCGCGCAGGTCGTCGGCCTGGCGCATCGCCTCGTTGACCGCCGCCAGGATCATGTCCTGCAGCATCTCGACGTCCTCGGGATCGACCGCGTCAGGGTCGATGGTCAGCGACTCGAGCTGGCCCTCGCCCGTGGCGACGACCTTGACCATGCCCCCGCCGGAGCTCGTCTCGATCTTCTCTTCGGCGAGCTTGGCGGTCGCGGCCGCCATGTCCTCCTGCAGCTTCTGCGCCTGCTCGAGCATCTTGTTGATGTTGGGCGGCATGTTCATGACGGCGGTTCCTCTTCTGTTGCGTCGAACTCGTGCAGCATCCGGTCCACGAGGGCGTGGTCCGACAGCTCGGGGCCCTCGTCGGCACCGGCTTCCTCCTCCAGCTCCTCGTCGGAGCGCAGCTCGTACTTCACGGCCAGCGCGCGGCCGGTGACGGCGCGGACGGCGGCGGCGACCGCGTCGCGATTGGCGGGCTTGTCGGCGTGGCGGAAGAGCACCATCGCGGACTGGCTGAAGGCGACGGTGAGGCGGTTGTCGTCGACGCCGAGCGGGACGGTGCCGCCCAGCATCGCCTTGAGCCCGCCCTGCAGCTGCTCGAGGACCGCCGGCCACAGCTCGCGCAGCTCGCCGACGTCGTCCAGCGGGGCGATGGCCACGGCCACGGCGGGCTCCGGCTCCTCGCTGGCAGTCTCCACCTCGACGGCGGCGACGATCGCGGGACCGTCCTCCGGGGTCTGGATGGTCGTCACCGCGGGCTCGGAGGGGGGCTTCGCGAACAGGGCGCCGGCGGCGGTCTGCGGCTGCTCGGGGGCCTTGGGGGCCGGTGCCGGTGGGACGGCCGGAGGTGCGGTCGGCGCCCCCCGCTCCAGCCGCTCGAGGCGGGCCAGCAGCGCCTTGTGTGACGCGTCGCGCGCCGGGTCGGCCGCCTTGACGAGCGCGAGCTCGAGCTGCGTGCGGGCGTCGGCGCCGTCCTTCATGGCCCGCAGGCCCTCCGCGAGCAGGTCGAGCAGGTGGGTGACGGTGGCGGGCGGGACGCGGCGGGCCTGCTCGGCCAGGCGCTCGTCGGCGTCGGGCGTCAGGCGCAGCTCCTCCGGGACCGTCTGCAGCGTCTGCACGATCATCAGCCCGCGCAGGTGCGCCTCGAGGTCGGAGAAGAAGCGGCTCACGTCGCGGCCGGACTCCGAGAGGCGGGCGGCGGCGCGCAGGGCGTCGGCGGCGCTGGCCTGCGCCACGGCGTCCACCGTGCCGAACAGCAGGTCGGCGTCGGCGGCGCCGAGGACCGCGAGGACGTCGTCGAGCGCGATGGTCGTCCCGCTGAAGGCGACCAGCTGCTCGAGGGTGCCGAGCGCGTCGCGGTAGGAGCCGGTCGCGCTGCGGGCCACGAGCGCCAGCGCCTCGTCGGGCGCGGTGATGCCCTCCTGCGCGGCGACGCCCTTGAGGACCTGCAGGATGTTGCCGATCGTCGGGCGGCTGAAGTCGAAGCGCTGGCAGCGATCGACCACCGTCGGCAGCACCTTCTGCGCCTCCGTGGTGGCGAGCACGAAGATCGTGTGCGGCGGCGGCTCCTCGAGCGTCTTGAGGAACGCGTTCCACGCCGCGTTGGTCAGCATGTGCGCCTCGTCGAGGATGTAGACCTTGTACTTGCCACCCAGCGGGGCGTAGGCCACCTGCTCGCGCAGGGCGCGGATGTCGTCGACGGAGTTGTTGGACGCCGCGTCCATCTCGATGACGTCGAGGGAGGTGGCGTTCTGGATCGCCACGCACGCCTCGCAGGTCCCGTCGGGCGTGGTCGTGGGCCCGTGGACGCAGTTCAGGGAGGCGGCGAGGATCTTCGCCATCGACGTCTTGCCCGTCCCGCGGCTGCCCACGAACAGGTAGGCGTGGTGGACCTTGTCCTGCTCGATCGCGTTGCTGAGCGTGCGGACCACGTGCTCCTGGCCGACGACGTCGGCGAAGGTGCGCGGGCGGTGTCGGCGGTACAGCGAGGCCACTGATCTCCGAGTCTATGTGTGGCGGGTGAAAGCGGACCGTGCACCCTCTGTCGAACTCGGTCCTCCGGCGCTTGCACGTCACACGGCTCCGGCACTGGGCAACCCCGTTGCGCCTGTCGGTGACCGCTTAAGGCTGCTTCCTTCCGGACCTGACCTGGTTCACGGGCCGACACCGCACGGGACCCGGCCATCAACACCACACTCGGTGAGCTGACCCGGAGGGCACGAACCCTCGAGAGGGAATTCGGCCCCGCTAGAGCGGATTGCGGGATGAAAGGGTCCGCTACTCCCCCGCCTAGCACGGTCCGCTGGGGAGCGTAGGGGATGGCCCGCCGCGGCGGGCCATCCCTCGAGCGGCCTACCGGTAGACGCGGAGCGTGAGGTCGACCGGCGGCGGGTTGATCCCGATGGAGGAGGTGTTGCAGATGATCAGGTCCGCCGTGGCCCCCTGGTCGTTCGTCGTCGGCTGGAAGACGACACCGTCCAGCGGCTCGACCGAGGGGGCGTAGCCCGGCACGATGAACGCGCCGAAGCCGACGCTCGTGCCCGGCACCGTCTGGCGGATGCAGTCGTCCGGCGAGAGCACCGGGGAGTCGTACGTGATGTTCACGGTCCCGGTGCCGAGGTCCGCCGCGGTGATCGAGTTGTCGTCGATCTCCGCCGTGCCGACCGCATCCGTGGCGATCTCGTCAGCCGCCACGGAGTTCGTGCCGAGATCCCCGGCACCGACGGCGCCGTCGAAGATGCTCGTCGTCGTCACCGCGTTCGGGCCGAGCTCGCTGCTGCCGATGGCGTCGGCGGAGATGTCGGCCGCGATCAGCGAGTCGTTGAGGACGTTGGTGTCGTCGACCGTGTTCACGCCGAGCGTGGGGTTCGGGAACGTGCCCGCGAGGTCGCCGCCGGCGGGACCGGTCAGCACGCCGGCGGCGCCCGTCTCGCCCTTGTCGCCCTTGAGGCCCTTCTCGCCCGTGTCGCCCTTGGCCCCGGTCTCGCCCTTGGCCCCGGTGTCGCCCTTCCCGCCGCTGGGACCCGCAGGGCCAGCGTCCCCCTTGGCGCCGGGCGCACCGGCCGTCCCGGCGGCGCCCGCCGGGCCGGCAGGACCGGCCTGCCCGCGCAGCGCCTTGCGCGCCTTCGGGCTCAGGTCCTTCTGCGAGAGCGACTTGTTGCGGATGTCGGCGCCGGTGAGCGAGCCATTGCGGACCTTGGCCCCGGTGATGAGCGAGTCGGCGCCGGCGACGCCGGCCGTCGCGAGCACGGCGCCGGCGGCGAGGCCGGCGATGAAGCGGTTCGGAGTGATCATGCGCCGATCCTCCGCCCGTCCGGCCCGGCTCGCATGAGGGAACGACCCCTCACTTTGCCGTAGGGGGATGATGTGCCCATGGACGTGCGGCTGCCGGAGGGGTTCGCGTGCGGGCACTGGACCGACCACGACGCGCGGACCGGGTGCACCGTGATCCTGGCGCCGCCGGGTGCGGTCGGATCCGGCGAGGTCCGCGGTGGCGGGCCCGGGACGCGGGAATCCGACCTCCTTTCCCCGTGGACGTCGACCGCCGGCCCGCAGGCCGTCCTGCTCACGGGTGGGAGCGCGTTCGGCCTCGCCGCGGCCGACGGTGTCGTCTCCTTCCTGCGGAACGCCGGCCGCGGGCATCCGACGCCGGCGGCCCGGGTCCCGCTGGTCAGTGCCGCGGTGGTCTACGACCTCAACGTCGGGGCGCCGGTCGCGCCCGACGCGGACGCTGGCCGCGCCGCCGCCGAGAGCGCGACGGGCGTCGTCGCCCGCGGCGCGCTCGGGGCGGGGACGGGCGCCACCGTCGGGAAGCTCATGGGGCCAGACCACGCCGCGCCCGGCGGTGTCGGGGCCGCATCGCTGCGGGCGGGGGACGCGACGGTGGTGGCGGTCGCCGTCGCCAACGCGATCGGCGACGTCCTCGCCGCCGAC
The DNA here is from genome assembly GCA_963843865.1 of uncultured Solirubrobacteraceae bacterium. GTDB lineage: Bacteria > Actinomycetota > Thermoleophilia > Solirubrobacterales > Solirubrobacteraceae > DATLGB01. Next base: position 74,669 of record CAWJMO010000015.1, on the reverse strand, counting down.
GGCTCCGTCCTCGCCGGCGCGCCCGAGCGCGCAGTGGACCTGATCGCGGCAGGGCGCGTCCCGCCGCGGGCGGTCGAGGAGCGCGCGAACACCACGCTCGCGTGCGTGTGCACCGACGCGCGGCTGACGAAGCTCGAGGCGTTCCAGGTCGCGCGCGCCGCCACCGCGGGGGTGACGCGGGCGATCAACCCGAGCGCCACCGCCTACGACGGGGACATGACCTTCGTGCTGGCGTCCGGCACCGTGGAGGCGGACCTCCTCACGGTGTCGGTGATGGCCGCGGAGGCGGTCTCCGCGGCCATCCGGGACGCGATCGCCCCTCCTACTTGACCTTCAGCTTGTAGGTCTTGGTCACCAGGCGCCCGCCGCCGACCGCGCGGATCGTCATGCGGTAGGTGCCCTTGCGCAGCTTGCGGTTCAGGCGCAGGCGCACCGTGTGCGTGCCCTTCTTGACGGACACGGAGCGCGACTTGCCCCGCACCTTCCCCTTGCGGGTCACCCGCGCGGAGAGCTTGGCGCTCGCCGACAGCTTCGCCGTCAGGCGCACCGTCCGCTTGCGCAGCAGGTGCACCTTGCTGAACGACGCGGTGAACCGCGGGGTCGGTGTCACGGTCGGGGACGCGGTCGGGGACGCGGTGGGCGTCGCCGTCGGGGCTGTGGTCGGCGTCGCCGTGGGCGTCGAGGTCGGCGTCGGGACCGGCTCGTCCTTCGTCTTGGTCACGGTCACCACGGACGCGTCGAGCAGGCTGTCGCCGCTCGGCTTGCCGGCGGCCTGGGAGTAGCGGACCACGCCCACGTAGCTGCCGGCCGCGTTCAGCCCGCGGTAGGACAGCTGCGGCTCGACGGTGCCGCCCAGCGTGGCCGTCACCGGGTCGGTGATGGCGACGGACGGCTCGTCCGCGAGGTCGTTGGGGCTCTTGTCCGCCACCAGCCACGTGGTGAAGTCGTACGTGGACGGGTTGGCGGTGCCGAAGCCGTTCACGACCAGCCGGTACTTGCCCGGATCGGGGGCGAACTCGAGGAGCGCCTCGTTGGACGCGCCGGTGGCCGACAGGTCGTAGAGCTCATCCGGGTCGTCGAACGTCCCGTCGCCGTTGGCGTCGTAGTACAGGTACAGGTCGAGGTCGGAGTCGTCCGGCACGGAGTTGGTGATCTCCGCGCGCAGCAGGTCCGCGCCCTCCGGCACCGTGATGTCGTAGTGGACGTTGCCGGCGTTCGGCGTGTTCTGGGACACCGTCTGGTCGGTGCTGACCTTCTCCCCCACGCGGACGTTCGGAGCCGCGAGGCCCGTGGCGTAGCCGAACAGCGGGCCGGCGAAGCCGGTCTGCACGCTCAGCGGCGCCGTGCCGCTCGGGGTGTCCGTCTCCACGTCGACGAAGTCCGGCGCCGCGAGCTTGACGGGCTTGAGCGAGATGGGCAGGTGCAGCGCCTGGCCGCCGCCGACCGGGGTCAGCGTCATCTGGCCGAAGGCGTACTCGTCGTAGGGCGCGCCGTTGAGCGTCGCCTTCAGCGCGACGGTGCGGCTGCGGCCGCCCGGCACGGTGAGCTGGCCGCCGGCGACGTCCCCGCCGAGCTGGACGGTGAAGCCCGGCACGGACGCGGTGACCGTGTAGGTCTTCGGCCCGTTGAGCGTCGAGCTGAACCGGCGCGCCGTCGTGACGGAGTTCAGGACGGAGGCCTTGGCGATGGACGGCAGGTTGAGGTCGACCGCCGGGACGTCGCCGCCCGCGTCGAGCCCGTCCGGCCCGTTGAGGTAGTCGACGTAGTCGGCCGTCGTCGTGTCGACCACCAGGCCGACGTTCGTCGCCTTGTTCGGGTCGATCTCCCCCGAGCCGGTGTCGAACGGGGTCGCCGGGTCTCCCGTCTCGGTTACCACGCCGCTGGACGCGGTGGTCATCAGCGCCGACTTGATCTCGGCGGGCGTCCACGCCGGGTGCAGCTGGCGCAGCAGCGCGCCGGCGCCCGAGACGTGCGGTGCCGCCATCGACGTGCCGGAGATGACCTGGAAGAGCGTCCCGGCGATGGCGCTGCCCGGGATCGGGATGGGCGTGTTGGCGCCGAGGATGTCGACACCAGGGGCCTCGACGTCGGGCTTGGCGATGTCCGGCGAGGCCGTCGACGGGCCGCGCGAGGAGAAGGCCGCCAGCTTCTTCGGCGTGTTCGCCGCGGAGGCGCCGGCCGTGATGGTCGCTGATACGCCCCCACCCGCCCCGTCGGCGATGATCTCCTTGATCGCCTCGCCGTCGTCGAGCTCGACCGCGATGGTCGGGACGATGAACGGGTACCCGGCCAGGTCGTTGCCCTGGGTCTGGTTGTAGAGGATCTCGCCGACGCCGCCGACGCGGGCGACCTCGCCGGAGGTCTGCAGCCGCACGGGAGCGCCGCGCTTGCAGAGGACGATCTTGCCCGCGGCGGCCGCGCTCAGCGAGCCGTTGAGGCACAGCTCGGACTCCTCGGAGGTGCGGCCGGCGGCCGGGATGTCGGCCGCGTCGACCACGCCCACGGGGGACGTGACGCCCGAGCCCGCGGAGGCGCCGGTGAACTGCTCGCCGTCGATGTCCAGCGTGGCGGCGAAGGTGCGGCCGTTGCTGCCCGCGGCGGCGCTCGTCACCCACGGGACGCCGGCGGGGTCGCCGATGGTGCCGGGGTCCGGGCCGTCGTTGGAGGCCGAGACGGAGACGAAGACGCCCGCGTCCGCCGCGTTGAGGAAGGCGAGGCTGTCGGCCGTCAGGATCGACGTGCCGCTGGAGCCGATGGAGTAGCTGATGACGTCCACGCCGTCGGCGACCGCCGCGTCGATGGCCGCGACGAGGTCGGACGTGTAGCCGCCGTTGTCGCCGTTGTCGTCGGTCCACAGGGCCTTGTAGACCGACAGCTGCGCGGCCGGGGCGACGCCCGAGATGCGGTTGACGGCGAGGTCGTTGCCCTTGATGATCGGGTTGACGCCGAAGTTGCCGACGGCGGTGGAGGCGGTGTGGCTGCCGTGGCCCTCCGTGTCGCGCGGGGACAGCTTCTCGTCCTGGTTGAGCGTGCCGAAGGTGGTGGCCGCCTTGGCGAAGTACTCCGCGCCGACGAGCTTGTTGTTGCACGTGAAGGACGGATCCTTGGCGAAGCCGAGGCCGTCGGGGTCCGTCGGGTCGCCGCAATAGCCGGTGTACGTGCTCGGCGCGGGCGGGAAGGGCAGGCCGAGGTACGGGCCGCCGGCGCCGCCGGGGGTGTCGGCGAAGCTCGGGTGCTCGGGGGTGATGCCGGTGTCGATGACGCCGACGACGACGCCCTCACCGGCGTGGTCGGGACCGGGCGTGCCGGCCTGGCTCCACAGCCCGGCGGGCAGGCCGAGGTAGGCGGCGGAGTCCCCGCCGGGACCGTCGAGCAGCGCCGTCTGCGCCGCCGGGGAGGCCGGGGCGTCGTCCTGCGCGCGCTGGAAGCGGTCCTTGAAGACGTGTGCGACCGCCGGGTCCTTGCGGGCCGCGCGCACCTGCGCGGGGGTCAGGATCGCCGCGAAGCCGGCCAGCGCGACGCGGTAGCGATCGAGCACCTCCGGGCGCTTGCCGGGCAGCCGGCCCACGACCGCGCTCTGGCGGCCGTCGAGGTAGCTCGTGTACTCGCGGGATGCCGCCGAGCGGGTGCTCAGCTTCTTCGCGCCCGTCGCCTTCGGGCTGGTCGCCGGACGACCCGCCACCCCGCCGGCGTAGCTCGCCAGCGGCTTGTCCTTGAGGACGACCACGTACCCCCTCGTCGATGCGGCGCTCGCGGGCGCGGCCGTCGCAGCGACGGCGAGGAACGTCGCCAGACCAAGGCGACGGAGACGGACGGACATGGACTTCCCCTTTGGTACGACGGACAGCTCTATGCGGCCGAAAGCTATCGCGAGGTGCGGCCGGCCGCCAGGCACCCGGTCAGGGGATCACGCCGGATAAGGTCTGTCGGCGTCAGGGCGCGTAGCTCAGTGGGAGAGCGCTCGCTTCACACGCGAGAGGTCGCAGGTTCGAAACCCGCCGCGCCCATCACCCGAACCCCGCCTAGATAGCGGGGTTCTGTCGTTCGGGGACACCCCCACCCTTTTCCTCTCGGCCCCGATGGAAGCGTGCTGGAAGCGGATGCCGTGGGACAGCACGGACGGGCGTCCACCCTGGCCACGACAACGCTCATGCTGCGGTTGCGGATGAAGTCCACCGCGTCCCACTCGATGTCGATGCCGCACGAAAAAAAGCGCTCACAAATGTCGTTAGATCTTCGTGGGGGGAAAAGCACACGACACCGCAGGTCCGCTCAGTTGCCATCGCTGCGGTGCGGCTCGCGACCCGTCTGAGGTCGTAACGAGAATCGAAAAGACGACGCGGCTCTCAGAGATCGAGACGAGCCCGGGCGGCTACATCCCCGGTGGATGGCCGGTGGGGGTTCCCGGCCTTGGTGCGCCTACCCACTGGGTCAATGTCGCGCCTGAATACAGATCGGTCCGAACGGAAGTGCACATCGTTCATATGGCCGACGGAAGCCGACACGAGGTCGTCTGGGAGGGCGATCCCAGGTTGAGCCACACGACGCTGTGTCGAGCCTGCGCCTACCAGCTGTCCGCAGCGATGGCGGCGAGGTCCAAAGCGACGGCCCATCTGGCTGAGGCGAAGCGACAGGAACCCGCTCAGCCATCATCGCGGTCAGGTTTCAGGGCCTATCTGGATCACGAGTGGAGGGGCACGATCCATCTCGCATCGTTCGTCTGTCTCATCGTTGCTCTCACGGCCTCGGAGCGTCGGCCAGCTGTATCAGTGGTTGCGGTCTTCGTAGCGGTCATGCTTCCGCTAGGCCTCCTTCTTTGGCTCAGTGCCCAGGAGCGACAAAAGGCCCGTCTTGAAGAGGAGCAATACGCCCAGGGGATGACGCGATTTGCTCGTGAGCTGCGCGCTCTTGAGCAAGCCCGAGATGAGGCCGAACACGAATACGCCGCTGTATCCAGGGCGACGAGGGGCTAGCGGCACCTGTGCTTTCGACATTCTCGTCGTCGTCTTCACACTGGCGGTCGGCCTCGTCGCCATCTACGTCGGCGTCGGAATTGTTCTACTGCCTGTGTGGGCTGCCGGGGCGGCTCTACGCGTGCCGCTGCTGCGGCGAGTAGCTGGCGGCTGGTGGGAGCTTCCGGTCACGGCGGCAGAAGCGTTCGACAGTGTCGTGAGCCGCGTCACGGCCCCACGGGATGGGTCGCGCTGGAAGCTGCCGCAGACGAGCACAACGAACCAAGACGACGGCGACTGGACCCGTGGCCTAGGGAAGCTTGTGCTCTGGGTCTTGGCTCTCGTCGGCGGGCTGCTGATGGTGATCTACGGCAACGAGTTCGTGATCGATCCGATCGCGGGCGGCTCGGTTGCCGAGCCGGTGGTCGCCCTCCTGATCTTCCTCACCCTCTGCGCCGGGGTCACCGTCTGGCTGCTGGGTGAGCGCTACAAGCGGGACGAGCGACCGCCCCTTCACCGCCTCATGATGGCGTTGACGGTCCTCGGGATCGCCGTCAGCTACTTCACCCTGACGGGGATCCAGCATGCACACCGGCTGGTGGCGGACTACTGCTCCTACGGCTCGGTTTCGCAGGCCCAGCTCGACGGCTGCGAGTCGCACGTCACTGGGAATGAGGTCGAGTCACGCGCCACTCGGGCGGCGCGCTTTGCGCAGAGCGGGAGTGACGCCGTCTGTGGGGCACAGTCGGGGCCCTTCTGCGATGACGTGATCTCACGTCGGCTCTACGAGGACCAGGCACCGCCACCCGGTCAGTAACGCGTTGGCTGTTGGCCGGGTGCCAACCCTCGTCGTCGTCGGTTCACCTCGTCCTGCCGCAATAGAGCACCGTGAGCATCGCGTTCTTCGAAAGCGCACGAAGCTTCCGCGCATTTTGCAGCCATAAGCGTTGATGCCGCCGGACGTCACGCCATGATCTGGGGTCAGAAAGACGAGCGCCCGGCTGTGAACCGGGCGCTCAGCGTCACAAGCCGTAGGAGGAGTGACGGGTCTAGGTGTGGTAACCGCAGACTCGCAGACCATCCGGCGGAAAGCGATGAGCTGTGAAGGAGGCGCCGGACGAGGATGCGCAAGAAGAAGAAGTCAGGCCAGCTGCCCCGGGGCCCCTTCACGTTCAAGGACCTGGAGGCCGCCATTCGGCTCGATGGTTGGAAGCGTGAACCCCATCAGACGGGCGGCGGCCACATCACCTACAACAACCCTGATAGAGATGGAAAGATCACCCTTGACGTGAACTGGGACAGCGTCAAGGTCGGCCACCGCCCGTGGCACGGGGTATGCGAGCAGGGCGGTTACTCGAAGAAAGACCTTCAGATACTGCTTGACGGACGCCCGCTGAGATAGGCCTGGCTGCTACGCCAGGCAGCCGTCGAGGCCGTCCGGCAACGACAGGCGAGCCCGGTGGGTCACGGCCGAGCGCCGCGTGACGAGAGCTAGTGCCTGACCTAGTAGCGCCTCCAGGCGAAGGCGCAGATACCACTGCCGCGAGATTGGCCGCCTCATCTCCTCGAACTCCAGGCCGTCTCGTGCACAGGAGTTGAGATAACTCGCGAGTGCGCCGCAGAGGCGGTGCAGCGCCTCGTCCTGAGTGCTGCCCTCTCCGACGATGGTGAAGTCGATCGCGACGGCAGACCAGCGGCCGCCTTCAGGGCCAACGAAGACGCGCACGTCATATACGGGATGCGGCGCATCACCCTCCGGTGAGGCAGCTTCTCGGTCCTTCACGATCGACATGTAGTTACTCACCCCCGTTTGAGCGGTCGGCCCGCGATGCCGACTCGTGTACTAACAACACTGTTCACACCTCAGGGTTGCAGCACTGCCTAAGGGGCGAGCATGCCACGATTTGTCGCGGCTTTCTAGCCCCATCGACAGACGTTAACGCGAGCGTGAGCCGTGAGCAGCATCAGTCGGCGCACAGGAGGAGCATTCCTAACTCCGGGCCCACCGGGTCAGACTGACGGGACGGCGAGAGTCTGCGTCAGAACTGGGCGGCGCTGGGGACCGCCAACGGACGGAGCCGTGTTAAGGGCGGGCTTGATGACTCTTAAGTCCCGTCACCGAGAATGGCGAGGAAGAACGGTGCGTCGGCAGGCTGCCCGTTGGCGTCGAACATGAGGATGTAGGGCGCGTAGGTATCGCACTGTGCTGCCGTCGCGTAGACCACGGTGGCGAAGCGTGCCGCTTGCCCGACGGGCGTGACCTGGAAGTTCCGACGGCCAGCGAACCCTTGGATGCAGTAGAGGCCAGTTGTGCCGTTCGGCTTCGTCACGTTGGCGTTCGTGAAGTTCGTCGTTGTGAGGTTCGAGCTGACGAAGCCCTCCTGGCCAATGAACGCGAAGGCGGCGTAGCCAGGGGTACCGGGATCGCCCTTGTCACCCTTCGCTCCTGGCTGGCCGATGCCCGGACTTCCCGCTGGCCCTGGCTTGCCCTCTGGTCCTACCACGCCCGGCTGCCCCTGCGGCCCCGGCGGCCCAAGGAGTCCGCGTTCACCCTGCCCACCCTGGATGCCTTGCGGTCCCTGCGCCCCAGCGGGCAGCTTGCCCTTAAAGGCGGTTGAGCGGGATGGACTTCGGCTTGATGTTCTTGCCGTTGATGGTTACCGCTGCCCAGGAGACACCTCCTAGCGCGATGAACAGGGCCAACGTCGCCACGACGTTGGCGTAGGTGACCTTCCCCTTCACTTTGCCTCCCTCTCGCCCACTGACGCGCCGGATCGTAGATGACCTCCGCAGCGTTCCGACACACGCAACCAACGATTCCCCTGAGAATGCTTCTTACCGAGCGCCATTGATGTCCATCGGCTCGTAGTACTCCGCGCGGACCGGGTCCCAACGCCGAGATGTCGGCGATGCGGGCGAGGTGAGCACCCCAGTCGCCGAGGTCGGGCGCCTTGCGCCATACGCCGCCATGACCGCCGCGTCCGCACGGTCCGGCGACGGCATGCCGCGCTTGCGCATCTCGTCCTTGCACTCGATGAGTACCTGGCCGCGACTGTTGGTCTTCCACTTGATCGACCCGAGCTGGGCCGCCAGCTCCAGGTCCCCAGGATCAAGGTCGACGTCGCCGCGCTCGAAGTCCTGTCGAAGCCGCCAATAGGCCTCGGCGCGCAAGTTGGCGAAGCGGATCTTGTCGGTCGGGGCCGCCGAGGCGACAAACTGCACGACGCGGTAGTCGCGCTCGCGCAGGCGGTCGTAGACACCCGCGCCGACGCCGATCGTGTCTATCCAGGCTGGCGTGAGGCCCGGCGGCTGGTGTCCGCCGCCCTCGTTCATCAGCCGTGCGACCTCACCGGCAGTCTCCATGGTGTCCGCCTTCGCCGCCTCGTGCATGAAGCGGAGACGCCCACCGGCCGCGTTGTAGACAATGGTCCGGACGTCGCCGCTCCGGGCCACATCGACGCCGTAGGCGTGGCCGTCGGTCGTCTCCACAGGAAGCATGCGCTCCTGCGCCGCCCTGATCCACGAGGGGTCGATGAGGGTGTCTGTGCCTGCGGCCGGGAACTGGCCGAGCACGCGGGCGATCCACTGTGGCGAACCCTCCCCCCACCTCCGGCGCGTTTCTTCCACCCACAGCTCTGACGGGAGCACTTCAAGCAGCTCCGGCGGCACCTCCTCTCCGGTGAAGGCCGGGGTGTCGAAGACGGAGATCTCGATGACGTGCCACCCGGAGCCCGGACCACAGACTTTCGCGAAGCGGCTCGACCCATCGAGCGGGTTGCCAATCGCGAGCGTCCGAGCGTTCGCGTTGGTCATCAGCGACTCGGCCGCGTCCCAGAGCCAGGGCTCGATTCCGGACGCCTCATCGAGAATGACCAACACGTGCCGGGCGTGAATGCCACTGAACGCCGCCGCAGCCGCCTCAGGGTCCGTCAGGTCGGCAGGCTTGCGCCCCCACCCCACGATCTCGTCGCCAATTCGCCACGTCGGCACGGCCCCAGCCGTCAGGCGGCCCGCGAGCTTTGCCTGACGGTGCGCGCGGCTCAACTCCCGCCAGAGAATGCCCTCTAGCTGATGGCTCGTCGGGGCGGTCGTAACCACGAAGGCTTCACCGACAGGATGGACGTCAATCCACCAGGCTGCGAGTCGCGCGGCCAGCCAGTCCTTCCCTGCACCGTGGGCGGACTGGACGGCTGTGTGCCGGTGCTCGACAACGCTCGTGGCAATCGCGCGCTGGCGACTCCACAGATGGGCCCGAGCCGGTCCTCAATCCACGCGACGGGGTCCGCAGCGTGGCGGCGCTTCCGTAGCTCACGACGGGCAAGCTCGCCCCGAGCGCGAGCGGCGCGGCTACTCGTTGGCGTCGCGGGTTGCGCGCTCGGCTTCGGCGACGAGGGGCTCGAGCGGGCGGCAACACGCGCCGTCTGGCACGACGGGGCGGCCGAGGCCGGCCTCGGCCACATCGAGTGGCCCGAGGGCACCGACCGTTGGGTCACCGGCATGGGCGCCGAGACCGGGCGCGCCTTCTATTGGGGCGCCTACGCGGGCGACGGCCAGGACGTCCGCAGCCCGCGCACGCGTGCAGCGATGCTGCGCCTGCGCTTCGAGCCGAATCTCGTCGGAGCCCCGCGTGAGCGGCTGCAGGAGATCCGCTCGCGCTGGCGCGGCTGGGTGGACACGGCGGACGCGCTCGCGCACACGGGGCTCGACGGGCTGGACGTCGTCTACGCCGAGCAGCGGGTCCGGCGCTGGGGGCGGTCCGAGCTGCAGCCGGAGGGCGCGCCCACCGTGCCGGCCTTCGCCTCCGCGCCGATGACGCGGGCGCTGGCCTCGCTCCCGTTGCGCGATCGCCTCGAGGACGGCTGGCAGCGGCGCTTCGTCGCCGCCCGCGCGCCGGAGCTCGCCGCGGCCGCCGTCCCCCGGACGCCGCAGTCAGTCCGGTCCGACACCGCGACCTTGCGCATGCGCCAGGCGAAGCGGGCACTCGGGCGCGCGCCCCGCCCGCAGCGGGCCGCGGTCGTGTGGCACGAGCAGGAACCGTGGAAGCGGGAGGAGGCATACATCCGCTGGCTGCGCGACGACGTCTTCGCCTCGGAGGTCGTCCGGACCGCTCTCGGGCGGCGCTGGGCGGACGAGCAGCGCGAGAAGTTCGCCGCCGGCGATCCACAGGCCGCCCGCCTGGCACGCCTCGCCTCCGGGCCGGTCGCGCTCGCCGACGCGGTCCGCCGACTCTCCTAGCGGCGACCCCCGCAGGCGAAGACGCCCGAGCGCGTGTTGTTGCTCTCGTCGGCCTCCGCGACGACGTTCCCGGAGTCCGCGGTGGCGGTGCGCGACCGCAGGAGCGCCAGGCAGTCGTAGGCCAGGGTGACCGAGGCGCGGGCCGCGAGCCCGTTGGGGACGGACAGCGTGAGCGTGGTGTTCTGGCTGTCCACGACGGACGTCTGGAACGGCCCGGCCGGCCCGTCGCTGCGGTTCTCGACCGTCACGGAACTCGGCGTCAGCTCGCTGATCACCAGGTCCGCCGGCGGCTTGGGGGTCGGGGTGGGCGTCGGCGAGGGGGACGGCTTGGGCGTCGCGGTCACCGCGGGCGGCAGCGGGGGCGGCGGCGCGTTCCCCGTGCGGCCGAACAGCACGTAGTACGGCGCGAAGCCCTTGGTGGCGTCGATCGCGTTCCCGGTGGCCGAGAAGAGGTTCGACCCGACCGGCCGGACCGCCAGGTAGTCGCCCATCCGCGTGCTGCCGGCCGTGCCCGTGTAGATGCGCGCGAAGCGCTCCGTGTTGGTGACCAGCGCGACGCCCCAGCCCGGGTACTGCGCGTTGCCGCCCGCCAAGTAGGTCATGGCGACCTCCCCGCCGGGGCTCGCCGTCAGGTAGGGATACGAGAACGCGTAGTTCGCGTTCCAGATGGCCCGCTGGCGCTTGAGGGTGAAGTCCGGCTTGATGGTGGAGAGCTCGATGTGCGCCTGGTCGAAGACCTTCGTTCCGTCGTTCTTGTCCGTCCCGTCGTCGAATTTGTGGCCCTCCAGGCGGCGGCCGGCCGTCCAGCCCACCCAGATGTCGCCGTTGGTCGCGCGCGCCGCGCCGCCGAGCGTCTGGGAGAAGCCGGCGCACCCGAAGGGCGCGAGGAAGTCCTTGCCGTCCGGGGAGGGCGTCGCGCAGTTCTGCGTGGCGGGCGTGGGGATCCCGACCGTCTTCGTGTGCACGTAGATCGAGTCCTCGTCCCAGTACTTGACCTCGAGCTCGGAGGTGCTCTTGCGGCGGATGACGTAGGCGCGGCTCGCCGTCCGCTGCACCGGCTTGAAGACGTACTCGTCCTTCTTGTGCAGGTAGCGCAGGCCGACGCTCTGGCCGGCCGGGGTGTCGCGCAGGTCCTGCTTCATGAAGCGCACCCACGTCGCTGACCCCTCCGACGGGCTGTTGAAGGTCAGGTAGAAGCCCTTCGCGCCCAGCGCCGTGTCCGGGAAGTCGAGCCAGTGGGTGCCGAGCCCGAACGTCTTCGAGGTGACGTCCCAGTACTTCCACCCGGTCCCGCCCGTGCTCGTGACCGTCTGCGGCGAGGCGACCGCGATGCGGTAGCGGTTCTCGCCCGGCCGCTTCTTGCAGTTCGTCTGCACACTGCACCAGTACTGGATGACCCAGAAGAAGCGGTCGGTGGCCGGGTCGTACTGCATGACCTGGTCGCAGCAGATGCCCCCGTCGGGTGAGTCCTTGAAGATGGTGCTCGGCGTCAGCTTCGTGAAGGTCTTCCCGCTGTCCGTGGAGACCTGCAGGTAGGTGTTGCCGGTGATCAGCACGACGTTGGCACCGGTCGCCTCGCTCGGGTCGAGCGGGTTGAGGCCCTGGTTGAACGGCGTCAGCGCGGTCTTGGTGAACACGCCGAGCGGATCGGTGACGGCGGCGGAGAACGCGGAGGCCGAGCGGCTGACGGCCTCGCCGGCGGGCACGGGCTCCCCCACGCCGTCCGGGCGGGGATGGAACGGGCCGATCGGGAGCGGCGGGACCTCGTCGCGCTCGCCCTGCTCGTTCTCGAGGGGCTTGGGCCGCGTGTCGGCGGGGAATCCGCCGCCGCTCACCTCGCCGCCCGGCGCCGTCTTCGCGTCGGTCGCCCGCTGCTTGCACCCGCGTGCGGACCTGCGCAGCAGGCGGTCCACCCGACGCAGGCGCCGACCCGCGCGGCCGATGCGGTTGATCCTGCCGACCGCCCCGACCACCGCGCAGTAACGGCCGCGCTTCGCCGCCCTCAGCGCGGCGGCGGCCGCCTGCCGGTCCTGGCGATGCGCACGCCGCCCGACCCGCTTGGAGGGCCGGCTGACATCCTTGCGCACCCCGCGGAGCAACCGCACCAACCGCTGCCTGGGGACCGCCGGAGCCGTGGCCGGGTACGCGCAGAGCGCAACACTGAGCGCGACGAGTACTGCGGCGGAACGGCGCATCGGGTGGTCCTTTGTCGGTTGGCTGACTGAACGTAGACCTGTCAGTCCGTCATGTCAACGGCGGCCGGCCATCAACCTCGGCGGCGGGACGGCGAGTGGCCCCGTGCCCACCGGGTCGAGCGCTGCGAAGAGGTTGCGGAGGTTCATCAGGAGCGCGCCGGCGACGGGCCAGAAGCCCTCGGGCAGCGCGCCGAGGTCGAGCGTCGCCGCGTAGTCGTCCACGCCGGCGCCGCCCGCCTCGACCAGGCGCAGCCACCCCTCGCGGAAGGCGGGCGGCCACTGGTCGGGCGGGACGGGCGCGAGGCGGATCGTGCGGACCATGCTGCGGATCTCGGCGACCGCCTGCTCCTGGCGGGCGAGGACGTCGTCGAACTCGTCGGCCGCCTCCATCCGCTGGCGGGCGGCCAGGCGCGGGTTGAGGCGGCCGCTCTCGTGGGCCTGGCCGAGGACGCTCCAGGCCTGGGAGACGTCGCTGTCGATCTCGTCGATGCGCGCGACCCAGCCGTCGACGTCCGGGCTCGCCACGCCACCGCGCAGGTCGGCGGCGATGCGCTGCAGCAGCTCGGCCACGGCAGCGTTGATCGCGTCGATGCGGTGGCCCGCGGCGCGGTCGCGCAGGGGCGGCCAGACGAGCAGGTTGACCAGCAGCCCGACGGCGATGCCGACGCCCGTGTCGAACAGGCGGTCGATGAGCATGCTCCCGTCGTCGCTGTAGCCGGTGGTGAGGACCACGAGCGCCGTGGCGGCGGCCGTCGTCGCCTCCGAGCGCTGGCCGCGGACGGACCCGGCCGCGAGCCCGAGCAGGACGACGAGCCCGAGCGAGACGGCACCGAGGCCGAAGAGGCTGCCGGCGCCGAAGGCCAGCAGCACCCCGAGCACGGCGGCGCCCACCTGCTGGGCGCCGCGCCGCAACGTCCCGAAGACCGTCGCGTGCACCGTGAGCAGCGCGGCCCAGGGTGCGAGGAAGGTCTGGGAGACGTCGAAGACCCGGACCACGAGGATCCAGGCGACCACGACAGCGAGGGTGGTCTTGACCAGCTGGAGGCCGTGCGTCCAGACGAGCGGATCGCGCAGCCGCTGCATCCGCCCTACTGCGGCTCGGGCGGCTCCGCCGAGACGACCTGGGGCTGGCCCGACCCGCGATCCTCCCAGCGTGACTTGAGCGTCAGGGACTGATCGTCGTCACCCTCGTAGGTGATCAGCGCGATGCCGTGATCCTCGGCGATGACGATGGAGTCGACCGTCGCCGAACGCACCGGCTGCGGGAGCATGTTGGCGATCGCCGGCAGCTGCGCGTGGAGCTCCTCGATGAGGTCGGCCTGGACGTGGGCGGCGTCCATCGGATCGCAGACCGCCTGTGCGTGCGCCTCGACCACGGGGCGGAGGGTTGCTTCGTCCATGTCAGCTTCTTCCTGTGTCGGTCCTGCGGATGACGAGCGTCGCAGATCAGGCGGGCAGCGGGGGCTGGCGATCGAGCCAGCGGTCCACCACGTAGCCCCCGAACGGGACGACGGCGCCGAGCAGGACCAGCAGGGTGGTCTGGTTCGACCAGCCGGCGCGGGGGCGCACGTTGAGCGCGATCAGCACGTAGGCGACGAACAGCGCGCCGTGGATCGGGCCGAGGACGGTGACCCCCATCTCCCCGCCGTCCGTGCGCTTGACGTAGGTGGCGACGAGCAGGGCGAGGAAGCTCGTGGCCTCCACCAGGGCGACGGTCCGGAACGGGCGCATCCCGGCGACGGTAGGCCGCGAGGGTGTGTCCAGCCGCAATCGGGCGCGCTTCAGTCGCGCCGACCGCCGGCCGATGGTCCACCAGAAGCCCGGTGGCGCCCTGCCCGCGCCCCGGGCTTCCTTTTGTCCCGGAGGGCTTTTAGCGGCGCGACGCGCGGATGGCTTCGTTCTCGCGCCACTCCAGGTAGGCGCGGAACAGCGCCAGCAGGATGGGGGCGAGGATCACGACGTTCATGATCGTGAAGACCACGATCAGGAGGATGACCTGCTTGAAGGTGATGAACGTGGCGAGGACCATGAGCGCGAGCAAGAGTACCGCCTTCGCGGGGGATGAATAGATTGCCGGGCATGCGTCCGCTCCTCGCCCTGCTCCTCCTGCTCATGCTGCCGGCCGGTGCTGCGGCGGCGCCGACGGACCTCGGCGTCAAGTCCGACTCGCTCGACGTCGTCATGACCAAGGACGGCGCGGCCCACGTGGCCCGGCTCGTCACGGTCGCCAACACCGTCCACGTCGTGGTCTGCCGCATCCCGGCCGCGGCCACGGCCTGCACCCAGACCGCCGACCTCCCCCTCCCGAACACGGACGACACGAACGGCCCGTTCATGGTCACGGACGGGACACGCGTCATCGTCGCGGTCGGCAACCACAACGGCGCGGAGGAGCGGACGTTCGCCTCCGTCTCGCCGGACGGCGCGAGCTTCCCGACGCTGTCGAAGGTCGCGGACATCACCGCCAAGGACGTCGAGCTCGCGCCGGCCGGCGACCGCCTCTGGATCAGCGCGACCTACGGCAAGAGCCGCCCCGGCCAGGCGCTCGACTACCTGGCCTTCGCCTCGGCCCCGCTGACGGCGGACAGCGGCAACGCGGTGGTGCTCGGCAACGCGGAGGGCGGGCGCAGCATCGACGGGCAGAACATCGGCATCACGCCGCAGGGCACGCCGCTGGCCTTTCTCGACGGCGACGCCCCCGACCTGCAGCCGAACGGGAACTTCTACCGCGCCTTCACGGGCACCGTGAACGACACGGAGCTCCACGACGCGGCCAAGTGGGCCGCCCCGACGCGCTACGAGCTCGCCGACCCGGCGCAGCGCAACGGCAGCAAGGACGTCACCTCCGCCAACGGCAAGCTGTGGCTCGGGTACGAGGGACTGCAGCGCGACACGGTCCTGCGGCAGTTCGTCGGCACCCAGTTCGGCCCGGCGACCTCCCCTGACTGCACGAACGACCGCTTCCCGTCCGGCCTGCAGGACGCCCCGGACATCGCCATCACCCGCACGAACGACCTGCTGATCACGGAGGTCGGCGGGGACGGCACGAACCTGCACCTCGGGTTCTTCCACGGCAGCGCGGACGGCACGAAGTTCTCCCCCTACACGGAGCTGGCCACCGCGCCGAGCATCCGCGACGTGGAGACCGCCGCGGACCCGACGAGCGACACCGGCGGGATCGCCGTCTACACGACGGACGACATCTACGAGGACCGCGGCGAGGTGTTCTTCACCCGCCTGCCCACCGCCGCCGCCTTCGCCAACTGCCCCGACCCGGCCGCGCCGCCCGTGAAGACGAGCGGTTCCGTCGGCGGGTCCTCCGTGACGCTGTCGATCCCCGGCGGCTGCGCCACCGCCGGCACCTCCGTCACGGTCAAGGTGTCCTACAAGAAGAAGAAGCAGCTCAAGAAGGTCACGAAGGTCGTCTTCTCCGCGACGGGCAACAAGTCGGTCACGGACAAGAAGCCGGCCTTCTCGGCGAAGTTCACCGTGCCTGCCGGCACACCCAGCGGCACCGTGATCTCCGTCAAGGCGAAGATCACCATCAAGCTCAAGGGCAAGAAGAAGTCGGTCACCAAGACGGTCAAGGGGTCGTTTGCCGCCTGCTGACCAGGCGCAGGCGCAGGACGCCATCCGCGCGCTGCTGGATCAGCGCGCGGAAGGCAAGACCATCTGCCCGTCGGAGGCCGCCCGGGCACTGGGCGGCGACGACGGCTTCCGCGAGCTGATGCCGCTGGTGCGCGACGCCGCGCGGGCGATGGTCGCCGACGGGGAGATCGACGTCACGCAGAAGGGCGAGGTCGTGGACCTCGACGCCGCCCGCGGGCCTATCCGCCTGCGACGCCGCTGAGCCCGAGCCATTCGGCCATCAGCTCGAGCTCGGCTTGGAGCGCGTCGCGCGTCTCCGGCGGCGCGTCGTCCTCGAGGTGCACGGATTGCACGAGCAGGACCCCCGCCTGCCGGTCCGACTTGAGGTCGACGCGGGCGACGAGCCGGTCCCCGAGGAGGAACGGGAGCACGTAGTAGCCGTGCACGCGCTGCTCCGCGGGGACGTAGATCTCGATGCGGTACTTGAAGCCGAAGAGCCGCTCGGCGCGCGGGCGCTCCCACACCAGCGGGTCGAACGGGCCGACGAGGGCGCGCGCGTCGATGCTCCGCGGGATCCGCGCCTCGTGCCACAGGTAGGCCGGCTGCCGCCATCCCCGCACGCCGACCGGACGCAGCCGGCCCTCCTCCACGAGCTCGGCGACGCGTGGCGCCGCCTCCTTGGCCCCGAGCCGGAAGTAGTCGCGCAGGTCGCTCTCGGTGGCGATGCCGTGGGCGCGCGCGCCGATGGCCAGCAGCTCGCGCTGCGCGTCGGCCTCCGTCGGGGTCGGCGCGGCCAGGACCTCCCGCGGAAGGACCTTCTCCGGCAGGTCGTACCAGCGCTCGAAGCGCCGCCGGCGCGCGCTCGTCACGCGGCCCGACCAGAAGAGGAACTCGAGCGCGCGCTTGGTGTCCGACCAGTCCCACCAGGGACCCTTCTTGTGCGTGCCCTCGTCGAACGCGCGCGCAGGGAGCGGCCCGCGCCCGCGCAGCTCCTCGACGATCTCCTCCAGCAGCTGCGGGACGCTCGCGCGCAATGCGCTGCATGCCGCCCCACGCCTCGTGCGCGGCCCGCTCCATCCGCCAGCGCAGCAGTGGCTGGGTCGCCACGGGGATCAGCGACGCCTCGTGCCCCCAGTACTCGAACAGCCGCCGCGGCGCGTACCAGGCGAGCTTGTCGAGGGCGTCCCGCGGATACGGGCCGAGGCGCGCGAACAGCGGCAGGTAGTGCGCGCGGTCGAGGACGTTGACGCTGTCGATCTGCAGCAGCCCGAGCCGCTCCACGGTGGCCCGGACGGCGCGGGGTGAGGACAGCTCGCGCGGGCGGTCGAAGCCCTGCGCGGCGAGCGCGACCCGCCGCGCCTCGGCGAGGGAGAGCTCAGTCCTGCGTGGCGACACGCTCGAGCACGCCCAGGAGCTCGGTCACGCGGCACACGAGCAGGCGCTCCTCCTCGACGTCGACCCACGCGCCGGCCTGCGCCGGGAACACGACGTGGTCGCCGGGGACGACCGGCATCACGACGCCGACCGACTCCCACCAGTCGAGGCCCGGGCCGACCGCGAGCACGATGCCGTGGTGCGGCGGCGGCTCGTGCGAGCCGGGCGGGACGACCAGGCCCGACTGGCGGACCCGGTCGGGCTCGAGCTCCTTGATGACGACGCGATCGAAGAGGGGCCTGAGCTGATCAGGCATCGTCAGGCATCGAGCCCGCGCATGAGCGTCTGCACGTCGTCGCGCTTGGTGGCCGCCTCGTCGATGAACGGGTTGAGGATGCCGCGCAGCACGGACAGCGGGATCCAGCGCTTGGGCAGGATGACCCGCGGTGCGCGCTTCTCGATCGCCCGGACGATGCCCTCTCCCGCGGCGCTCGGCGGCAGGCGCTTGTGCAGCGGCTTCGGCGTCGCCTGCATCAGCTGCGCCTGCATCGGGTTGCGGTCGAGCGCCTCGTGCACCATCTCCGTGTCGATGAAGCCGAAGTACGCCGTCGTCGCGCTCGCGCCGTGCAGCGACAGCTCCGCGCGCAGCACCCGGCCGAGCTGCTCGACGCCCGCCTTGGCCATGGCGTACGGGGCGTTGCCGAGGCCGTTGGTGAAGGCGTAGATCGAGGAGACGACGACCACGTGGCCGCCGCGCGCGGTGATCTGCGGCAGCGCCGGCTTGACCGTCCGCCAGACGCCGAGGAGGTCGACCTCGATGACGCGCTCGAACATGGCGTCGTCCATCACCCGGGCCGTCCCGGGCGTCGGCG
The DNA here is from genome assembly GCA_963843865.1 of uncultured Solirubrobacteraceae bacterium. Taxonomy (GTDB): domain Bacteria; phylum Actinomycetota; class Thermoleophilia; order Solirubrobacterales; family Solirubrobacteraceae; genus DATLGB01. The sequence continues at coordinate 56,453 of CAWJMO010000015.1, read as the reverse complement.
CGATCCCGGCGTTGGCGACGACGACGTCGAGCCCGCCGAAGCGCTCGACGACCTCGGCGACCACCGCGTCCATGCGCGCGCGGTCCGTCACGTCGGCGCCGAGCCCGATCGCCGACCCGCCGAGGGACTGCGCGGCGGCGGCCGTCGCGTCCGCGTCGAGGTCGGCCAGGACGACCTGCGCGCCGCGGGCCTGCAGGGCCTTCGCGGTGGCCAGCCCGATGCCGCGCTGGGCGCCCGTGACGAGGGCGACGCGACCGGAGAGCGTGTAGGACGGCATCCGCGGCAACCTAGCGGCGCGCGCGTGCCCACGCGATGAACGCCTGCGTCCCGCGGATCCCGTCCTCGACGTCCTGGGAGTCGGGGAGGTCGGCGAACGCGTCCTTGGCCGCCTGCGCGCGGTTGCCGACCGTCTTGAACAGCCCGCTGCGGCGATTGCGAGCGACGGAGCCGATGGCGTCCAGGTAGTCGAACTCGGCGCCCAGGGCCTCGTTGAGCTCGTTCTCGTGCGGGACGTCGAGCTTCTTGGCCTGCCGGCGGCGCAGCGCCTTCACCGCCGCCTCCTGGTCGTGCCGCGCCGCGCGCACCGCGGGGAGCAGGCGCGGCGCGTCACGCCCCGGCTTGAGGCGCTCGAGCCGCTGCGCCAGCGCCTCCTGCGCCTTCGCCAGGTCCTTCAGCGCCGGCTGGATCGCGTTGACCTCCGGTCCGTCGTCCTTGAGCCCCTCGTCGACGATGCGGTAGACGCCGTAGGCGACGCCGACCAGCGCGACCAGCGCGAGGAACCGCAGGAACCAGCGCCGGAATGCCCTCACTTGGCCGTTTCGACCTCGAGCTCCTCATCGGCGAAGCGCTGCCGGATGACCTTCTTGTCGAACTTGCCGACGGAGGTCTTGGGCACCTCGTCGATGAAGGCCCACGAGTCGGGCAGCTGCCACTTCGCCATCTTGTCGGCGAGGTAGTTCTTGAGCTCGGACGCCGACACCTCGTCCTTGATGACGACGGTGGCCAGCGGCCGCTCGCCCCACTTCTCGTCCGGGATGCCCACGACAGCTGCTTCGGCAACTGCGGGGTGACCCATGATCGCGTTCTCGAGCTCGACGCTCGAGATCCACTCGCCGCCGGACTTGATGACGTCCTTGGAGCGGTCGGTCAGCGTGAGGAAGCCGTCGGGCGAGATGCGGCCGACGTCCCCCGTCTTGAGCCACCCGTCGTGGAACTTCTCCTCGTCGTCGTCGAGGTGGTAGCTCGCGGTGATCCACGGCCCGCGGCACTCCAGCTCGCCGACGGCCTCGTCGTCCCACGGGCAGACGGAGCCGTCCTCGGCGATCAAGCGCGCCTCGACGCCGGCCATGAAGCGGCCCTGCGTGACGCGCTTGCCCCAGTCGTCCGAGCGGGCCACGGAGCCCAGCGGCGACGTCTCCGTCATGCCCCAGGCGTGGATGATCTTGACGTCGTGCTCGTCCTGGAAGACGCGCATGAGCGACTCGGGGCAGGCCGACCCGCCGACCACGCACTCCTTGAGCGAGGAGACGTCGCCGCCCTGCTCGAGCAGCGGGAGGAGGCCCTGCCAGATGGTCGGGACGGCGCCCGCGAAGTCCGGCTTGGCCTCCTCGATCATCTTCAGCAGCGGCTCGGGCTGCAGGAAGCGCTCCGGCATGATCAGCGACGCGCCGACGAGCATCGCCGCGTACGGCAGGCCCCACGCCATCGCGTGGAACTGCGGCACGATGACGAGGACGTTGGAGGTCGGCGACAGCGCCATCGCGTCGCCCATGCAGGCCGCCATGGAGTGCAGGACCATCGAGCGGTGCGAGTAGACGACGCCCTTGGGGTTGCCGGTGGTGCCGCTCGTGTAACACATGGCCGCGGCGGAGCGCTCGTCCACCTCGACCCACTCGAAGTCCTCGCCGGCGTCCGCGAGCAGCGCCTCGTAGGAGTGCACCTCCGCGCCCTTGTCCTGCAGCGGCGAGAGGTCCGGATCCTCGCCGGTGACCAGGACGTGCTCGACCGTCTCGAAGTCCGCCAGCACGTTGCTCAGCGGCTCCACGAGCGACGGGTCGCAGATGACGACCTTGTCCTCCGCGTGGTTGGCGATGTAGGTGACCTGCTCGGGGAACAGGCGCACGTTGAGCGTGTGCAGCACGGCGCCCATGGCGGGCACCGCGAAGTAGGCCTCCAGGTGCTCCTGGCAGTTCCACTGGTAGGTGGCGACGCGCTCGTCGCCCTCGATGCCCAGCGCGCGCAGGGCGTTGGCGAGCCGCTTGGCGCGCTTGCCCACCTCCGCGTAGGTCGCGGTGCGGAAGCCGTCCCCCGTCCACGTCTTCACCGTGCTCGCCCCGTGGGCCACCGTCCCGTGGTTCACCAGACGGGCGATGGACAGCGGGGCGTCCTGCATCGTGCTCTCCATCAGGAGAGTTCTATCCGCATTGCTGCGGCGACGCCACCTCCGAGTACGTGGACGGCCTCCCCGACCCGCACGGTGAGCGGTCCGGCGAAGGGCTGCTTGTCGAGCACGGCGACCTCGTCACCCGGCCGGACCTCGCGCTCGGCGAGCCAGCGCAGCATCTCCGGGTCGGCGTCCGACACGCGCAGGAAGCGCCCGGTGGCGCCCGGCTCCAACGACTCGAGCGGGACGCCGCGGCGCGCCTCGGTGAGCTCGAGGTCGGCGGACGGGATGGGGTCGCCGTGGGGGTCGCAGGTCGGGTGGCCGAGCTTCTCGGCGATCAGGCCCTCGAGCTCCTCCGAGAGGACGTGCTCCAGCACCTCCGCCTCGGCGTGGACGCGGTCCCACGGCATGTCGAGGACCTCGGCGAGGAACAGCTCGATGAGGCGGTGGTGGCGGATGACCTCGAGCGCGACGCGGCGGCCCGCGGGCGTGAGGCGCACGCCGCGGTAGGGCTCGTGGGAGACGAGGCCGGCGGCGTCGAGCTTCTTGAGCATCGCGCTGACGGAGCCGGGCGTGACCTCGAGGCGCTCGGCCAGCGCCGTGGTGGTGACCGCGTCGTCGGCGCGCTCCTCCAGGGCGTAGATCGCCTTCGCGTAGTCCTCGATCGCGGCGGTGCTCATCCGAAGAAGGTGTCGTAGATCAGGAACAGGTTCAGCCCGACGATCACGGTGGCGACCAGGCTGGCGATCACCGTGGTCTTGCGCTGGTTGACGAGCGCCCCCATCACGTCGGCGCGGCGGGTGAGCAGGATCATGGGGATCAGCGCGAACGGGATGCCGAACGACAGCACCACCTGGGAGATGACCAGCACGTCGGTGGTGTTGGCGCCGAGGCCGAGCACGACGAGCGACGGCGCCATCGTCAGGCCCGCGGCGCAGGAAGACGGGGATCCGGCGCTGGATGAAGCCCTGCATGACGACCTGGCCGGCGAACGTGCCGACGCTCGAGCTCGACAGGCCGGAGGCCAGCAGCGCGATGCCGAAGGCCAGCGCGGCGCCGCCGCCCAGCAGCGACTCGAAGCCCGCGTGCGCGCTCTCGATGGTCTCGACGTTCGTGCGGCCGGTGTCGTGGAAGACGGACGCGGCGATGAGGAGCATGGACAGGTTGATGACGCCGGCGATGCCGAGCGCGACGAAGACGTCCGTGCGCTGGAAGCGCAGCACCTTGCGCTTCTCGTCGTCGTCGTTCGTCTTCGTCCGGTCCGTGGTGAGCGCCGAGTGCAGGTAGACGACGTGCGGCATGACGGTCGCGCCGAGGATGCCGACGGCGAGGAGGATGCTCTGCGTCCCGGAGAACTTCGGGATCAGGCCGCCGAGCGCCGCGCCCCCGTCGACGTCGACCTTCATCAGGTCCACCAGGAAGCCGATCAGGACGATGGCGAGCATGCCGCCGATGACCAGCTCGAAGCGCCGGTAGCCGCGCGTCTGCAGGGCGAGGATGCCGAACGCGACGACGGCGGTGATGAACCCGGAGGTCAGCGGAGCGAGACCGAACAGGAGGTTGAGCGCGATGGCGGCACCGACGAACTCCGCGAGGTCCGTGGCGATGGCGACGACCTCCGCCTGCACCCACAGGCCGAAGCTGACCGGCCGGGGGAAGTGCTCGCGGCAGAGCTCGGGGAGGTTCTTGCCGGTGGCCAGGCCCGTCTTCGCCGAGAGGTACTGCACCAGCATGGCCATGGCGTTGGCCATGACGATGACCCACACGAGCAGGTAGCCGAACTTCGCGCCGCCGGAGATGTTCGTGGCGAAGTTGCCCGGGTCGATGTAGGCGACGGACGCGACGAAGGCCGGCCCGAAGTAGGCGAGGCGCTTGCGGAGGCGCCCGGGCTTGTGGTCCGACGAAAAGGCTTTTCTGAGGGTGGCGGCGTGCATGTTTTGGCACGCCAAACTCTATCAGTCCCGCCGGACCTCGCTCACGGCAGGCTCGGCGGGGCGCCAGCCCGGGCCCTTGAGCAGCACGCGCAGGCGGTCCCGCCCCCGCGCCCAGCTGGAGGTCGCCCCACATGGCGCGGTACTCGTGGAAGGCGACGGTGACGGGGTTGAAGGTCTCGATGTTCTTCGTGAGGCCGTAGCGCACGCGTTCCCCCTCGCCGATGAAGCTCCCGAACAGGCGGTCCCAGATGATCAGGATCCCGCCGTAGTTCTTGTCGAGGTAGATGTCGTTGGAGCCGTGGTGGACGCGGTGGTGGCTCGGTGTGTTGAGCACGAGCTCGAACGGGCGCGGCAGCGTGCGGACGCGCTCCGTGTGGATCCAGAACTGGTAGATGAGGCTCCAGGACTGGGCGAGGAGGACCATCCAGACGGGGAAGCCGACGAGCGGCATCCACAGCCAGAACGGGAAGTAGGTCATCGGGACCCAGGTCTGGCGCAGCGCAGTGGAGAGGTTGTAATGCCGGCTCGAGTGGTGGACGACGTGGCTGGCCCAGAACACCCGGCTCTCGTGGCTGACGCGGTGGAACCAGTAGTAGGAGAAGTCGTCGGCGAAGAACAGCAGCACCCACACCCACCAGTCGTCCGCGCTCAGGCGCAGCGGGCGTCGAGCTCGTAGAGCGCCGCGTAGACGAGCACGACGACCGCCTTCCAGCCGACGTTGATGATCACGTTGCCCGAGGCCCATCGTCAGCGACGTGCGGCTGTCGCGCAGGTCGTAGCCGACGAGGTCGTGGTCGTCCTGGAGGTGCCGGAACGACGCCGCCTCGGCGATCAGCAGCAGCACGAAGAACGGGATCGCGTAGTAGAGGACCTCGCTCACAGGGCACGCTCCAGCAGGTCGAGGGCGAGGCGCTGCGCGCGCTCGGCGTCGCCGGCGGCGATGGCGGCGACCAGCGCCCGCTGCGCGGCGAGGTCCTCGCGCTCGGCGGCGTAGCGCTCGGGGTCGATGCCACCGCCGCGCTGCGCGGCGACGAGCGTGTTGAGGGCCAGGCGATAGGCGACGTTGCCCGCGCCGTCGGTGATGGCCTCCCAGAAGGCGACGTAGCCGTCCTCCGTGTCGTCCGCGACGATCACCGCGTCCGGAGCGCGCAGCGCGCAGAGCCGCGCGACGTCGGCGCCGACCGCGGCGCGCATCTCGGCGACCGCGGCCACGAGCCCGTCGGCCGGCGGGAGGCTCGTGAGCAGGTCCAGCCCGGCGGAGCGCCGCCAGTCGGTGACGCGCGTGGCGCCGCCCTGGCTCACCGCGACCAGGCCGGCCTGCTGGAGGCGCTTGATCGCCTCGCGCACCGCGTGGCGGTTGATGCCGAAGTGCGTGGAGAGGACGCGCTCGCTCGGCACGGCGTCCCCCGGCGCCAGCCGGCCCTCGAGGACGTCGGCCTTCAGGGCGTCGTAGACGGTCTCCGAACGCAGTTGGGTCGGCACGTCAACTGGTTATACCAGTTGATCGGATCCGGCAACCCTCGGAACGTCGGGCACCGGCCCTTGCCGCGCTCGGCCCCCCGACGCGGTGGCCACGGTCCTGCGGGTCATCGACAACCTGGGCGCTAGCGGCAGGTCGAGCGCACCGTCCACGCCCCGGGCCGTGCCCGCACGGGCCGGCGGCCGCGCCCGGCAGTCGCTTCCGTCGCGGACCAATGCCGATCCCCGGCCTGACGGCGTGGGTCCACACGACGCGTGACGGCAGCGCGCAGCCGGTAGGCGACGGCCTGGCGCTCGAAGGGCGTCGTGGCGACCCGCCCGCAGGCTCGGACGGCTTGCGGCCCGCCCGCGGCGGCGATCGCGCGGTCGAGGCCGGCGCCCGAAGTCGCGCTCGTCGTCGGCGAGCCGGACGGCGCCACTGACGATGACGCCCGAGGCTCACCAGCCACGGCGATCGCCGCGGGCACGAAGGCGATGCGCGGGACGCGCCGGGCCAGCGCCGGCAGCCCGAGGCCGCCGAGGACGCAGACGAGCGCCATCGGCAGCGTGACGTAGCGGATGTTGCCCGTGAAGCCGATCTCCGCACAGCAGCGCGACGGTGAGCATCAGGCCGGCCGCGGCCAGCGCCAGCTGCCGGACGACCGGCTCGGCCCGGCGCTCGCGCACGGCCATGACCGCCCCGGCGTACAGCGGCCAGGGCAGGAAGACCAGCGCGTAGACGAGCGTCAGCCCGAAGGGGAAGCTCGACTGCGCCGGGGAGCCGGGGACGGGATGGCGCGCGCGGTTGGCGCCGCGCAACCAGTCCCCCGTCGCCAGGTAGTCGGGCACGAACCACGCCACCAGCAGCGCCAGGCCGCCGGCGAAGACCAGCCCGCCGACGCGGCGCGGCCGTGGCGCTCGCGCAGCATCCCGAGCCCGTAGACCGCCAGCAGCGGCCACACCTCCGGCCGCACCAGGCCCGCGACCAGGCCGGCGGTCAGCGCCGCCCGCCGGCGGCCGCTGAGGTGCAGGTCGAGGGCGAGCAGGCAGAGGGCGACGAGGATCCCCTCCGAGTCGCCCCGCACGACGTTGAACAGGTAGTCCGTCCCCAGCGCGAGCCCGGCCGCCGCGATCAGCCCGGCCGTGCGCCCGCCGAGCCGCGCGGTCACCCGGTAGATGAGGACGATCGCCAGGAACCCGCCCGCGCGCGCGAGCGTCAGCCACAGCAGCGGCGCCGCGTCCGAGCCGGCCAGCCCGAACACGGTGGTGAAGGCGACGGGCAGCGGCTTCCACGACGGGCCGCCGACCATGCTCAGCGTCCCGTGCGTGAGCTCGCGGCCCCAGATCAGCCAGGCGGTGGGGTCGTAGGAGGGCTGGCGGAGGACGGCGAGGAGGAGGACGGCCAGCGCCACCGCGGCGACCGAGGGGCCTGACCCTTTTGTCGCGCTCACTTCCAGCGTTCGCCGGAGAGCACGCCGCCGACGCCGATCCAGCCGACCTCCATGATGCGCGCGGCCATCTCCGCGCGGGTGCGCTCCGGGTGGTCGAGCCACCAGGTGGCCAGCGCCTCGCCGGCGCCGACGAAGCCCGAGGCCAGCGCGTCGGCCAGCTCCGGGTCGAGGTCGCCGGCCAGCAGCGCGGCCATGCGCTTGACGATCGCCGCGCGGACGCGGGCCACGTCGGCGGCCATCGCGCCGCCGGAGCCGGCCGCCAGCTCGCGCTGCAGGATCGCCCAGCCCTCGCGGTGGTCCTCGACGTAGCCCGAGGAACGCGGTCATGGACTCGAGCACCTGCTCGCCCGGCGCGAGGTCGGGGGCGACGACGGCGTCCATGGCCGCGAGCAGGTCCTCCCCCACCCGGGTCATGTAGGCGGAGTAGAGCCCGTCCTTGGAGTCGAAGTAGGCGTACAGCATGGGCTTGGAGATGTCCGCCCGCTCGGCGATCTCGTCCATGGACGCGGCGTGGAAGCCGCGCTCGGCGAAGACCTCGCCGGCGACGGCGAGCATCTGCTGCTCCCGCACGGCGCGGGGGACCTGCCGCGTGCCCGCGCGGCGCTTGGAGGTGGGAGCGGTCACCGCGAAGCCAATCTATCCGTGACCGAGTGCACTCCCGCCAGGTTTCAACGTGACACCATCCGGCGATACATATGACCATGTCCACGTTGACAACCATCTTCAGCGGCGTGACCGCGGGCTCCGAGCCCGCGGGTGGCGCCGCGACGAACGAGATCATCATCGCCACCGCGATGGCCTCCGTCGTCACCATCGCGCTGCTCGTGCTCTGCGCCGGACACCGCTCCGGCCGCGTCACGCTCCTCGGCCGCCTCGCCGACTTCTCCAGCCGCATCTCCGGCCTGCCCCGCGCCGTCGCCCTGCCCGTCGGCATCGGCGGCGGCGCCCTGCACATCGCCCTGCTCGGCATGTACTGGGACATCTCGCTGCACATCGACCAGGGCCGCGACGCCGGCCCGCTCGCCAACCCGGCCCACTACCTGATCCTCGTCGGGCTGTTCGGCATCTTCGCCGGCGGCGTGATCGCCATGTCGCTGCCCGAGACGGAGGCCGACGCCGGCACCCGCTCGCTGCGCCTCGCCGAGGGCTGGTACGCCCCCGTCGGCGGCGTGCTGATGGCCGCGTGCGGCGCCTTCGCGCTCACCGGCTTCCCCCTCGACGACGTCTGGCACCGCCTCTTCGGGCAGGACGTCACGCTCTGGGGCCCCACCCACCTGATGCTCATCGGCGGCGCCGGCATGAGCCTGATCGGCATGGCCGTCCTCACGGCGAGCTTCCGCGACGCGACTCCGGGGTCCGGCCCCTCAGTCGTCGACCAGCTGCGCAAGGTGGGGCTCATGGGCGGCCTGCTCATCGGCCTGTCCACCTTCCAGGGCGAGTTCGACTTCGGCGTGCCCCAGTTCCGGATGGTCTTCCATCCGCTGCTGGTCGCCTTCGCCGCCGCCTTCGCGCTGACCGCGGCGCGCCTGTGGATCGGCCGCGGTGGCGCGGTCTCCGCCGCCCTGTTCTTCCTGCTCATCCGCGGGATCGTGTCCGTCTTCTGCGGGCCGATCTTCGGCGAGGTGACGCCGACCATGGCGCTGTACATCCCGGAGGCGCTGCTCGTCGAGGTCGCCGCCGTCGCGTTCCTCCGCCGCGGGCCGCTGAGCTTCGGCGCCGCCTCCGGCGTGCTCGTCGGCACGCTGGGGATGGCCGCCGAGTGGGGCTGGACGCACGTCGCCTTCCGGCTGCCGTGGACGACGGACATCCTCCCGGAGGGCCTCATCCTCGCCGTGGTCGCCGGCCTCGCCGGCGGGACCTTCGGCGTCCTGCTCGGCACCGGCCTGCGCGGCGAGCTCGTCCGGCCGCGCCTGGCCCGCCCCGCCGCCGCGGTGGCGCTGCTGGCCATCGCCGCCTGCGTGGCGGACGGGCTGATCGTGCAGCAGGACACCACCGCCAAGGTCGTCGTCGCCGGCAACGACGTGCGCATCACCCCCGACATCGCGAAGGACGCCTCCTGGGCGACCGCCACCGCGTGGCAGGGCAAGGACAAGCTGCACGTCGAGCCCCTGCGCCGCGTCGGTTCCGGCCACTACAAGCTGGACCGCGCGACGCCCGTGACCGGCACCTGGAAGGCGATGATCCGCGTCCAGGACGGTCGCCAGATCCTCAGCGCCCCGGTGCGCCTGCCCGGTGACTCCGCCATCCCGGCGAAGCCCGTGCCCGTGTCGAGCCAGCCGCGCGCCTTCGTCGCCGACAAGCTCGTCCTCCAGCGCGAGCAGAAGCAGGGCGTGCCGACCGTCCTCAAGACGATCGCCCCGATCATCGTCCTGCTGATCGCGCTGGCGTTCGCCGCCGCGCTCGCCTGGGGCGTGGCGCGGATCGGCGGCGGCACAGGCGGTGTCAGCCGCCCGCGGCCGCCGCGAGCCGCTTCGCCGCGGACCTCGGCGACGCCGCTGCCCCACTGAACCCGTCCCACGGGTCACCGCCTGCGAGGCGCTCCGCGACATCGCGGAGCGTCCAGGTGCCCGGGCCGATGTCCTCCGAGAGCTCGTCCTCACGGAGCGGCATCGCCACGGGGGCGCCCGGCTTGGCCCGCACGGACCATGGCGCGACGGACGTGTGCGCCTTGCGGTTGCGCAGGCACGTCGACGAACACCCGGCCGCCGCGCTGCTCCTTGAGGAACTTCGTGGTCAGCGCATCGGGCGCCTCGGTCACCAGCGCGGACGCCAGCGACTTGGCCATCGCCAGCACGTCGGGGTAGTCGAGCTCGCGCCGGATGGGTGAGACGACGTGCAGGCCGCGCGACCCCGTCGTCATCACGAACACCTCGAGGCCGGCGTCCCGCAGCCGGTCCCGTGCCGACCTCGCCGCGGCGACGATCGCGCCCCACTCGTCCTCCCCCTCCGGGTCGAAGTCGAGGATCAGCCGGTCGGGGCGGTCGGGCCGGTCGACCCTGGCGGTCGGCACGTGCACGGCGATCGCGTTGTGCTGGGCGAGCATGCGCAGCGAGTCGGCGTTCGTCGGCACCATGTGGGTGACGGTGCCGCCGTGCTTGGGCATCTCCACCCGCTCGATCCAGTCCGGGAAGTAGTCCGGGATCTGCTTGAGGAAGTGCCCCTTCTTGGCGATGCCGCCCGGGTAGACCTGCAGCGAGAGCGGCCGCTCGCGGACGTGCGGGAGCATCAACTCGGCGACGCGGACGTAGTGGTCGGCAGGTCGGCCTTGGTGATCCCGTCGTCCGGGAACAGGACCTTGTCCGGGTGACTTAGCTTGACCTCCATGCACGAGGACTATGACGCGCCCGACATGTCGCTGGGTCCGGATCCGATCGCCGCCTTCGAGCGCTGGCACGCGGCGGCCGGCGTCGACGAACCCGACGCCGCCGTGCTGAGCACGACCGCCGCCCGCGGCCGCGTCGTGCTGGTCCGGGAGCCGTTCCGCTTCTACACGAACTACGAGTCGGCGAAGGCGCAGGAGATCGCCGCGGACCCGCGCGTGTCCCTGACCTACTACTGGCCCCCCGTCCACCGGTCCGTCCGGGTGGAGGGAGAGGCGCGCAAGCTCGACCCCGCCGAGTCGGACGCCTACTTCGCCGGGCGCCCGCGCGGCAGCCAGCTCGGCGCGCACGCGTCGCCGCAGTCGCAGCCCATCACGCGCGAGGAGCTCGACGCGCGCCTGGCCGGGCTCGACTTCCCCGGCGAGGTCCCCCGCCCGGCGAACTGGGGCGGCTTCGAGGTCGTCCCGTCCGTCATCGAGTTCTGGTCGGGCCGGCCGAGCCGGCTGCACGACCGCATCCGCTACCTACGCGACGGCGGCGACTGGCGGATCGACCGGCTCGCTCCCTAGCGACAGCCAGGTCGCGCGCAGCGGGTAGGACTCGAGCCACTGCTCGAGCCGGCCCGCCGGCAGCGGGCGGGAGATGTGGTAGCCCTGCGCGGTGTCGCAGCCGAGCTCGGTCAGGCGCGTGAGCAGGCCCTGGTCCTCGACGCCCTCGGCGACGGCGCGCAGGCCGAGGTTGTGGGCGAGGTCGATGATGGAGCGCACGATCGTCTCGCCCGACCGGTCGCCCTTCATCTCCAGCACGAAGGAGCGGTCGATCTTGATCTCGTCGACGGGCAGGTCGCGCAGGTAGGCGAGCGACGAGTAGCCCGTCCCGAAGTCGTCGATGGCGAGCGTGACGCCGAGGTCGTTGAGGCCCTCGAGGACGCCGCGGGCGCGCTCCGGGTCGCCGACGATCATCGACTCGGTGATCTCGAGCTCGAGCAGCGCCGGGTCGATGTCCTTCGTCACGCAGCAGGGCGGGCAGCTCGTCCTCGAGCAGCTGCGAGTCCAGGAACGACCGCGCCGACAGGTTCACCGCGACGCTCAGGTACTTGCCCTGGTCGCGCCAGGTGGCGATCTGGTCGAGCGCGAGGTCGAGCACGCGCTTGGTCAGCGGCGTGATCAGGCCGGTGTGCTCGGCCATCGGGACGAAGTCGGCGGGCATGATCAGGCCGAGCGAGGGGTGCTGCCAGCGGCACAGCGCCTCGGCCCCGACGACCCGCCCCGTCGCCACGTCGATCTTGGGCTGGTAGTGCAGGAGCAGCTCGTCGGTCTCGATCGCGCGGCGCAGCTCGCCGGCCAGGGCCAGGCGCTGCACGGAGTGCTGGTCCTGCTCCGTCTCGTAGCAGGCGGGCGCCGGCGTGGGCGGCCTTGGCGACGTACATGGCGATGTCGGCGCGCTGCAGCAGCGTCTCGCCGTCCGTCCCGTGCTCGGGGAAGCAGGCGATGCCGACCGAGCCGCCGACCTCGAGCGACAGGCCGTCGATCTCGAAGGACCGGCTCGAGGGACTCGAGCAGCTTGCGGGCGACCTCGACCGCGTGGCCGGAGTCGCGCACCGTCGGGAGCAGGATCGCGAACTCGTCGCCGCCGAGGCGGGCCACCGTGTCCTCCGCGCGCAGGGAGCTCGAGAGCCGCTGGCCGACCAGCTGCAGCAGGCGGTCGCCGTGGTAGTGGCCGAGGGTGTCGTTGATCTCCTTGAAGTGATCGAGGTCCATGACCATCACGGCGCACTCCGTGGTCGTTGCGCCGCGCGGACTCCGTGGCCTGGTGCACGCGATCGTGGAAGAGGGCGCGGTTCGGCAACCCGGTGAGCGCGTCGTGCAGGGCCTGGTGCTCGTTGATCATCGCCTGGCGGGTGTTGCGGTGGATGGCGATCAGCGGGAGCGCGAGAGGGGCAGCATCCCGACGGAGAACTCGCCGATGATCACGATCAGCGGCGCCAGGCCGAGCGCGAAGCCCGCCGTGGAGGAGCGCAGCAGGAAGTCCTGGGCGAAGAAGCGGACGACGGGATAGCCGCTGCGCAGGGCGATGACCGTGGAGACGGCCAGCGCGTTGAGCAGGTAGAAGACGCCGCCGCAGAGCAGCAGCGCCGGCAGGTCGGTCCCGTAGAAGGAGGCGAGCGGCGCGCGCGGGACGTCGGTGATGGCCCCCAGCAGCAGGCCGGTCAGGTACAGGGCGATGGTGTACTGGCCGACGTTGAAGGCGGCCCGGTAGAGCGGCTTGCGCTCCACCACCGCGTCACCGATCAGCGTGGCGACGGCCAGCGCCGGGATCGCGGCGCCCGGCCCGAAGGCGATCATCAGCGCGAAGGCGAACGCCGTCGAGGGCGCGAGCTCCCCCTCGTGGCCGCGCAGGACGAAGGAGACGGGGAACAGCTCGCCGCCGATCACGCAGGCGACCAGCACCCACAGCAGCAGCGGCTGCGACGCCAGGTCCGCTGTGTCCGTCGCCAGGGTGACGCCGAGCAGCACCGCCCCGAGCAGCGCGATGGCTGCGACGAAGACGCGGAAGGAGTTCACCTCACCACTTGATGGCGGCGCCGGACGCCTGCAGCACCAGGGCGAGCATGGCCACGACCATCAGTGCGCGAAAGATCTTGTTCCTCATACGCGCGGCTTCGGCATCCGGTGGGGATCCCTTGAGCGGTTCCTGCGGTGGGTGTCCGTCATCGGACACGGATCGATGAAGGCTCAAGTCCGCGCCCGTCCCCGCCGATACGTACGCGCGTGTTACTGCTGGGGGCGCTCACCCTGCTGGTGGCGACGGTGCCATTGCTGGGTGGCCGGGTCGCACATCTGTCGACCATCACCTTCCGCCGGCGCTGGGCCGGGGTCGCGGCCGTCGGTCTGCAGGTGCTCATCCTGCGGGTCTTCCCGGAGGGGGACCCGGACCTCCACGCCCTCGCCCACCTGGCCAGCTACGGCCTCATCCTCACGTTCGTGGCCGCGAACCTGCGCGTTCCGGGCCTGCCGCTGCTCGCCCTCGGCGGCCTGCTGAACCTGCTCGCCATCGCCGCCAACGACGGCGTCATGCCGGCCGACCCGCAGGCGCTGCAGAGCGCCGGGGTCCTCGAGGTGCCCGGGGAGTTCACCAACTCCGCGGCGCTCGCGGACCCGCACCTCTGGTTCCTCGGGGACGTCTTCGCGATCCCGTCGGGCTGGCCGCTGGCCAACGTCTTCTCCGTCGGCGACCTCGTCCTGTGCACGGGCGCCTTCGTCCTCCTGCACCGGGTGGGCCGCAGCCGGGTCGCGCCGCTCCTCGACCGCGTGGCGATGCGGGGCTGGCGCGCGGCCGGCCGTGTCGAGATCGTCCGCGACAACCCCGTCTTCCGCCGGCTGTGGATCGCGCAGGCCGTCGTCGGGCATCGGCGACTGGGTCTTCCCGCCGGCCGTCTACGCCGCGCTGGTCGGCGGCCGGGCGCGGGCGTCGGACCTGGCGCTGCTGCTGATCGCGCAGATCGGGCCCGGGCATCGTCGTCGGCCTGGTCGGCGGGCCGTTCATCGACCGCTTCTCGCGCAAGTGGCTGATGGTCGGCACGGACGTCCTGCGCGCGGTCGCCGTCGCCTCCCTGTTCATCGGGGACGGCCCGACCCTCGCGCACGTCTACGTCGTCTCGCTGCTGCTCGGCGTCGGGAACGCGCTCTTCCAGCCCGCCTTCCTCGCCGTCATCCCCAACATCGTCGACCGCGAGCACCTGGCTGCCGCGAACGGGCTCGTCGGGCTCACCCAGTCCCTTGCCGTGATGATCGGCTTCCCGCTCGGCGGCTTCCTCGTCGACCAGCTCGGCGTGTCGTGGGGCTTCGCGCTCAACGCGGTCTCCTTCGTCTACTCGGCCGTGCTGATCGCGCGCACGCCCGTGCCCGGCGTCGTGTCGGAGGCCACCGAACGCTTGATCGACGGCCTGGCCGAGGGGTTCCGCCACGTCCGCGGCGACCCGACGGCGCGGCGCGTGCTCGGCGTGGTCGCGCTGATCACGCTGGCGGCGGGCATCAAGTCCCCGCTCGAGCCGTTGTTCGCGCTGGACTCACTGGACGCCGGTGCCACGGGCCTGGGCACCCTCGGCGCGATCTGGGGCGGCGGGATGATCATCGGCTCGCTGATCGCGGGCGCCGCGGACCGCCGCTTCGGCCACGCGAACCTGCTCACGGGCAGCGTCGCCGTGGTCGCGATCGCCGTGATGCTCGCCTCCCTCTCCCCCGCGCTCGCGCCCGTGGCGCTGCTGTGGCTGCCGGCCGGGATCGGCAACGCGACGGGCACCGTCGCCTACGAGACGCTCCTGCAGGAGTCGACGGCCGACGCCGTGCGCGGGCGGGTGATGGCGGCGCTGCAGGCCGCCCTGCAGGCGGGCCTGCTTGCCGGCGTCGGCATCGCCGCCACGACCGACCTGGTCTTCCGCGGGGCGGATCCGGCGCGGGCCGGCCTGATGCTCTCGGGCGTCGCGTTCGCGCTCGCCGGGCTCGCGGCCTGGCTGCTGCTCGCGCGGCGGACGACGCTGGCGGGACAGCTGGTCCCCGCGGGCCGGGAGCTCGCCCTGCTGCGCGTGCCTGGCGTCGGCGCGGGCACGCTGCTGGTCGACGACGGGGAGGGCGTGCGGCGCATCGAGCCCCTGCCCGGCGGCGGCACGCTCGGCTTCGGCCTCCCGGTGTCACTCACCGGCGCCCGGCTGTCCCTCGAGCGTCAGGGCATGCCCGCGGCGGGCGTCCGCGCGATGAACACCGCCCCGATGAGGTAGCGGATCGCCTCCGGGAACGCCTGGCCGGGCGGCGGGGGCGCGTGAGTCGAGTCGTAGAGGTCGAGCAGCGCGAGGGTGGCCGCGCACACGGGGGCGACCTCGTCGTCGGGATGGACGTCGCAGGCCAGGCGGGCCAGCGCCGTCGTCTCGGCTGCGTCCGCTCCCACGAAGACCCGGCCGATGGAGGAGCACAGGTGCGTGACGACGCGGTCGAGCGTCGGGTCGAGCGGGAGCGTGCGCAGGGGCGCGGGGCCGAGGTCCAGCGGCGGCTCCCCGGCGAGGATGCGGGCGAGCTGGCCGCCCGCGGTGGCGCGGAGCTGCTCGGGGGTCAGCCCGGCCTGCACCGCGCAGCGCAGCCCCTGCACGGCCGCGACGAGCGGGACGCCGTACGGGGAGTCGCTGGCCCAGAGCACCTGGCCGGGCGGCGCCTGCGTGTACAGGGCGATGATGTCGGCCGGGTTCCACCAGCTGGTGTCCACGTAGACGTTCGGGACCTCCGGCAGCACCCGCCACAGCCAGGAGAGGTCGGAGATGGCAGCGTGGGCGAGGATGAGCTTGGCCCCGGGGTGCGTGCGCGCCAGGCGGACGGCGTCCTGCCCGAGCGCGGGGATGCCTCGTCCGGCGTGGATGAGGACGGGCGCGCCGCGGTCGTGGGCCTCGGCGACGAGCCCCGCGACGATCGGGTGCCCGAGCGTGAACGCCTCCCCGCGCGGGTGCAGCTTGATGCCTCGCGCGCCGGCGTCGAGCGCCCGGCGGGCCTCCGCGAGGCTCGGTTCCCCGGCGTTGGGGTCGACCCGGCACAGCGCGGCGAGGCGGTCGGGGTGCGCGAGGGCCGCCGCGATCACCTCGTCGTTGGCCGCGCCGTCGAGGTAGCCCTCGGGCTCGTGCATGGGGAAGACGAGGCCGCGGGCGTCGCACTCCTCCAGGCGCGCCAGCAGGGCGTCGGCGCCCTGGGCGAACCCGTCCGGGTCGTTGTGGCCGACGTGCGTGTGCGCGTCGAACAGCTCGAGGCCGCCGGCCCGGGTCCGCAACTCGTCCAGATAGGGGGCGAACGCGGCTCCGTAGTCCATGCTCACGCGCCCGGAAGCTATAGGGTCGCGGGCATGACGATCCGCAAGATCCGCGTGCAGATCGAGACGGAGCGCCTGCGCATCGCGGGCACGCTCCAGCTGCCCACGGAGGGCTACCGCAGCCGGGTGACCGACTACCTCAACGGTCACGACACGGGCTTCTTCGCCCTCACGGACGCCGAGATCGTCCCCGTGGACGGCTCCCCCGCCGAGTCGCGCGACTACGTCGCCGTCGGCGCGCGGCACATCGTCGCGCTCGCCGAGGTCGAGGACCTGGGCGTGATGGAGGACGAGAGCGCCGGCCCGAGCCTGGCCGACTACTCCACGCCCTCCGCGCCCCCGCCGCCGCCTCCGCCGGCCTCGTAACGCGGCGAGCGGGAACGTGACCGGTCGCCCATGAGCGACTTCTCCGGCCTGACCGCGCTGTTCGTCAACTGCACGCTGAAGCGATCGCCCGAGCGCTCGCACACGCAGGCGCTGGCGGATCGCTCCATCGACCTGATGCGCGAGCACGGCGTCACCGTCGACGTCATCCGGGCCGTCGACGAGCCGATCGCCACCGGCGTCTGGCCCGACATGACCGAGCACGGCTGGGACGAGGACGCCTGGCCGGGGATCTTCGCCAAGGTCATGGCGGCCGACATCCTCGTCCTCACCACGCCGATCTGGCTCGGGGAGAAGTCGTCGGTGTGCACCCGCGTCATCGAGCGCCTGTACGGCAACTCGCACCTGCTCAACGACGCCGGCCAGTACGCCTACTACGGCCGCGTCGGCGGATGCATCGTGACCGGCAACGAGGACGGGGCCAAGCACTGCGCCATGAACGTGCTCTACTCGCTGCAGCACCTGGGGTACGTCATCCCGCCGCAGGCCGACGCGGCCTGGCTCGGCGGGGTCGGGCCCGGGCCGTCGTACTGCGACGACGGGTCGGGCGGCCCCGGCAACGACTTCACGAACCGCAACACCCACTTCATGACCTTCAACCTCATGCACGTGGCGCGCATGCTGCGCGACCAGGGCGGCTTCCCGGCGGAGGGCAACTCCCGCACGGAATGGGACGCGGGCACCCATCCGGCCGCCCCCAACCCCGAGCACCGCGTGTGAGCGAGCGCAACGTGCTCGGCGGGCCGCTGGAGCCGTGCGGCACGGAGCCCGTCACCGGCTATCACCGCGACGGCTGCTGCCGCCCCGACGCCCGTGGCATCAGCACCCACCTGATCTGCGCGGTCGTCACCGCCGAGTTCCTCGCCCATCAGCAGGGAATCGGCAACGACCTCTCGACGCCCGCGCTCATGTACGGCTTCCCCGGGTTGCAGCCGGGCGACCGCTGGTGCGTCACCGCACCGAACTGGCTGCGCGCCTACGAGGACGACTGCGCCGCGTTCGTCGTGCTCGCCTCCACCCACGAGCGCGCGCTCGAGTACGTGCCGCTCGCCGCACTGCAGGAGCACGCCGTGGACGTCCCGGCGGACCCCGGCGCGATCAGCGACTGACGCGCTCGCGGAACCAGGCGAGCGGGTCGGCGACCTCGGCGAAGGCGACGACCTCCAGGGAGGGCGGGTCCCACGGACCGACGTAGAGGTAGGGCTCGGGTCGGTCCTCGTCGCCGGGCGAGAAGCCGTAGTTGGCCCGGTGCACGCCCGCGTCGATGGCGTAGTCGAAGTGCTCCGGCCACAGCTTGGGCGCGGACGGCGCGTGTTCGCGCGGGAGGTCGCGGCCGAGCTCGGTGAGCGTGTGCAGGGCGAGGGCGAAGAAGCGGCCGAGCCAGCGCGCCGCCGTCTCGTCGACGCCGTCGAGCCGCTCGCGGGTCTCTGTGCCGCGGCCGGTGACCACCAGCTCGGCGCCGTCCGTGCGGACCTCGCGGTCGAGGTCGAAGACCGGCGTCCCGAAGCCGCCGGGGGTGGCGCGGAGGTCGATGCGGCCGGTGGCCTCGCGGCGCGGCGGCATCACGCGCTCCTCCGCGACGCGGTGCAGCGCGGCGCGGGTGGCGGCGAGGCCGGGCGGGGGCGGTTCGAGCACGGGCGCCACCGTACGCTCTTCGCGTGCTGCCCGACCCCCCGGCCACGCTGCCCGCCGCGCCGCGCGCCTTCTACGACGCGCTCCGGGCGGGCGCACCGCAGGCCGAGGTGCACGAGGTGGACTTCGGCGACAGCGGCGTCGGCGTCTCCTTCCTCGACGGGGCGGGCGCGCAGGTCTCGCGCCGTGCGGCGGTCGTCTTCACGCAGGCCGAGACCGCGCACTTCGACGACCGCACCCCCGGCTGGGAGACCGCGGCGGCCTCGTGGCTCCTCAGCCGTCTCGGTTGAGCAGCGCCAGCGACAGCGCCGGGAAGACGAGCACGGAGACCAGCCCGGCCGCGACGAGGGCCGCTGCGCTCGCGGCCGACACCACGCCCAGCTGCTGGCCGATGGCGGTGCCCGCGACGATGAACGGCAGCGACGTCGCCTGCATCAGCGCCGCGACCGGGATCTGCGCGCGCGGGATCAGCGACCGGTAGAGCAGCGCGGGCACGCCGCGGGCCAGCATCAGGGCGACCAGGAAGACGGGGACGCGCAGCAGCGTCGACGCGCTCTCCGTCAGCGCGGACAGGTCGTAGGTGACGCCGCTCGTCACGAAGAACACCGGGATGAACACGCCGAAGCCGACGGCCTCGAGCTTCCCGCGGAACTGCGGATGCGTCATCGCCTGGTCGCGGTCGACGAGGGTCAGCAGCGCGCCGGCGATGAAGGCCCCGAGGATCACCTCGAGGCCGAGCTGGTCGGCGAGGGCGACGAACCCGATGAGCAGCACGAACGCGCCGCGGACCCGGATCTGCGCCGTGGTGTCCTGCAGGCGCACGAGCGTCTCGCGCAGGCGGCGGGAGCGCTCGGCGCCGGCGACGGCGAAGCCGATGGCCAGCGCCAGCGCGAACAGCGAGCCGAGCAGGATCAGCTTCGTGGACGTGCTCGTCGCCTCGCGGCTGAAGAACAGCGACAGCAGGATCACGGCGGCGAAGTCGGCGATCGAGGAGGCGGCGATCACCAGCTGGCCGAAGCTCGAGGTCACGTGGCCCGAGTCCTTGAGCACCGGGATCAGCACGCCGAGCGAGGTGGCGCTCAGCAGCACGGCGACGAACACGGGCGAGCGCACGAGGCCGGCCGCGTGCAGGGCGAGCCCGAGCGCCAGGCCGACGGCGATGGAGACGCCGTAGCCGGCCAGGGCGACCCGCAGCGTCCGTCCCCGCAGGCGGTCGAACTCGATCTCCAACCCCGCCAGGAAGAGCAGGATGGCCAGGCCGACGAGCGCCAGGACCCGCACGGGCTCGTCGACCTCCACCCAGCCCAGCACCTCGGGCCCGATCGCGATCCCGAGCAGCAGCTCGAGCACGACGGCGGGGAGGCGCAGCCGGGGCAGGAAGCCGAGCAGCAGCGGCGCGGCGAACCCCGCCGCGACGACGATCAGGAGGTTGGTGAAGCCTGGCTCTGCGATGCGCTCGTGGTCATGCCTGGCGCGTCTGCGTTACGCGAGTGGATCGGGCCGTCACCCTCGACGAGACGACCGCCCTCGCGGCCGGCGCGCAGGGCGAGGATCTCGGCGAGCACGGCGACCGCCGTCTCGGCGGGCGTGCGGGCGCCGACGTCGAGCCCGCAGGGTGAGGAGATGCGCTCGAGGTCCGTCGCCCCCGCGGCCAGCAGGCGCTCCGTGCGGTCCTCGTGGGTGCGGCGGCTGCCGAGCGCACCGATGTACCCGGCGTGCGTGGCCAGCGCGCCGAGCAGCGCCGGCTCGTCGAACTTGGGGTCGTGGGTGAAGACGAGGATCGCGTCGCGCGGGCCGAGCTCCACCGTGTCCAGGTAGGCCTGCGGCCAGGCGACGACGACCTCGGCGTGCTCGGCGAAGCGCGCGCTCTGGGCGAAGGCCTGGCGGGCGTCGACGATGGTCACGCGGTAGCCGATCTCCGTCGCGGCGGAGGCGAGCGCGGCGGAGAAGTCGATCGCCCCGAAGACGATCATGCGCGGCGGCGTCGCGAAGGCGCGGATGGCCACCCGCAGGTCGGCGCCCATCGTCTCGCCCTTGGCGCTGTAGCGGCGGATCGCCGAGCGGCCCTCGTCGAGGAAGCCGCGCGCGTCGCGGACGACGTTGGCCTCGAGCAGCCCGCCGAGCGCTCCGACGGCGCCGTCCTCGGTGATGGCCATCATCGCGCCCGCGTCGGGGCCGTCGAGCAGCGTGGCGTGCGCCGACGGGACGGTCGGCGGCGAGCGCGTCCGCGACCGCCTCCAGCACCTCCGTCCCGTGCAGTTCGGCGACGAAGACGCGCACCGTTCCGCCGCACATCAGCCCGACGCCGATCGCCTGCTCGTCGCTGATGCCGTAGGTGGCGACCCGCGGCGGCGCGCCCGCGAGGATGCCGTGCGCCTCCTCGACCAGCGCGCCCTCGACGCAGCCGCCGGTGACCGAGCCCTCGATGCGTCCGCTGTCGTCGACGAGCATCTGCGCCCCGGCCTCGAGCGGCGCGGACCCGAGGCTCTCCACCAGGGTCGCCGCGACGACGCGCCGGCCCTCGCCGAGCCATTGGAGCGCCGTCTGCAGCGACCGGTCGACCATGGCCTAAGCCGGCATGCGCTCGTCGTAGCGCGGGAGGCCGTCGTCCGGCAGCGGCTCCCACGGCGCGGCGTAGGCCACGAACTGGTGGGCCTGCGGGCGGACGCCGGGGTCGCCGTCGAACGAGCCCATGCGGACGATCGCGACGTCGCCGCTCTCGGGGTCCCGCGCGAAGACCGCCGAGCCGCACCGGGTGCAGAAGCACTTGTCGAAGCCGCCGCCGGGCTGCCACGCGCCGATGAGGTCCTCGCCCTTCGTGATCGCGAACGATCCGGGGGCCACCTTCGCGGAGGCCTGCATCGCCGTGCCCGACCGTCGCCGGCAGCGCGTGCAGTGGCAGTAGGCGGCTCCGATCAGCGGCTCGGCGACCTCGAAGCGGACTGCTCCGCAGCCACACCCTCCCGTGAGCGGTTCCATGCGCCGAGCGTACCCATGAAGCCACCGATCAGGTCGGTCGCCTGCGGGTGCCCGAGGCGCTGCAGGTTCGCGGCCGCCAGGCTCGACTGGTAGCCCTCGTGGCAGACGAGCACGATGGGGACGGCCGGGTCGCTCACCCGCGGATCACGCCACTGGGACACCGGGTCGCAGCGCCACTCGAGCACGTTGCGCGGGATGCGGATGGCGCCGGGGAACTCGCCGTGCGCGGCGATCTGCGCGTCCTCGCGGATGTCGACGAGGACGGCGCCGGCGGGGAGGCCGTCGAGGTGGACGCGCGTGAGGTGCGCACGCGCCTCGTCCAGCAGGTCCTCGACGGTGGCCATGCCTGCCACTCTGGCAGGGTGCGCCTCGCCTTCGCCCCGCCGCTGTTCCCCGACAACCTGTTCGGGCACCTCGCCGCTACGGCGGTCCCGGGCGTGGAGGAGTGGCGGGACGGCTGGTACCGGCGCACGGTGCGGCTCCCGAGCGGCCCGGCGGTCGTCGCGCTGGCGTGGCGTGGCGACCACGTGGAGCTGCGCGGTCCCGAGGAGGCGGCCGACGCGTGCCGCTTCCTGCTGGACCTCGACGCCGAGCCGGTGGCCATCGACGCGCGTCCTCGCGGCCGACCCGGTGCTCGCGGCGAGCGTCGCCGCCGCCCCCGGCCGCCGGGTGCCGCGCACGCTCGCGGCCGAGGAGATGGCGCTTGCGTGCGGTGCTCGGGCAGCAGGTGTCCACCGCCGCCGCCGCCACGCACGCCGCCCGCCTCGTCCGTGACGCCGGCGAGCCGATCGACGATCCCGAGGGCGGCCTCACCCACCTGTTCCCCACCGCGGCGGCCGTCGCCGCGGTGGATCCGGAGACGCTGGCGCTGCCGAAGGCGCGGCGCCGGACGCTGATCGGCCTCGCCGAGGCGCTGGCCGGCGGCCTGGACCTGCACGACCGCGAGGCGCTGCTCGCCCTGCCCGGCATCGGCCCCTGGACGGCGGACGTGATCGGCATGCGCGCGCTGGGCGACCGCGACGCGTACCTCGGCTCCGACCTCGGCGTCGTCGCCGCGGTCAAGCGCCTCGGCGCCGTCGATCCGGAGCGCTGGCGGCCGTACCGCGCGTACGCGGTCCAGCACCTATGGGCGCTGGGGGACCACGCGGTCAACCGCTTCCCGGCCGGCTGACGCAGCGGCACGGGCGAACGGGCTCGTCGGCAGCGCCGCCATCACCCGTGCCTCGTCGAGCGGCGTCGAGTGGTCGGACATGAAGCGTGCGAAGGCGTCGGCGGGCACCCGCTCGACCAGGGTGCGGAAGTACTCGGGGAACGCGCCCGGATCGGCGGCCATGGCCTGCAGGAAGACGGCGTCGAGCGCGCCGCGGCGGCGCAGCCCGGCCCGCGCCGGCAGCGGCGTCCCCGCGGCCACCGCCTTGGCGATCGCCTGCGAGTGCGCCTGCACCCGTGAGAACGCGTAGCCGCTCGAGGCCCGCAGCGCCCCGCCGGCGATCCCGATCGCCGTCGTCCGCGGGAACGGCAACGCGGAGACCGGGGTCGCGTCCATCGGCAGCCGCCCGCGCTCCTTGCGCACGACCTCGAACGCGTCCGGCAGGTGCGCCCGCATCGCCGCCTCCCGCTCGGCCGCCGGCACCCCCTCCGGCGCGAACGACGTGTGTTCCACCAAGGCCCGCGTCGCCGAGAACGGCAGCGTGTAGACGAAGTGCACCCCGCCCGGGAACTGCGGCGTCCGGTAGTCCATCAGCGTCGCCACCCCCGGATCGAACACCGCGTCCTCCGTCTCCACCTCCCACCCCAGGAACGTCTGCGAAAGGAGGGTCTGACCCCCTTTCGCGCGAGGCCGTCGTGGACGAGGCCGGTGAGGTTGCCGGTGTCGGTGCGGACCCAGCCGTCGCCGACCTCGAGGACGGTGGTGCCGAGCTCGAGCTGGACGTTGGGAGCGCGGTCGAGGATGTCGAGGGCGGCGGCGTAGAAGACGTCGGACGGAAGGTGGACGTAGGGGCGGCGGCGACGAGGTGGCGCGGGCGGTGCCGCGCTCCGTGCGGACCTCCCAGGTCGGCCAGCGGTGGGTGGCGAGGTCGAGGAACGGGCGTGTCGGGGGCCGCCCAGGTGCACCAGGTGCGGTCGTGGCCGAAGTCCGTGCGCCGGTCGATGACGAGGATCTCCTCGCGCACGCCCGCGCGCACGAGGGCGACGGCGAGGCTGAGGCCCGACAAGCCGGCTCCGAGCACGATCTGCACGCCCGACATCATCGCCGCCCGGCAGTGGCGCCCGTACGCCGGGTGTGATCGCAGACCGCAAGGCCGACCATCTGCGGGACGCCGCCGGGCCGGGCGTCCTGCACGCGAGCCCGACCGGGCTGGACGGCGATCCGCCTGCGCCACCGCGCCCTGCCGGGCCGCGACCTGGACGCCGTCGCGCTGCACACGAGCTTCCTGGGCACGGACGCTCGGGCGCCCGTGATGATCGGCGCGATGACGGGCGGGACGGCGGAGGCGATCGCCATCAACGCCGCGCTGGCCGGCGCGGCGGCCCGCCACGGGCTGGCCATGGCGCTCGGCTCCGGTCGCGCTCTGCTCAAGGACCCCTCCCTGCTGGACACCTACGTCGGCGCGGTCCGTCCCGCCGCTGCTGCTGGCCAACCTCGGCGGCGTCGGCCTCGATCCCGGCGAGGCCGTGCGGCTCCTCGAGCTCACGGGCGCCGACGCGTTGTCCGTGCACCTCAACCCGATCCAGGAGGCCGTCCAGCCCGAGGGCGACCCCGACTTCGGCGACGTCCTCGACCGCATCACGGCGACCGTGGAGGCGCTCGCCCCCGTCCCCGTCGTGGCCAAGGAGGTCGGCTTCGGCATGGACCCCGAGGACGTCCTCGCGCTCACCGCCGCCGGCGTGGCCGCGGTGGAGGTCGGCGGGGCCGGCGGGACCAACTGGGCGCTGGTCGAGGGCCGGCGCAACGCGGCCACCGGCGCCGTCGCGGCCGCCTTCGCCGACTGGGGCGTGCCCACCGCCCGCGCGCTCGCCGTGGCCCCGGGCATCCCACTGATCGCCTCGGGCGGCATCGCCGACGGCGTCGCCGTGGCGAAGTGCCTGGCCCTCGGCGCCGACCTCGCCGCCATCGCCCGGCCGCTGCTGCTCGCCGCGCAGGACGGCCGCGCGGACGACGCGCTCGCGACCATCCTGCGCCAGCTGCGCATCGCCACATGGGCCGCCGGCGCGCCTGCTTCCGCCGCCGCTCGGGGCAGACCACATCGCATGAGCCGCGTCGTCGTCATCGGAGCGGGCCTGGGCGGGCTGGCCGCCGCGCTGCGCCTCCAGGGCGCCGGGCTACGACGTCACCGTCCTCGAGGGCGCCGACACCCCTGGCGGCCGCGCGGGCCGCATCCGCGAGGAGGGCTTCACCTTCGACACCGGGCCGTCGCTGATCACCATGCCCTGGGTGCTGGAGGAGGCGTTCGCCGCCGGCGGCCTCGACTTCCACTCGGAGGTCGCGCTCCGCCGCCTCGACCCCTTCTACCGGCTCCACTGGGAGAACGAGGACCGCCACCTCGACTTCACCGAGCGCGTCGCGGATGCCGGACGAGATCGCCCGCTTCTCCGCCCACGACGCACGCGCCTTCGAGCCCTTCATGGAGACGCTGCGCCCCATCTACGAGCAGGGCATCCTCGGCGCCGGCCGGCGGGCGTTCCAGACCCCGGGCGAGCTCGCGCGCTTCGTCCCGAGCATGGTCCGCCTCGGCGCCGCGCTGCCGCTGAGCCGCATGGTCGCCCGGCACTTCGAGCACCCGCGCATCCGCGAGGCGATGAGCTTCCACTCGCTGTTCATCGGCGGCGACCCGCACCGCGTCCCGGCCATCTACGGCGCGCTCGTCTACCTCCAGTTCCTCGACGGCGTCTGGTACGCCGACGGTGGCGTCTACTCCGTGATCGAGGCGATGGCCCGCGCCCTCGACGTCCGCTGCGGGGACCCGGTGGAGCGCATCGAGACCGCCGGCGGCCGCGTCACCGGCGTGCGCACCCGCGGCGGCGAGCGCGTCCCCGCCGACATCGTCGTCTCCAACACGGACGCCCTGCAGGTCCACGAGCTGCTCGGCAATCGGCCGCCGGTCCGCCGGCTGCGGCCGACCATGTCCTGCTTCCTGCTCTACCTCGGCCTGAACCGCCGCTTCGAGCAGCTGCGCCATCACCACCTGCTCGTCGGCAGCGACTACAAGGGCTTCGTCCGCGACGTCACCCGCCGCGGCCGGCTGCCGAAGACGTGCTCCGTCTACATCCACGCGCCCGACGCGCACGGAGGACGCCATGGCCCCGCCCGGCGGCGACTCGCTGTGCGTCCTGCTGCCGGTCCCCCACCTCGGCGGCGAGCAGGCCGACCTGCGCGAGCTGGCTGCTCGACCACCTGGAGGGGACCTACGGGCTCGAGGGCCTGCGCGAGTCGATCGTCTTCGAGCGCCAGATGTCCCCGACGGACTTCCGCGACCGGCTCGGCGCGTGGCAGGGCAACGCCTTCGGCCCCGAGCCGACCCTGCACCAGTCCGCCTACTTCCGCCAGCACAACCGCGACGACCGCGTCGCCGGCCTCTACCACGTCGGCGCCGGGACGCATCCGGGCGCCGGGCATCCCCGGGGTCGTGCTCGGCGCCGAGGTGACGGCCGGGCTCGTCCTCGCCGATCACCAGCGAGTCCATGCGGCGGTCTGACCCGCTGCTGGAAGAGGCGCGGGAGACGACGCGCTCCGTCGCGCGCACCTTCGCCCTCGCCTGCCGCTTCCTCCCGCGCTCCGTCCGCGACGACGTCTACCGCCTCTACCTCGTCTTCCGGACGCTCGACGACCTCGTCGACGACGGCGATCCCGGCGCGGACGCGGCGATCACCGCCGTGGAGGACTGGGCGCGCGGCGGCCCGGCCCTGACCCGCGAGGCGCGCCTGCTCGCCGCCCTCGACGTGCCGCGGCAGCCGATCCTCGACTTCTGCGCGGGCATGCGCACCGACCTCGAGGGCGTCCCCATCCGGACGGAGGCCGACCTCGAGACCTACTGCTACCGCGTCGCCGGGACCGTCGGCGTGGTCATGGCGTCCGTGCTCGGCACGGACAGCGCGGACGCCGACCACGCGGCCGCCGCCCTGGGCTGCGCGATGCAGCGCACCAACATCCTCCGCGACGTCGACGAGGACCGCGCCGACGGCCGCACCTACCTGCCCGACCTGCTCGCCGGCGAGGACCGGGAGGACGTCTTCCGCCGCCACATCGCCCGCGCCGACGCCCTCTACGACCAGGGCATCGGCGGCATCCGCCACCTGCGGCGCGGCCGTGCCGCCGTCCGCGCCGCCGCCGTGATGTACCGCGAGATCCTGCGCCAGATCGAGCGCGACGGCTACGCGCCCGGCCGCGCCACGGTGTCCCGCCCGCGCAAGCTCATGCTCGTCGCGCGCGCCCCGCTCAGCGGTTAGCGGAGAGAGAGGGATTCGAACCCTCGGACGACATTTCTGCCGTCACACGATTTCCAATCGTGCCCGTTCAGCCGCTCCGGCACCTCTCCGGGACAGCCGGGGAGGGTAGCTTGAGCCGACCGATGGTCTTCGACGGGCACAACGACGCCATCACGCGGGCCGATCACGCCGACCTGGTGACGGGTCGGCCGGCGGGCACATCGACCTCCGCGGATGCGCGCGGGCGGGATGCGGGGCGGGATCTTCGCCGTCTTCACGGACCCCGGGCGCCGACCACGAGACGGTGGAGGCCGACGGGGCGCGGGAGGTGCCCTACGCCGCGCCGATCGATCAGGCGAGCGCCGCCGGGTACGCCACCCGCGCCGCCGGCCGCCTGCTCGCGCTCGAGCGCGCCGGGCACCTGCGCATTGCCCGCGACGCGACGGACCTGGACGCGGAGGGTCCGGTCGCGGTCCTCGGGCTGGAGGGCGCGGAGGCGATCGACCCGGTCTCGAAGCGCTGGACCTGTGGTACGCGGCGGGGCTGCGCGTCGTCGGGCCCGTGTGGAGCCGGGCCAACGCCTTCGCCAGCGGCGTGCCGTTCCGCTTCCCCTCCTCGCCCGACGTCGGGCCGGGGCTGACGGACGCCGGCCGCGCGCTCGTGCGGCGCTGCGCCGAGCTCGGCATCCTCGTCGACCTCAGCCACCTCAACGAGGCCGGCTTCTGGGACGTGGCGGCCCTGAAGCCTGGGCCGCTGGTCGCGAGTCACTCCGGTGTGCACGCGCTCTGCCCCGCCTCGCGCAACCTCACCGACGCGCAGCTGGACGCCATCGGCGAGACCGGCGGCCTGGTCGGCATCGTCTTCGCCTGCAAGTTCCTGCGCCCGGACTTCGCCGACGAGCCGGACACCCCGCTGAGCCTCATCGTCGAGCACGCCCGGTACGTGCGCGACCGCATCGGCATCGCGCACGTCGCCCTCGGATCGGACTTCGACGGCGCCACCGTCCCCGCCGGCCTCGACGCGGCCGGCCTCCCGCGGCTGCTCGAGGCCTTCCGGACCGGCGGCTTCACGGACGCGGAGGTCGATGCGCTCGCCTTCGGCAACTGGCGGCGCGTCCTCGGCGCCTGGTGGCGCTGAGTCCCCTAGATCTGCCACTCGCCGCCGACGAGCACCGGGGTGCGGTCGCCGTCGGCGGAGACGCCCGTGACGCTCAGCTCCGGGCGAGCCGATCATGAAGTCGATGTGGATCTCGGACTCGTTGACGCGGTCGCGCAGGTGACGGCGTTCCACCGTCTCCGGGAAGCCGACGCCGATCGCGAGGTGCGACGCGGCGTTCTCGTCGAGCAGCGTGTCGTAGAAGACCGTGCCGAGCGGCCCGATGCGGCCCGGAGGCGTCCACCAGGGCGCACTCGCCGAGGCGGGCGGCGCCCTCGTCGGTGGCGATGATCGTGCGCAGGGTGTCCTGGGCGCTCGGACGCGGTGACCTCGACCACGCGGCCGCCCTCGAAGCGGACGACGAGGTCGCGGACGACGGTGCCGTCGCGCAGGACGAGCGGCTTGGTCGAGGTGACGACGCCGTCGGCGCGCTGCGGGTCGGGTGAGGTGAAGGTCTCCTCCGTCGGCAGGTTGGCCATGTGGAAGATGCCGCTCGACGGTCTCCATCCCGCCCGACAGCCACCGGTGGCCGGGCAGCAGGCCGATGGTGAGGTCGGTGCCGGGGCCCTCGTAGTGCAGGGCGTCGAAGCCGCGCGCGCGACAGCCGCTCGGCCGAGCCCACGAGCTCGTCCTTGCGGGCGCTCCAGGCCGCGGCGGGGTCGGCCTCGTCGAGGCGCAGGATGTGCAGGACGTCCTCCCACAGCTTGTCGAGCGCTGCGTCCGGCGCGAGGTCGGGGTAGACGAGCTCGCGCCCACACGTCGTCGGGGCCGGGCAGCACGGTCCAGTTGGTCGTCGACTCCGACAGGACCTTCGAGTTCTCCTTGACGGAGGGCAGCTTGTCGCGGCCGGCGCGGACGGGGTCGAGGTCGCTCAGCAGGCCCGGGGCGACGGGGCCGGAGAACGCGATGCGCGCGGCCCGCTCGTCGCCCAGGCCGAGCGCGCGCTGGCCGTACCAGGACGGGACGAACTCGAGCGTGTCGTCCGGCGCGAACTCGATCCGGGCGCGCTTGACCCACGGGTCGTACCAGCCGACGTCGACGAACTTGGCGCCCGCCTTGTAGGCCTCGACGGCGACGGCGCGGGTCAGCGCCTCCTTGCCCGGCGAGCAGCTGACGGCGACGATCTGGCCGGGCTGGACGTTGGCCCCCACGGTGACGGCAAGGTGGGCGAGGCGCTCGACGTTGTCCATGCTCGACAACGCTAGGCAGCCGCGTGCTCGCGCGCGCGGTCGACGGCCTCCTGGGCGCCGCCGGTCCACGGCGGGCCGTGCCCGACGAGGACGGTCCTCGCGCCGCATTCGGCGATGCGCTGCAGGGACGCCATGGCGGCGGTGTCGTCGGCGTTGGCGGCGCCGGAGACCAGGCGCGGCCCGCGCTTGCCCGTGTAGGGCTCGAGCGTGGCGAGCGCGTCGCCGACGATGATCGCGCCGCGGTCGGGGAACGCGAACGCGGTGTGGCCGTGCGTGTGGCCGGGCGTGAAGACGGGACGCGGCCGGCCGGGCACGTCGAGCTCCTGCTCGCCGCGCGGTGAAGGCGCGCACGTCGCCGATCGGCTGCGTCTTCAGCGCGCCCGCCCGCGCCATCGCCACGCCCACGCGCAGCACGTGGAGGTTGCGGTGGCGGGCGACGGAGTGCTCCGTCTCGTAGCGGAAGGGGTGCCGGCTCAGCGAGCGGTCGCGCTCGTGCAGCCAGACGTGGACGTCCCACTCGGTGCGGATGCGCTCGGCGAACCCGATGTGGTCGGGGTGCGCGTGAGTGAGGACGACCGCCTCGACGTCGTCGGCGGTGCGCCCGATCGCCTGCAGGTGCCCGGGCAGACCGGCCCAGCTGGCGGGCAGGCCGCAGTCGACGATGGTCACCTTCCCCTCGTCCTCGACGAGGTACCAGTTGGTGTAGGCGTCCTCGACGCGGTGGATGCCGTGGGCGACGTCGCGCTCGAGCATGAGTAGAACGTACTCGTGAGCTTCGGCGTCTACGTGCACGTCCCGTGGTGCCTCAGCGTCTGCGGCTACTGCGACTTCAACACCTACGTCCCGCGCGCCGACGAGCCGGCCGGGTACGCGGACACGGCCGTCGCCGAGATCGCGCTGATGCCCGACCGCCGGCCCGACACGATCTTCATCGGCGGCGGGACGCCGACCCTGCTCGACCCGGCCGACGTCGGCCGCATCATCGCCGCGCTGGACCCGCTGCCGGGTGCCGAGATCACCATCGAGGCCAACCCGGAGACGGTGGACGAGCGCAAGCTGGCCGCCCTGCGCGACGGCGGGCGTCACCCGCGTCTCCATCGGCATGCAGAGCGCCCGCGCGCACGTGCTCGCGACGCTCGAGCGCGCCACACGCCCGGCGCCGCCGAGGCGCGCGGCGCGGGCGGCCCGCCGCGCCGGCTTCGAGCACGTCTCGCTGGACCTCATCTACGGCACCCCGGGCGAGACCGACGACGACTGGCGCGCGTCCCTCGAGGCCGCGCTGAGCGCGGAGCCCGACCACGTCAGCGCCTACGCGCTCGTCGTCGAGCCGGGCACGCGTCTGCGCGCGCAGGTCCGCTCGGGCAAGGTCCCCATGCCCGACGAGGACGCCCTCGCCGACCGCTACGAGATCGCAGAAGAGACGCTGACGTCAGCCGGGCCTGCACTGGTACGAGATCTGCAACTGGGCGGCGACGCCGGAGGCGCAGTGCCGGCACAACCTCGGCTACTGGAGCGGCGGGGACTGGTGGGCGATCGGCCCGGGCGCGCACGGCCACGTCGGCGGCGAGCGCTTCTGGACGCACCGCCACCCGCACGCGCACGCCCGCGCGGTCGCGGCCGGCGAGCTGCCCTTCGCGGGCCGGGAGACGCTGACGCCGCAGCAGCGGCGGCTGGAGACGACGATGCTCGGCCTGCGCCGCCGCGACGGCCTCCCGACGACCGACTACGACAGCGCGCAGCTCGCCGAGCTGCGCGGCGACGGGCTGCTCGAGCCCGACGGCGGACCGCGCCGTCCTCACCCTCCGCGGGCCGCCGCCTGGCCGACACGGTCATCCGCGCGCTCGCCTAGAAGGCGGTGGCGGAGCGCACCGCGACCGGCGCCGCCTGGGCGACCGGGCCCGACGCGGAGTCCGGGCGCAGCTCCGCGGCGAGGATGACGCGGTTGCGCCCCTCGTCCTTGGCGCGGTACAGGGCCTGGTCGGCGGCGTCGAAGAGCGGGTCGAAGGCGACCGGCGGTGCCCGTCGCCATGGCGACGCCGAAGGACGCCGTCACCTCGAGCTCCCCCGGCCGCGCCGTGCTCGAGCGCCGACCCGCAGCCGGTCGGCCACGATCCGCCCGCCCTGCCGGTCGACGCCCGGCATGAGGACGAGGAACTCCTCCCCGCCGACGCGGTAGAGCAGCTCGAAGGTGCGCAGGTTCGCGCGCAGCACGTTGGCCGCGTCCCGGAGGACGGCGTCGCCGCGCGAGTGGCCGTGCTCGTCGTTGACGGCCTTGAAGCCGTCGAGGTCCATCAGCACCATCGTCACGTCGCGGCCGGTCATCTCGGCCTGCTTGGCGATCTCGGCGAAGTGCGTCGTCGAGCGCCTTGCGGTTGAGCAGCCCGGTGAGCGGGTCCTGCGAGGAGTCCGAGCGCGACTCGACCTCGGCGCGGCGCAGCCCGTCCGCGAACACGGAGAGGCCGATGAGCGCGGCGATGGCGATGACGACGTTCTCGGGGTGCGCGAAGAAGGCGCTCGGGTCGACGCCCACGCGTCGACCCCGTCAGGATGACGAGCGAGGCACCCATGCCGGCCTGGACGCCGTGCGTGCCGAAGCGGGCCGGCAGCGTGACCATCGGCAGGAGCAGCAGCGGGATCGCCGGGCTGTCGGGCCCGCCGGTGAGGGCGATGCCGACGCCGATCATCACCTGCGCGATGCCGACCGTCGTGGCGACGATGTACTCAGGCCGCTCGGAGGTGGCGATCTTCGGCTGCAGGATGAAGTAGGACGCGACCACCACCGCGAGCGGCGCGAGGACCCACCACCCGAGCGTCGGTCCGCACATCGTCATCGCGGCCGCGAGGGCCCCGTACATCAGCGCCCGCTGGCGCGACAGCCGTGCCTCCATGTCCAGCAGACGCGTCCTGTCGAACGGCGTCGGACACAGCCATGTCCCGTGATCGCCCTGCTCCCGCTCCCCCATGGGAGGGGTTCTCGACGGGACTCGCGAACGCTGTTAGCGGCGCTTCTTCTTTCTGGACTTCTTGACGGTGAAGGCGGCCGTCGCGGGCGTCGGGTCGCGCACGCTGTTGAGCGTCGCGACGACGGAGAACGTGTGCTTGCCGGCCTTCACCCGGTAGCTGCGACCGGAGTCGCACGCGGCGCTGTTGCCGCCGTCGAGCGTGCAGCGGAAGGTCGCGCGCTCGTCCGTGACGCTCCAGTAGAAGCGGACCTTGATCCGCTTCGCCCGCGTCCTGATCGTTGCCTTCGGACGCTTGGTGATGGTCACGTCGGGCGCGGGGCCGGGGGTGGGTGTCGCGCTCGCGGTGGGCGTCGGGCTCGGCTGCGGTGCGACCGGGTCGGCGTAGCTGATCGTCACCTGCGCGGGGTCGGTGAGTCTTCGCGGTCCCGAAGAGCGTGTTGAAGGTCCCCGGCCCGAAGTGCCCGGAACCCCCGCCGGCGCCGTTGCAGTTCGCGCTGGCGCCGCCGCCCCACCAGCCGCCGCCACCACCGCCGTCGGCGGTTCCGCCGGAGCCCCCGGAGCCGAAGGTTCCGGGCTGCGGGACGCCGTCCGGCGAGGGACCGGCAGCGCCGCCGGCCGCCTGCGTGCCGCCGCGCCCGAACCCGCCCGGGAAGCACCCCGCCGTCATCTGGGTGGTGGTCTGGCCGGCAGCCCCGGCGAGGCCGCCGCCGGCGCCGCCGCTGCCGATGTTGCCGCCGCCGCCTCCGCCGCCCGCCACGACCACCCGCGACTCGAGCGTCGCGTCGGCCGCCCGGGAGATCGTCCGCACGTCGCTGGCGCCGCCACCGGAGGCGGAGACGGGGTCGTAGGACCCGCCTGCCCCGCCCCCGTTGAAGGTCGCGGGTGGGTAAGGGGTCGCGCTCGCGGCCGTGCCGGCCCCGCCGACGGCCACGAACAGCTGCTCCCCGCCGTAGGTGGCCAGGTCGGCCGTCGCCGTGCCGCCGGCCCCGCCGGCGCCACCGCCCGGCGCGCCGACGGCGACGACGTGGACGCTCGTCACGCCCGCGGGCACCACGAACGTCTGCTCCGCGCCTGTGTAGGTGAAGGCCTGCTCACCGGCGAGCGCGGTCGCCGGTGAGGCGAAGGTCAGCAGCAGGACGAGGAGGCGCCTCATCCCGCCACCCTGTCACAGGCCGAGCGTCTTGGCGATGATCTCGCGCTGGATCTCGCTGGTCCCTCCGTAGATCGTGCCGACGAGGGCGCGCCGGACGTGGCCCTCCATGTCGTACTCCGTCGCGTAGCCGTAGCCGCCCATCATCTGCATGCCCTCGAGGGAGACCTTGCGGGCGACCTCCGTGCACTTGAGCTTCGCCATCGACGCCTCGCGCGGGAACATCTTCGAGGGGTCCTTGTCGACGTTGCGGGCGACGTCGTAGGTGAGGAGCTTGCAGCACTCGATCTCCGTCGCGAGGTCGGCGACGCGGTGCTTGAGCGCCTGGAAGGAGCCGATCGGCCGGCCGAACTGCTTGCGCTCCTTGAGGTAGCCGAGCAGGTCGTCGAAGGTGCGCTCGGCGGCGCCGAGCATGATCGCCGCGAGGATCAGGCGCTCGACGTTGAGGCCGGCCATGAGCTGCAGCCAGCCCTGGTTCTCCGTGCCGAGGAGGTTCTCCGCCGGGACCTCGCAGTCGGTGAGGAAGACGTCGTTGACGATCTCGCCACCCATGGTCTCGATGGGCCGGATGTCGACACCGTCGGCCTCACGCGGGACGCTGATCATGGACATGCCCTCGTGCTTGGAGCCCGAGTTGTCCGTGCGGCACACGATGAGGATGTGCTCGGCCAGGTGCGCCTCGGAGATCCACGTCTTCTGCCCGTTGAGGACGTAGGAGCCGTTCTGGCGCTCCGCCCGGCACTTCAGCGCGCCGACGTCGGAGCCCGCCTCGGGCTCGGACATGGCGATCGCCTCGACGTTGCCGGCGACGATGCCCGTGAGCATCGCCTCCTTCTGCTCGTCGGTGCCGAAGCGCTGGTAGGCGCCGCCGACGATCTCCGTGACGCCGAAGCCGCCGATGGGCGCGAGGCCGCGGGTCGTCTCCTCCAGGAACAGGCACATGTCGACGAGGCCGCCGCCGGCGCCGCCGTACTCCTCGGGCGTCGCCACGCCGAGCCAGCCGAGGTCGGCCATCTGCTTGTAGAGGTCCTGGTTGTGCGGGTGGCGACCGCCGTTGGTGAGCTTGTCGCGCTGCTCGCGGGTGCCGCACTCGCGCTGGCAGAAGTCGCGGACCGCCGCGACGAAGTCCTGCTGCTCGTTGGTGAGCTCGATCATGGTCGGGGTCCTCCGGTCAGATGGGTGAGGGTGGAAAGGAGAAGGTCATGGGTCTGGCGCCGGGTGAGGCGACGGCGGACGAGCCACTCGACGGTGGCCTGCTCGGCGAAGGCGGAGTAGGCGCGCAGCACGGGGCGAAGGGACGCGTCGCCACCGAAGCGGGCCAGCAGCCGCTGCACGGCCTCGTCACGCGCGTCCTCGACGACGGCCGCGATCTCCGGGTCGGTCGCGGCCAGCGCGGCCAGCCACGCGGCCCGGTTGCGCGACACCATCGTGAGCCAGCCCTCGATCGCGTCCGAGATGTCCCCCTCGGGGACGGCCGGGTAGCGCAGCATGGAGCGGACGGCCTCGCGGTGCAGGTCCTGCTTGCCGTCGAAGTAGTGGTGGAGCAGCCCGCGGGCGACGCCGGCCTCCCGGGCGATGTCGGTCGCCGAGACCTCCGCCGGCGGGCGATCGGCGAACAGGCGGCGCGCCGCCGCGAGGATCTGCTCGCGGCGCTCGTCGTGGTCGAGCCGGACTCGTGTGGTTGTTGGCGGTGCGCCAATAACGGGTTCGACGATAGCATCGCGCCATGCGCTCCCGTCTTGCTCTCGTCGTGCCTCTCGTCGCCGCCTTCGCCCTGGCCGGTTGCGCCAAGTCCATCGACACCGACAAGGCCGAGAAGTTCATCGACAAGACGGTCACCGCGCAGGTCGGCGCGGACGTGAAGTCCGTCAAGTGCCCGAGCGGGCTGACCGCCAAGAAGGGCGAGACGTTCGAGTGCACGGTCACCGGCGCCGACGGCACCTCGGGCAAGGCGCTCATCACCGAGAAGGACGACCAGGGCAACGTCCGCGTGAGCGCCCCCTTCGTGCACTCCGCGAACCTCGAGGACCTGATGGCCAAGAACATCGGCGAGCAGGTCGGCGCCAAGGACGTCAAGGTGACCTGCCCGGAGATCATCGTCGGCAAGAAGGGCGGCACCTTCGACTGCGACGCCGTCAGCGGCAAGGACAAGGCGATCGTCAAGGTCACGCAGAAGGACGACAAGGGCAACGTGAACTACAAGCTCCAGCAGCAGTGAGCGCCCTCGCCGATCACCACCGCGGCGGGGACGGCCCGCCGCTGCTCCTCATCCACGGCTTCACGGGGACGTGGCGCGCGTGGGGGCCCGTGATCGGGCTGCTCGAGGACCAGTTCGACGTCCTCGCCCCGACGGTCGGCGGCCACACGGGCGGCCCCGACCTCCCCGACGGCGGCACGCTCGACGACATCCTCGACGGGCTCGAGGCGATGCTGGACGAGGTGGGCTGGACGAAGGCGCACATCGCCGGCTGGTCCATGGGCGGTCAGCTCGCGCTGGAGATGGCCGCGCGCGGGCGGGCGCTGACGGTCACCGCCATCTCGCCCGCCGGCGCCCCCACGGGCGGTGGCATGGAGCGCGAGCTCAAGCGCATCGGCCGGCAGTTCCGGCGCTCCCACGGCGCCGCGAGGCGCAGCGCGCGCCTGGTGGCCCGGATCATGGCGTCGCCAGGCCTGCGGGCCGTCGCCATGCGCGACCAGATGGTCAACGGCTCGCGGATCAGCCCGGACGAGGCCGTGGCGATGTCGCAGTCCTTCGCCGACACGCCCGTCTTCGCGTCCTTCATCGAGGCCTTCGGCGCCAACGACCGCAAGCTGGAGGGGCTCGACCGCATCGACGTACCGGTGACGATCGTGTGGGGCGACACGGACCGCGTCCTGCCGCAGGACAAGCACGAGCCGTTCTTCCGCGAGCGCCTGCCGGAGGCGAAGTTCGTGAACCTGGTCAAGGCCGGCCACACCCCGTTCTGGGATGCGCCGGAGCGGGTGGTCGACGCCATCGCCCAGACCGCCTTCAAGCAGGAGAGGACAAAGGTCGCATGAGCATCCAGACCGTCACCGGGCCGATCGAGGCCGACGCGCTCGGCCGGACCTGCATCCACGAGCACGTCCGCTTCGTCGACGAGGCCGTCAGCGAGCAGTGGCCGGACTGGTACGACGCCGACCAGCAGCTCACGGACGCCGTCGAGCAGGTGGAGGCCGTGCTGGCGCACGACGTCAAGACCATCGTCGAGCCGACCGCGATGTTCGGTGGGCGCAGCGCGACGTTCATGCAGCAGGTCGCCGAGCGCACGGGCATCCAGCTCGTGGCCTGCACGGGCGTCTACACCTACGACTACCTCCCCCACTTCTACGGCGCGCGCGACGCCGACGCGATCGCCGAGATGTTCGTGCACGACATCGAGCAGGGGATGCAGGGCACGGACGTCAAGGCCCACTTCCTCAAGTGCGCCGCCGACGAGCCGGGGATCACGGAGAACGTCGAGAAGCTCCACCGCGCCTGCGCTCGCGCGAGCCTGCGCACCGGCGCGCCGATCATGGCTCACTCGCGCCCGGCCTCCGGCACGGGCCCCCAGCAGGTCAAGATCCTCCTCGAGGAGGGCGTGGACCCGAAGAAGATCCAGATCGCCCACACGGGCGACACGGACGACCTCGCCTACATCGAGGAGCTACTTGACGCGGGCGTGTGGATCGGCCTGGACCGCTACGGCCTGCCGATGTTCCTCGACGACGAGAAGCGCGACCGGACGACCATCGAGCTGCTCAGCCGCGGCTACGTCGACCGCATCTTCATCGGCTCCGACTACGCCACGTCCATCGACTGGTTCCCCGCCGAGGTCGTCGAGCAGCTCATGGGCTCGGGCATCGTCAACCCCGAGTGGGGCATGGCGTACCCGTTCGACCACGTGCTCCCGCGCCTGCGCGAGGCCGGGGTCTGGGACGACGACGTCGAGCGCCAGGTCTTCGAGACCAACCCGCGCAGCTGGCTGACCGCCTGATCGATGAGCGGGCAGGCGCTCGACGATCCGGAGCGCCTCGCCGCCCTGCGCGCGACCGGGCTCATCGGCGAGGTGAGCCTCGAGGCCCTCGAGCGCATCTCCCGCCTGGCGAGCGCGATCCTCGGCGTGCGCACGGTCGTGGTCAACCTCGTCGACGACGAGCGCCAGGCGACCATCGCCGGCGCCAGCACCAACCCGCGCTTCGCCACCCAGTCCGTCGTCCCGCTGTCGAACTCCTTCTGCCAGCACGTGGTCACCGGCGGCGAGCGGTTCGTCGTCACGGATTCGCGCGAGGACGCCCGCATGGTCGGGAACCTGGGCGTGACCGAGGACCACGTGATCGCCTACCTCGGCGTCCCGCTGCGCGCACCCGGCGGCCACGTGCTCGGCGCCCTGTGCGCCCTCGACGACCAGCCCCGCGAATGGTCCGCGCGCGACGAGGCCGCGATGGACGACCTGGGCGGGATCATCGCCGACGAGGTCGAGCTGCGGGCGACCACGCGCGAGATCGAGCGGCTCGTCAACCGCGACCCGCTGACGGGGCTGGGCAACCGCCGTTACTGGGAGGACCGCGCCGCGATCGAGATGAGCCGCGCCCAGCGCCTCGACGACCCGGTGACGGTGGTCCTGTTCGACCTCGACGGCTTCAAGGCCGTCAACGATCGCGACGGGCACGTGGCCGGCGACGCCGTCCTGCGCGAGATCGGTGCGCGCTGGCTGCCGCTGGTACGTGCGCCCGACGTGCTCGTGCGCTGGGGCGGCGACGAGTTCGCGTGCCTGCTGGTCGGGACGCCGCTGCCGGAGGCGCGGGTCGCCGCCGACCGCCTGAAGGCCGCGTGCCCGGAGGCGGTCGGCGTCTCCTATGGCGCCGCGCAGTGGACCGGCAACGAGACGCTGGATGCGCTCGTCGCCCGCGCCGACGCCAACCTCTACACGATCAAGCGCGCCCGCTGACCCTGCGGACCAGCCGGGCCCGGCGCCCGGCCCGATCGATCGCGACGACCTTCACGCGCCGCTTCGCCCGCAGTGTGACCGCGAAGCGCCCGCGGCGGACCTTCACCCGCTTGCCGTGCACCCGCAGCTTGCGGATGCCGGTGTCGTCGTGCACCCGCCCGGTGACCCGGACCCCGCCGGCGACGCGTCGCGCCCGCACGCGCCGCAGCGTCGGCTGCTTCAGGTCGGCCTTCACCTTCAGCGTGGCCGTCGCGTGGTTCTGCGACGCGTCGTAGGCGTCGACCGTCAGCGCGTTCGAGCCCTTCCTCAACGTCACCGGCACGCCGAAGCGACCGTTCGCGTCCGGGGTGACGCTCCCGCCCGCCGCGGTGACGCGCGTCACGGCGTTGTCGTCGCGCACGGTGCCGCGCAGCGTCGCCTTCGGCCCGCGCAGGACCTTCTTCTTCGCGGCGTCGAGCGTGATCTGCGGCGCGCTCTTGTCGCGCGAGGTGCCGTAGATCGACAGCTCCGTCATGTCCATGTAGTCCGTGTAGGTCATGCCCGACGGGTCGGCGGCCAGGCCCTGCGGCGACTTCATGGTCATGCGGACGAAGCGCACGCCGCCGCCCGCGCCGGCCGGGAACGCGAGGTCGTTCGGCTTGCGGTCGCCGGAGGTGAACGTGCCCTCGGAGGCGGTCGTGTAGCTCGTGCCGTCGGTCGAGAACTCCACCTTGTAGCCGGCGAGCGCCGAGGAGGCGTCGTCGAAGCAGTTCTCCGTCGGGTCGACCACGAGCGACTTCACGTCGACCGGGGCCGGCAGCTTGACGACGAAGGCGTGCGGGGCGTCCGGCGGGACCTCGTAGCCCGTGCCGGGGTTGGCGTCCAGCGCGAAGCCGGGGCCGCAGCCGAGGTCGGCACCGTCGCGGCTGGCGATGGTGGCCCCGCCGTTGAGCAGCGCCCAGTTGCGGCGCAGCTTGGCGTCGAAGCCGCCGGCGTCCCCGCCCGCCGGGACGGTGACCTTGCCCAGCGTGACCGGCTCGAAGCCGTTGCCGCCGATCTGCACCTTGCCGTAGGCGCCGGCCGGGACCCCGCCGATCGAGAACCGGCCGTCCCCGCCGGTGAGGGCGGAGAAGTCGGAGTCCAGGCGGCTGAAGAACGCCGAGATGCCGGCCGGGACGCCGGCCAGTGGCGCGCCCGTGTCGGTGTCGGTGACCGTGCCGGAGACGGAGCCCTTCGGCGCGTTCGCGGCCGGCGGCTTGGCGAACCCGGCGACCGGCTCGACGTCGAAGCCGTCCGTGGACTGCGCGTCGTAGCCCATGCCGCGGTGCGCGAAGACCGTCCAGATCAGGTCGTGGTCGTCGCCCCCGGCGACGGTGTCGGCCTGCAGGATGCTGTTGCGCATGTCCAGGTAGGACGGCTCGTCGGGGGACAGCCGCAGCCCGCCGGTCACCAGCGCCAGCACGCGCTTCTGCCCCTCCGCCGGCGCCGTGGGCGGCGATCAGCGCGCGGCGCAGCTCCATCAGCGTCTGCACCCAGATCTCGCCGTCGGCGTGGACCTCGGGCGAGCCGATGATCTTGCCGAACGCGTCGTAGGCGTAGCCGCCCGTCTGCGGGACGCCGTCGTCGGCGCCGACGCGCGGGCACTGCTCCGCCGTGGCGCCGAGCGTGCAGTCGACCGCCTCCGTGCGGATGGAGTTGTTGCCGTTGTCGGTGAAGCGCCCGACGATCAGCTCACCCGGCGCGTCCGTGTCGGTCTCGAAGCCCTGGCTGATGAGGAAGTCCTCCGCGTAGAAGTCGCTCCACGCCTCCCCCATCGCGCCGGCCTGCGGGGAGATCAGCGCGCCGTTGCCGTCCCCGCCGATGACGAGCCGGTTCGTGAGCCCGTGGGTGTACTCGTGGTAGATGATCGAGGCGTCGTCGCCGCCGTTGATGTCGGCGAAGTCCGGGGCGAGGCCGGGCAGCGGCTCGAAGAGGTACATCTGCATCCGCGGCGGCTGGCCGTCGCGCGGCGTGAGCATGTTCGCGTTGAGCGCGTTGGTCAGCGGGTTGGGGACGACGACCGCGGTGGCGGCGCCGTCCGTCGTGTTGGCCATCACCTTGTCGGCGCCCTCGAAGTTGCCCGGACGCGGCGTCGAAGCCGATCGGCGCCTCGCGCAGGTGGTCGGCGAAGTGGTTGACGAAGTAGAAGACCTGCTGCGCGTTCTGGGCGAGGTTGGTCTGCCACGAGTTCGGGACCAGGTGGTTCCACGAGCAGCCGGCCGGCGGGCAGTTGCCGAGCGGGCGAGAGGACGGGCGCGTAGTCGGTCAGGCCGGGAGCGACCTCGTCGCCGGGGTCCGGCCGGTCGTCGTCGGGCGTGTCCGTGAAGACGTGGGTGTTGTTCCCTTCGAGGCGGTCGGTGGCGGTCAGGTACTTCGGAGACGTCGCGCGCCTTCGCCTCGCCACCCTTCGGGGCGCCCGGGTAGTAGTCCCACGCCTTCACGGCGCCGGCGTTCAGCACGCGGTTGACCCGGCGCAGCAGCTGCCCGCTGCGCGCGTCGACGATGACGTCGTAGACGTGCGCGGAGTCCACGCGCAACCACGCCTGCCAGCCGAGGGCGACGCGGTCGCCGAGGTTGACGAGGATCGGGGTGACGGCGCCCAGCGGCGTCCCCTTCAGGCCCTTCAGCGCGGCGGTCGCCGACAGCAGCGGCGTGGTGTCGGTGCGGTTGAGACCCGGGCGCGGGGAGCCGCCGATCCACACCAGGCGCCCGCGGCCGTCGACCGCGGCGCGCAGCCCGGTGTCGAGCGACGGGACGCCGTTGGCGGTCTGCGCCCACACGAGGCTGGTGACGCCGTCGGGCGCCGTCGCGTGGCGGATCAGCTCGAGGCCGGCGAAGTCGCGCTCCTGCAATCCCGAGCAGCGACCGGTGGCTGCGCGCCCAGGCGAGCGCAATGGCCTCCGGGCGGCCGGTGGCGGGCGCCGAGAGGAAGCCGTCGAGCTTCGCGATCATCCGCGGGGTGCCCGTGAGCGGGTCCAGACGCAGCACGCCCTCCGTGCCGAGCGAGCGCTTGAGCGCGACGCGCGCGCGGGTGACCGTGCCGCTCACGGCGGGCGCGACCGGGAGGCCGGCGCCGGCGTGGCGGATGTCGAAGGACGGCTGCACGGCGTGGGCGGCCGACGGGACGAGCAGCACGATGAGCAGCGGGAGCAGGCGACGCATGAACGCTGGAACGCGTCGTGGCTTGCGAACATGCGGCGATGGACCTGTTCGGAGACGCCAGCCTCTACGCGAGCGGTCCGCCGCACGACCTGTTCGCGCGCCTGCGCCGCGATTCGCCCGTCCTGAGGACGCCGAACCCGCACGGCGGCCACGTGTGGTCGCTGTTCCGCCACGCCGACGTCGCCGCTGTCTCCAAGGACCACGAGACGTTCTCCTCCGCGCGCGAGGGCATCTTCCTCCAGCGCGATCAGGTCGCCCCGCTCGAGCTCGTCCGCAACGTGATCCTCTACAAGGACCCGCCGGAGCACAACAAGTACCGCTCGGTGCTGATGCCGTTCTTCACCGCCCGGGCGGTGGCGCGCTGGGAGGAGATGATCACGGACGTCGTCACCCGCGCCATCGACGACGTCATCGACGCGGGCGGGTGCGACTTCGTGGCCGACCT
The DNA here is from genome assembly GCA_963843865.1 of uncultured Solirubrobacteraceae bacterium. GTDB lineage: Bacteria > Actinomycetota > Thermoleophilia > Solirubrobacterales > Solirubrobacteraceae > DATLGB01. The sequence continues at coordinate 14,606 of CAWJMO010000015.1, read as the reverse complement.
CGCCGTCCCCGTCCCCCTGCGCGTCCTGCTGCACATGATGGGCGTGCCGGAGGAGGACCTGCCGCGCTTCTCCGCCTGGACGGAGCAGATCGAGGCCGGGCAGCGCTCGCGCGAGCCCAACGCGGCGGTGGACACGTTCGGCGAGATGGCCGGGTACCTGCACGAGGCGATCCAGGCGCAGCTGGGCTCGGACGCCGACACGCTGGTACGGCGGCTGCGCGCGGCGGAAGTCGAAGGCGAGTCGCTCGACGACACGGAGATGATGCTGTTCTTCGCGCTGCTCGCCTTCGCGGGCAACGACACGACGCGCAACACGAGCGCGACCGGGATGCTGGCGCTGCTCGAGCACCCGGACGCGTGGGCGCGCGTGCGGGCCGACGACGAGCTGCTGCCCGGCGCCGTGGAGGAGGTGCTGCGGTGGACGTCGGTCGTGCAGTGGTTCGGGCGGACGGCGACGCGGGACACGGAGGTCGGCGGGACCGCGATCGCCGAGGGCGAGAAGGTGATCCTCTGGTACGGCTCGGCCTCGCGCGACGAGGCAGTCTTCAGCGACCCGGACACGTTCGACGTCACACGGCCCAAGCCCGACCACAAGGCGTTCGGCGGCGGCGGCCGCCACTTCTGCCTGGGCAACCAGCTCGCCCGCCTGCAGCTGCAGATCCTCTTCCGCGAGGTCGGCCGCCGGATGCCGGACATCGCCCTCGCCGGCCCGCCGGAGCACCTCGGTTCCTCGTGGGCGCACGCGCTCACGCGCATGCCCGTCACCTACTAGGCGGACAGCTCCCGGCGGTAGCCGATCCAGGCGCGGTTGTCGTTGATGGTGACCGCGCCGACGAGCTGCCCGCCGCGCCGGCCCTCGATGACCATCGCGCCGTCCTCGTCCTTGACGACGTCGTGCTGATCGGCCTGGGTGAAGAAGCCGACGGACTTGATCTGCAGGTCGTACTGGTCGGACCAGAAGGTCGGCACGGCGGTGAAGGGCTCCGGCTCCCCGAGCAGGTTCGCGGCCGCCGCGCGGCCCATGTCGCCGGCGTGGTTGAAGTGCTCGATGGAGACGAGGCCGTCCGCGAGCGGGTGCGGCCAGGCGGCGACGTCGCCCGCGACGACCACGCCGTCGGCGGCCACGCAGTTCTCGTCCACGACCACCGCGCCGCGGTGCAGCTCCAGGCCGGCGTCCTCCAGCCACTCCGTGTTCGGGAGCGCGCCGAGCGCGGCGACGAGGACGTCCCCCTCGGGCGGATCGCCCTGGTGCGAGAGCCGCAGGTCGACGCCGTGCGCACGGTGGACCTCGGCCAGGCGGGCACCTGCCTCCGGACCGAGCGGCGTCAGCGGGAGGTCGGCGAGCTCGACGACCGTGACGGACTCCACGCCCTTCTGGCGCAGCGTCGCCGCCACCTCGCAGCCGACGAAGCCCGCGCCGATGATCACCACGCGCGTGTCGTCGGAGACCGCGTCGCTGAGGCGCTGGGCGTCGTCGACCGAACGCAGGGTCAGGGCGCCGTCCATCGCCCGGGCGCGGCGGCCCGTGGCGATGACGAGGCCGTCGTAGGCCAGCTCCTCCCCGCCCATGAGCGTGACGACGCGACCCGCCGTGTCGAGCGCGACCGCCTCCGTCCCCAGTCGCCATTCGATGTCCTCCGGCGCCTTGATGGTGACGTCGGCGTGCGTCTGCTCGCCGGCCAGGAGCTTCTTGGACAGCGGCGGGCGCTGGTAGGGCGGGTGGGCCTCGTCGCCGACCATGGTCAGCGTGCCCTCGAAGCCGCGCTTGCGCAGCTCGGCAGCGGCGCGCACGCCGGCCAGGCCCGCGCCCACGATCACGATGCGGTCTAGGCTCCGGCCCATCGGCGCTCCGGAGACTATCGGCGTGGTCGGGGCCGGCACGATGGGCGCCGGCATCGCCGCGCTGGTCGAGGGCAGCGTCCTCTACGACCCGTTCGTCGAGGCCCACGCCGACCCGTCCGGCCTCGAGCGCTGCGGCCTGATCATCGAGGCCGTTCCGGAGGACCTCGAGCTCAAGCGCAAGGTGCTCGCCGACCTCCCCCGCGACGCGGTGCTGGCCACCAACACCTCGTCCCTGTCGGTGACGGAGATCGCCGCGGGCGTCCCCGACCCCGAGCGCGTCGTCGGCCTGCACTTCTTCAACCCGCCGGGCAAGATGCGCCTCGTCGAGCTCGTCGCCGGCGCGCAGTCCTCCTCCGGCGCGCTGGCCGTCGCCCGCGCCGCCGCCGAGGCGATGGGCAAGCACGTCATCGACGCCCCCGACGTCCCCGGCTTCGTCGTCAACCGCGTCAACCGCCCCTTCTCCCTCGAGGGCCTGAAGCTCTTGGAGGAGGGCGTCGCCGACGTCGAGACGATCGACCGCATCCTCCACCTCGGCGCCGGCTTCCGCCTCGGCCCCTTCGCCCTCATGGACCTGATCGGCATCGACGTCAACCACGCCGTGGCCCAGTCCATGCACCGCGCCTCCTTCGGCGAGCCCCGCTACCGCCCCTCTCCCCTCGCCGCCCGCAAGGTCGCCGCCGGCACCCTCGGCCGCAAGACCGGCGAGGGCTGGTACGTGCACCCGCGCGAAGGACCGCGAAAAAGGGACAGTCCCCCCAGTCGCACCGATGCGACTCAGGGGACAGTCCCCTCAGTCGCAATTGTTCAGAACACCGACGAGCCGCTGGCGCGGGCGCTGCGGGCGGCGGGGATCCCGGAGGGCGACGACCTGACGATCACCTTCGGGCCGGCGACGAAGGGGCCGACGTTGCGGATCGTGCGCGACGACTTCCTCCACGTGACGGACCCGACCGCGGCGGGGTTCCATGCGGTCGCGCCGCTCGGTGGGCTCGTCGAGCTGACGCGGACGCCGCGGACCGATCCCGTGGCCTTCGAGCGTGCGTTGGCGCTGTTCGCCGCGCTCGGGATGGAGACGGCGGAGGTGGCGGACGTCCCCGGCCTGGTGAGCGGCCGGGTCGTGTGCCAGCTGATCAACGAGGCGTACTTCGGTGGCGGCGCGCCGGCGGACGTGGACGCGGCGATGGAGCTCGGCGTCGCCCACCCGCGGGGCCCGTTCGCGTGGGCGCAGGCGATCGGGCTGCCGCAGGTGGTGGCCACGCTGGACGGGCTGCACCGGGCACTGGGCGAGGAGCGCTACCGCGTGGCGCCGGCGCTGCGACGGGCGGCGGCGGCGGAATGATCGTCGTCTTCGGCAGCTCGACGCTGGCCGAGGCGATCGAGGTCGCGCTGCCCGACGCGGTGGTGGCGCAGGCGGGTGGGACGGCGATCCGGGTGGTCGACGGCGAGCGGGAGCTCGCGCTGGAGGCGATCGGCGACGACCCGCGCCCCGCGCTCGAGCGGGTCTGCGCGTTCCTCGGCCTCCCCTACGACCAGGCGCTGCTCGGGCCGTTCGAGGCCGCCCGCCGCGCTGCCCTCGGCGACGACGCCGCTCCGCTGAGCAGCGTCTCCACCACCTCGTTCCCCGCGGCGCTGGCGGCCGCCGGCGCCTCCGTGCTGATCTCGACCTACCAGACGGGCAAGCTCGTGGTCGCCCGCGCCGCCCCCGACGGCGGGCTCAACACGCACTTCCGCGACGTGGAGAAGCCGATGGGCATCGCGACGGCGCCGGGGCGGATGGCGGTGGGCACGCGCACGGAGGTCTGGGACCTGCGCGACCTGCCCGCGGCGGCGCCCGCGGGTGAGGACGCGTGCTACCTGCTGCGCAACCGCCACGTCACCGGCGACATCGCGGTCCATGACCTCGCCTTCGCCGGCGGCGAGTTGTGGGCGGTGGCGACAGCGTTCTCGTGCTTGGCCACCCTCGACGCCGACCACAGCTTCGTCCCGCGCTGGGCGCCGCCGCAGATCACGCGCCTGGCCGACGAGGACCGCTGCCACCTCAACGGGCTCGCGGTGCGCGACGGCCGGCCCGCGTACGTCACCGCGCTGGGCACGGGCGACGCCGCCGGCAGCTGGCGCGACACCCGCGCGGACGGCGGCGTGCTGCTCGACGTCGCCACGAACGAAGCGATCACCACGGGGCTGTCCATGCCCCACTCGCCGCGCTGGCACGGCGGGCGGCTGTGGGTGCTCGAGTCGGGCCGTGGCACGCTGGCCACCGTCGACCTCACCACGGGGAAGCTGACGACCGTCGCCGAGCTCCCGGGGTTCACCCGCGGCCTCGCCTTCCTCGGTGACCTGGCGCTCGTCGGCCTGTCCCAGATCCGCGAGACGTCGACCTTCGGCGGCCTCCCGCTCGCCCAGCGCCTCCGGGAGCGACAGTCGGGGGTGTGGATGGTCGACCTGCGCACGGGCGCGATCGCCGGCTTCCTCGCCTTCGAGGACCTCGTGCAGGAGGTCTTCGACGTCGCCGTCCTGCCCCACCGCTTCCCGGAGGTCGCCGAGCCGACGGGCCCGACGGTGTCGAGCTCCTTCGCCCTGCCCTAGAGCGACGGCGCCTGCGCGCCCGGGAAGAAGAAGACGCGCACCGGGAAGCCGCCTTCGGGGTCGTCGATCAGGACGACCTGCGTCTCCCGCCACACCGGCGCGGCCAGGGTCTGCAGCACGGCGCTCTGCACGACGATCGCCATGCCCGCGCCGCGCGTGTCCCGCCCGGCGACGAAGTCGGCCTGCAGCGCGTCGCGCGCGCCGACGGCAAGGGTGCCCGCGACCGCGGACTCGCGATGCGCCGCGGCCACGAACACGCGGATGTGCCAGAGGTCCATCCCCAGCTGGCGTGTTGCGCTGGAGGTAGCGGGTGCAGACCCCGACGGGCGCACCGTCGCGGTCGACGGCGACGACCTGCACCTCGTCCACCCGGCGCTGCGCCTCCTCCTCGCCGAGGACCCCCTCGCGCAGCCACATCCGGATGATGGCCTCGCGGGGGACGCCGGAGGTGGCGAACGGGAGGACGCGGGCCTCGCGCTCGGCGCCCGGGCGAGCGCCGCGCGGCCGGGTCACCGCCGTGGTGAACCACGCGATGCGCAGCTGGCGGCCGTCGTCGGCGTATCCGGCGTAGAGCGTCCGCGGGTCGGCCCACTCCGCGTCCGGATCCGGCCCGTCCAGCAGTGTCAGCAGCCCGCACGGCCCCGTCCCCTCGTACCGCGGGTCGAGCGCCCGCCAGGTGGCCTCGTGCGCGGCGCGGTCGCCCCTGAACGCGTACACCGGCCGGCCGGCGAAGACTGCCTGCTGGACCCTGGGCTCGGCCACCGCGCGATCCTAACCGTGACGTTCACGCTCCAGAACTCTGGGTAGAGGCCTCGGTGTGAGCGGTGTGGGGCGACGGGAGTTCCTGGCGGGATCGGCGGCGGTCGCGCTCGCCGGCTGCGGCGGCGGCGCACAAGAAGCCGGCCGCGCCCCCGCGCTCGACCCCGGCACGGGGCGCCGCCGGCGGCGTGACGATCGACTTCGCCGACGGTGACGTCGCCGTCCTCAACTTCGCATACGCGCTCGAGCAGCTCGAGGCCGCCTTCTACACGCGTGTCATCGACGAGTCGACGGGGGTGCTCGGGGAGGACGCGATCCGCACCCTGCGCGCGATCCGCGATCACGAGCAGGTCCACGCCGCGTTCTTCAAGGAGGTGCTCGGCCGCGCCGGGCTGCCCGCGCTCGAACCGGACTTCGGCAAGGTCGACTTCACCGACCGCGAGAGCGTGCTCGAGACCGCCATGACCTTCGAGGACCTCGGCGTCTCCGCCTACAACGGCGCTGCGCAGTTCCTCACCGGTCGCGGCAAGCTGGGCCTCGCCCCGGTGCAGGCGGCGGGGATGATCGTGTCCGTCGAGGCGCGGCACGCGTCTGCCATCCGCACCCTCGTGCACGGGGACTCCAGCGGCGCCTTCGCGCCGGCCGCCTTCGACGAGGCGCGGCTGCCCGGAGAGGTCCTCAAACTCGCGGGACCGTTCCTCAAGACGGAGATCGCGCTGCGCAACGCGCCGAAGGAGAACCGGACATGACCGACCCGGGCCTGACACGGAGGCTCGTCCTCGCCCAGGGCGCCGCGGGATTGCTCCTCGCCGCCGGCGTCGCGACCGCCAGGGCCGCCGACGAGCTGCCGGCCGAGGCTGTCGACGTCTTCAACTTCGCGCTCTTGCTCGAGCACCTGGAGGCGGACTTCTACGCGCAGGGCCTCGACACGGACGGCCTGATCCCGCAGCGTGACCGGGAGGTCTTCGCGACCCTCGCCCAGCACGAGGCCACGCACGTCGACTTCCTCACGCAGGCGCTCGGCGGCCAGGCCGACCCCAAGCCGACGTTCGACTTCAGCGCCGGCGGTGCCTTCGACCCGTTCACCGACTACCGCGACTACCGGGTCCTGTCGGTCGCCTTCGAGGACACGGGCGTGCGCGCCTACAAGGGCCAGGCCATCGCGGAGGCGGCCCGGACCTTCCTCAAGAGCCCGTCGTTGCTGACCAAGGCGCTGACGATCCACTCGGTCGAGGCGCGCCACGCGGCCCGCGTCCGCCAGCTGCTCGGCTTCGAGAGCTGGTTCCCGGGTGCCTTCCCAGGCGCCCCGCTGCTGATCAAGCCCGTCTACGCGACCGACCCGAAGCTGACTGAGAAGGAACCCGCCTTCGACGTGCGGGCGATCAACCCGTTCGGCGTCAAGCTGGGGTCCGCTTCGGGCTTGGGCGGCGACCGCATCCAGGAGGCGTTCGACGAGCCGCTGGGCATGACCGCGGTCCGCCGCATCGCGTCCCTGTTCATCGACCGTTCCTAGGCTGCCGGCCATGAAGCGCCTCGCGGTCACCCTTCTGGTCGTGCTGGCGGGCTGCGGTAGCGGCGGCGGGAAGCAGAAGAGCGCGAACGACCTGGTCGACTACCTGCCCGCCGACTCGCCGTTCGTCGCGGTTGTCGACGTGCGCCTCGCCCGTGAGGAGCTGAAGCTGCCCAAGGACGCGGACAGCCTGGAGGTGAGGCTGAAGGGCGGCGGGACGCAGCTGCCCAACGCCACGTCGATCGCCTTCCCGCCGCTCGCCCGCGTCTTCACCACCTTCCGCGCCGATGACAAGACGCTGGCAGCGTTCGACGGCACGAAGCTCATCGCGGCGGCCACCAACGCCACGGCCCGCCCGGAGACGGTGACCGCGATCAGGACGACGCAGTCCTTCGACGCCATCGCCGAGGGCCTGGAGGCCGCCGGATACAAGCGTGACGGCGACGTGTCGGTCAATCCGGAGGGCGGCTCGATCAGCCGCGTCACCGATGTGGGGGACGGCGTCGTGCTCATCACGGGCGAGGGCGTCGACGCAGAGATGCTGGCGGACGCGCCCCCGGGCGGCCCGAAGGGGACGGACGCGGTCTTCGGCCCGGATTCCGACGGCGCGGTGCGCCTCGCCGTGTTCCCGCCCGACGGCGGCTGCCTGACGGGGTTCGGCGGCTGGCAGACGGCCTCCGCCCGCACCGGCAGGCTGCGCCTCACCGTCTCCGGCACGCCGGACCCCGCGAACCTGCGGCGCGACGCGATCGGTGCCGGCCTCCCCACCGTCGTCGACGGCGCCCTCCAGGCCCCGCTCACCCCCGACGACCGGCCGTTCAGCCGGGGCATCTTCGATCTCATCTCCGCCGCGCGGTTCCGCGACGCGTACCGCTGTCCGTAGGCTCGGGGGCATGTCGACGACGACCGAGACCGATCTCCTCAGCGCGACGGACGCGGGCGTGCTCACGCTCACGATGAACCGGACGGACACCCTGAACAGCCTCACGCCCGGGGTGCTCGACGGCATCCGCGCGGGGATCGAGCAGGCGGCGGACGATCCCGCGATCCGCTGCGTGGTCATCAACGGCCGCGGCCGGGCGTTCTCCTCCGGCGCGTCGCTGAAGGACTTCAACGGCGACCTGAGCATGTCGGCGGTCCTCAACGACCACTACAACCCGACGATCATGGCCATGCAGAAGATCGAGAAGCCGATCCTGGCCGCGATCAACGGCATCGCCGCGGGCGCCGGCGCCTCCGTCGCGCTGGCGTGCGACTTCCGCATCTGGGCCGACGACGCGCGCATGGCGTTGCTCTTCACGCGCATCGGCCTCGTCCCCGACGCAGGCGCGACGTACATCCTCCCGCGGCTCATCGGCGTCGCCCGCGCCAACGAGATGCTGATGCTCGGTGGGGACGTCCACGCCGAGCAGGCGTTGGACTGGGGCCTCGCGCACAAGGTCGTCCCGGCCGCGGACCTCGAGGCGGAGACGCGTGCGTTCGCCGAACGCCTCGCCGGCCTGCCGCGGTCGGCCGGCATGGTCAAGCGGTTGCTGCGCAAGACGATGACGCTGTCGCTGCCCGAGCAGCTCAAGCTCGAGGCCAAGCTGCAAGACGAGGCCGCGGCGACCAAGGACTTCGTCGAGGGCGTCAGCGCCTTCATGGAGAAGCGGCCGTCATCGTTCGTAGGCGCGTAGCGAAGCATCGGGGCATGGACGGCGAAGCCGTCAAAGGCGCGGTAGCCGCCAACGGGCTCAGCTTCGGGACGCTCGAGTGGGGCGCCGAGGGCGACCCGCTCGTCCTCTGCCTGCACGGCTACCCCGACACGGCGTGGACGTGGCGTCACGTGGGCCCGCTGCTGGCCGCGCGCGGCTACCGCGTGGTCGCGCCGTTCATGCGCGGCTACGCCCCGACGGACCTCGCCGACGCCTACGACATCCGCGACCTGGCGGCGGACGCGGTGGCGCTGCGCTGGGCACTGGCGGGTGACGACGAGCCGGTGATCCTCGTCGGTCACGACTGGGGCGCCACCGCCGCCTACGCGGTCCCGGACGGCGTCTTCAGCCGCATCATCACCATCGCCGTGCCTCCGCCCGAGACGCTGCTGCGACTGGCGCCGCCGACCGCCGCCCGCCAGCTGCGCCGCTCCTGGTACATGGGCTTCCAGCAGCTGCCGGTGGTGTCCGAGCGCGCGCTCGACCGCCTGATCCCGCGGCTGTGGCGCGGACTGGTCCCCCGGCTACGACGCAACGGAGGACCTCGCCCACTTCTGGGACGCGATCCCGACGCCCGCGCACCGCACCGCCGTCCTCGCCTACTACCGCGCCCTGCGGCCGTGGCGGACGTTCAGGTCCATCGAGACGACGTACCTGCACGGCGCCGACGACGGCTGCGTCCTGCGCGAGGCGGCGACGGGCGCCGCCATCATCGACGGCGCCGGGCACTTCGTCCAGCTCGAGCGACCTGACGTCGTCGCGGACTACGTGGTCGGCTGACCTCGGCGGGCCTCCGCGAACGGATTTCCCGCCTCGTCCGCCGACGCGCTTCGGCGGCCAGCGGCCCTCCCAGTTGTCCCGTGCGCCGTCGACCGTGAGCACCGCCCCGCTGACGAAGTCCCCGGCGGGCGAGGCGAGGTAGGCGATCAACCAGGCGATCTCCTCCTCCCTGCCGAGGCGCTGGGCGGGGACGGTCGAAGCCATGGCGTCGACGATCGGCTTCGGGTACTTGGTCAGCAGCGTCTGCGTCTCGAACTGGCCGGCGGCGATCGCGTTGAGCAGCACGCCGTGGCGGGCCCACTCGATGGAGAGCACCTTCATGAGGTTCTCCACGGCCGCACGGGCGGCCGAGGAGTGCGCCATCCCCGGCATGCCGTTGTGGGGGGAGATGGTGATGGAGACGACCTTGCCGTGCCCGGCCGGGATCATCGCCTTCGTGGCGACGGCATGGGTCATCAGCCACGTCCCCTCCACGTTGAGGCGCATCACGGTGCGGAAGCCCTTCGGCGTGATCGACTCGGCGCCGGCCATGTACTGGCCGCCCGCGTTGTTGACCAGGAGGTCGATGCGGCCGTGACGCTCGAGCACGCCGTCGACCAGCGCGTCGACCTGGTCCTCCTCCCGGATGTCGCAGACCACCGGCTCGACCCCACCGCCCGCCAGCGCCACGGTCTCCTCCAGCGGCTCGAGGCGCCGGCCGCAGATCACGACCCGGGCGCCGAGGGCGGCCAGCTCGCGCGCCGTCGTGCGCCCCAGCCCGGACCCGCCACCGGACACGATGATCACCTGGCCGTCGAGCAGCCCTTCCCGGAAGATCTCCGACCCCATGTGGGGACTATCCCATGACGTACCGGGTGACGTAGACGACGAGGTCGTCGAGCTTGACGGCCGACGCGTTGCACCCGGCGAACACCCGCACGTCGAGGTGGTGCTTGGTCTCCGTGGCGCGGGGGAGCAGCGGGAGCTCGGCACCGAAGGGCACCGGGTCCGACGAGGCCGCGTTGCCGGCGTCCTTGACGGCGTTGGGGAACGACGCCGAGACGCTGGTCTCGGCGTCGTCGACGCCCGCGTTGCCGTAGTCGGAGTTGAGCTCGTTCCCGTCGACGATCAGCTGGTAGGCCAGCCGGTCGCCGCCTGTGCATTCCGACAGCGCGGGCCAGGTGAGGACGCCGCCGATCTGCTCGAGCGTGTTGGCCGGCTGCGTCCAGTCCAGCGTGCCGGCCACCGTCCACTTGATGTCCGGGAAGCTCAGCGGCCCGAAGGCCTTGTAGGCCGCGATCGCGGCGCCGTCGCGGCCGGCGGCCCCGGCGGCACCCGCAGCGCCGGGTGCGCCGGCCGGTCCCGGCGCCTTGACGGCCCTGGCGAGCGCCGGATCGAGGTCGGCGGCCTTGAGCGTCCCGTCCTTCACCTTGGGTGACGTGATCGCGTTCCGCGCGATCCGCTTGCCTTTTATGAGCTTGCCGGCCGCGTAGGCACCGCCGGTGGAGAGGGCGAGGAAGAGGGCCAGCGTCGCGACGACGTTGGCGTAGGTGAGGCGACGCATCAGACCTGGGCCAGCGCGTCGCGGAGGGACGGCGCCCACTCACCGAGGTCGTAGGGCGCGTTCCACTCGCGCCCGAGCTCGACGGGCGCCAGTGCCGGCGCCGCGAGGGCGTCGGCGATGCGCTCCACGAGCCACAGGTCGTAGGGCCAGCCGCCCGAGAAGTCGCGGGCGTACCCGCGGTTGACGACGATGCCGTCTGGGCCGGCGACGACGCGCAGGTCGTGCCAGACGTCGGCGGACGCCCCCATCCCGGCCAGCCCGTCCGCGACCGGCGCGGGGACGCCGTCGCCGACGAGACGCCCGTCGACGGCGGTCAGCTCGAAGGCCGGCGTGGCGACCCGCAGGACCGTGACCATCCGCATCCGCCGCATCCCGAGGCCGGGGCCGAGGATCATCTTGTAGGACTGGCCGGCGCGGATCCAGACCTGGCGACCGGCGCGGACGCCGTCGTAGACGGCGGGGTCGATGTCGTCGCCGAGGTAGCGGTACCGGTGATACGTGAGGCCGAGCCGGCGCCCGACACCCTCGTCGTCGGCGTCGTAGTCGGCATCGACGTGCGGGTGGACCGAGAGCGACTCCAGCAGATCCTCCGTCGCCTGCGCCATGCCTCCGGCCTGGACGCGCCGGGCGGTCGCGCCCTGCCGCAGTCCGTTGCGCATCACGTACAGCATCGACCCGATCGACACGAGGAGGATGGGAACGCCGATCAGGAGAGAGGCCATGCCCGGACGATGCGCCGGGCGGCGCCGGGCTTACGGACGCAGGCGGCCGCGGACCGCGGGGACGAGCTGGGCCGTGGAGCGCAGCGCCCCGGCCTGGAGGGCGAACGGGCGGGTCAGGCGCTCGACGACGGCAGCGCGGGTGCTGGTGGCCGGCGGGACGACACCGGCGTGGCGGTCGACCCAGTCCAGGAGGCGCTCGGCGGCCTCCTCGGCGTGCTCGAGGGGCGCCGCGTGGCCACCGCCGGGGATCATCCACAGCTCGGCGCCGGGGATGCCCTCGGCCAGGGCGCGGGCGTTGGCCGGCGGGGACATCGCGTCGCGCTCCCCGTGGACGACCAGCGTCGGCGCCTGCACGCGGTGGAGGTCGCCGCGCCGGGAGAAGCAGGACGCGGCCAGCGTCTGGAACTGGACGGTCCACGGAGGCGGGCGGTGCCGCTGGAAGGGCTTGACGAGCTCGGCGACGCGGTCGGGGTGCTCGCGCCGGAACGTCTCCGAGAACAGCACCGCCGCCGGCCAGGTCCCGTTGCGCAGGTCGCCGCCCAGCTCGCCGACGGTCCGGGCGATCGCCCGCGCGCCGGGGACCTGTGACTGCGGGCCACCGGCCGTCCCACCGACGAGCACCAGCGACTTCACCCGCGCCGGCATCCGCACGGCCAGCTCGAGCGCGACCATCGCCCCCATGGAGAGGCCGACGACGTGCGCGCAGTCCACGCCGCGGTCGTCGAGCACGCGCGCGGCGTCCGCCGCCAGCATCGCCATCGACACCGGGCCCAGCCACGGAGCCGAGCGGCCTGACCCGCGGTGGTCGTAGGCGATCGTGCGCACCCGGTCGGGCGCGTAGAGGTGGGCGACGGGCTCGAAGACCGCGGAGGAGATCGTCCAGCCGGTGACGACCAGGACGGGCTCGCCGGTGCCGCGGTCCTCGAGGTGCAGGTGCGGCCGGCTACGCGTCCGCACGCGCGATCTCCGGTTCCGCGAGCGCGGCGGCGATGACCCGGTAGGCCTTGCGGTTGGAGATCAGGCCGACGTGGCTGCCGGACACCTCGACGTTCGTCGCCTCATCGACGATCGAGCGCTGCCAGCGCACGACGCCGTCGCCCCGCGAGTAGACGCTCGTCAGCCGCACGTCGTCGGGGAACGGGCGGTTGAAGTCCCGGACGAAGGAGCACGAGCAACGGGCGCGGAAGCAGGTCGGCGACCGGGCCCGGCGCGTGAGCGAGGCGGCGCGGCGGGCCACGCCCACGGCCGCGCGCGTCGGCGCGCTGATGCCGAACATGCCCTGCAGGTCGGACCCGAGCGAGATCGCGTGGCTGACGAGATCCGGCCGGCGGGCGCCCAGCGCGCGGACGAAGTGCCCGCCGCGACTGTGGCCCACCACGGCGATCCGGCGCCCCGTCTCCCCCGCGGCCCGCTCCGCGTGGAACTCGACGAGGTCGAGGGCCCGGTCGGCGCAGTCGACGTTGAAGCGGAAGCCGCACACGTACGGCGCGTAGCCGACGCGCCGCAGCCAGCCGCGCAGGGCCAGCAGGCTCTCGTCGCCGGCCATGAAGCCCGGCAGGACGAGCACCGCACGGCCGTCACCGCGCGGGACGCCGCGCCCGTAGGCGATCGGGTCGACCGCCAGCCGCGCGGCCTCCAGCAGCCAGCGCGTCTCGGCGAAGGGCCGGCCCGGCCAGCCGCCGTCCACCGGCGTCAGTTTGCGGTCCGTCCACGGCGCCTCGGCGCCCGGCGTCATGCCGCGAGGACGTACTCGCCCGGCGCGTCGCCGAGCGGCTTGTGCTTGGCGTTGCCCAGCGTCTTGCGGGCCTTGCGGCGCGGGCCGGAGCGCTCGGCGAGCCAGGCGGCGTAGTCGGGCCACCAGCTGCCGCCGCTCGTGGGCACGGCGCTCACGAACTCGCCGGAGGACTCCGGCAGGGTCTCCGACACGCGGTAGGACGACTTGGACTCCGGGCCGGGCGGGTTGACGAGCGCCTGGATGTGCCCGCTCGTCGACAGGACGAAGCGCACGTGACCGCCGAGCTTGCGCGCTCCCCGGTAGGCGTTCTGCCAGGGGACGATGTGGTCGGTGATGCCCGCGACGGCGTACGTGTCGACCTCGACCTTGCCGATGTCCACCTTGGAGCCCAGCACCTCCATGCCGCCCTTCTTCATCATCTTGTTCTCGAGGGCCATGTGCACGAAGTCCTTGTGCAGGCCCGCCGACAGGCGCACGGCGTCCTGGTTCCAGAACAGGACGTCGAAGGCGGGCGGCGGCTTGCCCATGAAGTAGTTGTTGACGACGTAGCCCCACACGAGGTCGTTGGCCCGCAGCCACGCGAACACGCTGGCCAGCGACGAGCCGTCGACGTAGCCGCGGCGGGAGGACTCGGCGACGGCGGCGGCGGCGACCTCGCGGCTGGTCAGCGCCGACGTCGTGCCCGCTCGCGCACTGTCGAGCGCGCAGACCATGAGGGTGAGGCTCGCGACCTCCCCGAGACGGCCCTCCGCGGCGAGGTGCGCCACCGCGCCCGTGCTCAGCAGCCCGCCGGCGCACGCCGCGTTGACGTGCACCGCGTCCTGCCGGGTGATCGCGGCGACCGTGTCGCGCGCCTCGAGGATGGCGGCTGCGTAGGTGTCGAAGTCGAAGTCCGCCTCGTCCTTGCCCGGGTTGCGCCACGAGATCATGAAGACCTGCTGGCCCTCCCCGAGGAGGTACTCGACCAGGCTGCGCTTCTCGGCGAGGTCGAGGATGTAGTAGCGGTTGATCGTCGGCGGGACGAACAGCACCGGGACCGCGTGGACGGTCGGCGTCGTCGGCGTGTAGTGGATGAGCTCGAAGACCTCCGTCCGCAGCACGACCGCGCCCGGGGTGACGGCGATGTTCTCGCCGATCGCGAACTTCGACGTGTCGACCATCGCCGGGAGGCGGCGGGCGCCGATGTCACGCCCGAGCCGGCGGACGCCCTTGACGAGGTTCGCGCCGCCCTGGTCGAGCGTCTGTTTCAGCACCGCGGGGTTGGTGGCCGGGAAGTTCGTCGGCGCGAACAGGTCGTGGACGTTCTGCGCGGCGAAGCGCGCGACCTGCTCGCCCTGCCAGTCGAGGTCGGCGTCGTCGATGAGGTTCTCGACGGTCTTCCCGACGGCCAGGTAGCTCTGCAGCAGCCGCCGGAAGCCCGGGTTGCTCTCCCACG
>CAWJMO010000014.1:0-41515 GCA_963843865.1 uncultured Solirubrobacteraceae bacterium | reverse complement strand
AGTCTAGGGAGCGGCTCGACCGTTACGCCGGCCGCCGGTGGGGCACGGGACGGCGAGTCGGTTGTCGCGCTCGTTGCGCTCGTCCACGGCCGCGCCGGTGTCCACCGCGACCGTCAGCGTCGAGCCGGCGTCGCAGCGCGGGGAGGCGAACGCGACCTCCGTGGCGGCGCCCGCGGCCAGCGGCCCGGCCGTGAGGACGTCGGTCAGCGGCTGGCCGTTGACGGTCAGGCCCGTCGCGAACACGGCCGCCGGCGAGCGGCCCTTGTTGATGACGCGGACGACGTAGGTGCGGGTGGCGCCGGAGGTCCCGGGCCGCACGGTCACCTTCGTCGGCTTCAGGTTGGGGCGGTCGTCGGGCTGCGCGCAGGCGGCGGTCACCTTCGTGGCGCCGGCGACCACGTGACCCTTCGCATCACGCCAGCGGAAGCGGACGACCGCGCGGTAGGACGCGCCGTCCTCGAGGTTCTGGACGGTCTTGTCGTAGACGTAGGCCCTCTTGCCGGGTTGGCTGGTCAGCCACTCGTCGAAGGTCGGGGCGACCACGCGCTTGTAGCCGCCACCTCCGGCGATCTTCGCCTGCAGGGTGAAGCGCAGCTGGAGCGTGCGGCCCTTGCCGTAGGCGGCGATGGCGCCGCGGAACATCGCGGTGTCGCCCACCGTGTCGCAGCCGACCAGCGTGGCCTTCGCGTGCCTGGAGGCAGCCGCGCTCGCGTCCGGCGACGGAGGCCGGGACGAGCAGCAGCAGGACGGTGAGGACCAGGGCGCGCACGGTCATAGGAACACTCCGTACGCGCCCTTTGTTGCGGTGCCTAGGTGATCTGGTAGAGCGGGCCGTCGCCGCCCTCGGGCGTCGTCAGGCGACCGCCCTTGGCGGTGATGGCGCCGCACTGGACGCAGTTCGTGTAGTTGACCGTCACGTCGACGTTGCCGGTCTCCGGCGCGTCGTCGGGGATCTCGTACACGCCGGCCGGGCACATCCACTTCCAGGTCTCCGCGATCTCCCGCGGGACGTTCTTCTGGACCCGGATGTGGTTCGGCGCGTCATCCCGGGTCGCGTTGCCGGTGATGAAGACCGACGACAGCTTGTCGAAGATGTACTTGCCGTCCGGCTTGGGGTAGGCGTCCTTCGTGTTGCCGATGAACATCTCGGCGGCGTCGTCGCGGTGCCAGGACAGCTTCCCGAACGGGATGCGGCCCTTGGAGGCGACGGCGAGGTTGGACAGCGGCGCGCCCTTGATGAAGCCCTTGGAGGCCATCGGCTGACGCGCGTTGCGGGCCGGGTAGAGCTCCTTGCCGATCGGGCCGTCCTCGACCATCGACTCGTAGGCGGTCAGGTCCGTCGAGCCCTTCTTGAGCGCGTCGTAGATCGCTTCGCCCGCGTGGATGCCCGCCTGGATGCAGTGGTGGACGCCCTTGAGCGCGATCGTGTCGACCATGCCGGCGGCGTCGCCGGCCAGCAGCGCGCCCGGCATCGTCGGCTTGGGCATCGACCAGTAGCCGCCGCCCGGCAGCGCCTTGGCGCCCCAGGCCACGCGCTCGCCGCCCTCGAGGATCCCCTTGACGAGGGGATGCGTCTTGAACAGCTGCAGCAGGTCGTGCGGGGAGGTGGTGGCGTCCTTCCAGTCGAGGTCGACCACGACCCCGATGGACACCAGGTCCTCGCCCTTGTTGTTCTTCATCGGGTAGATCCAGGTGCCGCCGATCTGCCCGTACTTCGACGAGAGCTTCAGCGGCCACGGGCCGACGGTGTGGATGACGCGGTCCAGCGGCTTGGCGACCTTCCAGACCTCCTTGACGCCGAGCTCCCACACCTGGGGCTCACGGCCCTCGCCGAGCTTGAACTCCTTGATGGCGGCGCCCGTCAGGTGCCCCCAGCAGCCCTCGGCCAGCACCGTGTGCTTGGCGACGACGTCCGTGCCGGGCTCGAAGTTGCCCAGCGGCTGACCGTCCTTGCCGCGTCCCTTGTCGCCGGTGCGGACGCCCCTGACGACGCCGTCCTCGACGAGCAGCTGCGTGGCCGACGTCTCCGTGAGGATGTACGCGCCGCCCTCCTCGGCCTGCTCCTGCTGGTAGCGGGCCAGGGCGGAGACCGAGACGACCTCGTTGCCGTGGTTCTTGAAGTTCGGCGGGACCGGGAGGAGCTTGATCTTGCTCTTCTTGGTGGGCGTCAGGTAGACGGCCTCCTTGGTGACCTCGCCGTAGGCGAAGCCCTTCTCCCGCCAGTCCTCGCGGCTGAGGTCGGGGAAGAGCTCCTGCAGCGGGCCGGGGCGCATGACGGCGCCGGACAGGTTGTGCCCGCCGCACGTCTTGGCCTTCTCGATGACCGCCACGGGGACCTCCCCGAGCGACTCCATCAGCTCGGGGTCGTCCCCCAGCAGCTGCAGGAGGCGGTTGGCGGTGGCGAGGCCGGCGGTCCCGCCGCCGACGATCGCCACGCCCACCTCGATGACCTCGTCCTCCGGGTCGACCTCGCGCTTGATGAACTCCGCGCGCGCGTCGACGTCCGGCGGGAAGTCGATCGGGGCGTACTTGTGCTTGCCGTTCCCGTTGGACGAGGCCATGTGACTAACCCTTCTTCGCCTTGATGGCTTCCGTGAGCTTCGGGACGATCTTGTTCAGGTCGCCGACGATGCCGAGGTCCGAGAACTCGAAGATCGGGGCGTTCGCGTCCTTGTTGATCGCCACGATGTTCTCGGAGGACTGCATGCCCACCTTGTGCTGGATGGCGCCGGAGATGCCGGCGGCCAGGTAGAGCTTCGGCGCGACGGTCTTGCCCGTCTGGCCGATCTGCCCGGCGTACGGGAACCAGCCCGCGTCCACCACGGCGCGCGTGGCGGCGACGGCGCCGCCCATGGAGCTCGCGAGCGCCTCGAGGGCCTCGAAGCCCTCCGCCTTGCCGAGGCCGCGGCCGCCGGCGATGAGGACGGTGGCGTCCTCGATGTTGACGTCGGCGCCGCGCTGCTCGCCGCGCTGGACCATCTTGGCGCTGGTGGAGAACTCGTTGAAGTCCACCTGGACGTCCTCGACTGCGGCGGTGCCGCCGGTCTCCTTGGCCTCGAACGCGTTCAGGCGCCCGATGACGATCCCGAGGTCACCCTCGTAGCGGACCTGGGAGAGGGAGGAGTCGCCGAGGATCGGGCGGACGGAGACGAGCTTGCCCTCCTCCACCTTGACCTCCGTGACCTCCATGACCACGCCCGCGCCCTTGCGAGCGGCCAGGCCGGCGCCGATCTCGAAGCCGAGCAGGCCGCCGCCGAAGATGGCGTAGTTGTGACCGTGCTGGTCGATGATCGTCGCCATGGCGTCGACCACCGGCTGCGCGAGGCCTTCGGGGCCCTCGACGCGGAAGACCCGGCGAGCGCCGTAGTTGCCCAGGGTGGCGGCGAGGTCGTCGGGGATGCTCTCGCCGACGACGACCGCGTGGGCCTCGCCGCCGAGCTCGCCCGCCAGCTTGGCGGCCTCGGAGACGGCGCCCAGGGAGTTCTTGTTGATGGAGCCCTCGTAGTGGAGGGCGTAGACCAGGATGTCGGCCATCTAGATCAGCTTCCTCTCGTCGAGCCACGCCACGATGCGCTCGACCGTCTCGTTGGTGTCCTCGTCCTCGATGATCTCGCCGGCGGCCTTCTGCGGCGGATCGACAGCGTTGAACCAGCGGGCCTTGGAGCCCTCCTCGCCGACCTGGTTGGCCTCGAGGCCGATGTCTGAGACCGTCTTCTTGTCGACGGGCTTCTTCTTGGCCCCCATGATCGCCTTCAGCGACGGGTAGCGCGGCTCGTTGATCGCGTCGCCGACGGAGATGACGGCGGGCGTCGGGATCTCCACGGTGTCGTAGCCGTACTCGGCCTGGCGCTCAGCGGTGAGCTTGCCCTCGGAGACGTCCATCTTGATGACCTGGGTCAGCGACGGCATCTTGAGGTGATCGGCCACGACGGCGCCGATCGTGTAGCACTCGCCGTCGTCGGACTGCTGGCCGAGGAGGACGAGGTCGGGAGCCTCCTGCTCGAGCGTCTTGGCCAGGGCCAGGCCCGTGGCGGCGACGTCGGAACCGGCGACGGCGTCGTCGCACAGGTGGACTGCGCGGTCGACGCCCAGCGAGATGGCCTTGCGGATGGCGCGGTCGGCGGACGCGGGGCCCATCGACACGGCGACGACCTCATCCACGGAGACGTTGCCGGCCTCCTTGATGCGCACGGCCTCTTCGATGGCGTGCGTGTCGTACGGGTTGAGGTTCTTCTCCCCACCGCGGTCCATCCGACCGTTGCTCAGTCGCTTCTGGACGGCGGCGTCCGGAACCTCTTTGACCAGGACGCAGATCTTCACGGGCTTCTCCTTGATGGAAACTGACTGACCAGTCAATCGAGCCGGTCGGCTGTGCCCATCCTACCGCCGACGCAAAGTCTGGTTACGCCGCGACCTGACCGCGGAGCGCCTCGAGCACGGCGGCGGCCGCCGGTCCGGGTTCCGCCCGGCCGCGGCGGTGCACGGCGAAGATGATCCGCGCGCCCGGATCCAGCGCGCCCGCGCTCACGCGGACGTTGGGCGCGGACGCGAAGTCGAGGCCCAGGTCGGTGACCACCGAGGCGCCGAGGCCGGCGCTCACGAGGGCCAGCATGGAGGTGAACTCCGTGCAGACGTGGCGGATGTCGCGCGGCCCGGAGCCGAGTCCCTCGAGGGCCGTGCGCGAGGGGCTGCCCCGCGGTCCGGCGATCCAGTGGCCGGCGAGGAGCGCATCCGCGTCGTCGGCCCAGCCGGCCGGGAGCACGACCCGGTAGGGATCGCGCAGCAGGTCGACGACGCTCACGCCGCGGGGACCGGCGGCCCCGGCGGGTCGCTCGAGCAGCAGGACGTCCAGCTCGCCGCCGCGCAGCAGGGCGAGGCCGCCGACCTCCTCGACCTCCGTCACCGTGGGGACGATGGACGGCTCGGCGATGGCGAGGTCGACGATCGCCGGGCCCACCAGCTTGCGCAGGACGGAGGCGAACCCGCCGATCCGGACCGGCCCGCTGCGCTCGCCTTTGAGTGCCGACACGGTGCGCTCGGCCTCGGCCAGCGCCTCCGCAACGCGATCGCCCTCGTCGGCGAGCGCACGCCCGGCCGTGGTGAGCGTCAGCGCCCGGCCGCCGCCGCGCTGGGTGCGGTCGACCAGGCTGAGCCCCGTCTCCGCCTCCAGCCGGGTGAGGTGCTGGGAGACCGCCGACGGGCTCAGGTACATCGCGCGCGCGGCGGGCAGCACGCCGCCGGCGCGGCGCACGGCCCGCAGCACGAGCAGGCGATGGGCGTCGATCGGCATTCAGTCAAACTGAATCACAACCGCGCCGAAGATCAAGTCGACGGAGGCCGGATCGCCCCTACACCGGAGGGGTGACCCTGTTGATCGGCTTCACCGGCGGCATCCTCGTGCTGGCGAGCTTCGCCGCCGTCGCCCTCGGCCGGCTGCGTCCGAGCGATCCGACCTACCACCTCATGAACCTCGCGGGCGCCCTCGCCCTCGTCGTCTCCGGCGTCGCCGCAGCCGCCTGGCCGTCCGTCGCCGTCAACGTCGTCTGGGCGCTCATCAGCGCCGCGGGAATGACCTCGGCGCGCCCGGCGCGAACGCGGCGCCGTCGTACGACCACAGCTCCGTGCTGATCGTCGCCGCGTCCGCGCGGATCACGTAGAAGCCCTTCTTCGGCTCGAGGATGTGCGTCGGGCTCGGGCCCTCGACGCCGAGGACCGTGCCCGGCGTGAGGTGCGCGTGGTGGTAGTGGCCGGCGAGGAGGACGTCGACGCCGGCCTCCTCCGCGGCGGTGAGTGCGAGGGCGGCACCGTCGAGGGGGCGACGGACGATCGGGTGATGGGTGACCAATACGCGGAGGGCGGCGGGCGGGCCGTCGGCGAGGCGGCCGATCTCGCGGATGCGGGACGGCGTGAGGCGGCCGGTCACCTTGCGGCGGGTGGAGTCCAGCCCCAGCACGCGCAGCCCGGGCGCGTGGAAGAGCGGCGCCCGCACCTGCGTGATCATGCGGTGAAAGCGGCCCGTCGGGAACAGGACGCGGCGGACGAGGTTGTAGAGCGGGACGTCGTGGTTGCCCGGGATCGCCAGCCACGGCGACTCGAGGGCGTCGAGGAACGCGCGGGCGCGGCGGAACTGGCCGGCGCGGGCGCGTTGGGTCAGGTCGCCGCCGACGACGACGAGCTGCGGCCGGATCTCGTTGAGCGCGGCGAGCAGCGCCTCGCTGGTGCCCGGTGCGTCACGGCCGAAGTGGACGTCCGTGACGTGCGCCAGGCAGACGCCCTCAGGCAGCGCCGCGTTCGCCGACGTTGTCGCGGATGAAGTCGACGATGGCCTGCGTCGGCGCACCGGGCGTGAAGATCTCGGCGACCCCCAGCTCCTTGAGCTCCGGGATGTCCTGGTTGGGGATCGTGCCGCCGAGGATGACGGAGATCTCCGTGGCCTCCTGCTCCTTCAGCAGGTCCAGGATGCGCGGGACCAGCGTCATGTGCGCGCCGGAGAGGATGGACAGCCCGATGGCGTCCGCATCCTCCTGCAGCGCCGTCTCGACGATCTGCTCCGGCGTCTGGTGCAGGCCGGTGTAGACGACCTCCATGCCGGCGTCGCGCAGCGCGCGGGCGATGATCTTCGCCCCGCGGTCATGGCCGTCCAGGCCCGGCTTGGCGACAACCACACGGATCTTGCGCGACTCGGCCATGCGGCGAAGGATACGCGGCTCAACGCGCCCCGGCGACGGCCGCGAGGACCGCGCGCAAAGGTGCGCTGTGCGCTCCGGTCCGGACGGCCAGGTCGAACGGAAGCGCGAGCGGGGGCGCCACCGGGACGAAAGCCGAGCCCTCCACGTCCTCCGGGAAGGCACCGCGCACGTAGACGACGACTCCGAGGCCCTCCTGCACGGCGCGCTGCCCGAGGTCGGGATAGGGATCGGGGCGCAGCCGCGCCTCCACCCCCGCGGCGCGGAACGCGGAGCGGACGCGGTCGGTGAAGCCCACCGACTCGGGACCGGAGGCGACCAGGATCGTCTCGTCCGCCAGGTCGGACAGGGCCACCGCCGGCCGCGCCGCGAGCGGGTGCCCGACAGCGACGTGCACCACCGCCGGCTCGTCGGCGAGGCGCACCAGCTCGATCCCCTCGGGCGGATCGGTCGCGCAGAAGGTGACAGCGAGGTCGAGCCGGCCGTCGGCGACGTCGCGGACCAGCGCGCCCGTCGTGTCCTCGCTCGTGTAGAGCATCACCTCCGGTGCGCCCGCGGCACAGGCCGCGAGCAGGCGCGGGGCGACGCCGTGCCGGGCCGTCGGCGTGACGCCGAGCCGGAGGCGGCCGGTCGCGGCGCTGCCGCGCACCTCCGCGACCACGGCGTCGGCGTGTTCGAGCAGCTCGCGTCCGCGGCGCAGAAGGAGGGTGCCGGCCTCCGTGACGACGACCCGCCGGCCGGTCCGCTCGAGCAGCGCGACGCCGAGCTGGTTCTCGAGGAGCTTGATCGCGGCGCTCAGCGACGGTTGGGCGATGTGCAGGCGCTCCGCCGCGCGGGTGATGTTCCCCGCCTCCGCGACGGCGACGAAGTACCGGATCAGGCGCAGCTCCGGTGTCATAGGCGCAGCCTATGGAAAGGCAGCCAGGCCGTCTTGGACGCGGGCCCCGTTCGGATCGATGCTGCCTCCATGACCACCATCATCCAGCGCGACGAACTGCACCAGGCGATCGAGGCCGGGGCCGTGACCGTCGTCGAGACGCTCCGCGAGGAGCACTTCGCCCAGGGCCACCTCCCCGGCGCGATCCACCTCCACTTCGAGGCGCCCGACGCCCTCATCGAGGCGCGACTGCCCGACCGCGACGCGGCGATCGTCACCTACTGCACCAACACCGCCTGCCGCAACTCGGAGATCATGGCCAACCGGCTGCGGTCGCTGGGCTACGGGAACGTGCGCAAGTACGGCGAGGGCAAGCAGGACTGGACGGACGCGGGCCTGCCGCTCGTGGTCGAGGTCGCGGCATGACGCGCCTCCTGCACATCTCCTCGAGCCCGCGCGGCCGCGCGTCGGAGTCGCTCGCGCTCGCGGACGAGTTCCTCGCCGTCTACGTCGCCACGCACCCGGACCACGAGATCGAGACGTGGAACCTGTGGGACGGCACGCTGCCCGCCTTCGGCCCCACGGCCGCCGGAGCCAAGATGACGGTCTTCGGCGGCGGGACGCCGGCCGGCGAGCAGGGTCGCGCGTGGAGCGCCGCCGCCGAGGCCTTCGCGCGCTTCGACGCCGCCGAGCACCTGCTGTTCAGCGTCCCGATGTGGAACGGGGGCATCCCGTACATCCTCAAGCAGTTCATCGACGTCGTCTCCCAGCCCGGCATGGTCTTCGGCGTCGACCCCGCCGCGGGCTACCAGCACCTCCTCGAGGGCCGCGGCAAGCGCGCGGCGGTCGTCTACACGAGCGCGGTGTGGGCCCCGCACCTGGGGCCTGCCTTCGGGCGCGACTTCCAGTCGACGTACTTCGACGACTGGCTGCGCTGGACAGGCATCACCGACATCGAGACCATGCGCTTCCATCCGACGCTCACCGGCGATGCGGACGCGGAGCGCGACCGGGCCAGCGAGTCCGCGCGCCTGGCCGCGGAGCGGTTCGCCGCCCTGGCGCCGGCCTGATCGCACCCGGCCCGACGGCCTGCGCGGGTACGCCCGCGTTGGCCGCCGGGCGGTGGTGCCGGGCCTCGGCCCTGGGCAGGCTGTGGACATGAAGACGATCCACCTGGCCCGCCGCCGCGGACGCACCTACCCGACGTCAGCGCTTCAGCTTGATGGTCTTCGCGATCGTGCGGCGGTTGCCGGCGGCGTCGGTCGCGACGATCGTCAGCCTGATCGACTTCAGCCGCTTCAGCGCCCGGCGCGCCTTCTTGGCCGTCACGCGCAGGCTGAGCTTCGCCTTCGGTGACGCCTTCGCGGTGACGCTGCGCAGCGCCTTCCCGCCCTTGGTGGCGAGGGTGACCTTCAGGGAGCATGACTCGTCGCACCCAATCGTCAGCTTCGTCCCCTTCTTGCGCAGGACGTGCCGCTTGAGGCGCTTGGGGAACTTCACCGTGACCCTGGGGCGCGTGTGTCGGCCGGCGCGGGCGTCGCGGTCGGGGTGGGGGTGCCGGTCGGACCGGGTGTCGGGCGTCGGGGTCGCGGTCGACCACCGGGGCGGGCTTGCCCCGCTCGTAGGCGCCCATGTCGAGGCGGGCGGTCCCGTCGCCGTCGCCGTCCGCGAGGCGGGCGGCACCGAGGAGGTCGGTGCCGGCAAGGCCCGGCGGCGGCGGTGACGCGCCCTTGTCGATCAACGGGGAGGCCGCCGTAAGCGTCAGGTCGCCGAGCGCGGCGTTCGTGAAGCCGGGGTCGACGTGCAGGACGTTCGTCTGCGCGAGGGCCCCCGGCCCGGTGTCGATCGGGGTCCCGCCACCGAGGACGTCCGAGTCCGAGAGCGTGAGGTCGGCCTGCTGGCCGAAGTTCGCCTGCCGCGTCAGCGCCTGCGAGAACCCGTCGATGATGGAGGAGCGCAATGTGGTTGAGCTCGGGTTGCCGGTCGAGCGGGCGACGATGCCCGAACCGGAGGTTCCGCTCCCATGCACCGTGACGTTGTCGGCGATCAGGCTGGCCGCCTGGTCCTGCGAGTTCGTGGCGATCCCGACGTCGTCCGAGCGCACCACGGTGCTCTGCAGCCGGACGTTGGCGCTATCGGCCTTGACGCCGGTGGAGCGGGACGCGATGCTCGTCGCGGACACCTGGACGCTGTCGGCGCCGTAGGCGAAGAGGCCCGTGTCGGACCGACTCACCGTGACGCCGTCGATGGCGACGGTGGAGCCGGAGTCCGGTCTGACCGCGGTGGACCCGTTGACCGGTTCGATGTCGAAGGTGCTGCCCCGTACGTCGTTCTCGTGCTCGAACAGTGCACCGACTGCCTTCGCGCCAGGGGAAGGTCCCGTGCCGAAACCGGCGCCCGTGACGAAGTCGAGGGCATGGAGCGTGGCGGAGCCGAAGGAGTAGATGCCGTCGCGCTCTGCGACGTTGGCGTTGCTGGGCGCGGGGATGAGCACGCGCAGGTTGCTCACGTCGGTGCGCTCGAAGGTGAAGACGGCGCCCTTGTTGGCGGCATCCGCCGGAAGGGTCAGCACCGTCCCGTCCGCCGACCGTCCGGAGCCCACCACCGTGAGGGTGTTGGCAACGTCGTCGGTGAAGTACTCGAAGGGACCGGTGTAGGTCCCCGCAGCGAGCTCGATCGTGTCGGGGCCGGCGTGATCGGCCGCCGTCGTCAGTGCCGTGGTGAACGTCCCCGAGTCGGTGGCCTGGTAGGTCTCGGCTCGGGCCGGCGGGGCGAGCAGGCACAGCGCGAGGATTGTGAGCAGCGTCCGGCGGATCATCGCTAGAAGACCGGCGTCTCGCGGTAGGAGCCCCAGACCTCCTGGAGCGCCATCACGATCTCGCCCTCGGAGACGTGCGCCTCAGCGGCAGTGATGAACGCCGGCAGGATGTTGCCGTCGCCCTCGGCGACCCGCCGGATCTCCGTGAGGGCGGCCTCGACGTCGGCCGACTCGCGCCGGGCGCTTGACGCCCTGCAGGCGGTCGATCTGCTTGCGCTCGAGGGCGGGGTCGATGCGCAGCGTCTCGAGCTCGCCCTCCTCGCCCTCCGTGAACTCGTTGACGCCGACCGCGACGCGCTCGCCGCGGTCCTGGCGCAGCTGCAGCTCGTAGGCGGACTCGGCGATCTCGCGCTGCGGGAAGCCCTCCTTGACGGCGTTGACCATGCCGCCGAGCTCGTCGATCTTGCGGAAGTACTCGTAGCACTGGCGCTCGATCTCGTCCGTCATCGCCTCGACGGCGTACGAGCCGCCGAGCGGGTCGATGTGGCGGTGACGCCCGTCTCGTGGGCGATGATCTGCTGCGTGCGCAGGGCGATGCGGACGGCGGTCTCCGTCGGCAGCGCGAGCGCCTCGTCGAAGCGAGTTGGTGTGCAGCGACTGCGTGCCGCCGAGCACGCCGGCGAGCGCCTCGATCGCCGTGCGGACGATGTTGTTGAGCGGCTGCTGGGCGGTCAGGGACACGCCGGCGGTCTGCGTGTGGAAGCGCATCAGCCAGCGACTTCGGGTTCTGCGCGCCGTAGGTCTCGCGCAGCTCGCGCGCCCAGATGCGGCGGGCGGCGCGGTACTTGGCGATCTCCTCGAAGAAGTCGATCTGCGCGTTGAAGAAGAAGCTCAGGCGCGGCGCGAAGCGCGTCGACGTCGATGCCGCGGTCGATCGCCTGCTCGACGTAGGTGAGGCCGTCCTTGAGCGTGAACGCGAGCTCCTGCGCGGCGGTCGAGCCGGCCTCGCGGATGTGGTAGCCGGAGATGGAGACGGGGTGCCAGCGCGGCATCTCCTCCGTGCACCACTCGATCAGGTCGCCCATCAGGCGCATCGCCGGGTCGACCGGGAAGCACCACTCCTTCTGGGCGATGTACTCCTTGAGGATGTCGGCCTGGACGGTGCCGGCGAGCTGGTCGCGCGGGACGCCGGAGCGCTCGGCGGCGACGACGTAGTAGGCCATCATGATCGCGGCGGGCGCGTTGATGGTCATGGAGACCGACGTCTCCCCGAGGTCGATGCCCTGGAAGAGCGTCTGCATGTCGTCGGGGGTGTCGATGGCGACGCCCTCGCGGCCGACCTCGCCGAGCGACATGTGGTGGTCGGAGTCGTGGCCCATCAGCGACGGCATGTCGAACGCGGTCGACAGGCCCTGCTGGCCGTGGTCGAGCAGGTAGCGGAAGCGCTCGTTGGTCTCCTCGGAGGTCCCGAAGCCCGCGAACTGGCGGACGGTCCACTGCCGGCCGCGGTACATGCTCGGGTACACGCCGCGGGTGAAGGGGTACTCGCCGGGGACGCCGATCGTCTCCGTCGGCGGGCAGGTCGGCCTCCGTGTAGAGCGGCTTGACCTCCTCGCCCGACAGCGTCAGGAAGTCGCGGTCCAGCTGCGGCGTCTCGGCGTACCGCCGGGCCCACTCCTCGTACAGGTCCGCCGTCGTCGCGCTCATGCGGCCAAGATAGTCGGAAGTCCTCCTATTCAGTCGGCGAAGTCGCCCGCCGCGACGCGCAGCTCGCGCAGCAGCGCGGTGACCGCGTCCTGGTCGCCTCGGCTCGAGCGCGCCCATCGCGAACTCGATCGCGTGCAGCGCCTTCGTGGCGGCGCGGGCGACGCGCCGGCCCTCGTCGGTGATCTCGGCGAGCGTGGCCCGGCGGTCCTCCGCGTGCGGGACGCGCCGCACGAGCCCGTCGCGCTCGAGCTTGTCGACGATGTTGGTGACGCTCGTGCGGTGGACCTGCAGCCGCTCCCCCACCTTGCCCAGCGGCAGCGCCCCCTCGCGGGTGAAGAGCAGCAGCATCAGCGCCTCGTAGCGCGGGAAGGTGAGGCCGAACGGCCGCAGCGCGTCGTTGAGGTGCGCGAGCAGGACCTGCTGGGCGCGCATCACGCTCGTCACCGCGGCCATGGCGGCCAGCGGCGCCTCCGGCCAGCGCGCCGCCCACTGGCGGCGCGCCTCCTCGATCGGGTCGATGCGCAGCGGGCGGCTCACGGCGCCGCCAGTCTCGGCGCCTCGACGAGCGCGGCCCGGTGGATGGCCAGCCGCTCGGGCGACATGCGGGTCTGAGCCGTCGGCGGACAGCAGGTCGGCCGGGCTCGACAGCCAGGCGATGGTGAGCCCGATGACCAGGCACGATCAGGTCGGCCGGGCGGCAGGCCGCTGCGCTGCGCCGGCGTCGCCCTCGCGCATCGTCGCGATCTTCTGCCGGTAGACGGAGGCCGGCGTCCGGCCCCGAGTACGGGCCGCTCGAGCTGCCGCCACTGGCTCATGCGCAGGTGCCTGCGGCGACTCGCGATGAGGTAGTCGAACATGCGCGCCCGCATAGCCCGGCAGGTCGTCCTCCGTGAGCGGCACGGCCTCGAGATCGCGCTCGATGACTCTGATGTAGCGCGGCGTTGAAGAGCCCCTCCTTGCTCTCGAAGTGGACGTAGATCGAGCGCTGGTTGGCACTCGGCGGCCTTGGCGATGCGGTCGACGCGGGCGCCGGCGAGGCCGTGGGCGGTGAACTCCTCGATCGGCGGCGTCGAGGATCCGCGCACGGGTGGCGGCGGCGTCGCGGGGCATGCCACTGGGTACGCTGCTTCACCGTAGTTAAGGTCTACGAAGCAATTGGTTACGTACCTACGAAGGGACGCACGCATGAAGACGCAGCAAGCTCGGACAGCAGGGCCTCGAGACCTCCGCCGTCGGCCTCGGCACGATGGGCATGACGATGGCCTACGGGCCGGTGGCGACGACGACGGGCGAGCATCGCCACCATCCGCCGCGCCCACGAGGTCGGGCGTGACCCTCTTCGACACGGCGGAGCTCTACAACGTCGAGCACCGGCACCAACGAGCAGCTCGCTCGGCCGCGCCGTCGAAGGCCGTTCCGCGACGAGGTCGTGCATCGCCACCAAGTTCGGCTTCGACCTGTCCGTCCCGAGCCGATCGGCGCGACCTCGACAGCCGCCCCGAGCACATCCGCGAGGTCATCGAGAACAGCCTCCGCTACCTCGGCACCGACCACATCGACCTGCTCTACCAGCACCGCGTCGACCCCGACGTCCCGATCGAGGAGGTCGCCGGCGCGGTCAAGGAGCTCATCGCCGCCGGGCAAGGTCCGCTACTTCGGGCTCAGCGAGGCCGGGCCCGGACGACATCCGCCGCGCCCACGCCGTGCAGCCCGTCTCCGCGCTGCAGACGGAGTACTCGATCTTCGAGCGCACGCGTCGAGGCGGACGTCCTGCCCGTCGCTGCGCGAGCTGGGGATCGGCTTCGTCCCCTACTCCCCGCTCGGCCGCGGCTTCCTCACCGGCGACGTCAAGCCGGCCGCGCGAGTACCCAGCGGACGACATGCGCTCGTGGGACGCGCGCTGGCAGCCGGGCAACTTCGAGCGCAACGCCGAGGCCACGCAGGCGCTCCGGCCGCTGCGCCGACGAGAAGGGCATCACGGTCGGGCAGCTCGCCCTCGCCTGGCTGCTCGCCCAGGGCGACGACGTCGTCCCGATCCCCGGCACCCGCAACCCCGACCGGGTGGCCGAGAACGCGGTCGCGGCGGACATCGGCCTCGACGCAGCGGACCTCGAGCGCGTGCGGGAGATCCTCCCCCACGGCGCCCACGGCAGCCGCTACCCCGAGGCGATGATGTCCCGAGTGCCGTCCTACCGGGCCAGCAGCCGGGCGATGAGCGAGCCGACGGCGCCGTAGATGAGGGCCGCGAGGCCCCAGTTGACGGCGACGTCGAGCTTGTGGCCGCCGACGTCGAAGATCCCCTTGAACGGGCCGACGAGCCAGCGCGCGGCGTCGAGCAGGGCGTCGACGATGTCGTTGGAGGCCTTGGCCTCCAGCACGACGAGCAGGATCCCGACGACGATCAGGCCGACGACGATCGCAGTGATCAGGCGGACGATCCGGGCCGCGGCGAAGCCTGCTCCCCCGGTGGAGGTGGTGGTGCCCCGACGGGCGGCGAACGTGCTCATGGAACCTCTCCTTAGCGTTGCGTTGACGATGAACGCGGCGCTCCCGGGAAGGGGTGTGCCCGTCAGGCCCCGATCACAATCAACACGACGAGGGCAAGCGCCGAGCGTGACGCCGCCGAAGGTCAGGGTGAGCGTCATCCAGCGCTCGGGATCCGGCGTAGCCGCCGGCCCGCACCGCGCGGTCGACGGCGGTGCGGCGGCGCTCGGCGTAGGCGAGGCAGGCGGTCCCCAGCAGCGCGAACCCGGCCCCGATGACCGTGTAGGGCCAGCGTGTGGTCGACCTTCGCCAGCTCGGGGACCACGCGCGCGGCGGCGAGCGCGACGGTCAATGCCGTGAGGCCCGTCCGCCACCAGGCCAGGTAGGTGCGCTCGTTGGCGAGCAGCGTGCGGCGGGTGAAGTCGTCCTCGCTCACTTCGCGATGACGGTGATCCGCGCCGCGGCGTTGTTGCAGTAGCCCTTCGGGTTCCACAGCAGCGCGGGGTCGCGCGGCTGGGTGGCGGCGGACGAGTCCCACGCGCGGACGGCGATCTCGTGCGTCGCCCGGCGCGAGGTCGACGATCGAGCCGCCACTGGCGCCAGGCCCAGCGGCCGAGGTCCTCCAGCAGCTCGGCCTGCCGCACGAGCGCGTCGTCGACCTCGACGTCGACGCGGGTGACGTTGCGCTCGCCGCCGGCGAAGGCGTAGCCGCGCAGCTCGACCGGCCCGGCGGGGACGGTGGCGCCGTCGGCCGGCGCGAGGACGTCGGAGTTGAGCGCGACGATCCCGAGCGAGAAGCCGGCGCCCGGGCGCGGGCTGCCCGTCCGGCGGCAGCATCCGGTAGACGACGTCCTGGAAGTAGCCGCCCCACGGCTCCTCGCGCAGCTCGATCGGTGTGCAGCCACTTGATGGAGCGCGCGCCGATGTAGCCGGGGACGACGGAGCGCAGCGGCGCGCCGTGCACGGGGGTCGAGCGGCTCGCCGTTCATCTCGAAGGCGAGCAGGACCTCCGGGCGCAGCGCCTTGTCGAGCGGGACGGAGCCGCCGAAGCGCTGCGGCGGCTTGGCCTCCGGCGAGTCGTCGGCGCCCTCCATGCCGACGTGGGCGGCGGCGGGCAGCGGCCCGGCGGCGCGGAGGACGTCGGCGAGCCGGACGCCGCGCCAGGTGGCGGTGCCGGTCGCGCCCGGCCCCCACGGCGCCTCCCCGGGGATGTCGCGCACGGCGACGAGGCCCTCGCGGCGGTTGCCCGCGCACTGCAGCGTCGCGGTGACCTCGTGGATCTCCAGCAGCCCCGAGCGCAGGTCGTGCATGCGACAGCTCGAGCTCGCGCTCGACGAGCCCCGTCGACCCGCAGCGCGGAAGGCGTCCTCGTCGAGCGTCGGGCACC
This sequence comes from uncultured Solirubrobacteraceae bacterium, assembly GCA_963843865.1. Lineage (GTDB taxonomy): Bacteria > Actinomycetota > Thermoleophilia > Solirubrobacterales > Solirubrobacteraceae > DATLGB01. The sequence goes on along the minus strand of CAWJMO010000014.1, from coordinate 25,616 downwards.
GGCCCGTGGCCGCGCACGTAGAAGGCGTCCGTCGCCGTCAGCGGCCCCTCGGCGAGCGCGGCGCGGGAGGACTCCGCGTTGAACGGCTCCTCCTCGTAGACGATCAGGTCGTCGCGCTTGCCGTACATCACGCCAGCCGCCGCGCCACCGGCGGGGCGGCGGCCCCGATCGCGGCGGCCGCCGCCGATGCGCGACGGCGATCTTCAGGCGCCGGTGCAGGCGGTCGAAGGTGAGGACGTCCCAGCCCTCCTCGCGGGCGATGCGGCCCAGCTCGGCGTCCGGGTTGACCGCGACGGGGTGGCCGACGAGGCGCAGCATCGGCAGGTCGGACTCCGAGTCCGTGTAGGCGCAGGACGCGTCGAGGTCGATGCCCTCGCGCGCGGCGAGCTCGCGGATCGCCTGCGCCTTGCCCTCGCGATAGGTGAACGGCCCGCCCTCCCGGCCGGTGTAGGCGCCGTCGACGACCTCCGACACGGAGCCGATGGCGCCGTCGAAGGTGAGCACGATCGCCATCAGCTCGGCGATCTCCTGCGAGGCGGCGGTGCAGATGAAGATCGGCCGGCCCGCGTCCTGGTGCTCGTAGGCGATCTCGAGCATCTGCGGGTACAGGCGCGGCAGGACGCCCGCCAGCACGGCCGGCGCCAGGCGCTGCAGGTCGCGCACCTTCGTCCCGGCCAGCGCCTCGCCGATGCGCTCCTTGAGCGCGTCCGTGCGCTCGTCCGTCGAGCCCTTCAGCCGGAAGAGGATGTTCTCCCAGGCGTCGCGCGCGAGCTGGCGGCGGTTGAGCATCCCCGCCTTGTAGGCGGCCCGGCCGAACTCGAACGCGCTCGAGCCGGCGATCAGCGTCCGGTCGAGGTCGAAGAAGACCGCGGCCGTCCCCGCCTCACCCCGCCCGGAGGCTCCTCCCCCGGGCGCCTCGGTGACGTAACCGGCTCGGTTGGTCACTCAGACCTTGACGATGACGGCGTCGCCCTGCCCGCCGCCGGAGCAGATCGCCGCGCAGCCGTAGCCGCCGCCGCGGCGACGCAGCTCCATGACGAGCGCGCCGAGGATGCGGGCGCCGGAGGCGCCGATCGGGTGGCCGATGGCGACCGCGCCGCCGTTGACGTTGACGCGGTCCTCCTCGATGCCGAGCATGCGGATCGAGTTCAGGGTGACGGAGGCGAACGCCTCGTTGATCTCCCACAGGTCGATGTCGGACGGCTGCAGGCCGGCCTTGTCGAGGGCGACCTTGGCGGCGTTGGCCGGGGTGACGGCGAGCTTCTCGAAGTCGCTGGCCACGGAGGCCTGGGACGACGATCTCGGCGAGGACCTCCTTGCCGTTGGCCTTCGCCCACTCGTCGGAGGCGACGACGATCGCGCCGGCGCCGTCGTTGACGCCCGGGGCGTTGCCGGCCGTGTGGGTGCCGTCCTTGGTGAAGATGGGGGGCAGCTTGGCCAGCGCCTCCAGCGAGGCCTCGCGGCGCGGGGCCTCGTCCTGCTCGACGACGGTGTCGCCCTTCTTGCCCTTGATGGTGACGGGGACGATCTCCTCGTCGAGGCGGCCGTCGTCGACGGCGTCGAAGAAGGCCTCGTGGCTGCGCAGCGACCACTTGTCCATGTCGGCGCGGGTCATCTCGAGCTCCTCGGCGAACTCGGACGCCTCCTGGGCCATGTGCTTGCCGGTGAAGGCGTTGGTCAGGCCGTCGTGGATCATCGACGTCGAGCGCCTTGCCGTCGCCCATGCGGAAGCCGAAGCGCGCCTGGGGCAGCATGTACGGGGCGTTGGACATGGACTCCATGCCGCCGCCGACGCCGACCTCGAGGTCACCCGCGCGGATGGCCTGGTCGAGCATCCCGACCGCGCGGATGCCCGACGCGCAGACCTTGTTGATGGTCTCGGAGGAGACCTCCTTGGGGATGCCGCCCTCGATGGCCGCCTGGCGCGAGGGGATCTGCCCCTGGCCGGCCTGGAGGACGGTGCCCATCACGACGTGGTCCACGTCGCCGCCGTCTACGCCCGCGCGCTCGAGCGCCGCCTTGATGGCGATGCCGCCGAGCTCGGTGGCCTTCATCGACGACAGGCCGCCGCCCAGCTTCCCCACGGGGGTCCGGGCCGCACTCAGGATCACGGTCTTGGGCATGGGCGCGAACGGTAGCGTTCTGAGCGATGCCGCTCCGTGTCCGCGCGACCTCCGACGACTTCGATCCCGCGACCCTCGTCACCGCCGACTCCGAGCGCAAGCTCGGGCAGATCCGTCCCGGCGAGGGCGGGGGCCTGAGCGTCGGGATCGGGAGCGACTTCGACCGCCGAGCGAGCGCGTGTGGTCGCGGCCAAGGTCATCGACCGCGCCACGGAGCTCGGGTGGGAGGAGCTGGCCTGGGACGGGCCGGAGCCGGCCGCCTTCGTCGAGGGCGCGATCCTCGCCGCCTACCGCTACGACGTCTACAAGTCGCGACCCGGCCCCCGGCCGGGCCGAGCCTCCTGCGCGTCCGCGAGGGCGAGGAGGCCGTCATCGGCGCGGAGGCCCAGAACGCCGCCCGCGACCTCATCAACGCCCCCGGCAACGACCTGACGCCGACCAAGCTCGCCGCCCGCGCCCGCGACCTCGCCGCCGAGCTCGGCCTGGCCTGCGAGGTCCTCGGCCGCGAGCAGATCCGCTACGCCGGGATGGGCGCCTTCGCCGCCGTCGCGCAGGGCACCGACGAGGAGCCGCAGCTGATCACGCTCAAGTACGCGCCGGAGGACGCGGTCGGCCCCGTGCTCGGCCTCGTCGGCAAGGCGGTCACCTTCGACTCCGGCGGCATCTCCATCAAGCCCGCGATGAAGATGTCGACGATGAAGTCCGACATGGGCGGCGGCGCGGCCGTGCTGGAGGCCATCGCCGCCATCGCGCGCCTGAAGCTGCCCGTCAGCGTCGTCGCGGTCATCGGCGCCACGGAGAACCTGCCCGGGCCCGCGCGCCGTCAAGCCGGGCGACATCGTCCGCTCGCGCCAGGGCACGACCATCGAGATCGTCAACACGGACGCGGAGGGCCGCCTCGTCCTCTGCGACTGCCTGGTCCACGCGCGCGAGCAGGGCGCCGAGCGGCTCATCGACGTCGCCACCCTCACCGGCGGCATGGTCGTCGCGCTCGGCTCCGTCTACGCGGGCCTGTTCGCCAACGACGACGGCTGGGCGGAGTCCGTCCGCCTCGCCGGGCGAGCGCGCGGGCGAGCTGCTGTGGCGGATGCCGCTGCACGAGCAGTACGCCGACTCCATCAAGGGCCGCTGGTCGGACATCGTCAACGCCGTGGAGGACCGCAAGGCCTCGCCCGTGTCCGCCGCCGAGTTCCTGCACCGCTTCACGGGGGACGTCGCCTGGGCGCACCTGGACATCGCCGGCACCGGCTGGGACGGCGGCCGCCCCTACGCGGCCAAGGGCGGCTCGGGCTACGCCACGCGCACGCTCATCGAGGTCGCCCGCGGCATCGCCGCGAACGCCGACCGGTAGGCGGTCGGCGTCGTCCGGGTCGCGCGGCGGAAGTGCTCGCGCAGCCCGGTCGCGGTGCCGAAGCCGCACTGCGCGGCGATCGTCTCGACGGGGAGGTCGGTGGTCTCGAGCAGCTGCTTCGCAGCGGCGACGCGCTGCTGGACGAGCCAGGCCAGCGGGGTCGTCCCCGTCTCGGCGCGGAAGCGGCGGGCGAACGTCCGCGGTGAGTAGCCGGCGTGGGCGGCGAGGTCCTCGACCGTCAGCGGCTCGCCGAGGCGCTCCGTCATCCACGCCCGCGTGCCGGCCAGCCCGCCGGCCCGCGGCGGTGAGCGGGCGCTGGATGAACTGCGCCTGGCCGCCCGGGCGCTGCGGGGCGATGACCATGCGCCGGGCGACCGTGTTGGCGACGGCGGCGCCGCGGTCCTGCGCGACGATGTGCAGGCACAGGTCGATGCCGGCCGCGACGCCCGCGGAGGTGAGCAGGTCGCCCTCGTCGACGTAGAGGACGTCCGGCTCGACGGTCGCGGTCGGGTGCCGGCGCGCGAGCTCGTCCGCGTAGGCCCAGTGGGTGGTGCAGCGGCGGCCGTCCAGCCGCCCGGCGGCGCCGAGCACGAAGGCGCCCGTGCAGATGGAGACGACCTTGCCCCGGGCGCTGCCGCACGCGCCTCGAGGACGGCGGGGTCCGGATCGTCCTCCGCATCCGTGCCCGGGCACCACCAGCAGGTCGCAGCGCTCCGCGGCCGCGAGGTCGTGGCGGGGCCGGACGTCGAACGCGCCGGCCGCTGCGGTGCCGTCGCCGCAGACGCGGACGTCGTAGCGCGCGGTGCCGAACACGTGGCAGGCCAGGGAGAGGTCGAAAGCGACCACGCCGGGGAAGGTGAGGACGGCGACTGTCTGCATTCTTGCGGACTATGGCATTCCTGCCACTGGCACGCCACCCCCTCACGCAGGAGGATGCGGCCATGCGAATCGAGATCCCCGTCTACGCCGACTTCGACGAGGTCGACGCCATCGGCCCGTTCGAGGTGCTCGCCAACGTCAAGGCCGCACACCCCGAGGTGGAGGTCGAGCTCGTCGGCGCCCACGGACCGGGCGAGATCGTCGCCGGCCACGGCCTGCACATGACCTGCGCGGAGGGGCTGAGCGACCGCGCCGACCTGGTCATCGTGCCCGGCGGCGGCTGGGTCCGCGGCGGAGGCGTGCGCGAGCAGTACGAGGACGGCCGCCTCGCCACGCGGCTGCGCGAGCTCCACGACGGCGGCGTCACCATGGCCTCCGTCTGCACGGGCGGGGTCCTGCTCGCCCAGGCCGGCATCCTGAAGGGGCGCCCCGCCACGAGCCACCGCAACGCGCTGGACTTCCTCGCCGAGTCGGGCGCGGAGGTCGACCGCGAGGCGCGGGTCGTCGACGACGGCGACGTGATCACGGCGGGCGGGGTGACGAGCGGCTTCGACCTCGCCTTCCACCTGGTCGAGCGCTACTGGGACGCGGAGCTGGCCGGCACCATCGCCACGCTCATGGAGTACGAGCCGACGTCCGCACGGACGACGGGTGCACCGACATGAGCTGAAGCAGGCGGCGGCCGAGCGTCAGCCTCCCGCTGAAGTCGACGCGGCCGTCGGCCATGCGCGCCAGCGCGGCCCGGCCGGCCTTGCTCGTGGGCTTCGGCACCCCGCCGGTCAGCGGCGCGGAGACGCAGAGGACGAGGTCGGGCAGCGCGGCGGTCACGTCCAGATCCACATCACCGGGCCGTGCATCCCCCACCTCGATGACGTCGCCGCCGAAGCGGATGAGCACGGGCGCGTACCCCTCCGCGAAGGTGATGCGGACGGTGCCGAGCGTCGCGGCGGCGACGTCCGGGCGCAGCCCGACGCCGCGGTCGAGCAGGCCGTAGACCGTCGCGGCGACCGAGTGGTCGCCGACCTCGCGCAGTTCGACGACGGGAGGCAGCACGGCCGCGAGCGTAGGCTCCGCGCGTGCGCTTGGTGCCCTGGTTCGCGGTGCTGGCCGCCTACGTCGCGGTCGCGCTGCTCCTCTCCCCCGGCGACGCGCCGCCGCAGGTCCCGCTCCTGCTCGAGCGCCTCCGGGACGAGACGAGCGCCGACGTCACCGCCGTCGTCCTGTGCGTGCCGGCGGCGCTGGCCTTCGCCTTCGCCGCCGCCCTCGCGCGACGCTGGGTGCCCGACCCGTGGGCGACCCGCGGCGTCCTCCTCGCCGCCCTGTCGGCGATCGCCTTCACGCTGAGCGGACAGACCCGCCCGGACGCGCCGGCCGCCGCCCTGCTCCTCGGTGGGCTGCTGCTCGCGCTGCGCACCCGCGACGCCGCGACCCGCCGCCGGACGCTCGGCGGGGCCGCCTGCCTCGCCCTGGCGCCGTGGTTCGGCCTCCCCTACGCGCTGGCCGCCGCGCCCGCCCTCGCGGCGCTGGTGATGTGGACGTGGCGGCGCCGACGGCCGCTGCTGGCCTTCCTCGCCGTGGAGATCGGCGGCGCCAGCGCCGTCGCGCTCGCCGGCGTCGAGCAACCCGTCTCGGACGGCCGCGGGGACCTCGTGCCGCTGCTCACCGCGCCGGTCCTGCTGCTGGCGCCGGTGGGGGTCGCCCTGCTGATCCGGTCGCGGCGCGAGCACGTCTCCCGCGCCATCCCCGCCCGCCGCGACGCGGAGGTCGCGGCCGCGATGGCGACGATCATGGCCGGGGCGCTGTGGGTCGGCGCGGCGCTGGGTCCGGTCGGCTACGGGGCGGGCGTGCCGTTCGCCGCGGCGCTGGGTGCCTGGGGCCTGCAGCGTGCCCCGCGCGCCGGGTACCTCGTCGGCGCGCTGACACTTGTCCTGACCGTCCTCAACGTTCGTTGAGGACCGGCCCCGCCGGTGGGGCCTGCGGTGCCTCGCTGCCGATCATCCATCCCATGGCGGGGGCCGATCCATATGAGCACGTCGAACTCGACACCGCGACGCGGATCGGCGGGGCGATCCTGCTCACGACCACGCTGTTCGCGCTCGTCGCCGTCCTGATCGCGCCGCCCACCGGCCCGCTCGGCTGGCCCGGCGTCATCGGCCTCCTGTCGGGGTCGGCGGGGCTCGGTGTCCTACAGCTCAAGCGCAGCCGGCCCTCGCGGCCGACGACCCTCCTCGTCGGCGTCTACGCCGGCCTGGTCGGCGCCACGCTGTACCGCCTCTCGGCCGGGCCGGACGCGCCCTTCGCGCAGGTGCTCCTCCTCGTGACGGCCTACGCCTGCATGGTCCACCCGATCCGCCGGGCGGTCTTCACGCTCGGCGCGGCCAGCGCGCTGGCGCTGACGCCCGTCCTGTACGAGACCGTCGACCGGCACTTCGTCGCCGCCACCGTCAGCCAGCTGCTGCTGATGTGGTGCTTCGGCCTGATCGTCATGGCCTTCATGACGCGGGTGCGCCACCAGCGCGAGGAGGCCAAGGCCAACTCCGAGCTGGCCCGCATCGACGCACTGACCAACCTGCAGAACCGGCGGGCACTGGAGGAGGCGCTGCCGATCGCCGTCCACCACCACCGGCGCCACAACCGCGACCTGTCCGTCCTGGTCTGCGACCTCGACGACTTCAAGGGCATCAACGACACCTTCGGCCACCAGGTCGGGGACGAGGTGCTGCGCAAGGTCGCGCTCAGCCTCGCCGCCGCGCTGCGCCTGTCGGACCCGTGCTTCCGCTGGGGCGGGGACGAGTTCGTGGCGCTGCTGCCCGAGGCGGGCTTCGGGGTCGCCACCGATATAAGCGCTCGGGTCCGGGAGACGGTGGCCCTGTCGTGCCGCACGCCCGACGGCCGCCCGGTGCGGGTGACGGTCGGGGCCGCGCAGCTGGGTCCAACGAGACGGGCGAGGACCTGCTCGCCCGGGCCGACGCGGCGCTGCTCGACGGCAAGGCGCGAGCGCAACGCCCGGCGCGCCGCCGCCTAGGCGTCCGGCTCGCGGGCGGCTTCGGCGGCGTCGAAGCCGCCGCGGGTGAGGACGGCCGAGGCTGCGCTGGCGGGATCGAGCTCGCGGGAGACGACCTGGTCGAGCAGCTTGCCGATCTCCGGGTCCGCCTCCGCCGACGCCTCGAGCGCGCGGCGCAGCCGGTGCGTGGCGATGCCGATGACCTCCGCGAGCAGGTTGCGGCGGCGGCGCTCGGCGAGCTGGCCCTCGTCGACGACGTAGGCGCGGTGCTCGGCGAGCTTCTCCGCGAGCTCCTCGACGCCCTCGCCCTTGTGGGCCTGCGTGCGGACGATCGGGACGCGCCAGCCGTGCTGGTCGCCGAGGCTGAGCACGCCGCGGATCTCGCGGACCATCGTGTCCGTCATCGGGTGGTCGGCCTTGTTGACGACGATGATGTCCGGGATCTCCATGACGCCGGCCTTCAGCGCCTGGATGGAGTCGCCGCTGCCCGGGATGAGGACGAGGACGACGGTGTCGGCGTGGTCGATGACGTCGACCTCGGCCTGGCCGACGCCCACCGTCTCCAGGAAGACGTCGTCCTTGCCGGCGGCGTCCATGAGCAGCGCGGCCTGCAGCGCCGCCTCGGCCAGGCCGCCGAGCGCGCCGCGCGTCGCCATGGAGCGGATGAAGACGCCGGGGTCGAGGAAGTGGTCGGTGAGGCGGATGCGGTCGCCGAGCAGGGCGCCGCCGCGGAAGGGGGAGCTCGGGTCGATGGAGAGGACGGCGATGTCGCGGTCCAGGGCGCGCTTGTGCTTGACGAGCGCCCCGATGAGCGTCGACTTGCCGGCGCCGGGCGGGCCGGTGAAGCCGACGACCTCGGCCTTGCCCGTGTGCGGGTAGGCGGCCCTGACGATCTCCCAGCCCTCCGGGTCGTCGTCCTCGACGAGGGAGATGGCGCGGGCGAGAGCGCGCTTGTCGCCCGCCAGGAGGCGCTCGACGAGAGGCTTGGAACGGTCGACCGGCATGGCCGCGGGACTCTACGATCCCGCATGGATGGCAACGCTGGACACACCCGTCCGGGCCCGGGGTCCCGTCACCCGGCCCGCCCCCGCCCCGCTCCAGGGCGGCCCGGTCGCCTTCCTGCGCTTCGCGAAGCGCAACGGGATGCTCAACCGCAAGTACGGGCGGTTGATGGTGCGCTGGCTGTGGCTCAAGCTGCGCTGGCGCGGCCGCCTGCAGACCGACGGGCTCTGCTTCGTCGCCCCCGACGTCACCTTCGAGATCGGCCCGGACGCCGTGGTCCGCCTCGGGCGCTGGTCGTGGATCGGCCACGGGACCAAGATCCGCGCGCACGAGGGCGTCGTGGAGATCGGAGCGAAGACGGTGATGGGCCAGGAGTGCACGATCTCCGCCTTCCAGCACGTGTCCATCGGCCGCGAGTGCATCGTCGCCGACCGGGTGATGCTCATCGACTTCGACCACGGTGTCGTCGAGGAGGAGCGGCCCGTCCGCCTCCAGGGCATCTACAAGCGCGACGTGCGGGTCGGGCACAACGTCTGGGTCGGCTACGGCGCGTGCTTCCTGCGGGGTACCGAGACCGGCGACAACGCGGTCGTCGGCTCGCTCACCGTCGTCTCGAAGGACGTCCCGGAGAACGCCGTCGTCGGCGGCGCGCCGATGCGGGTCCTGCGCAAGCGGCCGGCGCCCAAGACCCTCCGCTACGAGTAGGCCGTCAGAAACCTGACCGGTCGGCCGTTGAGTGGGCATGCGCCACCCAGTGCTCGTCCTGCTCGCCTTTCTCGCCTTCGCCGCTCCCGCTGCGGCCGCCCCCGACCCCGACCAGCCGACCGTGGTCGCCCAGACCATCTTCATGCACGGTGAGGACCCCGCCGACCCGGGTCACTGCACCGCGGCCGTCTTCGCCCAGTTCCCGGAGAAGAAGGGCTTCGTCGCGCAGAACTGGACGACGACGTTCCACGCGCCCAACGGCACGACCCGCCCCGCGGGTGAGGCCCTGACCCCGCCCGACTACGGCGACACATACACCTTCGGCGGCATCGTCTGGAAGGCGCCGGCCCCGGCGCACTGGGCCTTCATCTCGCACAGCTACGCCGACGGGCCGGGCCGCTGCGACGGGTCGGAGTTCGAGGCCAAGTACCGCGGCTTCTATCCCGACCCGATCGTCGTCACCTACGGGCTGACCGAGGAATGCCGGTCGGCGAAGAGCGGCGTGGACACCGCCAAGGTGAACATCAAGTTCGATTGGCGACGGCGAACGTGCCGCCGACCACGAGGACCGCGCCGATGGCGACGGCCAGAGCTTTCTTGAGCACTGCGACTTCCCTTCACTTCAATGCCTACGAGGTGAGCTGACGGGCTCGCGCTGAAGTTGCGCTACGCGGCACTCGGCCGCGATTCGCCCCAACTGATTGGGTCCCCCGTTCCCGGATGGCATGGCCATGCGGGACTCGGCTGGTTTTCGAAGTCTGTGAGGCTAGTGAGCGTGTCGGCGGACTTCGATGCCCTGGTTGCTTCCCATCGGCGGGAGCTGTTCGCGCACTGCTACCGCATGCTCGGCTCCCCGCAGGACGCCGAGGACGCGCTGCAGGACGCCCTGGTCGACGCCTGGCGCGGGCTGGAGGGCTTCCAGGGGCGGTCGTCCCTGCGCACCTGGCTGTACCGGGTGACCACCAACGCCTGCCTGCGCCACCGCGAGCGCCGGATGACCGCCGCCCGACCGCTTCCAGCCGCTGGAGGACCCGACGGACCTCGGGCGAGATGATCGAGGCCGACGGCGTGGCTGGAGCCGCTGGCCGAGGACGCCTACGCGATCCGCGACGACGTCGAGCTGGCCTTCGTCGCCGCCCTGCAGCACCTGCCGCGCCAACCAGCGCGCCGTCCTGCTGCCTGCGCGACGTCCTCGAGTTCCCGGCGGCGGAGACGGCGGCGATGCTGGAGACGACGGTGGCGTCGGCCAACAGCGCGCTGCAGCGGGCCCGGACGGCGGTGGCCGAGCGGGTCCCGCCGGTCTCGCAGGCCGACGAGCTCGCAGCCCTGGGCGACGACGGCGTCCGCGACCTCGTCGACCGCTTCGTCACCGCCTGGGAGGCCGCGGACGTGGACGGCCTCCTCGCGCTGCTCACGGAGGACGTGCGCTTCACCATGCCGCCGCTCCCGGCGTGGTTCAGCGGGAAGGATGCCGTGCGGCGCTTCCTCGCGGAGCGGATGTTCGAGACGCCGTGGCGCCTGCGGCCCGACGCGCGCCAACGGCCAGCTCGCCTTCGTCTGCCAGCCGGACACGGAAGACGGGGTCGTCAACGTCGTCTCCGATCCGCGACGGGCGGGTCGCCGCCGATCGACGCGTTCCTCGACCGCGCGGTGTTCTTCACCTTCGACCGATGAGTTCCGGCGTGCGCCTGTCTCTGCCTGGGCATGCGAACCCTGATCGTGCACAACATCGTGTCCCTCGACGGCTACAACGCCGGGCCTGGGCGATGACGTCATGGCCCTCCCGATGGAGGCGGCCTTCAACGCCTACAACGCCGAGCGGATGCGGGCGGCGTCGGCGGTCCTGCTCGGCCGGAACTGCTTCCTGGGCTTCCAGTCCTTCTGGCCGGCAGTCAAGGACGACCCGTCCGCCGACGAGGACAACCGCCAGCTCTCGCGGCTCTACGACCCGATCCCGAAGGTCGTGATCTCCGACACCATCGACCCCGGCGACGTCGGCCCCTGGCAGGCGACCACGGAGGTGGTCCGCCGCGCGGACGCCCGCGCGCGGGTCGCCGCGCTGAAGGCCTCCGGCGACGGCGAGATCATCACCTGGGGCAGCGGGACGATGTGGAACGGGCTGCTGGAGGCGGGCCTGGTCGACGAGCTGCACCTGATGGTCGGTCCGGTCGTGCTGGGCGGCGGAACACCGACGGTCTCCGCGCCGTGCGACCTGCGCCTGCTCGGCGTCCGCACCTTCACGGGCTCGGAGAACGTGCTGCTGAGGTACGCACCTTCTTCGCGCTGACGCCCGGCCGCGCGAGCGCCGGCGCGAAGTAGGACGCGCGCAGCTCCTCGAGCAGCCAGGGGTCGGGGTCCAGCGCCTCCAGCTCGTCCAGGGTGGCCTGGCGGTCGCGGTCCTGCCCGAGCGCGTCCGGCGCGCGCTCGAGGCGGCGCTCGGCGGCGCGCAGGTAGCGGGCGATGTCGGGCAGGCGCCGGGCGCCCGCGTCCGTGACCCAGCCGGGGCGCAGCAGCCGGCCGAGCTGGCGGGCGACGGCGAGGCGCGTCTCACGCATCGGCTCGCCGCCGCGGCGCTCCATCATCGCCCGGACGTCGGCCGCGGCGCGCAGGACGTCGGCGACGCCGGCGGTCAGGCGGCCCCAGTCGCGCGGGCGGCGCAGCAGGGCGCGCCAGCCGGCCGCGTCCCACACGAGCTCGCCCGGCTCGAGGAAGGCGCGGTGCATGTCCTCGAGCAGGCCGGCGTCGGCGGTGGCGAAGATGAGGTCCTGCGGCGGGGCCAGCCGCGGGAGGTGGATGAGGAGCAGGCGCCGCAGCCCTTCCCGCTGGGCGGCCTCGGCGGCCTGCGGGGTCTCGAAGACGCGCACACCGACGGTCGCGCCCTCGTCGACGAGCGCCGGGTAGCCGGTCACGCCCGGGAGGTCGACCGTGCGCGGGCAGCGCGTCCGGCCAGTCGCGCAGGCCGGTCCGCTCGACGCCCGTGTCGGCGAGGCGGTCGCGCAGCAGCGGCCGGACCTGCGCGCGCAGCGCGGTGAGGTCGTCCCCGAAGGCGACGGTGCGCCCGTCGTCCTCGATCGCGAAGGTCAGCTTCAGGTGCGGCGGGAGCGGGACGGCGGCGAGCGACGGCCTCGTCGATGCCCAGCTGCGCGGCGACCTGGCCGGCCAGCGTCCCCTTGCGCGGGCGCAGCGCGGCGGTGACGCGCGCCGCCGTGTCGGGGACCGGGCGCGAGCGGGCGGCGCAGGTCCTTCGGCAGCCCGCGCAGCATGGAGGTGACGAGCTCCTCGCGCAGCGCGGGGACGAGCCAGTCGAAGCCGACGTCGCGGACCCGCGCGAGGTCGGACAGCGCGATGTGGGCGGTGACGCCGTCGTCGGGCGCGCCGGGCTCGAAGCGGTAGGTCAGCGGCAGGCGCAGCTCGCCCTGCTTCCAGTGCTCCGGCCGGCCGTCGCCGTCGGCGCCGCTCGTGCGCAGCAGCTCGCGGGGGTAGACGAGCAGGTCGGGCGGCTGGTCCTTGTACCAGCGGTCGAAGGCGCGGCCGGTGCTGATGCGCTCCGGGACGCGCTCCTCGAGCCACTCCGCGAGCACCGCGTCCGGGACGAGCAGGCCGCGCTGGCGGGTGCGCTCCTCGATCTCCTCGACCTCGGCGACGCGCCGGCGGTTCTCGGCGAAGAACGGGTGCCGCGACTGCCACTCGCCCTCCACGAGCGCGCGGCGGACGAACAGCTCGTGGTCGTGGTGGGCGACGGTCCGGGACCCGATCGGCAGGCCGTAGAGCGTCAGGCGCTCCGTGGCGACGGTGCGCGCGCTGCGCGGGTCCCAGCGCGGCTCGGTCCGCTCGCGGCGCAGGAGGTGCTGGGCGAGCGGCTCGATCCAGCGCGGGTCGATGCGCGCGACCTCGCGCCCCCACAGCCGCGACGTCTCCACCAGCTCGGCGGCCATCACCCAGTCCGGCTGCTTCTTGGCCAGGCCCGAGCCGGGGAAGATCGCCCAGCGCGCGCCGCGGGCGCCGATGTACTCGCGCTTGGCGCGGTCCTTCATCCCGACGTGGGAGAGCAGGCCGCTGAGCAGCGCCTGGTGGATGGCGATCGGCTCGGCGTCCGTCGTCGTTGAAGGTGACGCCCACCTGCTTGGCCGGCGCTGCGCAGCTGGCCGGCGAGGTCCTGCCACTCGCGGACGCGCAGGTAGTGCAGGTGCTCGCTCTTCAACCGCTTGCGGAACTGGCTGCTGCCCAGCTCGGCGCGCTGCTCGCGCACGTAGCGCCACAGGTTCAGGTAGGCGAGGAAGTCCGAGGACTCGTGGTTGAAGCGCGCGTGCGCCGGCACGGACCTGCTCGCGCTGGTCGGGCGGACCGGCCTCGCGCGGGTCCTGGATCGTGAGGCCGGCGGCGATGACCGTGACCTCCGTCGCGCAGCCGCGGCGCGTCGGCCTCGAGGATCATCCGGCCCATCCGCGGGTCGACCGGCAGGCGCGCGAGCTTGCGGCCGAGGGGGGTCAGCTTGCGGTCCGTGTCGAAGGCGCCGAGCTCGATCAGGAGGTTGACGCCGTCGCGGACCTGGCGGGCGTCCGGCGGGTCCAGGAACGGGAAGTCCTCGATCGCCCCGAGCCCCAGCGCCGCCATCTGCAGCAGCACGGAGGCGAGGTTCGTGCGCAGGATCTCCGGGTCGGTGAAGCGCGGGCGCTCGAGGAAGTCCTCCTCGGAGTAGAGGCGGACGCAGACGCCGTCGGCGGTGCGGCCGCAGCGGCCCTTGCGCTGGTCGGCGCTGGCCTGGGAGACCGGCTCGATCGGCAGCCGCTGCACCTTCAGCCGGGCGCTGTAGCGGGAGATGCGCGCCGTGCCGGGGTCGACCACGGAGCGGATCCGCGGCACGGTCAGCGACGTCTCGGCGACGTTGGTGGCCAGCACCACGCGGCGCCGGTTGCCCCTCGGGCCGGAAGACCTTCTGCTGCTCGGCCGCCGCCAGGCGCGCGTACAGCGGCAGGACGTCGGCGTCGACGCGGCCGCTCAGCGCCTCCGCGGTGTCGCGGATCTCGCGCTCGCCGCTGAGGAAGACGAGCACGTCGCCGGGGACCTCGTCGATGGCGTTCGCGATGCCGTCGAAGACGTCGCCCTCCTCCTCGTCCAGCGGCCGGTAGCGCGTCTCCACCGGGAAGGTCCGCCCGCTCACCTCGACGACCGGCACGTCCTCGCCGAAGTGGTCGGCGAAGCGCTGCGGGTCGATCGTCGCGCTGGTGATGATCAGCTTCAGGTCCGGCCGCTGGGGCAGCAGCCGCTTGAGGTAGCCGAGCAGGAAGTCGACGTTGAGCGACCGCTCGTGGGCCTCGTCGACGATGATCGTGTCGTAGCGGCGCAGCAGCCGGTCGCGGCCGATCTCGGCCAGCAGCAGGCCGTCCGTCATCAGCCGCAGCAGCGTGTTCTCGCTCGAGCGGTCGTTGAAGCGCACCGCGTAGCCGACCGCCTCCCCCAGCTCGACGTCGAGCTCCTCCGCGATGCGCTCGGCGATGGTGCGCGCGGCGAGCCGCCGCGGCTGCGTGTGGGCGATCGCGCCGCGCACGCCGCGCCCCAGCTCCAGGCACATCTTGGGCAGCTGCGTCGTCTTGCCCGACCCGGTCTCCCCCGCCACCACGACGACCTGGTGGTCGCGGATCGCGGCGAGCAGGTCCTCGCGCCGGGCGGTGACCGGCAGGTCGGGGTAGGTGATCTCCGGGACGGCGGCCAGCCGGCGCGCGTAGCGCTGCTGCGCGCGCTCCAGCGCCGGCTCCGCCCTTGCCGCGGAGCCGGTGCTCGTCGAGGAGGGTCAGCACCCCTTCCAGGCTAAGAGCGCTTCACCTTCGGCTTCTTGCCCTTGCGGACGGTCAGGACCGTGGAGGTGCCCTTCAGCCCCGGGGCGGCGATCTGGACGGTGATCCGAACGCCCTTCTTCAGGCGGCGGCCCTTGAAGAGGCTCTTGCCGAAGGTGCGCTTGCCGGCCTTGAGCTTGAAGGCCCGCTTCTTGAACGGGCACTTCTTGCCCTTGCAGCGGATGGTGGCGGTCTCCGTGCCCTTCAGGCCGGTGATGACGATCTGCCGGATCAGCGTGCCCCGCTTTGGGACACCTTGACCTTCACGCGCGTCTTCGCCCCCACGCGACCGGGGACCGGGGTCGGCGTCGGGGTGACGGCCGGGGCGGCCGGTGTGGTGAAGGTCGTCGTCCGCGCCGCTCGTCTCCCCCTCCGCGTTGGTCGCCCGGGCGCGGACGTGGTAGGTCGTGCCGGCCGCGAGTCCGGTGAGCGTCGTGGTGACCGGGACGGTGCGCCGCGCCGCTGGGCACCGTCTGCGGCGCCGTCGACGCGCCGTACGCCGTCGTCGTGCCGTAGTCGAAGACGACCGTGGTGTCGTTGCCGCGCGGTGTCCACCGCTGCCGACACGGCGCCGTCGGCCGTCGCCGGGTTCGGGGTCACGCGCGGGCGCGCTGTTGACGAACCGCAGGATCCGCGGCTTGCCCTGGTCGGTCATGAAGAGGTCGCCGTCCTGGCCCCTGATGATGTGCTGGGGCTGACCGTCGTCGATCGGCGTAGAAGCGGAAGTTGGTGCCGTCCGCGTCGACCCGCATGAGATTCGCGCTCCCCTTGCCGGCGACGTACATGCGCCCGTCTTCGCCGGCGACGATGCCGAACGGGTTGTTCAGCGTCCCGCCGGACGGGGTGAGCTCAGTGGCGTCCCCGTTCTGCTGGGTGGTGGGGAAGCGTGCGAGCTTCCCCGTCCCCCACTCCGTCACCCAGATCTGGCCGTCGGGGCCGGCCGCGACGCCGTCGGGCTGGCCGCCGGCGCTGGGGATGGTCACCGTGCTCTCGAGTGTCAGCCCGAGGCTGAGCCGGCGGACGACGTCCCCGTCGAAGTCCGGGGCGAACAGCTTCCCGTTCACGACGGCGAGGTCGAACACCGACCCGAACCCGGTTCCGGTCGACCCGCCGATGCCGTCCGCCTCGACGTAGCCGAGCTGGCCGTCGCAGGGTTGTGAATAGAAGACGCGGTCGCCGCTCGCCGCCAGCCCGATCGGGCCGCAGCCGCCCGCCAGCGGCACGTCGTGGGCGGTGGGCGTGGCGCTCTTGGCGTCGAACCAGACGAGCTTCTTGTCGTCGCCGCTGATCGCGACCCACACGCGATCGCCCGGGCCGTTGATGACGGCCGTCGGCATCTGCCCGACGGAGAAGCGGGTCACGACGGCGCCGTCCGGGGTCAGCCGGACGACGGTGCCGCTGAACTCCTCGGCGACCCAGAAGTTCCCGTCCGGGCCGAGGGCGATGCCGTTGGTGGCGGACTGCGGGCCCCCGACGGGCTGGATCAGGAAGGCGCCGCTCGAGGCCGGTGCGAGGAGGCAGGCGAGGACGAGCAGCGTGGTTAGTGCGCGGACCATCTTTCGATCATGGCAAGAACGGGGCGAGGTTTCCAAGCGCCGGGTCGGTCTCCGTGGCCAGCGCGGCCTCGTGGCCCGCGAAGCGCTCGAGCGGGTACGGGCCGGCCGTCGCCTCGCTGACGAGGAAGGCCCAGTCGGAGCTCTGCAGCGCGAGCAGCTCGCGCGCCTGACGGGGCGTCGTCCAGCCGCGCAGCTCGGCGGCCCGCGCACGCCAGGCGAGGCCCTGGGCGGACGGGCCGCTCCAGGTGCGCAGGTCGGCCTCGCGGCCCCAGCTGGTGATCGGCAACTCGCCGGCGTCCACGGCGTCCTCCCCGTAGGCGGCGGTGAGCGGGACGATGTCGACGTCCTGCTCGAGCAGGGCCGCCAGCCAGTCGACGCCCTCCGCCCACCAGTGGCCGAGCAGCTCGGTGTCGATGGCGACGACCGACCAGCCCTCCGGGACCCGCGCCGCGAAGTCGGCCGCGTCGGCCCGGGCCTGCGCCCGCGCCGCCTCGGGGTCGTACGGGTCGCCGCCCACGGACCAGGCGAGGTGCCGGCGCTCCGTGAAGCGGCGCGTGTTCAGGTACGGCGCCTGCGACGGGTAGCCGTCCCGCGCCCACACGAGGTCGATCAGCTCGCGGTGCAGCGGGGCGAGGACGAGGCCGGCGTGGGCGCGCAGGGCGCCGGTCGATCACCCCCGGCAGCTCGACGCAGGCGACGCCCTCGACGTGCGGCAGCACCCACGGCGCCTGCGCGCACTCGGGCAGCCAGAAGCCCTCCGCGTCACGGCCGAAACGCTGCCGGAAGCTGTCGACGCCCGTGCGGACCTGCAGCTCGATCCCGGCCTCCGTGGCCAGCAGCGGCAGGATGGCGTGGGTCGCGGAGCTGGTCCACGACGCGTGCTGCGCGAAGCGCGCCAGCAGGTCCGGCTCCGCCGCCCGTCGGTAGCGGGCGAGCGACCACTCCAGCTGCGCGCGCACCTCGGGATGCGTCTCGAAGTCGAGGGCGTGACTCGCCTCCCGGACGTCGCGCAGGAAGGCGAGGTAGCGCTCGGGGACGCCGGGCGCCTCGAGCTGGTCGGCGAGCACCGGCGTCACGCTCAGCGTCACCTTGCCGGGGTGCGCGTCGAGCACGTCGCAGAGCGGCACGTAGCTCGTCGCCCACGCCTCCCACAGCCACTCCTCGCCGAAGGGCCACGTCCCGAAGCCCTCCACGTAGGGCATGTGGGTGTGGAGGACGAGGGAGAGGCGCTTGGTCAAGGCCGGCAGACGGCCACGAAGTCCAGCGCCCGTTCAAGCGCGTCGTCGTCGCCCTTGCGCAGCTGGAAGTCGCCGGCCGCGATGGCCGGGGTGAAGCGGTCGTAGAACGGCTTGGTCAGCCGCAGCGCCTTGTGGATCCGGTCCCAGCCGAGCTTGAGCGCGAGCGCGTGCAGGGCGAGCTTGCGCGCGTGGAAGACGCCGTAGAGGTCGACGGTGTCGAACTGCTTCTCGCACAGCGCCCGGAACTCCTCGGCGCGGTACTCCTTGATGTGCCAGGGGTTCTCGGACTTCTCGGCGCCCTCGGGGGCGAGGGTGAGGACGTTGGGCGTGGAGATGAAGGCGATGCCCGTCGGTCCCGACCAGCTCCTTGACGTGGGCCATCGTCGCGTCGGGGTCCTGGACGTGCTCGATGGTCTGCAGGAACACCACGCAGTCGACCTCGCCCTGCCAGGTGTCGATCAGGTCGCGCTCGAAGCGCGTGGTGCGGGTCGTGTACTTCGCCCGGGCGTGCTCGAAGGCCTCCGGGTTGGCGTCCACGCCGATGACGCTGCGCGCGCCGCGGGCGAGGATCGCCGTCCCGTAGCCCTCCCCGCAGGCGAGGTCGACGACCTTGCGGCCGAGGATCCGCTCGGCGATCCACTCGTAGACGGCCTCGTGGCGGCGGTACCAGTAGTTCTCGGCGGGGACGTCGGGCAGCGTGCGCTCGCCGGTGAGGGCGAGCGGGGGGACGCCCGGCGGCTGGTCCTGCTGCACGTACTCGCTCATGCGGCGCGGAACGTTAGCCTTCGGATCCATGGCCGCTCCAGCGTCCCCCGAGGCGATCCGCGACGTCAACACCCGCTACCACGACGCGGCCGCTGACGAGTACGACCACAAGTGGGGGATCGACTTCCACGACATCGGCCGCCAGCAGGTCATGGGCAAGCTGCGCAAGGGCCTCGGCGCCCGCGCCGACGGGCCGTTCGCCAACGCGCTGGAGATCGGCGCGGGCACGGGCTACTTCACGCTGAACCTGATGCAGGCGGGCGTCATCGAGCGCGCGACGTGCCTGGACATCTCCCCCGGGATGATGAAGACGCTCGAGCGCAACGCCGCGAACCTCGGCCTTGCCGACCGCGTCGACACCGTGGCCACGGACGCCGAGCACCTGCCCTTCGACGACGAGAGCTTCGACCTCGTCCTCGGTCACGCCGTGCTGCACCACCTGCCCGACCTCGACCAGGCCTTCCGCGAGTTCAAGCGCGTGCTGCGGCCGGGCGGCGTCGTCTTCTTCGCGGGCGAGCCGTCGCGCGTCGGCGACCGCATCGCCGCCTACCCCAAGCGCGGCGCCGTGCGCGCCGCGCCGCTGTGGCGCAGGCCGATGCGCGCCGACGCCGCTCGTCGAGCACCGCCACGTCCACGGCCACGGCGAGCCGAACGGGCACGACCTCGAGGCCTTCGTCGACGTCCACGCCTTCGACCCCGGCAGCCTGAAGGCGTTCGCCGACCGGGCCGGCTTCGAGCGCGTGCGGGTCACCGGCGAGGAGCTGCTGGCCAACTGGTTCGGCTGGACCAACCGGACGCTGGAGGCCAGCGCGGCACCCGAGTCGATCCCGATGCTCTGGCGCCAGTACGCCTATCGCGGCTACCTCGCCTTCCAGGCCGTCGACCGCGCGCTGCTCGAGGGCCGCCTCCCGGCGTCCCTCTTCTACAACCTGATCATCACCGCAGAGAAGCCCTGACGCGCTCGGCGCCGGCGCGGACCTCGTCGAGGTCTCCGAGCCGGTCGAGCATGCGGACCTGGTTGCGCATCCGCCGGTTGTTCTCGAAGCGCGGGGCGTTGCGCGCCATCCAGTCCCAGTAGAGCTGGGTGACGGGGCAGGCGTCCTCGCCCGTGCGCTTGGTCGGCGTGTACCGGCAGTCGCCGCAGAAGTGCGACATGCGGTCGATGTAGCGGCCGGACGCGGCGTAGGGCTTGGTCATCATCTCGCCGCCGTCGGCCCACGTCGCCATGCCCGCCGCGTTGGGCGCCATCACCCACTCCGCGCCGTCGACGAACGCCGCACGGAACCACTCCACGGACTCCCACGGGCGCACGCCGAGCAGCAGGTGCAGGTTGCCGAGCACCATCAGCCGGAGGATGTGGTGGGCGTAGGCGGACCCGCGCACGTCCTCCATCGCGCCCCGCAGGCAGTTGAGGTCCGTGTCCCCCGTCCAGAAGACCTCCGGCAGCGGCGTCTGCGCGTCGAGCGCGTTGACGTCGCGCCACTCGTCCTGGCGCAGCCAGTACATGCCCCACACGTACTCGCGCCAGCCGATGACCTGGCGGACGAAGCCCTCGACGGCGTTGATGTCGGCGTGGCCGTCGCGGTAGGCCTGCTCGGCGGCGCGGACGACCGTCGAGCGGGTCGATCAGCCACAGGTTCATCGAGGAGGACAGCAGGGAGTGGAACAGCCAGCGCTCGCCGGGGACCATGGCGTCCTGCCAGGTGCCGAAGCCGGGCAGCCGGTGGGCGACGAAGTCCTCCAGCATCCGCTCGGCCTCCGCACGCGTGGCCGGGAACTCGCGCGGACCGTCCTCCCCGAACTCCGGGAGGCCCCAGCGGTCGAGGTCGGCGCGCACCGCGGCGTCGATGTCGTCCTCCTCCGGGCGGTAGGGCGGCGGCGCGCTCGAGCCCGTCCTTCGGCGGCCGGCGGTTGTCCTTGTCGTAGTTCCAGCGCCCGCCGCTCGGCTTGCCGTCGGGCTCGAGCAGGACGCCGAAGCGCCGGCGCTGGTCGCGGTAGAAGTCCTCCATCACCAGGCGGCCGCGGCGGGCCGCGCCCACCGGCGAAGGCGTCCGGGTCGGTGAGGAACTGCGTCGACGGGACGAGGGTGACGCCCGCCTGCGCGAGCCGGCGCCGCGCGCCCGCGTCGTTGGGCGCCGCGCAGACCAGGTCGTCGTAGCGGTCCAGGTCCATCGCGGTCGCGCTGCTCGTAGACGACCTCCAGCTCGAGCTCGGCGGCGAAGTGGCGCATGGACGACGAGCACCAGGTGGCGGCGGCGGCGGTGGTAGCGCAGGCGCCCCATCGCGGCCCGCGACTCGATCATCAGGACGCGATCCGCGCCATCCAGGGCCGGGTTGGCGTGTGAGAGCTGGTCGCCGAGGACGAGCGCCGTGTGGCCCATGGACCGACTACGTATCCTCGGCGGCATGGCGCTCACGCGGGACTTCCCGTTGTTCCCGCTGCATCTGGTGGCCCTACCCGGCGAGCTCGTCCCGCTGCACATCTTCGAGGATCGCTACAAGGCGCTCGTCGCGCACTGCCTCGCCGACCCGCCGTCGGAGTTCGGCATCGTCTGCGCCGACGACGACGGCCTGCGCATCGTCGGCTGCGCCTGCGAGATCGCCGAGGTGCTCGAGCGCTTCGACGACGGCCGCGTCAACCTCGTCGCCCGCGGCACCCGGCCGTTCCGGATCATCGCCGAGCAGGACGACCTCCCCTTCCCGGCCGGCGCCGATCGAGTTCCTCGAGGACGAGCCGGAGGAGGAGGACGCCGAGCTGGCCGCCGGCGTCCACGAGGCCTACGCCGACCTCGTCCGCTCCGCCACCGACCGCGACCCCGGACGAGGCCGAGATCGCGGCCATGACCGCCTACGACATGGCGGGCACCGTCGAGTTCGCCGTCGAGGCCAAGCAGCAGCTCCTCGAGTCGCGCTCGGAGACGGCGCGCCTGCGCCAGCTCGAGCGCCTGCTGCGCGCGGCCGTCCGGCGCCTGGACTTCATGGAGCGCGCGCAGGCCGTCGCGCGGTCCAACGGCAAGGTCCGCATCGGCCCCGGCGACCCGCCGATCCCGAAGCCCGACGACCTCGAGCTAGCAGACCTCTTCGACGACCTTCTTGGTGAAGACCTGCAGCTCGCTGAAGGCCTTCGGCGCGTTCGGCGAGGTGTCCCAGAAGGACGTCCGGCCCGCCTGGGTGCGGACCTCGTACTGCCGCGTCGCGCGCGGGCCCTTCGGCAGCTCGATGCGACAGCGTCGCCTGCTTCTCCAGCTGCCGGGCGAGCTCGCGCGCGTCGAGCAGCCACTTGCCCGGGAGCGCCTTGGCCGGCCCCTTGTCGCAGCTCGCCGTGCCGCCGTCGTTGACGACGACGTCGACCGCGCCGGGCCCCGTGCGCTGCACCTCGAACAGGTCGGCCGACTTCTCGCCGCAGCCCGCCAGCACGACCGCGAGCGAGGACCGCCATCATGAGCCGAGCGCATGCCCCGAACCTACTCACTCGACGTGCGCGGGATGCGGTGCCCGATCCCGTACGTGCGGGCGAAGCTGCTCGTCCCGGACCTCGGCCCCGGGGACACCCTGCGCGTCCTCTTCACCGATCCCGAGGCGCCCGATCGACCTGTCGGCGCTGGCCCACGACGAGGGGCTCGCCATCGAGCGGGACGGGGAACGACATCACACTGACACGGCCGCCCCGCCCCGCCGCGGATCCCCAGCGCCGGTGAGGGTGCCGTCGGCGTCGCGGACCACGCACTGGGCGCCGCCGAAGAACAGGTTGGGCGCCTGGAAGGGGACCACCGTCCGGCCCTCCAGCGCAGCCTCGCCGACGCCCGGCTCCGCGTAGACGACCTCGTTCTCCCAGTGCAGGCGCGGGGCGTCGATCGCCTCCTGCGCGTGCAGCCCCTCCGCCACCACCCGGGCGATGACCTGGACGACCGCGGAGCGGATGCGGTTGGAGCCCGCGGAGCCCAGGCACGCCTCCACCGTCCCGTCCCGGCGCACGACGGTCGGCGACATCATCGACGGCAGCCGCCGGCCCGGCGGGTGGGTGAAGAAGCCCAGCGGGGACAGGTCCTCCTCGCCCATCATGTTGTTGAGGTGCAGGCCGTCGACGACGACGCCCGACCCCTCGCCGTTGGAGACGGTGACCGCGCAGGCCCAGCCGGCCTCGTCGATCACGGAGACGTGCGTGGTGGAACCGAGCTGCTCCAGGAAGGCCGGGGTGCGCAGGCGCTGGGCGTGCTCGAGCGCGGCCACCATCGACGCCCCGGCCTCCAGCTGCTCCAGCGACGCCGCGATCAGGATCCCGCCGGCGGACGGTGGCGGGTTGGTGATGACCTCGCGGCCGTGGTAGGTCGCGCGCACCGGCTCGCGCTCGATGACCTCGTAGGCGCGCAGGTCGCGCGGGGTGAGGACCCCGCCGCTGCGCGCGACCGCCCGACATACGGACTCCGCGATGTCGCCCACGAAGAAAGGATCAGACCCTTCTTTCGCGAGGCGCTCGAGCAGGTCGGCGACCTGCGGGTAGCGCGTGGTGTCCCCCAACTTCGGCGCGCCGTACATGGCCCGCGCCTCCCCCGAGAGGCCGATGATGCCGTCCAGGATCTCGAAGAGGTAGGCCTGCGGCGCGTTGACGACGACGCCGTCGCGAGCGAGCTTCACCGCGGGCGCCACGATCTCGGTCAGCGGAAGCGTGCCGTAGCGGCGGTGCGCCTCGCAGATCCCCGCGGGCATCCCGTAGGCGCCGACGGACGCGGCGCCGGCGTGGAAGATCTGCACGGCGCTGCCGAACGAGACCGGCACCGGCACGAGCGGCGCGTGGCCCATGTGCTCGCGGCCGCGGCCCGCCGCCTCCACGAAGAAGTCCAGCAGCACGTCCTTCCCGTCGGGCGGGCAGACGAGCATGTAGCCGCCGGCACCCAGGCCGGTCAGCAGCGGCTCGCAGACGAAGCCTGCGCACAGGGCGGCGAGCGCGGCGTCCACCGCACCCCCGCCCGCGCGCAGCGCGTCGGCGCCGGCCTCCGCCGTCTGCGGATGGCCGGCGGCGACGACGCCCTTCAACGAATCAGAACCGCGGGATGAACTCGGGGACGTCGACGTCCATGCCGCCGCCGCCCGAGCTGCGGCCGGCACGGGCCGGCTCGCGCTCGCGGGTCCGGGTGATGCGCGGTTCGCCGATCGGCTCGCGCATCGGCTCGCGGCGCAGCGGCTTGTCGTCCCCGAAGCCCGGTGGCGACGACGGTGATCCACACCTCGTCCTCGCCCAGCGTCTCGTCGACCATCGCGCCGAAGATGATGTTCGCGTCGGGGTGCGCGGCCTCCTGGACGGTCTTCGCCGCCTCGTTGACCTCCCACAGCGACAGGTCGGACCCGCCGGTGATGGACAGCAGGATGGACCGCGCGCCGTCGACCGAGGTCTCCAGCAGCGGCGAGGACACCGCCTGCGAGGCGGCCTCCAGCGAGCGCTTGTCGCCCGTCCCCATGCCGATCCCCAGCAGGGCGTTCCCGGCGTCGGACATGATCGTCCGCACGTCCGCGAAGTCCAGGTTGATCAGGCCCGGGAGCGTGATCAGGTCGGAGATGCCCTGCACGCCCTGGCGCAGCACGTCGTCGGCGACGCGGAACGCCTCGACCATCGACGTCTGCTTGTCCAGGACGGACAGCAGCTTGTTGTTCGGGACGGTGATCAGCGTGTCGACCTCTTCGGCCAGCGCGGCGACGCCGTGCTCGGCCTGCGACATGCGGCGGGCGCCCTCGAAGCCGAACGGCTTCGTGACGATGCCGACGGTCAGCGCGTCCAGCTCCCGGGCGATCCGCGCGACGACGGGCGCTGCGCCCGTCCCCGTGCCGCCACCCTCGCCGGCCGTGATGAAGACCATGTCCGCCCCGCGCAGGAGCGACTTGATCTTGTCGTAGTCGTCCATCGCCGCCTGGCGGCCGAGGTCCGGGTTGGCCCCGGCGCCGAGCCCGCGCGTGATGTCCGCGCCGATGTGCAGCGTCGTGTCCGCCGAGCACTGCTGCAGTGACTGGGCGTCCGTGTTGAGCGCGATGAACTCGACGCCGTTGACGCCGGCCTCGATCATGCGGTTGACGGCGTTGACGCCGCCGCCACCGACGCCGACGACGCGCAGGACGGGCTGGCCCGGAGTGTCGGCGACGCCGGGATGGCGGCGGCTCGACGCGGCCGTACGGGGTCGCGGTCGACGGGCGGGGCCATCACGTTCTCCGGGATGTCGGACGAGAAGGCCGCTGCGCAGGCGGTCCTCGCGGGCGTCGGGCGACGCGGCGCTCGGCCGCCGGCTCGGGATGCGCGCCCATGGGCGGCGCGCCTCGGCCGCGGGCTCGGCCGTGCGCCTCGTCCTCGTCCGTCTTGCGGAACAGCTGCGCCAGCGGGCCCTCGCGCATGGACGCCCGCTTGTTACTGGCCATTCGCCAGAACCTCCTTCGCCAGCTGGCGATAGGCGTCGGCAGCGATGCCCTTCGGGTCGTACTTGAGCACCGACATCCCCCTGACCGGGGCCTCCGCGAAACGGACGGTCTTGCGGATGCGCGACGCGAACACCCGGTCCCCGAAGTTCTCCTCGAGGATCTCGATCGCCTCCTTGGCGTGAATCGTCCGCGAGTCGACCAGCGTCGGCAGGATGCCCTCGATGTCGACGTTGGGATTGAGGTTCTCGCGGATCATCGAGAGGGTGTTCGTGAGCTGGATCAGCCCACGCATCGACAGATACTCGCACTGCACGGGGACGATCACCTTGTCGGCCGCGGTCAGTGCGTTGATCGTCAATAGTCCCAGGCTCGGCGGCGTATCGATGCAGATGAAGTCGTAGTCGTCGCGGATCGCTCGCAGCGCCTTCTCCAGCGAGCGCTCGCGGCCGATCTTCGTCGACATCGCGATCTCGGCGCCGGCGAGGTCGATCGAGGCGCACGCGACGTCGATCTCGCGGCGTGCGGATGACCTCGCGGATCGGGAGGTCGTGCACGAGGACGTCGTACATCGACTGCTCGAGCGTGTCCGGGTCGATGCCCTGCGACATCGTCAGGTTGCCCTGGGGGTCCATGTCGACGCACAGGACGCGGTGGCCCTCCTCGGCGAAGGCCGCCGCCAGGTTCAGCGTGGTCGTCGTCTTCGCGACGCCGCCCTTCTGGTTGGCGAACGCGATGACCTTCGCCGTGCTCATGCGGC
>CAWJMO010000013.1:0-337629 GCA_963843865.1 uncultured Solirubrobacteraceae bacterium | reverse complement strand
CGGCTGCTGCTCTCGCTGCAAAGCAGAAGCGCCGTCGCAAGAGCGACTAGTGGGGCTCTGACCCCTCCAATCGCTCTCACCGCGGCTGCTGCTCTTGCCTGAAAGCAGCAACCAGAAAAGGTCTCAGCGGCAGCCGGAGGCGAAGAGCCGCCAGGAGCGGTTGTCGTAGACGCTGCGGGCGCCCGGCGGTGGCTGGACCTTCGGGAAGTTCTCCTTGAAGAAGAGCTGGTTGCGGACGTTGGGCTTGGGGACGAGCAGCAGCGGGACGGCCTTGTTCCGCCGGCCTTCCACTGTGGCGACGGAGCCGGGGTCGGTGTCGAGCCACCAGCGCAGGTGCGCCTCCGGGCGGTGGTCGGCGGCGTAGATCGGGCCGCAGCGCTTCACGAGGCGACGCACCTTGCGCGACTCGCCGACCACCTTGAGGTCGCCGTAGAGCTTGGCGTTGCGGTGGAAGACCTCACGCTGATAGTCGATCTGGTTGATGTTCTGCGGGATGAAGATGCAGAACACAACGGCGGTGAGGACGGCGAGGCCCTGCCAGATGCGCTTCTCGCGGCCGTCCTCCAGCAGCGCCCAGCCCGCGAGGGCGACGCCGAAGAAGATCGCGATGAGGATGGAGGGCGTGCGGACGTAGCGGCCGATCAGCGGCAGGCCGAAGACCGGGTTGACCGCGAAGACGACGACCATCGAGCCGGCGATGGAGAGCAGCAGCGAGGCGGCGCGGCCGAAGCGGTCGCGGTGGATGATCGCGAAGGCGAGCCCGATGGGCATGCCGACGCCGAGCGGCTGGCGCAGCGTGTAGGCGAAGTACTGGACCGTCCAGTACGGGGCGTCGGCGACGTCACGGCGGCGGCCGACGGCTTCGGCGAGTTCGGAGGTCCCGTGCAGGGAGTGCAGCGCGTCCCCGGTGACGATCAGGTCCATCAGCGCCCACAGGAGCGGCGCCGCGGCGACCAGGCCTGCGAGCTTCACCCGCGAGGGCCAGTCGCGCGAGCGGAACAGGTAGAGCCAGTACAGGCCGCCGAGCACCCACGCCTCCGGGCGCAGCAGGCCGGCGACGGCGAGGAGGAGCAGCACCGGCGCGCCGCGTCGCGGCTGTCGCGCCTCCAGCAGCGCCGCGCCGACGATCAGGCACGCGAAGGGGACGTCCTGGTAGCCGAGCAGCGCGTCGCGCAGGAACGCGGGACGGGTCAGGACGACGAGGGCGGTGATGATCCCGACCGCGGGTGAGAAGAGCTCGGCACCGAGGCGGAAGGCGAGATAGACGACGAGCCCGAAGGCCAGCAGCGTCCCCCACACGATCACCCAGTCGCCGAGGCCCACGCCGAGGACGCTCCACAGCGTCGACAGCGGATGCGGCGTCGGGGCGAACGGCGCCTCGTAGTCGGGGGTGATGCCGCGGGTCGCGTCGCGCGCCCACAGGAGCGCGTAGCGGGCGTCGTAGTTGAGGTAGGACGCGTCGAAGGCGACCCGCAGCGCGACGGCGACGCTGAGCATGGTCGCCGCTGGAGCAAGAAGTCGTCGCACGGCGGCGCCGACGCTAGCCATACCCTGACGCGCGTGCTGTCGGCCCTCTTCGCCCTCGCGGCCACCGTTGCCGCCGCCCTGGTGCTGGTGCTGCCCGACGCCCGCCGCCGCGCGCCGGTCATGGTCGTGGCCATCGTCTCCGCCGGCCTGGCGCTGGTCTCCGTCCTCGGCGACCAGATCAAGGACGCCCTCGACGGACGGCTCGCACTGGCGAGCGCGGCGATCGTGGTCGGGTTGGTGGCGCTGGTCGCCGGCGCCGCGCTGTTCCGCCGCCGCCCCTCGCTCGTCCTCGTCTTCGCCTTCGCGACCCTGCCGATCCGCGTCCCGCTCGACCTCGGGGGCGACACCGCCAACCTGCTGCTCCCGCTCTACGCGGTGATCGCCTGTGGCGTCGCGGCCCGCTGCGCCCGCGTCCGCCCCGCCGAGCCCGAGCCGCGCAGCGCCCGCATGCGCACGCTCGAGCGGGTGCTGGCCGGCGTCGTCGTCCTCTACGCGATCCAGACGCTCTACTCGACCGACAAGGAAGCCGCGGTCAAGGACATCTGCTTCTTCTACGTCCCGTTCGCGCTGCTGTTCCGGTTGCTGCTCGACCTGGCCTGGACGCCGCGGCTGGTGCGGATCGCGACGGGTGTCACGGTGGCGCTGGCGATCGTCTGCGTCGGCGTCGGGCTCTACGAGTTCGCCACGCGGCACCTGCTGCTGGCCAACGAGAAGGTGCTCACCGCCAACGAGCTCAAGCCCTACTTCCGCGTCAACAGCCTCTTCTTCGACCCCAACATCTACGGCCGCTTCCTGGCGCTGACGATGGTGCTCGTCGCCGCCCTGATGATGTGGACGCCGCACCGGAGGATCCTGCTCGGGTGCGCCGCGGCCCTCGCGTTGCTGTGGGCCGGCCTCGTGCCGACGCTCTCCGAGTCGAGCTTCGCCGCCCTCGCCGCCGGCCTCGCCGTGCTGGCGGCGCTGCGCTGGCGCGTGCGCCCCGTCGTCCTCACCGTGGCCGGGGTCGCGCTCGCGGTGATCGCCGTCGGGCTCGCCTCCCCCGGCGTCTTCGGCCTGGAGGACCGCTCCTTCGACGCCATCGACAAGGCCACGAGCGGCCGCGCCGAGCTCGTCAAGGGCGGCGCGCACATGTTCGCCGACCGGCCGGTCTACGGCTACGGCAGCGGGTCCTTCGCCGAGCGCTACCGCGACCGCGAGAACCTGCTGTCCGAGCGCTCGCCCGCCGAGTCGCACACGATCCCGATCACCGTCGCCGCCGAGCAGGGCGTCGTCGGCCTCGTCGCCTACCTCGTGCTCGTCTTCACCGCGCTGTCGCTCGTCCTGCGCGGGGCGGCGTTCTCCCTCCCCCGCGCGGCGGTGGCAGCGGCGTTCTGCGCGCTCTTCGTCCACACGCTCGTCTACGCCGCGTTCCTGGAGGACCCGTTGACGTGGGCGCTGCTGGCCGCCGCGGGCGGGCTGCGCCGCGACGCGCCCGTGCGCGACGAAGAAGCCGTGGCGGTGTGACGCGGCGCGCGATCATCGCCGGCGCGGTCCTGATCGTCGGCGCGCTCGTCTACCTCGTGTTCATCCGCGACCCGCTGGACGGCAATGCGCAGGTCGTCCGCGCGAAGGCCCCCGCCTTCAACGTCCTCTACAAGGACGACATCATCCGCAAGGTCAAAGCACGCCCGGGCGAGCTCCTGCGCCTCAAGGCGAAGCGCGGCCCCCTGCTCGCCACGACCACGATCCGGCGCCTGCGCATCCCCGATTACCGCGGGGACGTCGCAGGCCTGCTGCCCGTGTACGCCGACGGCCACGCCCGCGGACTGGCCGGCCGCTACGACGGCTTCCGTCAGACCGTCGACGGCCGCGCCCGCGTCCACACCGCCCCCGGCTACGAGATCGGCTTCACCTTCACGACACCGGACGGGATCGGCGAGGGCACCGACCTGCTCGTCATGCCCTTCGACGAGGAGCACCCCCGTGACGGCGTGCTGCTCTCCTACCGGCTCACGAAGCCCGATGGGCGCCAGCCGCGCCGCCTGCGCAAGGCGGCGAAGGCGATGCGCTCAGCCTTCCGAAGCTTCGAGTTCGGGACTGACCGCTTCTAGGTAACCCCACCTGGCGGCGATCGGGCGCAGCGCCTCCGGGACCTCCTCGACGGACGGCAGCGGCTTGGGCGGCTGGATCTCGCCCGTGCGGATGTTGTCCTTCCAGTCGCCGAGCCCCGCCTTGAAGCTCCCGGAGGAGAACTTGCCGTACTCGAGCATGGTCGGCTCGAAGTCGACGCCGAGGAACGCGCAGAGCTTCGTCAGCTCCGTCACGGGGTCGGCGGTCAGGTCCTCGTAGCGGATGGTGTGCCCGTCGTAGGTGTGCCGGGCCGCCTCGACCGCGTCGGCGTACTTGAGCACCCGCGCGATGTTGACGTCCTCCGGATCCTGCGGACGCAGTTTGGCCCGCGAGCGGGCGACGGCGAGCGGATGGCGCAGCAGGAAGATGAAGCGCGCGTCCGGCCAGCAGGCCTGGATGCGGTCGGCGATGAAGACGTCGTTGGGGGTCTTGTTGACGAGCAGCCGCTTGCCGGTGGTCGCCAGCTCGCGGTGCAGGTACCAGTCCCACAGCACGTGGTTGAGCTCGTCGCGGTCGAGCTTGACCTCGGCCAGCGCCTTCTCGCCGTACTTGCCCTTGACATTGACGTCGATGGACTTCAGGTGCATCTCGTGCGGCGAGTGGATCTGCGAGTGCGAGTCGAGCAGCATCCGCAGCAGCGTCGAGCCGGAGCGGACGGTGGAGAGGACGAAGGCCGGCTGCTTGAGCAGCCGCGGCGTCCGGCGGCGGTACGGACGCGGCTTCGGCGGGGCCTTCGGCGTCGCGGCGACGGGGACGCGCTGCAGCATGTAGCCGCGCTTCTTGAGGACCGCGTTGATCTGCTCCTTCACGCGGCCGACGATACCGGCCGCGCCAGCTGCGTCGGCGTCGTACGGCCGCGCAGGACCTCGGCCTCCCCGAGCGCCCACTGCGCGCGCTCGTCCTCCCCCGCGCGGCCGACGATCGCCTCCGAGGCGAGCAGTCGCCCGTCCTCGCGCTTGGCCAGCTCGCTCAACCGCGAGGCGACGTTGACCGGGTCGCCGATGACCGTGTACTCGTAGCGCTGCGCGGCGCCGACCCAGCCGGCCACGGCCGGGCCCGCGGAGAGCCCGATCGCGGCGTGCACCTCCGGGACGTCACGCTGCAGCCGCGCCTGCAGCGACCGTGCGGCGGCGAGCGCGCAGCCCGCCGCGTCCTCGGCCGCCACCGGGGCGCCGAACACGCACAGGGCCGCGTCCCCCTCGAACTTGTTGACCCAGCCGCCGTGCTCACCCGTGACCTCCACGACGACCGCGAAGAAACGGTTCAGCCGGGCGACGACGCGCTCCGGCGGCAGGTCCACCGCCATCGTCGTGGAGCCGATGATGTCGACGAACATCGCCGCCACCTCCTGCTCGGTCCCGCCCAGGCGCGGCTCGTCGGCCAGGGCCTGGCGGGCGACCTCCTCCCCCACCTGCCGGGCGTACAGGTCTTGCATGCGCTCGCGCTCGCGCAGGCCCGCGACCATGGAGTTGAAGCCGCTTTGCAGGAAGCCGACCTCGCTGCCGTCGCTGACGCGGACCTGCGTGGCCAGGTCCCCCGCCTGCACGCGGCCGAGCGCCTTGCGCACGGAGGTCAGCGGGACGGACAGCCGCCGGGCCGTGGCGTACGTGACGACGGCGCTGACGACGAGCGTGACGACGGCGAGGACGAGCGTCCCGCGGGCGATCTCCTCCGATGGCACGTCGTGCATGACGCCGTCGAGCCCCAGGGTGATCAGGCCGAGCACCGGGACGCCCGTGGCCAGCAGCCAGGCGAGGACGAGCCGCCCCTCGATCCGCGGCCACGCCGGCTGCGCGGGCTGCCCGGCGGCGAGGGCCAGCTCGATGACCGGCCGCCAGTCGCGCTCCAGCAGCAGGTAGGCGATGCCGCAGGTCGTCATCCCGCCGAGCAGCACGACCCAGGCGACGTGCATCGCGAGGGCCCAGCTCGTCGGTGCGTTGACGGCGACCATGCCCACGGCCGCGACGAGCCACAGCACGGCGTCGGACTTGAAGCAGTAGTTGATGGCCTGCAGCGCCCGCGCCTGCTCGTCCGGCGTCGGGTCGCGGCTCTCGCGCGCCCACGCCATGCGCGTCGGGCTGATGCGCTTCGCGAAGGTCATGCCGGCGACCGCCGCGACGGGGAAGTAGATCGCGCCGGCGAGCACGTTGCGCGCCCAGTGATCGGAGAGGTCCTGGCAGCAGTCGGGCGCGGGCAGGACGAAGAACAGCAGCACGAACACGTCCAGCGCCCCGAGCGCGTGGGCGAGCCACTGGGAGACGCTGCGCGCGCTTCTCGATGCGATGCAGCAGCGCGAGCCGATCGTCCGCCGCGACCGTGCGGCCGACTCGCGTCAGCGTGGTGGCACTCGCTCCCATGTCCACATGATGCTGCATGCTCTGCGGCCATGTGTGACGTCGAGCAGGAGAAACGCCTCGCGGCGGAGGCCGCCGCCGAGCTCGTGCAGGCCGGCCAGCGCGTCGGCCTCGGCACCGGCTCCACCGTCGCCTTCCTGCTGCCCGCCCTCGCCGCCCGCGGGCTGGACCGCCTGCGCTGCGTCGCGACGTCCGTGGCGACGGAGGACCGGGCGCGCGAGCTCGGCCTGCAGGTGGAGGCCTTCGACGGGCTCGACCGGCTCGACATCGCCATCGACGGCACCGACCAGGTCACCCCCGACCGCTGGCTCGTCAAGGGCGGCGGCGCCGCGCACACGCGCGAGAAGGTCGTCGCCGCCGCAGCTGATCGCTTCGTCGTCATCGCCGGCGTCCGACAAGCCGGTGGACGCCATCCGCGCGCCCATCCCGCTCGAGCTGCTCGCGTTCGGGCTGGACGCGACGCTGCGCGCGCTCGGCGACGTCGAGCTGCGCGACGTCCCGCGCTCGCCCGACGGCGGTGTCATCGCCGACTACGTCGGGCCGGTGGACGACCCGCCGCGCTCGCCGCGCGGCTGGACGCCGTCCCGGGCGTCGTCTCCCACGGCATCTTCCCGCCGAGCCTGGTGAGCGACGTGCTCATCGCCCGCGGGGACTCCGTCTCAGCGGGGTGACAGCGCCCGCAGCGCCGCGGCGGCGCCCAGGCCGTAGACGAGGTGGAACCCGGCGTCCAGGGCGATGTGGAACGGCGGCATCTTCCAGACCGGCGGCGCCAGGCCGAGCGCCGGCAGCTGCACGAGCGAGGCACCCCAGACGGCGGCCCCGAACGCGACGCCGCTGACCTCCGGCTGGCGGGCGAAGAGCCCGAGCGGGATGCCCCACGAGGTCCCGTAGGCCCAGTGCATCCCGAGGTTCGCCGCCGTGCGGTGCTGCTTGGGGACCTTGCCGCGGCCCGCCGCCTTGAGCGCCTTGTCGGCGACCTGGCGGGGCGCGGAGCTCGGCTGCGCGCCCGTGAGCTGGTAGTAGGCGCCCTGGGCGACCGTCATCGCGGCGGTGCCGGCCAGCCCGGCGGCGAGGCCGCGGGCGACGGAGCGGCCGACCGACTCGGCGGGCGGCGCGGGCGCGGGCTCCGTCTCCTCCGCGGGCGCCTCGCGCGTGGCCACGACGGACAGGGAGACGGCGACGACGTCCTCGGCGACGGCGATGACGGGATCGGGCAGGCCGGTCGCCCGGCCGACGAGCTGGCGGGCCCGGTAGGTGGCGAACGTCCCGGCCGCCGCGCTCACGGCACCGGCAGCGGCACCGGCCGGCCCGGCGAGCGCGTTCCCCGTCGCCGCCCCCGAGCCGATGCGGAAGGCCGTCGACGGCACGTCGTTGCGCTCGCGCGCGAGCGGCGTCTTGTCCGTGGCCAGCTCGCCCAGCGCCGCGAGGAGGACCGCCGGCCGCGCGCGCCCGGTGATCCGGCCGCGGGCGGCGAGGACGGCGGCCGGGGTGAAGGTGCGCATGGAGCCGGCGAACCCGAGCAGGGCAGCGTCCGGCCAGCGGCGAGCGGAGGGGGTCATTGGCGAACGTCCTACCCGATCCCGGCACTTGCGCACGCTGCGATGATGTCGGCATGAAGCGTGTCCTGCTCCTGACCGTGATGGCCGCCGTCGCGACGAGTCCCGCCGCCGCGGCCAGGCCCACGCTGAAGCGCTTCGCGAGCTGCGACCGCCTCATCGCCTACGGCACCAAGCACCGCCCGCAGTACCGGCCCGGCGGGCCGCCGCCGCAGTTCGAGCCGACCGTCTCGCGGCGCCCGACGACGGACGTGAGCGGTCCCGTACCCGCGGCCGCCCCCGAGGCGGCCGGCGACTCGAGCGGCGACTTCTCGCTCACCAACAACCAGGAGGCGGGCGTCTTCGAGCCCGACACCGTCAAGACGGACGGGAAGACCGTCTACGCGGTCACCCCCGCCGGCGTCCTCGAGGTCGTGGACGTCCGCAGCGCGCCGAAGGTCATCGGCGAGCTGACCCTCCCTCAGGGCTACGACCACCAGCTGCTGCTCTATCAGGGCCGCATCCTCGCCGCCTCCACCGCCTACGACGGCAAGACGACGCTGACGCTCGTCGACGTGAAGGACGGCACCAAGCCGGCTGTCGAGCAGACCATGGCCGTCAACGGGACGCTCCTCGCGCAGCGGCGCACGAAGGGCACCGTGCGGGTCGTCGTCAGCGTCACCCCGCAGGCCATCGCAGTCGACAACGCCCCCGTCAGCGCCCGCGCCTGGGTCCCCCGGGCCACCATCGCCGGCAAGCGCCGCACGCTCGTCGGCTGCAAGCAGATCCGCCGCCCCCGGGCCTTCACCGGCCTGGAGGAGCTGACGGTGCTGACCATCGACCTCGATGCGGGCCTGGCGCCGGTCGACGCCGACGCGGTCATGACCGGCGGCGGCACCGTCTACGCCTCGGCGGAGAACCTCTACGTCGCCACCCACCGCTACTCCCCGCGCCTCGAGGGCCGGCGCGACGGCGCGGTCCCCGACGACCAGACCACCCAGATCCACCGCTTCTCGCTCGACGACGCCCGCAACACCACCTACCGCGGCAGCGGCAGCGTCCCCGGCTTCATCCTCAACCAGTTCTCCCTGAGCGAGGACAAGGGCGTGCTGCGGGTGGCGAGCACGGAGGAGCCGCCGTGGTTCGAGCGCAGCGTCCCGGACAGCCAGAGCCTCGTCACGACGCTCGGGCAGACGGACACGGGGATGGCGAAGCTCGGCCAGGTGGCGGGGCTCGGCAAGGGCGAGCGCATCTACGCCGTGCGCTTCTTCGGCGACCAGGGCTACGTCGTCACCTACCGCCAGATGGACCCGCTCTTCACCCTCGACCTCGCCGACCCGGCGAGGCCGACCCTGGAGGGCGAGCTCGAGCTGCCCGGCTTCTCCTCCTACCTGCACCCGATCTCCGGCGACCGGCTGATCGGCGTCGGCACCAGCGCACAGGGAGGAACGCAGCTCTCCGAGTTCGACGTCTCCGACCTCGCCAAGCCCAAGCTCCAGCAGCAGACGGAGGTGGAGGGCGGGTCGACGGAGGTCAGCTACGACCACCACGCGTTCCTGTGGTGGGAGCCGCGCAGCCTCGCCGTGCTGCCGATCACGACCTTCACGGGCGGCCCGACGCCCTCGTGCCCGCCCGACCAGCCGTGCCCGTCGTTCGCCCCCTCGCGGGCGTCGGCCAGCGCCTTCGCCTTCACGGTGACGCCCAGCGCGATCACGGAGGCAGGCCGCGTCACGCACCCCGACCAGGCCGTCGTGCACCGCTCGATCGTCCTCGGCGACCGGTTGCTCACCGTCTCGGACGCCGGACTGCAGGCGAGCGCGCTGGACGGCTACGGCGACGCCGGGTTCGCCCCCTTCACCGCCTCCTCAGGGACCGCCACTCCTCCATCGCCGTGACCTCGTGCTCGGCGTCGGGGTCGCCGGGCAGCAGATCGAAGTCGTGCCGCCCGTCGGCGCACCAGAACGCCGGATGACGGTCCAGCCAGCGCTGGGCGTCGCGCTTGCCCGCGGCGATCAGCTCGCGCGCGAACTCGCCGTCGAAGAGCAGGAAGCTCAGGAGCTCCGGGCCGCGGCCTCCCATCCCCAGCAGCCGCGCGAGCAGCGCGGCCTCCGGGTCGCGCAGGGCGCCCAGGCCGCCGACCTGCCGCCGGATGACCCGCTCGGCGATGTCGGCGACCTCCGTGCGGTCCTCCGGCGCCACGAGCGCGTAGCCGATGCGGCGATACGGCTGCTGGCCGTTGCCCGCGCGGTACCGGCGCGCCGCCGCCCGCGGGTGAGGTGATGCCGCCTTCGACGAAGTTCGCGTTGACGGCGGCGAGCCGGTGCAGGTCGGCGCCGACCTGGTCGAGCAGCAGCCCGTCCAGGACGTTGGACGCGACGTCGGCGAAGCCCGGTCGCCGCAGCGCGCCCGGTGACGGCGCCGCCGAGGGGCCGAACGGGCGCGAAGCCGATGACCACGACGCGGTCGGCACCCAGTGCGAGCGCAGGCTTGAGCGGCGAGTTCAGCCGCGTCCCGCCGTCGATGAAGTAGCCGGCGCCCTCGACCTTGACGGGCGGGAAGACGAACGGGATGGCGGCGCTGGCGCGCACGTGGTCGACGCCAAGCGCGACGGGCTCGTAGGCGAGGTCGTCCCCCGCCCGGACGGTCGGCAGCGGCTTGCGGGCGTCCACGAAGGCGACGGCGCCGCCGCGCTCGAGCGACGTGGCCACGGTGCAGACCGCGTCGATGTGCCCGCGGGTGACGTTGCGATGCACGCGGTCGAAGTCGACCCACTCCCCCAGCGACCTCGTCAGCGGCGCCGGGTCCAGCAGCCCGGCCGCCCCGCCGAACGGCAGCCCCAGCACGCCCGCCGCCCCGCGGGCCACCTGCATGAGCGTCGCCGGCCCGAGGACGCGCCGGATGACCTGCCCACGCTCGAGGCCCGCCCAGCGCCCGCACAGCGCCTCGGTCTGCGTGGCCGCGTCCTCGTCCGCCAGCGAGGCCAGCATGGCCGCGTTGATCGCGCCGACGCTCGTCCCGCACAGGATGACCGGCTCCTCCCCGCGCTGCTCGAGGAGCGGCAGCAGCACGGAGAGGGCACCGGCCTCATATGCGCCTCTCGCCCCACCCCCCGGTAGGACGAGGGCCACCCTCGGTCTGGGACGGTCGGGAAGCGCCACGGCCCGCACAGCTTCCCGCGCGCTCGCGCCGGGACATATGGCCCGCAGGGCGCAGTCGGGCCGGCAAACCTTCGCCGCATGGACAGGGCAGCCGCCCCGCGCCACACTTAGCGTTGCTCCCATGCTCGAGGCCGCCCCGCGACCCAGCTTCGCCGAGTCCTCCGGTGACGCCCTCGGCGACCGGGATCCGCAGGGCCTCC
Organism: uncultured Solirubrobacteraceae bacterium; assembly: GCA_963843865.1. Lineage (GTDB taxonomy): Bacteria > Actinomycetota > Thermoleophilia > Solirubrobacterales > Solirubrobacteraceae > DATLGB01. Next base: position 326,746 of record CAWJMO010000013.1, on the reverse strand, counting down.
TGGACGCCGTCAGCGGCTCCATCGCATCCGCGGGTGTGACCTTCGGGGCGGGCCCGTTCCGCGTCGATCCCGTCCCGCGGGTGATCGCCGCCGGCGAGTGGGAGACCCTCGCCGCAGGGCTGTGCCAGCGCACGAAGGCACTCGACTGCTTCGTGGCCGACATCTACGGTGCGCAGCGCATCGTCCGCGACGGCGCCATCCCGGCGCCCGTCGTGGCCGGCGCCACCTACTTCGAGCCGCTGATGCAGCAGGCCGTCCACGAGGAGCGGCGCTTCATCACCATCGCGGGCCTGGACTGCGTGCGCGGGCCCGACGGCGCCTTCCGCGTCCTCGAGGACAACGTCCGCACGCCGTCGGGGATCGCCTTCACGGTGGCCGCACGCGACGCCGTCAGCGCCCAGCTGCCGGCCCCGGACGGCCTGCTGCCCCTCGAGCCCGCCCTCGACGCGCTCGGCGACGCGCTGCGCGCAGCCGCCCCGGCCGGAGTCGAGGATCCCGTGGTCGTCGTCCTCACGGACGGCCCCGGCAACGTCGCGTACTACGACCACCGCACGCTGGCCGCGCGCTTCGGTCTGCCGCTCGTCCGGTTGATCGACCTGCGGCTGCGCGACGGGCGCCTGTGCGCGCGCGTCGACGGCGAGGACGTGCAGGTCGACGTCGTCTACCGGCGCACGGACGAGGACCGCCTCAGTCACCCCCGCGGTGGGCTCACCGACGTCGCCAAGCTGCTGCTCGAGCCCTGGTGCGCGGGGACGCTCGGGCTCGTCAACGCCTTCGGCACGGGGGTCGCCGACGACAAGCTCCTCCACGCGCACGTCGAGGAGATGGTGCGCTTCTACCTCGGGGAGGAGCCCCTGATCGAGTCGGTGCGCACGTGGGACCTGTCGACGCCGCGGGCGATGAACGAGGCGCTCGACCGCCTGGACGAGCTCGTGGTCAAGCCGCGGGCGGGACACGGTGGCGCGGGCGTCGTGCTCGGGCCGCTCGCCACGGACGCCGAGCGCGACGAGGCCCGGCGGATGTTGCGCCTCGCCCCGACCGACTACATCGTCCAGGACTTCATGCCGCTCTCCACGCACCCGACCGTCGTCGACGGCGAGCTGCAGCCCCGCCACGTCGACCTGCGTCCCTTCGTCTTCTACGGCGCCGAGGAGCCCGTGGCCATGCCCGGCGGCCTCACCCGCGTGGCCTTCGCGGAGGGCGAGATGATCGTGAACTCGTCGACCGGCGGCGGCGCCAAGGACACCTGGGTGGTTGAAAGTGCCGAGTAGACCGCTCATCGGGGTGACGACCTCCGAGGTCCGCCGCTCGGACAAGCCGACCGACCACGGCGAGCCGGCGCAGCGCGAGATGACCCTCGGGCTGGCCTACCTCCGGGCGATCGAGCTCGCCGGCGGCCTGCCCGTCGTCCTGCCCCCGCTGGGCGCCGACGCGATCCCGGCGCTGCTCGAGCACCTCGACGGCATCTGCCTGAGCGGCGGGCCGGACATCCACCCCGGCGGCTACCAGGCCGACCCGCACCCCGAGCTCGGTCCCGTGTGGCCCTGGCTGGACGCGTTCGAGATCGGGCTCGCCGGTGCCGCCGACGAGCGCGAGCTGCCCGTGCTGGGCATCTGCCGCGGCGCCCAGGCCCTCAACGTCGTCCGCGGCGGGACGCTGCACCAGCACCTCCCCGACGTCACCAACGGGACCATCGAGCACCGCCAGACGGCGCCGGGGCGCCGCACGACCCACGAGGTCGTCCTGCAGCCGGACTCGGCGCTCGCGCGCATCCTCGGCGGCGACCAGGCCGCCGTCAACTCGTTCCATCACCAGGCCGTCGACACGCTCGGCGACCGGCTGGTGGCGGTCGCCCACGCGCCGGACGGCGTCGTCGAGGCGATCGAGGCCAAGGACCGGCTGCACTACCGCGGCGTGCAGTGGCACGCGGAGACGCTGGTGGACCGCCCGGCCCACCTGTCGCTCTTCGCGGGCCTCGTCGCCGCGGCGTCAGGGAAATGATCTCTGCTCTTCCCGTCTGGGCGACCTGGAACGACGCGGCCGTCGACCGGCCCTTCTCGATCGGCATCGAGGAGGAGGTGATGCTCATCGAGCCGGGCGAGTGGAACCTCGCGTCGCGCGTCGACGACGTCCTCGAGGTCGCCGAGCCGCTGCTGCTCACCCACCTCGCCCAGGAGACGCACGGGTCGGCGGTGGAGCTGCGCACGGACCCGTTCGACGACGTCGCCGGCGCGATGAGCCAGCTCGGCCGGCTGCGGGCGGCCATGCGCAGCACCCTCCAGCCGCTCGGGCTGCGCCCGGCCGTGGCCGGCACCCACCCCTTCGCCACCTGGCACGACGTCCACGTCTCCGCCGGCGCCCGCCAGCAGGAGGTCCACGGCTCGTTGCGCGAGCTCGCCCGGCGCGAGCCGACCTTCGCCCTGCACGTCCACGTCGCACTGCCGGACGCCGAGACGGCGATCCGCGCGATGAACCGGATGCGCGCGCACGTCCCGCTGCTCCTCGCCCTGAGCGCGAACTCGCCGTTCTGGCAGGGGCGCGACAGCGGCCTCGCCTCCGCCCGCACGCCGCTCTTCCAGGCCTTCCCCCGTGCCGGGCTGCCGCGGGCGTTCGCGGACTACGACGCCTACGTCGCCGCGCAGGACGCGCTGATCTCCAGCGGCGCCATCCGCGAGCCGTCCTTCATCTGGTGGGACGTGCGCCTCCAGCCCCGCTACGGCACGATCGAGGTGCGGGTGATGGACGCGCAGAGCACGCTCGCGCGCACGCACTGCCTGGTCGACCTGGTGCGGGCGCTCGTGGTGGCGGAGGCCACGGACGGCGGTCTGGCCTCCCCCGTCGCCGTGGCCGCCCACGAGGCGATCGACGAGAACCGCTTCCTGGCGTTGCGCGACGGCGTGGACGCGCGCTTCATCGACCCCGACCGGGGCGCCCTCGTTCCCGTCGAGGACGTCGTGCGCGACGTCGCCGCCCGCTGCGACTTCGGGGCGTCCGACGCGCTGCTGGAGGAGTCCGGCGCCGCCCGGCAGCGCCGCGTGGCGACCGGCGAGCGTGGTCTCATCTCCCTCGTGCACGACCTCGTCGACCAGTTCTGAGCCGTGGTTCGGCCCGCGGTCGAGGGTCGTCGCTGCGCGGATGCCGGCGCCGGCTGGAAAGGACGCAGATGCGAAGGTGTGCCTTTGGCACATCGAGTATCGAGGACGCCGCCAGGCGGTGATCGGCGCCGCGCAGCGGCGGCTCTCGGCCGGGGGCCGGGCCACTGATGTGTGGGATCGCGGGTGAGCTGCGGCGCGACGGCCGGGCGGACGAGGACGCGCTGCGACGCATGCGGGAGGTGCTGGTCCCGCGCGGGCCGGACGGCGAGGGCCTGTGGACCGAGAACGGCGCCGGCCTCGCCCACCGCCGGCTGAGCATCATCGACCTCTCCGAGCGCGGCGCGCAGCCGATGGTCCGCGACGACCACGCCATCGTCTTCAACGGGATCATCTACAACCACCGCGAGCTGCGGGAGGAGTTGCGCGGGCTCGGCCACGCGTTCAGCTCCACCTCCGACACGGAGGTCATCCTCGCCGGCTACCGCGAGTGGGGCGAGGACGTCGTCGACCACCTGCTGGGGATGTTCGCCTTCGCGATCGTCGAGCGGGCCACGGGACGCGCCTTCCTGGCACGGGACCGGCTCGGCGTCAAGCCGCTGTACCTCGCCGACGTCGACGGCGCGCTGCGCTTCGCCTCCACCCTGCCGGCGCTCCTGGCAGGCGGCGGCGTGGACACGTCGCTCGATCCCGTCGCGCTGCACCACTACCTGTCCTTCCACTCCGTCGTCCCCGCGCCGCGCACGGTGCTGGCGGGGGTGCGGAAGCTGCCGCCGGCGCACACGCTCACGGTGGAGGCGGACGGCACCCGCCGCGAGCGGCGCTACTGGCGGGCGGACTTCAGCCGCGACCCCGGCAAGACCGACTGGACGGCGGAGGACTGGCGGGACGCGATCCGCGCGTCGCTGCGCACCGCCGTGCGGCGGCGCATGGTCTCGGACGTCCCGGTCGGCGTCCTGCTCAGCGGCGGACTCGACTCGTCCCTGATCGTCGCACTGCTCGACGAGGCCGACCAACACGGCCTGGCGACCTTCTCCGTCGGCTTCGGCGACGTCGGCGGTCGGGCCGGCAACGAGTTCGCGTACTCGGCGCTGGTGGCCGAGCGCTTCGGCACCGACCACCTGAACATCGAGGTCGGCGAGGACCGCATGCTGCCGGCGCTCGACGCGACCATCGCCGCCATGAGCGAGCCGATGGTCTCCCACGACTGCGTCGCCTTCTACCTGCTCTCGCAGGAGGTCTCCCGGCACCGCAAGGTCGTCCAGTCCGGGCAGGGCGCCGACGAGGTCTTCGGCGGCTACTACTGGTACGAGCCGCTCGCGGAACCCGACGCGGACGCGGCCACCTACCGCGCCGCGTTCGTGGACCGCGACCACGCCGAGATGACCGAGGTGCTGGTCGAGCCGCTGGCCGAGGACGTCTCCCGCGCGTTCGTCGAGGCGGCGTTCGCCGGCGCGGCCAGCCCCGTGGACGGCGGCCTGCGGCTCGACACGGAGGTCATGCTCGTCGACGACCCCGTCAAGCGCGTCGACACCATGACGATGGCCCACGGGCTCGAGGCACGGACGCCGTTCCTCGATCACGAGCTGGTCGAGCTCGCCGCGCGCTGCCCGCCGGAGCTCAAGCTCGCCGAGGGCGGCAAGGGGATCCTCAAGGCCGCCGCGCGCGGCATCGTCCCCGACGCGGTCATCGACCGCGAGAAGGGCTACTTCCCCGTCCCCGCCCTCTCGCACCTCGAGGGCGGGGTCCTGCAGCTCGCCCGGGAGGCGCTGGAGGGCTCCCAGCTCGTACGGCCCGAGTACCGCGACCGGCTGCTCGCGGATCCCAACGGCGAGCGGACGACGCTCGACGGCTCCAAGCTCTGGCAGCTCGCGCTGCTCGAGCTGTGGCTCAGGAGGATTGGCCCCTGAGCTTCGAGTGCGTCCGGCCGTAGAAGAAGTAGATGGCCAGGCCGAGCGCCATCCAGACGCCGAACCGCACCCATGTCTGTGCTTCCAGCTTCGTCGCGAGGTAGATGCACAGGCCGGCGCCGATCAGCGGGACGACGGGCACGAACGGGACGCGGAACTTGCGCTCCATGTCCGGCTTCGTGCGGCGCAGGATGATGATGCCGATGTTCACGACGAAGAAGGCGAAGAGCGTCCCGATGTTGACGAGCTTGGACAGCTCGGAGAGGGAGACGAAGGCGGCGATCGCGGCCACCAGCAGCCCGAAGATGGCCGTCGCCAGGATCGGCGTGCCGCGCTTCTCGTTCACCTTGCCGAACACCGCGGGCAGCAGGCCGTCGCGGCCCATCGTCACCGTGATGCGCGTCTGGCCGTAGAGGATGGTCAGCACGACGCTCGTGATGGCGACGAGGGCCCCGAAGGAGATCACGGTGCCGGCCCAGCCGACGCCGGCGCCGTCCTTGAGCGCGGCGGCCAGCGGCGCGTCGGCCTTCGCGAGCTTGTCGGCGCTGAGCGCGCCGACGGCCACGATCGCCACGATGATGTAGAGGATCGTCGCGATGATCAGCGAGCCGATGATCGCGATCGGCAGGTCACGCCCGGGGTTCTTGGACTCGCCGCTGGCGGTGGAGACCGCGTCGAAGCCGATGTAGGCGAAGAAGATCACCGCGGCCGCGTCGGTGATGCCGCCGAAGCCGTGCGGCGAGAAGTCGTTGAAGTGGTTGCCGTTGAACGCCGTGATGCCGACCACGACGAACATCACCAGGATCAGCAACTTGACCCCGACCATGATCGTGTTGGTGCGGGCGGACTCCTTGACGCCCGCCATCAGCACGGCGGCGATGGCGAGGACGATGAACACCGCCGGGACGTTGAACGTCCCACCCTCCCCCGGCGCGAGCGCGATCGCGTCCGGCAGGGTGAAGCTGAACAGGGAGTCCGTCAGCGAGTTGAAGTACTCCCCCCAGCCCACGGCGATGGCGGCCACGGAGAGCCCGTACTCGAGGATCAGGTCCCAGCCGATGATCCAGGCGACGAGCTCGCCCATCGTCGCGTAGCTGTACGTGTACGCAGAACCGGAGACGGGGATCGCCGACGCCATCTCCGAGTAGGACAGCGCGCTGAAGATGCAGGTCAGCCCGGCGAGGACGAAGGACAGGACGATGGCGGGCCCGCTGTCGCCGATCGCCTCGCCGATGATGACGAAGATGCCCGTGCCGATGATGGCGCCGAGCCCGAGGGCGGTCAGGTCGAGGGCGCCGACCGCGCGCTTGAGCCCACTCTCGTCGTTCTCCTCGACGACGGTGTCGACGTCCTTGGTGGCAAGCAGCGCGGAGGTGGCCATGGTGGCGCGGTTGTGCCCCCTGCCACGACGCGTCAAACCGCACCCGCGGGGGTACGGCCCTGCGTATGACTGAAGACAACAACGGACCGACCGACGTCGAGGTTGAGAAGCCCGGCCCCACGGGCGACGGCATCAAGCAGTCCCCGCCCGGCAACCCCGAGCCCGATCAGGAGGCCGTCGAGAAGGGCGAGGAGACGCTCGAGCGCGTCAAGCCTTACTGAGCACCATCGTGACGCTGTCGGCGCCCGGCACGATCCGGGCGCCGCGCAGCTCCTCCGTGCCCTCGCGCAGCGCGGGCACGAAGCGCTTCAAGGCGGCCGGCGTGTCGAAGCGCCAGCGCATGATCAGCCGCCGCCGGGTGCCGCGGCCGTACAGCGCGTAGCGGTCCCCGCCCCATCCCTCCGCGTCCACGGCGCGGATCAGCAGCCGCCCCGTCTGCCACTCCCCGAAGGTCCCGGCGGTGAGGCGCCTCCAGCCGCGGCCGGGTGACGGCGGCGTCGTCGACCGGCAGCGACCGGCTCGGCGTCGATCCACTTCTCCGGGTGCAGGATCTGCTCCGTCGTGGTCGGCGGCCGGGTGCGCTGCGCCAGGTTCACCAGCGTCCAGCGGTTCCCCGCCCTCCGATAGAGGTCCTCGACGAACGCCTGCCCGCTCAGGTACGGGAAGACGAGGCCGGCGACGATGAACGGCGGCAGCCCCTCCGTGCCCGTGCCGGCGAAGGAGCCGCCGAGCAGGCCCCCGAGCGCGACGCCCGGGTCGAAGTAGCGCTGGATGTACCGGTACATGACGGCCGTGGCGGTCCCCTCGGCGAGCGCCTTGTAGGCGTAGCCGGCGTCGTCGGAGCGCTGGGTGGCGGCGAGGTCGAGCCCGATGGCCTGGTCCTCCAGCGCGTGGTCGAGCTCGTGGGCGATGACCATCTCGTCGAGCACGCGGTTCGCGGTGCCGCTGCCCTCGACGACCTTCAGGCGCTTGGAGCGCGGGTCGTAGTAGCCGGCCACGCCCTCCCCGAAGATCGAGCCGCTGATCTCGCGCAGGTCGGACCCCTCCGGCAGGAGGCCGAGCAGCTCGTAGAGGTCCTCGTCCGCGCGGCGGGCGGCGGCGGGGTAGCCCTGATCGAGGTCGGCGAGGCCGTCCTTGCGGGCCTGGGCGCCGTCGACGCGCTGCGGCTTCGGGAGAGCCTCGTAGCGCAGCCCGCGCAGGGTCTCGACCCGCTTGGCGATGGCGGCCACCGGGGTGCCTCTCCTCCGGCGCCTCGTAGCCGATCGCCGTCAGGACGACGAGGACCGCGACGAGCGCGAGCAGGACGCGGCTCATGCCTCCACGCGCACGCCGCAGGCCGCGGCGAAGGTCCCGGCGGCGGCGAGCACGTCCTCCCAGCGCATCTGGACGCCCTTCAGCCGCGCGGCGCCGCGGAGGCCGTCGAGGCGGCAGCCGTGCATCGCGACCGACTCGAAGCGCGCGTCGGTGAAGTCGGCGTCCGTGAGATCGCAGCCGGTGAAGGTGACCAGGCGCAGGCGCGCGCCCTGCCAGTCGCTGCCGGTGAGGTCGCAGTCGTCCAGGTGGACCCGCTCGGCGCGGGTGCCGGCGAACGCCGCCAGGTCGGCCCGGCAACCGGTGAGCGCGACCTCCCCGAGCTCCGCCTCCGTCAGCAGCGCGCCGGTCATGCGGGTCCCGGTGATCCGCACCCGCTTGCAGCGGGCGCCGCGCAGGTCGGCGTTGGCGAGGTCGCAACCGCGCAGCTCCGAGTCGACGAGGTCGGCGGCGGACATCCGGGCGCCGGCCAGCACCACGCGGTCGAGCACCGCCCCGTCGATGCGCTCCGCCGGAGCGATCGCCGTCACCGCGAGCGGCTGCGGCGGGAGGTCCGGCGGGTCGATCTCCATGCCGTCGAGAGTAGGTTTCCGCCCCATGCCAGATCGCGCCGCCATCGTCACCGGAGCCTCACGGGGCATCGGCCTCGCCATCGCCGACGTCCTCGGCCAGGAGGGCTACGGCCTCACCCTCACCGCCCGCAAGCCGGAGGGGCTCGAGGAGGCCCGCGCCGAGCTCGAGGGCAAGGGCTACGCGGTGCAGGCCGTCCCCGCCAACATGAACGACGAGGAGGCGATCATCGGCGTCGTCGGCGCGCACCGCGAGCGCTACGGCCGCCTCGACGCGCTCGTCAACAACGCCGGCGTCGGCATCGGCGCGGCCGCCCACGAGCACCAGACCAAGCGCGTCGACATGCAGCTCGACGTCAACATCCGCGCGATCATCCTCTTCTACCGGGAGTGCGCCGAGATGCTCAAGGCGGCGGGCGCCGAGCACAAGTCGGCCCTCGTCATCAACCTCGCCTCCATCGCGGGCAAGAGCGGCCAGGCCTGGCTGTCGGTGTACTCCGCGACCAAGTTCGCCGTCGTCGGCTACACGCAGGCGATGAACCGCGAGCTCGGCACGGCGGGCATCAAGTCCGTCGCCTTCTGCCCAGGCTTCGTCGACACGGCGATGACCGACTTCGTCAAGGAGCAGGTCAAGGCGGAGGACATGATCCAGCCCTCCGACATCGGCGAGGCCGCCCGCTTCCTGCTGCGCCTCTCCCCCGCCTGCGTCGTCCCCGAGATCATCTTCCAGCGCCCCGACGAGATCCTGTAAAAAGGGGTCAGGCCCCTTTTTCTAGGGGCGCGGCGGGAGGAGGCCGTCGACGGCGTTCGCCACGTCGTCGACGAGGTCGCTCACGGGGGTGCCGACGACGGGCACCTGATCGGTGATCTGGGTGACGGTGTCGGTGACCTGCTTGACGGGGCCGCTCGTCGGCGCGGGTGCCGGTGCCTGCGGCGCGGCCGTGCCCGCCGCCTGCGGAGTGGTGACCGTGGGCGTCCGCGCCGGCACGGTCCCGGTCCCGTCCGCCGGCGGTGCGGTGGTGGTCACGGGGGTGCGGCCGCCCGTGCGGACGGGTGCGCGGGTGCCGGTGGTGGTCGTGCCCGGGGTGGCCGGTCCGCGCGCCGTGGTGCGGGCGCGGGTCTCCACGCGGGCGACGAGGCGGGCGGCGTCCCGCGCGGGGCCCTTCAGGGACGTCGGCTCGCTCTCCGGCGCCTGCGGCCCGTTGAAGGCCTGGCCGAGCGCGCCGAGGCCGCCGAGCCCGCCGCCGCCGAAGCCGACGGCGATCGCCACCGCGAAGATGGCGCCCGGGACGAGCAGGATGCCCAAGGCCGCGCCGAAGGTGCTGCGGCGCCACTGCCGAAGCAGGTCCATGCGGCCGATCGTAGGCATCGTCCTCAGTATCGGTCAAAGTTCGCGGTTCGCCAATGCACAGATTCTCCATCGCCCGTCTGCTGCTCCTCGCGCTCGTCGGGCTCACGCTCGCGCTGGCGGCGCTCGCCGCGCTCGAGATCGGCGCGCTCTACAACGCCCGGCAGGACTACGAGGACGCGCTCGCGCAGACCTACGCGGGTGAGGTCGCCGCCGCCAACCTCCTCGCCGCGGGGGTCGTCGAGCAGGCGCTGCCCGCCGGGCGCAGCACCGACGCCTTCGACCGCGCGCGCCGCGGCCGCCCGCCGCGCCGCCGCCGGGGACGACCGCTCGCTCGCCTTCGTCCGCCAGGCCACCGCCCGCCGCGGCACGAGCGCCGGCCGGCGCGCCGTCGTCGCCTTCGCCGACCGCCAGGCCGAGCGGCGCGCCGCCGCGCGCGACCGCGCCACCGACCGCACCCGCAAGGCCGTCATCACCGCCGCCGTCGCCGGCCTGCTCGCCCTTGCGGCGGCCATCGCGCTCGTCACGCTCCTGGTCGGCTCGCTGCGGCGGCCGCTCGCCAACCTGGTCGACGCCACGCGAGCGCCTCGCCGGCGGCGACACCGCGGCCCGCGTCGAACCGGACGGGCCCGCCGAGCTGCAAGGCCTCGCCTCCGCCTTCAACGACATGGCCACGGACCTCGAGGGCGCCTACGGGCGCATCGAGGCGGGCCGCCGGCGCCTGGCCACCGTCATCGAATCGCTGGGCGACGCCCTCGTCATCTGCGACGGCTTCGGGCGTGTGGTCGAGGTCAACCCGCGCGCGGAGGAGCTCGTCCCGACGCTCACGCCCGGGACGAGCGTCGCGGCAGACCCCGGCCCGTTGCCGAAGCTCGAGGATGTGCTCGGCCGCGAGGTCGACGTGGAGGACGAGCAGGGCCGCACGCTGTCGGTGACCGCGGAGCGGATGGGCGACCGGCTGCAGGACGGCGTCGTCTTCACCATCCGCGACACCACGGAGCGCGCGCGCCTGGACCGGGCCAAGAGCGAGTTCGTGGCCACCGCCTCGCACGAGCTGCGCTCGCCGTTGACCTCCATCAAGGGGTTCGTGGAGCTGCTCGGTCAGACGGACCTCGCCGACCGCCAGCGCTCGTTCGTCGACGTGATCCTGCTGTCCACCAACCGCCTCGTCGACCTCGTCAACGACCTGCTCGACGTCGCGCGCGTCGAGGCCGGCCAGCTCGAGATCCAGCGGCGGCCGATCTCCGTCGCCGAGGCCGCTCGCGAGGTCGCCGCGATGATGGCGCCGCAGTTCGAGCAGCGCGAGCAGACGCTGCAGGTCGAGATCGCGCGCGCGCTCCCCGTCGCCTTCGCCGATCCCGGCCGCGTCCGCCAGATCGTCACCAACCTGCTCACCAACGCGCACCTGTACTCGGGGCAGGGCGGGCGCGTCACGCTGCGGGTCGGCGCCACCGACAGCGACGTGGTCATCGCCGTGCAGGACCAGGGCCAGGGCATGACCGCCGAGCAGGTCGACCGCGCCTTCGACCGCTTCTTCCGCGCCGACGGCTCCCGCGGCACGGGCACCGGCCTCGGCCTGGCCATCGTGCAGTCGCTGGTCGAGCTGCACGAGGGCGCCATCGACATCACCTCGGAGGTCGGCGAGGGCACGACGGTCACCGTCCGCCTTCCCCAGGCGCCGGCGGACGAGGACGAGCCCGGCCACCGCGAGGTGCTGCAGGGCCGCCGCGTGCTCGTGGTGGAGGACGACGCCGAGACGGCCCGGGTGATCGCGGAGCAGCTGGAGCGCCACGGCGTCCAGTGCGAGGTCGCCCCCGACGGGGAGGCCGCCCTGGAGCGGCTGCGGGGCGACGAGCGCTTCGACGCCGTCACCCTCGACATCCTGCTCGGCGACGGGCAGCTCGACGGCTTCGGCGTCCTCGCTCAGCTCCGGGCGGACCCCGTCCTCGCCGACACGCCGGTGATCGTCGTCTCCGGGCAGTCGGGCCAGGCCACCCTCGCCGCGGAGTGGTCGGTGGCCAAGCCGATCGACGGCGACGCCCTGGCCGACTCCCTGGGCGCCGCCATCCTCGCCACGCGGGCACGGGTGCTCGTCGTGGGCCGCGCCGGGATGCGCGAGGTCGTCGGGCCGATGCTCGAGCATCGGGGGATCGAGTTCGCGTGGGCCACGTCCGCGGCGGAGGCCGGGCGCATGTGCGAGGAGACCCACTTCGAGGTCGCGCTGGTGGACGCGGGGATGCGCGCGCCTCAGGCCGCGTTGACCCAGCTCGACCTGCGCGGGCGCCGCCAGCGGCGCTCCGTCGTCGTCTTCTCCGCCGGTGACGGTGACGCCAACGGGGCCGCCCGCCTGGACCCGTCGCCCGTCGGACTGGAAGAGGCCGCGCGGTCCGTCGTCCGCGCGCTCGGCCGGTAGGCTTTCGCGCTCGTGTTGGAGAACGCGTCCCTCGAGGATCTGCGTGCCGCACTCGCCGAGCGGGAGGAGGAGGCGGCTGCGCGCGAGTCCCAGCTGGCCCGCTACGCGGCGGACCTGCGCGACACCTTCAAGCAGGAGCGCGAGCGCGCGCAGGAGCTCAAGCGGTCCTACCGCGCCACCGTCCGGGCGCTGGCCAACGCCGTCGAGGCGCGCGACGCCTACACGGGCCGGCACGCCGAGCGCGTCGCCGCCTACGGACTCGCCATCGCCTCCGCGCACGGCGTCGACTTCGGCGACTACCCCGAGATGGAGTTCGGCTTCCTCCTGCACGACGTGGGCAAGGTCGCGGTGCCCGACGCGATCCTCTTCAAGCCCGCGAAGCTGACGGAGGAGGAACGCGCGGTGATCGAGAAGCACCCGGTCACCGGCTGGGAGATCATCCGCGAGATCGACTTCCTCGGCGAGGCGAAGATGGTCGTCCGCCACCACCACGAGCGCTGGGACGGCGGCGGCTACCCGGACGGCCTGCGCGGCGACGACATCCCGGTGCTGGCCCGCGTCTTCGCCGTCGCCGACACGCTGGACGCGCTGACCACCGACCGTCCCTACCGGCCGGCGACGACGTTCGATGCGGCCCGCGCGATCATCCAGGCGGCGTCGGGGTCGCAGTTCGACCCGGACGTCGTGGCGACGTTCTCGGCGCTGCCGGCGTCGAAGTTCGAGGCGCTGCGGGCGGAGATCGGCTGATGCAGCGCACGATCCTGGTCGTCGACGACGACCCGTTGATCCGCCGCCTGATCGCCACGACGCTGGAGGACGTCGCGGGCTTCGACATCATCGAGGCCGAGGACGGGCTGGACGCGCTGCAGCAGGCCGCGGAGGCGCAGCCGTCCATCGTCTTCCTCGACATCGACATGCCGCGCCTGGACGGCGTGGCGGCGTGCCGGCGGTTGCGGAAGGCACCGGGAACGGCCGGGGCGACCATCGTCATCCTCACCGCGGCCACGTCGGACCGCGCCGAGGCGCGCGCGGACGAGGCGGGCGCCGACCTCTTCATGACCAAGCCGTTCTCCCCGCTGGAGGTCCTCCAGCTGGTCGACCGCATCGGCGCGCGGCCGGTCTAGATCAGCCGGTCTTGACGATGCGGCGCTCGTGGGTGCCGACGCCGATCGTGCGGTCCCCCTCGAGCACCTCGACGTCGAAGCGCAGCTTGCGGCCGTCGACGATCTCCGTGAGCTTCGCCCGAGCCGTGCAGGTCGCACCGGCCGCAGCGCCGCCGACGTGCTTGATGCAGACCTCGAAGCCGACGGTCGCCTGGCCCTCCTCGAGCTGCGGGTAGACGAGCATGGCCGCCGTCCGCTCCATCATCCCGATCATCCCCGGCGTGGAGAGGACCTCGAAGCCCAGCGTTCCGCCGACGTCCGTGGTCAGCGGGCCCTCGACGATGAACGACTCCTCGGCCGAGAGGCCGGCCTCGAGCGGCATCTAGTCGCGGGCCGTCGCGGCCAGGACGTGCTGGTCCAGGCGGGCGAGCGCACGCTCGGCGTCGCCGCGGCGTGCCGGGCGCAGGCGCCGGATCGGGGCGGGCGTGAGCTTGGTCGCCTCGATCTCGCGCGGGGTGTTGCGCGCCTTCATGGCCTGGTGGTCGGCGATCGCCGCACTCAGGTCGGCGACCTCGACGTCGGAGTCGAGCGACTCGGTGAGCAGACGCTCGAGGACGGCGAGTTCGCGATGCGACGCCTTGCGCACGCGGCGGCTGCCGGCGAAGCGGTCCCACGAGCGGGCGAAGGCGAGCAGCGTGGTGCGGCCGCCGTTGCGGTGCGCGGCGAGCATCGGGCAGATGCCGCCCTGGCTGTCCGTGTAGGCGCCGACGATGATCGGGTTGTCGCGGATCCCGGCCAGCATCGCGGTCCGCGTCGTGTGCGGAAGCCGGTCGATGGCCCGCCGGAGCTCGCTGATAGGGTCGCGCGGCCGCATCGGAAGCGCCCACGGTAAGCGCCCGAGCCGCGGTTTCCTCCCCGTGAAAAGGAACTTGCATGCGGCTTGGTCTCAACGTCGGCTACTGGGGTCTCGGAGCACCGCCCGAGGAGAACCTCGCGCTGGTGCAGGAGGCCGAGCGGCTGGGCTTCCATTCCGCCTGGGCCGCTGAGGCCTACGGGTCCGACGCCGCCACCGTCCTCGCCTGGCTGGCCTCGCAGACCTCGTCCATCAAGCTGGGCGCCGGCATCTTCCAGATCCCGGGCCGCACCGCCGCCATGACGGCGATGACCACCGCGACGCTCGACCACCTCTCCGAGGGGCGGATGATCCTCGGGCTGGGCACGAGCGGGCCGCAGGTGTCCGAGGGCTGGCACGGCGTCCGCTTCGGCAAGCAGCTGCTGCGCACGCGCGAGTACGTCGAGGTCGTCCGCAAGATGCTCGCCCGCGAGCGCATCGACTACCACGGCAGGACCCTGGAGCTGCCGCTGCCCGACGGGCCGGGCAAGGCGCTCAAGCTGATGATCGGGACCGTCCAGGACCAGGTGCCGATCTACATCGCCGCCATCGGCCCGAAGAACACCGCGCTGACCGCGGAGATCGCCGACGGCTGGCTGCCGATCCTCGTCGCCCCGGAGCACATGGACGAGTTCCGGCCGTCGCTCGACGAGGGCTTCGCCAAGGCCGGCCGCGACGGCAGCGGGTTCGACATCGCCCCCGCCGTGCAGGTCCGCATCGACGACGACGTGGAGGCCGCCCATGACCACATGCGCCACTTCATCGCGCTGTACGTCGGCGGCATGGGCTCGCGCGACAAGAACTTCTACAACGCGCTGGTCACCGCCTACGGGTTCGGCGACGCCGCCCGTCGGGTCCAGGACCTGTACCTCGACGGCAAGAAGGACGAGGCCGCCGCCGCCCTCCCCGGCGAGCTCATCGACGCCGTCACCCTGTGCGGCCCCGCCGACCGCATCCGCGACCGGCTCGCCGTCTACCGCGACGCCGGGGTCGGCACGCTCATCGTCTCCCCCATGGCGTGGACGCTCGAGGAGCGCGTGGACCAGCTGCGCCAGCTCGCCGAGCTCAACGGTTGAGGATCCTCCTCGGCGCCTTCGGCGATCCCGGCCACGCCTTCCCCATGCTCGCGCTGGGGTCTGCGCTCGTCGCGCGCGGGCACGAGGTGTGCTTCCAGACCTGGATCAAGTGGAAGGAGGACACGGAGGCGACCGGCATGACGTTCGCTGCCGCGCCCGAGTACCAGGTCTTCCCGACGCAGGAGCGGCCGATGCGGCCCTATGAGGCCGCCGTGCGCGCCGCGGAGGACACCGTCCCGGTCGTGCGGGCGTTCGCACCGGACGTCTGCGTCTCGGACATCATCACCCTGGCGCCCGCCCTCGCCGCCGAGGTCTGCGACGTCCCGGTGGCCACGCTCATCCCGCACGTCTGCCCGCTTCCGGCCTACGGCTTCCCGCCGTTCTCGCTCGGCGCCCGGTACCCGCGCACCGCGATCGGGGCGCGGCTGTGGGAGGGCTTCGGCGGCCGGCTCGTGGCGAAGGGCCTCGCCCAGGGCCGGGACGACTACAACGACGCCCGCGGGCGGCTCGGGCTGGCGCCGGTCGACGAGGTGCACACGGGGTTGTCGCGCTCGCTGACCCTGGTGGGCACGCTCCCGGCGCTCGAGTACCCGCGCGAGTGGCCGCCGTGGCTGCGCGTCGTCGGCCCGCTGCTGTGGGAGCCGCCGGGCGAGCGCGTCGCGCCGCCGCCGGGTGACGGGCCGGTCGTGCTCGTCGCCCCGTCGACGGCCCACGACGCCGAGCACGTGCTCCTGCGCGCCGCCCTCGACGGCCTCGCCGGCGAACCCGTCCGCGTCATCGCGACCTACAACGGCCGCCGCCCGCCCTGGCTCGACGGCTACGACGTCCCGGCCAACGCCGTCCTCGTCCCCTGGCTCTCCTACGCCAAGACCATGCCCGCCTGTGACGTCGCCGTGCTCCACGGCGGTCACGGCACCCTCGCCCGCGCCCTCGTGTCCGGCTGCGTGCCCGTCGTCTCCCCCGCCGCCGGCGACATGTTCGAGAACGCCGCCCGCGTCGCCTGGGCCGGCCTCGGCGTCCGGGTTCCCCGCCGCCTCCTCGGCCCGGCCACGCTTCGGCTCGCGGTCCGCCGCGCGCTCGCCGATCCGTCGTACGCCGCTCGCGTCGCCGCGCTCCCGGAACCCTCCGGGGCGTCTACCGCCGCCGACGAGATCGAGGCCTGGTCCATCCGACATACGAACTAGTGTTCGCGCATGGAACGCGCTCTCCTGACCTCGCTGCTGGCCGAGGGACTCTCAATCAACGCGATCGCCGCACGGGTGAGCCGGAGCCCGTCGACCGTCTCGTACTGGTTGAAGCGACACGATCTTCTCGCCAACGGCGCCGAGCGCTACGGCCACCGTTTCGCCGTTGATCGCTCCACGCTCGTCCGACTCATCGACGAAGGCAAGTCGGTCCCGGAGATCGCGGCCCGGCTCGATCGCACTACGGGCGTGATCAGACGGGCGCTCGCACGGCACGGCCTCGAAACTCGCGGAAGCCAGAACCGCCGCCTGGCTCGACAGGCTCTCGATGCCGGCGCCCGAACCGCGACCCTGCTCTGCCGACACCACGGTGCCGCCGAGCACGTACTCGAAGGCCGCGGCTCATATCGCTGAACGCGCTGCCGCAGCGACCAGGTGATGGATCACCGGCGGCGCCTCAAGCTGCGACTCATCGCCGACGCAGGGGGAGCGTGTGTGCTCTGCGGGTACGACCGCTGTCCCGCAGCGCTCCAGTTCCACCACCTAGATCCGCAGCAGAAGGCGTTTCACCTCGCCCAGCAAGGCGTGACCCGAAGCTGGAAACGGCTCCAAGCAGAAGCGTCGAAGTGCGTGCTGCTGTGCGCGACCTGCCACGCGGAGGTGGAGGTCGGATTCTCTACTATTACTGAAACTCCCCGGGGAGGACTCGAACCTCCAAACCTTGATTAACAGTCAAGTGTGTTGCCATTACACCACCGGGGACCGTCAATTTCAGTAACACTCACAAAGCGGAGAAGCTCGGCAAGCGGGCCGCAGTCTAGACGGTCAGACGCGCCAGCTCCGACGTGACCCGCTGCGACTCCGCGGCGAGCTCCTGCAGCGGCTGTCCCGCCGCGCGGGCGCTGGCGATCTGGCGCTGGAGGCGGGCGCGGTCGAGCAGGAGCGCGGCGCGGTCGAGCTGGGCGCCGTCGGGCTCCTCGATGGAGTGCGCGCGGAGCACCAGTTCGGCGATGAGCGCCGACAGCGCGTCGTCGTCGGCCGGGAGCCCGCTGGCGGGAGCGGTGAAGTGGTCGCGGAGGTGGAGCGGCGGCGCGGCGGGCGAGCGGCGAGGAGAAGGTGGACTCGAGGTCGAGCTCGGCGAGCCGCTTCGGGCCGGAGTTCGGCAGGGCCAGGCAGATGGCGAGGAAGCCGCGCTCGGCGTCCTCGATGTGGCTGACGGCGCGGCGGGTGTCCTCCGGTGCGCGCGGGGCCGAGGCGCGGCGCGAGGGGGTCTCGGACAGCCGTGCGGCGGCGACGGACTCCGAGAGCTGCAGGCGGTCGCCGATGAGCCGGATGAGCTCGTCGCGCAGCAGGCCGGCCGAAAGGCGGTTGATGATGGGCGCGACCTGGTCGAGGATGCGGTCGCGCCCCTCGCCGGACGAGAGGTCGCCACGGCTGATGGACAACTCGACGCGCCAGCGGGCGAGCGGGATGGCGGCGTCGAGGATCGCGGTCATCCGCTCCGGGTCCTCCGCGACGACGTCCGCGGGATCCGAGCCCTCGGGGAGCGCGGCGACGCGGACGTCGGCCGGCGGCGTGAGCGAGCGCAGCACCCCTGAGCCTTTGAGCGTCGCGTTCTGTCCGGCCGAGTCGCCGTCCAGGCACAACGTCACGGACGGCGCCAGCTTCGCGAGCTCGCCCGCCTGCCCGTCCGTCAGCGCCGTGCCCATCTGGCCGACGGCGTTGCGCACGCCGGCCTGGTGGAGCGCGATCACGTCCGTGTAGCCCTCCACGAGCACGACGGAACCGGCCTTGGCGGCGGCCGCCCGGGCCAGGTGGGTGCCGTAGACCTGCTTGCCCTTGGAGAAGACCTCGCCCTCGGAGGAGTTCAGGTACTTCGGGGTGTCCCCCTCCTTCAGGGCGCGGGCGCCGAAGCCGAGCACGCGCCCGCGCGCGTCCGCCCAGGGGAACATCAGCCGGCCGCGGAAGCGGTCCAGCAACCCGCCGCCGTCGCGCTTGCGGGACGCGAGGCCCGAAGCCAGCAGCTCGTCGGCCGAGTATCCCGCCCGCTGGGAGGCGCCGACGACGCGGTCCCAGGAGTCGGGCGAGAAGCCGACCCGGAACTCGCGGCACACGCTCTCGCTCAACCCGCGCGAGGCCAGGTACTCGCGCGCCTGCGCCGCCTCCGGCGCCTCCCAGAGCATCCGGACGTACCAGGCCGCGGTCCGCTCCAGCAGGGCGTGCAGCCGCTCGCGGCGCGCCCGGCGGTCCGCGGCGCCCGGGTCCTCCTCCGTGCGCTCCAGCGGCACCTTGTAGCGGTCGGCGAGCAGCTCCAGCGCCTCGCCGAAGCCGACCGACTCCGTCTCCATGACGAAGGTGAAGAGGTCGCCGCCGGCGCCGCAGCCGAAGCAGTGGTAGAGCTTCTCGACGGGGTCGATCCCGAAGGACGGCGACCGCTCGTCGTGGAACGGGCACAGCCCGACCATGCGGTTCACGCCCGCCCGCTTGAGCTCCGTGCGCTGGCCGACGAGGTCCGCGAAGTCGACGGCCTCGCGGACCTTGTCGCGCGAGTCGTCGGTGAACCTCGCGCCCTTAGGCAACGAAGCCCTGCGGGATGGCTCGCTCGGCCCAGGCGCGGGTGGCGAAGCGGTCCGTCATGCCCGCGATGTAGTCGACCACCCGCTCGCCCAGCGAGGCGTCGAGGTCCACGGACGCCGGCAGCTCGTGCGGATGCTCGGAGAACCACTCGAACAGGCCGCGCAGCACCCGCTCGATGCGCGCGTGCTCCTGCCGCGCCGCCTCGCCGAGGTAGACGCGCTGGAACATGAAGGAGCGCAGGGTGAGCATGGCGGAGCCGACCTCGTCGCCCTGCACGATGTCGCCGGCGGCCTCCGAGTGCTCGACGAGGTCGTGGACGAGCCGGTCGATCCGCCGCGAGCCCGTCTCCCCCAGCACCTCGATCTCGCGCGCCGGCAGGTCGCCGACCTCGATCACCCGCGCGCGCAAGGCGTCGTCGATGTCGTGGTTGATGTAGGCGATGCGGTCGACGAGGCGGACGATCTTGCCCTCGAGCGTCGCCGGCTCACCGGCCCCGCTCGAGTGCCGCAGGATGCCGTCGCGGACGGGATCGGTCAGGTTCAGTCGCTCGAGCTTGTCGACCACCCGCAGCGAGTGCTCGTTGTGGCGGAAGCCGCGGCCGTAGCGCTCCCGCCCGCAGCGGTCGAGCACGTCCTCGCCGATGTGCCCGAACGGCGGGTGCCCGAGATCGTGCCCGAGCCCGATCGCCTCCACGAGGTCCTCGTTGAGCCCGAGCGCACGCGCGACGGTTCGCGAGATCTGCGTCGCCTCCAGCGTGTGGGTCATCCGGGTCCGGTAGTGGTCGCCCTCCGGCGCCGGGAAGACCTGCGTCTTGTGCATCAGCCGGCGGAACGCCTTCGAGTGCACGATCCGGTCGCGGTCGCGCTGGAACGGGTTGCGCAGCGTGCACTCCTCCTCGGGGGACGGGCGTGAGACACCTATGACCGGGGCGGGAACCATCTCCCTCAGTGTCGCATCGCGACCGCTCGGTCTGACTCGGCCTACGCGCTTTTTTCGCGAATTGCGGCCTGAGCGGCGGCGACGCGGGCGATCGGGATCCGGAACGGCGAGCAGGACACGTAGTCCAGCCCGGCCATGTGGAAGAACTCGATGGAGGTCGGGTCGCCGCCGTGCTCGCCGCAGATGCCCAGCTTGAGGTCGGGCTTGGCCTCCCGGCCCACCCAAGCGGCGAGGCGGACGAGCCAGCCGACGCCGGGCTTGTCGATCGTCTCGAACGGCGAGCGGTCGATGAAGCCGCGCTCCATGTAGGCGGGCACGAACTTGGACTCGACGTCGTCGCGCGAGAAGCCGAGGGCGGTCTGCGTGAGGTCGTTCGTGCCGAAGGAGAAGAAATCCGCGTGTTCGGCGATCAAGTTCGCAACAAAACACGCACGCGGCAGCTCGATCATCGTCCCGACGGAGAAGCTGCCGACACCGTGCTCCGCCGCCACCTCCTCGATCAGCTTCCGGATGGTCTCGAGCTCCTGCTCGTAGTCGACGAGCGGGACCATGATCTCGAGGTCGACGTCGTGGTCGACGTTGGCCATCGCCTCGAAGAGCGCGTGCACCTGCATCGCGTAGATCTCCGGGTAGAGGATCCCCAGCCGGCAGCCGCGCGTGCCGAGCATCGGGTTCTCCTCCGTGATCTCCTCGACCCGGCGGAAGAAGGCCCGCTGCGTGGTCAGCTCCTCCTCGATGTCCTGGATGTCGTCGGTCTGCTCGATGTCGGCGACCTCGAGGCGCTCCTCCAGGTGGCCGATGCCGGCGGCCAGCGTCGAGAGATCCGGCAGGAACTCGTGGAGCGGCGGGTCGAGCAGCCGGACGGTGACGGGCAGCTCGCCCATCGCCTCGAAGAGCTCCTCGAAGACCGCCCGCTGCAGCGGCTGGACGACCTTCAGGCGCTTGCGCCGCTCATCCTCGTCGGCGGCCATGATCATCGCCGCCACCTTCGGCTTGTGCTCGTCGGTGAGCAGCGTGTGCTCCGTGCGGCAGAGGCCGATGCCCTCCGCCCCGAGCTCGATCGCCGCGCGGGCATCCTCGCCGACGTCGGCGTTGGCGCGGACGCCGAGGCGGCGGCGGTCGTCGCACCACTGCAGGACCCGCTCGAAGTGCTCGCCGAGCTCCGGCTCGACCAAGGGGACGTCGTCGAGGGTGACGACGCCCGTGGTCCCGTCGATGGCGACCTGGTCGCCGGCCCGGACGGTCTGGCCGCCGAGGGTGAACTCGCCGCGATCGAGGTCGATGCGCATCTCGCTGACGCCGATGACGCACGGCCAGCCCTTGCCGCGAGCGACCAGCGCGGCGTGCGAGCCGTGGCCACCTTCGACCGTGAGGATGCCGGCGGCGGCGGCCATGCCGGCGTAGTCGTCGGGCCGGGTCTTGGGCCGCACGAGGATGCACGGCTCCTCGCTGGCGACCGCGTCCTCCTTGGAGAAGACGACGGCACCCTTTGCGGCTCCTGGCGAGGCGCCGACGCCCTTGCCCAGGGCCGTGACCTTCGCCGCGGGATCGAACTGCTCGTGCAGCAGCGGCTCGAGGTCGCCGGCCTTGAAGGTCAGCAGCGCCTCCTCGACGGTGAGCAGGCCCTCCATCACCGCGTCGACGGCGAAGCGGACCGACGCGGCCGGCGGGCGCTTGGCGTCGCGCGTCTGCAGGAAGAACAGGCGCCCCTCCTCGACGGTGAACTCGACGTCCTGCATGTTGCGGTAGTGGCGCTCGAGCGTCTTGACGGACTCGACGAGCTCCGTGTGCGCCTCCGGCAGCTTCTCGCCCATCTGCCCGATGTCGAGCGTGGACCGGTTGCCGGAGACGACGTCCTCGCCCTGCGCGTCGATGAGGAAGTCGCCGGACAGGCCGGGCGCGCCCGTGGCGAAGTCGCGCGAGAAGGCGACGCCCGACCCGCTCGTCTCCCCCTTGTTGCCGAACACCATCTGCTGGACGTTGACGGCGGTGCCCCACTCGTCGGGGATGCCCTCGGCGCGGCGGTAGGCGACGGCACGCTCGCCCTGCCAGGAGTCGAAGACCGCCCGGATCGCCTCGCGCAGCTGCTCCTGCGGGTCCTGCGGGAAGTCGCCGACGATCGCCTTGTGCTTCTCGACGAGGGCCTTCGGGTCGCCCTCCGTCTCGAACGCGTCCTCGTCGATGCCCCGCACGACGTTGCCGAACATCTGCAGCAGGCGCCGGTAGGAGTCCCAGGCGAAGCGCTCGTTGCCCGTCGCCTTCGCGAGCCCCTCGACGGACTCGTCGTTGAGGCCGAGGTTGAGAACCGTGTCGAGCATGCCCGGCATGGACTCGCGCGCGCCGGAGCGCACGGAGACGAGCAGCGGGTCGTTCGGGTCGCCGAGCGTCTTGCCGGCCGTCTGCTGCAGCCGCTCCAGCGCCTCCGCCACCTGCTCGGCCATCCCCCCGGGCTCCTTGCCGTCGCGCATGTAGGCGACACAGGCTTCCGTCGTGATGGTGAAGCCCGCGGGGACCTTGTCCGCCCCCAGCACTCGGGTCATCTCGGCGACGTTGGCGCCCTTGCCGCCGAGGAGGTCGCGCATCTCCTTCGGCCGCCGTCGGCGAAGTCAACTACCCAGCTCGTCGCTCATCGCGGCGGACGCTACGCGATCCGCGAGGCTCGCGAGGCGGACCCCCGCGTGGTGCTCGGCGGTCTCGCGGATGGCGCGGTCGGCCTGGGCCAGCGCGCGCGGCTCGGCGGCGGGCGCGTTGGCCAGGGGGCTGCCCAACGCGCCGACCATGAACGCGTGGGCGCCCTCCTCCAGCCGGAACGCCCCGGCCTCGCAGGACGGGCACACGACACCGCCCGCGGCGCCGCTGAAGCCGGAGACGTGGTCGGCCTCCCCGCAGGTCGCGCAGGCGCTGAGCTGCGGCGCGATGCCGGCGGCCAGCAGCAGCTTGAGGCGGAACGCGAGGCCGTTGGTGGCCGTCGCGTGGCCCGCCGCCTGTCGAGCAGGCCGAGCTCGTTGGCGAGCAGGATGAAGACGCCGGGGTGCGGGTCGTCGGTGGCGAACAGGCGGCCCACCGCGTCGCACGCCCGCGCCGCAGCGTCCAGGGCGGGGCCGTTGTCCCGGAGGTACGCGTGGGCGGTCACGGTGGTCGCGCCGGTCACGGTGAGCATCTCCGACCGGCCCTCGTGGAACATGCCGTCGATGTGGAAGAAGGGCTCGAGGCGGCCGCCGAAGCGGGACTTCGCCTTGCGCACACCCTTCGCGATGGCGCTCACCCGCCCGCGGTGCGGCGTGTAGAGGTGCAGGATGCGGTCGGCCTCCCCGTAGCGCATCGACCGCAGGACGATGGCCTCGCTCTTCAGCGCCCGACCGCTCATGAGGTCGCTATCCTAAATGAAGTAATGAGCCGCGTCGTCATGTATTCCACTGAGCCCTGCGGGTTCTGCCGCACCGCGAAGGCCCTCCTGGCCGCTCGCAAGATCCCGTATGAGGAGATCAATCTGGCGAAGGACCCGGACGGACGCGCGAAGCTCGTCGAGGAGACGGGCCGGATGACGTTCCCGCAGATCATGCTCGACGGCGAGAACATCGGCGGCTTCCAGGAGCTGGCCATGCTCGATCGCTCCGGGCGCCTCAAGCCGTTCGCCGAGGAAGCCGCGGCCTGACCTGGCAGCGCGGGCACACGTAGGTCCCCCGCCCCGCCGCCCGCAGCTTGATCACCGCCGTCCCGCACTCCGGGCACGGCAGCCCCTCGCGCAGGTGGACGAGGAACTGGTCCTGGAAGGACCCCTGGACGCCGTACGGGTCGCGGAAGTCGTCGATGGTCGCGCCCTTGGCGTCGATGCCCGCCTGCAACGAGGCGACGACCGCCTCGCTCAGCGCGTCCAGCTGTGCGCGCTTGAGCGTCCCCACCGGCCGCTGCGGATGGATCTTGGCCCGGAAGAGCGCCTCGTCGGCGTAGATGTTGCCCACCCCGGCGATCTTCGTCTGGTCGAGCAGGAACGCCTTGACGGGCGCGCGCCGCCCGCGGGCGAGCGCTCGCAGGTGGGCGCCGTCGAAGTCCGCGTGAAAGGGCTCGAGGCCGAGGCGGGCGTCGAGGAAGGCATCGTGTTCCTCCGGCCCGAGCTGCAGCTCACCCGTGCCGAACCTGCGCGGGTCCACGAACTGCAGCCGGTGGTCACCGAGGTCGAAGCGCACCCGGGTGTGCGGCGTCGCCGGCGCGGGGTCGAGCAGCAGGGTGCCCGTCATGCGCAGGTGCATGGTCAGGAAGACGTCGTCCTCCAAGGCGAAGATCAGGTACTTGCCCCGCCGGTCGAGGCGCTCGATGCGCCGGCCCTCGGTGGCGTCTGCCAGCTCGCGGGGCGATCGGGGCCGCGACCACCGCTCGTCGACGACCTCCAGCCGCTGCAGCGTGCGCCCCTCCACGTGCGGCGCCAGGCCGCGGCGGATCGTCTCGACCTCAGGGAGCTCCGGCACTCATCCGAGGGTACGTTGCAATGCGGTCAGGCTCGTACCCAGGACGCGCCGGAACACGCGGTCGGTCAGCTCAGGATCACCGCGGCGGCCGCGGAGGCTCGTCCGGCTGTAAGCACGGATGAGCTTGAGCAGCGCGTCCGATCCGTAGCGGTCACCGATGGTGAACGCCGCGGCCGAGGCGGTGGCGTAGGCCGCGCGCTGGTCGTCGCCGCGCACGTGGGCGATCGCGTCCGGCGCGCTCAGGCCGGCCAGCGTCGGCACGGTCGCCAGCGACGCGTATTCGTCCCGGCGGTCGTCGCCGGAGGCATAGAGGGCCACCCCCTCCACCAGCCAGGCCGGCACGCGGCCGGACGTCGTCGGCGCCAGCGCGGCGTGCGTGAGCTCGTGGGCGATCACCTGCGGCTGGTCCGCGGCGGCGAGGAAGGCGGGCAGGACGATGATCAGTCGCTGGGAGCGGACCGCCACCACCCGCAGCGCCCGGCCGCGCACACGGATCTGGGTGTCGGTGATCGCCGTGAGGGACTCGAGGCCGGTGATCGACCGGGTGAGCTGCCGTGCGTGCCCGTCGTCGCGGGCCACGACCACCAGGTACCGGCGCCGCAGGTCGGCGGTCAGCGCGTCCTCGAGCCGTTCGTAGCCCGCTTCAAGGGCGTCGACCGGCGGCGTGATCCCCTGCGGGCTGAAGATGACGAAGTGCGACGAGCGCGTTCGCTCGTAGTCGTCGACCTGCCACGGCTCCCGGTCCCGCTTCGCCGGAAGCGACCGCAGGCGCCAGCCGCCGCCACGGCGGCGGGCCTTGAAGCTCGCCGCCGACCCGAAGTCGCCGCGCACTCCTCGGACCCCGTAGGACAGGCGCGCGCGCACCCGCGCCCGGTCTCCCCGCACGCGGACGGCCTCGAGCTTCCAGCGGGGATGGCGCAGGCCGAGGCCGCCGGCGGACGCGGCGACGGCCCGCCCCCGCAGGGCCCGCCCGATCAGCTCGCGATCGCTCGGCGGCTTGGCGGTCGCGGTCGGTGCCGGCTCCGGCGCCGCCTTCTTGCCGCCGCACCCGGCGAGCGCGAGGACCATCGCCGCGAAGACGGCGCTACGCAAAGCTCGTGCCGGGCAGGTCGGCGGCGCGGCCGTCGTGCAGCCAGGCGAGGCAGGTCGCCCCCACGTCGGCCATCGGCCCGTCGTGGCGCCCGCCCGGCTGGTTGGTGACCAGCGGGACGTACTCGCGCGTGTGGTCCCAGCCCGGGTGGTCGGGGTCGACGCCGTGGTCCGCCGTGACGATCAGCAGGTCTCGCCCGGGGTCGAGCACCTCGAGCCAGCCGGTGACGGCGGCGTCGACCCGCGCGAGTGCGCCGGCGAAGCCTGCGGTGTCCTTGCGGTGCCCGTAGAGCTGATCGGTGTCGACGAGGTTGGCGAAGACGAGGCCCGTGTCGAGCGCGCCGACGAGCCGGGTGACCGCGTCGAGCCCCTCCGCGTTGTCGGCGGCCGGATGCGCGTGGTCGATGCCGACCCCCGCGAAGACGTCGTGCACCTTCCCCACCGCGTGCACCGGGGCGTCGATCTCCTCCAGGTACGACCGTGCGGGCGGGGGCAGGGCGAAGTCGCGACGCTGCGGTGTGCGGGCGTAGGAACCCGGGGTCCCGGTGAAGGGGCGGGCGATGACGCGACCGACGTCCACGAGCTCCCGCGCCCGGGCGCAGTACGCGTGCAGCTCCTCGCACGGGACGACGTCCTCGTGCGCGGCCACCTGCAGGACCGAGTCGGCGCTCGTGTAGATGATCAGCGCGCCCGTCGCGACGTGCTCGGGCCCGTGCTCGTCGAGCACGCCGAGGCCGTCGGCGGGGCGGTTGCCGATGATCGCCCGGCCCCACGCGTCCTCCAGTGCGGCGATCGTCTCCGGCGGGAACCCGTCCGGGTACGTCGGCAGCGGGTCGGCCGCGGCGACGCCCATCAGCTCCCAGTGGCCGCGGATGGTGTCCTTGCCGGGCCCGAGCGGATGCAGACGGCCGTGGAGGCACGGGTCGCGCGCCGGCGGCACGCCCTGCAGGTCGGTGATCGAGCCGAGGCCGAGCCGGCCCAGGGCGGGCAGGACCAGGCCGCCCGCACCGGACGCCACGTGCGCGAGGGTGTGCGTTCCCGCGTCCCCGTACTCGCCCGCGTCGGGCAGGGCGCCGACGCCGCAGGCGTCGAGCACGACGACGAAGGCGCGCACCTCAGGGCACCTTCAGCGAGGCGATGAGCGGGACGAACACCGTGCGGTCGACCCGCGGGAAGTCCCGTGGCGGCGCGTAGGCGTCCACCACGACCTCGGCGCCGCTTTCGAAGACGTGGGCGGAGCGGACGTCGACCGGGAAGCCGGCGACGGTCTGGCTGCCGGTCAGCTCGATGCCGCGCCCGTCACCGAGGTCCTTGACCTCGCTGGTGCGTACGGCGAAGGTCGGGTTGCGCTGGCGGACGCGGTCGACGAGGGCCGTCTTGGCCTGCTCGAGCGCCGCGTCGTCCGCCGGCAGCGGCTCCGTGCGCGGATACCGCCAGACGGCCACCGTCGCGGTCTTGGAGCGGACGCCGCCGGCGAGCGGCGGTGCGGGGTCGAGGTCCTTCCAGTTCGCCGGCCGCGTGAAGCTGATGCCCTCGACGGTGCTCTCGCGGAACCCGCGCGGCGGGTCGGCGTGCGCGACGTCCACCGGCGTCTTGCGCTCCTCCCCGCACCCGGCGACGACGAGGATCAGAACGAGGAGGAGACGGCGCACGCGCCGTCCACGCTACTTCTGCGCGCGGGGGTGCGCCTCGAAGTAGACGTCCCGGAGCCGGTCGGTCGAGAGGTGCGTGTAGAGCTGCGTGGTGGCGATGTCGGCGTGGCCGAGCATCTCCTGCACCGCGCGCAGGTCACATCCGCCCGCCAGCAGGTGGGTGGCGAAGGAGTGGCGCAGCGTGTGCGGGCTCATCTTGGAGCCCAGGCCGGCGCTGATGGCGTGGCGCTGGACGATCTTGTAGAGCCCCTGCCGGGTCAGGCCCTGACCCCGGTGGTTGACGAACAGCCGCGGCTCGTGGCCGAGGCCGACGAGCGCGGGCCGCCCGCGCTGCAGGTAGGCGAGCGTGGCGCGGATGGCGGCCCCGCCCACGGGGACCAGGCGTTCCTTGGAGCCCTTGCCGCGGGCGCGCAGGACGGCCTCCTCGAGATCGAGGTCGCCGACGTCGAGGTCGACCGCCTCCGAGGCGCGCAGGCCGCAGGCGTACATGAGCTCGAGCATCGCCCGGTCGCGCAGCGCGGTGGGCTCGGTGCCCTGCGGCTGGGCGAGCAGCTGGTTGACCTCGTCGCGGGTGAGCACCTTCGGCAGCCGGCGGCTCTGCCGCGGCGCGCGGATGTGCGCGGTCGGATCGTCGGTGATGAGCTCCTCGCGCCGCAGATGACGGTGGAAGGAGCGCAGGCAGGCGACCTTGCGCTGCAGGGTGGCGGGCGCCACGGCGGGCTTCTCGTCGTCGCCCTCCGCGAGGTCGGAGAGGAAGGCGGCGATGTCGGCGTGCTCGACCTCGAGTGGCGCGACGCCGCGCTCCCGCAGCCACGACCCGTACTGCAGCAGGTCCGACCGGTAGGCCTCCAGGGTGTTGCGAGACAGGCCCCGCTCGAACTCGAGGTAGGCCAAGAAGTCGAGCACGTGGGGCTCGAGGGAGGTGGGAGCGCTGGCGACCGCCATGCGCGAGGACTTCGCCCCTCCTGCCCCCGGGCCTGCCGGTGCAACGCCTCGTTCAGTGCTTCAGGCGGGCGCGGAGCTCGAGGAGCCCGATGAGCGTCTTCGAGTCGCGGCACTCGTCGATGGCGGCCTGGAGGTCCGAGAGGGGCCAGGCGATGATCTCGATGCGCTCCTCCTCCCCCGAGTCGGCCTGCGGGACGTCGCTCAACCCGGTGGCGAGGAAGAGGTGGACGGTCTCGTCCGCGAAGCCGACGCGAGGGATGGAAGGTGTGCAGGAGCTCCCAGTGCTCGGCGGCCTTGGCGATCTCCTCGGCGAGCTCGCGGCGGCCGGCCTCCTCCGGTGACTCGCCCTCCTTGTCGAGCAGGCCGGCCGGGATCTCGAGCAGATCAGGGGCCCCGACGGCTTCGCGGGGCTGACGGACGAGGTACACGTGCTCCTCGTCGTGGGCCACGACCGCGACCGCGCCCTTGTGGGCGACGATCTCCCGGTCCGCCTCGCCGCCGTCCTCGTAGCGGAAGCGATCCTCGCGGACGGTGATGATGCGCCCCTCGAAGATGGTGCGGCTGTCGATGCGGTCGAACTTCATGCCTCGGCCACCGCGTCCAGCAGGGCGAAGGTGACGTCGAGCATCCCGTCGAGGGCAGCGGTGCTCACCCGCTCGGTGGGCTGGTGGTTGCGCTCGGTGCCGTTGGCGAGGTTGACGACGGGCAGGCCGGCGGCGACGAACGCGTTGGCGTCGGAGCCGCCGCCCGTCGCGATGCGGTCGGGCTCGTAGCCGCATTCGCGCAGCGCTGCCTCCGCGGCGACGACCGCGGGCTCGGACGGCCTGAGGCGGAACCCGGTGAAGAGCTTCTCCACCGTGACGTCGACGTCGCACTCGGCGTGGGAGGCGCCGTCGTGGAGTGCGTCGACCATCGCGGCGACGACGGACTCGGCGCGCTCGGGATCCAGGGAGCGGGTCTCGGCCAGGAGGCTGCAGCGCTCGGGGACCACGTTGGTGGCGGACGGGACGCCCGCGTGGATGTACCCGACGTTGGCGGTCGTCTCGGCGTCGATGCGGCCGTGGGGCATCCGTTCGACGGCGTGGGTGGCGGCGAGGATCGCGCTGCGGCCGTCCTCGGGGCGGATGCCGGCGTGGGCGGCGGCGCCGAGGAACTCCGCGCTGATGCGGAAGTAGGTCGGCGCGGCGGTGATGACGCCACCGATGGGCGTCGCGTGGTCGAAGACGTAGCCGTACTGACTGCGCAGCTGGGACACGTCGAACGCCTTGGCCCCGGCGAGCGCGTTCTCCTCCGAGACCGTGAAGAGCAGCTCGAGGCCGACGGGCGAGCCCTCGATGCGCGCGCGCCGCGCGACCTCGAGGATGACGGCGACCGCCGCCTTGTTGTCGGCGCCGAGGATGCCGGCGTTGCCGTTCTCCCAGCCGCCGTCGACGAGCACAGGGTCGATCTCCGCGACCGCCTCGACCGTGTCCACGTGCGCGCAGAGGAGGACCCAGCGGTCGGGATCCCGCCCCGGGATGCGGGCGAGCAGGTTCCCGCAGTCGGCGCCCGTCTCCGCGGCGACGTCGTCCTCCGTGACCTCCACGCCCATCCGCTCGAGCTCGGCGCGGACCGCATCCGCACAGACCTTCTCCGCCCCGAACGGGGACCGGATCCGGCACAGGGTCGACGAACGTCTCGGCGAGCCGCGCCCGCTCCGCTTCGGAGGCCGGGCGCAAGCGGCTAGTCCCTGCTGAAGCGGCCCGCGACCTCGACGTCGCCGACCTCCGCCTCGGCCAGCTCCGGCGCCCGCTCATTGCGGTACGTCACGGCGGCGCGGACGAACTCGCGGAACAGCGGCGACGGCCGCTGCGGACGGGACTTGAACTCCGGGTGGTACTGCGAGGCGACGAAGTACGGGTGATCGGGCAGCTCGATGATCTCCACCAGGCGCTCGTCCGGCGACGTGCCCGACACGACCAGGCCGGCGTTCTCGAGCCGCTTGCGCAGGAAGTTGTTGACCTCGTAGCGGTGGCGGTGACGCTCGTAGATGACGGCCTCGCCGTAGATCTCGCGCGCCCGGGTGCCCTCGTGGAGCTTGATCGGGTCGGCGCCCAGGCGCATGGTGCCGCCCATGTCGTTGATCTCCTTCTGCTCGGGCAGCAGGTCGATCACCGGGTAGGGCGTCTCAGGGTCGAACTCCGTCGAGTTGGCGCCGTCCATGCCGACGACGTGGCGGGCGAAGTCGGCCACCGCCATCTGCATGCCCGAGGCAGATGCCCAGGTACGGGATCTTGAGGTCGCGGGCGATGCGCGAGGCGGTGATCTTGCCCTCGATGCCGCGGACGCCGAAGCCGCCCGGGATGAGGATGCCGTCGGCCTCCTCGAGGCGGGCGCGGACCTCGACGTCGTCCAGCGTCTCCGAGTCCACCCAGTCGATGTCGATGCCGCAGCCGTGCTCGAAGCCCGAGTGGCGCAGCGCCTCGACGACGGACAGGTAGGCGTCCTCGAGCTGCACGTACTTGCCGACGAGCGCGATGCGCACGGGGGCCTTCGTCGCGGCCTCGGTGGAGGAGCGCACGAGGCGCTGCCACTCGTCGAGGTCGGCCGGCGGGGCCTCCATGCCGAAGTGGTCGAGGATCGGCGTCGTCCACGCCCTCGGCGTGGAAGCCGAGCGGCACCTTGTAGATGTTGTCGACGTCGCGGGCGGAGATGACCGACTCGACCGGCAGCGACGCGAACAGCGCGATCTTCTTGCGGATGTCCAGCGACAGGCCGCCCTCCGAGCGGGCCATCAGCATGTCCGGCTGGATGCCGATGCGACGCAGCTCGTTGACGGAGTGCTGCGTGGGCTTGGTCTTGAGCTCACCCGCGTGGCCGATGTAGGGCACGAGCGTGAGGTGCACGAACATGCAGTTGCGGCGACCGACGTCGACCGGGAACTGGCGGATGGCCTCGAGCATCGGCAGCGACTCGATGTCGCCCACCGTGCCGCCGACCTCCGTGATCACGATGTCGACGTCGGACGACTCGGCGACGACCTTGATGCGGTGCTTGATCTCGTCCGTGATGTGCGGGACGACCTGCACCGTGCCGCCGAGGTAGTCCCCGCGGCGCTCCTTGCGGATGACGGAGTTGTAGATGCCGCCGGCGGTGACGTTCGACGCGCGGGAGGCGTTCGCGTCCGTGAAGCGCTCGTAGTGCCCGAGGTCCAGGTCCGTCTCGGCGCCGTCCTCGGTGACGAAGACCTCACCGTGCTGGAACGGGGACATCGTCCCGGGGTCCACGTTGATGTACGGATCGAACTTCTGGATCGCGACCTTCAGACCCCGGTTGACCAGCAACCGCCCGATCGACGCGGCGGCGATCCCCTTCCCGAGGGACGAGACGACGCCTCCGGTGACGAAGATGAAGCGCGTGCGGGGTCGGGATTCGGGCATTTGACGGGGCTCCTTTAGGTTTCGTCAACTGTAGACCGGGCGGCGGACACACTCGGGCGCCTGCGCACACTTGGCCCCGCAATCTGCGGCAATTCAGGCGGCCTTCAGCAGCTCCTTCGCATGGCGGCGGGCGGCCACGTCGTCGGCCTCCGCGCCGAGCATGCGCACGAGCTCGCCGACGACCTCGCCCTTCGCCAGCGCGGTCACGGTGGTCTGCGCCGTCTCCCCCGTGCTGTCCTTGGCGATGCGGAAGTGGCGCTCGGCCAGCGAGGCGATCTGTGGCAGGTGGGTGATGGCGATGACCTGGCGGCCGTCCGCGAGCTCGCGCAGGCGCTCACCCACCGCGCGGGCCGTCTGGCCGCCGATCCCTGCGTCGATCTCGTCGAAGACGAGCGTCACCGGACCGGAGCCCTCCGCCGCGACGCTCATCAGCGCGAGCATGACCCGCGACAGCTCGCCGCCGGAGGCGATCTCCCGCAGCGGGCCGGCGGGCACGCCCGGGTTGGTGGCGATCACGAACTCCACGTCGTCGCCGCCCGACGGCCCGTAGCCGTCCGCGCGGGGTGTCACGCGCGCCGCGAACGTCGCGCCCTCCATCGCCAGGACCGCCAGGCGGTCGACGACGGCGCCGGCCAGCGCCTCGCCCGCATCCACCCGCGCCGCGCGCAGCTCCGCCGCCCGCACGGCCAGGTCCTCCCGCGCCGCCGCCAGGCGCGCGTCGCCGTCCGCCAGCGCCTCGTCGGCGCCGGCCAGCGCGTCGCGCCGTGCGCGGCAGGAATCGGCGTGCGCGAGCACGGCCTCGATCGTCCCGCCGTGCTTGCGCTTGAGCCGGTCGAAGACGCCGAGGCGCTCCTCCACCGCCTGCAGCCGGCCCGGCTCGGCGTCCACGCCCTCCAGGTAGCGGCGCAGATCGCTGGCCAGGTCCTCCGCCTCGATCGCCAGTGCCGACAGGCGGGCGACGAGGGGATCCAGGTCGCCGTCGATCCCGGCGACACCCTCCCCGGCCCGGGCGGCGCCGGCCACCGTGTCGCCCTCGAGCGCCTCGAGCCCGGCCGCCGCAGCACCGGCAAGCGCCTCCGCGTGGCGCAGCCGCTCCCGCTCGGCGGACAGCAACCCCTCCTCCTCGAGGCTCGGCGCGGCCTCCTCGATCTCCTTGAGCTCCCACTCCAGCAGGTCCAGCTCACGCTCGCGGCCCCCGGCCTGTTCGCGCAGCTCCTCCAACGAGCGGGCCAGCGCACGCTCCTCCGCGTAGGCGGCGGCGAACGCCGCGCGGCGCGACGCCTGCTCCGGTCCGCAGAACCCGTCCAGGATCTCCAGCTGCGCCGAGGCGAGCGTCAGCTTGCGGTGCTCGTGCTGGCCGTAGAAGCTCAACAGCGCGCCGCCGATCTCGGCGAGGTCGGCCGCCGTGGCCGCCCGCCCGTCCAGGTACGCGCGCGTGCGCCCCTCCGCCCACACGCGGCGCCCCAGCACGACGTCCTCGCCGTCCGGCCCCACGAAGACGCCCTCCACGTAGGCCTCGGCGGCGCCCGGCCGGACGATCCCGGACCGGGGCTTGCCGCCCAGCAGCAGGTCCAGGGCGTGGGCGAGCACGGTCTTGCCGGCCCCCGTCTCCCCCGTGAGCACGTTCAGGCCCGGGCCGAGGCGCAGCTCGGCCCGCTCGATCAGCAGGAGGTTCTCGACACGCAGTTCTTCGAGCACGCCTGACGGTGTACCGCCCGGCTCGGACGGAACAGGCGTTCGTACGCGAATTTGGCACATGTCGTAAGCCGCCCGCCCCACCGGCCCTTGTCACCCGACACCATGAAAAGCCTCCAGACCCGCCTTGTCGAACGCGCTATGAGCAAGCAGGAGATGCCGGCCGATCCGCTCGGCCCGATGCGGGAGTCCGCCGCCGCCCAGCTCGGCACCCCGGTGATCGACGCCGGCATGTTCACCCGCCAGTCGAGCGACATGGCCGGCCGCGTCGCCGGCAGCGCGAGTCTCGGCGGGCCGCTCGCCCGCATGGCCCTGAAGAAGTACGAGCAGTCCCGGGCCGGGGGCCTGCCCGACCACTTCCTGCTCGCGGTCACGGCCGACGAGGTCGTGGCCCTGGAGCGCAAGTTCTCCATGCGCACGACCGACGGCGTCGGCGAGCCGGGGCCGGAGGTCGCGCGCTGGCGGCGGACGGACCTCCAGGTCGACGTCCGGGAGAAGGGGTACCAGCTCTACGTGACCCTCCGCTCCCCGAAGGAGGACGAGACCGTCCAGTGCGCCGTCGTCAAGATCCCGGCGACGGAGGCGTTCGTCGCCCTGCTCGGCGATCCGGGCCGATGACCATCCACGTCCCCCGCCACGGCACCCGGCGCTCCTGGCTGCCGATCGTGTTCCTCGTGCTGCTGACGATCGCGGTCGTGGCGACGGGCTACTTCGGGCTCAGGCCCACCCCGTAACGCTCAGGAGGCCAGGCGGCCGAAGCGCTCGCGCAGGCGGTGGTAGAACGTCGCGCCCGGCAACTGGGCGAGATGGGCCGTCGTGCGCGCGAACTCCACGGAGATGTCCGCCCCCGCCGGCAGGACGCAGCCCGGGCGGCCGTCGACGTGGACCTCGACGTCGTCGTCGCGCGAGGCGTTCGTGATGGTCAGGGCATCGCTCGGCGCCGCCACCAGCGCCCGCGCGGTGAAGGAGTGCGGCGCGATGAACGAGACGACGTAGCCCTCCACGCCCCAGGCCAGCACGGGGCCGCCGTTGGCGAGGTTGTAGCCCGTGGAGCCCGCCGGCGTGGCGACCACGAGGCCGTCGCAGCGCACCCGGCCGATCTCCTCCCCGCCGAGGGCGTACGCGAGGTCGGCGACCCGCTTGCCGGGCTGGCGGTGCACGGAGATGTCGTTGAAGGCGGTCCAGCTGTCGTCAGGACGGCCGACGGTGATGGACGGCATCTCCATCGTGTCGTACTCGCCGCGGAAGGCCAGCTGCAGGCCTTCCTTGACGCCGTCGGGGTCCATGGTGGCGAGGAACCCGACCTCGCCGAAGTTGATGGCGAACACGGGCACCTGCGTCCCCGCGTAGGCCCGCAGGGCGCCGAGGATCGTGCCGTCCCCCCCGAGGACGACGCACAGGTCGACGTCACGCGAGAGGTCGCACACGTCGACGCCCGCCTGACCGTCGACGCCGTGCTTGCGGGCCTCGTCGGCGCTCATGCACAGCGTCGCGCCCGCCGCCCGCGCCGCCTCGAGCAACTCCGTGACCGGCCCGTGCAGGTCGCGATCACCACGCCGGGTCATGACGGTGACCCTCACAGGTCCAGCTCCGTGAGAATCGCCCCAGGATCCGGGGCCGATCCCACCCGGTTGGGTTCGGCCAGCCACACGAACGTCTCCTTGTTGCCCTTCGGCCCGGGCAGGCCCGATGAGGCGAAGCCCATCACCGCGCACCCCGAGGCTGCGGCAACCGAGAGCACGGCCTCGCGCCGCAGGGCGACGTCACGGACGACACCCCCCTTCCCGAGCCGGTCCCGCCCCACCTCGAACTGCGGCTTGACCATGACCAGGAGGTCGAAGACCGGCTCCAGGCGCTCCACGACCGCCGGGATGACCTTCGACGCCGAGATGAAGGAGACGTCCATGACCGCCAGGTCGCACGGGAACGGCAGCGGCTCGAGGGCGCGGGCGTTGACCCGCTCCAGCACCGTCACCCGCGCATCCTCGCGCAGCGACCAGTGCAGCTCCCCGTAGGCGACGTCGACCGCGCAGACACGCTCGACGCCCCGCTGCAGCAGGCAGTCGGTGAAGCCGCCGGTGGAGGCGCCCACGTCCACCGCGGACCGCCCGGCCACCTCGACACCCAGCACGTCCAGCGCGTTGGCCAGCTTCACGCCCCCGCGGGACACGAACGGCGGCGCGGCGACGACCTCGAGCTCCACGTCTTCCGCAACCGCCTGGCCCGGCTTGGACGCGCGTGCCCGGGACGGGCAGCAGCAGGACGTCGCCCGCCATGACCGCCGCCGCGGCCCGCGAGCGGGACTCGAAGAGCCCGCGTTCCGCCAACAGGGAGTCGAGACGAACCCGGGCCATCCGGCCGAACGTTATCGGCCGGTGCGTGCCGCCCCTCACAGACCGAACGCACGTTCCCGGGAACAGTGAGAGAACCATGCGCATCCTCCCCCGCATCTCCCTGTCCGCCCACGCCCTGCTGCTGCAGGTCGTCGGGCTCGCGCTCGTGCTCGCCGCCGCGGTCGCCGACCTCGGCAGCGCCGGCACCCTGGCCGCGTTCACCGGCGGCGTCGTGCTCGCCGGCATCGGCCTCGGGGCCACCGACCACCTCCCCCTCGCGACCCAGCGGTCGCTCGACCTGACGCTCGTCGTGGCCTTCGCCGCCGGCGCCGTGCTCTGCGCGATCGGCGACAGCGCCGCCGCCGCGATCATGCTGCTCGTCGTCGCCGGCGGGCTGATGGCGCTCGAGAGCACCACCCGCTGGTCCCGCCCCGCTCGGCGCTAGGGGTGCCGGAGGCGGGCCGGGCCTGATGGCGCTCGCGGAATCGTAAAGGCCGCCGGAGGCGGGCCCCCGTGGGTTCTCAAACGACGTCGAGGCGCTGCGGGATCGAGACGTGGGCGTGCGTGCCCTCGTCGCGCCGGCTCTCCAGCCAGAGCCGGCCGCCGTGGTTCTCGACGATCTTCGAGGCGACGAACAGCCCGATGCCCGAGGCCGGGATAGCGCCCGGCCTCCGCGGTGATCGCCCGGGCGAAGCACTCCGTCATCCGCGGCGCCTCCGCGGCGTCGAAGCCGATGCCGCTGTCGCGCACGGAGACCTTGACCATCCCTTCCGACGAGCCCGGCGGTGATGTCGACGCGGCCACCCGGGTCCGTGAACTTGATCGCGTTGGAGAGCAGCTGCCCGAGGACCTGGTCGAGCTGCTCGGGGACGCCTGAGATCAGGTAGGCCTCCGCGCGGCGGGCGCAGGGTGACCATGACCTCGCGGTCCGCTGCGGCCTGGCGGCGCGACTCCACCGCGCGCTCGAGCCACGGCGTGACCGGCACCGTCTGCAGGTCGGAGGCGCCGGGCGGGCGCAGGTGGGCCAGCATCAGCAGGTTGTCGACGGTGTTGAGCATCCGCCGCAGGTCGCCGTGGGTGGCGCGCAGGTACCGGCGGGAGTCGCCGTCGAGGCCGTCGGAGGTGACCGTCGCCCCCAGCGTCGCGACCGCCCCGGCCAGCGGCGAGCGCAGGTCCTCCGAGATGCGGTCGATGAAGTCCTGCTCCTCCTGGGAGATGATGGTGCCCGAGCGCAGCGTGGAGACGGCCTTGGCGACGTACTCGGCGACCAGCTCGCCGAACGTCTCGTCCTCCGACTCGTAGTCGGCGCCCTCCGCCAGCCGGGTCAGGACCAGCTCGCCGAAGGAAGGGCCGCCGGCCCGCAGGGGGACGCTGATGTACGGCCCGGCCCCGAGCGCGGTCCCGCAGACGAACTGGCGGGAGACGGGGGCCGAGAGCGTGAGCATCGCCGCGTCCGAGCGCGTGCAGCGGCAGGCCTCGTCGATGACCAGCTGGAGCGTCTCGTCGCTGTCGGGGGCCGCGCGCAGCTTGCGGGCCAGGTCGCGCAGCACGGCCAGGCGGTCGATCGGGGGCTCGACCTCGACGACCGGTTCCGGCTCGGCCGGCGCCGGCGCCTTGTTCGTGAAGGCCGAGCCGAAGTCGTCGTCCAGCGTGAGGATCTTCGACTCGAACTTCTTCAGGGGGGCCGCGCTCGGCATGAACGCGGCCGAGGAGGCAATCGGGATCGGTTCGTCCGCCATCTCCGACCTCCATCGGCGCGTGACGCGCGGGTCCTTAGACCAAAGTTTGGTCGCGCACCGCAGCTTCGATGCGCTCGGCGATCGCCTCGGCGGTGAAGCCGACCTCCTCGTGGAGGAGCTTGGGCGATCCGTGGGTCACGTAGCGGTCCGGGAGGCCGATGCGCAGGACGCGCGTGGAGAGGCCGGCGTCGCTCAGCGCCTCGAGCACCGCGGAGCCGAAGCCGCCCTGCAGGACGCCCTCCTCGACCGTGACGAGGAGCTCGTGCTCGCGGGCCAGCGACTCGATGAGCGCCGTGTCGAGCGGCTTGACGAAGCGCGCGTCGACGACGGTGACGTCGTCGCCGAGGATGTCCGCCGCGCCGAGGGCCTTCGCGACGCCGGAGCCGTAGCCGATCAGCGCGACGCGGGTGCCCTCGCGCAGGACCTCGCCCGTCCCGACCTCGAGCGGCTCGGGATCCGTGGGGATCTCGACGCCCTCGGCGGCGCCGCGGGGGTAGCGGATCGCCGACGGGCCGTCGATGACGAGGCCCGTGCGCAGCATCCGCCGCAGCATCGCCTCGTCGCGCGGAGCCATGACCGTGATGTTCGGCAGCGGCCGCAGGTACGCGATGTCGAAGACGCCGTGGTGCGTGGGACCGTCGTCGCCGACGAGCCCGGCCCGGTCCATCGCGAAGACCACCGGCAGGTTCTGCAGGCAGACGTCGTGGATGATCTGGTCGTAGGCGCGCTGGAGGAAGGTCGAGTAGATCGCGGCGACGGGCCGGGACCCGGTGAGCGCGAGGCCGGAGGCGAAGAGGATCGCCTGCTGCTCGGCGATGCCGACGTCGAAGTAGTGCTCGGGCTCGGCCTTCTGCAGGAGGTTGAGGCCGGTGCCGGAGTTCATCGCGGCGGTGATGCCGATGACGCGGCGGTCGCGGCGGACCTCCTCGATCATCGCGGCGCCGAAGACGTCCGTCCAGTTCGGCGCGGCGGGCGCGGCGGCCTTCTCCACGGCCTTGACGGGCGCGCGGTTGGCGATCGACTTCGGCTTGGCGGCGTGCCAGCGCTCCATGCCCTCCAGGCCGCCGTCCTCGGCGGGCGCGAAGCCCTTGCCCTTGACGGTCGCGGCGTGGATGACGACGGGACGCTCGGCGGCGAGCGCCTCCTTGAGCGCGCGGCGCATCGCCCGCACGTCGTGGCCGTCGACGACGCCGATGTAGGCCCAGTCGAGCTCCTCCCACCACAGGCCGGGTGCCCAGAACGCCTTCAGGGCCTCCTTGAACTGCGGGCCGAGGCGCTCGACGGCGGCGCCGATGCCGCGCGGCAGCTTGGTCAGGCGCGACTCGAAGGACTCGCGCGCCTTCCACATGTGCGGCTCGAGGCGGACGCGGTTGAAGTAGTTGCTCATCGCGCCGACGTTGGGCGAGATGGACATGCCGTTGTCGTTGAGGATGACCACGAGCGGGGTGCCGAGGCCGCCCGCCTGGGAGACCGCCTCGAAGGCGACGCCGCCGGTCATCGAGCCGTCGCCGATGAC
The DNA here is from genome assembly GCA_963843865.1 of uncultured Solirubrobacteraceae bacterium. Classification (GTDB taxonomy): domain Bacteria; phylum Actinomycetota; class Thermoleophilia; order Solirubrobacterales; family Solirubrobacteraceae; genus DATLGB01. The sequence goes on along the minus strand of CAWJMO010000013.1, from coordinate 288,097 downwards.
CGCGACGACCTTGCCGTCGGGCGCGTGGCCGGCGCGCATGGACTCCTTGATGCCGACGCCGTAGCCGATGGACGTCGACGCGTGGCCGGCGCCCATGATGTCGTGCTCGGACTCGAACATCGCGCAGAAGGGCGCGAGGCCGCCGTACTGGCGGATGGTCGAGAGCCGATCGCGGCGGCCGGTGAGGATCTTGTGCGGGTAGGCGTTGTGCCCGACGTCCCACAGGACCTTGTCCTTGGGCGAGTCGAGCAGCGAGTGGACCGCCACCGCGATCTCGCAGGTGCCGAGGTTGGCGCCGAAGTGCCCGCCGATCTCCCCCACCGTGTCGATGAGCAGCTCCCGGACCTCCTGGGCGACCTGCTGCAGCTCCGTCTCGCTGAGCGAGTGGAGGTCCTGCGGGCGGTCGATCTTGTCCAGGAGGGGGGTCACGAGGTGCGCTTGTAGATGAAGTCGGTGATCTGCTCGAGCTCGGCCGATGCGTCGGTCCCGCCCACTCCTGCCTCGGCCAGGGCGTCCCGTGCCTTCTGATGGGACTCCGCCGCCAGGGCCCGGGCGCCGTCGAGGCCGAAGGAGCTCACGTAGGTCAGCTTCCCATGGCGTTCATCGGACCCGATGGGCTTCCCGAGGGCCGCGTCCGTCCCCGTCACGTCGAGGATGTCGTCGACGATCTGGAACAGGACGCCGAGCTCCGCAGCGAAGTCCCGGATGGCATCCATGGTAGTGCTGGCACTCAACAGGAGTACGCACTCGATGCTCGCTCCGATCAGCCGCCCCGTCTTGAGCTCGTGCAACCGGCGCAGGGTCGCTTCACCGGTGTCGACGAGGCCCTTCACGTCGATGAACTGCCCGCCGACCATGCCGTCGACCCCCGTTGCGGCGGCCAGCTCGCAGACGGCGGCGAGGACCGCGCGCGGGTCGCCCTCCTGGTCGTGCGTGAGCAGCCGGAAGGCCTCCGCGTACAGGCCGTCCCCGGCGAGGATGGCGACGTCCTCCCCGTAGACGCGGTGGCAGGTCGGCCGGCCGCGGCGCAGGTCGTCGTCGTCCATCGCCGGCAGGTCGTCGTGGATGAGGCTGTAGGTGTGGATGAGCTCGAGCGCCCCCGCCAGCGGGAGGACGCTGTGCTCGAGGCCGATGGCGCGCGCGGTGGCCAGCGCGAGGACGGGCCGGATGCGCTTGCCGCCCGCGAGCAGGCTGTAGCGCATGGCCTCCTGCAGGCCGGCGGTACCGCGCTCGTCAGGTCCGAAGGTCAGCGTCTCCAGGTACGCCTCGATCTCCCGGCGCAGGTGGTCCGGGTAGAGAGCGGCGCTGGACGCCGCGGTCACCCCTGCAGCGCGAGCTGCCCGGCCGGGCCGAGCGGCTGGTCGCCCAACCGCACCTGCCGGTCGAGCTCGGAGCCCGCCTCTGCAGCCAGTCGCGCGAGATCGTCGACCACGCCGGCGGCGTGATCGGGCTGCAGATGGCCGGCACGAAGATCGGCGGCCGTGCGCTCCAGGCGGGTGACGAGGGTCTCGAGGGTCTCGGGCATCGCCGGGACAGTGTGACAGACCCGGCTCGCCGGCCGAGGGGCTACGCCTGCTGCTGCGCGCGCAGGGCCGCGCCGAGGATGCCGTTGACGAAGCCGGGCGCCTCGGCGCCGCAGTAGGCCTTGGCGGTCTCCACGGCCTCGTCGATGGCGCCCTCGGGCGGGATGGGGACCTCGGCGTCGACCGCTTCGGGATGCAGGATCTCCAGCAGCGCCACACGCATGATCGCCTTCTCCAGCGGGGCGATGCGCTCGATCGTCCAACCCTTCACGTGCGTGGAGATGACCGCGTCGAGCTCCTCGCGATGGTCCTCCGTCGCGTGCGCGAGTGAGCGCGTGAAGGTCGCGGCGTCGCGCTCGAAGGTGTCGTCGAGGTCGCGACCGGCGGCGTCGGCCTCGTAGAGGGCGAAGACGGCGGCGCGGCGTTCCCGGGTCCGGCGGGATTCAGTCAGTGCGGCCACCTACGCGCGTGACATGTAACTGCCGCTGCGCGTGTCCACCTTGATGCGGTCGCCGATGTTGACGAACAGCGGGACGGTCACCTCGGCGCCCGTCTCGAGCGTCGCCGGCTTCTGCCCGCCACCGCTGGCCGTGTCGCCGCGGACGCCCGGCTCCGTGTGGGTGACCTCGAGCTCGACGGACGCGTCGAGCTGGATGTCGGCGGGCTCGTCGTCGATGAACAGCAGGTCGACGTCCTCGCTCGGCCGGACCCACTTCAGGGTCTCCCCCACGTTGGTCTCCGGGATCGCGATCTGCTCGAAGGTCTGCGAGTCCATGAAGTGCGCGTCGGTGCCGTCCGCGTAGAGGAACTGCATCTTGCGCGCCTCCGTGTGCACGGAGCGGAACTTCTCCCCCGCGCGGAAGGTGCGGTCGATCACCGCGGCGTCGCTCGTCCGGCGCAGCTTGGTGCGCACGAACGCCCCGCCCTTGCCGGGCTTGACGTGCTGGAACTCGAGGATCTTGAAGATCGTCCCCTCGACCTCGATGTGGTTGCCGTTCTTGAACTGGTTGGTGGAGATCACGCTCGCCTGATCGTATCCGTGTGCGATCGTTCCGCGTGTGCTCTGGTGGAATCGCGTGCGGCTCGCCGTGAAGCCGCGATGGGACCGGCTCGACGCGACCATCGTCGACACCCGGTTCGTCGCCCGGAAGCTGCGCTCGAGCGACGGCGCGAGCGGCTCGTTCGAGATCCGGGAGTACATGATCGACGTCGCCGGCCGCGACGGTGGCGAGGCGGTGCGCATGACCTTCACGGAGCAGTCCGATCGTGTGCTGGGCGAGCCCGAGCGCGGGCGGGTCGTGCCGGTCGCGGTCAACCGCAGGCGGACGAAGGCGATGTTCGACTACAGCGACCCGCGGATCGACGCGGACGGCCAGTTCCGCGAGCAGGAGCGGACGCGCCAGGAGCGCGAGGACGCGCGGTTCGAGGCACGTCGCAAAGAGCCGCCGAGGACGTGAGAACGCCAACTTCATGGGGTAGAACAGAGGTGATGAGCAGTCAGGGATGGACCGAAGAGGGCGTCGGCCACGGGGACGGGGCGACGCGCGCGGCGCTGGCCAACGCGATGGTCGCGCTCAAGAAGCAGTACTACGGGAAGGGTCCCACGGCGGCCAAGGCCTGGATCCTGGACGACTACGTCCTCGTCGCCATGGAGGGCGGTCTGACGCGCAATGAGGAGACGCTGCTCGCGGACGGCAAGGAGGACCTCGTCCGGCACTACCGGTTGAGCTTCCAGGAGTCCGTCGGGAAGACCACGATGGACGCCGTGGAGGAGATCGTGGGGCGCAAGGTCCTCACCTACCACTCGCAGATCGTCTTCGGCCCGGCGCGGGCCTTCGAGATCTTCGTGCTGGGTCCTGATGTAGAGTTCTAGCCGACGGTCGGTCGCAGCTCCGGGGGAGTGGCGACGGCACGCCGAAGCACCGAGCACAGTCGCGCCGATCCTGATGGGGTCTTCGCCCCGGTTCTCTCGTCCACCAAGACAGGAGACCCGTGGCAGTGACCACAGCCGGACCAAGCCAGCGCGGACGCCGACTCAGGCGTCGACTGGGGCCCCCCGAGTGACACCCGCAGCGTCGGCACGCAGGCGCTCCTCGGCGCCGACATCGATCTCGACCAGGCCGTCCCCGCCGCCGAGCGCGACGCCGCGCGCAACATGCTGCAGGGAGCGGCCTTCGACATCGAGAAGGGCCCCTTCGACCTCGCCGACCTCGCGATGCCCGACTCGGCCTTCGCGCTGATGCTGGCGCGCGGCAAGGTCTTCAAGGAGGTCCACTACAAGTCGCGGACGCTCGCGGAGCTGCTGGTGCCCGGCGACCTGCTGCTGTCGTGGCCGCCGTCGGAGGACGGGCTCGCCGCCGAGCGCCGCTTCGTCGCGCTGGAGCCCGTGCGGTTGATCACGCTCGATCGGCGCTTCATGTACGGCGCCGCCCGCTGGCCGGGGCTCATGGTCGAGCTCAACCGGCGCCTGAGCGAGCAGGAGCAGCGCGTCGCCGTGCACGGCACCATCTGCCAGCTGCCGCGCGTGGAGGACCGCATCGTCGCCGTCCTCGAGCACCTCGCCTACCGGATCGGCCGGGTCGGCCCGCAGGGGACGCAGATCCCGCTCGCCCTCACCCACGCCGCCCTGGGCGAGCTCGTGGGCGCGCGTCGTTCCACGGTCACGCTGGCGGCCGGGGAGCTGGCGAGCATCGGCCGGGTGCGCCGCCTCGGCGACGGGACCTGGATGCTCAGCTCAGACGGCGACGGCGAGGCCTGACGCGCCGCTCCCGCCCACGGTGGCGGCGATGACGTCGGGGGCGTTGGTGATGACGTGGCGCACCCCGAGTCCGTGCAGGCGCCGGGCCTCCGCGGGCGCGTCGACGGTCCACGGCCGCACGGACAGGCCCCGGCCGCGGGCGCGTGTCACCAGCGACGCGGTGACCGTCCGATGCCACGGCCCGATGCCCGCGACGAAGCCGGGCACGGCACCGAGGTCGATGAACGCGGACGCCGCCCGCCGGTACAGCAGCACGTACGGGATTTGCGGGGCGAGGCGCTCCAGTCGGACGAGCCCGTCGACGTCGAAGGACTGCAGCGTGCAGCAGCGGCCGACGTCGTGGCGGTCGATGGTGCGGACCACCTCCGCCTCCCAGGAGGGGTCGGGGTCCTTGACGTCGACCAGGTAGCGGGTGCGCCTTCCGTACCGGTCGAACACGGCGTCCAGGGTCGGCAGCGCGTGCCGGCCGGGCCCGGGCGGATCGTGGACGATCACGAGCTCCCCGTCCGCCGCGCGGCGCACGTCGAGCTCGATCGTGTCCGCTCCGAGCGCGAGGGCGAGGTCGAACGCGGCGAGCGTGTTCTCCGGCGCGTACGCGGACGCGCCCCGGTGGGCGATGACCTCCACGGAAGTGACGCTTCCCGCCGGCGGCCCGGTGTACGCTCGCGCGCATGCTCACGTTGCGTAAGCGCATGCTCGCCGGGCTGGCGGCGGTGGCCGGGTTCGCGGCCGATTCGGCCGAGGCGTCCCAGTTCGGGCCCGCCCCGGAGAAGGGGGTGACCCGGCCGGCGATCCTGGTCGGCAACAACTGGGACGGCACGACGGACATCGTCGATCCGGAGACCTTCGTCCGGCTCGACCGCATCAACGTGGTCCCGGACCGCCAGGAGCGGCTCGACGAGATCATGCTCAACCCCGTGCGGCTGGGCTTCTTCCTCGCCGTCGCGCAGCTCATCGGGGAGGGCCACGACCAGCTCAACGACGACGTCTTCTCCTCCCACGACGGGCGGACCATCTACGTGAGCCGACCGAGCTTCGCCGACGTCGTGGCCATCGACCTGGCCAGCAAGAAGATCGTCTGGCGCGCGCCCGTGGACGGCTACCGCTCCGACCACATGGCCATCTCGGCGGACGGGTCGCGGCTGCTGGTGTCGGCCTCGACGGGCAACGTCGTGCACGAGCTCGATACGGCCACCGGTGAACGCACCGGCGTCTTCGAGTCGGGCGACTCGCCGCACGAGAACGTCTACTCGCGCGACGGCACGAAGATCTTCCACGCCGCGATCGGGCGGGTCTACCTGCCGACGGACATGAACGAGGCGGGCGCGACGAAGGGCGAGGAGTTCTTCCAGATCGTCGACGCCAGGACCAAGCGGGTCATCAAGCGCATCGACATGGGCGAGAAGCTCGCCGAGGCGGGCCACCCAGGCATGTCGTCGGCCGTGCGGCCGATGGCCCTCTCCCCCGACGAGCGCTTCCTCTACTTCCAGGTCTCCTTCTTCCACGGCTTCGCCGAGTACGACTTCGAGCAGGACAAGGTGACCCGCGTCGCCGAGCTGCCGATACCGGAGAAGACGAAGGCGATCGCGCGCGAGGACTACGTGCTCGACTCCGCCCACCACGGCCTGGCCATGGACGGCGCGGGCAGGACGCTGTGCGTGGCCGGCACCATGGCGAACTACGGCGCGATGGTGGACCGGGCCACCTTCGCGACGACCATCGTCGACGACGCGATCTCCAAGCCCTACTGGGCCACGAACTCCGCGGACGGCCGCTACTGCTACATCAGCGGCTCGGGCGAGGACTCCGTGAACGTCTTCTCCTACGCGACGAAGACCAAGGTCACCGAGTTCCCCGTCGGCTACCACCCGCAGCGGGTGCGCAACGGCGTCGTGCGGCTCGAGCAGTACCCGCAGGCGCAGGCCTCGACGGACTTCCGGCTGAAGCTCTTCAAGCCGCGCCGGCGCAGCGTCGGCTGCCGCGCGGTGGGCGGCGCCCAGCTCGTGCGCTGCCGCGTGACGGTGCGCGACCGCCGGGGACGCCGGATCGGTGGCGGCGAGCGCGCGCGCCGCGGCGGGAAGGCGTTCCGGGTGCCCCTCCGGCTCACGAAGCGTGGCCGTAGGCTCCGCCAGGTGGTCCTCGTCGCCCGCGGTACGTCCCTTGACGGACGGGTCGCGACCGCCCGCATTCGCGCCAGGCGCTGATCCACCTGAGGGGATGTCGCGTAGCCCACTGCGACCGACCCCCCAAGAAGGGAACTCTCAGTGACTCGCATCGACATTGAAAAGCTGGACGCCTCAGGCGACCTGCGCACCATCGCCGAGCAGGCCGGCGCACTCGACCCCACCGGCAGCACCCGTCGCGGCCTCATGCGCAACGGCGTGGCCACGGCCGGCACGTTCGCCGCCGGTTCCGCGCTGCTTGGGCTTCCTCGATCCCATGGAGGCGATGGCCGCCGCGTCGAAGCACCCAGAAGGGCGCCTACTCGACCAAGCTCAGCCGGGTCCGTCGTACCGCCAAGGGGCCGACGAAGAACGACGTCATCATCGCCAACTACGCGCTCTCGCTCGAGTACCTCGAGGCGGCCTTCTACGCCGCTGCCGCGCAGGCCGGCTACCCGGACCCGGACATCGCGCAGGCTGCGAACATCCTGGCCAAGCACGAGGCCGAGCACGTCCAGGCGCTCAAGCGGGTGCTGGGCAAGGCTGCCGTCAGGGCGCCGAAGCTCAACATGGACGCCGTCGGCGCTGCCCTGAAGGACCAGGAGACGTTCATCGCGACCGCCGCGTCGATCGAGCCGGTCGGCACCGCCGCATACGCCGGTGCGGGGCCGTACCTGTCCAACGCGGCCGTCACCCGGGCCGCGCTGGCGATCCACTCGGTCGAGGCGAACCACGCCGCCTACACCGCGCAGCTCTGCGCGCAGAAGGGCATCAAGGCCCCCGGCCCCGTGCCGAACTGCGTTCAACCCGGCGTTCTCCTTCGGGAAGACGGTCAAGACCGTCTCGGGCCTGAACTTCGTCAAGGGTCCGCTGCAGCCGTAATCATGTTCGTAGCCGTGATCTCACGTGGAACCCGTCGCCTCGGCGGCGGGTTCCGCCACGGTCCGTGCGCAGGACATCAGCTTCAAGCCGGGCACGGCGCGGATCGCCAAGGGCGGCCGCGTCACCTGGCGCTTCCTCGATGGCCAGTACGTGTTGCACAACGTGCACAGCGTCGGCGCCAAGCGCTTCAAGTCCTCTCGCGACCGGCGAGACGGCACCTACAAGGTGACCTTCCGCAAGCGCGGCACCTATCGCTACGTGTGCACCATCCACGCGAACATGAAGGGGAAGGTCGTCGTCAGCTGACGATCGCGGTCCCGAGCACGAACGGGATCGGCGGCGCCAGTGCGCTCGTCCGGAACGGGAAGCGGTCGCGCTCCCCGACCGTGAAGCCGGCCGCTTCGATGGCCGCCTCCGTGTCGCGCGACAGGTGACACCCGCCGGCCAGCGCCGGCCACAAGCCGCTGCGGTCCGCCAGCCGCGCGCCCGCGCGGCCCGCACCGCCGTGCGGGACGACATGTTCGTAGAAGCGCAGCTCACCCTGCGGGCGTAGCACCCGGCGCGCCTCCGCCAGCGCCGCGGCAGGGTCGGGCACCGAGCACAGCACGAGCGACATCACCACCGCGTCCGCCTCGTCGTCACCCACCGGCAACGCCTCGGCGACGCCCGCGGACACCTCGATGCGCGGGCCGGCCGCAGCCTGGGCCGTGGCGAGCAGCGTCGGATCGGGCTCGATCGCCACCACCCGAGTGACCGCCTCCGGGTAGTGGGCGAAGTTGGATCCGGTCCCCGCCCCCACCTCGACGACGGTGCCGCGCAGGCCGTCGAGCAGGCGGGCGCGGTGCGCGGCGCCGCCGCGGGCATCGATGACCGGCGCCGCCTTCAGCCACATGCGGGCGAACCAGGTCATACGGCGTTCTGGATGTGCAGCAGGCGGCCGCCCTCGTGGTCGACCTGCAACGTCGTGTGGTCGATGCCGAAGCGGTCGTGCAGCAGTGCCTCCACCTCCGCGCGCGCCGCGTGGCAGTCGGCCTGGGCGCCGACCGTGACGTGCGCGGACAGCGACGGGAAGCCGGACGTCACCTCCCACACGTGCAGGTCGTGGACCTCGACGATGCCGGCCGTGCCGATCATGGCCCGTCCGATCGCGTCGGGGTCGACGCCCTCCGGCGCCGCCTCCAGGAAGATCCGGCCGGACGCCCGCAGGAGCCCGTAGGCCGAGCGGAACATGATCGCCGCGACGAGCAACGAGGCGATGCCGTCGGCTCTCACGAAGCCCGTGGTGAGGATGATCGCGCCGGCGATCGCGGTGGCCACGAAGGCGGCGAGGTCGGTGAGGATGTGCTGGTAGGCGCCCTCGACGTTGAGCGACTCGCGGTTGGCGCGCGAGAGCACGACGGTGGCGATGAGGTTGACCACGACGCCGACGAGGGCGACGACCAGCACCACGACGCCCTCCGTGTCGGGCGGGTCGATCAGCCGGCGCACGCCCTCGTAGGAGATGACGAGGCCCAGCACGAGCAGCGTCGTGCCGTTGACCGCGGCGGCGAGGATCTCCGAGCGGCCGAGGCCGAAGGTCATCGCCCCCCGCGCCGGCCGGGCGGCGAGGCGGATGGCCACCAGCGAGAGCGCGATCGCGCCTGCGTCGGTGAGCATGTGGCCGGCGTCGGAGATCAGCGCCCACGAGGACGCCACGATGCCCGCGACCACCTCGATGGCCATGAAGCCGAGGATGAGTGCGAGCGCGATGCTCAGCTTGCCCCGGTCGGCGTCCGCCGAGACGCCGTGGGAGTGGCCGTGATGGCCGTGGTCGTGGTCGTGCCCCACGCCTCCAGATTACGACCGGATGGTGACCGGCGTCCCCAGCGGCAGGTGGCGGGCGAAGCTCTCGATGACGTCGTTGGAGACGCGGATGCAGCCGTGGCTGACCTTCGACCCCAGCGTGCGCGGGTCGTTGGTCCCGTGGATGCCGATCTGGCCGTCCCCCGTCCCGAAGGACGTGTAGACGTTCGAGTGCGCCGACAGGCCGAAGGCGTAGGCCCCGTAGAGGCCATTCGGATCGGGTGGCTTGACCAGGTCGGTCAGGTAGTAGCGGCCGCGCGGTGTCGGCGAGACGGACCGGCCGACGCCGATGCGATGCACGGAGATCTTGCGCTTGCCGCGCCAGGTGGTGACCTGGCGGTCCGAGAGGTCGACGCGCAGGCGCCAGGTCGTCTGGGAGAGCCGGGTCGCCCGCGCGCGGATCCAGCCTGTCTTCAGGTTCGGCCGGGTCGGCAGCTGCACCTTCAGCCAGTCCCGACCGCGGCGCCGCTCGACCAGCAGCACGAGGGGCATCGGCCGGCCGTCCAGCTTGCGAGCCGTGAGCGTCGTGTGCTTCGCCTTCGGGGACGCCTTCGCGTACACCTTCACGCGCCGCGCGGGCACCCGGGCGATGGAGACGGTGTGGCGGCCCCGGCGGGCCCGGGCCGCGCGCGATTCGAAGCGGTCGGGTGGGGCCTGCACCGCCGGTGCGCCCGCGATACGGCTGCCCGCCGGGTCCGTCTCGTCATCTCCGAAGATCGCCGCGCTGGCGACCCATCCCACGGGCACGAAGGCAAGGACGAGCCCGACGCCCGCGAGCCGGCGCCGGGACGCCGACCGGGGCCGGCCCGCTGCGTACCAGCGGGCGACCTCGGCGCGCGCCTCGGACTCCTGCACCCCGAGGCGGGCTGCCGCCTCCCGCGGCGACAGCCCCTCCTCTGAGATCAGGCGGGCCAGCTCCCGCCGGCCCGCAGCGTCCATGTGTTAGCCCGCGACGCTCGGGGTGCCCGACGTCGGCGAGGCCGACGACGAGCCCGACTCGGTCGTGATGAACCCGGTGCCCTGGACGGCGGCGAGGATCGTCGCCATGTCCTTGGCCGGGTTGAACGCGTCCGGAGCGGGCGACGGCGAACCGGAGCCCTTGGACAGGATGGACGCGATCCAGGCCGCGTGCCGCGCCTCGACCGGGTGGATCGAGATGGCGGCCTTCAGCACGGCCTTGGACTTGATGTTCGTGGCCTGGCCCTGGTAGGCCTCGACGCCGGTGTCCTCGAGGACCTTGGCGGTGTCCCCGAAGGTCGAGTCGCTGCCGGTCGTGCCCTTGAAGTCGAACTTCGGCGTCTTGACGGCCGCCGAGCCGAGTGCCTTCTTGAGCGCGTCGACGTGGGCCTGCTCGTGCTCGGCGACGATCTTCGCGAAGCGCTTGTACTGGCCCGTGAGGGCGCCGCCGTCGACGGCCTCCTTGTAGAACGCCGCCTCCAGGTACTCGAGCGTCAGCGCGTAGTTGAGGATGTCGACGTCGCCCTTCGGCGTGCCCGCGGCCAGCGAGAACGCCGCCGGGAGGCCACCGATGAGCAGGCCGCCGCCGACGAAGGCGGATCGGCGCAGGAACTGCGAGCGGTTGACGCCGGCCTTGGCCGCCGCCTCTTCGATCGCACCGTCGCGGTCGAGCTCTGCGAATGAGGGAATCTCGTGCATGTTCATCAGCCCTTCAGGAAGCCGGTGCCCTTGACGGCATCGAGGATGGCCGCCATGTCCTGCGGCATCGAGAACGCGTCGGGAGCCGGGTTGACGCCCGCGCCCCCGCCGATGATGTCGGCGACCCAGGCGGCGTGGCGCGCCTCGACCGCGAGGATGGAGCCCGCCGCGGCGAGCACCGCGGAGGTCTTGATGCGGGTCGCCTGGCCCTGGTAGGCCGAGACGCCGGTGTCCTCGAGGACCTTGGCGGTCTGGAGGAACTTCTTCTTCCCGGTGGCGTCCTTGAAGTCCACCGCCGGCGCCTTGCCGGCCTTGGACCCGAGGGTCTGCTTGAGGGCGTCGACGTGCGCCTGCTCGTGCGCGCCGACCACCTTCGCGAAGATCGCCGACTCACCGGAGAGCTCGCCCTTGTCGAGCGCGTCCGCGTAGAACGCCGCCTCGAGGTACTCGAGCGTCAGCGCGTAGTTGAGGATCTTGATGTCGCCCTTGGGCAGACCGCCCTGGGCGATCGCGAAGCCCGCAGGCACCGCGCCGAGGGCGAGTCCGGCGCCCGCGAGGGCCCCGCCGCGCTTGAAGAACGCGGACCGGGTCTGCCCCGTCCGCGCCGATTCGAGGGCTTCCACGCCCTCACGCAGGGTCCCGTCCGGGTCCACACGCTCGATTGCTGAATTGCTCACTTGACGACGACCGTTCCTTCCATGCCTGGGTGGTAACTGCAGACGTACGCGTAGGTGCCGGCCTTGTCGAACTCGACCTTGCCGTCCTGGTTCTCGCGCAGGTTCTCGATGCCCTCGATGGACTTGTCATCGAAGACGACGTTGTGGTTCGCGGCGTCCTTGTTCTTCCAGGACACCGACCCGCCGGCTGCGACGGTGACGGACTTCGGTGCGAACGTGAAGTCCGAGATCGTCTCGCTGGCGGTCTTGCTCGGCGCGCCGGCCGAGGCCGACGGCGCCTTCGTCTTGGCCGGTGCGGGCGCCGACGTCTCCTTGTCGGAGGAGCCGCCGCCGCACCCGGCGAAGGTCAACGCTGCGGCCGCCAGGAGGGCGAGCCGGGCGGTCATGACTAGGCCTCCGACCGCGCGGCCAGCTCGGGTGTGTCGTCGTCGGCGCCGCCGGTGACGGCGTCCTTGAAGGAGCGCAGGCCCTGGCCGAGGGAGCGGCCGGCGTCCGGCAGCTTCTTCGGGCCGAGCACGAGCAGGGCGATCACGAGGACGATGAGCATCTCGGGAAGTCCGATGTTGGGCATGCAAGGTTCTTCGCGCCGGCACTGCGAACGGATCACCCCAGGTAGCCTGTGCGGAACGTGCGCATTTCCGCCAAAGCCGACTACGCACTGCGCGCGGCCTCCGAGCTCGCCGCTGCCGGCGGCGGCCCGGTGAAGGGCGACGCCCTCGCCACGGCGCAGGGCATCCCGCCGAAGTTCCTCGAGAACATCCTCTCCGACATGCGCCAGAGCGGGCTCATCCGCTCCCAGCGCGGCTCAGAGGGCGGCTACTGGCTGGCCCGCCCCGCCGAGGAGATCTCCGTCGCCGACGTGATGCGCGCCGTCGACGGCCCGCTCGCCTCCGTGCGCGGGCAGCGCCCCGAGGACGTGGACTACCAGGGCGCCGCGAAGGAGCTGCAGCGCGTCTGGATCGCCGTCCGGCACAACCTCCGCGCCGTCGTGGAGAACGTCACCGTCGCCGATCTCGGCAACGGGCAGCTCAAGGGCGAGATCATCGCCCTGGCGGACGACCCAGAAGCCTGGGTCACCCGGCAGCGCTAGCCGGTGCGGGCGCCTTCGCCGGCGACCTGACCCACACGATGTCCCCCTCGGCGAGCTCGAGCTCGTCGGCCTCCGCGCGGGTGACCTGCGCGGTGACGCGCTCGCCCCCGCCCAGGGTGAGCTCGACGCGCACCTCGAAGCCGAGGTAGAGCACGCGGCCGACCATGGCCTCCTGGCCGTTGTCGGTCGGCTCGCCGGAGAGCAGCAGGTCGTGCGGGCGGACCAGGTGGCCGCCGACGTGCGACACCGGGCCGAGGAAGCCCATCACGAAGTCGTTCGCGGGCGCCTCGTAGAGCTCGCGCGGGTGCCCCTCCTGCTCGATCTTCCCGTCGCGCAGGACCACGAGCTGATCGGCGACCTCCATCGCCTCCTCCTGATCGTGGGTGACCAGGACGGTGGTGACGTGGATCTCGTCGTGCAGGCGGCGCAGCCAGGCGCGCAGGTCGGCGCGCACGTTGGCGTCCAGGGCGCCGAAGGGCTCGTCGAGCAGCAGGACGCGTGGCTGGACGGCCAGGGCGCGGGCGAGGGCCATGCGCTGACGCTGACCGCCCGAGAGCTGGCCGGGGCGGCGGCCGCCGAGGCCGTTGAGGCCGACGAGCTCGAGCAGCTCGTCCACGCGAGCCTTGGTCTCGTCCTTCGGCCGCTTGCGGATGCGCATCCCGAAGGCGACGTTCTCGAACACGCTGAGGTGCTTGAAGGCGGCGTAGTGCTGGAAGACGAAGCCGATCTCGCGCTTGCGGGCGGGCAGGTGGGTGAACTCCTCCCCGTCGACGCTGACGCCGCCCGTATCGGGGCTCTCGAGGCCGGCGATGATGCGCAGCAGCGTGGACTTGCCGGAGCCGGACGGCCCGAGCAGCGCGGTGAGCGAGCCGTCAGCGACCTCGAGGTTGACGTCGTCGAGAGCCTTGAAGTCCCCGAAGGTCTTGGAGACGTTGGCGACGGTGATCATCCGATCGACCTCCGGTTGGACAGCATGGTCATGGTCAACAGGGTCACGAGCGCGATCACCGCGAGCAGACCGGCCGCGGCGTACGCGCCGGCGAGGTCGAAGTTCGTGTAGCGCTGCTCGACCAGGATCGTCAAGGTCTGGGTCTCCCCCGCGATCTTGCCGCTCACGAAGGAGACGGCGCCGAACTCGCCGATCGCGCGCGCCGTGGAGAGCACGACGCCGTAGGCGAGGCCCCAGCGGATCGACGGGAGCGTGATGCGCCAGAAGGCCTGCCAGTCGGTCGCGCCGAGCGTGGACGCGGCCTGCTCCTGGTCGTCCCCGATCTCCCGCAGCACCGGCGCGACCTCGCGCACGACGAACGGCAGGGAGACGAAGACGGTGGCCAGGACGATGCCGGGCACGGAGAAGAGGATGCGGATCCCATGGTCGGTCAGCCACGGCCCGAACCAGCCCGTCCGGCCGTAGAGCGCGACGAGCGCCAGGCCGATGACGACCGGCGAGACGGCGAAGGGCAGGTCGATGAGGGCGTCGAGGATGCGGCGGGCGGGTGGGGGCAGGGTCTTCGAGCGCACGAGGATGAGGGCGGTCGCGACGCCGAAGATCGCGTTGAGGCTCACGGCGATCGCGGCGGCCTCGATGGTCAGCCAGAACGCGCTGATGGCCGCCGGCGTCGTGACGCTGTCGATCACGCTGCCGATGCCCGGCTCGAACGTCCGGTAGAAGACGACGCCGACCGGGATCAGCAGCAGGACGGCGAGGTATGCCAGCGCGGCGACGCGCAGGCCGATGCGGCTAGTCATGCTTGCGCCGCCCCTCGAGCGAGCGGATGGCGATCAGGACGATCAGGGACACGGCGAGCAGGACCACGGAGCAGGCGGAGGCGCCGACAGGGTTGTCGGACTCGATCTGCTTGGAGACGTAGACGGACGTCACCTGCGTCTGGAAGGGGATCGAGCCGCTGATCAGGATGACCGAGCCGAACTCGCCGACCGCCCGACTGAAGGCGAGCGCGGCGCCGCTGAGCAGGGCGGGCACGAGGTTGGGGAAGATGATGCGGCGGAAGGTCGTCCAGGGCGTGGCCCCGAGCGACGCGGCGGCCTCCTCCATCTCCCGGTCGAGCTCCATGAGGACTGGCTGCACGCTGCGGATGACGAACGGCAGCGTGACGAACAGCAACGCCAGCGCGACGGACGCGCGGGTCGCGGCCAGGTGGATGCCGACGGGCGACTTCGGCCCGTACAGCGCCAGCAGCGTGAGGCCCGCGACGATCGTCGGCAGCGCGAAGGGCAGGTCGATCAGGGCGTTGACGAAGGACTTCCCGCGGAAGTCGTCGCGCACGAGCACCCAGGCGATCAGCAGCCCGGCGGCCGCATTGATGGCGGCGACGATCAGCGACACGACGACGGTGAACTTCAGCGCCGAGACGGCCTGGCGGCCGGTGACGGCGTCCCAGAAGGTGCCGGTGCCCTCGCTCAGCGAGCGGTCGAGCAGCGCGGCCAGGGGCAGCAGGACGATGAGGCTCAGCCACAGCGTCGAGATGCCCAAGGGCAGGGCGCCCGCGCGCGAACCGGAGCGGTTCGCGCGCGGGCGGACGGATACAGCGGCCCCGCTTGCCATTACTTGGCCGTGGAGACTCCGGCGTCCTCCTCGATCTTGGCGACCTTGCCGCCTTCGGCGTCGAAGAGCTCGTCGTTGACCTTGTCCCAGCCGCCGAAGTCCTCGATGGTGAAGAGGTTGCTCGGGTCGGCGAACTTGTCCTTGTTCTTGGCGAGCACCGCCTCGTCGACCGGGCGGTAGCCCCAGTCGGCGAACTTCTGCTGGCCCTCGGCGGACAGTGCGAAGTCGACGAACGCCTGAGCCGCTTGCGGGGCGTCCTTGGTGGCGGCGATCGGGTTCTCGATCTTCATCGTGTCGTCCGGGACGACGTAGTCGACGTCCTCGCCCTTCTTCTGGGCGGTGATCGCCTCGTTCTCGTAGGAGAGCAGGACGTCGCCGTTGCCGCTGGTGAAGTTCTGCAGGGCGTCGCGGCCGGACTTGTCCTGGACCTTGACGTGCTTGGTGATGAGCTCCGTGAGGTACGCCAGGCCGGCGTCCATGTCCTTGCCGCCGTCGCCCTTCGCGCCGATCGCGCCGAGCATGTTCCACTTGGCGGCGCCGGAGGAGAACGGGTTGGGCGTGAGGACCTCGACGCCCGGCTTGAGCAGGTCGTCCCACGTCTTGATGTTCTTCGGGTTGCCCTTGCGGACGACGAAGGACACGACGGACGTGGACACGAAGCCCTTGGAGGGCGTGGCGCTCCAGCTTTGGTCGACCAGGCCGGCGTCGACGAGCTTGTCCATGTCCGGGGCCAGCGAGAAGGCGACGACGTCGGCCTTCTGGCCGCCCTCGACGGCGCGGCTCTGATCGCCGGACGGGCCGAAGGACTCCTTGAAGCCGTAGCCGGCGCCGGCCTCCGTCTTGGTGAATGCGGGGATGATCTCGTCGTAGACGACCTGCGGGGTCGAGTAGGCGACGAGCGAGAGCGACTTGCCGCTGTCGCCCGAGCCGCCACCGCCGCCGCTGGTGTCGGAGGAACCACCGCAGCCGGCGACCAGGATCGCCGCGGCGAGGGTCGCGAACAGGGCGGGGAACGATGTCTTCATGAGGTGTCCGAGTCTCCTTAGGGGTTTTCCCACCGACATGGTGGGTAAGGGGTGGCGGGAATATACAACAAACCCAGTCGGGAATACCGACTCACCCGGGAAGGTGGACTTCTGCGTGCCTCAGCGGTCGAGGCGGGCGGCCTCGAGGTCGAGGTCATGGCGGACCTCGCGCAAGGTGTCGCCCTTGACGTTCAGCTCGGCCAGCGCCGCCTCCTCGGCCTCGAGCAGCTGCTGGCGGATGCGGCGATAGGCCTCGGCCTCGTCGCCGTCGTCCGTCGTCTCGATGGACTGCTGCAGGCGAGCGATGCGGAGCTCGTAGGCCTGGCGGGCCAGGGCGAGCAGGTGCTCCGGGGCGTCGTCCTCCTTGGCGACTTCCTCCGCGCGCTCCAGCGCGGCGTGGGCGAGCGTCTGCCGCGTCTCCACGTACTGCCGGCGGACGCTCTCGGAGTCGATGAGCCCGAGGCGCCGGACGAGCAACGGCAGCGCCGCGCCGATCGGCACGAGCGTCACCAGCACGGTGCCGCAGGCGAGCAGCAGGATCTGGTCGCGGGAGTCCACGGCCATCGGGACGGCCAGCGCGATGGCCACCGACACCGCGCCGCGCATCCCGCTCACCCCGATGATCAACCGCTCGCGCTTGCCCGTCATCGGCTCCGACCGACGCGCGTAGGGCACGGTGAACATCCACACGAGGCGGATCCCGATCATCACCGCCCCCAGCAGGACCGACTGCGCCAGGACGGTGACGACGCCTCCCTCCGCGTTGCCGACGACGTTGCCGACCGCGAGGCCGACCAGCAGGAACAGCAGCGACTCGGCCAGGAAGCAGAGGGCCTTCCAGAAGCCCG
This sequence comes from uncultured Solirubrobacteraceae bacterium, assembly GCA_963843865.1. GTDB lineage: Bacteria > Actinomycetota > Thermoleophilia > Solirubrobacterales > Solirubrobacteraceae > DATLGB01. Next base: position 271,068 of record CAWJMO010000013.1, on the reverse strand, counting down.
TCTGCTGGATCCGGCTCTGCGAGCTGAACACGGCCGGAGCCCGCCCGACGACGAAGCCGGCCGCCACCGTCGCAAGGATCCCCGACAGGTGCAGCCGCTCGGCACTCGCGAACGCCCCGTAGGCGCTGAGCAGCGCCACCGAGATCTCGATGTGCGGCGCGTCGAGCCGCCGCCGCACCTGTGCGCTGACGACGCCGATGGCTGCGCCCAGCGCGATGCCGCCGGCGGCCACACCCAGGAACTCCAGGCTCGCGGAGCCGGGATGGAACGCCTCGCCGCCCGCGACCGCCGACGGCGATGCGGAAGGCCGTCAGCCCCGAGCCGTCGTTGACGAGGCTCTCCCCCTCGAGCACGCGTCGCCATCCGCTCCGACCCGCCCGAGGCTGCGCACGACGCTCGTCGCCGCCACCGGGTCCGTCGGCCCGAGGATCGCCCCGAGCGTGAACGCCGCCGCCCACGGCAGGCCCGTCACCGCGTGGGCGACCGCAGCGACCGCGGCGATGGTGACCAGCACCAGCGGCACGGCCAGCAGCGCGATCGGCTCCCACTTCATCCGCGTGTCCTCGTCGGCGAACTCGAAGGCGGCCGCGTAGATGATCGGCGGCAGGAAGATCAGCAGGACCGTCTCCGGGTCCACCTCCACGTTCGGGCAGGAACGGCAGCAGGCCCGACGCCGAGCCCGCCCAGCACGAGCAGCACCGGATACGGGACCCGCAGCGGTCCCGCCAGCCAGACCAGGCCGATGACGCCGGCCAGGAGCGCGATGAAGAGCTCGACGTTCGTCCACGCCGAACGGTCTACCCGGATGCGCGGGTCAGTGTGTGACGCCGGCCGGCCAGGCTTCAAGCCCCGCCAGGCGGCGGCCCAGCGCCGTGAGATCCGCGGGCGCGTCCGGCGCGGCGTCGCCCCATCCGGCGCGGCCGCGAAGGTGCTCCGGAGCCATGCCGCTGCGGTAGCAGTCGACCGGCGACCAGCCTGCGTCGGCCGGGGTCAGGGACACGTACTGGACGACACGAGGCGACGTCCCGCGGTGGACGCCGTTGCCGTGCAGGAGGCGGCTGTCGAAGAGGACGAGGTCCCCGGCGCGCGCCGCGACGGGTACCACCTCGTGCGCCTCGAGGTCGGGGTCGGCCCAGACGCGATGATCGAAGTCCGGGTGCCGCTCGAGCCAGCCGTCGAGGTCCGCGAACACGCCGGGGACACAGCGGAAGGCACCATCGTCGGGACCGACGTCGGTGAGGTAGACGACGCCTTGGAAGATCCGGTCGCCCGAACGAGGGTCGACGTCGAAGTGCAGCGGCATGGCGTTCGCGTAACGCCCGTCCGGATCCACGGCCACCGGCGGCTTGAAGCCGAGCCCGTCGATGCTGACGACGAGGTCCTCCCTCCCCCACGCCTCCGCGAACGCAGCGTGCACCGCCGGCGCCTGGCGGACGTCCCACTGCGCCTGGTGCGCCCACACGGCCGGGAAGCCGGGCGCAGCCCAGGTGGCGGGGTCGGTCAGGTCGACGCCGGCGCGGTCCTGCAGGAGAGCGAGGAGGGCCGCGACCAGCTCCGGTCCGATCACTCCGGGGACGACGGCGTAGCCGCGTTCGCCGAGGTCGTTCACGCGACGACGGCGGAGCCGGGGACGCGGCGCGGCGCCGGCGCGCGGAAGACCGCCGCCGTCAGCACGACCAGCGCGGGCACCGCCCAGGCGACGTAGGCGAGGAACTGGACGTCGGGCGTGACGAGGTCCGGGAGCTTGACGCACGTCAGCCAGACGAGCGCGGAGGCGGCAGTGCTCAGCAGCGGCGGGTTGGCGCTGCGCACCGTCTCCCAGGCCAGGAGCGCGAACAGGAAGGGCAGGTGGTAGTAGGCGTTGTTGGCCACGTCGAGCACGCACCGCGCGAGCATCAGCACGGCGAGCAGGAGCAGGAGGTCGTTCGAGCGGACCCGGCGGACGCGGTGCCACCAGAGGGCCGCCGGGAACATCAGCAGCGCGACCAGCGGATGCGACACGTGGGCGATCCACGCCGGTGCTGCGCGGTACCCCTCCTTGGCGATGCCGCCGAAGCCGCGGATGTCGTGGCCGTGCTCGCCGAGCAGCCACCACACCTGCCAGGGCTGGAAGACGGCGTCGGTGCTTGTCGCGCTCGCCACGGCCGCCCGGGCCTCCGGGTCCAGCAGGTACGGCAGGCACGGCAGCAGCGCCGCAACGCCGGCGACCACCATGACGCGCCGGTGGTCCCGGTCGAGCGCGAACAACACGGGGAAGACCGCCATCAGCGCCCAGAGCTTGTTGGCGACCGCGAGGCCGAGCAGGACGCCGGCGAGGTAGCGGCGGCCGCCGAGGGCGGCCAGCACCGCGGCGACGCACAAGCACCGCGCCGATGAGCTCCTCGGGATGACCGATCTGGACGGCCTCCAGCGTCACCGGATTCGCGGCGGCGAGCAGCAGCACGAGCCAATGCCAGCGCGAGGGCCCCGCAGAGCCGGGTGCGCATCTCCCACAGCACCACGCCGAGCACGGCCGCCGCCAGCAGGCCCGGGATCGCGACGGTCCGGAAGATCGCCGACTGCCCGCCGCCCCAGAGGGAGGGCAGGAGCGCGAAGGGCGCGCGCAGCAGCAGCGACGGGCCCTCGATGGGCGCGGAGCTGAAGAAGGCGCCGAGGTCCCCGCGCACGAGCGCGGGAACGGCGCGACGTTGGCGTACTCGTAGTCCGTCCACAGGTACCCGCCGGCCATGCCGAGCCAGCCGGCCAGCGCGGCGGCGAGCAGCGCGACGGCGCACGGGACGAGGAGTCGGCGGGCCATCGAGGGTGCCATCGACCTGTCTGCGGCCACCTGGCCTCAAGCGGTTCGGCGCGGAAGGTCGATGCGCTGGATGCAGATGGTCCCGCCGATCCTCCAGCTGCCTCGCGATCGTGCCCGCCTACAACGAGGCGGAGGCGATCGCTGCGACGGTTGAGGAGATCGCACGCCATCGCGCCGGACTTCGACGTCGCTCGTGGTCGACGACGGCTCGACCGACGACACCGCCGCCCGCGCGCGCGCCGCCGGCGCGCGCGTCATCTCCCTCCCGTTCAACCTCGGCATCGGCGGCGCCGTGCAGTCGGGCTACCGGTACGCGCCGACGCGACGGCTACGACGTCGCCGTGCAGGTCGACGGCGACGGCCAGCACGACGCCGCGCGCCTCACACCCGGCTGCTCGAGCGCCTGCGCGCCGACCCGGACCTGAACATGGTCACCGGCTCGCGCTTCCTGGATCGCCGACGACGACGGCTTCCGCTCCACCGCCGCGCGCCGCGCGATCGGCATCCGCCTCTTCGCGCGCATCCTGTCGCGGATCGTCGGCCAGCCCGGTGACCGACCCCACCAGCGGGCTGCGGATGGTCGAGCCGCCGCGGCATCGAGCTCTTCGCCGCGCGACTACCCGCACGACTACCCCGAGGTCGAGGCGGTCCTGCTCGCTGCACCTCACCACCTGCGCAGCGCCGAGGTGCCCGTGCGCATGCGCGCGCGCGACGACCGGCGGCTCCTCGATCGGCGCGGCGCTCGGTCCGTCTACTACATGATCAAGGTGCTGCTGGCCATTCGGCTCGGCCTGCTGCGCGCCCGCCCGGACGCGCCCGTCGAGGCCGAGCTCGAGCCGGTGCCCCAGATCGCCGCCGTCTGATGCAGATCCGCGTCCAGCTCATCTCGATCGCCGTCACCGGCGGCCTGTTCCTGTTCGTCTTCGAGCTGGTCCGGCGCAAGCGCCTGCATGGAGCGCTACGCCCTGCTGTGGCTGTTCGCCACGCGCGCTCATGCTGGGCCTGTCGCTGTGGCGGGACGGGCTCGAGCGGCTTCGCCCGGCTGGTCGGGATCGACTACGCGCCGTCCGCGCTGTTCGCCATGGCGTTCGGTTCGTCCTGGTGATGCTGCTGCACTTCTCGCTCGTGATCTCCCGCCTGGCGGAAGAGAACAAGGTCCTCGCCCAGCAGCGTCGGGCATGCTCAGCGAGCGCGTGGAGGCGCTCGCCACGGAGCAGCCGCAGCCGGTCGCAGGCGCCGGATCCGCGACGCTTCGCCGCGCGCTTGACGGCGCTCGCCGTCGTCATCGTCGCCCACGACAGCGCCGACGCGCTCGGAGCGACCTTGCCCGGCCCTGCTCCCGCAGCTGCGCGACGGCGACGAGCTGGTGGTCGTCGACTACGCGTCCACGGACGACCTGGCTCGCCGTCCTCCCCGATCGGGCACGGCTGGTCCGCAGCGAGCGCGAACCTCGGCTTCGCCGGCGGCGCCTACGCGGGCGCGGCCGCGACGCCCGCGCCGCTGCTGTTCTTCCTCAACCCGGACGCGCGTGCCGGCGCCCGGGTGCCTCGACGCGCTGCGCGACGGCCCCGGACCGAGTGGGGCGCCTGGCAGGCGCTCGTGCTGCTGCCCGGCGGGCAGGTCAACACCGACGGCAACGTCGCGCACTGGCTCGGCCTCGGCTGGGCGGGGCGCCTCGGCGACGCGCCGCGCCCGGACGACGGCCCGCGCGAGGTCGGCTTCGCCAGCGGCGCCGCGATGGTCGTCCGGCGCGCGGCCTGGGACGCAGCCGGCGGCTTCGACCCCGACTACTTCATGTACGGCGAGGACCTCGACCTGTGCCTGCGGCTGCGGCTCGCGGGCTGCGGCGTCGGCATCGTGCCGGCCGCGCGGTCGTCGAGCACGACTACGCGTTCGCCAAGGGCGACTACAAGTGGTTCCACCTCGAGCGCAACCGCTGGTGGACGGTGCTCGTCGGTCTACCCCGGCCCGCTGCTGCTCGCTCGTCGCTGCCCGGCGCTGCTCGCCCTCGAGCTCGCGCTCCTGGTCGCCGCGGCGCGCGGCGGCTGGCTGCGGGCGAAGCTGCGCGCGCAGGCCGCGGTGCTGCGGGCGCTGCCGGCATCCTGCGCCGGCGGCGCCGGGTGCAGGCGACGGCGGCGATCGGCGCCGCGGAGTTCGGCAGCCGCGCGCCGCCGGCCCTGGACTCCCCCCACCTCCGGGTGCCGGCCGCCGCAAGGGTGCTACAGGCCGGGTTCTGGAAGGTCCTCCGGGCGGCTGGACGCCATGACCGACGCCGACCGCGGTGGCCGCGGCGCGCTCCTGCAACAAGGTGCGCAAGTGGTCCGGCTCGCGGGCGGCCTGCTCGTCCTGACCATCGTCGCGCGCAGCTTCACGCTGTCCCAGCTGGGCACCTACACCCTGCTCGTCTCGCTCATCGCCTACGTGCAGTTCGTCAAGGCGAGCGTGATGACAACGAGCGGTCATCGCCGTCGCCGAGGTCCGGGGCGACCAGGACGCTGGGACGAGATCGTGTCGACGGGCATCGTCGTCTACGCCGCGCTCGGTCGCGTCGGGGGGCCGTCCTGACGTTCGGCGGCCTCCTCGCCCTCCCCCTCTTCCACATCCCGACCGAGCTTCACGACACGGCCCAGGCCGGGGTCATCGGCCTCGCCGTGGTCGACACGGCGGTGGGCTGGCCGGTGCAGATCTTCGACGACCTGCTGCGTGGCCGGCACGCTCGCCGCCGTGAGCGCGCTGGAGATCGCGGGCATGCTCGCCTACCTGTGCGGCGCCATCCCCCTTGCGGTCCTGATGGGCCGATCTGGATCCTCGTGGACGTGGACGGCGGCGATCCCATTCATCACCGGCCTGCTGTGCTGGATCGCGCTCGGCCGCTGGCACGCGGCCGCGACCTGAGCGCCTCGCGGATCGACCGCGTGGAGCGAGGCGATTCGGTGCGATGTCCGGGCTTCTCGCCCTCGGCGGAGTCGCGGACCTGGCGGTGTCACCCTCGACCGGGCGATCCTCGCCGTGATCCGGTCGCCCGCGGTCGTCGGGCGCGACCAGGCCCGCTTCAGATGCAGAACGCGTCCGGGTTTCCTGCACGGCGTACTGGGCGCAACCTGCTGGTGCCACGGCGCCGGCCGCCAGGACAACGGCGAGCGCCGACGACCCGGACGCGCATGGCCGCCCTTGATCTGCGCGGCCTTCGGGCCATCCTCGGCGCCACCACCCGCTCGGTGCTGTCATGACCATCCAGGCCGGCCCGATCATGACCGCCTGGCCGGCCACCTTCGCCGCTGGCCTCCGCCGCCTCCCTCGCTTGCGTGGTGGCTGATCGGGCCGACCGTCGGCGGTGGCCTGGGCGCGTCTCCGTACGCGGCCCGCGCGCTTCCAAGTTCACCGCCGCCCCTTCCGGTGCGTGCCAGCTCCAGTGGTCCTCACCATTGTGCTTGCAGATCAACTGGGTGTCCGGCGGGCTGATCGTGGGCGCATCGCCGCTTCGCGCTCCAGCTCGCGCTGCTGCTGCCCGCGGGTCGCGCGTCGCCTTCACGTCCGGTTCGCCGAGGTCACCCGTCGGCGCCTGGGTCTTCCGGCGCACCGGCTGCGCAGCACCGGTCGCGCTGGCCAGCTCGGCGCCGAAGCGCCTCATGGACCTCACCTCGCCGGCGGCCGCCTTCGCGTACGTGGCTGGCGCTCCTCCACCGGGGGCTCTACGGTGCGCGTTCGCCCACTTGGACGCGGTCGCGCTCGGCGCGGGCGCGTTGGTGTCGGGCCGAAGTAGCCGCAGGCGCGAGCTCGAGGCGGCGGGGATCGGGCGCGGCCCCCAGTAGCCGCGGTAGAGCGCGCGGGTGGCCGGGCTGGCGCTCGATTCGCCAGCGTCGACCGCGCAGCGCAGCGTGCTGTCGCGCAGCTCCTCAACCAGTGGCGGTACCGCAGTCGGGCGCCGTGTTCATCGTGTGGCCGTGCCGGCGGTAGAGCAACGTCTCGACGACTCCGCGCCAGCCCCGCGCCGTAGGCGTGCAGCCGAACTCCCGTCCTCGAAGCCGCGGAACTCCGGGTCGTAGCCGCCGACGTCCTCCCACAGGGCGCGACGCATCAGCGCGGTCGAGCCGATCGTATGGCGGTACAGGAGCATGTAGGGGTCGTGGGCGGGCATCGTCATCTCGCCCTCCCACGCGCCGAAGAAGTGCACCGTGCCGTAGGCGAACCCGAGCTCGGGGTCGGCCTCCAGGGCGGGCCGCAGCGCAGCCAGCGCGCCGGGAGCGAGGCGGTCATCGGCATCGAGCACCAGGACGTATTCGGTGTCGGCCCGCTCGATCCCCGCGTTGCGCGCCGAGCTGAATCCGCCGTTGGCCTTGCGCCGACGGTCACCGCGGGCGCCAGTCCGGCGAGGCGGCCGCGTTGCCGGGGTCCGTCGATCCGTCGTCGACGACGATCACGCGCGGGGCGCCGCCCTCCTGCGCCAGCGCGCTGTCCACGGCCTCGGCGAGGAACTCGGCGTAGTTGTAGTTCGTGATGACGATGACGTTGCCCGCGGAGGCGCTTACGACTGGCGGCAGCGCCCGGTACCAGTCGGGCGAGTTGCGCGGCCGAGTCACCGCCACCCGGGAAGGGCGTTCCCCGGCGTCGCGCAGCGGCGGGCGCCCGCCCCGGCGCGACCGTCGAGCGCGCGGCGCCTCGGTACCGGGAGCTCCTGGGCGGCGACGCGGCGCTGGTGGGTGATGCCGCGTTCCAGGCGTCGCGCCCGAGCATCCCCTGTTGCTCGCCGCCTGCCGGGGCGATGTTCCCGCGTCTAGCGAGGTCGCCGTGCGCCGGTAAACCGCCAGCTGGCTGTCGCCTGCAGGATGACGGCGTAGCCGGCGCTCCACGGTTGCACCCACAGACCCCAATCCTCGGCGAGCTTCAGGTGGTCGTCGAACCAGCCGACCTCCTCCCCATCGCGCGGACCAGGATGCTCCCGAAGATCACGATCGTGAGCAGCAGGCGGTCGGCTAGGGTTACTGGTTCCATGCTGGTGGAACTGGTCGTAGAGAAGTGCCGGGGAACACCTTGCTGCTCTCTCCACCACCCGCGGCGTCCACAGGCGACGATGCCGATGGGCGCTGGTCAACGGCCCGCTTCTGTCATGGAACTCAAGCTGCCGCTCCAGTACTCGGGCACCCACCAGTCGTCGGCGTCCAGGCGCCACCGCTCGCCGCTCGCCTGCTCCGGCCGATGTTCATCGCCCCCGCAGGCCCAGGTTGCGCGGGGAGCGCATCACCTGGACACGATCGGAGTGGCCGGCCGGGCGGCGTCGGCCTCGGTCCGTGGAGCAGTCGTCGATGACGATCACCTCCCAGTCGCCGTACGTCGCGCGACCACGGACCCACGGCCTGCCGATGTGCCCCGCAGCGTTGTAGGCCGGCATGATCAGGCTCACCCGCAGCACCCGCCGCCCGATCTTGCCGTTCGGCAGGCCGAAGCCCGCCGGAGGCGGGCTTCGGGTCCAGCTTCGCAGGGCGCGGTCGGCTACCGCGAGCGACCACCAGTTCGGCGAGCCGTCGAACGGTGCGTACTCGCCGAGGACGACCTTCGGGCAGCCGCGGGCTCCGATGTCCGGGAGGCACGGGTTGAACGGGTTCACGCGGCCGTAGTCGTCCGGGTGGAGCAGCTCCGGGAGGTCATCCGGCGCGTTGCAGTCCGAGCCCTTGGAGTCGTAGTGACCAGAGGCCTTGAAGCGACTCTGCTCCATCAGGTTCGGGATGTCGTCGTGATCCTGGTCGTCGGCGCCGTCGAGGATGCCGTCGCCATCGGAGTCGGGCTTTGTCGGATCGGTGCCGGCGTAGGTGACCAGGTAGGGCTTCTCCTTCGTGTAGCACCCGGTCCAGTACGCGGGCTGCATGTAGGCGAGGAACTCGGCGTAGTTGGTGAGGCCGTCGGCGTCCTCGTCGCGCTCGTCGTCGCTCATGTACTTGTCGTTGTCGAGATCCTCGGGGTTGACCTCGGAATCCTCGACGCCGTTGTTTGGTCCCGTGCTCAGGTTGACGTTGCGGATGTCGAACTCCTTGCGGCAGTTCGCGTGGTCGTACCACTGGCACTCCGGGTCACTGGCCGGGGTGGCCACGTAGCGCATCGGCTGGTGGATTTCGGCCTTGTCGTAGCCGTTCCTGCGCCCAGCCGAGGTCCTGCGGGTTCGTCGAGAAGAAGTCCTCCCACTTGGCGTAGCCGGCCGCCGCCAGGTCCGGCACACGGCGGTTCTGATGCGCCGTGCCCGTTCCGCAGGGGTTGGGCTTGCTGGGAACGGTGGGATCCATGACGGGCTCGTTCACGCCGCAGTAGCGCGACTCGGAGTATTGGAGACCATCGGAGTACAGGAGCGGGGTCGCATCCTTGCCGGAGGGAACGAGCGTCGTCGGCTTCCGGTAGATCTCGGTAAGCGAATACTCGATCGACATCGAGAGGCCGTCGCCGTCGTAGTCGGTGTCGGAATCCTGGTTGAGCGGGTTCGGGTAGGGACGGGCGCCCGGGTACGGGACGCGCCGTGTTCGGGCTGCTGGTACTCGTCGTCGTTGAGGTCGATCGCCGAGCGGTACTCGTAGCCGTCCGCGACGTTGTCGTCGTCGGAGTCCGCGTCGCAGCCGGCGGTGCCGATCTTGTTCTCGAGCGCGTCCGAGAGCAGGTCGCCGTCGGTGTCGACGCTGTCGCTCTTGGTGGCGATCGCAGGTCGGCGCGGTCGGGCGCGACCGTCACGGTCGGCGGAGCGGTGGCTGTCGGGGTCGGGCGTTGGGGTCAGCGGGACCGGGGCCTGCGTCCGCCTCGGCGGGCTTGGGCGCGATGATCGGGCGAGAGCTTGGCTGGGCGTGAAGCTCTTGCCGAAGCGCTTGCGCGAGGATGCGCAGGTGGAAGGGCGCGGGGGTGCCGTTGTCGAGCACCTTCTCCGAGCTTGGCCGGGATGCTTGCACGGCCATCACCCGCGTGGTGGAGACGCCGGCCTTGACGAACACGACGGCCTGCGCCGTCGCGCTTGAAGCCGACGGAGTTCTTGCCCTTGCCCTTGCGGAAGTTCTTGCCCTTGATGGTGAGGGTCTGCCCCACCGTCGCGCTCATGGGCGAGACGGAGGTGATCACGGGGGACTTTGGCTTGGCCTTGGCCTTGCGTCAGCCGCGCCGGGAGTCGAGGAGGAGAGCGGCCAGCGACGCCGTCGTGGCGACGCGGCGCAGCGTGGAGGTGCGTCGGATGGCGTCCATACCCATGCTTCATCGGCTCGGGCCGGCGCTCGCTTGAGAAACGTTCAGTCCAGTTCGATCAGCGACTTCGGCAGGCCGCTCAGGACGCGCGGGCTCGCCGTCGGTCACCACGACGAGGTCCTCGATGCGCACGCCGCCCAGGCCGGGCACGTAGACGCCGGGCTCGACGGTGACGACGTTGCCGGCTCGAGCGGCGTCCTTGGCGGTCCTGGCCAGCCGCGGACCCTCGTGGACCTCGAGGCCCGACCCCGTGGCCGAGGCTGTGGCCGAAGTGCTCGCCGTGGCCGGCGGCGGCGATGACGTCGCGGGCGACCGCGTCGACCGCCGAGCCCGTCCGCGCCGGCGAGCGACGGCCTGCAGACGCGGCGGCCTGCGCCCGCTCGACGAGCGCGTAGATGTCGCGCAGGCTGTCGATCACCGGACCGGCGGCGAAGGTGCGGGTGCAGTCGGAGCAGTAGCCGTCGAGCTGGACGCCGTAGTCGATGGTGACGAGCTGCCCGACCTCGATCGCCACGTCGCGCGGCGCCGCGTGCGGCGAGGCACCGTTCTCGCCCGCCGCGACGATGGTCGGGAACGCCGGCTCCCCTCCCCCGCGGCGCATGCCGTCCTCGATGACGCGGGCGACGTCGCGCTCCGTCCGGCCGACGATGCCGCCGGAGATGCCGGCCTGCAGCGCCTCGTCGGCCAGCACGGCGGCGATCCGGATCCGCTCGAGCTCGTCCGCGCTCCTTGACCGCGCGCTCCTTCTCGACGAGCCCGCCCGCGGCGACGAGCTCGCCCGCGACGATGCCCTTGAGCTTCTCGAAGGTGCGCACGGGGACCTTGTGGTCCTCGAAGCCGATCGCGTCCCTCCGAGGCCGGCGCAGCGCGGTGAGGAAGTCCTGCGGGCCCTCCTCCTTGTCCCAGCCCGGGCACGTCCCGGGCGATGTAGCGCGAGTCGGTGATGAAGCGGCGCAGCGCCCGGCCCGAGGACGGCGAGCCCGTTGCTGCCCGGTGAAGCCCGTCAGGTAGCGGAGGTTGACGAGGTCGGTGACGACGCAGCGCGTCGACGTCCGTCGAGGCGGGCCTCGACACGGTCGGCCCGCGTCACGTCAGCGCGGCCTTCAGCGCGCTCGAGCGCGTCGCGGTAGCCGTCCGCGCCCTTGCCCCAGACGGAGCCGACGCAGACGTCGCGGATCACCGACACCTTCCGGAACTCCTCGCGCGCCATGACGTCGGAGAGGTGGACCTCGTACGGCGGGCAGCCCGGCGATCTCGACCGCGTCGCGGATCGCCCACGCGTAGTGCGTCCAGGCGCCGGGGTTGAGGATCAGGGCGTCGGCGTAGTCGGGCGCGCGGTGGATCTCCTCGACGTACTCGCCCTCGAGGTTGGACTGGAAGAAGCGGACCTCGAGGCCCAGCTCGCGCGCGAACCCGCCGATCGTGCGCTCCAGCCCGTCGAGGCTGAAGTCGCCGTAGACCAGCTTCGGGCGGCGGTCGAGCGCGTCGAAGTTGACGCCGTGCATGACGGAGATCCGGTTGCGCATCCTCAGCGCAACTCTTCCAGAGCGGCGCGCAGCTCGCCGTCCGGCACCGGCACGCCGGTCGCCAGCGCGCCCGGAGCCTCGACGAGCACGAAGCCGACGACGCCGTCGCGGCGCTTCTTGTCGCGCCCGACGGCGCTCGCGCACCGCCTCGAGGTCGACGGCGGGATCCAGCCGCGTCGGCAGGCCGCGCGCGGCGAGCAGGCCCTCGACGTCGGCGCGCAGGCCGGGCTGGTTGGAGAGCGTCAGCGCGGCGAGCAGGCCGAGGCCGACCGCCTCGCCGTGGCGGTAGCGCGCGTAGCCCGTGGCGGTCTCGATCGCATGCCCGACCGTGTGGCCGAGGTTGAGGGTCTGCCGGCGGCCGGCGTCGCGCTCGTCCTCGGCGACCACGGCGAGCTTGGTGCGCGCGCAGGCGACCACGACGTCGCGGTCGACCACCGTCGGACTCCTGGACGCGCTTCCACAGCGCGCCGCCGGCGATCAGCGCGGTCTTGACGACCTCGGCCCAGCCCGCGGCGGACTCCGCCGTCGGGCAGCGTCGCGCAGCGTCGCCGGGTCGGCGACGCACGGCGAGCGGCTGGTGGTAGGCGCCGGCGTAGTTCTTGCCCTCCGGGCAGGTCGACGCCCGGTCTTGCCGCCGTAGGCGGAGTCGACCTGCGCGACGACCGTGGTCGGCACCTGGACGACGCCGATGCCGCGCTGGTAGACCGCCGCGCAGAAGCCGGCGACGTCGCCGACGACGCCGCCGCCGACGGCGACGACGTGGTCGCCGTGCGCGATGCCCGGCCCGCGCCATCGCGCGCAGCGACCGCCTCGGCGGTGCGCAGCGTCTTGTGCTCCTCGCCCGGCGCCGAGGACGTGGTCGGCCGGGCCCGTAGCGCTCGGCGACGTGCGCGTCGGAGACCGTGAAGCCGCGGCCGCGCGACCGGCCGGAAGCCGTGCAGCCCCTCCCCCACGAAGACCGGGTAGGCGCCCGAGTCGCTCTCCGCCCACAGCAGCTTCGCGCCCGCGGGCAGCGGCTGGATGGCGGGCAGCGCGTGGCGCAGGCTGTCGCGGCGGCGCCGCGGGCAGGATCGCGTCGGCGAGGCGCTCGTAGAGCGGCCCGCGCGCCGCGTGCAGCTCGTCGAAGCGCTGCCGGTCGCGCGCCAGCGGCCGGCGGCCGCCGGCGCGCTGCCAGGCGGTGTCGGCGTCGACGTCGAGCAGCACGACCGTGTGGCGCTCGCAGCGCCTCCTGCACGCGCTCGGAGGTGACCGCGCCGCCGCCCAGCGAGAGCACCGGCGCCTCCGTCGCGCTCCAGCGCGGCGAGCGACGATCTCCTCCTCGCGCTCGCGGAACGCGCGCTCGCCGTGGCGGGCGAAGCAGTCCTCGATGCGAGCAGCCGAGCTCCTCCTCGATGAGCTGGTCGGTGTCGACGCGGCCGGCCGCCGAGCTCAGCCGCGGCCGCGCGGGCCGCCGACGTCTTGCCGGCGCCCATGAAGCCGATCAGGACGAGCGCTCAGACCGGCGCGTCCAGCCGATGCGCTGCTCGTAGGCGGCGACGGCGGCGCGCACGTCGTCGATGTGGTCGCCGCCGAACTTCTCGCGGTACGCGCCGGCGAGCACGATCGCGAGCATCGCCTCCCCCACCACGCCGGCGGCCGGGACGACCGCGGAGTCCGTGCGCTCGCGCAGCGCCTGCGCGGGCTCGTGGGTGGCGATGTCGACGGTGCGCAGCGGCTTGGTCAGCGTCGGCAGCGGCTTGGCGGCGGCGCGGACGACCAGCGGCTCGCCCGTCGTCATGCCGCCCTCGACGCCGCCGGAGCGGTTCGTCTCGCGGTACCAGCCGCGCTCCTCGGAGTAGAAGATCTCGTCGTGGGCCTCCGAGCCGGGCTTGCCGGCGAGGTCGAAGCCGTCGCCGATCCCGCAGCCCTTCACGGACTGGATCGAGAGCATCGCCGCGCCGATCCGGCCGTCGATGCGCTCCTCCCAGGACACGTGGGACCCGAGGCCCGGCACGACGCCCGAAGGCGCGCACCTCGAAGACGCCGCCGAGCGACTCGTTGCGCTTGCGCAGGACGTTGATCTCCTGGACCATCGCCCGCGCGGCCTCCGTGTCCAGGCAGCGGACGGGCGAGGCGTCGACGTCGGCGAAGTCGGCCAGCGTCAGGTCGTCGCGCAGCGGCGCCTGCACCGAGTTGATCTGGATGACGTGGGAGACGACCTCGACGCCGAGCGCGCGCAGGAAGCGCCTTGGCCAGCGCGCCGCCGGCGACGCGGGCGGCGGTCTCCCGCGCGCTCGCGCGCTCGAGGACGTTGCGCACGTCGGAGAAGCCGAACTTCATCACGCCCGGCGAGGTCGGCGTGGCCCGGGCGCGGCGTGTGCACCTCGGCGACGTCGGCCTCGACCGGCCACGGGTTCATCCGCTCCTCCCAGTTCGCGTAGTCGCGGTTGGCGACCAGCAGGGAGATCGGGCCGCCCATGCGTGCGGCCGTGGCGGACGCCGGAGGTGACCTCGGCGGCGTCCTTCTCGATCTTCATGCGCCCGCCGCGGCCGTGGCCGAGCTGGCGGCGGGCCATGTCGCGGTTGAGCGCCTCGCGGGAGAGCTCGAGGCCGGCGGGCAGGCCCTCGACCACGCAGGTCAGGCCGGGGCCGTGGGACTCGCCGGCCGTGACAACGCGGATGAGACATGCGGCGCGCGCAGTCTAGGAACGCCGCCGCGGCCGGGTCCTCAGCCCGTGGAGGTGAAGCTGGCGATGCGGCTCGTCTTGGCGACGCGCTTGGCCTGCGCGGCCTTCGGCAGCTTCGCTGCAGCGGCGCCGGTGCGCCTCGTCGTAGCGCAGGGCGCCGACGCGGCCGATGAGGCGCTTGAGCTTCTTGCGCCCGTCGACGGCGACCGTCTTGCGGGAGGCCTGGCGGCCTTCGCGTCCGTGGTCTTCTTGACGTTGATGTCGACCAGGTCGAGCTCGTACTGCTTGTCGCCGCGGGTGAGGAACTCCGTCTCGCCCGGCTTCAGCGTCAGCGTCTGGCAGTCCTCCGGGCGCGGGTCGCAGCGCCCGTCGCCGATCGACCTTCGACGCCGGCGTCGACGATGAACACGGCCGTCTTGTGGTCCTCGAGCAGCCCGAGGTAGAGCGCGCGCGGGGTGCGTGCCGCCGGGCAGGCCGGTCAGGCGCTTCACGTTGCGGGTCGACCAGCTCGCCGTCGGTGGAGCCGAAGCGCACCTTGAGCGAGTAGAGCTCGAAGCGTCTTGGGCGGCCGGGCGTCGCGGTCGGACGCGGCGGTGACGCGGCGACTCGGTCACCGCCGCCACCGGCTGCCGCCGTGCCGCCGCCGCCGCCGGCGCCGGCGCCGGCGCTGACCTGTCGTCGCCGACGCCGGCAGCTGCGGTCAGCGCCGTCGTCGGCCTTCTGGACGCGGTGCAGCTGCGGCCGGCCGGAACGGGTCCTTGCGGCCACCGAGGACGGCGCGGACGCTGTCGCGCTTGGCCGGCGTCGCCGAGCGGTGACGACGGAGGCGTCGGCGGCCTGGACGCCGGCTCGGCGCCGCGACGGGGCCGGGCAGCGGCGTGCGTCGACCGCGTCCTCCTTGAGGAGCATCGGCACCGCGACCAGCGCGGCGACCAGCAGGAGGGCGATCGGCCAGAGCTTGCGCTCGACGAGCTGCTTGAAGGGATCGGCGAGGCCGTTCATCGGATGACTCCGGTCGAGGTCGCGGTCGTCGTACGGGGGTGGAGCGATGCCGCCCGTCGCGGCGGCGGCGGCGGCGGCTGCCGTCCGGGCCGGCGGCCGTGGCGCCACCCGTCGCGCCCTCCAGCGGGGACACGAGGTAGGACGTCGCGCTGACGGTGGCCTTGATGTTCGGGAAGCCGGTGGCGTCGGGCTCGAGCTTGATGCCGTCGACCGTCAGCAGGCGGCCGGTGACGCGCGATGCGGCCGTTGTTGGCCTTCACGAAGGCGTCGAGGCTTGGAGAAGAAGTCGCCGAGGCGGAAGAACCCGCCGCGGAAGGAGAAGGAGAAGGGCATGACCGGGAAGCCGGCCGGCGCCGACGGTCGCGCCCGGCGGCAGCGTCGCGCCGGCGCCCGTGGGAGCCGTCGACGGCGCGGCGGCGCGCCGCCGGCGCCGCCGACGTTCGATGCGACTGGAAGTCGCACGCGCGGCTGGCCTTGGCGGCCTTGTCGAGCTGGACGATCAGCGAGCGGACGTCGTCGTCGCCCGGGACGGCCTTGCCGAGCCGGACCACGCTGGAGTAGGCGGCCTTGTAGGTCTCCCGCGCCTGCTGGTTGGAGGCCAGCAGCGCGCGGGCGCTGTCGAGCTCGCCCTGGGCCTCGGTGACCTTCGCCTTGAGGTCCTTGGCCTCCTTCCGCTTGCGGCTGGAGGACGAAGTGGTAGAAGCCGAAGCCGGCCACCGCGAGGGCGACCACGGCGATGAGGAGGGGGTTCTTGGTGTTCACCGGGTCGCTCGCTTACGGGGTGGTCGGGTGGTGGTGGACGAGGCGGGCGTGGTCGCGCCGGTCGTGCCGGTCGGGCCGGTCGGCCGCGCCGGCCGGGCCCGTCGGGCCGGCCGCGCGGTGCCGTTCGGCGCGGCGCTCGGGCTGACGGCGGCGCGCTCGAAGAAGACGATCATGTCGAAGGCCGGCGGCGAGCCCTTCGGGGCAGGGCTCGGAGGTCGTCGGCGCGGCGTCGAGCCGTCGGCGGCGGTCGCCGGGGCCGGCGCGGCGGCGGAGGCCGGCGGCGTCGGTGGCCTCGGACTTGGCCAGCGTCACGCGGGTCACGCCGCGGACGTCGCGCAGCCGGGACATCAGGCGGGCGACGCTGGCCTGGTCCTTCGTGCAGCCGTTGAGCTCGATGGACGGCGCCTGGATGGCGCCGCGCAGGCTCGACCCGCCGCCGGCCGCGGTGGTGGTGGAGCCGTCGAAGGAGCTGATGAAGACGTCCTCGGGAAGCGCCCGCGAGATGTCGGTCGAGCGCGTGCCGGCCAGGGGAAGCGCGCGTCGGCGAGGCCCTTGACGGTGGCCGCGCGGGCGTCGGAGAGCTGCTTGAAGTCGGCGAAGGACTGCAGGCGGAGGCCTGCTGCCTCGACCGCCGCGGCCTGCTGCTCGACGCGCGGCCAGCTCGGCCTTGTTCTTCTTGATGTCGTTGCCCGTGAGCACCAACAGCGCCATGGCGGCGACGGCGAACGCGAGGGCCCCGAGGATGGCGTAGGCGCCGACGGGCGTCGAGCCGGGAGCCGACGGGGCCGCGCTCGCTGCAGTCGGTCTTGCCGACCGGCGCGGTGCTCGTTGGGGATGAGGTTGACGGCCTTCACAAGACCGTCTATCGGCACCCCCTACAGGCGGCCTTGAGAAACTCAGCCTGCCGGTGAAGGTGTCCAGGTACCAGTCGACGATGTCGTCGCCGACGTAGAGCCCGACCAGCCCGCCCACGGCCAGGAACGGGCCGAACGGGATCGCGGTCTTGCGGCCCGCCTTGACGCCCTTGACGGCCATCACGCCGATGCCCACGACCGTGCCGAGCAGGAACGCGATGAGCAGCGCCGGCGCCACCGCGCGGCCCGAGGAAGAGCCCGAGCACGCCGGCGAGCTTGACGTCCCCCACCCCCATGCCCGACGGATACACCCAGGCGGCCGCGAACAGGAAGCCGAAGGCCGCGGCGCCCGGCGATGAGGTGGGCGACCAGGTGGTCGATGTCGAAGGCCGCCGTCAGCGCCGATGGCGAGCGGCACGGACGGGTACGTGATCTTGTTCGGCAGGATCCGGTGGTCGAGGTCGATGAAGGTGAGCGGGACCAGGATCAGCACCATCGCGTAGCCGATCCACTGGTCGTCGTCGACGCCGAGGAAGATCGGGACCATCGCCATCAGCACCGCCGTCAGCGCCTCCACGAGCGGGTAGCGCGCGCGAGATGGGCTCGCCGCAGTTGCGGCAGCGCCCGCGCAGGATCAGCCACGAGACCACCGGGATGTTGTCGTAGGGCTTGATCGGCGCCCCGCAGCCCGGGCAGGCCGACGGCGGCGAGACCACGGACTCCCCGCGCGGGAGCCGCCAGATGACGACGTTCAGGAAGGAGCCGATCAGGGCGCCGAGGACGCCGGCGCAGACGGCGGCAGTGGCCGTGGACACGGTCTCAGGCCTTCGCCGGGCGCGTCAACATCCCTGCGCGGGCTGCGCCGCGGGCAGCTCGGAGAAGTCACGCCCGGTGCACTCGACGTACTTCGTCGCCTTGTACAGCGGCAGGATCGGGTTCGCGCCGAGCCGGCTGAGGTTGACCAGCGCGTTGATCGGCGTGCACCTTCGACGCGCCGGTCATGTTGACCACCTCGCCGGCGACCTGGCCGGCGATGGCGGTGCTGCTGCCGAGCGCGATGGTCGAGTGCGGGGCGATGATCGTCATCGGCACGCCCGTGAGGGTGGCCGCGGTGCCGCACACGTTGAGCAGCCCCGTCGTGCTCAGCGCGGAGGCCGGCGATGGTCTGCGTCGTCGGGATCGTCGCGCTGCCGATCGCGTAGATCTGCAGCGACTCGGGCTGGGTCGGCAGGTGGCAGTTGACGATGCGCGCGCTCTCGGTGACGCTGATGGTCCCGGCTCCCGGATAGAGCGTGCCGTTGCCGTAGCGGCAGTTGGCGGGGTCGTCGAGGAAGATCCGCGTGTTGCGCCCCGGGTTGGACCTGCAGCACCCCGTTGCCCTTCACCACGATGGAGCAGAACATGTAGGTCCCCCCTGCCTGCAGCGTCGCCCGGCCGGTGCCGTCGACGGTCAGCGTCCGGGTGGCCGCGTCGTAGGTCGGCGGGTCCAGGCACAGCGGCAGGGTGATGAAGAGGATGCTTGCGCACGTCTTGCCGATGGACGGGTTCGCGGCCGCGGACACGCCCGCCGCGTCGACCTCGGGGATGGTGAAGAGCTCGCACGCCTTGGAGGAGCTGCCGACCGGGATCGACGCCGCTCACCGTGCCGTTCTGGCCGGGTGTGGCGTTGCCGGAGATGGCGTTGAGGCCGCGTGCCGGAGATGGAGCCGTTGGACTCGGCGTTGCCGAGGATCGGTCGCGGTGCCCGACATGGTGAGCGCCGCCGGCGAGGTCCCGGTCCCGGAGGCCTGGACGGCGGCGCCCGAGAGCACCGCGAGGGAGGCGTTGAGGTGCGCCTTGACCCGCCGGGTGACGCCGCCGGAGCGGCCGACGCCGACGACGTCGCGGTCGAGGTTGAGCGCGCCGCTGACGCCGCAGTTGCCGGCGCCGGCGCGGACGAGCTGCGATATCCGGTAGCTGTAGGTGGCGCCGTCGGACGTCGTCTGCGCCGTCGTCTCCGGGCACCAGGCGTTGCCCGGACGGATCCTTCGGCGTCAGCGGGTCGAGCAGGCTGAGGTCGATGCCCGCCACGGTGCCCGTGCTGACGATGCAGTTCTGGCTGAGCAGGGAGGTCGGGTCGAGGATGTCGACGTCGAGCGTGTTGCCGATGTCGGCGCGCGCGACGGCGTAGGTGGCGTCGTCGATGGCCGCGTCGGCGGCCTGCAGCGCCCGCTTGATGTTCGTCTCCTGGTTGGTGTGCCCGAGCGCGGCGACCGCCTGCTTGAGGGCGACGCTGCCGAGCATGATCATCAGCGCCAGCGACATGATCGCCACCGTCAGCGCGATGCCCTGCTCCCCGCGCGGATCGACCCGCCGCCGCCTCACTGGAGGGTCTTCCCGTTCTTCATCGTGAAGGCCAGCGTGCTCTGGTACTTCGGGTGGTCGTAGAGGATGCGGATGTCGCTGCCGGAGTCCTGCCGGGACGCGGAGCGTCAGCAGCAGCCGCTCGCCGCTCGGGATCGAGACGTGGTCGAGGTCGAACGCCGTCGTGAGCTCGGTGGGCGCGCTCGGCCAGTTGGCGAGCTTGAAGTCCGGTGCTCCCGAGCACCGCGCCGTTGCTCGCGCGGCGCAGCGTCACGCACAGGCGGCCCGGGCCCTGGGCGCCGTCGGCCGTGCTCGACCACAGGGTCAGGCTCGCGCGCCCGCCGCTGTCCGGGGTCTCCATGCGCACCGGCGGGGACCGTGGTCGCCCACGTGTGGATCGCCGTGCGACGGGTGTCGGCCTCGGCGTTGGTGTAGACGAGGTTGTCGGCGGCGGTGCACGAGCCGGCGGTGGTGTCGCGCAGCATGGCCAGGCCGCCGCCGGCCGCGCGGGTGATCTCCGTGGAGAAGTCGGCGCACGGGGTCCGACGTCGACCCGCCGATCGCCGCCGAGCGTCATCAGCGTCGGCGCTGGTCCGCTGGGCGAGCAGGTGAAGCCCGCCTGGCTGGTGTCGCTCGTCTGGTGCGAGGACGGCGTGGTCGGCGCGACGGTCGCGCTGCAGCGGGTGTCGGTGAGGTTGACCGATCTGCGTCGTGGTGTTGCCCGCGACGGGCGTCGGCGTCGCCGGCCACGAGCGCGACGGCGTTCTTGACGGCGAGGCCCGCCGTGTTGAGCGCGACCGGCGTGGCGCCGGATGGGTCCTGCACGATCGTGGTGAGGCGGTAGCCCGTGTCCTTGGCGGTCCCCCCCGCCCCGTTGGTGGGGACGACGACGACGGTGAGCCGTCGCGTCGAGGACCCGGTGCCGCACAGGTTCGGGATGGTGGCGGCGATGTGTGGCCGTCGTCTGGGAGAAGAGCGATCCGAGCTGGCCGTGGACCTTCGCGGTGAGGTCGGTGCAGACCTGGTCGCGCTTGGTCACGTAGCGGTAGATGCGCCCGTGCACCCCGCGGTAGAGGAAGTCGTCACCGCCGGGCCGGATGACGCCGGTGGTGACGGCCGGCTCGGAGGCGGCGGCGCCCGCCGAGCGGCGCCTCCGTCGTGGCCTGGCTCGAGGGTGCGGAGGTCAGCCCGAGCTTGGAGAAGCTGATCGGCCGCAGCGCCTCCATCTCGCGCTGGGCGACGGAGATGAGCACAGCGCGTTCGCGCGCCTTGGAGGTGGCCTTGGAGAAGTGGACGTAGGTGCCCAGCGTCGCCATCGTGCCCGACGGCGATCACGAGGATCGTCACGGACACCTCGATGAGCGTCATGCCCGACTGGCCGGCAAATCGGGCGCGGGTCATCCGGCGAAGGTGGTCCGGTTGCGCAGGCTGACGCCGTCCGAGATGACGATCGGATGATCCTTCGTCTCTTTGGTGCTCGAGGCTGCGATCGCGGAACGCGAGCTGCAGGCGGACCGTGATGTAGTCGGGGTTGACGAAGTTCGTCTGGCTGACCCCCGTGTCGGGATCGATGTGCGCGGGACTGAAGACGTCGTGGCCGACGACCTGTCCGTCGCGCGCCGCCCGCCGTCGCTGCTGTCGCTGCCGATCAGGGTCTGCGTCTTCGTGAAGGTCGGCGCCGCCGGCGGCGGGAACATCACCGGCGGGCCCTCCGAGCGGGTGCAGGTCTCGCCGGAGCAGTCGAAGCGCACGAGCCGGTTGGTGCCCGATGCCGTCGCCGTCGCGCGCACCGGGACGTTGACGTCCACCACGCTCGAGGAGCGGAAGTACAGCCAGGAGGCCTGCCGCAGCTCGTGCGTCATCTTCTCCAGGCCGATCTGGCCGTTGGTGAGCGCCTCCGAGCGGCCCTCGATGTCCTGCTGGTCGCGGCCCGCCGTTCCCAGCGACTGGACGACGAGCCCCAGCAGCATGATCGCGATGGGCATCGCGATCAGCAGTTCGATGAGCGTTGATCCCCCCTGCCCCTGGACCAACCGCCGCAGGCGGGGGTAGGGCATGTCCACTGCATCGGCCACTGGGCGTTGGCGCCTTGACGCGGTGGCCGGTGGCCTGGACGCGTCAGACGGATTCGACGGCGAGGCCGGCGGCGACGGCCAGGCGCGAGACGTCCTCGACGTCGCCCTGCTGGGCGACCGTGCGCGCCTCGACCGGCATGCCGAGGCCGGCCGCCAGCTGCTGCGGCAGGCCCGGGATGGTCACGGCCGGGCCGGTCAGGACGGCGCGCTCGACCGGCGCCGCGTTCTGCTGCATGCGGTAGAAGTTCAGCGAGTTGCGCACCGTGTCGGCGAGCGCGTGGACGCCCTCCTCGAGCACCGCGCGGGCGGCGGCGACGATGTCCGGGTCGCCCTCGACCTGGTCGAGCGGCGTCTCGAGGCCGACGTGGCCGAGCCACTGCGTCGCGTGCTCGGTGGTGAGCCCGCGGCGGTCGGCGAGGGTCTGGACCATGCTCTCCAGCCCGCCGGTGGCGGCGCGGGTGAACAGGCAGTGCTGGCCGCTCGTGACGGCGACGTTGACGAGGCCGGAGGCGTTGACGTAGAGGATCCCGGTCTCGTCGTCGAGCTCGCGGTTGTGCATGGAGCGCACGAGCGCGAAGGCCGACAGGTCGATGCCCTCCACCTTGCAGGCCGGCGGCGCGCACGGCGTCCATGTAGCGCTCGACCATCTCGCGGCGGACGGCGACGACGACCACGCGCGTGCGCGGGCCGGCGGGCGTGTCGACGATGCCCAGCGGCTGGAAGTCGAGGACGGCCTCGTCCATCGGCATCGGGATGTGGTCGGGCGCCTCGACGCGGACCGCGGCCTCGAGCGCCTTCGGCGTCGTCGAGCGCGCGGCATGTCGAGCGTGCGGACGACGATGCGCTGGTTGGCGATGCCGAGGCGGACCGACTTGGGCAGGTTGGCGTCGCTCCACAGGGCCTTCAGCGCCTCCGTCAGCGCAGGGCCGTCGTTGACCTCGCCGTCGCGCAGGATGCCGGGGCGCGAGCGGCGCGGTCGCGCCGCGGGTCACCGCGATGCCGCCGTTGACGTGGACTTCCGCCGCCGCGAGTGGGCGGGATCGAGGTCGAGCCCGACGACGGACTTGGCCGCCTTCGAGGAGCGCTTGAGGGAGAGGGCCATACCAACAACTTCGGCCCGACTCCCTCCGCGCTTTAGCTCAGACGGGAGGAACGAGCTCGTTCTCGCGACCGGGGCCCCAGGCCGCGTTGACCGGGTCCAGGAAGTTCGGCGGGCTCTGCGGTGCGCAGGCGGTTGTCGTAGGTGTAGTTCTTGAGGTAGCCGGTGTTGGGCGTGCCGTTGCTCTGGCTGGTGCCGACCGGACCGCGGAACCGCTGGGCGATGGCGCCGTGCACGCTCAGGTCGCCGAGCGCCGGCCCCTCAGTCGTAGTTGTCGACGATGAAGGAGTGCTGCAGGCTGAGGATGGCCGCGTCGATGCGCACGCTGCGCACGGCGGACGCGTTCGCGCCGCTTGCGGTGCGGTGGTAGACGCGCACGAAGTTGGTGGCGATGAGCCCGATCTGCACGTTGCCGGCGACCTGCTCGCCGGCCGTCGGGTCCGTGGCGACCGTGCCCGCGTTGAGGTCGGCGTCGGTGCGCGTGGTCGTCTTCGGGTTGAACTGCTGCGTGACGTCGGTGCCGACGTAGGGCGTGGTCGGCGCGACGATGATGTCGCGGTCGCTGGCCAGGGTCACCGACTCGTCGGCCGTGCCGCTCACGTAGACGTTCGCGCACTGGTCGTTGGCGTTGTAGGTGTAGGTGGCCGGCGACTCTGTCTCGTTGCAGGGATTGGTCCCGTCCTGGACGTAGATGACGCCGTTGTCGGGCAGGTCGACCGAGACGGGGTTGCCGGCCGGCGTGTCGACCACCATCCGGCCGTCACCCGTGAAGCGGATGTACTGGGTGCCCGACAGCAGGTAGCCACCTGTCGTCGGGACGACACCGGCGGCCGGGTTCGTCGGCGCGGCCAGCGTCTTGAGCGCGGCGTTCGTCGGCGGCATCTGCAGCTGGGAGGACGACGTGCGCAGCTGGCCGTTGAACTTCGGGGTGCCCGAGCTGCCGCAGTTGGTGTTCTTGTTGTACCCAGGCGCGGGGCCGGAGACCTCGATGCTGTCGCCGGCGTCCTGGCGGCCGAAGATCGGCGTGCCGCAGTAGATGAGGCTGTCGTTGGTGTGCAGCGGGCCGTTGACCTTGTCGTTGTTGCCGAACTGGATGACGGTGCAGTTGGCCGGCCGCGAGGCGCGGTACTGCGCGCAGGAGGCGCCGCCGGGGTTGCCGGCCTTCGGGTCCAGTGTCTCGTAGTCCGTGAAGTAGATGAAGTTCAGGAACCGTTGGCGGTGGAAGGTGGTGACGATCGTCCGGATCTGCTTGCGGAAGCGCCCGGTGCTGCGGATCTTGAACGAGCCGTCGCCGGCCACGAGCATGCTCTTCTCGTTGCTCGGCACGCAGGTGGCGGAGACGGTCTTGACCGGCAGCAGCCCGATGGAGAAGTCGGCCTTGTCGAGGCCCGTCGTCGGGGCGCCGGGGACAACCTTCCACTTCCGCGCCGCGGCGGAGGCGTTGGGCTGGTTGACAGGGTCGGGGACGCCGCTGGAGGTGCCCGTGTCGCAGCCGCGCCAATAGTCGGGGTTGGCCGTGAGCTTGGAAGCGTACCAGGCCACGCCGGCCTCCGCGGCGGCGTAGGCCACCTTGCGGTCCTTGCTGTCGGCCGACGGCCTGATGTCGCCGCGCGCGGCCTGGAAGCCGGCGATGGTGACGAGGCTGGCGATGAGCATGATGCCCATCACCATGGCGAGCGTGAAGCCCTCCTCGTCGTGCAGGCGGGACCAGGTGCGGAGATTCATGCGCATGAGGGATCGAAATCCGAGGTCGAATTGGGGTCAGAGAGCCGGACGAACACCTGGTTGGCCATTCGCGCGCGGATGGTCTTCCGGGTCGTCGCGTTCGTGCCCGTCGCGGTGTAGGTAATGTCGATGCGGGCCACACGACCCAGGTCGGCGGTGCTCAGACCAGCGGTCGGCGGCACCAAGGGGACATCGGGATTCAGCGCACCCGAGGTCGGCGCAACGTTCGGGTAGGCGTAATAGCTGAAGATCGGTGTGGTCCCGTCGGGCTGCACGTCGGTGGCGAGGGTCAGAGTCCGCGGTGCGGCCGTGAAGGTCTGGGGCGTTGACGTCGAGCCGGCGACGACAGTGTCGGTGAGCGTCCGCGTGGTCGGGTTGTAGTTGAGGGCGTGCCTAGCGACGGGCGTCGAGCCATCGGAAAGGTCCGCATAGACGGTCATGGACGTCGAAGTTGCCGCCCCTATGGCGTAGGCGCTGGCATCTGTGCAGGCCTGGGAGCGCAGCACCTGCACCATCTGGTCCATCGCGTAGCGAGCCCGCGAGGTCGCGTCCGTGCGGTCCACGACCTGCGCGTTGTGCTTCTGCGCGCCGATCGTGATCATCGTGCCCGAGCCGATGACGATGAGGCCGATCACCATCGTCAGCAGGAGCTCGGGCAGCGTGAAGCCGCCCTCATCGCGGAGGGACGGCCGTCTCAAAACGTGCTCCGGGCCGAGCAGGCCATCTGGTTCAGGGTCCCATCGGTTCCCGACGTCGTTCTTCGCTTGCGTGTCGATGTTCATCGCCGCCGGGCCGCTCACGCCGTTGAATTTCGTGTTGGCGAGGTTGGAGTTCGCGACCTGCGAGTAGAGTGCCGGTCCTCTTCGTCTTGCCTTTCACGGTCTTGCGGTACTCGGCGCAGATCTTGTAGGTGCCGTACGGCAGGTTGAGCGCCTGGCACGGGTTGCCGCTCGCGTCGGCGCTCACGATCGGGACGCTGGCGTGCGTGCAGCCGCTGTCGGCAGGCTTGATGTAGAGCTTGGCGGTGTTGCCCGAGGCGGCCGGGATGTCCGCGTTCTCGCCGCCGCTTGGTGTCCTGCCAGTTCACGCTGACCTTGGGCAGCGCGATGACCGGCTCGTGCAGGTTCACCGTGGTCGTCGAGACGCCGGCGAGGTGCCGTGACGGTCGCGCGGCCGAAGCCCGGGTGGGCCGGTGTAGAAGCCGCGCCGTCGTTCGCGGCTATGGTCGGGTCGTTCGCGGCGCAGGTGCCTGAGTACGCGGCGTAAGGCGTGGTGAAGGGGAACAGCGCCGGTCGCGCCCGTCACGGGGTAGTGCGCGCGGTCGGCGCAGTGGCGATGCTCGCGTGCGACACCGTGATGCCCGTCAGCCAGTGTCGCTGGTGTCGCCGTCGAAGGTCGGGCGCAGGCCGCCGGCCAGGTCGTAGAGCTGGGGCGTCGCCGTGTTGATGGTGCCCGGCGAGACCGTCCCGGAGTAGCTGTAGCTCTGGTTGAGGCTCTGGTCGACGAAGCCGCTCTGGTTGAGCGTGATGGTGTACGCGCCCGGGGTGAGGAACTGGAAGATCGCGCAGCCCTGGGCGTTGAGCGACGCTGAGCGCGACTCGGGACCGGTGATGCCGACGCTGACACCCGTCTGGGGCGCGCCGGCGGCATCCACGACCGGGACGATCAGCGTGCCCGAGTTCGGCGCGTACTGCGTGACGGGCAGCGACATGATGCTGCGCACGGTGAGCGGCTCGTCCTTGAAGCCGTTGTTCGGCGTCACCGTCGAGGTCAGCCGGAGGAACGTGGTCTGCGACCCGGTGCTCGTGCAGCTCACGACGTCCCCGGTGGAGTCCTGGACGAACTCGCCCTTGGAGTCCACCGTGTAGGTGTGGTTCTCGGCGGTGACGGTGCGGGTGAGCGCGTAGTCGGCCAGGTCCTTGGCCCGCATGGAGCGCATCCGGTCCTGGTCCTGCTCGGCCAGGTTCGCGGTGACGCCACGCGACAGCGTCTGCGTGGACGTCTTCTGCGACGAGGCGATCGAGCTGACGGTCGCCGTGGCGACGAGCACCATCACGACGGCCGAGACCATCACCTCGACAAGGCCGAAGCCGGCCTCTCCGGCCAGAACTTTCCGCCATGATCGCCCGTTCACACTCATTGCTTCGGTTCGAGTCGCGGTTGGCTTGAGAAAGATGGACGCCCCGTGGACGGCTACCAGGTGCCGTCGTCCTTGCAGCCGCCGCGGCCGGCGGGCGCGCACTTGCGGCCGAACTCCCCGCCGATGTTGTGCACGATGCGGAAGGTGTGGTCCCGCCGTCCGCTGGCCTTCGAGACGCGCGATGATCTCGTAGCCGTTCACCGTCTCCTGTGCGATGCGCACCTGGTCGGCCCCGGGCCGACGTCGAGGCCGGTCTCGGCGCATGGTGAGCTTGGCGGTGCAGCCGGTGTAGCCGTCGCCGTCGTGCCAGCACGCCTCGATCTGCGACGCCATGTTGCGGGCGTTGGTCTTGGCGCGCGTGTCCTGTGCCTTCTCGCGCTGGCCCAGGAAGGCCGGAAGCGCGATGGCGGCGAGGATGCCGATGATGAGGATGACGACCAGGAGCTCGATGAGCGTGAATCCTGCTTCGTCGTCGGCGCTGGTCGATGTGCAGTGAACATTGTGCTTCTTCCCCTGCTTCAGAAACGAACTGGGGCGGGCCCGAGGCCCGCCCCAGTCCGAACTACTCGATGCCGTAGGTGCTACCAGCGTGCCGCTGGTCGGTCGCAGCCGCCCTTGTCGGTGCCCGCGGACGTGCAGGTGCGCGTCGACCTTGCCGGTGGCCGGCCTTCGTGATCGTGAACGTGTTGTTGGACTTCGACGTCGCGTGATCGCTGTAGCCGGCGGCGCCGGAGTACCGACTGGCCGGACGTCGTCACAGGCCGATGCCGGCGTCGGCAGCTCGGCCGCGGTCGCGCACGTCGCTGTAGTCGCCTCGGTCGCGTAGCAGGACTCGATCTCGGACACAGCGTTGCGGGCGTCGGACTTCGCGGACGAGTCCTGACCCTTGACGCGCTGACCGAGGAAGGCCGGCAGGGCGATCGCGGCGAGGATGCCGATGATCAGGATGACGACCAGAAGCTCGATCAGGGTGAAGCCCTTCTCGTCGCGGCTGCGCTCAGCAAGCTTGTTGAGCATGTGGGTGATTCCCTCCTGAGGGATGGTTGGGCCTGTTGGTACTGCTTTGACTGACCAGACCCCGGGGATCCCTCGGTGAGTAACCCGGCGGGCTCTTGACAACGAGCTCCGTGGCTTTGCGTCTCACCCTCGCGGATGATTTGCCCTTGGTCACCTCGGTCCTGGCTTGGGTGGGGTATCGACCCCATTCGCGCGCCGACTTGAGGTTTAGGAACAAGAAATGCTCGCGGATCGAACAGGCGTCCACGCGAACGGCCGGATTCGGCTCTACTCAGCGGGTTCCGGCGGCGCCGGACGCTGCCCGGTGCCCTCGCACCAGGGGCAGGTGACCGGGTGCGGCGTGCCGCCCTGGCCGGAGATGACGGAGCCGGTGCCCCGGCACGGCGAGCACTCCATCAGCGCACCCCCGGAGGCGCGACGGAGGTCTCGCCGCGGTCGCGACTGCGATGGCGCCCAGGCTCGGGTTGGCCGGCTTGTCGTCGGGCAGGTGCCGGCGCTGGGTCGGCGGCACCTCGCGGTCGGTGAGCTCCGTGCGGAAGCCGTAGCGCTCGAAGCCCCGCGTCGAGCTGGTCGTGGTCCTCCGCGCGCAGCAGCAGGCCGAACAGCGCGGGCTGCCCGAGCGGCGAGCGCTTGGCGACCTCGGCCATCATGTCGTCGGAGAGCACGCCCTCCAGGCGCTCCGCCGCGATCGGCGGCGAGAAGACGAAGGCCACGTTGGGCGCCTCGTCGCCGAGCGTCAGGAACGCGGAGCCCTCGAGGTTGGTCCACAGCCAGCCCTCGATGCCCTCCTCGCGCGGGACGACCCGGTTGACGGCGAGCTGGTGCAGCACGGGGAAGCGGCCGCGGCCGACGTCCTTGCCGATCTGGCCCGGGCCCGTGGTCGATCGTGGCGACGGCGACGGTGCCCGGGCGCGAAGCGCAGCGGCGCGAGCAGCGCGCCGTGGCGGACGACGACCTCGCCGGGCGTGAGCGTCAGCGCGTGCTCGCCCTTGCGGCCCGCCGACGAGCAGCCGCTGCATCCCCCGCCGCCCGGTGGAGAGCGCGGACGGCGATGGTGGTGTTGGGCGGTGGCGGCGCGCTCACGTCGTGCAATCTACGGCAGCCGCCGCCGCCACCGCTACTTGATGGAGTCGTAGACCTTGAACATCGGCATGTACATGGCGATGACGACGAAGCCGACGATGACGCCCGACGAAGACGATCATGATCGGCTCGAGGATGGAGGTCATGGCCTTGACGGCCGCCGCGACCTCGTCCTCGTAGAAGTCGGCGACCTTGTTGAGCATGGTGTCCAGGCCGCCGGTCTCCTCGCCGACGGTGATCATCTGCGACGACCATCGGCGGGAAGACCGTCGGACTCCTTGCAGCGGCGTGGCGATCTGGCCGCCGGCCTTGACGGACTCGACGACGTCGACCATGGCGCTGCTCGATGATCGTGTTGCCGGAGGTCTTGCCGGTCACCTCGATGGCGACCATGATCGGCACGCCGGCGCCGTAGAGGGCGGAGAACGTGCGCGACCAGCGCGCGAGGGCGACCTTCTGCACGGTGTCGCCGATCTTCATCGGGATCTTCATGCGGAAGGCGTCCCACTGCGGCCGGCCCCAGGAGGAGCCTTCCACTTGCGGAAGCCGAAGACGATGCCGACCGAAGCCGCCGATGATCAGGTACCACTGGTGCGGTGAAGGCGTGCGAGAGCGCGACGGTGAACTTGGTGATCGCGGGCAGCTCGCCGCCGAAGTCCTTGAAGACGCCGACGAAGACGGGGACGATGAAGGCGATCAGCGCGATCAGCACGAGCACCGCGAAGGAGAGCACGACCGCCGGGTAGATCATCGCCGACTTGACCTGGCGGCGCAGGGAGTCGTCGGCCTCGAGCTGGGTGGCGACGCGCTGCAGCGTGTCCTCGAGGATGCCGCCGGTCTCGCCGGCGCGGACCATCGCGACGTAGAGCGGGTTGAAGACCTTCGGGTGCTGCTCGAGCGCGTCGGAGAGCGTGAGGCCGGCCTCGATGTCCTCGCGGACCTTGCGCGAGCGTCTCCTTGAGCTTGGGGTGCTCGACCTGCTCCTCGAGCACGTAGAACGCGCGCAGGAGCGTCATGCCCGAGGAGACCATGACGGAGAGCTGCCGGGTCATGATGGTCAGGTCGGCGGCCTTGACCTTCTTGGACCCGAGGTTGATCTCCATGGAGAGGCCGGAGGCCTTCTCCTCGAGCTTCTGGACGGTGAGGCCGCGGCCCTTGAGCTCCTCGGTGACGGCCTGCTTCGAGGACCCGACGATCTCCCCCTTGTAGGGGATGCCGGTGATGTCGACGGCGTTGTAGGTGAAGGTCGCGGTGCCGGCCATGATCAGACTCCTGCCATCGTGGCTTCGAACTCAGCGGGGTTGATGGTGCCGCCGCTCTCGACCAGGCGGCGGAGCTCCTCCGGCTGGGAGGAGCGCTCGAGCGCGGTCGCCATCGTGATCGTGCCCGCGCGGACGAGGCCGGCCAGCGAGGCGTCCATCGTCTGCATGCCGTGCGCGCCGCCCGTCTGGATGAGCGAGTAGATCTGGTGGATCTTGCCCTCGCGGATGAGGTTGCGGACGCCCGGCGTCGGCACGAGCACCTCGGCGGCGACGCGTGCGGCCCGGCGCCGTCGGCGGTCGGGACGCAGCGTCTGGGTGACGATGCCCTGCAGGCCGACCGCGAGCTGCATGCGGACCTGGCCCTGCTGGTCGGACGGGAAGACGTCGATGATGCGGTCGATGGTCTGCGGCGCGTCCTGCGTGTGCAGGGTGGCGAAGACGAGGTGGCCGGTCTCCGCCGCGGTCAGGGCGGTGCCGATCGTCTCCATGTCGCGCATCTCGCCGACGAGGATCACGTCGGGGTCCTGGCGCAGCGCGGCCTTGAGGGCGAGCGCGAAGGAGTGCGCGTCCGTGCCCGAGCTCGCGCTGGTTGACGATGCACTTCTTGTGCGTGTGCACGAACTCGATCGGGTCCTCGATGGTGAGGATGTGGTCCGAGCGCGTCTCGTTGATCTCGTTGATCATCGAGGCGAGCGTGGTCGACTTGCCGGAGCCGGTCGGGCCGGTGACGAGCACGAGGCCGCGCGGCTTCTTGGCGAACTCGCGGATGACGGGCGGCAGGCCCGAGCTGCTCGATCGGCACCGTCTTGGACGGGATCAGGCGGAAGGCGGCGCTGACCGAGCCGCGCTGGAAGAAGGCGTTGACGCGGAAGCGCCCCTTGCCGGGCACCGCGTAGGAGAAGTCGAGCTGGTTCTCCGTCTCCAGCTTCTGGCGCTGGGAGTTGTTGAGGACCGAGTAGACGATCTCGCGCGTGTCGGTCGGCGTCAGGCGCGGGATGCCGTCCATGGGCGCCAGCGAGCCGCGGATGCGGAGCATCGGGCGGCACGCCCGGCGTGATGTGGAGGTCGGACGCGTTGCGCTCGACGACGGTGGCGAGGATGTCGGCGAAGTCGTATTGCATGTCCGCGGCTCGTATCGGCACCCCCCCGCCGATCCTGTAGAGCGTCAGCGTTTCGCGCGCGTAGCGCGCCAGGCGCTCGCCGCGCGCGCAGGCCGGCCTCGAGCTCGGCGAAGCGCTTCTCGCGCGTCTCCTCGCGCTTGGCGTCCGTGACCCAGAACGCGCAGCGCTTGCGGTAGCTCGGCGGGCAGGCGTCCCAGAACGCGCGCGCGGCTCCGGCGAGAGCCGGCGCCTCCCACTCGCGGCGGCAGCCGGTCCGGGCGGTCCGAGGTCGAGTACGGGACCTGGTCGGGGTCGCGGGCCGCGAAGGCGCGGCGGCCGGCGTCGCGCATCAGGCCCGCCGCCTCGAGCTCGGCGACGAGCCGGACGTTGACGGCGCTCCAGCGTCGGCCGTGCGCGGCGTGAAGCGCTGCATGTGCGACTCGTCGTCGATGCGGCGCGACCTGACCGTCGATCCAGCCGAAGCACAGCGCCTCGCGGACCGCGCTCGGCCCAGCGGAGGATGGCCTGCCCGTGTGCCGCCTTCCACATGCCGACCCAGACCTCGGGACTCCGTCTCGTGGTGGCGCTCGAGCCAGGCGCGGAACTCCGCGGCGCGACGCGAAGATAGGTCGATCGGTTCGGCGGCGACCCGACGCGCCATAGCTTGCGCCGCCGAGGTGTGAAGCTCGAGGCCGCCGCGGCGAGACTCACCAGGTCCCGTCGCGGCAGCCGCCGCTCGCCCGGTGCAGCGTGCGCTGCGAGCGCGCTCCCGCGCGGCGGTGCCGGGCGATGGTGAACCAGCGTGCCCTGCGTCCGAGGTCTGACGGTGAGGACATAGCCCGAGCCGCTCGGTCGTCGATGCGCCCAGTCGCGCGCCTGCGAGCTCGGGGGCCGCCGCGATCGAGATCGGCCCGTCGTCGACGTCGTAGGTGTCCGCGCCGGCCGCGTGGGCCTCGATGGCGGTCGACGCCCGAGCGGACCAGCGACTTGGCGGCGCGCGTCCGCCGCCGAGGTCCCGCTTGCCCGAGTGAACTGCGGGAGGGCGATCGCGGCCGAGGATGCCGATGACCACGATGACCACGAGGGTCTCGATGAGCGTGAAGCCGTTCTCGGAGCGCATGCGGTTGGCGTCGACACAGCGCGAGCCGCGGCGCATCCACCGAGATATGATGAGCCGCGCTGATGAGCCGGGCTACTTGGAGCCGGCGACGCGGGCGATCTCCGCGATGGAGGTCACGCCCGCGGCGGACCTTCTCCAGGCCGTCCTCGCGCAGGCGCATCATGCCCTCGCGCACGGCCTCGTGGGCGATCGCGTCCGCGGTCTCGCGGGCGACGGCCATGTTGCGGATCGTCTCGGAGATCGTCATGACCTCGTAGAGGCCGATCCGGCCCTTGTAGCCGGTGCCGCCGCAGCGGGCGCAGCCGACGGGCTCGTAGCACTCGAGGTCGAGGCCGACGTTGAAGCCGTTCTGGCGCAGCACCTCGGCGGGCAGCATCACGCGGCGCTTGCACTCGTCGCACAGCCGGCGGGCGAGGCGCTGGGCGACGACGGCGTCGATCGCCGAGCCGACGAGGAAGGGCTCGATGCCCATCTCGGTGAGGCGCGTGATCGCCGTCGGTGCGTCGTTGGTGTGCAGCGTGCACAGCACGAGGTGGCCGGTGAGGGAGGCCTCGACGGCGATCTGGGCCGTCTCCTTGTCGCGGATCTCGCCGACCATGATGATGTCGGGGTCGGCGCGCATCATGGCCCGCAGCCCGGTGGCGAAGGTCAGACCCGGACTTGTTGTTGACCTGCACCTGCTTGATGCCGTACATCTGGTACTCGACCGGGTCCTCGATCGTGATGATGTTCTTCTCGGGCGTGTTGACCTGGTTGAGCGCGGCGTAGAGCGAGGTCGACTTGCCGGAGCCGGTCGGGCCCGGTCACCAGCACGGCGCCGTGGGCCTGGCTGAAGGCGTGGGTGAAGCGGTCGCGCGCCTGGGGCAGCATGCCGAGCATGTCGAGCTCGATCTGCGCGTTGCTCGAGTCGAGGATGCGCATGATCACCGACTCGCCGTACTGGCACGGGAGCGTGACGACGCGGAGGTCGATGCGCGAGCGCTTCTCGAGCTCCATCGCCACGCGGCCGTCCTGCGGGATGCGGCGCTCGGCGATGTCGAGCTCGGAGAGGATCTTGATGCGGCTGACGATGGTCGGGACGATCTTCGCCGGGATCCGGGCGGCCTCGATGAGGACGCCGTCGACCCGGTAGCGGATCTTCATCTCCTCCTCGAAGGGCTCCCAGTGGATGTCGGAGGCGCCGCGGTCGACGGCCTCGGAGATGACGCGGTGGACGAGCCCGATGACGGACGCGTCGGCCTCGCCGCCGGCGCCGGTGCCCTGCAGCTCGGAGAGGTCGTAGAGCGGGCCGGTGGCCGGGCGGCTGACGGTGGTGGCGGCGGGGGCGGCTCCTCGGCGGCGGGAGCCATCTCCTCGACGATGGCGCCGCCCTCCCCCATCTCGGCGAGGCGGACGAGGGCGCGGTCGATGTCGCTGGCGGCCGCGACGGCGGGCCGGACCTCGTAGCCCGTCATCACGGCGATGTCGTCGACGGCGAGCACGTTGCCCGGGTCGGCCATCGCGACCAGCAGGGTGCGGTCGTTGACGAAGGAGATCGGGCAGCGCCTTGTAGCGCTTGACGGCGGCCGGCGTGACGAGCTTGGCCGCGTTGGGGTCGAAGCGGTACATCCCCAGGTCGATGTGGTCGAGGCCGAAGCGCTCGGCCACGGCGCGGGACACCTGTTCCTCGGTGAGCTTGCCCTCCTGCAGCAGCACGCGGTCGGGGCTCGAGCCCGCGCGCGCGGCGGCGACGACGGCGCCCTCCATCTCCGCGCGCGCCACGAAGCCCAGCTCGACGATGACCTCGTCGAGGGATCGCCCGGACCCGCCGCGCCGCGAGGGCGGCGTGACGCCAGGTCGCCGGATCTGGCTGGGACGCTCGGTGGGGGCCTGGGTGGGGTTCATGCGGTGGGACGTGGTGCTTCTCGTGCGGCCCTCCGCATGACGTCACGCGGGGCGGGCCTGCCGGTCCAGCGCTCGAGGCTCCGTGCCCCCTGACCCACCAGGACCTCGAGTCCGTCCACCACGTCCGCCCCGCGGCTGCGCGCCGCCGCCAGGAAAGTCGTGCCGTCGTCCCGATAGACCAAGTCGACCACGCTGATACCGGTTGCGAACGTATCGGCGTCCAGCGGAAGCCGCTTGAACGGGTCACCGTCATCCTTAAGCCCCACAGAGGTGCACTGGACGATGAGCGTGGCCGGGTCAGGCTGCGCGACGGCGCGGCCACCCAGCTCTGCGGTGAGGCGGACGGCCCGTTCGGGGGTCCGGTTCCAGACCTGCACGTCCTCCGCGCCGCCCGTCACGAGGGCGTGCACGATGGCGCGCGCGGACCCGCCGGCGCCCAGCACGAGCGCCCGGGCGCCGGTCACGTCGCCCGGCTGCGTCGAGGAAGCCGCCCGCGTCCGTGTTGTCGGCCTCGATGGCCCCGTCCGCCCCGAAGGTGAGCGTGTTGGCCGCGCCGATCGCCCGCGCCGTCTCCGTGGCGGTGTCGGCCAGCGCGAGCGCCGCCTCCTTGTGCGGGATGGTGACGTTGACGCCCACGAACCCCTGGCCCGGCAGCGCGCGCACGGTCTCCGCGAAGAGCTCAGGCGGGATCGGGAGCTTCTGGTAGTGCCAGTCGCGCAGGCCGAGCGCGGCCAGCGCGGCGTTGTGCATCGCGGGCGAGCGCGAGTGGCCGACGGGCCAGCCGCAGACGCCCAGACGACGCGTCAGCAGGTCGTCGGTGACTTGCCGCCGGCCTGCTCGCGGGCGGCGTTGTAGGCGGCCACGTCCTGCTGGAACTCGGCGTCGGTCTTGGAGAAGTTGTGGCGCCCGCACGTCCCCGGCTTGACGACGTAGAACAGGAAGCTCGACCTTCGCGGGCCGGCGGGCGGCGCGGATGGAGGCGAGGCCGGGGTTGCCGATCGGCGTCGGCGGCAGGCCGCGGTTGATGCGCGTGTTGTACGGGCTGTCCGAGTCGAGCTGGGACTGCTTGAGCGGCTCGGACCACTCGTTGAACTGGTAGCGCGTGGTGGCGTCGATGGCCAGCGGCATGCCGTCCTCGAGGCGGTTGTGGATGACGGCGGAGATCAGCGGGCGCTCGCGAGTCGCGCTGCGCCTCGCGCTCGATCATCGAGGCGATGATGAGGTCCTTGTAGCGCAGGCGCTCTCGACGTTGGCCCCGAAGGCCTTCAGCTGCTGCGCGACGAGATCCTTCGCCTCCGCCCCGCGGATCAGGTCGTAGGTGGCCGGGAAGAGGAAGCCCTCCGTCGTGTCCCGCCCCTTCGGCAGCCCGAGCCGGCGCGCCGCCCGCAGCGCGCTCGCCGACGTCGCGGCGCTCGTGTAGTCGCCGCCGACGTCGTCCTTGATCCGCGGGGCCGACCTCCTTGATCGAGAGCCCCTCGGGGACGGTCAGCTTGAACGTCTTGATGACCTTCGCCTTCGGCCCCTCCGTCAGCGCGTTGAGGACGGTCCCGTAGCGCATGCCCCGCCGCAGCGTGTACGTGCCGTCGCGCAGGCCGCCGCGGCTGCCGGTGATGGTCGCGTTGACCTCGAACCAGCGCTTGGAGCCGATCACCCCCCGCTGCTCGAGCAGCGTGCCGATGTCCCCCACGCTCGACCCGGCGGGCACCTTGACCTGCACGAGCCCGCTGCCCGTCCTTGTGCAGCGGCTGGAAGGTCTTGACGGCGACGAAGACCAGCGCGGCGACGATGAGGACGGCGATCAGCGCCAGCACCCGCCGGCCCGCCTTCGACGCCCCTGGCGCCGGCGGCGTGATGGAGCGGTCGCGACGACGTTGCCGCGGGATCGGTGGCGCCTTCCGCGGAGCCGGCGACGCGCGCCGCGGGGGCGCGGGCCGAGGCTCGGTGCGGCGCGGCGGGGGCGTCGGTCGCACGGGTTCGGGCTCAGGCTCGGGCTCCGGGAGCGGCTCCGCGGCGCGCGGGGGCGCGACGGGCTCGGGGTCGGGCGCGCGCGGCGGGGCAGGGGCCGGCGCCGGCGGTTGCTGCTGCACGGCACGGCGGCGCATCCGTTCCTCGGCAGCCGCTGCGCGCTCCTCAGGTGTCCGCTCCTCCGACGACACAGCGCCGGAGGGTAACGTCGTCCAGAGGCCGCTAGGCCGGCCGGGCGAAATGCGCTATCCGGTTGGGCTGTTCGCGTCGGCGACGAGCAGGAGGTGGTCCGGCTCACCCGCGTCGTCGCGCACCAGCTGCGACCTCGCCCTTGATGAGGACCATCAGGCCCTGGCCGTGCATGAACGTGGAATCGACGGTCGCGGCCTCGAGCTCGCCGGACGCCATGGCGTCCAGTTCGGCCTTCTGCTCCTGGTAGACCTTGCGATCGAGCACGGACGGCCACGTCGCCTTGCGGAACTCGTGCTCCTGGTAGCCGACGAGCTTGCAGAAGGACGGGTTGAGCTCGGTGAACTTGCCCTTGAGGTCGAGCACGGCCATCGGGCGCGCGTCGTCGTCGAAGCCCGTCCGGGGCTCGCGCGCGGGCGGCGCCGCCTTGGGCCTGGAGACGGCCGGGCGGCCGAGCGACTGGACCCCGCTGCCGGGCCGCGCGATGCCGACGGCGACGACGGGTGCGGAGGTCAGCATCTTCTGCCACACCTCCGTGAACTTCTCGCCCGTCGCCTCGTTGACGGCGCCGGCCTTCTCGGCCGCGGCGCGGGCCTGCTCGGCCTCGCGGCGTGCGGCCACGGCGGCCTGGCGGGCCTCCTCGAAGCCCGCCCTTGAACTCGGACAGCTTGGCGAGCGCGGACGCCACCTCCGTGCGCAGCTCGGCGACGGCGCGATCGTCGGCGGAGCCGGACCTGCGGACGCTGTTGGCGGCCTCGCGCGCGGCCTCGGCCTCGGCCTTGGCGGCGGCGGCGTACTCGCGCAGGGAGGTGACCTCCGTCTGGAGACCCTCGAGACCGCGTCGCGCCTGCTCGGCGTCGGTGCGGGCGGCCATCAGCTCGGCGGCGGTGTCGGCCAGCCGCTGCTCGACGGCCTGGCGGCCCGCGCCCGTCTCCGAGCGCGTCGCGGCCATCTCGACGGAGACGCTCTCGAGCTTGCCCAGCGCGGAGGACGAGCCCGTCGCGGAGGCTCTCCATGCGGGCGTCGATGCCACGCGGCAGCTCGCCCTCGACGGCGTCGATGCGGGCGGTCAGCGCCTGCACGGCGGCGGCATCCCCGCCCTCGGCGCTCTCCATCGCGCCGCGCAGCGTGCGGACGTCGGCCTGCAGCCTCTCCAGCGCGGCGTCCGTCGCGGGGTCCGGCCCGACGGGTCGATCCTGCAGGGACTCGATGGCGGCGTTGACGGCGTCCAGCTGGGCGGAGACGTCGGCGAGCTCGGCGGCGAGCGGCTGGACGGCCTCGCGGGCGGCGTCCCCCACCCCGCTCATCAGCGAGCGCGCGCCGGAGGCGGCCTCGCCGGCGGCGGCGGCCTGCTCGCGGGCGACGGCGGCCTCCGCCAGCGCGGTCGTGACCTGCTCGCGGGCAGCGGCGACGGTCTGGTCGAGGCGGGCGACGGCGGCGACGGCCTCGGCGGCGTCGGCACGGCTCTCGCCGGCGTCGCCCTGAGCGGCGCGGGCGAGTGCGCCGATCTCCTCGATGATCGCGGCCTGGGTGGAGACCTGGGCGAGCGCCGTCTGGTTGGCGCGGTCGACCATGTCGGCGCGGTCGCCGGCCTCGCGGGCCAGGCGGCGCGCCTCCTCGGCGTTCTCCTGGATGCCGCCGACGTCGGAGCGCAGGCCGGCCAGGCCGGAACGCGCCTCCTCGGCGACGGCCTCGGCGGTCTCGATCTGCGCGGCCAGCTCGTCCAGGCGGGCCCG
Organism: uncultured Solirubrobacteraceae bacterium; assembly: GCA_963843865.1. Taxonomy (GTDB): domain Bacteria; phylum Actinomycetota; class Thermoleophilia; order Solirubrobacterales; family Solirubrobacteraceae; genus DATLGB01. The sequence continues at coordinate 233,514 of CAWJMO010000013.1, read as the reverse complement.
GGCGGCGGCCAGCTCGTCCTCGCTGGCGGGGGCGACGTGGGTGCCGCTCTCGGTCGGGGGGCGCTCGGCGAGCGTGCGCGCCTCCTCCGCGGCCCGCGCGGTGTCGCGCAGCTGGGCCTTGATCTCCTCACGCTCGGAGCGCAGCTCCTCGAGGTGTGCGCGCAGCTCGTCGTGGTCGCGGCGCAGCCCCTCGCTGACCTGCCAGGCGTGGTGACCGTTGTCGTTGAGCTCGTTGAGGCGGGCCTCGATCCGTCCGCCTTCCTCGCGCAGGTCCGCGGACTGCTGGCGCAGTTCCTCGGCGAGGAAGCGGATGGCCTCGAGGCCCGTGCGGGTCTCGGCGACGCCGGACGGCGGCCAGCTCGAGCTTGTGGCGGTCCTCGGCGGACAGGCCTGTGTCGGACGGCTGGGACTCCAGCTGGGCCCGGATGCGGGCCGTCTCCTCCGCGAGCTGCTCGACGCGATGCAGGGCGGCGGCGAGCTCGGCGCGAGCGGCCTTGGCGTCGAAGAGGGCGGCGGACTCCCGCTCCTCACCGCGGCGCATGACGACCGCGGCGGCGTCGACGCGCTCGTTGAGGGTGAGGATGTCCTCGCGCAGGCGGTCGGTCGCCGCCATCTGGTCCTGCAGCGCCTCGAGGTCCGTGCGGACGTCGGAGGTGGAGCGGACGCGCTCGATCTCCTCGCGCAGCTCGGCGGCCTCGGCGGCGCGGGCGCGCTCCAGCGCTCTCCAGGCGGGCGACGAGCTCGGCGCTCGGCGGCGGCGCCACCGGCGCCGGTGCGCTCGAGCGCCTCCATGCGGGCGGTGAGCTCGGCCCGGGCGTCGGCGACGGCGGCCTCGGCGACGCTGGTGGAGCCGGCGACGGCCTCCACCTGCTCCAGGCGGGCGAGCAGCTCGGCGCGCTGGGCCTCGAGCTCCCGTGCGCGCCCGCGCTCGGCCTCCAGGGCCTGGCGGCTGGCGGCGGCGACCTCGGCCGCGTCGTGCGGCCGCGCGCTCGGCGCGCTCGATGCGGGCGATCAGCTCGAGCCGGCCGGCCTCCCCGGCGGCGTCGACGGGACGCTCGGCGAGCACGCCGGAGATCTCGGCGCGGGCGTCGAGGACGGCGCTTCTCGGCGGCCTCGGCGCGGACGCGGGCCTCGCCGGCCTGCAGGACCGGCGTCGTCGGCGATCCGCGAGCGCTCCTCGAGCTCCTCGATGCGCTCCGTCGCCCAGCGCAGGCGGTCGATGACGGCGCGGGCGTCGTCGAGGTCGTAGACGTCGGTGCCCTGGACCTCGGGCGCCTCGAGCATCTCGATGCGCGACTGCAGCTCGGCCTCGGCCTCGGCCTGCTCGGCCTGGCGGCGCTCCCACGCCTGGTCCATCCACGGCGTCGGCCTCGAGCGCGTGGAAGGCGACGAGCGTGCCGGCGGTGCGGACCCCGTCCCACGGCTGCGGCGCGGCCTCCAGCGCGGAGCGCAGCGCGCGCACCACGACCGGGTGCTGCTGGCGCATGCGCAGCAGCATCATGTCGATGGGCAGCTCGAAGCCGAGGTCCTCCAGGAAGAGGGAGAAGTCGAAGCCCTCGTCGAGCTTGACGGGGATGAAGACGGTCTCCATCGCGAAGGTGCCGCCGTCCGGGCGGTTTGCGTCGACGCGCACGGTGCCGGCCGGGCCGGGCGTCTCCCCCGTCTCGAGGAACGCGCGCCAGCGGTCGGCCTCCGGGGTCAGCTGACGCCGTGGAGACGAGCTTGCCGAAGAACGGCTCCATCAGCGCGTCGTCGGCGGCGTGACCGAAGAGCATCTCGGCGGGATCGCTCCACTTCGACAGGTGGCCCTGGCCGTCGGTGAGGACGAAGAAGCCCTCGATGATCAGCCGCAGCAGCTGATCGAGCGCGGCGTCGGGGCCGCGGAGGGCGAGCGACGGAGGTGCGGGTGGGGACGTGATGCTGTCCACTCCAGACAGCGTCGTCACGTTTCGCTGCGTCCTTTAGTACGAACGTCCGCCCTGCGCCAGCCAGTCCTCCAGCAGGACCGCCGCGGCGCGGCTGTCCTCGGCCGCCGAGCCGCCCGTGCGGGCGGCGATCGCGGTGGTGAAGCGCTCGTCGTAGAGCTCGACCGGAACGGCGATCGTGGCCTGCAGGCGCTCGGCGAACGCGCGGGCCGCGCGGGTCTGGTCGGAGTCGCCCCCGCTGAGCGACAGCGGCAGCCCGACCACGACCCGCTCCACCTCGCGCTCGGCGATCACGGCCCGCACGCGCGCGAGGCCCTTCTTCGTGTCCGGCCGCTCCACGATCGGGAGCGGCGTGGCGAGGGTGCCCGTGGGGTCGGAGACGGCGACGCCGCAGCGCGCCGCCCCGTGGTCGAGGGCCAGGACCCTCAAGCGAGGGCGGCGCCGATGGCGGCCTTCGCGGCCTCCAGCGCCTCGGGGAGCTTCTCGGGGTCGCGGCCGCCGGCCTGCGCCATCGTGTCGCGCCCACCGCCACCGCCGCCGACGACGGCCGCCGCGGTCTTGACGAGCGCGCCGGCCTTGACGCCACGCTCGATGGCCTTCGGCGTCGCCGTCACGACCAGCGCGACCTTCCCGTCACCGCGGGCGCCGAGGACGACCACGGCGGTGTCGCCGAGCTTTCCGAGGGCCTGGTCGGCGAGCGCCGGCAAGGCCTTCCCGTCCGCCTCGACCGTCGTCACGAGCGCGCGCACGCCGCCGATGTCCTCGGCGCCGGCGGTGTCGACCTCGGCAGCGGGTGCCTTCTGCTGCTCCTTGCGGGCGGCCTTGCGCTCCGCGACCAGCGCGGCGGCCGCGGCTGCGGTGTTCTCCGGCGCGGTCTTCAACGCCTTCGCCGTCTCCCCGAGCACCCGGTCGTGGTCGCGCAACAGCTCGAGGCCGGCCGGGCCGGTGACGGCCTCGATGCGGCGTACGTTGGCGGCACTGGAGGTCTCCGTGGTGATCTTGCAGACGCCGATCTCCGCCGTGGCGCGGACGTGGGTGCCGCCGCACAGCTCGCGCGACCAGCTGCCGTCCCCCACGCTGACCATGCGCACGACGTCGCCGTACTTCTCGCCGAACAGCGCCATCGCGCCGAGCGCCTTCGCCTCGTCGAGGGTCGTGGTGATCGCCCGCACGGGGCGGTTGGCCTGGATCTCGGCGTTGACGCGGTCCTCGACGGCGCGCAGCTCCTCCGCCGTGAGCGGGGCACCGTGGGTGAAGTCGAAGCGCAGCTTGTCCGGGCCGACGTAGGAACCGGCCTGGCGCACGTGCGGGCCGAGCGTGTCCCGCAACGCGGCGTGCAGCAGATGCGTGGCCGTGTGGTTGCACTCCGTCGCGCGACGGTCCGGGCCGACCGTGGCGACGACGCGGGTGCCGACCGGCACGTCGCCGTCGACCACGAGCACCTGATCGTCGCCGACCCGCAGGACGCTCTTGACGGCGACGTCGCCGATCGTCCCGCTGTCGGAGACCTGCCCGCCGCCCTCGGCGTAGAAGGGGGACTCGGCGAGCTTGACGAAGCCGTCGGCGGCGGCCACGACCTCCGTGGCCTGCTCCCGGTTGGCGTAGCCGGTGAAGGTCGTCGGCGCGGCCGTGCCCGCGAACGCGGCGGCCCGCTCGCGCAGGTCGTCGCGCCCACCGCGGCCGGCGCCGGCACGGGCCCGGGCGCGCTGCTCGCCCATCAGCTCCTCGAAGCCCTGCGCGTCCGTCCCCAGGCCGGCCTCGGCCGCGATCTCGCTCGTGAGCTCGAAGGGGAAGCCGTAGGTGTCGTGCAGCAGGAACGCGTTGTCGGCGCCGATGCCCTCCTGGCCGGCGGAGCGCGCGCGCTCGATCATGTCCTCGAGCAGCTTCTGGCCGGACTCGATGGTGCGCCCGAAGGCCTCCTCCTCGCGGCCGAGCCACATGTCGATGGAGGAGCGCTGGTCGAGGATCTCGGGGTAGGCGGCGCCCATCGTCTCGCGCACGACGTCGGCGTACTTGGTGAGGAAGGCGCCCTCGATGCCCATCCGCCGGCCCTGGTGGATGGCCCGGCGCATGACCTTGCGCAGCACGTAGCCGCGCTCCTCGTTGGAGGGGACGACGCCGTCGGCGATCAGGAAGCTCATCCCGCGCGCGTGGTCGGCGAGGATGCGCAGCGCGCGCTCGTCGGGCGTGGACGCGAGCTCCTTTCCGAGGTCCATGAGCGGGACGAAGGTGTCGATGTCGAAGACGGAGTCCACGCCCTGCTGGATGAGCGCCTGGCGCTCGAGGCCGAGCCCCGTGTCGATGTTCTGCTGGGGCAGCGGCGTCAGCACGCCCGCCTCGTCACGGTCGTACTGCATGAACACGAGGTTCCAGAACTCCAGGAAGCGCTCGTTGTCGCCGCCCGGGAGGTCGTCCTCCGTCCCCCAGTCGAGGCCGCGGTCGAGGTAGAGCTCCGAGCACGGACCGCACGGGCCGACGGGACCCGAGGACCAGAAGTTCTCGCTGGACGGCAGCAGGACGATGCGCTCGCGCGGGACGCCGATGGCCTCCCAGGCGGCGATGGCCTCCTCGTCCGGGCCCAGGCCCAGCGCGTCGTCGCCCTCGTGGACCGTCACCCAGATCGACTCGGGCTCGAACCCGAGGCCGTTGAGGCTGAGGTCCCAGGCGAACTCGACCGCACCGGCCTTGAAGTACTCGCCGATGGAGAAGTTGCCCAGCATCTCGAAGCAGGTGAGGTGCCGGGTGGTGGTGCCGACGACCTCGATGTCGACGGTCCGGAAGCACTTCTGGCAGCTCGTCAGCAGCGAGCGCGGCGGCGTCTCCTTGCCGGCGAAGTACGGCTTGAACGGTTGCATGCCCGCGGTGGTGAGCAGCACGGACGTGTCGTTGGCCGGTGGCACCAGCGAGCCGGAGCGCTGACGCAGGTGGCCACGCTCCTCGAAGAAGCCCAGGAAGGTCTCGCGGATCTCGTCCGAACGCATCGGAGGCTGAGAGTAGTCTCGGCCCGTGGTCCTCCTCGCCTTCGTGAACATCTCGCCGAAGATCGCCTACATCGCGACTTTCGGCCTGATCACGATCGAGACGATGGGCATTCCGGTGCCCGGCGAGGCGGCGCTGATCGCCTCCGCGATCCTCGCCCACGAGGGCAAGGTCAACATCGAGCTGCTCATCGTCCTGGCCGCCGCCGCGGCGATCATCGGCGACAACGTCGGCTTCGCGATCGGCCGCAAGTACGGCCGTCGGGTCTTCACCAAGGAGGGGCCGATGTACAACCAGCGCCTCGCCCTGCTCGACATGGGCGAGCCCTTCTTCGCCAAGCACGGTCCCAAGGCGGTCTTCTTCGGACGCTGGTTCGCGGGCCTGCGCATCGCCTCCGCCTGGCTGGCCGGGATGAACAAGATGTCGTGGCCGACGTTCGTCTTCTGGAACGCCCTCGGCGGCATCTGCTGGGCCACCGGCGTCGGCATCGGCGCCTACTACGCCGGCCACGCCTTCGCGGACGTCATCTCAAAGATCGGCGTCTACGGCGCCGTCGCCGTCGCGGTGGGCATCGTCGGCTTCCTCTACTGGCGCCACCGCCGGCACAAGGCCGAGCTCGACGAGCGCGGCGCGCAGCTGCGGGCGCAGCTAGAGGATCGTCCCGTGGCCCACGACTGAGTCGCCCGCGTAGAAGACGGCGACCTGCCCCGGGGCGACGCCGTCGACCGGCTCGTCGAGGTGCACGTGCTCGCCCTCGAGGCGACAGCCCACCGAGCGGGAGCGGTACCGCAGGCGGACCCGGTCAGGTGACGCGTGGACGACCGCGTCCCGCACCCGCACCTCGCGCGTCTCCAGTTCCGCCTTGCGGCCCACCGTGACCGTGGCGCCGGTCTTGCGCAGGACGTAGAGCGGCTCCTCCGCCGCGACCCGGATGCCCTTGCGCTGGCCGACGGTGAAGCCGGACGCGCCGTCGTGGCGACCGACCACCTCGCCGTCGCGGACGATCTCGCCGGGGACGTCGGGCGCGCCGTGGCGGCGCAGGAACGCGGCCTTGCCGACGCCGGCGAGGAAGCACAGGTCCTGGGACTCCGCCTTGCCCGCCACGGGCATCCCGGCCTCCTGCGCGAGGGTGCGGACCTCCGGCTTGGTCAGCTCACCCAGCGGGAAGCGCAGCCGCGCCAGCGTCGCGGGCGCGGTGGCGGCCAGCATGTAGGCCTGGTCCTTCGCGGGGTCCGCACCGGCCCGCAGCCGGCCGTCGGCGTCGATGCGCGCGTAATGGCCCGTGGCGAGGTCGCGAGCCCCGAGGCGATCGGCGAAGGCGAGCATCGCGTCCAGGCGGACGTGGCCGTTGCAGCGCACGCACGGGTTGGGGGTCAGGCCGGCGGCGTGGTCGGCCAGCCAGGGGTCGACCACCCCGGCGCGGAACTCGTCGCGCAGGTCGAGCGTGAAGTGCGCCATGCCCAGCCCGTGGGCCATGGACCGGGCCGCGCGCACGGCCGAAGCCGAGCAGCAGGAGGCCTCCGCGTCGTTCTCCGGGTCGCGCCAGAGCTCGACCGTGACGCCGACCGCGTCCTCGCACAGCAGCGCGGCGACGGCCGAGTCCACCCCGCCGCTCATCGCCACGACCGTCCCGCCCCACGCGGGCACGGCCGCGCCGGTGCGCACGGCGGCGCCGAGCGCGGAGTGGAAGGCGTCGCAGACGAGCTCGGCGGCGTGGACCTTGCCCGGCGAGAGGCCGCCGAGCGCCGCCGAGATCGTGGCGGTCGACACCCGCGCGGCGGTGAAGACGTCCTCGTCGAGCGCGAGCGAGGTGGCGGCGGAGGCCGCCGCGTGCGTGGCGCCGCAGCCGCTCGCCTCCCACCCCATCGCGACGACGCGGTCGCCCTCCACCCGCACGGACACGGTGACCAGGTCGCCGCACAGCGCGCCGCCGGCCGACCCCCGCTCGCCGGCGGTCAGGCCCGCGGCCGACGGGGTACTCGAGGTGCTCGCGGAACACGCCTCCCAGGCTACGGCGCCCAACGCAAAGGGCCCGCCTTGTGAGCGGGCCCCGTGCGGCATTTGAGGAGGAGGAGTGTGCGAGGAAGTTTCGGTTCAGGTGCAGGCGTTGATGCCGACCGCGGCGAGCTCGAGGCCCGTGCGCTCCTGCAGGCGGTCGTTGCGGCGCAGCAGCTGGTTCTGCTTGACACTGTCGATGGCCTTGCCGCCGACCGCCACCGTCTTGACGGCGCGGAAGATGCTCAGCTGCGAGGCCAGGAAGCTGTTGACCGTGCGCTTGAGGCCGCGGTACTTGGCCGGCGCGGCGGCGTTGCGCAGCGTGCCCAGCGACGATGCGTTGACGGCGATGATGTGGTCGAGGTTCTTCTTGGCCCCGCCGAAGGTGTCGCCGTCGGTCTGGCCGATGATCTGCGCGGTGGCGATCTGGCGGCACTCGGAGCGGACCTTCTGGAGGTAACTCGACCTTGCGGACGGGGACGTCCGTGGCGAGCAGGCCGTCGATGATCGCCTGGTTGATCGCGTCGACGCTCGAGTAGCCGACCAGCGACTGGGCGCCGCGGTTGCGGTCGATGACCATCAGCGTCGGCGACTGCTGGACGTCGACGCCCTGGGCGACCGGCCGGTACTTGGCGATCTGGGAGATGGGGACGGCGCGCTTGACGACCTTGCCGTGGGCGGTGAACGCCTGCTTGAGGGCGGCGCGGGTGCGGCGGTCGTCGGCGGCCTTGTCGTTGGTGAAGAGGATGGCGACGACCTTCTTGTCCATGCTGTCCTGCAGCCACTTGGGCAGCTTGGCCAGCGCGGGGTCGGCCGGCTTGGCGGGCGTGGTCTTCGGCGCGGTCTTGGTCGAGGGCGTCGTGGCGGACGTGCTCGGGGCGTTGGTCGTCTCCTCGCCGGAGGCGACGGCCTCGGCGTCCTGCTTGGCCTCGGTGGCGGCGGCGGCGCCGCGGGCGCCCTCGACGGCCTTGCCCAGGCTGGTCGACGCCTTGTTGTCGTCGGTCGCGCTGGCGGTGGCCGGGGTGGTCGGGGCGGCGGCGGGTGCGGTGGTCTCGTCCTTGGGCTTCAGCACCAACATGTAGGCCGCGAGGAAGACCACCGCGACGGCCAGGACGATGCGCATCGGAGGCGAGATCTGATCCATGTCCCTCTCGTCATCGGCACGGCCTCAGCCCCGCTTGAGAAAAAAGGGTCTGACCCTTTTTCTCAGGTCGGCGGGGCGGTCGAGCGCAGGAACAGCTCGTCGAGCTGCTCGCGGTCGACGGGGGCCGGGGCGCCCGTGAGGGGGTCCGAGCCGGAGGCCGTCTTGGGGAAGGCGATGACGTCGCGGATGGACGGCTCGCCGGCGATCATCGCGACGACGCGGTCGATGCCCATGGCGATGCCGCCGTGCGGGGGCGCGCCGTAGCGCAGGCCGTCGAGCAGGAAGCCGAAGCGCGCCTGGGCCTCCTCGTCGGAGATGCCCAGTTGCTCGAAGACCTGCTTCTGGACCTCGACGTCGTGGATGCGGATGGAACCGCCGCCGATCTCCGCGCCGTTGAGGGCCAGGTCGTACCCGCGCGAGAGACCGCTCTCCCTTGGGCGCGGTGAACGGGTGGTGCATCGCCGTGAGGGTGCCGTCCTGGTTGGTCTCGAACATCGGGAAGTCGGTGACCCAGGTCGCGGCGTTGGGCCGGCCCTCCGTGAGGCCGTAGCGGCGCGCGATCTCCAGGCGCAGCTCGCCCAGGGCCTCCGTGGCGTCGGCGACGATCAGCAGCAGGTCGCCCTCGGAGGCGGACAGCGTCGCGCTGATGCGCCGGCGGTGCTCGTCCTCCAGTGGACCGGCGGAGGTGCGCGCCCACAGGCCGTCCTCCCCCACGACGGCCCAGATGAGGCCCTTCGCACCGTGGCGCTTGGCGTGCTCCGTGAGCGCGTCGAGGTCCTTGCGGGCGACCTCGCGCGCGCCGGCGTTGAAGCCGCGCAGGTCCGTCGCGCCCCCCAGCACCCGGAACTCCGTGCCGGTCACGTCGAGGCCGTGGAACTCGAGGCCGAAGCGCAGGTCGGGCTTGTCCGAGCCGTAGCGGGCGATCGCGTCGGCGTAGGTCATCCGTGGCCACGGCGGCGCGTCGATGGGAAAGCCCGTCGCCTCGAAGACGGCGGCCATCACGCCCTCCATCAGGGCCATGACGTCGTCCTCGTCGACGAAGGACATCTCCACGTCGAGCTGGGTGAACTCCGGCTGACGGTCGGCGCGCAGGTCCTCGTCGCGGAAGCAGCGGGCGATCTGGAAGTAGCGCTCGTAGCCCGCTGACCATCAGCAGCTGCTTGAACAGCTGCGGGGACTGCGGCAGCGCGTAGAAGGCGCCGGGCGCGCGGCGGGCGGGGACCAGGAAGTCGCGGGCGCCCTCGGGCGTCGAGCGGGTGAGGATCGGCGTCTCGACCTCGAGGAAGTCGTGCGCGTCGAGGTAGGAGCGCATCGCCTGGTTGACCTTGGAGCGGATGGTCAGGTTGCGCGTCATCTGCGCGCGGCGCAGGTCGACGACGCGGTTGGCCAGGCGCAGGTCCTCGCCGACGGAGATCGTCTCGTCGTCGACCGGGAAGGGCGGCGTGGCGGCGACCGCGAGCCGCTCGACGGCCGCCGACGGACAGCTCGATCTCCCCCGTCTCCAGGTTCGGGTTCACGGCGCCCGGCCTCGCGCGCCGACGACCTCGCCGGCGACGCTGATGACGTGCTCGGAGCGCAGCGACTCGGCCAGCTCGAAGCGCGGGTGGCCGCCCGGGTGGAAGACGAGCTGCAGCAGGCCGGAGCGGTCGCGCAGGTCGATGAAGATCAGGCCACCGTGGTCGCGGCGGCGGTGCACCCAGCCGGCGACGCGCACGGTCTGGCCGACGTCGGACGACCGCAGCTCCCCCGCCCAGCGGTCGCGGTACTGCGTTGGCGCGCGGCGTGCGCATCTAGAGCTTGCGGGAGATGTGGTGCATGACGTTCTCGTAGGGCACGGTCTGCTGCTCCCCGGACTCCATGTCCTTGAGGTCGACGCCGCCCGGGCCGAGCACGGCAACGTAGCGAGCGCCGAGCCGGTCGGCCTGCTTGAAGACGCCCTTGATCGACCGGCCCGCGAGCTCCAGGCGGGCGAAGTGGCCGTGGCGGCGCGCCTCCGCGGCCAGCCGGAAGGCGCCCGCGCGCAGCTGCGGCTCGGCCGCGACGACGTAGAGCTCGACCGGCGGCTGGGCCACGGCGGCCTGCATGGAGCTCATGAGCATGCGCTCGACGCCGGCCGCCCAGCCGACGCCGGGGGTCGGCGCGCCGCCGAGCTGCGCGATGAGCCCGTCGTAGCGCCCGCCGCCGCCCACGCCCGACTGCGCGCCGAGCGCGTCGGAGGTGAACTCGAAGACGGTGCGCGTGTAGTAGTCCAGGCCGCGCACGAGCGTCGTGTCGATCTCGTAGCCGATGCCGACGCCGTCGAGCATCGCGCGGACCTCCGCGAAGTGGTCGCGGTCCTCGTCGTCGAGGCGGTCGAGCAGCCGCGGGGCGTCGGCCATGCGGTCCGGCATGGAGTCGAACAACCGCAGCGGGTTCTCCTCCGCGCGGGCCATCCCCTCGGCGTCCAGGCCGAGCGTGGCGATGTAGGCGAGCAGCTCCTCGCGGTACGCGGCGCGCGACTCGGGCGTGCCGAGTGACCCGATCCGCAGCCGGATGCCCTGGGACCCGAGCTGCTCGAGGAGCTCGGCGAGCAGGACGATCAGCTCCGCGTCGACGGCGGGGTCGGCGGACCCGATCGCCTCGGCGCCGAGCTGCCAGAACTGCCGGTAGCGGCCCTTCTGCGGCTGTTCCGCGCGGAAGAAGCTCGACAGGTACCAGAGCTTCACGGGCTGCGGGCGCTTGTGCATCCCGTGCTCCATGTAGGCGCGGCACACGGGTGCGGTCCCCTCCGGGCGCAGCGTCAGCGACCGGCCGCCGGCGTCCTCGAAGGAGTACATCTCCTTGCGCACGATGTCCGTGGAGGCGCCGACGCCGCGGGCGAACAGCTCCGTCGGCTCGAAGGCGGGCGTCTCGATGCGCTCGTACCCGGCGCGGTCGAGGATGCTGCGCGCCGTGTGCTCCAGCGCGTCGCGGGCGAGCGCGTCCTCGCCGAGCACGTCGTACGTGCCCTTGGGGGCTTGCAGCCTGTCGCTCAAACGAGCTCTTGCAGGAACGGGTTGGTGGCGCGCTCGACGCCGAGGGTGGTCGGCCCCATGTGCCCCGGCAGGACGTGCGTCTCCGCCGGCAGCGCCTCCAGCAGTTCGCCGATCGACTGCAGCAGCCGGGCGTGGTCGCCGCCGGGCAGGTCGGTCCGGCCGATGCTCGACTGGAACAGGACGTCGCCGCTGAACAGGGCGCCCTGGTCGGGGATGGAGAAGGAGACGTGGCCCGGCGAGTGGCCGGGGGTGAAGATGACGTCGATGTCGAGGCCGGCGATCTGCAGCCGCTCGCCGCCCTCGAGCAGGTGGTCGGCCTCGTAGCTCTCGAACGGGCCGAAGCCGGGCCACGGGACGTAGTCCATGACGTTGGCCAGGACGTGCTTCTCGAGCGCCGGGCAGTAGACGGGCGCGCCGGTGGCGCGGGCCACGGGCGCGACGGCGCCGACGTGGTCGAAGTGCGTGTGGGTGAGCAGGATCGCCTCGACGGGCGTGTCCCCGATCGCCTCGAGGATCTTCTCCGCCTCGTCCCCCGGGTCGACGACGAACGCGCGGCCGTCCTGCACGGCGATGAAGCAGTTCTCCTGCACCGGACCGACGGTGAGCATGCGGACGTCCATCAGCGTTTGACTGCGGCGGCGCGGGTCTTGCGCTGGTAGATGAACTTGTCGGTCCAGAACATGATCGGCGTGTAGAGGACGAAGGCCACGGCGCAGAAGGCGAGCGCCTCCCCCGTCGTGTTCTTGTTGCCGACGAAGCGGAAGAAGACGAAGAGGATGACCACGCCGAAGACGGCCTTCAGCGCGGCGCCCTTCAGCGTCGGCGGGCGCAGCGGCACGCCGCGGGGCCCCCGTGCCGTGGTGGCGCGGCCGTTGCCGTTCTTGGCCGGAGCGCCTGCGGCGGACTTGCTCGTCCGGCCCCGGACCTCGACCATCCCGGCAGCGTTGCCGCGGTGCTTGGTCCGGCGCTTGCGCTTCGTCTGGGCCATGCGGATCAGTCTATGAAGCGGGCGTCGAGCCCGACGAGCTCCGTGCCGGTCACGGGGGCGTGCTCCGCGACCGCCGCGGTGAACTGCTCGGGCGTCGTCGTCCCCTCGAGGTTCGCGGTGACCTGGATGCGGTCACCCACGGGGACGCCGAGGGCCACGACGCCCGGCAACCGCCGCACCACGGCGGCGATCTCCTTCGCGCGCTCGAGGGTCGCGTCGACGTAGACGTTGAAGGCCGTCAGCGGCGGGCGGGCGGTGACGAGGGTGCGGCCCGCCGTGGCGTGCGCGTCCTGGGGACCGAAGTCGGCGCGGCCGGGGTCCCTGCGCACCTCCGCGCGCGTGCGGCCGAGCATCCCGTAGAGGTGGACGGGCACCCCGAGGCCCCCGATCTCCTCCGCGAGCACGAGCGCCATGGCCACGGCCGCCCCACGCTCGGACGGGTGGGTGAAGACGATGGGCGCGACGTCGACGGCGCCCACGCGCGGGTGCACGCCCGCGTGCGCGCGCAGGTCGATCGCCTCGATCGCCGCGCGGATCCCGCCCAGCAGCGCCTCGAGGTCCGCGGGCATCGTGACCACCGTGCGGTTGTGGTGGACGTCCGCGTGGACGTCGATCACGTCGGGCCCGAAGGCGGGCGCGAGCGCGCCCGTGCCCTCAGACAGGTTGGGTACCGCCAGCAGCACTGGGCGTGACGGTACCCCGCCGGCGCAGGTGCAGCCAGCCGGCCAGCGCGACGACGCCCAGGGAGATCAGGCTGACGTAGAGCTGCGAGCGCACCTCCTTCGACCGTCGCCATCGCGAGGATGACCACGACGATCGCGACGATGGTGGCGATGGTCAGGTACGGGAACAGCCACATCTTCAGCGTCAGCTCCTCGTCGTCCCGGCGCCGCCGCAGGATCAGCTGCGAGACGGCGATGCCGAGGTAGCAGAACAGGGCGACCGCGCCGCTCGAGTTGACCAGGAACTCGAACACCGTGTCGGGCGAGATGGCGTTGGCGATCACGCTGAGGAAGCCGATGGAGACGGTCAGCAGGATCCCCTTGACCGGCACGCCGCGCCCGTTCGTCTCCACCAGCGCCTGCGGCGCGTAGCCGCGCTTGGCCAGCGAGAAGAGCATGCGCGAGCCCGTGTAGATGCCCGAGTTCAGGCAGCTCAGCACGGCGGTGACGACGATCGCGTTCATGATGTCCGCCGCGCCCGCGATGCCGATCTTGTCCAGCGCCGCGATGAAGGGCGAGTTGCCGACCTCCGAGTCGTTCCACGGCAGGATCGCGACGACGAGGAAGACCGACAGGACGTAGAAGACGAGCACGCGCCAGACGATCGCGCTGGTCGCCTTGGCCACGGCCTTCTCCGGCGACTCGGACTCGGCCGCCGCGATGGTGACGATCTCCGCGCCGATGAAGGCGAAGATCACCACGACGATGCCGCTCAGCACCGCGACGCCGCCCTGGGCGAAGAAGCCGCCGTCCGTGGTCAGGTTCGAGAGCCCCGGCGAGTCCCCGCCGATGCCCAGCAGGTAGCCGATCGCGATCAGGATGAAGACGATGATCGCCACGACCTTGATGGACGCGAACCAGAACTCGAACTCGCCGTAGTTCTTGACGGACGTCAGGTTCGTGGCGGTCAGCGCCGTCATCAGGATCAGCGCCATCAGCCACTGCGGCGCGTCGATCCAGTTGCGGATGATCTCGGCGCCCGCCGTCGCCTCGATGGCGAGGACGATCGCCCAGAAGTACCAGTACAGCCAGCCGATCATGAAGCCGCCCTGGTCGCCCAGCGCCTTGCGGGCGTACTCGACGAAGGAGCCGACGGTCGGGTCCGCCACGGCCATCTCGCCGAGCATCCGCATCACCAGCACGACCAGCAACCCGGCCGCGAGGTAGGACAGGATCGCGGCGGGCCCCGTCGTGTTCATGACGGCGCCCGAGCCCGACGAACAGCCCGGCACCGATGACCCCGCCGAGCGAGATCATGGTCATGTGGCGCGGCTTGAGGCCCTTCTCCAGCGTCCCCTCGCTCATGGCGGGGCTTCTACCCCAGCTTCTGCATCTTCACCACGACGCTGAGGTCCGTGGTGCCGGCGCCGCGGTAGACGCCCTTGATCGGCGGCACGTCGGCGTAGGAGCGGCCGTGGCCGATCTTGACGTGCTGCTCCCCCGTGAGGCAGCGGTTGGTCGGATCGAGGCCGACCCACTTCGGCTCGCCGCCGTTGGGCAGCAGGGCCTCGACCCAGGCGTGGGTGTCGACCTCCGCCGAGTCCGCGGACGCGTCGTCGGTCGGCGGCGCGAAGAAGTAGCCGGACACGTAGCGCGCGGCGATGCCGTTGCGGCGCAGGGCGAGGAGCGCCAGGTGGGCGAAGTCCTGGCAGACGCCGGCGCCTGCGTCGAGCAGGTCCTCGACCGTCGAGCCCACGTAGGTGACGCCAGTGCGATAGGCGAAGCGGTCGGGGATCAGCTCCACGAGCTTGGTCAGCGTCGAGAGCGGCGTCCCGGCGCGGGTCTCCCCCACGATCTCGTCGATGCGGATGTCGTGGGAGTCCGAGCTCCACGGCAGCAGGTACTCGATGCCCGCCTGCCGGTAGCCGGACGCCTCGAGCGCGTCCCAGGCGGGGTCCGGCGGGTCCTTCGGCGCCGACGTCGAGACCCGCGCGCGGACGTCGACCGCGAGGTGCTCGTGCGGGCGGGTGATGCCGAACTCGATCACGGACGTGCCGAAGTAGTCCGCATGGGTGGACAGGCGGGCCTCGGGCTCGATGCGCACGCCGAAGTCCTCGACCTCTTGCGTGGTCGTGACGGCCGGCCGGGCGCGCAGCGCGTTGAGGTTGTCGGTGACCGGCGCCTCGTAGCGGTACTCGGTGAGGTAGCGGATGGCGAAGTTCATGCGGTGATCAGTCGATGGGCGGCCGCCGCTCCGCCGAAGTAGCGGTGCGTGATGTCGGCGTCGACGTGCAGCAGCTCGCGCTGCACCTGCGACAGGGTGCCAGGCAGGTCGGCGTCCTCCAGGGAGGCGCGGGAGCGGAACTCGAGGTCGGCCAGGAGGCGCCCGACGCGCAGGACCGGCGGGCTGTTGCGCGCCTGGTGGTCGGCGGAGGTGAGCGCGGCGTGGAGGACGTCGACGGACGAGGCGACGGCGTCCGGATACGCGCGTTCGTAGAGCAGGAACCGGGCGACCGGGCCGGCGAGCGGTGGTGCGGGGATGGCGCGGCGGTAGGCCTGCACGCCGCCGACGGCCTGCAGGACGGCGAGGGCCTGGCCGTCGCGGAGGTGGCTCTCCGACTCGAGCGCGCCCTCGCGCGGCGGCAGCGCGACGCGCAGCATCCGCAGCACCATGTCCGCGGCCTCGATGGCGGCGCCGGCCTCCAGGAACGCGCTGGCCTCGTCGCGGAGCATCGTCCGCCGCGTCACCCCCCAGAACAGCCCGCAGCGCTCGCGGACGAGGGCGTAGAGGGAGTACGGCCCGGCCCGCAGCGCGGCCGACACGTCCTGGCGCATGAGGCTGAGGTGGAACGTGTTGATCGCCTCCCACATCTCCGCCGAGAACACGTCGCGCACGGTCCGCGCGCCCGCTCGCGCACGCGACACGCAGTGCATGATCGCGGCGGGGTCGTCCGGATCGAGCGTGAGGCGGGTGAGCACCTCCTCGCGCGTGGCGGGCAGCTCCGACGGGTGCTCGGCGCCCATGATCGCGAGCAGGCTGTCCCAGCTCAGCCGCCACTGCGTCGGGTTGTCCGGGCGGGCCTGGAGGTCGGCGTGGAAGACGCCGTCCAGCATGCGCGCGGTGTGCTCCGCGCGGCTCAGGCGGCGGCCGATCCAGTACAGCTCGTGGGCGATCCGGCTCAGCATGCGCGCTGTTGCTGCTGTTGCTGTTGCTGCTCCATCCAGTCGCCGCCCGAGTTCAGGCCGGGCATGCGCACGGGCGTGAACTCCGTCGTCGGCTGGTCGCCCGGCGCCGGTTGGTCGGATTCGAGCACCCAGGTGTCCTTGGAGCCGCCGCCCTGCGAGGAGTTGACGATCATGGAGCCTTCCTGGAGGGCGACGCGGGTCAGGCCGCCGGGGATGATCGAGACCTTCTCCCCCATGACGGCGAACGGGCGCAGGTCGACGTGGCGGGGGACGAGCGAGCCGTCGGGCATGGCCGTCGGAACGGTGGAGAGCTGCACGAGCTCCTGGGCGATCCAGCGCTCGGGATCCCGCCGCACCTCGGCGGCCTGCGCGGCGACCTGCTCCTCCGTGGCGCCCGGGCCGATGAAGACGCCCTTGCCCCCCGACTCGGAGGTCGGCTTGACCACGAGCTCGCCGAGGCGCGCCAGGCACTCGTTGCGGACCTCCCGGTCGGCCATCAGGTAGGTCTTGACGTTGTCGAGCAGCGGCGCCTCGCCGAGGTAGTACCGGATCATCTCCGGGACGTAGTGGTAGATCGCCTTGTCGTCGGCGACGCCCGTCCCCACCGCGTTGACGATCGCCACCGTCCCGGCCCGGTAGGCGCGCATCAGCCCGGGCACGCCGAGCACGGAGTCGGGCCGGAACTCCAGCGGGTCCATGAAGTCGTCGTCGATGCGGCGGTAGATCGCGTGGACGCGCTGCAGACCGGACGTCGTGCGCATGAAGCAGGTGGCGTCGTGGACGACCAGGTCGGACGCCTCCACGAGCTCCACGCCCATCTGGCGGGCCAGGAACGCGTGCTCGAAGTAGGCGGAGTTGAAGGGGCCCGGGGTCCACACGACCACCGTCGGGTCCTCCTCGGTGCCGACGGGTGCGACCTCGTTGAGGGCACGGCGGAGCAGCGTCGGGTAGTGATCGACCGGCCGCACCCGGTAGTCCGCGAACAGCCGCGGGAGCAGCCGGGTCATGGCGTTGCGGTTCTCGAGCACGTACGAGATGCCGCTCGGGGTGCGGACGTTGTCCTCGAGCACCTTCCAGCTGCCGTCGGAGTCGCGGACGAGGTCGCAGCCGGACACGTGGCAGTAGACGCCGCCGGGCGGGCGGATGTCGTGCGCGGCGCGCGCGAAGGCCGGCCGGGAGACGATGAGGTCCCACGGGACGATGCCGTCGTGCACGATCTCGCGGCCGTGGTAGACGTCGTCCACGAAGGCGTTGAGCGCCTTGATCCGCTGGCACAGGCCGACCTCGATGGCGTCCCACTCCTCCGCGGGGATGATCCGCGGGACGAGGTCGAGCGGGAACGGCCGGTCGTAGATGGGGCCTTCCGCGTCCGGGCCTGCGGCGTCGAAGGTGATGCCCTGCTGCATGAAGATGGCGTCGCGGCGCATGCCCGCCTCCGCGAGCTGGTGCGGCCCGAGGTCGCTCAGCGCGTGCGCCAGCTGCGCCGCGTGGGGACGCGCCAGCCCGCCGGGGGCGAAGACCTCGTTGAACGATTCGCGGATGACCGTGCTCATGCGGGCGGCGCGGATGATCGCGGGCGCCGGGCCTCGTCGGCATGTCCGGCGGGATAGAACGGCACGGGTCGGGTTCGCCCCAAGGTCATCCCCCCGGCCATACCCACGCCCCACGCGGTTCAGGCTGATAGGAACCCGGCCGTGGCGGAGCTGACCACGCGAGCACTGGAACCGGCGACCTGGGACGCCTTCGCCGCGCTGGTGGAGCGCAACAACGGCGTCTGGGGCGGCTGCTGGTGCATGGGGTTCCACCCGGAGGGCTTCTCCGACGACAACCGCGGTGCCAAGGAGGCGCGCGTCCGCGAGGGCCGCGCCCACGCCGCGCTCGTCTTCGACGGCGACGCCGCCGTGGGCTGGTGCCAGTTCGGGTCGCCCGATGAGCTGTCGCGCATCAAGCGGGCGAAGGCCTACCGGGAGGGGCTGGGCGCGCTGCCCGATTGGCGCATCACCTGCTTCTTCGTCGACAAGCGCAGCCGGCGGCGCGGGGTCGCCGACGCCGCGCTGGCCGGCGCGGTCGCCGAGATCGGCCGCCTCGGCGGCGGGGTCGTGGAGAGCTACCCGGAGGCGATCGCCGGCCGCAAGGTGTCGTCGTCCTTCCTGCACAACGGGACGGTGGAGCAGTTCGAGCGCCACGGCTTCGCGCGGACGCGACCGCTCGGCAAGCATCATTGGGTGGTCACACGCCGGGTATGACGCGGCCATGGCCTCCGACTTCACCCACCTGAACCTCGGCGACGTCGAGGACGTCGCCCCCGCGAACGGGCTCGACCATCGCTGGGAGGCGCGCGCCGCCCGCGGCGCCCTCGACGCCGAGGCCACCGGCGCGATCTTCTTCCGCCTGCACCCGGGCAAGCGCAGCCCGTTCACCCACCGCCACTCGGGCGCGGAGGAGGTCTACGTCATCCTCGGCGGCGCCGGACGGGTCAAGCTGGGCGACGAGATCCGCGACGTGAAGGTGCTCGACGCGATCCGCGTGGCGCCGCGGACGACGCGCGCCTTCGAGGCCGGCGACGAAGGGCTCGAGTTCCTGGCGTTCGGCCCGCATGTCCCGGGCGACGGCGAGCCGGTCGAGGACGACTGGACCGCCTGAGACGGGGTCCCGCAACCCCCTCCACATCAAGAGTATCCCGCATAGGGGGGCTTGTTTCAAGCCCCCCCATGTGCCTCATAGTTCCTCGCCGCAAGCGAGGAACGGAGCGGTTTTGACGCAGTTGGTGGTGGATCTGCAGGACGTGGTCGGGGCGGACGTCGCCCGGGTCGGCGGCAAGGGCGCGAGCCTCGGTGAGCTCATGCGGATCGAGGGCGTGCGGGTGCCGCCGGGCTTCTGCGTGACGACGGACGCGGTCCGGTCCGAGCGCCTCGAGGACGAGGTGCGCGCTGCGGTGGAGGCGTACGGGGCCGGCACGGCGTTCGCCGTGCGCTCCAGCGCGACCGCGGAGGACGCGGTCGGCGCCTCGTTCGCCGGGCAGCACGACTCCTTCCTCGACGTGGTCGGCGCGGACGCGGTGCTCGAGCACGTCCGTCGCTGCTGGGCCTCGGCGTTCACCGAGCGCGCTGTCGCCTACCGGGCGCTCCAGGGCCTAGACGAGGCGGTGGAGATGGCGGTGGTCGTGCAGCGGATGGTTCCCGCGGACGCGGCCGGGGTGCTCTTCACCGCCGACCCCGTCACGGGCAACCGGCGGGTGAGCGCGGTCGAGGCCGTGGCCGGTCTGGGCGACGCCCTTGTCTCAGGCCAGGTCGTCCCGGACGCGTACACGGTGCGTGACGGCGCGGTGGCCGGCACAGACGAGCGGCCGGTGCTCACGGAGGCGCAGGTCGTGCGGCTCGAGCGGCTCGGCCGGCGCATCGAGGCGCACTTCGGCCGCCCGCAGGACATCGAGTGGTGCCTGGCCGGCGACGAGATCCACATCGTCCAGAGCCGGCCGATCACGACGCTGTTCCCGGTGCCCGACGCCGGCGACGACGAGCCGCACGTCTACCTCTCCGTCGGCCACCAGCAGATGATGACCGACGCGATGAAGCCGCTCGGGCGGTCGCTCTGGCAGCAACTGGCCAAGCCGCGCATGTACGAGGCCGGCAGCCGGCTGTTCGTCGACGTCGCCCCCGGTCTGGCCTCGGCGGCGACGCGGGACGCGTTCCTCGCGATGTTCGGCACGGGGGATCCGCTGACCGCCGGCGCGCTGCGGGAGATCGTCGACCGCGGCATCGTCCCGCTGGTGCCCGACGACGGGACGCCGCCCATGAAGGCGTTCGCACCGACGGTGGCGCCCATCGAGACCGACCGGGCGATCGTCACGCGCCTCGTCGCGCGCGCCGCCGCGGCCAACGCGGCGGCGGCCGCCGCACTCGATGGCTTGACCGGGCCGGCGTCCCTCGATGCCGTGCTCGCCGACCTCGAGGCGTTCAAGGCACTGGTCTTCGATCCGGAGAGCGCGCAGGTCTACATGACGGCGATGGCGGCCTCGGAGTGGCTCGACGCGCACCTGGGCGACTGGCTGGGCGTGACGCACGCGGCCGACGCGCTGACCCTCTCCGCCCCGGACAACGTCTCGTCGGAGATGGGCCTCGCGCTGCTCGACGTCGCCGATGCGGTCCGCCCCCACCCGGAGGTCGTCGCCCACCTGCGCGACGCCGTCGACGACGGGTTCCTCGAAGGCCTCGACGGGCTCGCCGGCGGGCCCGAGGCGCGGACGGCCATCTCCGCGTTCCTCGACCGCTACGGCATGCGCTGCGTCGGGGAGATCGACATCACCCGGCCGCGCTGGAGCGAGCGGCCCACCGCGCTCGTGCCCCTGATCCTCGCCGACGTCGACAGCTTCGCGCCCGGTGAAAGTGCACGGCGCGTCGCGGCGGGCCGGCAGGCGGCGCTGGCGGCGGAGCGCGACCTCCTCGAGCGGGTCCGGGCCCTGCCGGACGGCGCGGCGAAGGCGGAGGAGACGAAGGCGATGATCGACCGCGTCCGCACGTTCATCGGGTACCGCGAGCACCCGAAGTACGAGATCGTCGCCCGCTTCGCCGTCTACAAGCGCGCGATCATGCGCGAGGTGCGCCGGCTGGTCGATGCGGGCGTCCTCGACGGCGAGGAGGACGCGTTCTTCCTCGCCTTCGCGGAGCTCCAGGAGGTCGCACGGAGCCAGGAGGCCGACGCCCGGCTGATCGCGGAGCGCCGGGCCGCCTTCCGCGAGCACGAGAGCCTCACCCCGCCCCGGGTGCTCACCCACGAGGGCGAGGTCGTCACGGGCACCTACGACCGCGACGACGTGCCGGAGGGCGCGCTGGTCGGCCTTGCGGTCTCCAGCGGCACCGTCGAGGGGCGAGCCCGCGTCGTCCGCGACGTCGCGGCCGCCGACGTCGGGCCCGGCGACATCCTCGTCACCGCCTTCACCGACCCGAGCTGGTCCCCCCTGTTCGTCGCCATCGACGGCCTGGTCACGGAGGCCGGCGGCCGGATGAGCCACGGCGCCGTCGTCGCCCGCGAGTACGGCCTGCCCGCCGTCGTCGGCGTGGAGCACGCCACGACGCTCATCCGGGACGGCCAGCGCATCCGCGTGCACGGCGCGGACGGCTTCGTCGAGCTGCTGCCGGAGGCGCCCTGAACCGCCGTTAGACTGCCCGACCGTCCCTCGCCGGAGTAGCTCAGTCGGTTAGAGCAGCGGAATCATAATCCGCGTGTCGGGGGTTCGAGTCCCTCCTCCGGCATCATGATTTGGCTGCAAACGGTCGGTTTGGACTTCTCGACCATTCGGCCAAAACGGCAATTGTGTCCCAAAAGTGTCCCGAGCTTCATGTAGCTTTCGGGTCCAGATGACCGCCTCGGGACACGTTTTCCGCGTCGAGGGCAAGCTCCGCCCGGTGTGGCGAGCGAAGTACCGGCTGCCCAACGGGCGGCAGGTCCAGAAGACGATCGGGCCGGCATGGACGGGCCGGGGCCGTCCCCCGGCCGGCCACTTCACCAAGCGCACCGCCGAGGACTGGCTGCGACGATTGCTCGACGACGCCCGCCGCGGCGAGCTGCCCGGCCTGGTCGACACCGGCGCCACCTTCGAGGCCGCCAGCGAGGACTACCTGGCCTGGCTCGAGCGCGACCGCGACCGCAAGCCGACGACGCTGCGCGACTACCGCTCGATCATCAAGACGCACCTGCTGCCGGCGTTCGGGCATAAGGCGATCGAGGACATCAGCCGCGAGGACATCGAGGCCTTCTCCGCCGCCCTGGCGGGCACCAACCGGACGCGGTTGAAGATCCTCACCGTCCTCCACGGCATCTTCAAGCGGGCCCGGCGCGTGCACGGGATCCAGTACGACCCGATGCAGCTGGTCGAGAAGCCGGTCCAGCGACGGAAGCACGTCGGCCTCCAGGTCTTCTCCCCCGAGGAGGTCCTCGCGCTCGTGCGCGAGGCCGGTTCGGAGCAGGACGCGGCCATCTTCCTCACTGCCGCCTTCACCGGTCTGCGCCGTGGGGAGCTCATCGCGCTCCGCTGGCGCAACGTCGACTTCGCCCGCTCGCACATCCGGGTGACCGAGTCCTTCAGCGAGGGCCAGCGCTCGACGCCGAAGTCTGGCCACGCCCGTTCGGTGCCGATGTCGCCAGAAGTCGCGGAGACCCTCGCACGCCTCGGCAACCGCGAGCACTTCACCAGCGAGGGGGACCTCGTCTTCCCCGGCCTCGCGGGCGAGTACCTGGACGCCTCGGCCCTTTACCGCCGCTACAAGGCGGCCCTGGAGCGAGCGGGGCTACGTCCCCTGCGTTTCCACGACCTCCGCCACACCTTCGGCACCCAGGTCGTCGGGGTCGCCTCCATCCTCCAGGTGAAGGAGTGGATGGGCCACGCCGACGTGGACACCACGATGCAGTACCTCCACTTCGCGCCTCGGGAGCAGGATGCGGCGCTCATCGCCGAGGCCTTTAGGCCAGCGGCGCCGCTGATGACAAGGGGTCGCTCGAGTCTGACGACCGACGCACGTTCACCGCACGTCGCGCCAGCGCCACCGCTTCGGCCTGCATAGGGATCGCGGCCTGCGACGGTGCGCCCGATGCCGACGACTCGACGTCAGCCGAAGTCTCGGAAGGCGAGGCGGCGTCGACCACGCCCGAGCCCATAGCGCCCGCTGTCTGGCGGATCCGCTTCGGGCTCCGTTCAGGGCTCGATGAGCCCGCGCCGAATCGCGTACCGCGTTAGTTCGACGCGATCAGACATCCCCAGCTTCGCGAAGATGTTCGCTCGATGCCGCGCGACCGTCTTGACGCTGATGCCTAGGACGGCGGCGATCTCGTCGCTCGAGTGACCCTCGGCAACCAGCTTGAGGACCTCTCTCTCGCGGTGGCTGAGCGGTTCTGGCGGCAGCTCGTGTCCGGCGCGCAGCGCCTCGGTGTAGGACTCCGCGAGGGCGCGCATCTCCCTTGGGTAGAGGAGGACCTCGCCGCGGAGCGCGGCGCGGGCGGCCTCGATGAGGTCGCCTGTGGCGGCGGACTTGACGACGTATCCGGAGGCGCCCGCCTGCAGCGCGCGGAAGAGCAGATCCTCGGTCTCGTGCATGGTCAGGAAGACGACACGCGTGTCCGGTCGGTGTTCGGCGATGTGACGCGCGGCGTCGATGCCCGACACCTTGGGCATCGAGATGTCCAGCAGCGCGAGATCGATGTGATCGCTCAGGGCAGCGGCGATGGCTTCCGCGCCGTCGTTGGCGTGGGCAACGATCTGGAAGTCCGGTTGCGCGTCGATGACCGCGGCGAGGGCCTCGCGGATGAGGACGTGGTC
Organism: uncultured Solirubrobacteraceae bacterium; assembly: GCA_963843865.1. Classification (GTDB taxonomy): domain Bacteria; phylum Actinomycetota; class Thermoleophilia; order Solirubrobacterales; family Solirubrobacteraceae; genus DATLGB01. The sequence continues at coordinate 210,309 of CAWJMO010000013.1, read as the reverse complement.
GTCGGCGATCAGCACGCGTGCTTTGAGCGGAACCGTCATGGTGCCCCGGGGATCATCCGGACCTCTGTTCCGGCGGTCGAGGACTGGATCTGCAGCCGCCCGCCGAGGCTCGCTGCGCGATGGCGCATCGTGGCCAGTCCGCGGCCCTCGCCCGGGTGCTCTGTCTCGACCGTGAAGCCCCGTCCGTCATCAGCGACGACGATCCCCAGCGGCATTCCTGTGACGTCGACGCGGACGTGCGCCGGCCGGCCATGTCGGAGCGCGTTGCTCATCGCCTCGCGGATCAGCAGCACCACGTCATCACGCTGCTGCTGGGACAGCTCGATGCCGCCCTCGACCGTCACGCTCGTGCTGGCGCCGGTCCCCAGAACCAGGCCCCGGACGAGAGCCTTGACATCGTTCGCGAACGTGTCACCTGCAGGTGCCGACTCGCCAGCGATCGCCGTACGCCATTGCGCCAAGGCGGCGGTCGCCCGCCGATCGAGCTGTGACACGACCGGATCCTGGACCCGCGCGGCGAGGGCGTCGATGAGCAGTCGCAGCAGGGCGAGCTCCTGCACCGGGCCGTCGTGCAGGTCACGGATCAGCCGCTCCCTCTCGCGCCGCATGCCGAGCCGCTCACCGACGCGCTGGTAGTTGCCGATCTGCGCGAGCACGCCGACCAGGATGGCCACGAAGAAGCTGAGCCGGAACACGTCGCCGGCGAACACGTAGTCGGGGTACGGAGACGGGAACAGGAAGTAGTGCACGCAGGACCCCGCCGCCATCGGTAGGCCGAGCGCGAGCGCGAGCATGAACCCGTCGCCACGCTCATGTCCCCGGCGGGCGACGGCAACGGTGGCCGCGGCGAACGCGAAGGCAGCGACCAGGTGCATGCTCAGCAGGACCACCGGACCGACCACCAGCGGCCGCGAGAGCGACGATCGCGGGAGCTCTGCCGGCAGACCCACCTGCGGCCGCAAGACGATGAGGAGGACAAGCCCGCCGACGGCAAGCACGCCGTAGCCGATCGTCACGCGCAGCAGACGGCCACGCAAGGCCGCTGAGGCTCGAACCGGGACGAACGCCGCGCCCACGAAGGCGAGCGCGGACAGCAGGGCGCCTAGCGCCCGGGCCCAGATGGCGAGCGGTCCAACTGGGCCGCCGGTAACGGCGGGTCCCGTGAAGAACAGCACGTCGGTCACGGCCAGCAGCGAGAGAGCGACGACCAGCCCAAGGTCGACAACCGCCCCGGTGATGCGAAACCGCCCGTACGCGAGGTAGGCGGCGAGCGCGGCCACGAGGCCGGCAGTGGTCTCGAGCGCGACGTAGCCGGAAGGCGTGTAGGCGGCGAATCGCAGGTCGCCCGACGCGCTGATGGCAACTGTGATGGCGACCGCAGCCAGTGCCGACAGCGCCGTCAGGCCGACAGTCTGGCCGGCGCCCCCGAAGCGAATGCCGAGGGAACTCACGTCATGCGACCTGGCCGTGCAACGCGGATCGAATGAGCTCCCGAGACCATGGGATCGACGGCCAGGACGGGAAGACTGAAGCCAACGCCAAGCGACCTTAGGAGGCCCCGCACATGGGCATCGTCGGCTTCATCATCCTCGGCCTGATCGTGGGCGCGATCATTGACGCGTTCCAACACCGATCCGGGTTCGGGGGGCTTCGCAGTGCGCTGTTCGTGGGCGTTGTTGGGGCCGTGTTCGGCGGCGCCGTCGCATCGGCGGCAGGCGTCGGCGACGTGAGCAGCTTCTTCAGTCCGGGAGCGTGGATCGTGGCGGTCGTTGGTGCCCTGGTTTTCCTGATGCTCGTCGACCGTGGCCGGGCCCACCCGAACCGCGTGCGCGGGTTCTGACCTTCACGTCGGACCGCCCTGTGAGACTTCAGATCACCTCGGAACGCCGCTGGCTGGTTCTGCTGGCGGCCAGTCGGATCGTCGCGCTCTGCATCGCCGCGGGTCTGACCGCGTGGAATGGCATGGTGGAGCATGACGCCGCGTTCCTCGCCTACGGTGCGCTCAGCACGGCCGTCCTGACCCTCTCAGCGGCGGTCCGTCGCACGCCGGCCGTCTGGGTCGTCGACAGCCTCGCCGTCCTCAGTTTCGTGTACGTGTCGGGTGACTGGCGCAGCCCGTACTACCTGCTCTGGCTGTCCACGCTGGGACTGCCCGCGATCATGCTCACGCTGCGCCAATCGGCCTGGGTCATGCTCGCGGCGCCGCTCGCGTTCTTCGTGGTGGCCGTCGCCGGAGGTCCCGCGCCGGGCGAGCTTGGTCCCGTCTCCTCCGAGACGCTCGCAATTCACCTCGCGCTTCCCTTCCTGATCGTCGCCGCTCTGAGCTATGTCGGCGACACGCTTCGCCGGCTCCGACGGGAGCGTCTCGTACGCGAGCGCGTCGAGATGGAAGCCGAACGCAAGCGGATCGCCTGGGACCTGCACGACTCGGCCAAGCAACGACTCCACGCCGCCCATCTGCTCATCTCCTCGCTGCAGGGACGCTTGCCTCGTGAGTTCGAGTTCCCGGTCAACTGCGCCGTGATCGAGCTGGAATCGGCCGCGTCGGACATGGACACCAGCCTCGCTGAGCTGAAGTCACCGCTCGAGGGTCGGCCGCTCGAGGAAGCGCTGCGCCACCGTGCGCGCGAACTGGCGATCAGCGGCGCCGTGCCGATCACGGTGCGAGGCCATGCGCCGCGGTTGCGCCCGCTTGTCGGCGCACACGTCTATCGGATCGGTTGCGAGGCCATGACCAACGCCCTGCGACATGCCTGCGCGTCCCGCATCGACGTACGGCTGGACCGCGATGACGGCCATTTCTACCTTCGGGTCTGCGATGACGGCCAGGGGCTTCCTGACGCTGCTCGAAACGGCGGAACCGGAATGGCGTCAATGGAGAACCGTGCCGCCACCATCGGCGCCGACTTGACGGTCTCGCCCGCTTCGGCGGACAGCGGCACCGAAGTTGTCCTCACCATGCCCATCCCTGAATCTGGAGACGAATCATGATCCGTGTCGTGGTCGTGGACGACCATCCGGCGCTGCGGGCAGGATTGCGCACCGTCCTCAACTCCGAAGCCGGCATCACCTGCCTCGGCGAGAGCGACGGCCGCGACGAAACGCTTTGGCCACTGCTCGAACGAACCGACCCCGATGTCGTGATCCTGGACTACCACTTGCCCAAGACCAACGGGCTGGTCCTCTGTCATCGCCTCAAGCACCGGCCGCCGGCGCCTCAGATCATCCTCTACTCGGCCTACGTGACGCCGTCGTTCGTCTTCCCGGCCACGGTGGCCGGAGCCGATGCGCTGCTGGACAAGGGCGCGGGTGCCCGTGAGCTCTTCGAGGCCATCCGACTCGTGTTCGGTGGTGAGCGGCTGCTACCCGACGCGCCGAGGGACGATCGCGACGAGGCCTACGCCCGGCTCGAGGCGTCCGATCAGCCCATCATGGGTCTCTTGCGCGACGGGGTATCCCCGCACGACATCGCTGACAGCCTCGGCGTCGATCCCGTTGCCGTCTTTTCGGCCATCGAACGCATCCTGGAGCGGCTGCGACCAGAGGTGGCGACCGATCGAGCGCGCACGTGACGTCGTTCTTCCGTTGCCGCATGGGGTTGTCGCGCAGGCACAGCGCCTGCGCCGGGTTCGCGGGCGCCACCGACGTGGACCTCGTCGCCATCGACCCCAGCCTGGCCGTCAAAGCCAAGAGGACCGGCCCGCAGTCCACCTTTCACGCTGCGGACGTCTCGTTCCCGGGTTTCGGTTCGATCGGCAACTGCTGACGTACCGGGCGAGCGGGTGTCCCTCACACCAGGGTTCCGACAGCTGCTTCTGCCCTTCGCCGTGGTGCTTCTGACCATCGGCGCCCTCGTCACGGTCCTCCGGCTCCAGGACCGGGCACGCGCCAGCGTCGCGGCGCAGCTCGAGCTCGCCCGTATCAGGGCCGACTTCAACGCCCTGCAGGGCGCGCCGTTCCGGGCTTCGAAGACCTTCGGCGGCGATCCGGCGGTCGCCCGCAACCTGATGGATACCGGTCGTCAGAGCGTGGACCAGGCGCTGGGCCGGCTGCTACGCGAAGCCCCACCGTCCGCCGTTCGCGAGCTGGTCGCTCCGCTCGCCGCCAACTACGCGACGCTCGAGAAGATCTACAGAGCCGGTGGGTACGGCGCCGTCCCGGATCGCCTCCTGCGCGAGCTCGTAGTACAGACCGCCACGACGAGGCTCGCATTCGCCAGGGGACGGGACGCGTATGCGCGGCGTGCCGACTCCGCCAACGTCATGGCCACGGTCGGGACGATCGTCGTGATCACGTTCCTGCTGTTGGGTTTCGGTGTTCTCTACCGGCGCTCCGTGCTGTCGCGGGCCATCGCGGAGCGGCTCGCAGTCGAGAACCGCCGGTTGCTCGAGGACAGTCGTGTCGAGGCGCTCACCGACGCGTTGACGACGTTGCCGAATCGACGCGCCCTGATCCGAGATCTCGACGCTGCGGTGTCCGCCGCCGAGCGGGGTCATGCGCATGTGGTCGCGCTGTTCGACCTCGACGGCTTCAAGCACTACAACGACACCCTCGGGCACCCGGCGGGCGATGCCCTGCTCCACCGGCTCGGCGTGCGCCTGCGGTCTGTGGTTGACGGACGCGGCACCGCGTACCGAATGGGCGGCGACGAGTTCTGCGTCCTTGCCCCCGCTGGGACGGACGACGGAGCCTCGATCGTGGCCGACGCGTGCGCAGCGCTGTCGGAGTCAGCCGGAACATCGAAGATCCACTGCTCCTCAGGCCATGCGGTCATCCTCGCGGAGGCGACGACGGCGAAGGCCGCGCTTCAGCTCGCCGACGAGCGTCTCTACGGCGACAAGGTCACGCAGGCCGCTCGATCCGAGCGGGTGGCTACCTTGCGAGCAGGATCGCCGTCTGCCGGACGAGCTTCCCCTCCCGACTGAGCGACAAGAGCGTTCCCGCGCTTGGACGCCTGAATCCGGATCTTCAACAAGCTGCTCTTGCGGACCACGCGCAGCTTTCCGAGTCGGATCGCTTCGCGTTCGTAACGTGCAAAGCGATCACGCAGGGCGCAGAAATCCCGGCGAGGGAACCGCCGGCACAGCTCGCCGAGGAAGCCCTTGAAGACCTGGTGGTAGTGCAGATCTGACTCTGCACCCTTGCGCGTGGCAGGCAGGCGCCAGTAGAGCGACTGGGAACCGGTGTCGAACCTGCCGATCCCGTCGTCGGCCTGCCGCAACCCGCGCCGGAGTGCCAGCGCGGCGCGACGGCTGCCCGTCGTGTCGGCGAACCCGGCGAGCCCGACCAGTCGACTGCGCGAAGCCGTTTCCGACCAGGAGCCTCGGCGACTGGCTGTAGAGCAGATAATGCGACCGCCCGCCGCCGCGGCGCAGGCGAACTCCCCACGGCGGCGGCGTGAAGAACGCGCCGGTCATGCGCTCACCCGCTCGGCGGAACCGGGCCTCCCCCGGTTCGGCGCCACACTCGGGCCATCGCCGACATCCCTGTGGCCGCAGCCATGCCCGAGATCCAGCCAGGGCCTCCGCCGCTGAACGGGAACAAGTACATCCGAGGGCTAAAAGCCTCGTCGTTGAACAGCCTGACCTAGCAGCTCGTCGGCGTACGCCGCGAGTATGGCCGGGTCGCTGCCCCTCCCTCTGGCCAACGCGTTGAGTCGCCCGAAGTTGGCCAGCGGCTGGATCTGCCATCCCGAGCCGGCGTAGAACTATGTAGTTGCGCCCGACGGTGAGGAAGGCTGGAGTCAGACGCTCAGGGAGCAGCCCGGCCTGACCGAGGGCTGACGTGTTCGCGAGCACGCCGGCGAGGTTCGACCGGGCCGGGCCATGAAGGCGTCGCACCGCTCGGCGCGCACGCCGCCACTCTCGCGCGTACATCTCGTGTCGCTTTCCCGTCAACCGGCCTGCGGCCCGGAGGTCATACAGCGTCCCGCCCACCCCTCGAGGTCGCGCTTCGGCCGGTGCGCTCTGCGCTGCCGCGCAAAGAAGCCCAGCGATCAAGATCAGTGAACGTCTCATCAGACCTGGAACAACACCAGGAGCGCTGGTCGCGCTCGTAGGTCTAAGGGTGTTCGAGGGCTGACGTGGCGGAGGGTGAACGCACAGATGGTGCCTACGGACCATGGTGAAGCCCTCGGTGGGATCGCACACTGCCATCGTGAGGCCGTGGGACGGACAGACAGCGCAGCACCGAGCGAGCCGGAGGCGGACTGTGGCGGTCGTTCGGTTCGCGGCAACCATCCGCGCCGTTGCGCTGCTGGTCATTCATCGGTTGACAGCCCATGACCGGCGACCGTTCGTCCCCGGCCTCACCTTCAGCCCGATTGTCCGTCTCGGACCGGCCTGGCGTCGCTACTCGATCTCGATGCGGGTCTGGTCGAGCACGTCGAGCAGGACGCCCCGGCGACCGCGCAAGGCCGCCCGGTCGTGCAGCTCTGCCGCCTCACCATCGGGCTGTGGGCGTCGCGGACGACTAGCTGGAACCCGGTGCGATCGGCCAGCTGAACGTCAAGGGTTCATGTTCGGACGATCCCCCTTGGGCATCGCTCTGCCGCGGAGCCGTCGGGCCGAGCGGCCTCCCCGGGGCCCGTTCAGAACCGGGGTGCACCCGCCGATCTTGAAGGCACTGCCGGGCAAACCGGTTGCCTTCCAGGTCAGCCCCTAGTTGCGATACTTCCCGTGCTCGCGGGCAAGCATTTTCGTCATGTTGGGGGCCCCAACTGGCCACTGGACGCCGCTAGCCGGGCCGTCGCGCGCTGCGACGCGCGCCGCACCCAGCTCCGCCCAAGCGGAGGAGTTCGCGCGCGGGCTCAAGTCCTCCGCGCCCGACCGCCACAATGACCTGATGTCCAACGACGGGTCCTCGCGCCTGGTCCTACCCCGCCGTTCGGCGACGCCTGCGGCCGACTTTGCCCGGCGCATCGGTCTCGCCCTGGGCCTCATCGTCCTCGTTGCCGGAGTCGCCTACTTCGACAGGGATGGCTACGTCGACGCCAAGGGCGACGGCGTCTCGCTGCTGGACGCCTTCTACTACGCCACCGTGTCCATCACGACGACGGGTTACGGCGACGTGCGGCCCGAGTCGGACTCCGCGCGACTGCTGACCACCCTGATTGTGACCCCGGCGCGGATCCTGTTCCTCATCCTGCTCGTCGGGACCACGCTCGAGTTGCTGACGGAGCGCACGCGCGAGACGCTGGCCCGCGTACGCTTCAGGCGGCGGATGCGCGACCACGTGATCATCTGCGGCTTCGGCACCAAGGGCCGCTCAGCCGCCGGCATCCTCATGGCGCGCGGGACGCGGCCGGACGACATCGTCGTCGTCGACGAGGATCCGAACGCCCGCGACCGCGCCCTTGCACAGGGCTTCGCCGTTGTCGTCGGCAGCGCCGCCGACCAGCACGTCCTGCAGGACGCGGGCATCAACGATGCGCGAGTGGTCATCGTCGCGCCCCACCGCGACGACACTTCCGTCCTGATCACTCTCACCGCCCGCGAGTGCAACCCGACCGCCACGATTGTCGCCGCCGTCCGTGAGGAGGAGAACGTGCACCTCCTGCATCAGGGCGGCGCGAACTCGGTGATCACGACCTCGGGCGCCGCTGGCCGGCTGATGGGCATCGCGACCGAGTCCCCTGGCGCCGTCGAGGTCCTCGAGGACCTCTTGTCGGTCGGCGAGGGCCTCGACATCTACGAGCACACGGTCACCCGCGACGAAGCCGGACCGATCGAGTCAGTCGCTCGCGACGGCTTCGGCCCGGTCCTGGCCGTCCTGCGGGAAGAGGAACTGCTGCGCTTCGACGACCCCCGTGCGCGGGTGGTCCTGGAGGGCGACCGCCTCGTCTCCCTGCGCAGCCACCCGCACTGAGCGGTCGGCGCCGTCGCCTCAGGAGCGCGCGAGTAACTGCTGCCCGAGCCTGCCTCTGACACGTGTCGAACCGTTGATCGTCTGTGCTCCGGCTGTGGCCTAGGGCTTCCCGCGGTCAGGACGGATGAGGTAGAAAAGCGCTGCGAAGACGGCGAGGCCGACGACCACCCCGACGCTGTGGCTCAGCTTGTCGTCGCTGATCCGGCTCGCCCCTACGGGCAGGATGGCCATGATTGCGATGAAGGCCAACGCGAAGACCGCAGTGCGAACGAGAGACAGCTGCCGCGGTGGGCCGGTGTCCTTCCGGGGCTGTTGATCCGAGTCAGGCACGGTCGAGGAACTCCTGTCCGAGTTGGCGGAAGAAGTCGCGGCGGGTGATGATGCCGCTGACGTTCCCGTCGTCGATCACCGGGACGACGAGCACGCGGTGGTGGAGGAAGATCTCGGCCAGCTGCGTGTCGCCGTAGTCGGAGTCGACGTCGACGTGTTCGGTGTTCATGTACTTCCCGATCTGCTCCGAGCGGCAGCTCTCGCGCTTCTCCAGCGCGTCATCGAGCGCCCGGGACAGGTACGAGGCTCCCTTCAGCTGGGAGAGGTACCCCGGGAAGAGCGCGGCCATGAACTCGCGCTCGCCGAAGATGCCGGCGTAGCGCTCGCGGTCGTCGACGACCGGCAGCGCGGGCAACTCGCCGGCGAGCACCGCCCGGACGGCCTGCTCGATGGTGTCGGACGCGTGCAGCGGCTCGGGGTGGTGCAGGGCGTGTTGGGCGATGCTGCGGGGGCTCATGCGTACCTCACGAGGATGTAGAGGGTGGCGAGGATCATCGAGACGAGGGTGACCGGCGCCCCGTACTTGAAGAAGGTCCAGAAGCTGATGGGGTTGCCGGCCTTGGCGGCCATCCCGGAGGCGGCCACGTTGGCGGCGGCGGCGACGACGGTCAGGTTGCCGCCGAAGCAGGCCCCGAGGGCGAGCGACCACCAGTAGGCGTCGTCGCTCCCACCGCCGAGCGAGTCCACGACGGGGATCATCGCGGCGGTGAAGGGTATGTTGTCGACCAGCCCCGAGCCGATGGCGGACGTCCAGGTGATGCCCATCAGCTCTGCGGTGCGGTCACCGCCTGTGATGGAGGCGATGCCGTCGGCGACCTCCTTCAGCGCACCGGTCTCCTCCAGGGCCCCGACCATGATGAACAGCCCGATGAGGAAGAACAGCGTCGGCCACTCGATGCCGCCGATGGTCTCCTGCAGCGGCTGGCGTGTGACCAGCAGCATCACGCTGGCGCCGGCAAGCGCCACGGTGGCCGGTTCGAGATGCAATGCCTTGTGGGCGAAGAAGACGAGGATCGTGACGATGAGGATCGGGACGGTCCGCTTGGCTTCGGCGGGGTCCTCGATGGAACGGGCGGCGTCCAGGCTCATCATCCGCTCGCGCGCCTCTGGCTCGACCTGCAGCCGGCTGCGGAAGGCGAGGTAGAGCGCCGGCAGGACGACCGCCATCGTGACGAGGACGACCGGTGCGAGATTGCCGATGAAGGCGCCGAAGGACAGGCCGGTGTGGCCGGCGATGAGGATGTTCGGCGGGTCCCCGATCAGCGTCGCCGTGCCGCCGATGTTCGACATGAAGATCTCCATGAGGATCAGTGGGATCGGGTCGATGTCCAGCGCGTCCGCCAGCAAGAACGTGATCGGCACGATCAGCAGGATGGTGGTGACGTTGTCCAGAAACGCCGACAGCACCGCTGTCGTGATGCCGAGCGAGAACAACACCGCGAGCGGCCGTCCCTTGGACAGCTGACCGGCACGGATCGCCAGCCAGGTGTAGACGCCCGTGGCCTCCGTAAGGCGGACCATGAGCATCATCCCGACGAGCAGGCCGATGGTGTTGAAGTCGATCGCGTCGACGGCCTCCTCCTGCTCGAGGGTCCGGGTGAGCAGGATGAGGACGGCCCCGAACAGGGCGATCTTCGTGCGGTCGACGCGCTCGGAGGCGATGATCGCCAGCGCGACGGCGAATATGACTACGGCAACAGCCAACGGTGGCCTCCAGGGGTCGACGACGAAACGCCGACCAGTCTTCCCGGCACACCGGGACCGACCCTAGTGGGGAGAGGCCGCCTGTTGGTAATGCCGGTTTCGCCCCCTCAGCACGATGGCGGCCAAGACGATCGCCAGCAGCGAACCGAGAAGCACTCCGACCTTGACGTGCTCGTCTCGCTCGCTTCCGGCGCCGAAGGCCAGCTCGCCGATCAGCAACGAGACGGTGAAGCCGACACCCGTCAACAGCGCCAGCCCGCAGACGTCCCACCAGGAGAGCCCGTCGTCGAGCTCGGCGCGCGTGAACCGCGCGACGAGGAACGTCGCGCCGAGGACGCCGACGAACTTCCCGATGACCAGGCCCGCGATGATGCCGAGCGCGACCCGGTCGCTCAGGCTCTCCTTGAGCCCGTCGATGCCGTCCACCGTGACGCCCGCCGACAGCAGCGCGAAGATCGGGACCGCGACAGCAGAAGACAGCGGTCGGAAACGATGCTCGAAGTGCTCGGACAGGCCAGGCCCGGCATCCGGACCGCCGGCCGCCTCGCTGCGCACCACCGGTACCGCGAAGGCGAGCAGGATCCCGGCGACGGTGGCGTGAACACCGGATTCGTGCATCAGCACCCAGGTCACCGCCGCGAGCGGCAACAGCAGCCACCAGGTCCGAACCCGCCGCTGCACCAGCACGCTGAAGACCGCCAACGGCACCAGGGCGCCGAGCAACGCAATGACCTTCAACTCGTCCGTGTAGAAGACGGCGATGATCGTGATCGCGAGCAGGTCGTCGACCACCGCGAGCGTGAGCAGGAACATCCGCAGCCCCTGAGGGAGGTGGGTGCTGATGACTGCCAGCACGGCCAGCGCGAAGGCGATGTCAGTCGCGGACGGGATTGCCCACCCGGATAGATCCCCGTCGCCGCCGAGGTTGATCGCCGCGTAGACGAGCGCCGGTAGCGCCACGCCGCCTACGGCGGCCGCGATCGGGACCGCGGCCCGCCAGGGGTCGCGAAGATCGCCGGCCACGAACTCGCGCTTGAGCTCGAGGCCCGCGACGAAGAAGAAGATGGCCAGCAGCCCGTCGGCCGCCCAGGTCCCGAGGGTGAGATCCAGGTGCAGCGCCTGTGGTCCGACCGTCGCGTCGCGCAGGTCGAAGTAGGCGTCCTTGATCGGTGAGTTCGCCCAGACGAGCGCGACGACCGCTGTGACGACGAGTAGGGCGCCGCCGACAGTCTCTCTGCGGAGGATGTCCGCGACCCGAGCGGCCTCTTGACTGTTGGCCCAGCTGAACAAGGCCCTGGGGGTCGGCCGAGCCATCGCCTCACCCTACGGCCGAGATGGCGACCCAATTGACAGATGGGTGCCTACGCCCATATCGAGTGAGGTGCCGGTCAGCCAGTCTTGAGGTATGAACGACGACGCCCACACTCCCAGAAGCACCGAGACCCAGGCAGACAACCGCACCTACAAGACGGCGCGCCAGATGATGCTCGCTGTGATGGTCCCGCTCCTGATCATCATCATCGCCGTCGTCGTGATGTCGTAGCTGATGACCGGCTCAGATCGGGAGCGCCCGCACAACCCACTCCTTCAGTCGGAAGACGTCACCGCAGATCCGGATTTCGACGCGTCGACACGGAGGTGGGACATCATCAGCGCCCTTGCGGCCGTGACCGGCATCGTGCTGATCGTGATCCTGATCATCACCGCCTGAGCGGCCGGCCGGGGCGCTCAGGCCACCCGGTCGCCAGGCCTACGCAGCGCGGCGACCATACGCTCCTGGCGCTCTCGCAGCTCTGTCTGTGACATGTCGAGGGTCTGGACGATCTCAGCGGTGCTCGTCCCGTGCACGAGCATCCCGAGCAGCGGCAGGTCCTCCGTGTCGAGAAGCTCGGAGCTCGCGGCGAGAAGCTCCGGGTCGAGGCCGGGCAGCGCCTTGCGCCCGCTCGCCACGGTACGGATGCTCTCTGCGAGCTCCCGTCCGGGCGCCCCCTTGTGCACGATGCCGTCGGCACCGGCCACCAGCGCCGGGATCACGAGCCAGTCGTCTGCGAACGCCGAGTGGATCAGCACTGCCGGCGCGAGGGCCTCTCGCTTGATCTGGTTGCACAGCGTCAGTCCGTCCACGTCGGGCAACCGGTAGTCGACGATGATGACGTCGGGGTTCGTGCTGTAGAGCAGGGGCGCCAGTTCGGCGGCGTTGCTCGCCGTCCCGACCGGCTCGATCCCGACCTCGCCCTGTAGGGCGGCGGTGAGGCCGATCCGGATGGCGTAGTGGTCATCGACAATCGCGACTCGGATCATGCAGACGAGACTGATGGGCCGAGGACGCGATCGCCATGGGTGGAGCCGCCCATCCGGGCTCAGGGCTCTACGAGCCCTCGGCGGATTGCGTAGCGCGTCAGGTCCACCCGGTTGCGCATCCCGAGCTTGGCGAGGATGTTCTCGCGGTGGCGGTCAACGGTTCTCGGGCTGATCACCAGCATCGCTGCGATCTCCTCCACCGTGCCGCCCTCCGCGATGAGCTTCACGACTTCCTGCTCCCGGACGGTCAGCGGATCCAGGGGGGCTTCACCCTCGGCCACCCGCTCGTGGTGCTCGCGTAGGAGCGCTCGCACCGTCGAGGGGTAGATGAAGGTCTCCCCTCGCAGCGCGGCCCGGCAGGCGTCCACGAGGTCGCGATCAGCGACCGTCTTGAGCACGTATCCGCAGGCACCCGCCTTGATGGCCTCGAGGAAGTACTCGTCGACGGCGTGCATCGAGAGCATGAGGATCCGCAGCTCAGGACGGTGGCGAGCGAGTTCGCGCGCGGCATGCAGTCCGGTGCGGCGCGGCATGGAGACATCGAGCAGCGCGAGGTCGACATCTGGTCCCAAGCCCCGCTCGACCGCTTCGATTCCATCTCCAGCAACAGCGACCACGTGGAGGTCCGGCACCGAGTCGACCAGAAGGCGGAGGCCGTCACGGACGAGCTGGTGGTCGTCCGCGATCAGCACCCCGGCCCGGAGCGGTGTCGTCACCGTGTCTCCGTCGGAACCCGCAGGCGTACACACGTGCCCCTTGGCTCGACGGATCCGAGCTCCAAAGTGCCGCCGACGTAGAGCGCGCGCTCCTGCATTCCGGCAAGGCCACGTCCCGCGTCGCCGTGGTCCGCCGGCAGGCCTCGGCCGTCGTCGGTGATGCAGAGCTCGACACCGCCATCGACCTCTACGAGGGCGACTTCCGCGGTCGACGCCTGGGCGTGACGCACGATGTTCGTGAGGCTTTCCTGAGCTACGCGGTAGATGACGAGCTCGATGTCGGGGGCGAGATCCGGAACGTCATGCATGATCCGCCGGGTCAGCCGCAATCCGCTGGCCGATGCCACGTTGGACACCAGACCGACCAGAGCGCTGCGCAGGCCAAGCTCCTCAAGGGTCTCCGGACGCAGACCGCGCGCGATCTCACGCACTTGATCGACCCCCTGTCGGGTCATGTCCTGCATCTGCCGGACAGCCGGGCGTGCGTCATCAGGGACCTGGCGGTTGAGGCCGTCAAGGCCCAGGACCACGCCGGTCAACAGCTGTCCTACTTCGTCGTGCAACTCAAGGGCGATGCGGTGACGCTCGTGCTCTTGAGCCTGAATTGCGACGCGGCCGCTCGAGCGCCGCTCTGTCTCGAGCCGGTCGAGCATGGTGTTGAACGCTGCGGTGAGACCGGTGACCTCGCTTCCGCCCCCGATGGCCTCGATGCGCCCACCGGGATGGAGCAGGTCGACTTCGTGCATCGCGTCGGTCAACCGTTCGAGAGGTCTCAGGCTGCGTCGGATCAGTGCGAAGTTCAGGACGAGCACCAGCAGCACGCCGACCGCCAGGACCACGATCTCGCGCACCAGCAGCTCTGAGCTCACCGTCGCCGGTGAGATCGCGAGCGCAAGCGTCGCCGCGACAACCAGCGCAGCGTTGATCACGAAAACGCGCCAGATCAACGACATCCGACGGAGAGTGGCAGTTCCCGCTGGCCTTTGGAATGGGTCTTCCGGCGCATAGCGAACCTGGATGGAGCCCGTGAGTGGTCATTGAGGCGGTACCGCTGCCTCCACGCTGGTTCATCGTTCCGGACGTTTGCTAACTAATTAGCTAGCTAGCTAGCTAGCTAGCTAGTTCGTTTTGTAGCTGGATACCTAGCTGATGAGCTTGCGAAGTTGCTAGTCGGCCACAGAGGCATGCGATGAAAGCCGACCCGCTGTAGCTGCCGAGAACCGCGTTGCGCCTAGGTGAACAACTGGCATCGCTTAGGCGAGTCTGGCGGGGCTACTAGCTCTCGCCTAGGCCATGGTGCCGGGCCGCGTCCAACGCACTGTCGGTAGGCAGCAGCGCTCGTGCGGAGCTGTCTCGGGCAGTGGAGGCGACTTGACGCTGGCCCGGCCAGGTAAGCGGAGGCGTGCGAACCAACGCCTTCTCATCCGGACGGTCGCATTCGTTCCGTTGCGTCCGGCCCGCCAGATGCCAGACCCGGCAGGCCGGAGGGGGCCTGTGCCGTCGGACGATGACGGGTGCGGATGGACCCGCTTGCGGGTCGGTGCAGCGGCAGCTGCGGGTGCCGCGAAGCGGCTGTGAGCGCGCCATCGGCGCGCTGGGGCACCCCGTGTTCCGTTCTCGCCGGGTTGCCCGAAGGGCGACCCCAGCGAGACCGAGCGCTTTGCGCGAGGTGTCCGCCAAGGACACCTCGCGCTTTTCCTTTCGATTTCCAGGCAAGAATCGTGGGAGCGGGCTGGGATGGTGCCCTGTTCACGCCTGGGGTTATGCCTGGCCTGATTCCCGGCGGGATCCCAGCCGGCTCCCAAGCGGCAGCCGGGTGGTGGCTGGGATTTATTTGGGTTTTTCCCAACATTTTGCGATCGGCTGCCGCAGGAGGAGGTATGGACATCTCTACTCCTCCCGATCGTGACCGCGATCGACTTCGCGCTCTCGACGCCTCGTTTGCGACGGCTCCGCGGCGGCGGCGCCGCAACCTGCACATCACCTGCCGAGACGTCAGCGTGTTCGAGCTCCTGGTGGCCCGCCGCGTGGAAACCCTCGACGCGCTGCACGAGCTCGCGTTCCCCGGCGTCTCTCGCAAGCGTGCCCTCAACCGGCTCGGCGAGCTCGTCTCCAGCGGCTTCCTGGACCGCCGGAGTGCGGTCCTTCCTGGGTCGGACTCCCTCCGGTCGGTGTACTTCCTCACCCCGCGCGGCCGGGCGGCGCTGCAGCTGCGTGGCAGCGTTGGCCACTCGGACTGGTTGAGGACCCGGCAGTGGAAGCTCGATCTCGGCGAGGCGTCGATCCCGCACCAGATCATCACCAACCGCGTCTGCGACTGGCTGGGCGCGCACGCAATGCCCGAGCATCTCCTGCCACCCGTGCGTCCCATCAACGGCCGGCCGGGGCCCCGACCGGACGCGATCTACCAGGCGCGCGAGGCGGACGCCGACGACCGCAAGCTCGTCTGGCTCGAGGTCGACCTCGGCCACTACAACAAGCAGCGCATCATCCAGAAGGTCACCGCCGGCGTCCGCGACGAGGAATCGCGGTTCCTGCTGATCGCCTGCCCGACACCTGAACGCAAGAAGCAGGTGCTGAGCATGATCATCCAGCGGTTCGACCACAACCTCTGGGACCACGTCGCAGTGATGAGCTTCGACGAGATCCGCGCCGGCGAAGCACCCGATAACAACCCGGGCCTTCTTCCCACAGACGAGATCCCGACCATGCTCTACGAGCTATGACCGCGGCGCCCGTCTCCCTCAGCGAGCCGCTGATGACCGCGGCCCAGGTGGCGCAGCTGCTCGGCGTGCCGCGCTCGTCGATCTACGAGTACGCCCGGCGGCAGCACGACCCGCTGCCGACCATCGGCATCGGTCGCCATCGCCGGTTCCTGCGTTCGGACATAGAGCGCTGGCTGGCTGAGCAGCGCATCGGTAAGCGCTGAGAGATCGCGTGCGTCTGGGCGGCGGGACTGATGGAGAGCTCCGCCGCCCCTCCTCTTTAGCACTCCAGTAACTCAACCCTGACGTGCGTGTAAGTTTGGGTGATCGGGCGTTTACCCCGCGCCCTGCCGCTCCCCGACTGAATCGACCTTCCATGACCTCCCCATTTCGCGCGCGCCTGCCGCGCCTTCAGGTGCCTGCTCCCGACGTGCTCCGCGTCGAGATGCTCGCCGGCCTGGTCGTCGCGCTCGCACTCATCCCCGAGGCGATCTCGTTCTCGCTCATCGCCGGGGTCGACCCGAAGGTCGGCCTCTACGCCTCCTTCACCATCGCGGTGACGATCGCCATCGCTGGAGGTCGCCGGGCGATGATCTCCGCCGCGACCGGCGCCATGGCCCTTGTCGTTGTCAGCCTGGTCAAGGAGCACGGCCTCCAGTACCTGTTGGCGGCGGGCATCCTGGCGGGTGTCATCCAGATCGTCCTCGGCATCCTGCGCGTGCCGCGGCTGATGCGCTTCGTCCCCCGGTCGGTGATGACCGGGTTCGTCAACGCGCTCGCCATTCTCATCTTCCTCGCGCAAGTTCCCTACATCCGCGAAGGCGGCCTCCTCGGGGCGGTGCTGATTCTCGGCGGCCTGGCGATCATCTACACGGTGCCCCGTCTGACGAAGGCGGTGCCGGCACCGCTCGTCGCGATCCTCGTCTTGACGATCCTGGTTGTCGCCGGCGGCATCGACCTCCCGAACGTGGGCGACGAGGGAGACCTCCCGAGCACGCTCCCGCTGCTCGGCCTCCCTGGCGTTCCCTTCACGCTCGAGACGCTCGGCATCATCCTCCCCTACTCGCTTGCGCTCGCGGCCGTCGGCCTGCTGGAGTCGCTGATGACCGCGCGGCTGGTCGATGACATCACCGAGACCGGCTCCGACAAGGAGCGCGAGGCCCGCGGCCAGGGCATCGCGAACGTGATCACCGGCTTCTTCGGCGGGATGCCGGGCTGCGCGATGATCGGCCAGACGATGATCAACGTCCGCGTCAGCGGCGCACGCACCCGCATCTCGACCTTCTGCGCCGGCTTGTTCCTGCTCGTACTCGTCGTCGCGCTCGGCGACCTCGTCGCCGTCATCCCGATGGCCGCGCTGGTCGCCGTGATGATCCTCGTCTCGCTGTCGACCTTCGACTGGCACTCGATCGCCCCCGCCACCCTCAAGCGCATGCCCCGCTCGGAGACGCTCGTCATGGCCGTCACCGTCGCCGGCACCGTCGCGACGGACAACCTCGCCATCGGCGTCGCTGCCGGCGTCCTGACTGCGATGGCCGCCTTCGCCCGCAAGGTCGCTCACCTCGTCGACGTCGAGCGTGTGCTCGACCCGGACGGCACCGCCGTCTTCTACTCCGTCAAGGGGGAGCTGTTCTTCGCCTCCGACCAGGAGCTCGTCGACTCCTTCGCCTACGCCGAGGATCCCGAGCGGGTCCTGATCGACTTCTCCCACGCCCACGTCTGGGACGCTTCCGCTGTGGCGGCACTGGATGCGATCGAGCAGCACTACTCGCGCTACGGGGCGACCGTGGAGATCACCGGGCTCAACGACCCGAGCGCCGAACTGCACGGCACGCTCTCCGGCCAGCTGGCCGCCGCCCACTGATGACCGATGACGACGCACTCCCGGCAACGCTGCACATCGGCGAGGTCGCCGAACGGGTCGGCCTTTCGCTGCGCACAGTCCGCTACTACGAAGAACAGGGGCTCTTCGAGCCAGCCGGCCGCACGGAGGGCGGCTTCCGCCTGTACACGGACCGCGAGGTCGACCGGCTGTTCCTCATCAAGCAGATGAAGCCCCTCGGCTTCACCGTTCACCAGATGGCCGAGCTGCTCGCAGCATACGACGCCCTCAGCGCCCCGGATGCCGATCGCCGTCGCGCTGCCGAGGCGGAGATCGCCGAGTTCGCCGAGCAGGCCGTCGCGCGCTGCCATGAACTGCGCGACCAGCTCGACCGCGCGGAAGAGTTCGCCCGCCAGCTCGAGGCCCGTTCACCCGAGCGGGCGTCATGAGCCAGTCGCCGCTCGTCACCATCTCCGCGTCCTACGGGGCAGGCGGCAGCCGCGTCGCGCCCTTGGTGGCCGAACGCCTCGACGTTGCCTTCGTCGAGCGCGTTATGCGCCGGGAGGTCGCCGATCGCGTGGCCGGGCCGCTGCGAAGTGCGACCGCCGCGAAACGACCGCTGGGACGCTCACTCGGCCGCGTCCTTCGAGAGGTCCTCGCAGACCCCTCGGCCCCATCCACCGCAACCGCACCCGTGGATGCAGAAGCGGACGACGTGTTCCGTCGCGCGCTCGAGCACGACCTGCACGAGCTCGTCGACACGGGCGGCGTCGTTCTGGGACGCGCCGCCGCGGTGGTGCTACGGGACGTGCCGCACGCGCTGCACGTCCGCATGTCAGGTCCGGATGAGCTCCGGGTCCGGCAAGCGATGCAGATCGAGGATGTCGACGAAGCGACCGCGCGCTGGCGGCAGGCCACGGAAGACATGGCGCGGGACGCCTACGTCCGCCACTACTACGACCTCGACCCCGAGAACCCGCGGCTGTACCACCTGACCCTCGACTCCACCCGACTTCCGCTCGAAGCCTGTGTGGAGGCAATCGTCGGAGCCGCCCAGCTTCTGGAGACGTAGTCCAAGCTACGTCGCGAGCCACCGCGTCATGCGCTGCTCGATCTCATCCTGAGCAACGATGCGGCCCGCGGCTACGTCCTCGCGCCCGCGCGTGATGCGCTGCAGGACGTAGAGGTGGTACTGGATGTCTTCCAGCGAAGCGTCCTCCGGAAGCCCGTTGAGGACCTTGAGCGCGTCCTGCTTCGGCGTGGTAGCCATCAGACGAGAAGCGTACCGAACGGCGCCGTCCCCATTTTGTCCCGGAGGCTGTCCCCGACCCCGCAAAAGTGACCCCTCAGAGGGACACGGAAGAGCCTCGTTTCTGGCTCAACCATACGTAACTAACCTCTCGGTGCGCCAATCATAATCCGCGTGTCGGGGGTTCGAGTCCCTCCTCCGGCATCGCGATTTGGCTGCAAACGACGTTTCTTTCCGGCTTCAGGCCTCGATCGACACACCGGAATAAATCGATCGCGAAGGACTCCATTCGGGTCCATTTGCGTTCAGTCACCCCGTCGCGCGTGCCGTGCCTAGGCTCGGCCTGTGACGGTTCGATGTACGCAGCGACTGATCAAGGCGATGCTCATCCCGCCACGAGAGCTGGCGGACGACCCGGCCTCGGCTGATGACTGGTATGCGAATCTGCTGTGGTTCGACCGGCGCAAGTGTCTGCTGATCACGCACGCGAGCACCCTCTTCCCGTTGTTCGTCCCCGATGTGTCAGCAGCCGACCTGCGTGCCCTTGGCGAGCTCGTGGAGCGCAACGCGCTTGAGGCGTTGCGCGACGAAGCGCTACCGCCGCACGCTCTCGGCAGCCTCGACCATGCCGACCTGCGGCTCACCCGAACGGAGAGCCGCCGCATCCTTGGCGTGATGAACGAGGACAACTACATGTGCGAGTACGTCATCACCACAGCGGGCGGCCTCGACCGGACTGATCTTGTTGAGCTCAATCGCAGCCTGCGGCGAAACCTCCACAGCGTTGACGGCGGATACGCCACGTCGCTCGACTCCGTCCATGAGCGCTTGGCCGGGTGAGGGTCGGCACCGTGCGTGCCTGATTAGGAACGCGTGAGCCCGGCTCCCGTCCTAGGCGACACGCGTCGATCGTGTCCTCGGGCTGGCCCCTGCGGGACTCGCTTCCCGCCGGTTCGACGACCTACGCAGCAAGTGAGCAGTCTCCTAGGCCGAGTCGACACGGACGATCGGCAAACACCCAGAGAGCGTCGTCGCCGAACAAGGCGTCGTCACACGCGACTCGGCGGCAACGACCAGCCTGCCTCCCAGTCGGCATGGTCGCGCTTTGACGCCTCCTCGAGCGCGGTGATGACCGCGGACTTGTCCTCGTCCGTCGCGTGATGAAGCAGCCACAGCGGATCGAACACATGCTCGACCGCGTTGCAGTGCCGCACGCGGCAGTAGCCGGCCTCGCCGCGATAGCCGAACGTGGCGCCTGACGCTTCGAGGTGGAAGTAGCGACGCGTTGCGGCGTGCTTGTACGCGCCGAGCAACGTGCCGTCCTCAAGCATCACGGAGCCCATCCACATAAACGGCCCGCAAAGCCCGATAGGCAAGAGAGCCTCAAGGCCCGTCCAGTCCGGCTCCTCATCGGCGATCCATCGACCCGGGACGACGCGCTCGGATTCCATTGCGCCAGCGTCCAGCAACCTCCTGCGACGAAACAAGACGCACCGGTAACGATTCTGCGCGCTAACCACGACGACTTCTTAGACCCGGCTTCCTGCCGGGAGCGCTGAGCTCAATCTCGCGAATTCGACTGTGCCGTAGCGCTGCCTCCCCTTCCATTTTCTCGCCGGAAGTTCGGCAGCGCGGGATGAGCAAGCGCATCCTCGACGTCGGTATCGGCGCGAGGACCGTCTCCTTCGGCCATTGGGAGGCGTGGCAAGTTCGTTGTGAGTGGCCCGAACAGATCACCGTACCGTGTACCGATACATGGTACACTTTAACGCAGTGATTCTCGGTGGAGATGTCCTTGTGCTCTACGGCCTCATCGAGTCCTCTGAGCGCCCAACCCTGCGGTCACTTGGCGAGCGCCTCGGGGTCAAGCACTCCAAGGTGCAGCGCGGGCTTGATCGCCTCGCCGAGGCCGGCATCTATGACCGCGAGCGTGGTCAGGTGGTACCGCACGCCGCCGAGGAGTTTCTACTCCACGCACTCAAGTACGTGCATCCAGTCAAAGAGGGGGCAGCAACGCGAGGTATCCCGACGGCCTGGGGTGCCGAGCCGCTGGCCAGCGAGATCGTCGCTCCCGAGCCACCCCCGGTCTGGCCAGACCCGCGAGGCCGAGTGCGCGGCCCCAGCATCCAACCGATTGACTCTCATCTTCCGCAACTTGTGTCCGCCTGGCCCGAATTGGCAGAGCTGGCCGCGCTCTGTGACGCCCTCGCTCTGGGCGACGCTCGCGTGCGCAAGTCTGCGGAACAGCACATCCGCCGGCATCTGCGGCAGTCCGCGTGAGCATCGCGCAACTCGAAGCAGCGGTTCGGGCGCTTGGCGAGGTGCGCGAACAAGTGATCTTCCTGGGCGGTGCCAGCATCGCGCTCTGGCTCACGGACCCCGCAGGTCGTCCACCTCGGGTCACTGACGACGTTGACGTGATTGCAGAAGTGGCCACCCTTGCCGAATACGAGAGCTTCCAGGCAGCGCTTCGCCGCCGCGGCTTCGCCGAAGACATTTACAGCGGCGTCATCGTCCGCTGGCGCCACGAGGCACTCGACGTCGTGCTCGATGCCGTCCCGGCCGCCGAGCGTCTCGCGGGATTCACCGACCGCTGGCTACAAGCCGCTGTGGCAGCGGCGGTACCGGTCGAGCTTCCGTCAGGCGCCGACATCAGAGCCGTTCCACCCGCCTGGCTGGTGGTGCTCAAGCTTGAGGCATTCAACGACCGCGGCGAAGAGGACTGCCTCTCGAGTCGTGACTTCGAGGACATCATCTTGCTTCTGGATGCCCGAGAGGAACTGCTAGACGAGCTCGACCAGCTACCGACCGACGCCAAGCAATACGTCCACGAACAGCTCACGCGGATCCGCCGACTGCCTTCGTTCGCCTACGGCTTCGAAGGCGCAATCGGCGGAGTGGACAGCCGCGCTCGGATGGACGCCGTCACCCTCCCACGTCTCGATCGTCTTCTGGAGATGGTCGAGCGGTGACGGCGCCGCGCGAAACGTGTCCCGAACCGTGTCCCCAACTCTGCAATCACAACCGACACGAACAAGCACCAACTCGACCTAACTCGGCTCAACCGCACCGTATCTGGCCCCATTTGGGGAGATCATAATCCGCGTGTCGGGGGTTCGAGTCCCTCCTCCGGCATCACGTTTTCGCCGAGCGCACCGCTGCGGACTGGCGGCGGCGGTTGCTCGCCGAGGCATGCTGCCCGGCCTGTCGAGACCGACCTGACGTACGAGGCTGCGAGCGTTGACCACCCTGCCTGGCCGGAGCGAGATGAGCCGACCAGGCGGCTGAGGGTCCTCGCGGTCCTGCAACGGCATCTTCAGGCGGGCCCGGCGTGTGCCCGGGATCCAGTATGACCCCATGCAGCTGAAGGAGAAGCGGCAGGTTGCCGAGGTCGAAGATCTTTCCGTCTCCGATTCCGAGGACCTCCGTGAACGGGAAGAAGTCGACCAGCTATCCGACCAGACCGGGCGCGATCGTCAAAAGGAACCCGCTCGCTTCGTCCTCGGGCAGCAGCGCCTTCGCGATGTAGCCGGCCACAAGGCCCGAGGATGATGGCGCCGATCGTGCTCTCGCCTACTCGTCCGGTTCATGCGCAACCGCCAAGGGGCAACGTCACACGGACCTGGGTGATGCGAGCAGAGTCGACGGCCTCGATCCGCAGCGTCGTGTCGCCGATGACGGCGAAATCGCCCTTCAGCGGACGCCGTCCGAGGTCGTCGAAGATGAGGCCGCCAAGCGTGTGTGGACCGTCGTCGGGAAGCCCGGTCCCGGCGGCGTCGTTGAAGTCGTCGATCGTCATCGAGCCATCCGCGAGATAGGTGCGCGCGTCGATGCGCTCGAGGCCGGCGGCGGGGACGTCGTACTCGTCCTCGATCTCCCCGACAAGCTCCTCGAGGATGTCTTCGAGTGTGACGATGCCCAAAAGCCCGCCGTACTCGTCGCCGACGAAGGCGAGGTGCTGGCGCTGCTCGCGTAGCTCACGCATCAGCTGGCCCAGCGGCTTGTTCGGCGGGACCATCGGGGCGGGATGGGAGGCGGTCTCGGTGCTGGCGGTGCCCTGGCGGTCGAGGGTCACGAGGTCGCGGACGTGGGCGACGCCGACAAGGTGCTGGAGCGACCCCCGTGCCACTGGGTAGCGGCTGTGGGGGAGCGCAATGGCCTGCTCGAGCCCGTCGCGGACAGTGAGGTCGGCGTCCAGCCAGTCGACGTCGGCCGCCGGGACCATCACGTCGCGCGCCTCGCGCCGCTCGAAGTCGATGACGTTGTGCAGCAGTTCCTCCTGATCGCGCGCGATGACGCCTGAGCCCTCGGCCTCGTCAACGAGCGCACGCAGTTCCTCCGAACTACGAATCGAGTCGCCTGCCATGACCTCTGTCACGCCGAACGGGCGCAGGAGGACCTGCGCGGAAGCCTGCAGCACCCAGACGACCGGCTTGAGGACGATGGACATCGCCTCCACCGGGATCGCCACGAACACGGCGAGGCGTTCGGCCCGGTCGAGGGTGAGCGCCTTCGGGACCAGCTCGCCGAGCACGACCGACAGATACGTGATGATCGAGAAGCCGAGCACGAACGCGGTCCAGTCCGGCAGACCCTCCGGCAGCACGTCGCGGACCAGAGGCTCGCCAACGGCTCCCGTGAGGATGCCGAGCGCGGTGATGCCGACCTGCACCGTCGAGATCACGCGGACTGGGTCGTCCATGAGCCGCAGCGCGGCGGCCACGCCGCGGCCCTGCCGGGTCTGGATCGCCGAGCGCCGGGCGGTCACGACGGCGTACTCGCCGATGACGAAGAAGGCGTTCGCACCGACGAGCGCGAGCACCGCGAGGATGCGCAGCAGGTCGATCACTTCAGCGAGCGTAGTCCGCCAACCGCTCTCTTTCCGGAGGGTAAAAATGGCGGACCGGGCCAGCCGTACTCGGTACGTTCCGGAGGAGTTCGTGCACTCTCCTCCTCGCACGATGGTTGACAGCCAATGAGGTCCGGTCCGGGAACGGGCCGGACTTCGCTGTCTCCGGCGCCATGAGACCCACCGTCACCCGAATGCTGAGCTCGAAGTTGCTGGTCGCCGCATGGCTCGTCGGCGCCGTGCTGATCGTCGGCTGTGGCGCTGAGCCGTCGCCAGAGGCGGGGGCATCGGATCAAGCGCTGGTCGAGGCAGCCGCAGCTGGGAGTTCCGAGGCCGAGGCCGAGCTCGAACGTCGAGACCTGACGATCGAGAAGTTCGAGGCGGCCGTGGACGCTGCTCGCAGGCGAGGCGTGTCCGTGCCCGCGAGCGTCGGCAAACGGGTCGACCGGTCGAAGCGCATGTTCGACCTCGAGGCGCGGACCGCGGATCCCGCATCCGCTGACACGCCGGTCGACAAGGCGCTCGACTCGCTGCCGCTGCACAAACCACCCCTGAAAGTCTTTCAGTGGGTCGAGACCGATCTCGGGAACGACCTCGTGTCCGCCTCCAAGGCCACCCGCGGCCGCTTCTACCGCATGTCTGCGGCCGACAGGGCGACGTTCCTCGCTCCGAAGGTCTCGCACCAGGTCTTCGCTCGCGTCGATCGAAATCACTGGTACCACCTGACGCAGCAGGAGCGAGCACGGGCGTTCAGCGCCTTCTACCGCGACGCTCGCAAGGCGTTCGCCCGGAACGGCATCGACGACCTCGAGCTGGTCATCGCTCCCCTCAACCCGACCACCGAGCATCTTCCAGCGCTGGCGGTCGGCAAGAACGGCACCGCCTCCCTCACCAGGCTCGGCCGCGAGCGACGGACCCCGCAGCTCTGAACCGCGCATAGGCTTGGCGCGTGGCCAAGGTGCTCATCCTCTCGGCGTCGATCGGAGCCGGGCACGACCTGCCGGCCGAGTTGCTGGCCACAGCGCTCGAGCAGCGCGGCGCGACGACCGAGGTCGTCGACGGGCTCAACGCCATGGGACCGCTCGTGGAGCGCTCGATCATGAGCGGGACGAACTACGACTCCGACTTCGGCAACCGGGCCTATGACGTGGCGCACACGCTCGGCTCGGAGTTCCCCCCGACGCGGTACCTCGCCGGCCGGCTGGTCCAGACCGTCGGCGGCCGCGGCCTGCTGCGGCTCATCGAGACCTCAGCGCCACAGCTCATCGTCTCGACCTACCCCGTCGTCACCGAGGCACTGGCCCGGCTTCGCCGCAACGGCCGTCTGCGGGTTCCGATCGTCTCGGCGATCACCGACCTCGCCTCCCTGCGGTTGTGGGCCCATCGCAACGTCGACCTGCATCTGATCACCCATCCAGAGTCTGCGGAGGAGGTTCGTGCGATCGCGGGCCAGGCAGCGCGTGTGGTCGCGGTCCGCGGCTTCAACCCGACCGGATTCGAGACACCGCCAGACCGTGCCGCGGCACGCGCCGCGCTGGGCCTGCACAATGAGCCGGTCGTGTTGGTCTCCGGCGGCGGTTGGGGGGTCGGAGACGTCGCCGGCGCCGCCACGGTCGCGCGTGCGCACGGTCAGGTTCTCGTCCTGTGTGGCAGCAACGCCGCCCTCTTGGAACGCATGCGAGACGAGCCAGGCGTCCGCGCGCTGGGCTTCACGGACCGGATGCCGGAACTGATGGCCGCATCCGACGTGCTCGTGCACTCGACGGCCGGCCTCACGGTGCTGGAGGCGCTCGTCTGCGGGTGTCGGGTCATCTCCTACGGCTGGGGGCGCGGCCACATCCGCATCAACAACGCGGCCTTCCAGCGCTTCGGCCTCGCGCAGGTGGCGGGGGACGCCACCGAGCTCGATCGGGCGATCAGGATCGCGCTGGATGCTCCCGGCGTCCCGGATTCCTCATGGTTCTCGCTGCCGTGGGCCGCCGACGTCATCGTGGAGCGCCTCCCGGCTCTCCAGCAGGCCGCCTGACCGCGCCAGCCAGCCACCGCCCGCGACGATCAGTCCGAGCCCGGCGACGACGAGGGTTCCATCGGCGCCCCAGTGCTCGCCGGCGACGAACGGCGCCAGCAGTACGGGCACGACGGTCTGGCCGACCAAGACGAACGGGCCGACGCGCGTCGCCGGCCAACGACCGAGGGCGGTCATCTCGACGCTCAGCGACGCCGCGAGGGCGAGCGCCCCAAGGGCGAACCAGGCGAGGGACACGGCGTTCCAGGCGTCGGCGAACCGCTCAGCACACAGCGCCGCCAGCGCATCACCGGCGCCGGCGCCGAGCACCAGCAGCAACGGTGGCGCCCGGCGCAGGAGCAGCGAGACCATGAGCACCAGGCCGAGTCCCCCGAGCGCAACCGCAGCCGCGGCGGCGTCCACCGGCCGGGCCTCGATGTCGTCACCGGCGACGGCGAGCGATGCCACGCCCGCCGCCAGCACGCCAGCTGCGATGACATCGCCAGGCCCGACGGGCTCTGCGAACACGCGGCCGCCCACGACGACGAGCGCCACCACCCCCAGCGCGAGCGCGGGCTGGACCACCGTGAGCGGCGCGAGGCGCAGGGCCCCGACCTGCAGCGCCGCGCCGGCCGCCGCCAGCGCGATGCCGGCGAGCCAGCGCCGGCGCCGGACCAGGGGGGCGAGGATCCCGTAGGCGCGCGCGACCGGAGCCACCGTGCGCGCCTCCAGCGCCTGGAGGAGGTAGGCGCCCTCGAACGCCACGGCTGCGGCGACCGCGAGCGCGAGGCCGGCTGGCAGAGTGTCAGCCATGGTGCGCACCCCTCTCATCGCCGCGGCCGTGGTCTGGTCGGCGCCCGCGCTCGCCCCGGTGTGGCCGCCGGTGGCCCTTGCGCTCGGGGTACCACTGCGCCGGCCGGCCAGCGACCGCGTGCTGTGGACCTTCGACGATGGTCCGCACCCGTCCGGGACACCGGCGGTGCTCGACCGGCTCGACGCCGCGAACACCAAGGGGCTCTTCTTCCTGGTCGGCGAGCAGGTGGACCGCGACCCGGGGCTCGCATGCGAGATCATCCGCCGGGGTCACGACGTCGGTGTGCACGGCTACCGGCACCGCAACCTCCTGCGCATCCCTCCCCCAGCGCTGAACGCAGACCTTGATCGAGCCCACGACACGATCGCGGCCGCTACCGGTGTCGAGCCCACGCTCTACCGGCCGCCGTACGGGATCTTCAGCCTCGGCGCACTGGCGGAGATCCGGCGCCGCGAATGGTCGCCGCTGCTGTGGTCGCACTGGGGACGCGACTGGACGCGACGCGCGACGCCGGAGGGCATCGCCGGACTGGTCGGTGGAGATCTGGGTCCGGGGGACGTCGTCCTGTTGCACGACAGCGATGCCTACAGCGCCCGGGGCTCGTGGCGCAACACGGTCGGGGCCCTCGAGCGTCTGCTGCCGGCTATTCGCTGACCCGGGGGCGCCACGCCGGAAGCGGCCTTCCGGTCGCGAGACCAGCCGCAATCGCGGCAGAGATGGCGAGGAGAAGCAGCACCATCGGGTGCCGTGTCAACTCATCCGATCCCGGGAGGGGCGCGACGAGCAGGAGGAAGAGCAGGGCCGATAGCGACCAGAAGCCCAGACCCAACCGCCGACGTGCGGTGACGCCCCAGTCCAGGCCCCATACCAGGGTCACGGGCAGCGCCACCACCATCGTCACCGCGGCCAACGGGAACTCGTCGATGACCTGCTCCACCGAGCCCGCGGCCGCGAGACAGGCGACGATCACTCCGAGGAGCGCCAGGGGGAAGACGACCCGGCGGATCGTGTCCACGCGAGCGGCCGACGGCACCGGTGCAACGACGGCCGCTCGGTCCTTGTCGCGCACCGACTCCACGTAGCGGCGGACGCCTTCTTCGAAGCTCGTCGAGGTGCTCCACCCCAGCTCGCGGGTCGCGCGCGAGCCGTCGACCTCGACACCCGCGAAGTCGCCCGAGCGACCGGGTGTATAGACGATCTCCGTGTCGCCAACGGCGTTGCAGATGGTCTCCGCGACACGCTTGATGGACACGTCCTCGTTGGAGACCAGGTTGTAGATGCGGTCGGCGGCGCTCGGCGCGAGAGCAGCGACGACGCCTTCGGCGAGGTCTTCCACATACACGAACCGCCGCGTCTGCAGCCCGTCCCCCGCGATCGTCAGCGGCTCGCCGGCCAGCGCCCGGCCGACCATGGCCGGCACGACCGCCGCCGGGCGCGCACGCGGTCCGTACGGAATGCCGAAGCGCAGGATCGTGTACTCCAGGCCGTAGAGCTCGGCGTAGGAGCGGCAGTAGAGCTCGCCCGCCAGCTTGGTTGCCGTGTAGAGGTGCCCCGGGTGGCGGAGCGGCGTGTCCTCGTTCACGACGGGGAGATCCGTGTCGGAGTAGACCCAGATGGTCGACGCGTAGATGACCCTGCCGACCTCGGCTCGGCGCGCGGCTTCCAGGAGCGAGGCCGTCCCGCGGACGTTGATGCGGTCGGCGCCGAGGGGGTCTTGGCGGACCTGGTCGACGTCGGCGGCCGCGGCCAGGTGGGCGACGGCCTCGCACGAGTTCAGCGCGGCGGTCAGGCGCGCGGTGTCGTTCAGGTCACCGACGACCGTCTCACAATCCGGGTGCCAGGGAGACGGCGCGAGGTCGTAGATGACCGGTTCACGGCCGGCGCTCATGAGCGCGTCCACCACATGGGAGCCGATGAAGCCGGAGCCGCCGGTGACGAGGACGCGGCTCATCACTTCTCCTCCGGTCGGTAGTACAGCGGGGCGCACCAGTGGTGCTCGGCGACCCAGTCGGTGTTCGGCAGATCGTCGCCGGTCCCCATGATGCGGTGGCACGGCTGGTCGTAGACCTTGCCGGTTGAACGCTCGATCGCATCGAAGACGATGTACTTGTAATACCCCGAGGTCATGCCGTCCGGCAGTTCGAGCCGGTCGGGGTGACGCGGGTCGAGCACCTGGCGCGCGATGTCGTTCTTCCACGCCACGATCTCGGGCAGACGCTCCGTCTGGACGAGCGCCAGTGCGGCGGTGAACTCGCTCATGCGGAAGTTCAGCCCCTCCACGGCGTAGGCGGGCTTGCCGTAGTCGCGGAAGGCGCGTGCGTGCGCGAGTACTTCCTCACGCGTCGACACGAGCACCCCGCCCTCGCCGGTGGAGACCGTCTTGGTCGCGTAGAAGGAATACACACCGGCGTCGCCGTAGGTGCCGGGCCGCGTGCCGTTCCAGTCGGCTCCGTGCGCGTGCGCGCAGTCCTCCAACAGGAAGATCCCGTGCTCTCGGCAGTACTGAGCGATGCGCTCCGAGTCGAAGGCGAGGTGCCCTCCGATGTGCACGAGCACGGCGGCGGCGGGCTTCTGGCGCTCCGCCGCCTCTTCAAACGCCTCGAAGCCCAAGCAGAGGTCGTCACGGCGGCAGTCGACGAAGACGGGCTGCCCGCCGGCCCGAAGGATCGCCAGCGGCGTGGCCATGAACGTGTTCGATGGACACAACACGGGCTTGCCGGCGACATCCGCGAAATCCAACGCGGCGAGGGCGCCCCCCGCCCATCCGCTGACCGCAACGGCCCCGGCGCCGTTGTGCGCGCTCCAGGCCGACTCGAAGGCCGCGTTC
Organism: uncultured Solirubrobacteraceae bacterium; assembly: GCA_963843865.1. Classification (GTDB taxonomy): domain Bacteria; phylum Actinomycetota; class Thermoleophilia; order Solirubrobacterales; family Solirubrobacteraceae; genus DATLGB01. Next base: position 181,121 of record CAWJMO010000013.1, on the reverse strand, counting down.
ATGGGACCGTGCGACCACTTGCCCGAGTCGATGACCTCATCCCACAGCTCGTGGAGCCGGTAACGATCGCGCTTGTCGAAGCCGATGGCGAACTGCTCGAAGGCGGGAGCCGCGACATCGGTCATGTGCGCCGCGACCCTATCCGAGGCACGTCTTCACGCCGCCGATCTGGCCGCGCGGCGCTCGGGCGCTATCCGCACGACGTCCCAGGCCAGGCCGACCCGTTCCAGCCCGCCGATGACGGCAGCGGCGGGATCGATCTGTCGCCGTTCCAGGCCGTGGGCGGCGGACGTCGGAAATGCGTGGTGGTTGTTGTGCCATGCCTCGCCGAAGCTCAGTGGTGCGAGCCACGGGAGGTTGCGCGATTCGTCCTTGGTCTCGTAGGCGCGGCGACCAAACACGTGGCACAGCGAGTTGATGGAGAAGGTCACGTGGTGCAGGACGAGCATCCGGATCGCCCCGCCCCAGAGGAGGCCGCTGAACGCGGACCCCAGACTGCCGCCGATAAGCCCGCCGATCGCGAACGGGACCGCGAGGCCGAGGAGCACCCAGAGCAGGAACGCGCTGTCGATGAAGACGATCATCCGATCGCGGAGCAGGTCGGGCGCGTACCGCTCCGGGTCCGCCACGCCCGGCTTAAAGACCCAGCCGAGATGAGCGTGCCAGAGGCCGCGGAGCGCCCCGCGCCAGCCGGAGCCGTGATCGACGTGCGGGCTATGCGGATCGCCGTCGTGATCGGCGAAGGTGTGGTGCTTGCGGTGGTTGGCGACCCATTCGATCACGGGCCCCTCGACGGCGGCTGATCCCAGGATCGCCAGTGCGCCGCGAACCGCCGGCGTGGTCTTGAACGACCTGTGGGTGAGCAGCCGATGGAACCCGACCGTGACGCCGAGCCCGCAGAGGACGTAGGTGACGAGGAAGGCGACGACATCGGACCAACGGAGGCCGTTTCCCGCGACCTGACCGATGCCGAAGATCAGGGCCAGCACCGGTACCACCGTGACGACCAGCGTCGCCGCGCGATCGACGCGCTCCGTATCTGACACGACCAGCGGGTCGGGCGGAACACTTTCGACGGCCATGGCGTGACTCTACGTCGAGGCCGTGCGTCCGTTGACTCCCTCAACGCGGCGAGCCACGGCGTCCTCCGCCGCTCGATCCCATCCTGAGCAACGATGCGCCCGGCGGCTACGTCCTCGCGCCGCCGCGTGATCCGCCGCAAGAGGTGGAGGTGGTGCTGGATGTCCTCCAGCGAAGCATCGTCCGCAAGGCCGGCAAAATACCCACGTTCGTACGTACGTGCGAACGTGGGTAGGTTGTCGAGGATGGCCGAGCGCGACACCTGCGACCTGTTGTGCCTCGACCTCCCGAAGGCCGAGTCGGCGCGGGCGTCGATGCCCGATGCGCAACAGCTCCAGGCCTGGGCCGCCGGCGCGAAGGCCCTCGGTGACCCGACTCGCCTGACGGTGGCCTGGGCGCTGCGCGAGACCGGGAGCGCGTGCGTCTGCGACCTGGCCTGGATCGCCGGTCACGACGACAAGCTGGTCTCGCACCACCTCCGGCTCCTCCGCACCGCGGGCTTGGCGACCTCCGCGCGCCAGGGGAAGATGGTCATGTACGCGCTGACGGCACTCGGCGAGCGGCTCGTCGCCGCGACCACCGACGTCGCACAGGCGGTGACGACGTGAGCGTGTCGCTGCCCGTGCTGCCGACGGCGCCGCCGGCCGCGACGGTCTCCCGCGAGCGCTACGCGCAGCTGGCGGGCCGCGTTCGGCGGTTGTCGTGGACCTCGCTGTTCCTCATGAGCATCGAGGGCCTCGTGGCTATCGCGGCCGGGATCATCGCGGGCTCGATCGCCCTGGTCGGGTTCGGCCTGGACAGCTTCATCGAGGGTGCCGCATCCGTCGTGCTGATCTGGCGGATGAGCGGCTCGCGCATCTTCGACCAGGGCGCCGAGAACCGAGCGCAGCGCCTGGTCGCGCTCCAGTTCTTCCTGCTCGCGCCCTACGTCGGCCTCGAGTCGGTGCGCTCCCTCGTCAACGGCGACCGGCCCGACGAGACGACGCTGGGCATCGGCCTCGCGCTGGCGAGCGTGATCGTCATGCCGATCCTGGGCATCGCCAAGCAGCGCATCGCCGACGAGATCGGGTCGGCGGCCACCCGCGGCGAAGGCCGCCAGAACATGCTCTGCGCGTACATGGCTGCGGCGCTGCTGGTCGGCCTGGTCGCCAACGCGCTGGTCGGCGCCTGGTGGCTCGATCCCGTGGTCGGGCTGCTGATCGCGGGCATCGCCGTCCGCGAGGGCCTGGAGAGCTGGCGGGGCGACGGCTGCTGCGTGGGCTCCCCGCTCGACGGCCTGCGCTTCGAGGGGCAGGCCGACGCCTGCTGCGACGACGACTGCTGCCGCTGAGGGAGGCGGTACCGGGTGGGTCGCGGGATGACCCACCCGGCCTCGCTCGATCGCCGATCCGTTCCGCCGGATCTTCGATAGGAGCACAACGAGAGGGCGCCCCGAAAGTCGGGATCCATCCGCCGGAGAATGTGGTTGCTCGCACAATGATGTGCCTATCGTGGAAGGGGCCATGGCCTCCTCCGCTCCCCTCTCGCTCCTCGACCTCGCCCCCGTCAACGCGGGCGCAGACGACCCGCGAGGGCCTGGAGGCGACGGTCGCGCTCGCCCAGCGCGCGGAGCACCTCGGCTACACGCGGGTCTGGTACGCCGAGCACCACAACGCGGGCTCCATCGCCTCCTCGGCGACGGCCGTGCTCATCGCCCACGTCGCGGCGCACACGGAGCGGATCCGGCTCGGCTCGGGCGGGATCATGCTGCCCAACCACGCGCCGCTGGTGATCGCGGAGCAGTTCGGGACGCTCGCCGAGCTGCACCCGGATCGCATCGACCTCGGCCTGGGCCGCGCGCCCGGCACCGACCAGAACACGATGCGCGCGCTGCGCCGCGACCCGCGGGCGGCCGACACCTTCCCCCAGGACGTCCAGGAGCTGCAGGGCTACCTGAGCGGCGAGACGCGGATCCCCAACGTGCACGCCGTCCCCGGCCGCGGCACGAACGTGCCGCTCTACATCCTCGGGTCCTCCCTGTTCGGCGCGCAGCTCGCCGCCCAGCTGGGGCTGCCCTACGCGTTCGCGTCGCACTTCGCGCCCGCGGCGCTGACGGAGGCGGTGCGGATCTACCGCCAGGAGTTCCGGCCGTCGCTGCAGCTCGAGGCGCCGTACGTGCTCGCCGCCGTCAACGTCCTCGCCGCCGACGACGAGGCGGAGGCGCAGCGCCAGCTCGAGGTCCGGCGCCGGGTGCTGACCAAGACGATCTTCAGCCGCCCCGGCAACCGGCTCAGCGACGACCAGGTGGAGGCGCTGCTGCACTCGCCGCAGGGCCGCCAGCTCGAGCAGATGCTCACCTACACCGCGATCGGCACGCCGGACACGGTGGACGCCTACCTCGACGAGTTCCGCCGCCACGCGGACGCCGACGAGCTCATCACGGTGCACCAGGCCGACACGCTGGAGGGGCGCCTGCGCTCGCTCGAGCTCGTCGCCGAGGTGGCCGGACTCGCCGCTGCCGCCTGATCAGCGCCGACGGGTCGCGATCATCGCCTGATCCGCCGCCGCGATCAACGCGTCCAGGGTGAGGCCCGGCTCCGCCTCGGCCAGGCCGACGCTGATCCCCGAGTGCACCTGATCGGCGGCGATCTGCCTCGCGATGCGGTCGAATCGCTCACGGGCGCCTTCCAGGCTCTGACCCGGCATTGAGCAGATGAACTCGTCGCCGCCGTAGCGGGTGATGATGTCGTAGGGCCGCAGCCCCGCACGGATGTGCGCGACCACGCTGCGCAGGAGCTCGTCGCCGCAGCTGTGACCGCGACGTGTCGTTGACCGCCTTGAGCCCGTCCACGTCGACGAACGCGATGACGAGCGACTCGGCGGTGCGGGCCGCGCGGTCGAGCTCGCGCGTCATGGAGGCGAGGCCGACCCCGCGGCGCAGGGCGCCCGTGAGGTGGTCGACACCGGCCGAGGCGAGCTCCGCGGCCGCCTCCTGGCGATCGGTCGCGGCGCGGACGCGGTCCCCCTGGGCGGCGACACGGTCGGCGGCGGCGGCGCGCCGGGCGGCCGCGGCGCGTGCCCGGAACGGCCCGAGCCGGCTGATGGTCGCGTCGACGGCGTCCGCGAGCCGGTCTCGCTCATCGGCGAGCACGTCGCGCGCCGCCCCCGCGCGGTCGCGCTCGGCGGCGGCCTGGTCGCGCCGGAGGGCCGCCTCGGACGGCACCGGTCCGGCGCCGTTCTGATCCGCCTGGGTCCGGATGCTCGCGGTCATGCGGGCGTGGGCGCGCGTCCACGCTGCCGTGCCTGGGCCGCGGTCAGCGCGCGGTCGGCGTCACCGAGCAAGCGGTCCGGCCCGGTGCCGCGCCGCCACTCGACAACGCCCACGCACGCGTCCGTTCCGGCGGCTGCGCGGATCGCCGCGAGGATCCGCGGCGTCGCGGCGGCCGTCTGCTCCGCGTCGGCGTCCGGCAGGAGCACGATGAAGCGCTCGCGCCCGTAGCGCCCGACGCCGGCGTCCGCGTCGAAGGCACCCCGCAACGTCTCGCCGACGCGCGCGAGGACCTCGAGAGGGACGTCGCCTCCATCGTGCTCGAGGCTCGCGAAGCAGCATGTCAGGGAGAGGCGGTGGCGCCGGCAGCGCTCGAGGTCGCGCCCGAGCCGGTCGAGCAGGCCGGCGTAGCTCAAGCACCCCGTGGTGGCGTCCCGCGCGGCCGCCAGGGGGACGCCGCGGCGCTCGTTGAGCCACAACGACGCGAGCCGCGCGTAGGACTCGACGATCCACGGGAGGTCGTCGGCCGTCGTGACGGGCCATGCCGCCAGGCCGACGCACAGCACCGCGCCGTGCCCGCCCGGGAGGCTGACGGGCGAGCTGAGCCAGTGCACCGCGCGCGCGGCACCGTCGTCGGGACGTCCCGCTGACAGGATGCGCGACCTTCCTTCGACGGCGGCCGTGACGATCACGGCGGACTCGACCTCCGGCCGGCGGGCCAGGTCCCGCGTGATCAGGTCCAGCTCGAGCAGCCGCTCGACGGGTGGGTCCGGCTCAGGATCGTGCACGCGGGGCACCTCTCTCGATCGAGCTTCGTCATCGTGACGGGTCGATACAGGCGGTCACCTTGGTGCCCGCGGCAACGCTCCGGTGAGTGGGTGCCTTCCCGGGGCGGCGACCTCCGCGTCACCGCTGTGGGGATGCACTTCGATGCTAGCCCGAACGTGCCAACTCGGCAAGGGCCCGCGTTCCCCGGAGCTCCCGGTCAGACACGGTCGCGCGCGAGGTCGATCAGGCGGCCGAGGATGCGGCCGCCGTCCGCCCGCAGGCCGTTGTGCTCGTACTCGTTGGTGACCCAGGTCCGCATGCGCGCGGTCCGCGCCGCCGTCTCCTGCGAGAAGACCAGCGGGATGTAGGGGTCGTTGACGTAGACCGCAGCGGCGCACGGGACCTCGTTGTGCGCGAGCCGGTCTTCGTCGTAGAGCCGCGGCCATTCGTGCTCGGCGAGCGCGTGCACCGCCTCCCGGTACGGGCGCATCTCGGCGATGTCGTCGAAGAGCGAGCGGAACATGTGCTCGCCGCGCAGCAGCTCGTCGCCGGCGACGCGCTCCGCAGCCCAGCGGGTCGTCCCCCCGTCGCCCCAGCAGGCGTCGTGCAGGGCGGCGTAGATCGGGTTGCGGGGGAACTCGGAGGCGCGCTCGGCGTCGTGGAGGAAGGCGGGCGACGCGGGGTCGAGCTCGAGCAGGTGGTGGAGGTGCTCGGCGCCGTCGCTCATGCCGAGCATGCGCCCGAAGGCCCGCACGCGGTCCGTGGTCAGGTCGTCCCCGCCCGGCAGGACGATGTCGTCGCGCTCCAGCAGGTGCTCGAGCCGCGCGCGGTCGGCCGGGTAGCGCTCGAAGTACGCCCGGGTCCGCTCGGCGATCAGCCGGTAGGTCTCGCGGTAGACGTCCTCGATGCGGTTGCCGAGGACGGGGATGCCGCCCGTGATGAACACCTCGCTGAGGTGCTCGGGATGGAAGCTCAGGTACGTGTAGGCGCAGAGCCCGCCGAAGCTCTGGCCGAGCACGGCCCAGCGATCGGCGCCGAGGTGCTCGCGGAACGCCTCGCAGTCGCGCACGATGGCGTCCGCCCGGTAGTGCTGCAGGCGCTCGGCGTCCGTCGGCGCGATGCCCGAGCGGCCCGTCCCGCGCTGGTCGAGCAGCAGCACGCGGAAGTCCTGCAGCGCGCGCTCCATCCAGCCCGGCGGGGCGCCGGCGGGACGCGGGCTCTCGAAGCCCGGCCCGCCCTGCAGGAAGACCAGGTAGGGCCGGTCCTCACCGCCCGGCGCGGCCACCTCGCGGGCGAAGACGGTCAGCGCCTCGTCGGACCCGGGGTGCAGCGGCACCTCCAGCTCGTGTTCGGTCAACCGCAGTCCGGGCAGCGAGAACATGCACGCAGGTGTAGCGCGCGAGGGGTCCGGCCGGCCGGCTCCGCGCCGTCTTGCCTTCATGGAACCCCTGAAGCCGGCGCTGAGCCCCGATGAGGCTGAACGCCAGATCCTCGCCATGATCGAGACGGACGGCCTGCCGATGTTCGTGCGCTCAGCCCACGACCGGACGGCCAACATCCTCGAGATCACCTGGAGCCACGGCCTCACCTTCTGCTTCGATCTGGACGTCGGGGAGATCGAGCCGTTCGACGAGCTCGACCACGAGGCCATTCGCGGCGAGGGGCCGGGCTGCGGATGCTCACCGATCGACATCACGGTGCCGGGCTCGCCGGCCGACCCGCGCGAACCGCCCGCCATTCCGGGGGTGCGCATCCACCACGTGCCCGAGCTTCACCCGGATGACGTGACGGAGGTGCACGGCATCCCGTGCACGACCGTGAGCCGCACGCTGATCGACCTGGCCGAGGAGCTGGGAGAGGAGGAGCTGCGGGAGGCGTTCCGCCGCGCTCGCGACCTCGATCTCCTCGATCCAGAGGCCCTCGTCGCGTCGCGGGAACGGGTCGAGTGGCGGCCGTCGCTGACGAAGCTCGACGTGGTGATGTCGGAGTTCTGCGACTAGTCGACCGGGCTCACGAACCAGCGGTTGCCCTCGTGGACGACCCACTCCTGGTCCTCGAGGCGCCAGAGCACGGCGTGCAACAGGCGGCTGCGCAAGCCGGTGCGATCGGCGAGCTCGCGCACCGTCAGCCCCGGCTCGGCCTCCAGGGCGGCGAGGATCGCGGTGACGCGCGGGGAGTCCACGCCCGGCGTACGCGTCGCGGCGGGCCCGCGGGTCACGTCAGTAGTCGACGCCGAGCGCGTCGGCGAGGAAGACCATGAACGGCCGCACCGCGGAGGCGCGGCGGTCGAACTCGTCCAGGAAGCCCGACCGGGTGGCGTCGCCCTGCTTCATCCGGGACATGACGGCGAAGCTCTTGCGCTTGAGGTCGTCGACGAGCTCGTGGTCGGCGGGGAAGCCGACGGGCGGGCGCTTGAGTGCCTCGCCGTTCGCGAGCTCCCATTCCGGCCCGACGGCGGCGACGGCCTTCCGCCAGCCCTCCGGCCGGTTGACGATCGCCGTGCGGATGCGCTTGAGCGCCGGGTTGCTCGGATGCCAGATGCCCGCGCCGAGGAAGACGTCGCGCGGGGCGAGGTTGAGGTACAGGCTCGGCGCCTCCACGTCGGCCGAGCGGGCGTGACGGAAGTAGAGGCCGACGTGGGTCTTGTACGGCGTCTTGTCGCGCGAGAAGCGCGTGTCGCGGTAGATGCGGAACAGCGAGCGCTTGTCGGCGGTGAGGTGCGGCGCGACCTGCGGCAGGCGGTAGCCGACGTCCTCGATGAACGCCAGCGCCGGCTCCTTGATGTGCTCCTCGTAGCGGGCCTTGTTGGCCGTGAACCAGGGCCGCTCGTTGTGGTCGGCGAGCTCGCGCAGGAACGCGAACAGCTCGGAGTCGAAGGACGGCGCGTCGTCGCGGGGCACTCAGTGGAGGTCCTGCGGATCGACGTCGTCGAGCAGCGTGACCGTGCGCGGCGGTCCGTCGCCCTCGACGAGGACGGCGGCACCCGGCCAGTACGGGTGCGGTGGGCGCGCGCCCGCGAGGAGCAGCGGCTCGTAGACCCATGACCCCGTGTTGAGCAGCTGCACGCCGAGCGGTGCCCACTCCGCCGCGCGGTCGCCGGGCAGCGGGCCGGCGCGGTGGAGGTGGCCGAAGACGACGTGGTCGGCGCGCACGCCGAGACGCTCGACCACCTGGGCGAAGGCCGGCAGGCCGGCGAAGCGGAACTGGTAGCCGAGCGCGCCCGCGCTCAGGGGCGCGAGCCCGCCGCGGGCCAGGCGCTCGGCCACGGGGACGGCGAGCATCGACGCGCGGTGCGCGGTCTGGGCGGAGAGGTCGAGCGGGACGCCGAGCAGCCGCGGCAGGGAGATCGACGACAGGCCGAGCAGGGCCGCGCCGGCCGCACCCGTGGCCGCCTCGTAGTCCTCGGAGCTCGCGCCCTTGTGCGGGACGGTGCCGAACAGCGTCCGGGTCGGCCAGCCCAGCGCGGGCAGCAGGTGGCGGTCGAGGTAGTGCCCGTGCGTGGCGAAGACCCGCTTGCCGAGCCAGACGCCCGGATAGCGGACGGAGACGCGCGCGGGCTTCAGCCAGCCCACGACCGCGGCCAGGCGGTCATCGGAGCCAGCGGCCACGCGCGTCGCCAGCCCGAACGGCTTTCCCGCACCGTGGCGGGCGCGCAGCCACGGCCGCACGAGCGCGTGGTCGTGGTTGCCCGGCACGAGGACGATCTCGCTCCCGCGCCCCATCGCGGCGCCGATCGCCTCCAGCACCGGCTGCGCCGCGGCCATCGCCTTGTTCGGCCGGCCCTCCAGCAGCTCGACGGTGTCGCCGAGCAGGACGAGCCGGTCGACCTCCGCCAGGCGCTCAAGCAGCGCGGACAGCACGGCCGGGCGCCGCAGCGTGTCGCGGCCGAGCCGGGACCCGATGTGCAGGTCGGAGATGACGAGCGTCCGGGTCACGGCCGACCCGAAGCTAGCCCTCCCGGCGCCCCCGTCCGCGCCGGAACCGGACCAGCAACCACCCCCGCGCCAGGAGCAGCATCCCCGCCGAGGGCAGAAGCTCCTCGACGGGGAGGCCGGCCACGTGGGCGAACACGGTCACGTCGAGCGCGCGCCCCGCTGCTCGGCGGTGGCCGCCGACAGCGCGTGCGTGAACTCCGTCGCGTGCTCGTACTGGTCGTGGAGGTTCCACCAGGCGTAGGCCTGCGTCTGCGGGTAGCCGTCCGGCGAGTCCTCCCAGATCTCCTGGCGCCCGAACGGGGTGATGTCGAGGAAGGACCAGACCGTGCCCATCCCCTCGTCGCCGCGGCTGTTGACGAAGTAGGTGCGGGTGATGGTGCCGTCGTCCTCGCGCAGGAAGACGTTGTGGCCGTGCCACTGGTCGACGCCGAAGTCCTCATCGAAGTCGTCCGTGAGCGTGTACCAGGGCGTGTCCTCCCAGCCCATGCGCGCCGCGTAGCGCTGGAGGTCGGCCTGCGGCGCGCCGGAGACGCGGACGTAGGTGGTGTCGCGCGCGTTGAGGTGCGCGAGGTGGGTGACCTGGTCGGCGCCGAACGAGCAGCCGCGGCAGCCGTGCTCGGGCCAGCCGTTCACGCCCTCCTCGAAGAAGAAGCGGTAGACGATCAGCTGGCGGCGGCCGGCGAACAGGTCCTCCAGCGACACCGGTCCGTCCGGACCCTCGAAGCGGTAGTCCTTCTCGACGCGCGTGCGCGGCATGCGGCGCCGGGCGGCGGCGAGGGCGTCGCCGGCGCGGGTGTGCTCCTTCTCGCGGACGAGCATCTCGGCGCGGGCGGCATCCCACTCCTCGGGAGTGACGATGGGCGGCAGGTTCATGACGTTGGTCCTTTCGGGGGGTCGGGTTCGGATTCGGCGAGGGCCTTGAGGGCGCCCAGGCGGGTGTCCCAGGCCGCCGCGACGGCGGTGAGGTGCTCGGCGGTCATCTGCAGGCGGGCGGGCTCGACCCGGTAGCGGACCTCGCGGCCGGCGCGGCGCCGGGACACGAGCGCGGCGCGCTCGAGCACGGTGAGGTGCTTGATCACGGCCGGCCGGGAGACGGGCAGGCGGTCGGCCAGCGTCGTCGCCGTCCCCTCCCCCCGTTCGCCGAGCAGGGCGAGCAGCGACCAGCGGGTCGGGTCGCCCAGCGCGGCGAAGACGGCCGGCGCGGCGGCGGCGGTCATGCGTGCGCCGCCAGGTGGCCGAGCTCGATGCCCCAGCCCTCCGCGTGGTCGGCCAGCAGGGCGGTGCGGTCGGTGGCGGGGCGGCCCAGGGCCGCGAACCCGGACTCCACCAGGTCGACGCGGCAGCCCTCCCCGTCAGCGGTGAGGGTGAATTCGACGAGCGTCGAGTTCACCGGCGTGGCGTCCGCGTCCGGCGGGCCGTCGTGCAGCCAGCGGAACGCGAACCGCCGCGGCGGCTCCACGGCGACGACCCGCCCGTGAACGGTGCCGTGCTCGTGCCAGTGCAGGGAGAGCCGTCCGCCCGGCGTGAGGTCGACGGACGCGCCGGCATCCCCGAACCACTGCCCGAGGGCCTCGGCGGTGGTGATCAGCGACCAGACGCGCTCGAGGGGCGCGGAGATGGAGACGGAACGTTCGATGCGATCGGTCATGTGTAACCCGAAGGTTACACCTCGTAGGACTCCTGTCAACCGGGTAGCCCGCCGGGATGCGTTTGCAGACGATTGGATCAGAGGTCGCGGGCACCGCCGCGGGCACGGCCATGGCGGCGCTCGCCGGCCTGCGCCGCGGCAAGGCGGTGCACCCGCAGGGAGAGGTCTTCGAGGCGCGCATCCGCGTGTGGGGCGACGATGCCGCCCCGCAGGCTTCGGAGCTGCTGTCGACCCGCGCCGAGCATCCGGCGGTCGTGCGGTTCTCGCGCTCGATCGGCGTCCCCCGTCCCCTGCCCGACCTGCTCGGTCTGTCGCTGCGCGTGCTCGACGCCTACGGCCCGCGCCGGCATCAGGACCTGCTGCTCGTCACGAGCGTCGACCACCCGGTGCTGCACCATGTGTTCGTGCCCGCCAAGGGGATCGCCGACCAGCCGTACTCGTCCTCCCTCCCCTACCGGGCCGGCGACGAGCGCTTCGTGGTTGGAGTCCTCCCGCAGTCCGAGACGCGCTTCGATCTCGCCGTCGCGCCGCTCGACGGGCGCTTCACCCCCATCGCGCGGATCGAGCTCGGCCCGAAGCTGAGCGAGACGGCCGACGCCCTGCGCTTCAACCCGTTCAACACAGGTGGCGGCCTCGAGCCGTCCGGCTGGCTGAACTCGCTGCGCCGCCGCGCGTACCCGATGTCGCAGGAGACGTGGGGCCACGTGCGCGCGGGTGCCGCCGACAAGCAGCGGGCCGCCGACCGCCTCACGGAGACGATCCGCTGAGGTTCCGGCCCCTGACCCGGGCCGATTTCCCCCTGCTCGCCCAATGGTTGGAGGAGCCGCTGGTCAAGCGCTGGTGGAACCACGAGACGGACCCGTTCGCCCTCGAGCGCGACTTCGGGCCGAGCCTGGACGGGACCGACCCCGCCGAGTACTTCGTGGCGCTCCACGACGGTGCGCCGTTCGGGCTCATCCAGCGCTACCCGTGGGGTCCGTATCCCGACTACCTCGAGGAGATCGCGCCCGTCCTCGCCGTGACGCCCGAGACCCTGAGCATCGACTACCTGATCGGGGACCCCGGCGCCCGCGGGCGCGGGTTGGGCGCCGCGATGATCGGCACGCTCGTAGCGGCCAGCTGGCCCGCCTACCCCGACGCGCCCCGGGTCGTCGTCCCCGTCGCCGCCGGCAACACGGCGTCGTGGCGCGCGCTGGAGCGGGCCGGCTTCTCCCGGGTCGCGACCGGCCACCTCGAGCCCGACAACCCGATAGACGGACCGGAGCACGTCGTCTACGCGCTCGACCGCCCCGCCTGAGGTCACGCTTCGGAGCTGAGCCTGCGGGCCACGAAGCCGACTGTCGCGTTGCTGCTTAGAGGCGGAAGCGGAAGCGAGGCCTCGCGGTGCCGAACCCACCCAAAGTTGCCATATAGGAAGGTTTCGGTGGGTTCGGCCGTTCGCGCTCACGCTTCTGGTTTGAAGCAGAGGCAGCAGCTGTTAGGGCAGCGATCCAACGAGAGCTGGCCTGGGCACGTCTTGCGGTGTATCCCAGGCGACGAAGAGGTAATAGCCGTCGACAGTCGGGATGCGATGATCGACACCGCGGAAGCGCAGCTGGACTGACTGCGCGCCTTCAGGCGCTTGGTTCCATACCGCGAGACCTCCGCGGTCTGAGTCACCGTCGTCGGAGGGCGTCGGGAACCACATGTCTGCATTGGCACTGTTTCCATCGACCCATCCGTCTTCTCCCCGGTGGCAGACGACGAGGTAGGGGTGGAGGTCGGGCGGCTCGTTTGTTCCGAGCAGCACGAACGCGTGCTGATCGTCTGGTGACCTGGAGCACGCCAAAGCTCGTGAGTAGCGCTCGGGGGTGTCCCCTCGCGCCGCAGTCTCAGGCGTGTCATAGCCCGCCTTCATTCAGGTCATTCTGACGGGTGGCCGGCGATGTCGCTTAGAGGCAAAAGCAGAAGCGAGCGACTACTTGGGCGGCTCGCCGCCGCGTGGATGTTCGAGGCTCACGACGATGTGGTGCTCCTCGATGGTGACCTGGTAGCGACGGACCTGCATACGCGGTTCGACAAGGCAGCGACCCGTCGCTATGTCGAAGTCCCATTTGTGCCATGGGCACCGGATGGCTGCGGCCTCGGCCTTTTGCTCTGGGCGTCCGTCCCGGAGCGTGATGCCGCGGACGGCCCGGCCGCTGCTGCACAGCGGTGCGCCGCGGTGGGGACAGCGATCGGCGAGGGCATGGAAGGCGTCCCCGACGCGGATGACGCCGACACGGTGCCGGCCGAGGTCAAGCATGCGAATCTCACCTGGTCCCGGCGCGTCGGCCATCGAGATGCGTGCGGTGGTCACGTCGTCGTCACCGGGACAGGGAGGTCGAAGAAGCGCATCGCGTTCTCATGCGCGACCGCGTCGCGGTAGTCGGCGGGGAGCCGTTTGAGTGTCTGCCGCGGGTCGTCGAAGTCCCAGTGGGGGTAGTCGCTGGAGAAGCACAACGTGCGCCATGGCTGCAGGCCCTCGATGGCCGGCGCGAGCTGACGCTCCTCCGGCGGTTCCTCGAGCGGCTGGGTCGTCCAGGCGACGTGGTCGTGCACGTACTCCGACGGCGGCCGCACGCAGAATGGCACCTCGCTACGGCAGCCGCGCCACGCGGCGTCGAGCCGCCACAGCAACCCGACGAAGCCGACGAGGCCGCCCTCCATGAGCATCACCCGGGTGCGGGGGAAGCGTTCGAAGATGCCGTGGCAGAGGATCGACGCCAGGTGGCCGAGCATCCCGGAGCCCGTCAGTGCGTGGTACTCGGTGTAGAAGTCGGGCATCCCGGCGGCGGTCACGGGCCCGGTGATGCCGACGCCCTCGAAATGGGTGTGGATCGCGACAGGGAGGTCGAGGTCGTCGCAGGCCTGCCAGATCGGGTCGTGGACGGGGTTGCCGAACGGGATGCGCGCCGCGCCGGGAAGAAACACGCCGGCGATCTCGTCCTGCTCGCCCAGCCGGCGGATCTCCGCCGCCGCTGCCTCCGGGTGCTGCGGCGTGACGACGAGCAGGCCGCGCAGGCGTGGCTCGCGCTCGAGCCATTCGTGCAGGAGCCAGTCGTTGTACCCGCGGCACAGGCCAGCCGCCAGCAGCGGGTTCGGGAGGACGGCGAACGCCGCCGCTTCGTCCGGGGTCAGGATCCCGTAGGTGACATCGAACGGGTCGAGGACCTTCTCCCGCACCTTGGCAAGCGTCTGGCCGACCAGCTGCACTCCCTCGGCGGCGGCGCTGCGGTCGTAGGCGTCGCCACGCAGCCATCCGGTCGGGTGGTACCAGGGATAGGACGGCATGCCGAGCCCGTTCGTACCGGATTGCTCCACGAGCTCGGCGGTCGCACCGTCGAGGTACGGAAGGAGATCGCGAAGCGAGTCGTAGCCGACATGGAGGTCGCAGTCGACGAGCATCTTCGCAACCTACGCCTGGTATCCCTCACGATGTGAGCGTCCCTAGGGCTCAGTCCGTCGCACGCGCCGCCGCCCTTCTGAAGGCCATCGAGCGTTCTTCGGGACAAGCGTCGACGGCGGACCTGGCCAGGATCGCCGGACTGCATCCGGCAACGGCGGCACGCCTTCTCGCCACCCTCGAGGACGCCGGGTTCGCCGAACGAACTGCAGACGGCTGGGCAGCCGGTCCGGACCTCGTCAGAGTGGCCCAGCGAGCAGATCCCTACCGCGGATTGGCCCGGCGCGTGCAGCCAGTGCTACAGGGGCTCGCCGAGACTGCGCGCGAGTCCGCCATGCTCGGCGTGCCGCGACCAGGAGGGCAGGTGCGCGTCGTCGCCCAGGCCGACGGTCCATGGCTGCTCGGCCCGTCGAACTGGGTTGGCCGGCACATCGACAGCCACGCCTCCGCCGCCGGCAAGCTCGTGCTCGCCGAACTGACCGATCACGCTCTCGGCGACTGGGTGCAAAGAACGCGGCCGGCCAAGCTGACAGCGCACACACTCGTCACTTACGACGCCCTTCGAACGGAACTGGACCAGGTGCGCCAGCAAGGCTGGGCCGCCATCAACCAGGAATCCGAGCCCGGTCTCGCATCGGTCGCGGTGCCGCTGCACGCCTCGAACGGAGCGATCGTTGCGATGCTCGGCTTCAGCGGCGCCGCCCACAGGATCGAGCCCGAATCGCTGGTGGCCCCTCTTCGTCGCGCGGCGCAGAAGCTGTCCTGAGCCCAAATGTTATGAGTGCTGCTTTCGCTTGAAGCACAAGCCGACCGCACGTGCTGAACGGCGACCTCATCCGCAGGGCGACAGCGCACCTCGCCTCCGGGCAACGCGATAGACGGACCGCAGCACGTCATCTACGCGCTCGACCGCCCGCGCGGCTGATAGCAATAGCGGGGTGACTCGCCTCGCCATCACCGCCGCCCTCCTGCTCGCCCTCTCGGCCGGCCCCGCCGCGGCCGCCGCCCCGCGCTTCGAACGCATCGCCGGCGTCACCTCGCCCGGCACGCCCGCCAAGTACGACAAGGTCGGCATCCTCAAGATCGGCAAGCCGAAGGCGAAGAACGTCCTCGTGCTCAACCCGGGGACGTCGGCGAGCGCCGCCTACTTCGCACCACTGGCCAAGAGCATCGTGGCGGCGTCCCCGAAGTGGCAGGTGTGGGCAGTCGAACGGCGCGAGAACCTGCTCGAGGACCACTCCTCCCTCGACCTCGGCAAGACCGGCAAGGCGACGATCCGGCAGGTCTTCGACTACTACCTCGGCTGGCTCAAGGACAGCACGATCACGCCGCACGTCCGGCTCATCCCGGACGCGGAGGTCGGCTACGCGAAGCAGTGGGGCATGGCCACGGAGATCGGCGACCTGCGCAAGGTCGTGCTGCGGGCGGAGAAGCTCGGCGGCAAGGTGGTCGTCGGCGGCCACTCGCTCGGCGGGACGATCACCACCGCCTACGCGACCTGGGACTTCGACGGCAAGGCCGGCGCAAAGGGGCTCGACGGGCTGGTGTTCATCGACGGCGCCAGCCGGACCGAGCCGATCACGCCGGAGGCCGCACAGGAGTCGCTCGACAAGCTGACCGCCGGCTCCCCGTGGCTGAACTTCGGCGGCATCGGCGCGCCCTTCACCGGCCTGTTCAACTCGACGGGCTCCCTGTCGGTCAAGCTCGACCCCGACGCGCCGTCCGACGGCCAGGCGTCCGGCCTGCTGCCCGCGAACCTCGTGCCGCCGGAGCGCGTCACCAACGCCGGCCTCTACGGCTACGCGCTGGACACGGAGACGTCCCCGTCCTCGCTGGGCGCAGCGCAGGCGCACCTCGGCCACCTCGCCGCCAGCGGCGACCCGCGGGGCTGGGACGACGCCGGCGAGCTCACCCCGCTCGCCCGCATGGCCGACGCCTTCTCGGGCACCGGCCTCAAGGGCCTCGACGGCACCGCCTGGTACCACCCGCTGAAGCTGACCATCGACGCGGGTGCGGTCGCCAACGGCAACGCCAACCCGGCGCAGGACGTGCTCGACGTGAAGACCACGCACGGCGACGACCTGCCGAAGAAGCTGCGCATGTACGCCTTCGGCGCGGCGCTGGGCGGCGCTCGCGTCGGGGACGCCACCCGTGCGCTGGCCGAGCAGTCCGGCATCCCCGCGAGCCGTCTGACGCTCATCGACCGCCAGCAGACCTACGCGCACAACGACCCGAACACGGCGAGCCCGAAGCGCAACGAGTTCCTCAAGCGCCTGACCCCCTTCCTGAAGCGCGTCGCCCGCGGCTGAGGGTCAGTCGGCTCCGGCGGCGCGGGCGGCCGCGGCCGCTTGCGAGCGCGAGCGCACGCCGAGCTTCCGGTAGACCCGCTCGAGGTGCTTCTGCACGGTCCGGACGCTGAGGCCGAGCACCGCCGCGATCTCGGCGTTCGTGCGTCCCCAGGCGACCAGGCCCAGCACCTCGCGTTCGCGCTCCGTCAGGCCTTCCGCGGCGAGCCGGCCCAGGTCGATCGCCACCGGCGCCTCGCGGAGCTCCGCCAGCGCCCGTAGCCGGGTGTGCTCGACGGCGGTCCGGTAGGCCTGGATGAGGAACGGGCGCGCGCGGTCCAGCAGCGCGCGCTCGGCGTCCGTGAAGTCGCGGTACCGCCGCGAGAGCGCGACGGCCAGCACCCGGTCTGGGCCGTGCTCGAGGACGAAGGCGATCTGGTGCTCGAGGCCGATCGGCCCGTAGAACTCCCGATGCAGCGCAGTGCGTCGCAGCGCGGCCGGCGTGGTGACGTCGGAGAAGCGGTACGCCCGGCCGTCCAGCGTCTGTTGGTAGCGCTGCAGCAACGGGTTCTCGTGGGCGTGGGCGGCGAAGACCCGGTGCGCGTGGGCCTCGAGCGGCGGCTCGACGAGGACCACCGTGCGCGCCGGATCCGGCCCCACGTCGTTGAGTGAGATCCAGTCGGCCGGCACCGCCAGAAGGAGCGCGGCGAGCAGCCCGGCGCGGAACTCGTCGACGTCCAGCAACCCGGCGACGCCACCGATGAGCTCGAGCAGCTCCTCAACCATGACCCGCATGTTGTCGCGTACGCACTTCCTGCGTATTGCCGCTGACCGTCGGCTCGGTTTGACTCTCCACGTGCGCCGCCTGCTGATCCTGCCCGTCCTCGTCGCCGCGCTCCTCCACCCGGCGTCGGCCCTGGCCCTGAACGGGCCGTGCCAGCCCGTCGGCCAGAACCCTGGCGCCACCAGCTGGACCAACGGTGCGGGCGGGCAGTTCAACGACCCGAACAACTGGAGCAACGGCTCCCCGTCCGCGTCCTGCAGCGCGGCCATCACGCTGGCCGGCACCTACACGGTCACCGACCTCGACGGCGGCGGCACGGCCGGCCTGACCCTCGGCGGCACCTCCGGCACCCAGACGTTGTCGGTGGCCGGCAGCACGGGGAACGTGGACTCGGTCCTCAGCGCCGGGAACGTCGCCATCGCCGCGAACGGCGTGCTGCAGATGACCGCCGTCGGCAGCACGCCCGGGCGGTCGATCATCGGCGCCAGCATCGTCAACTCCGGCCTGATCCGGGTCGACGCCGGGACCGGTGGGGGGCGTGACCTGCGCTCGGCGATCACCAACACCCCTGCGGGCACCATCGCGATCCACACCGACCTCGGCACGTGCAGTTGCGGCGGCGACCACACGTGGATCAACAACGGCACCATGACCACGGATGCCGGCACGACGTCGTACCTGTCCGCGACCGGGGCGGGCGTTCCCTTCACGCAGAGCGCCGGGACCCTGACCAACAACGGCGAGCTGATCGTCGACGGCAGCTTCACCCACACCGGCGGCGCGACCACCGGCAACCCGATCCAGGTGTGCGGCGGGGTCAGCGCGCCCGGCCCCGGAACCGCCTCCATCGACATCATCAAGCGCAGCGCCTACTGCGGCGGCGGGTCGATCACCTCCGCGACCATCGGCGCGGGCGACACGGTCCGCCTGCGCAACAGCGAGACCGGCCAGCTCCTCGTGTCCGCGGCGAGCTTCACGAACAAGGGCACGCTGTCGTTCGGCGGAACCGGGACGGGCGACCGCTACATCACCGGCGGCCCCACCATCACCAACCAGGGCACCCTCGCCTTCACGGCGGGCGGGCGGTCGGAGCTCCAGGGGAAGATCGTCAACTCGGGGACCATCACCGTCGCCCCCGCGGCGCCGGTCGACATCAACGGGACGTTCGACCAGAGCGCCGGGAGCTTCAGCGTCGGGGGCACCGCCACCATGCACAGCCCGATGACGCTCACCGGCGGCACGATCGCCAACGCGGGCACGGTGAAGGCCGGTGACTTCACCCATGCGGGCGGGTCCACCTCCGGCGCGCCGATCACGATCTGCGGCGGCTCGCTCAAGCCGACCGGCCCCGGCACGGCCGCGTTCAAACTGACCAACGATGGCTGCAGCAGCTCCTCCATCGATTCCGACATCGGCCCGAACGACTCCGTTTCGATCGCGGCGTCCGGCGGGACGTTCGACGTCTTCACCGGCACCATCACCAACCACGGGTCGCTGACGACGGACAGCAGCGCCGGGTTGGTGCAGCTCCACGGCCCCGTCCTGACCAACCAGGGCACATTGAGCCTGACGGGCGGGACCACGAACGTGGCGCTGGAGCTCGACAACACCGGCACGATGACCGTGCCTGCGGGCGCCACCGTGAACTCCAACGCCCAGATCAAGCAGGCGGGCGGCACGGTCACGGTGGACGGCTCGCTCAACACGAGCAACGCGTTCACGCTCAGCGGCGGTTCCATCAGCAATGCGGGCACGCTCACGGCCTTCGGCAACCTGAGCCACAGCGGCGGCAGCGCGTCGGGCAATCCCATCGAGGTCTGCGGGGCGCTGAGCGCCGCCGGCCCCGGCACGGCGAGCTTCCGCATCACGCGGACGGACACGTGCGGGGGCTCGCTGACCTCCGACATCGGGGCGGGCGACACCGTCGTCCTTCACACCACCACCCTGACGCAGGACATCTTCCTCGGCACCGTCATCAACCACGGGACGCTGCGGACCGAACCGGGAAGCGACCAGCCCGTCCAGCTGCACGGCACGCTGCTCACGAACCTCGGCACCCTCCAGTTCGGCCCGGGCACGACCAACCTGGGCGTCGGAGTCGAGCAGGCGGGCGGGACGCTGACGGTCGGCGGCACCGTCAACAGCCCCTCGAGCCTCCCCATCACCGGCGGGATCGTCACCGGCACCGGCACGCTCGGAGCCTCGGACGGGGTGAGCAACACCGGGGGGACGGTGCACCCAGGCCACTCGCTCGCCATCGCCGGCAGCTACACGCAGGGGGCGGGCGGCACGCTCGCCGTCGACGTGACCGACCCGGGCTTCGGACAGCTCGCGGTCACCGGGGCCGCCGACCTCGCGGGGGCGCTCGACGTGAGCACGCCCACGCCGCTCACGGGCACCTTCCGCATCCTGACGGCCGGCACCCGCGCCGGCACGTTCTCCACCGTCACCTCCCCCGGGGAGCCCTTCACCGTCGCCTACGACGCGACGGGAGTCGACCTGAGCGGGACCGCCCCGACGGCCACGCCGACGGCGTCCGCCACCGCCGCGCCGACCACCACGGCCGCACCGACCGCGGCCCCGACCGCGTCACCCACGCCATCGCCCTCCCCCACCCCCGCCGACCACACCGCCCCGGCGATCACCAAGGCGCACGCCACCCGCAAGAAGGTGACCTTCAACCTCTCGGAGGCGGCGAAGGTCCGCGTCACCATCAAGCACGTCAAGGCGTTCACGGTCTCGGCGAAGCGCGGTGCGAACACCGTGAAATTCAAGGGCCGCGTGAAGAAGGCGAAGCTCAGGCACGGTCGGCTGCGGGTCACGCTCGTGGCGACGGACGCCGCGGGCAACCGGTCCGCACCCCGCCGTCTGCGCGTGGGCTAGCCGCGTCCGTCTCGAGGAGGACCCGGATCATCACTGCGGCGGATTGACGCCCGGTGCCTCCCCCGCGGAGGCTGCCGGGCATGACTCCCCGACTCATCGCCTCCCTGGCCGTCGCGTCCGCGGCGATCGCCTTCGCCCCGGCGGCGCACGCGGCCACCATCACCTACGACGGCAGCACCCTCGTCTACACCGGTGAGGGCACCGAGAGCAATCGTGTCATCGCCTCGGAGGGCATCACCGCGGGCTACGTCCGCTTCGACGAGAACGGCAGCGCGACCGTCTCCTCCGCCGACGACCGCTGCCAGATCACGAGCGGCAGCATGGAGTGCCAGATCCCGGGCGCGCTCCGGGCCGACCTGGGCGGCGGCGACGACACCCTCACCCTCGGCTTCGGCTTCCCCCAGTCCATGCCCGCGACGATCTCGGCCGGCGACGGCGACGACACCATCCAGGACGACTACGCCGCCGACCATCGGCCGCACCATCGACGGCGGCGCCGGGAACGACACGCTGAAGGGCTACAAGGGCGACGACGTCGCTGACCGGCGGCGCCGGCGACGACACGCTCAGGGCGGCGCGGGTCGCGACGAGGTCCGCGGCGGCGACGGCAACGACACCCTCGAGGGCGACAAGTACGAGGCCGCCGCCGCGGACGTCATCGACGGCGGCGCGGGCTTCGACATCATGGAGGAGTACTCCCAGCCCGACCAGGACATCAACCCGCCGGCCTCCGTCACGCAGGACGGCGTCGCCAACGACGGTCGCCCGGGCGAGAACGACAACGTGACGGGCGTGGAGAAGATCACCACGCACGTCAACGGCGTCTACAACGGCACGGACGGCGACGACGAGATCTGGACGTGGTCGAACATCACGAGCGGCGACTCGACCATCAACGGCCTCGGCGGCAACGACAAGCTCACGGGCTCGGACAACACGGAGACCATCGACGGCGGCGCCGGCGACGACACCATCCAGGGCGGCTACGGCAACGACACCATCGTCGGCGGCCCCGGCAAGGACAAGATCAACTCCGACGGCGGCTCCTACTGCGGCGGCTACGAGTGCAACGTCCCGTTCGGCGACGACACGGTCGACGTCCGCGACGGCGAGGCCGACCAGGTCGAGTGCGGCATCGGCAACGACACGGTGAAGGCCGACCCGCTCGACCAGGTCGCCCCCAGCTGCGAGACCGTCGACGTCGGCAAGGCCGGCCCCGGCCCCGGCCCGAACCCCGGCCCGAGCCCCGATCCCAGCACCGACCCGACGAAGACGGGCAAGCCCGCCGTGACGCTGGTCGGCAAGGCCAGCCGCAAGAGCGGCCTGCGCTTCAAAGTTGCCTGCGCCGCCGCCTGCAAGGTGTCGGGCAGCCTGCGCAAGGGCGCGAAGACCGTCGGCAAGGGCGCGAAGACGCTGCTGGCGCCGGGCACCGCCACCGTGAAGGTCAAGCTGACCAAGCGGCTCAAGAAGAAGACGAAGCTGACCCTGAAGGTCACGGTCACCGACGCGTCCGGCACGCAGTCCGTCAGCCGGAGGGTGATCCTCTAGTCGGCGAAGGCGTCCTCGACGGACGACGAGCTCGGCGCTCATGTTGCGCTCCATCATGTTCAGCGCGGCATCGCCGAGCTCGTCGTCGAGCGGGACGCAGGCCGTCGGGACGACCCGGAGGTCGAATCCGCGGATGTAGGCGTCCAGCGCCGTGTAGAGGATGCACTGCTCCGTCACCTGGCCCGGCCAGCACCACCGTCTCGATGTCCTTGATGTTGAGCAGGTGGTTGAGGCTGGACTCGTAGAAGGCGCTGTGGCGGACCTTCTCGACGAACAGGGCGCCCTCCGGCGGCAGGATCGGCTCGACGACCTCGGGGTGCTTGCCCTCCAGCGCGGTCTGCTTGAGCGTCTCGGAGGTCGCGGTGAAGTCGTCGAAGTTGTCGTTGGCGTACACGAGCTCCGCCTTGCCCTCGCGTGCCTCGGCGATCAGCTTCTGCAGCGGCGCCATGCGCTCCCGCGCCTGTTCGGCGAGGGCGTCCCCGTCCTCGTGGTCGTAGGCGTTGAGCATGTCGATGACGAGGAGGGCGATCGTGGGCACACGGTCGGCACTTCCCCGAACCGGGTAAGACTGCACCTCGATGGACTTCCCCTGCCTCTACGAACACGGCTCTCGTCCGCGTCGCCGCCTGCACGCAGCGCACCGCGATCGCCGACCCTGCCGCCAACGCTGAGGCGGTCCTGCGCCAGGCCCGTGCCTGCGCCGAGGAAGGGCGTCGCGCTCGCGCTGTTCCCCGAGCTGACGCTGACCGGGTACTCCATCGAGGACCTGCTCCTGCAGGACGCGGTCCTCGACGCGGTCGAGCAGGCGCTCGACACGATCGTGGAGGCGTCGAGCGACCTCGGCACGGTGCTCGTCGTCGGCGCCCCGCTGCGCCACCGCAACCGCATCTACAACTGCGCGGTCGTCATCCACCGCGGCGACATCCTCGGCGTCGTGCCGAAGTCCTACCCCCCGACCTACCGGGAGTTCTACGAGCAGCGCCAGCTCGCCTCGGGCGCCGGCGAGCGCGGCGGCTGCATCCGCTTCGACGGCGACGACGTCCCGTTCGGCCCCGACCTGCTGTTCGCCGCCGACGACGTCCGCGGCCTCGTCTTCCACGTGGAGATCTGCGAGGACATGTGGGTCCCGGTGCCGCCGTCCGCCGAGGCCGCGCTGGCCGGCGCCACCGTCCTGCTCAACCTGTCCGGCAGCCCGATCACCGTCGGGCCGCGCGGAGGACCGCAAGCTGCTGTGCCGCAGCGCGAGCTCGCGCTGCCTGGCCGCCTACGCCTACGCGGCGGCCGGCGAGGGCGAGTCGACCACCGACCTGTCCTGGGACGGGCAGACGATGATCTACGAGAACGGCGTGCTGCTCGACGACACGGAGCGCTTCCCGGACGGCGACCGCCGCTCCGTCGCCGACGTCGACCTCGACCTGCTGCGCCAGGAGCGCCTGCGGATGGGGACCTTCGACGACAACCGCCGCACCCACGCGGCGCGCGTCGGACGCGTTCCGCGAGCGTCGAGTTCACCCTCGAGCCCGCCCGCGGGCGACCTCGGCCTGCGCCGCCCGATCGAGCGCTTCCCGTTCGTCCCCGCCGACGAGGAGCGCCTCGACCAGGACTGCTACGAGGCCTACAACATCCAGGTCGCCGGGCTGCTGCAGCGCATGCGCGCGATCGGGGACCCCAAGATCGTCATCGGCGTCTCCGGCGGCCTGGACTCCACGCACGCGCTGATCGTCGCCGCGAAGGCGATGGACCGCGCCGGCCGCCCGCGCACGGACATCCTCGGCTTCACCCTCCCCGGCTTCGCCACGGGCGACGAGACCAAGGGCAACGCGCACAAGCTGATGGAGGCGCTCGGCATCACGGCCGCGGAGATCGACATCACCGGCACGGCGCGGACGATGCTCGAGGAGATCGACCACCCCTTCGCGCGCGGCGAGGAGGTCTACGACGTCACCTTCGAGAACGTCCAGGCCGGCCTGCGCACGGACTACCTGTTCCGGATCGCCAACCAGCGCGGCGGCATCGTGCTGGGGACGGGCGACCTGTCCGAGCTCGCGCTGGGCTGGGCGACCTACGGCGTCGGCGACCAGATGTCGCACTACAACGTCAACGCCGGCGTCCCCAAGACGCTCATCCAGCACCTGATCCGCTGGGTCGCGAGCTCCGACCAGTTCGAGGACGACGTCAACGAGACGCTGACCGCGATCCTCGACACGGAGATCAGCCCGGAGCTCGTCCCCGGCGAGGAGCTGCAGTCCACGGAGTCCAAGATCGGCCCGTACGCGCTGCACGACTTCACGCTCTTCCACGTCCTGCGCCACGGGCTGCGGCCGACGAAGATCGGCTTCCTGGCCTGGCACGCCTGGCGCGACGCGGAGGCCCACGACTGGCCGGTGAACTTCCCCGAGGACAAGCGCGTCACCTACGACGAGGCGGAGATCCGCAAGTGGCTCGAGTTCTTCCTCGAGCGCTTCTTCGCCTTCGCCCAGTTCAAGCGCTCCGCGCTGCCCAACGGCCCGAAGGTCTCGGCGGGCGGCTCCCTGTCGCCCCGCGGCGACTGGCGCGCGCCGTCCGACGGCAACGCGGAGGCGTGGCTGGCCGACCTCAGCCGGTGGGAGCTTCCAGACGCGACTTGAGGTCGCGCATCGCCCCGCGCATCACGAACTCCTGCACGAGCTTGCGGACCGGGCCGGGGACGAAGCGGCCGGGGTCGAGGTCGATGGCCAGCGACACCTCCGTGTGCGTCACCGTCCTCGCGGAAGCGCCAGCCGGCGTCCAGGCGCTTGAAGTCCCCGGAGATGGCCGTGCCGTCGATGCCCTGCGGCTCGTCGTAGGTCAGTCGCAGGCGGTAGCGGACCCTGCGGACCTTCGCGTCGAGCTCGTAGTCGACGACGGCCCCGTCGGGCAGCTCCTCCACCACCGTCGCGGACCTCAGGCCGCCCTGCCACTCCGGCAGTCGCGCGTAGTCGGTCAGCGCGTCGAAGCACTGCTGCGGGGTGGCGGCGATGGTGACGCTCTGGCTGGCGGTGTAGCTCGGCACGGGCTCGTCCTACCCGGATCCGCGGCCGATAGGGATGGGGATGGCGCGCGTGGCGATCGTCCTGTTGCTGGTCGTCGGCGCCTTCGCGCTGCGCCAGTCCGCCCCCGTGCGCAGCGCGCCAGCCCAAGGTGGAGCGCCGCGCCGGGCTGAGCTTCGACCCGGTCCGTCGACGCCCCCAGCCGGGCGCTCGTCACGTCGGCGGTGGCGTCGGCGCGCCCGGAGGCACAGGCGCTCATCAAGGAGTCGCCGGCCTCGTCGACATCCGCGTCGCCCGGCCGCTGGGCCGCGCGCTCGGCACGACGCAGCGCCAGGCCGACGGGCGCTACACGCTCGTCCTCGACCTCGGCGCGACCCACCAGGAGACGGGCGGCGAAGGGCGTCGTCCGGTTGGTGCTGCACGAGCTCGGCCACGTCGTCGACGGGGAGCTGGTGCCGGCGGCGCTGGCCGGCGAGCTCGACGCGCTGATCCCGCCCCCGGCGGGCCGCCCCGCGCCCCGCTCCGAGCGGTTCGCCGAGACGTTCGCCAAGTGGGCGATGGGCAACGACATCGGCGCCGACCTCTACGCCGGCTACGCGGTGGCGCCGCCGACGCTCGGCTTCGACGGCTGGGCTAGCCGACTGGTGACTGGTCTGTCCGCTGGCTCCTGAACTGGCGCGCGGTGAAGGCGCGCTCGGCCCGGGAGCGGCCCAGGAAGGAGATGATCCAGTGCGCCAGCGCGGTGAAGCGGTTCTTGAAGCCGGTCAGGAAGGTGAGGTGCACGACCAGCCAGGCCAGCCAGCCGATGAAGCCGCCGATGCGGATCGGGCCCTTCTCGGCGACGGCGGAGAAGCGGGTGATGGAGGCCATCGTCCCCAGGTCCGTGTAGTTGAAGCGCTCGAAGTCCATGTTGCCCTCCGCGCGCAGGGCGACGACCCCGCCGGCGTGGCGGCCGGACTGCATGGCGACCTCGGCGACACCGGGCAGCCCGCGCAGGTCCATCAGGTCGCCGACGACGAACACCTCAGGGTGCCCGGGGAGCGAGCAGTCCTCGCGCACGGGGACCTGGCCGCGGCGGTTGACCTCGACGCCGGCCTGCTCGGCGACCATGCGCCCGAGCGGTGAGGACTCGACGCCGGCGCCCCACACCTTCGTGCGCGCCTCGATGCGATCCGGGCCCGGACCATCCAGGTCGATGCCGAACTCGTCGACGCCCACGACGCGGGTGTTGAGCAGCAGCTCCACCCCGGCCTTCTCCAGCGTGCGCGCCGCCTTCTCGGGCAGCTTGCCGCCGAACTGGCCCAGCACCTTGTCGACGGCGTCGACGAGGACGATGCGGCAATCGTGGGGCTGGATGGAGCGGAAGTTGCGCTTCAGCGCGCGGTTGGCGAGCTCGGAGATCTGCCCGGCCATCTCCACGCCGGTCGGGCCGGCGCCCACCACGACGAACGTCAGCCACTGCGCGCGCAGCTCGGGGTCCTCCTCGACCTCGGCGATCTCGAAGGCGCCGAAGATGCGCGCCCGCAGGTCGAGCGCGTCGTCGATCGACTTCAGGCCCGGCGCGTACTGCGCGTAGTCGTCGTTGCCGAAGTAGGAGGTCTTGGCGCCCGCGGCGAGGATGAGGCTGTCGTACGCGAGCTCGAGCTCGCGGTCGAGGCCCTGCGCGGTGACGCAGCGCCTGGCGAGGTCGATGCCCGTCACGTCGCCGAGGACCACGCGGGCGTTGTCCTGGCGGCGGATGATGTCGCGGAACGGCGGGGCGATCTCCCCCTCGCTGAGGATGCCCGTCGCCACCTGGTAGAGCAGCGGCTGGAAGAGGTGGTGGGTGGTGCGGTCGACCACCGTGACGTCCACCGGCGCGCCCTTGAGCCGCCGAGTGGCCCACAGGCCCCCGAAGCCGGATCCGATGATGACGACTTTGTGTCTGTCGGCCATGTCCGGGGCAGCTTATGGGCGATGCGCCTGCCTCCCGGACCCGAAGAAGGCCGTCTCGCCCAGACGGTTGCTTTCCACCGCGACCCGCTCGGCGTGCTGCGTGATCTGCAGCGGCGCTTCGGCGACGTCTTCACCGTGCGGATGCTCACCGCCGGCCCCACCGTGGTGCTCGCGAGCGCCGACGCGGCCCGCACCGTCCCGCCCGCCGACCCGGAGTCCGCCCACGCCGGCGAGGCCCGCCGCGGCCTGCTGCCGATGGCCTCCCCGCGCTCCGTGTTCGCCGGGGACGACGAGGCGCACCGCGCCGCCCGGCAGCGCATCCGCGCCGCCTTCAGCCCGGAGGCGTCGAAGGAGCGCGGGCCGGCCATGGCCGCCATCGCCGAGCGCAACGTCGCGGGCTGGCCGCGGCGGCGTCCGTTCCGGCTGCTGCCGCGCATGCGCCGGATCGCCGACGAGATCTTCGTCCGCGAGGTGCTGGGCATCAGCGGGGAGCGCGCCGACGCGGCTCACCGCCGCGATCGGCTCCATGCTGTGGACGCCCGGCAACCCGCCCGTGACCATCCCGGCGAAGGAGGACGGCATC
The DNA here is from genome assembly GCA_963843865.1 of uncultured Solirubrobacteraceae bacterium. GTDB lineage: Bacteria > Actinomycetota > Thermoleophilia > Solirubrobacterales > Solirubrobacteraceae > DATLGB01. Next base: position 153,993 of record CAWJMO010000013.1, on the reverse strand, counting down.
GCCGGCCGCGTCGTGGACGCCGGCTACCAGCTGCGCCGCCGCGCCGTCGCCGAACCGCTGGAAGCCGAGATCGCCGAGCGCCGCGCCCAGGGCGAGCCCGGCCCGGGTGTCCTCGGGCTCATCCTCGGCGACGAGCCCGGCGCGACGCCGGACGAGGTCGTGGAGGAACTGCTCTCGTTGATGATGGCCGCGCAGGAGCCGATGGCCGCCGGGCTGACCTGGCAGACCCTGACCATCACCGGCGCCGGCCTGCGCGAGCGGGTCGCCGAGGAGGGGCTCGACACGGACTTCGGACAGCGCGTCGTGCGCGAAGGGCTGCGGCTGCACTCGTCCGCGGCCGGCTCCCTGCGGACGCTGACGCAGCCGCTGTACGGCCTGCCGGCGGGCGCGGCCACGATGGTCCCGATCCCGCTCGTCCAGCGCGACCCCCGCCACTTCCCGGATCCCGACCGCTTCGACCCGGACCGGCCGGAGCCCGAGGACGGCACCTACCTGCCGTTCGGGATGGGTGGCCGCTCGTGCATCGCCGAGCCGCTGGCCCGGGCGATGATCGCCACCGTCGTTCCCGTCGTCCTGCGGCGGCTGAACCTGCGGCGGGTCGGCCCACAGCCGGAACGCATGGTCCTGCGCGCGACGATCCTCGTCCCGCAGCGCAGCGGGCTCGTCACCACCTAGTCGACGCGGAAGGAGAGTGCGGTGGCCGTCGTCGCGCCGGCCACGGAGGCAGCAACGAGCATCGTCCGGCCCATCGTCGGCGGGGAGAGGCGCATGAACGCGGCGGCGCGGGCGAGGTCCGACAGGGCCCCGACGCGCAGCCGGGCCGCCGTCGGGCGGCCGGTGAGGACGCCGTGGGCCACCGACCCGGCGAAGGGCGCGTCCAGGGCGGCCAGCACGCGCAGGTGACGGGGGTCGGCGGCCACGCCCGGCGCGTACAGCTTCGGGTCGGCGAGGCCGGCCGCGCACACGCCGACGTGCACGGCGCCGAACGCGAAGGCGGCGCCGCGCGCGCGATTCACCGCAGCAGCTTGGTCAGCTGGTGCGTCACGCTCGGCCGCGGGAACGGGATGCCGTCCGTCGCGATGCCCTCCCCCACCGCCTCGCGCAGCCCGCGGACGCCCGACGACGCCGTGCGCGTCCCGGAGCGGAAGTAGTGGTAGATGGCGACGAGCATGAACTCGCCGAGCGGCCGCGACAGGTTCCACACCGCCTCGATGGCCTTCGTCTCCAGGCCGAAGGTCGACTCGGGACGCGGCCGGATGCGCCAGCTGCACGAGGCCCTCGGCGACCTCCGTGGGGTCGTAGCCCTCGGGCGGGCGGCGCGGCAGCTCGCCGTTGGCCGACGGCATCTCGCTCCACACGGGCGTGTTGATCGCGCCCGGGATGCAGGATGCTGATCTTCACGGGGCTGCGCTGGGCCTTGAGCTCGATGCCGAGCGTGTTGAGGAAGCCGCGCTCGGCGTGCTTGGCCGCCGAGTAGGAGGAGAGCATCGGCAGCGGGACCTTGCTCATCAGCGAGCCCATGGCGACGATGTTGCCGCGGGTGCGCTCCAGCTCCGGCAGGACGGCTCGGACGACGTTGACGGCGCCGATGAACGTGACGTCGATGACGCGGTCGAAGTCCTCCGGCTCGACCTCCTCGAAGGAGCCGTAGACGGTCAGCGCCGCGCACGGGACGACGACGTGGAGGGCGCCGAGCTCCTCGATGGCGGTCGCGACGGCGGCGTCGACCGCCTCGCGGTCGGTCAGGTCGGCGGGGACGATGACGGCCTTGCGGCCGTGGGCGCGAACGCGCTTGGCGGCGCGCTCGAGGCCCTCCGTCCCGCGGGCGAGCACCGCGACGTCGGCGCCGGCCTCGGCGAACGCCTCCGCGGCGGCAGAGGCCGACGCCGCTCGAGGCGCCGGTGATGAGCACGGCCTTTCCGTGCAGGGGAAGATCTTTGGACACGAGGCCGGACTACCCAACCGGGGCAACGGCACCGCGCCGGGATCGCGCCTCGACGACGGCGCTTGAAGCGGCGCAGCGATTCCACGTTGCGCAGCCGGATCGCCAGGTGCATCGGGCGGGAAGAAGCGCAGCGGGGCGATCTTGCCGGCCGGGTCCTCGATGATGGTGACGAGGCGTGCCCGACGCCCTCCGGCTCGAGCTCGATCGTCACCCGCGCGGGCCCGAGGAAGCTCGCGGCGGCCAGCAGGACGATCCGCTTGCCGGGGATCAGCGCCTTGACCTTCGTCGAATCGATGTGCCCGAAGGCGATGTGGACGCGGAAGGCGCTGCCGGGCGCGGGCCAGTTGGCGTCCGCGTCGGTCGTGCGGTCGGTCCCGACCACCCACTGCGGGTAGGCGTAGGGGTCCTCGAGGACGGCCCAGACCTGGCTGGGGCTGACGTCGATGTGCGTGCGGTTGCGCGCCATGAGACGTTTGACTGCCCGCCCACGAAGAGAGGTAACCCTCATGACCTTGTCCTCGGCCATCGACACCGCGCTCGACCGCTCCGTGGCCCTCGGCTACGGCAACGTCGGCCTGAACCTCCGGCGCCGCCTGCCCGGCTGGCCGGCCGACCCGCCGCGGATGGACGGCCAGGTGGTGCTGGTCACGGGCGCCGGCTCCGGGCTCGGCCAGGCCGCGGGAACCGGCTTCGCCCGCCTCGGCGCGACGGTCCACGCCCTGGGCCGCAACGAGGGTCGCGCCGCGGAGGCGGTCGGGCCAGATCCTCGCCGACGTGCCCGGCGCCGACGTGCGCCCGGCCGTCTGCGACGTCTCCCGCCTGGCCGAGCTGCGCGCCTTCACGGAGAGCTTCGCCCGGCATGAGGAGCGCCTCGACGTCCTCGTCAACAACGCCGGCGACGATGCCCGACGAGCGCGAGGAGACCCCCGACGGCGTCGAGCTGACCTTCGCCACGCAGGTGCTGGCGCCGTTCGCGCTGATCGCCGGGCTCCGAGGAGCTGCTGCGTGCGAGCGCGCCGTCCCGCGTCATCAACGTCACCTCCGGCGGCATGTACGCGTTCGCGATCCCCGAGAACCTCGAGATCAGCGCGGACGACTACACAGCCCAAGCGCGCCTACGGCCAGACCAAGCGCCAGCTCATGACCATCACCGAGCAGTGGGCGGAGCAGCTCGACGGCACCGGCGTCGTCGTCCACGCCATGCACCCCGGCTGGGCGGACACGAAGGGCGTGCAGAACTGGATGCCCGTCTTCCGCAAGACCACCCGGCCGATCATCCGCGACGCCGAGCAGGGCGCGGACACCATCGTGTGGATGGGCGCGGCGCCCGAGGTCGGGCGCGTCGACGGGCAAGCTCTGGCACGACCGTCGCGTGCGGCCGACGCACTACGCGATCGGCGCCGGTGCGGACGATGTGAAGGACCGGCGGCGCGTGTGGGACCACTGCGAGGCGCTGTTCGCGCGGGCGTCCGCGCCGGCTCCGACCGGCTGAGCGTGGACGCGCCACTCTGTCAGCCGTGTGACAGAAGCGGCCGTTTGATCCGTTAACTGGGCACGTGCAAGACGGACAGAGCCTCGACGACCCGGAACGCCTGCGGGCACTGGCGGCGACAGGGCTGATCGACGCGCCCCCGTCCGAGGCCATGCAGCGCATCTCGCGCCTGGTGTCACGCCTGCTGCGGGCCCCCGTCGCCCTCGCCAGCTTCGTCGACGACGAGCGCCAGTTCTTCGTCGCCGCGACCGGATTCGACGTCGAGCCCTTCGCGACGAAGCGCCAGACGCCGCTGAGCCACTCCTTCTGCCAGCACGTGGTGCTCCGCGGGGCGCCCCTGTCCGTCGCGGACTCTCGCGAGGAGGCGCTGCTGGACGGCAACCGGGCGATCGACGAGCTCGGCGTCGTCGCCTACCTCGGGGTCCCCCTGTCGGACCCCGACGGCCAGCTGCTCGGGTCGCTGTGCGCGATCGACGGCGAACCACGGGCGTGGACGGCGGAGGACGAGCAGTCGCTGCGCGACCTCGGGGACCTCGTCACGGACGAACTGCGCCTGCGCCGCACGATGGCGCACAACGACGCGCTCACCGAGCGGCTGCGCCAGGAGACGCGCCGCGACGACCTCACCGGCTTGCACAACCGGCGCGGCTGGCGCGAGCACGTACCGATGGAGCTCGCCCGCGCGCGACGCCACGGCATCCCCGTCTCGGTCATCTTGCTCGACCTCGACGGCTTCAAGGCCATCAACGACGAACAGGGCCATCCGGCCGGCGACGCGATCCTCGCCAGCATCGGGCACACGTGGCGCACGCTCGCCCGCGTTCCGGACGTGATGGCGCGCTGGGGCGGCGACGAGTTCGCGGTGCTCGTCGAGGCGGACGCCGACGGGGCCGCCGTCGTCGCCGCCCGCCTGTGCGCCGCGGTCGCGCACCTCGTGGGACTCAGCTGCGGCATCGCGCAGTGGGACGGGGTCGAGGACGCGGACGACCTGCTCGCTCGCGCGGACGCCGCGCTGCTCGACGCCAAGCGCGCCCGCACGCCGTAATCGGCTTGATGAGCCGCTCGGACGGGCAGGCCGCTGACCATGCGAGCCCTCTTCCTGAACGCGACCCTCAAGAAGTCCCCGGAGGACTCGAACACCGGCGCCCTGGCGCGTTACGTGGGCGGGCAGCTGGAGCAGCTGGGGGTCGAGACGGAGCACATCCGGCTCGCCGACCACCGGATCGAGCCGGGCGTCGTCAGCGAGGCGGTGGAGGACGGCGACGAGTGGCCCGCCCTGCGCGAACGGATCCTCGCGGCCGAGATCCTCGTGCTGGCCACGCCGACCTGGCTCGGCCAGCCCTCCTCGATCGTCAAGCGCGCCCTCGAGCGCATGGACGCGATGCTCTCCGAGACGGACGACCAGGAGCGCCCCGTCGCCTGGAACCGCGTGTGCGGGTTCATCGTCACCGGGAACGAGGACGGCGCCCACCACTGCATCGCGGAGATGGCCGGCGCCGTCAACGACATCGGCTACACCTGCCCCGGCCAGGCCTGGACCTACTGGAACAAGGGCCCGGGCCCCGGCGAGGAGGAGTACACGACCTCCGACGAGACGGAGTGGACGCACACCACCGGCGACACCATGGCCCACATCCTCTTCCACACCGCCACGGCACTGCAGGCCTCCCCCATCCCGCCGCAGGGCTGACCATCACGACCACCGATCGCCCCATCAGCGATCGGCGTTGCGTCACGGCCGCCCAGCCCCGACGCTGCGGTGATGCTCCCCGTGACCGATGCGACGTTCCAAGCCGAGGTGCTCGAGGCCGACCGGCCCGTGCTCGTGGACTTCACCGCGCCCTGGTGCGCCCCGTGCCGGCAGATGACCCCGGTCCTCCGCGACCTGGCCGACCAGCGCGACGACGTCCGGATCGTGTCGCTCGACGTCGACACGGAGAAGGAGACAGCGGCGCGCTACGGCGTGCTCGGCATGCCGACCTTCGTGCTCTTCCGAGGAGGCGCGCCGGTGCTGACGCTGCGCGGGGCGATGCCGCGCAAGCGCCTCGAGCAGCAGCTCGACGCGGTGCTCTAGCTACAGCCGGGCGGCCAGCGCCGCCACGGCGGTGGGCACGTCCCGGCGGTGGGCGGCGTGCCGCTCGACGGCCACGCCGACCGGCACCCCGTCTCCCCACGAGGCCGGGACGACGCCCTGCGCGAGCCCGGCGTCCACGAGCGCGCGGGCGGTGGCCCCGTCGGCGGCCTCGAAGCGTGGCACGGGGCTGAAGCCGACCGCGGCGAAAGCGCGGTTGGCGGCCGTGCGCGCGGCAAGCCCGGGCACGGGCAGCAGGACCGGACGGTCGCGCAGGTCCGCGAGCGCGCCGGTGCCGCCGAGCAGGACGAGCGGCTCCGGCGCGAGCAGCCGGGTCACGTACCCGTCGGCGGCCTCCACCCCGACGGCGAGGTCCACGCGGCCCTCCCGCAGCAGCGCCAGCGCGGCGGCGCCCGTCGCCTGCACGTAGCTGCAGCGGTCGAGCGTCAGCGCGGCCGCCAACCCCGGGGCCTCCCCCGCCACCCGCACCAGCGCCCCCTGCCCGGAGACCGCCGCCCGTGCGGAGCTGACGTCGGCCAGGATCGCCTCCGCCCGTCCGAGCAGCTCCCGGCCCTCGGGCGTCACGGCCGCCCCGCGCGTCCCGCGCTCGAGCAGCCGCACCCCCAGCGACGCCTCCAGCCGGGCCACGTGCTGGGAGACCGCCGACTGGGTCAGGTGCAGCTCGTCCGCGGCTCGGGTGAAGTGCCCGAGCCGCGCGACGGCCACGAAGGTCTCGAGCTGGCGCAGGTCCACCCGTGCAGGGTGCCACGTCCCCGCGCATGGCCGCCCGGACCGATGGGCAGGACCATCCGGGATGACTCCCCCGGCCTTCCTGCTCGACGTCGACGGCACGCTCCTCGACTCCAACTACCAGCACGCGATCGCGTGGTTCCGCACCTTCAAGGAGCGCGGCCGCATCTACTCCATGGTCGAGCTGCACCGCCAGGTCGGCAAGGGCGGCGACCAGCTGGTCGCGGACGTGGCGGGGAAGGAGTTCGACGAGGAGCACGGCGACGAGTGCCGCAACGCCGAGCCGCTGCGCTACTCGGAGATCGCCGGTGACGTCGAGCTGCTCGACGGCGCGCAGGACCTCATCGCCGAGCTCGAAGGGCGCGACTGCGACGTCATCCTCGCCTCCTCGGGCAGCCCGGGCGCGACCCAGCGCGCCCTGGAGCTCCTCGAGCGCACCGACCTCAAGCACACGTCCGCGGAGGACGTCGAGGAGACGAAGCCCGAGCCCGACATCGTCAAGGCCGCCATGGAGCTCATCGACGGCGAGAAGCCGGTGGTGCTGGTCGGCGACTCCATCTGGGACTTCGAGGCCGCGGCCGGGGCCGGCATCCACAGCGTCGGCGTCCTCACCGGCGGGTTCTCCGAGGAGGAGCTGCGTGAGGCGGGCGCCGAACGCGTCTACCGCAACCTGCGCCAGCTGCTCGACGACCTCGACGACCTGATCGCCGCGCTGCAGTAGGAGGAGATCGTCCGCACGGACGAGGGCGAACCGTCCCGACGGAGGACGACGCACGACAGAAGTCGCCTCAGGCTGCCGCCCATGCTCAAGGCCGCCAAGATCGTCGTTCTCGCCCTGCTCGCCGTCATCGGCTTCACCGCCGGTGCCCGCGCCGAGGTCCAGGTCGCCGGCACCGGCGAACCCGCCTTCACGAACTCCGCCAACAACACGCAGTGGGTGACGTGGTCCAACAACGGCGCCTACAAGGTCGAGTTCAACTACTACGTCAACAACGTCGCGGCCGGCACTGTCGGCCCCTACAACCTCGGGCAGAGCGGGACGACCTGGGTCAACTGGACCGGCGTGCAGCCCACCCCGCTGGCGGAGGGCAGCGTCTACACGATCTGCGGCTTCGGTCGCTGGCTGGATCCCTCCTCCGGGGCCTACTTCCCGGACTTCTCGACCGCCTGCGGCGACGCGGACCGTCGCGGGCTGCGCGCGTCGACGACGATCGACCGCACGAAGCCGAGCATCGGCGTCTCCCTCGCCGGCGGCGCCGCGGCCACCCGGAACGCGTCGCTGCCGCTGCACGTCGACTTCGCCGACAACCTCGCCGGCCCGTTCCCGGCCAACTTCCTCTGCGTCCAGTACGGCACGCCGTCCGGCGCGCTGTGCGACAGCAGCGCGGGCTACACCTACCAGCAGCAGCCCGCCTGCTCGCAGCCGAAGACGGCGCGGCCGCACCACGGCCTTCGAGTGCACCGTCGAGGTCGGCGGCGGGAGCACGCCCGCCCCGGACGGCCCAGTGCACGTCTGCGCCATCAGCGCCGACGCCGCCATCCCCGACAACCCGTCCAGCAGCAACCAGAGCTCCACGGCCGACAAGGCGAACCTGTCCGCGCCGGTCTGCGACTCCGTGGTCCTGGACCGCGCCGCGCCGTCGCTGGCCGTGAACACCCAGCCCGGCACGACCGTCAACGTCGGCGACCTCGTGACGTTCGCGGCCGCAGCGTCCGACGCCACCTCCGGCCTCACCGGTGCCTACGCCTGGAAGTGGGGCGACAACACCGCCAACGGGACGGGCGCGAGCGCCACGCACACGTTCACGACGCCGGGGACCTACGACGTCGTCGTCGAGACGGCCGACACCGCCGGCAACGCGGCGACGGCCCACCAGGTCATCACGGTCAAGGCCGCCGGCACCACGCCGAACCCGAACCCGAACCCCAACCCCAGCCCGACGACCACCGCGACCGCGACACCCACCGCCACGAGCACGGCGATCCCGACCCATACGGCGAACCCCGTTCCGTCGGCCACGGCGACGCCCGTCACCACCACCCCGACCGCCACTCCCGGGCCGGTCGCCGCCGGCGGTGCCGTGCACGTCGACGCGCCCAAGACGGTCAAGCTGGCCAGGGCCCGCAAGGCACTGCCCGTCTCGCTGACCGCAGACGCGCCCGGCACCGTCTCCGTCGCCGTCCTGCGCGGCGGGACCATCGTGGCCCAGCGCGCCGGGCGGATCACCGCCGGGACGCAGGCCTACAAGCTCAAGCTCGGCCGCAAGGCCCGGGCCGGCAAGCACGTCGTCAAGGTGACCTTCACCCCCGACGGCGGCAAGGCCGCGGTGACGTCCGTGACGGTCAAGGTCACGGGCGGGAAGGTCGCTCGCAAGGCGAAGGCCTCGGCCCGCGCCTCCGTGGCCGCGGCCGCCAAGCGCGTGCTGCCCGACGGCCACTTCCACGGGCCGCGCGGGCGGACGGCGCGCCTCTAGGCAACCATCCCGATGTCCCGGCGGCCCATGGCGAACGCCACGAGGTCGTCAGGCGCCAGCGGTCGTGCCCAGAGGAAGCCCTGGGCGAGGTCGCAGCCGAGGTCGTCAACAGCGCGGCGGACGGCCTCCGTCTCGACTCCCTCCGCGACAATCCGCAGGTCCAGGCTGCGGGCCAGATCGGCCACGGATCGGACAATGGCCGCCGCCCGCGCGTCCGACTCCATCCTCATGACGAACGAGCGGTCGATCTTGAGCTCGGCCGCCGGCAGCTTGACGAGCTGCGGCCAGGGAGGAGAAGCCTGTGCCGAAGTCGTCGATGGAGATGCCGACGCCGAGGCGAGCGAGCCGCTCGGCGACCGCGATCGCCTTCTCCGGACGTGCGATCAGCATGCCCTCGGTGACCTCGAGGACGAGCCGGTCCGGCGCGACGCCCGCGCGCACGCAGCAGACTCCACGACCGCGGGGAGGTCGGCATCGAGCATGGTCGCCGCAGACAGGTTGATGGCCATCGTCAGATCGAGACCGGCACGTTGCCACGCCGCGAGCTGCAGGGCGGCATCGTCGATGATCCGGACGGTCAGCGCCATGATGTGCCCGGAGCGTTCCGCGAGTGGGACGAAGGTGGTCGGCGGGAGCAGCCCGAACTGTGGATGCCGCCAGCGCGCCAGCGCCTCGACGCCGATCATCTCGCCAGTGCTCGGACGCACCTGGGGCTGATAGAGCAGCTCGATCTCGCCGTTCGCGATCGCCGTCGACAGCCGGCCGGCGAGCTTGAGCTGCGTGAGCTTGGCGCCGTCGTCCTCGGCTGTGTGGATGGCGACGCCGTGCGGTCGTCCTTGGCCGTGTACATGGCCGCGTCCGCGTGGCGCAGCAGCGTGTCGACGTCCTCCCGTGGCGCCGGGTAGCAGGCGACGCCCGACGCTGCTCCCGGGTTCGAGGGTCACGCCCGCCATCTCGAGCGGGAGGGCCACGGCGCCGGCCACGCGACGCGCGGTCGCGACCGCCTCGTCGTCGGAGTCGATACCCGCACAGCAGGACTGCGAACTCGTCACCGCCCAGCCGGGCGACGGTGTCCCCCTCGCGCATGATGCCGGCGATCGCTGGTCGCGACCTCACACAGGACACGGTCACCCACGTGGTGGCCGAGCGTGTCGTTGATCTCCTTGAAGCGATCGAGGTCGATCAGCAGGACGGCACGCCGGTGTCGTCACGGCGGGCGCGGGCGATCGGTGGCGGCGCTGCTCGGTCAGCTGCATCCGGTTGGCCAGGCCGGTGAGCGCGTCGCGGCGGGCCAGGTGCTCGTTGGCGACGGCCTGCCTGGCCGGCGCGCTGCACCGCCAGCAGGGGAAGGGCGATGAGGATCATCAGCGCGGGGCTCGAGCGCACGCCGAGAAGGGCGAGCGGCGCCATGCCCAGCAGGATGCCTTCCGTTCCGGTCTGAGTGTGCAGCTCCTCGCGCATCTGGCTCGAGGAAGGACCGCCGGTCGCTGAGGGCGACGACGCCGGCCACGAGCCCCGTGTTGACGGCGAAGAACGTGACGGCGGCGGCCGCTGACCTCGAGCAGGGCCAGCGCGTCGAAGGTCACGACGATGGACGTGCCGCGGAGGCCGACGAGCACGCCGGTGGCGGCGAGGACGGCCAGGACGTACTGGGCCATGTTGAAAGCCGCGCGTTGTGGTGACGAGCGATGAAGGAGCGCCGCGACGAGACACGCGCCGACCTGGGCGACCACCGCCGGGCCCGGCCCCCAGCCGAGGAGGAGGGCGAAGGTGAAGGTGCTGGAGAAGGCGACCTCGCCGGCGGTTTCGCCGATGCGCACCGGGAAGAGCTCTCCGGCCAGGACGCCCAGGGCCAGCACCAGACCGGCCAGCAACCCGACCGTGCCCGCGGGCGCGCCTGGGTGCAGCGCGATCGCGCCGAGCCCGACCGCGCCGGCTGCGACGACGACGGCAACGTACGTCCGGGGGGTCACCGACCGGACGCGCAACGCGCCCGGTCGGAGCACCCGGTCACCACTTTCGCGAGTGGCGCTGCTGCGGGACGGCACGCCGATCGCGCGTCACCACTTGCGGCCCGCGCCGAGCAGCTGCACGAAGACGGCAAGGCTTGCTGCCGACATCGCGAGCCTGTACATACGACCCTTCATTGGTGGCTCCCTGTCTACGAGCGGTCCTCGTCATTGAAGACCGACGGGGTCCGCATCGTCACGGTTGGAAAATAACTTGAGCGCTCGCTCAAGGCTCGTGGACGCGATGCCGAACGCGTACTCACCATGCTGCTTGGACTGGCCACCCTGGTCTGCCTACTTACGGTTCCGCTCACGGGCGGCCGGCTGACGGCCCTCGCCGAGCTCGAGCTGCGCGGTGGCCGGTTCCTCCTCGCCGCCCTGGCCCTGCAGGTACTGGTCATCGAGATCGTCCCGGACGCACCGGAACCGCTGCCCGCGCTCGGCCATGTCGCCTCCTACGGGCTGGTCGCCGCGGCGGTCTACCTCAATCGCAGGGTGCCGTTCCTGTGGCTCATCGCGCTCGGCGGAGCCCTGAACGGGATGGCCATCGCGGCCAACGATGGAGTGATGCCGGCCCGCGGCGACGCGCTGCAGACGGCGGGGCTGCACGCGACGTCGGACGCGTTCGCCAACTCGGCGGTCGTGACCGACGCTCACCTTCCCTGGCTCGGTGACGCTCTTCGCGGTGCCGTCTGGCTTCCCGGCCGCCAACGTCTTCAGTGTCGGCGACGTCCTGATCGTGCTCGGACTACTGGCCGGGCTTCACGTCATCTGCCGACGCGACCCGGTTCGCCTCGCACACAGCGTGCTGAAGCCGGCCTGTAAGTAGTCGTTGAGCGCGGCGGCGGCCAGCAGGCGGGTGACGACCTGCCCCTCGCGGGGGAGCGTCATCCGCAGGCCGACGAGGCCGAGCGAGCTCCAGGTCCCGAGACAACGGGAGCAGGTCATCAGCTCGCCGAGGGCGTAGCGGATGCCCCGACCGCGCGGACGGCGTTCGCCGTCGCGCGGCTGGTGGACCGACGGGCTCGCGGGCCCAGGCCCCGATCTTCTCCTTCGTGAGCGCCTTGGAGAGCGAGAACGTGGCCAGTGCCAGGACCGGCAGCTCGGCCGCCGGCGGGGCCGGCGCGTCACTCGCTCGCAGAAGGCCCGCGACTGCTCCGCCCCACACGATGTTCAGCGCGAGGTAATCGCGCGCGTGGGTGGGAGCCTTCGCGGACCCCTGCAAGTCTGGGTTGCTCAGGTGTTCCGCTCGAGGTTCGCGACCTCGTCGGCCTTGGAGTCGGCGCGCTCCTCGGCGCGGGCGAGCTCGTCCTTCGCCTCACCCTTGCGCTCCTCCTTCTGGCCCTCGCGCTTGGTGGAAGCGTCGTCGGTGAGGTCGCCGACAGCCTGCTTGGCGCGGCCCGTGATCTTGTCTGTGATGCCCATGCTGAAGGCCTGCCCGCCCTGTCCGTCGCGAAACCCCCTCCGGTCGAAAGAACGCCGGTTCTGTCACCGTTAGGTACGACATGAGGTCCTTCCGGGTCGTATCGGCGCTTGCGCTGCTCCTGCTGGCGCTTGCGGCGCCGGCCTCCGCGCTCCCAGGCGCCAGCGTCTCCGCCAAGACCTTCGTCAAGCCTGCGAGCTACGACGGTCAGCAGCACCTGCACTACGAGTTCGGTCCGGTCAAGATCAAGCCGGGGCAGAACAACATCGACTTCGAGGTCACGACCTCAAGCCGCAGGTGCCCGGCTACATCACGAGCTTCTCGCCGAACCTCGTGTACGCCAAGGACCACAGCGTCCCGCGCGTGGACGTCATCCACCTCCACCACGGCGTCTGGCTGATCGGCGGCCTGCCCACCTTCGCCGCCGGCGAGGAGAAGACGAAGGCGATGTTCCCCCAGGGCTACGGCTTCCGCTCGGAGCCGAAGACCCCCTGGATCATGAACCACATGATCCACAACCTGACGCCGAGCCCGACGTCGGTCTACATCACCTACGACATCGACTTCGTGCCCGACACCGCCGCCGCGGCCGCCACGATCACACCGGTCAAGCCGCTGTGGCTCGACGTCGCGGGCGTGCGGGCGTACCCCGTCTTCGACGCCATCCGCGGTCAGGGCGACAAGGGCAAGTACACCTTCCCCGACGACGCCAAGGGCGAGCAGGCCGCGCAAGATCGGCCCCGCGAGCACCTACCGCGCGCCGGCCGACATGACGCTCGTCAGCACGGCCGGCCACCTCCATCCCGGCGGCCTGTGGAACGACCTCTTCGCCACGCGCGGGGACACCACCAAGCGGCTGTTCCGCTCCATCGCGAAGTACTTCGAGCCCGCCGGCGCCGTCTCCTGGGACGTGTCGATGACCGGGACGCCGTCCGACTGGCGGGTCGGGGTCAAGAAGGGCGACCGGCTCACCACCAACGTCACCTACGACATCTCCAAGGCCTCCTGGTACGAGTCGATGGGGATCATGGTCCTCTGGTACGCCGACGGCATCCGGCCCGAGGCCAAGGACCCGTTCGTCACCGACGTCTACTCGCGCGGGCTGCTCACCCACGGCCACCTCGCGGAGAACGACCACCACGGCGGCGAGGCCCTCGGCCTGCCCAACCCGATGAGCGTGCTGAGCGGGACCACCGCGGCCGGCGTCGACATCCGCAACTTCGTCTACGGCAAGGGCGACCTGTCGGTCACCGGCAGGCAGGGCCGCCTCCCCGTCGTCCGGCCGGGCGGCTCCCTGCGCTTCACCAACTACGACAGCGTGCCAGGGGCAGCCCGCCCGCGACGCGATCTACCACACGGTGACGGCGTGCCGCACGCCCTGCAACAAGACGGCGGGCATCGCCTACCCGCTCGCCGACGCGCCGCCCGGGGCGCATGTTCGACTCCGGCGAGCTCGGCTACGGCCCCGGCTACGCGACCGCCGCGGCGAACCGCAACGTCTGGGAGACGCCGAGCAACCTGCCCAAGGGCACCTACAGCTACTTCTGCCGCGTGCACCCGTTCATGCGCGGCGCGTTCCGAGTGAAGGGAAAGAACAAGACATGATCGCCGCCACCGCCGTCGCCCTGGCCTTCGCCAGCGCCGGACCGACCGTCGCCATCAAGGACGACGTGTTCGTCAAGAGCTCGCTGACCGTCAAGAAGGGCACGAAGGTGACGTGGAAGTGGCAGGGCAAGGCCCCGCACAACGTCGTCACCAAGAAGGGCCCCTCGAAGATCAGCGCCTCCACGCGGACCAAGGGCAGCTTCTCGAAGAAGCTCACCAAGAAGGGCACCTACTCGCTCGTCTGCTCCATCCACGCCCCCGACATGAAGATGACCATCAAGGTCAAGTAGTGCGCGTCCTCGCCATCGACGGCGGGGGCATCCGCGGGTTGATCCCGGCGCTCGTGCTGGCCGAGATGGAGCGCAGGACGGGGCGGCGCGTCGCCGAGCTGTTCGACCTGGTCGCCGGGACCTCGACCGGCGGCATCCTCGCGTGCGCCCTGACGCGGCCGGGCGCGCCCCCGGCCGCGGAGGTCGCCGACCTCTACGTCAGCGAGGGGCCGAAGATCTTCCACCACTCGCTGCTGCGCACGGTCGGGTCGATCGGCGGCGTCATCGACGAGAAGTACGCCTCCGACGGGCTCGTCGCCGCGCTGGACGCGTTCCTCGGCGACGCCCGGCTCGCCGACACGCAGATCCCGATCTTCGTCTGCGCCTACGACATCGAGGCGCGCCGAGCGACCTTCTTCCGCACGGGCGAGGACGACGTCCGGCTGGTCGAGGTCGCCCATGCCACCTCCGCGGCCCCGACCTACTTCGAGCCGGTGCGCGTCGCCGGCCGCACCTTGATCGACGGCGGCGTCTTCGCCGCCAACCCGGCCTACGTCGCCTACGTCGACCTCGTCAAGACGCAGCGCGAGCCGACCGTGCTGGCGTCGCTGGGGACGGGCGAGCAGAACCGGCCGCTGCGCTACGAGGACGCCCGCGGCTGGGGCCTGCTCGGGTGGGCGCGCCCGATCGTCGACGTGATGCTCTCCTCGCAGTCGGAGACCGTCGGCTACGGCATGGAGCACCTGCTCGGGGATCGCTACGTCCGCCTCACGCGGCCGCTGACGTTCGCACGCGACGCCCTCGACGACGCCTCGCCGGAGAACCTCGCCGACCTGGCGCGGGAGGCGGCGACGCTCATCTCCGAGCGCAGCACGGACATCGACGCCCTCTGTGCCCGTCTGACCTGATGCCGTCCCCGCCATGGCGCCTGCGGGTCATTCGCAGCACCCCGTACCGGCGCCTGCGGGACGTCCTGCTGCGCGCCCACCACGACAACCTGTGGGTCACCCGGGAGGACCTCGCCCGCCGGTACCTGCGCGGCACGGGCCTGGAGATCGGCGCGCTGACCGCGCCGCTGCGGGTGCCGCCGGGCGTGCGCGTGCGGTACGTCGACCGCTTCGACCGCGAGGGCGTCATCCGCGAGGAGGGGCCGCATTCCATCGCGCTCGGTCTCGACCCCGCGACCATCCCCGAGACGGACGTCATCGACGACGCCTCCACCCTCGCGACGGTGGCCGACTCGAGCCAGGACTTCGTCATGGCCCACCACGTCCTCGAGCACATCGAGGACCCGATCGCCGCGCTGCGCCACTGGGTCCGCGTGCTGCGGCCGGGCGGGGTCCTGTTCGTCACGCTCCCGGACGCCCGGCACACGTTCGACGTCGCCCGCGAGCGGACGTCGGTGGAGCACCTGCTGCGCGACCACGAGGAGGGTCCCGCGGTCTCCCGGCGCGGGCACTACGAGGAGTGGGCGCGGACGATCGATTGCCTGTCGGGCGCCGCGCTGGACGCCCGGATGGAGGAGTTCGCCCGCCTCGACGCCCGGCACCACTTCCACGTCTGGGAGCTGCGGCACTTCCTGGCGCTGCTGGCGGCCATCGAGCTCCCCTGCGAGCTCCTCGACGCGCGCGCCTACGCGATCGAGTTCGCGGTCGTCCTGCGCAAGGACTGAGCGTCAGGCGCGGACGAGCGCGTCCCGGCCGAGCTCCCGGTGGTCGGCGACGCCGGCGATGGCGAGCGTGATGTCGAGCTCGGCGAGCATGGTGCGGAGCATGTGCCGGACGCCCGCCTCCCCGCCGAGCGCGAGCCCGTGCACGTACGGGCGGCCGATGAGGACCGCGTCGGCGCCGAGGGCGAGGGCCTTGTAGGCGTCGGCGCCCGTGCGGACGCCGGAGCCGAAGAGCACGACCGTCCGGCCGCCGACGGCGTCGGCGATCCGCGGCAGGGCGTCGAGCGTCCCCGTCGGGAACGGGCGGCGGCGCCCGCGCTCGTCGGAGACGACGATGCCGTCGACCCCGCGGCGGAGCGCGATCCTCGCGTCCGGCACCGTCTGGATGCCGCTGAGGACGATCGGGCCGTCCCACGCCTTGCGGATCGCGGCGAGCGCCGCCCAGCCCTTGCCCGGCTGCGGGGCGGTGAGCACGAGGTGGGTGCAGCCGGCGGTGCGCGCGCGCCCGAGCGGCGCGAGGTCGGGGTCGGCGCCCGTGGGCCAGTCGAAGCCGAACCAGCGTGAGCCGTCGGGCGCGGCCGCGGCGACGCCCTCCACCGGCGTGCTCGCCTGGGCGGAGTGGACGTAGGTGAGCCCGGAGGCCGCGGCGGCGCGGGCGGTGGCCGACTCGGCGTCCGGGTGGGCCAGGGCCTGGCGCCCGACCGGGCCGAGGATGATCGGCGCCGGCATGTCCACGCCGAGGAGGGTCACCCCGAGCTTCCGCTCCGCGCGGTTGATGAACATCCGCGGGACGATCCGCCACGCCTGCAGCGCCCTGAGGTTGGCGCGCGCGGCCGCCGCGCCGCCCGCGGAGGCGAGCAGGTGCCGGCGGGCGCCCTCGGTCAGCTTGCCGTCCGCGGCCGCCTCGAGGTCCGACAGGTCCGTGGTGAAGATCGGCTTGACGCCGGCCGACATCCCGGCGATGTAGATCTCGGACTGGTAGGCGGAGAAAGGCGCGCCCGGTCCGACGGGAAGCGGCGACTTCACCGGCAGCCCGCCGGCCTGGCGGTTCGCGGCGAACGCGTCCGGCGCGAGGGCGAGCACGGCGGCGGCCGTGCCGGCGGCCTCGAGGAACTGACGGCGGGTGATCTCGGCCATGTCAGCGCGCCCGGGTCAGGGCGGAACGGGACAGGGTGCGATGCGTGCGGCGGCCGGCCTTGCGGACCTCCGCCTCCAGCTCCGCGACGAGCTGCTGCATCACGCTGTGGGTCCCGGCCTGCCCGTCCAGCGCGAGGCCGTACAGGTACGGCCGGCCGACGAGGACCGCGTCGGCGCCGAGGGCCAGCGCCTTGAACGCGTCCTTGCCCGTGCGGATCCCCGAGTCGAAGAGCACCGGCAGCTTGCCCCCGACCTCCTTGACGATCGGCGGGAGCGCGTCCAGCGAGGCGATGGCCCCGTCGACCTGGCGGCCGCCGTGGTTGGAGACGACGATGCCGTCGATCCCGTTGTCGACGGCCATGCGCGCGTCCCGCGGGCTCTGGATCCCCTTGAGCAGGATCGGCCCGTCCCAGTTGTCGCGGATGAGCGGCAGCTTGTCCCAGCTCAGGCCCGGGTTCTGGAAGACGCCCGCGAAGGTGATGCCCGCCGGCAGCGGCGCGACCTCCGCCGGCAGGACCAGCTTCTTCTTGAAGACCGGGTCGCTCGTGTAGTTGGCGATGCCCTTGTTCTCGAGGAACGGCGAGTACCCGCGGTCGAGGTCGAGGGGCCGCCAGCCGAGCAGCGTCGTGTCCAACGTGATGACCAGGTGCGAGTAGCCCGCCGCCTTCGCCCGCTTGAGGAAGGACTTGGTGAGCTCGTCGTCCGTGGGCCAGTAGAGCTGGTACCAGCGGGAGCCCGCGCCGTTGGCCGCCGCGACGTCCTCCATCTTGTACGCGCCCTGCGTCGAGTGCACGTAGGTCAGCCCGAGCTCGGCCGCCGCCCGCGCGCTCGCCAGGTCCCCCTCCGGGTGGGCGAGCGTCTGGACCCCGACCGGCGCGAACAGCACCGGCGCCGGCATCTTCGTCCCCAGGATGGTCGTCGACAGGTCCACCTTCGGCGGCTTGCGGCCCTTGCGCCGCCTGATCTTCCAGCGCTTGAACGCGGCGGCGTTCGCCCGCGTCGTGCTCGCGTCCCCCGCCCCCGCCAGGATGTACGCCAGCGCCTCGGGATCGAGGACGGTCTTCGCTTGCGCCTCGAGCTGCGAGAGGTCGCTGGGGATGGCGGCTGCCGCCGCGGCCTGCGTCATGCGCCGCAGTCTGTCATTCGGCCCTCGATCAGAGCCCCGGTCCTTTCACCCTCTGCGAACCTCGCTCCGTTGCTTCCGCGTTCCGGAAGCGATGGAGCGCGGTTCGCGGCTAGGTGACCTCGCGGAGGCGGCCCGTCTCGACCTCGTAGACGAAGCCGCGCGCGGAGGTGCAGAGGGTGAGGGGCTCGGCGTCGCGGAGGCGCTGGACCTGCTCGCGGACGCTCGCGTCGACGTCGGTGAAGGCATGGAGCGGGCCCTCGAGGGTCGCGCCGGTGGCGTCGGCGACCTTGCCGCGGATGTCCTCGTCGTGGCCGTTGAGGCCGC
This sequence comes from uncultured Solirubrobacteraceae bacterium, assembly GCA_963843865.1. Lineage (GTDB taxonomy): Bacteria > Actinomycetota > Thermoleophilia > Solirubrobacterales > Solirubrobacteraceae > DATLGB01. The sequence goes on along the minus strand of CAWJMO010000013.1, from coordinate 135,699 downwards.
AGCCGGTGTGCTGGATGACCATGACGTCGCGGGTGCCCAGCAGCGCCTGGGAGAGGGCGAGGGAGCGCAGGACGTCGTCGGTGACGATGCCGCCGGCGTTGCGGATGATGTGCGCCTCGCCGAGGTGGAGGCCGAGGACGCTGAAGACGTCGATGCGGCTGTCCATGCAGGTGACGATGGCCAGGTTCAGCGCGGGCGGGGTGGGAAGGTCGCCGGCGGTGAAGACGTTCGAGTAGCGCTCGGCGTTGCGGAGGAGATCGTCGACTTGGCTCACGGCCGCGAATGTACCGGGGCGCCGCGGAGGTCCCCCGAGACGGCGGTGAACACGGCGCCGGGATCCGTCGTGACGGTCTCGGCGAACACCCCGTCATCACCCGTGCGGAGCGTGGCGACGACGCGGTCGCCGGCGAGGATCCGCACCGGTCGGCGGCCGCTCCCGGGCCGGACCAGGCCCCAGAAGGCGACGCGGTTCGCGCCCACGGCGCGGGCGGAGAGCGGCAGGGCAAAGGCGGCGCGCGCGGGCTTGGGGCGGCCGTCGGCGAAGAACAGGCCGGACTGGTAGTCGCGCCAGCGGGTCCGGAGGTCGTCTCCCGGTCGCTCGGGGAGGTCGCGCACGAGGAACTGGGAGACGGCGCGGATGCGCGGGTTGGCGCGGGCGATGCGCTCGGCCTCCCCCAGCCGCTGCGCCTGGTCGGCCGGGGTGATGTCCCACGTCGGGTCCGGCGGGTTGGTCTGGTCGCCGTACTCGGTGATGTAGACGGGCAGGTCGTGCTCGAAGCGCCCGGCCGTGTAGAGCCGGTGCAGCTCGCCGGTGAGCCGGTCGAGGTCGCCCATGCGCACCGTCTCGGGCTGCGGGTCGTGCTGCCACGGCGCCAGCGAGCCGGTGTACGGGTGATGCGACCAGCCGTCACCCGGGATCGGCGGGCCACCCCCGCCCGCGAACGCGCGCAGGAAGGTGAGCGGCGCCATGCGGTCGTCCCCCTCCCCCGTCGCCGCCCCGAGCGACGAGGTGGCGCCGATCAGCACCAGCGCATCGGGCGCCGCGGCCCGGATGCGCGGCACCGCGGCGCGCACCATCGCCCGGTAGACGACGGGCGAGTCCGGCCGCCCGCCGACCCACTGCGGGCGCAGGAAGGTGGCGAGGTTCGGCTCGTTCCAGACGGTGAAGGCGGCCGCGTCGGGATAGCGCGCGGCGACGGCGGACGCGAAGTCCGCGTACGCGTCGACGTCCATGCGCTCGAGCCACGGCGGGAGGAAGAACGCGATGTCGACGTCGAGCTTCAGCCCGCGCTCCGTCGCCATCGCGTGCAGCTGATCCAGTGCCGTCCACACGAACGTGCCCCGCGCCGGCTCGATCACGTCCCAGCCCGCGGTCACCCGCACCCAGTCAGTCCCGGCCGCGCGCAGGTCGTCGAGCGTGGCGGCGATGCGCTCCGGCGGGCGGTGCAGCAGCTCCGCGTCGTCCATGACGATCGTGTGGACCACCGGGACGGTGGGCTCCGGCGCCGGCTTCGGCTTCTGCGCTCCCCCGCAGCCGGCGAGCGCGACCAGGCTCAGGACCGCCAGGCGCCTCATCGCAGCGCGCGCACGGCGCCCAGCGCGCCGGCGACGACGAGCGCCAGGAGGTAGAGCAGCGCCAGGTCGCCGCCCGGCCAGTCCAGCCCCAGGCCCTCGCCGAGGAAGAACGTGCCGAACGTCGTCAGCAGGGCGCCGACCGTGAACTTCAGCTCCGTCTCCGGCGCTCGGGAGATCGGCTTGTGCAGCACGAGGCCGATCAACACCACGATCACCCCGGCCACCACGGCGCCGATGATCGCCGGCGCCGCCCCCGACGGACGGCCCGCGAAGACGGAGACGATGACCACCACCTCGATGCCCTCGAGCAGCACGCCCTTGAAGACCAGGGCGAAGGCGGCCCAGTCGGTGGTGGCCCGGGCCGCGGCGACCGCCTCGTCGTACTCGGCCGCGGAGGAGGAGCGCGACTTGCGGCCGGCCAGGCGCAGCACGTTCTTGCGCAGCCAGTTGAAGCCGTACCAGAGCGCGACGGTCCCGATCACCAGGCGCAGCGTCGTCAGCCCGAGGTGCTCGAGGATCAGCGGACCGGCCACGACCGCGAGCGCCGCGCAGGTCAAGATCGCCGCGGCGGCCCCCAGGCCGGCGTCGCGCCAGGACCGGCTCGCCCCCACGGCGAGCAGGATCATCAGCGCCTCGAGCATCTCGACCAGCACCGCGAGACCGGCTCCCGCCGCGACAAGAAGGTTGGCCATCGCGTGCAACGCTACGCGCGCCGGGTAGGGCTGCCGTATGCAGATCGGATTCAAGTTGATGGCGGAGGCCTTCCCGCCCCACGAGCTCGTCCGGCAGGCCGTCCGGGCCGAGGAGGCCGGCTTCGACTTCGTCGAGATCTCCGACCACTACCACCCCTGGCTCTACAGCCATGGCCACTCCCCGTTCGCCTGGTCGATCCTCGCCGCGGCCGCCGCCAGGACGGAGCGCATCGAGCTGGCGACGGGCGTCACCTGCCCGTCCTTCCGCTACCACCCGGCGATCATCGCCCAGGCCGCCGCGACGACGCAGATCCTCGCCGACGGCCGTTTCGTGCTCGGCGTCGGCTCGGGCGAGCGTCTCAGCGAGCACATCACGGGGCACGGCTGGCCGTCCGTCGACGTCCGCCAGGCGCGCCTGCGCGAGGCGCTCGAGATCATCCGGATGCTGTGGTCGGGCGGCTACCAGACCCACAAGGGCGAGTTCTTCGAGCTCTCCGACGCGCGCGTGTACGACCTACCGGAGACGGCGCCGCCGATCATCGTGGCCTCCGGCGGTGCTCGGGCGTCCACGCTCGCGGCCGAGCTCGGTGACGGCCTGTTCGCCACCGATCCCGACGCGGAGCTCGTCAGCGCCTACACGGACGCCGGCGGATCGGGCCCGAAGTACGCCGAGGTCCCCACCGCCTACGCCGAGGACGAGGCCACCGGCGCCGCCGCCGCGCACGAGAAGTTCCGCTTCGGCGCGCTCGGCTGGAAGGTGATGTCCGAGCTGCCGAACCCGATCAACTTCGAGGCGGCCACCGCCTTCGTCAAGCCGGAGGACATGCAGGAGTCGTTCGCCTGCGGCCCGGACGTCGAGCGCCACGTCGAGGTCTTCAAGGAGTTCGCCGACGCAGGCTTCGACCGCCTCGCGCTCATCAACGCCGGTCCGGACACCGACGCCTTCTTCGACTTCTTCACCTCCGAGCTACGCGAACGACTGGTCGCCCTGGGATAGTCGGCGGATGGATCGCCGCCACTTCCTGGCCGTCGGCGCAGCGCTGTGGCTGCCGATCGACGTCCGCGAGGCCGACGCCCGCGCGAGGAAGAAGGCGCCCTTCGCCACGGAGGGGACGTTCGCCGATGGGGTCCTGAGCGGCGACCCCTCCCCCACCGCGGTCACCTTCTGGACCCGGCTGGACGCGAACCCGCGCGACAAGGTCCGGGTGGAGCTCGAGATCGCGCGCGACCCAGGGTTCCGCAAGACGGTCTTCCGCCGCCTCATCCCGACGCGCGGCTCGCGCGACCACACGGTGAAGGTCCGGGTCGGCGGCCTCAAGCCCGACCGGCGCTACTACTACCGCTTCTCGACGAGGACGGCGCACTCCGACGTCGGCCGCACGCAGACCGCTCCCGCACCCCACCTCGCGGCGGCCGATCAAGGTCGGCTACTTCGCCTGCCAGGACTTCAGCTCGGGCTACTTCGGCGCCTACCAGGCGCTGCTGGCGCTGGACCCCGACATCGTCATCTGCGGCGGCGACTACATCTACGACCGCGTCTACGACACGGACGGCTACGGCGGGGTGCGCGAGGACAAGATCGGCGCGAACGGGGACTCGGTGGCGCGCGTCGTGGGCGACTACCGGGCCAAGTACCGCCAGGCCCGCACGGACGCGGACCTGCGCGAACTGCACCGCCTCGTCCCGCTCGTCGCCCAGTGGGACGACCACGAGGTCACCGACAACTACGTCGGGACGCTCGACACGTCCGGCGCCGACGACAAGGACGAGCGCGACACCTACGACCGGGCGCGCATCACCGCGGGCCACCAGGCGTGGCACGAGTTCATGCCCGCGCGCACGTTCGGCCAGGACCGCGACCGCACCTACCGCAAGCTCACGTTCGGGCGCAGCACCGAGCTGTTCATGCTCGACTCGCGCTCCTACCGCGCCGACCAGCCCTGCGGCGGCGGCTCGCTGCAGCAGTGCGACGACAGCGCGCCGCGCGAGTACCTCGGCGCGACGCAGATGGGCTGGCTCAAGGACGGGCTGCAGTCCTCGCCCGGCGAACTGGAAGCTGATCGGCAACCAGCTGATGATCATGCCGTTCGAGATCGCCAACAACACGAAGGTCGAGGTCGACTCCTGGCAGGGCTACCCCGCCCAGCGCACGGAGCTGCTCAACCACATCCAGGGCGCCGGCGTGCGGGACGTCGTCTTCCTCACGGGCGACATCCACACGTTCTTCGCGGGCTCGGTCCTCAAGGACGGCAAGAGCGGGCCGGCGGTCGCCTCCGAGCTCGTCGGCGGCTCCACCACCTCGCCTGGCACCGCGCAGGTCATCACCCACACCGGCGGCGGCGTCCTGCCAGCGGACCTGATCGAGCCGCTGAGCGACCAGGGCGTCCCCGCGCTGAACCCGTGGATGAGCTACGCCGACACGCGCACGCACGGCTGCGCGTTCGTGGAGCTCACCGAGACCGAGGTGCGGGCCCGCTACCTCGGCTCGAAGGACGTCACGACGCTCGACGGCTCCCGCGCGGTCACCCAGATCGCCGACCTGCGCATCGCCCGGGGGACGCCCGGGGTGCAGGTAGCCTCGCGGGCGTGACCGTCGACGCCGCCGAGATCCGCGACCGCCTCGGCGAGCCGAGCGCGCTCGTCGGCGGCAAGCAGCTCGACCACCTCGACCCGCACGCGTCCGCCTTCATCGCCGCGTCGCCCATGGTCATCCTCGCCTCCGCGGACGCCGGCGGCGCCTGCGACTCGACCCCGCGCGGCGACTTCCCCGGTTTCGTCGCCCAGCTCGACCCCCGCACGCTGCTCATCCCCGAGCGCAAGGGCAACCGTCGCGCCGACACGCTCGTCAACGTCGCCGAGACGGGGCAGATGGGGCTGCTGTTCCTCGTCCCGGGCGTCAAGGAGACGCCTGCGCGTCAACGGCCGCGCGACGGTGATCGACGACCTGGCGCTCCTCGAGCCGCTGACCTCGCACGGCCGGACGCCGGAGCTCGGGATCCGCGTCGACGTCGAGGAGGCCTTCTTCCACTGCGCCCGCGCCTTCCTGCGCTCGCAGCTGTGGGAGCCGGAGGCGTGGCCGGAGCGGCCGATCCCGTCGCTCGGGCGCGTGCTGGCCGACCAGACCGCCGGCCGCTACGACGCGGGCGTCATCGACGACGACCTCGCCGAGGACGCGCACGACCTCGGTTAGTAGATGTACCCCGCGATCACCGGGGTGAGGACGGCCAGGAAGCGCAGTGGTCCGGCCGGGGGCAGCTCGGCGAGCGACACGCCGTAGGTGCTCGAGAAGGCGAAGCCGAGGTGCATCGTGCGCTGGAAGTCGCCGGCGTTGTCGGTGACCGTGTTCAGGCCGGTCGCGTAGTCGAGCAGCGAGGGCCCTTTCGCCCGCACCGCCTTCACCCGGCTCAGGACGCCGAGGGGCGTGCCGTCGGCGGCCTCGAGCTGCCACGCCTCCACGTCCGGGACGAGCGGCACGCGCGCGATCGTCTGCCCGGCGGCGGCGTCGTAGCGGAGCTCGTCACCGTTGACGTCGTGGACGACGCCGATCAGGGTGCCGTCGCCGTCCGTCGGCGTCGAACAGGTCCCAGTGGTGGCCGAGCGCGCCCTTCCCCGGCTTGAAGCGCGCGGTGAGCTCGGTCAGCGAGAAGACGTCGGCCATAGGTGCAGCGACTCTTGCACATTGCAGGAGGATCGCGACGTACCGTGACGCTTCCGTGGCCGGACCCTCGCGACGACCTGCTCCCACCCGCCGTCAGGCCGCTGCCGCGCGCCGCGCCAAGTCGCGCCCTGCGCGCCCGGCCCGGCCCGCACGGCCCGCGCCGAAGGCGAGGACTCCGCGCCGGACCGGCCGGCGGGTCGCCGTGGCGCTCGTGCTCCTCCTGCTGGCCGCCCTCCCGTTCGGCGCGCTGGCCTGGGCGGACCGCGACGGTGCCGGCAGGGTCCCCGAAGGCACGGTCATCGGCGGCGTCGACGTCGGCGGCCTGAACGCCGACACCGCGATCAAACGGCTGCGCGCGCGCATCGGCGTCCCCGCCTCCCGCGCCGTCAAGGTCACCGTCGACGACGATGCCACGAGCACGCTGACCGCCCGCCGCGCCGGCGTCACCCTCGACCTCGAGACGGCCGTGCACCGCGCGGTCGCCCGCGGCCGTCGCGGGAGCTTCGTCACCCGCGGCTGGCGTGAGCTGACCGGAGCGAAGCTCGCCTCCACGGAATCCGTCTCCATCGGCGTCCGGCGCGCGCGCGTCAAGCACTTCGTCGACGCGCTCGCCGCCGACGTCGCCAAGCCCGCCGAGTCCGCCACCTTCAGCATCACGACGAGCTCCGTCGGCGTCACGCAGGGCCACGACGGCCGCCGCCTCGCCGATGCCGGACAAGCTCACCGACCGGCTCGTGCGCTCGCTGCGCAGCCTCAGCTCCAAGCGCCGTCTGCACGCCTCCACGGAGGTCGTCCACCCCCCGGCGACCGACGAGTCGATCTGGGAGGCGCACCCGACCGTGGTCACCGTCTCCCGCGCCGAGAAGCTCGCGCGCGTCTTCGTCCGCGGCGAGGTGGTCAAGACCTACCACGTGGCCGTCGGCATGGACGAGTACCCGACGCCGCTCGGGACCTTCGCCGTGCAGACCATGCAGAAGGACCCCGTCTGGAACGTCCCGAACTCGGACTGGGCCGGCGACCTCGCCGGCAAGACGATCCCTGGCGGGGACCCCGCGAACCCGCTGAAGGCCCGGTTCATCGGCTTCAACGGATCCGTCGGGTTCCACGGGACCTCTGACCTCTCGTCGCTGGGCTCCGCCGCGTCGCACGGGTGCATCCGCATGAACCCGGACGACGTGAAGGACCTCTACGAGCGACTGACCGTCGGCACGACGGTCTACGTCGGCTGACTAGGCGTTCGCCGTCTCGCGCTCGGCCGCGTTGAGGACGCCGGCGCGGGCCTTGTGGCTGCGCTCGTAGGCGCGGACCTTGGCGATGCGCTCGTCGTCGCCCTCGGAGAGGACGGCCTGGACCTCGGCGCTGGAGAGCTCGTCGTACCCGGCCCACGGCTCGTCACCGCGGAGTGAGGTCACGCGGCTCAGGACCGTGGTGCGGTTCTGGTGCTTGCGCTCGTAGCTGTCGACCTTGGCCAGGTCGATCTGGCTCAGAGCGCTGAGCTTCGCGACGATCTCGTCGGCGGTCAGCGAGTCGTAGCGGGCGATGGCGAGATCGCTCGCGGAGGCGACGGCACCCTTGACCTGGCCCTCGGCCTGGGCGACGCCCGGGACCTTGCGGGTCTGGCGCGCGGACTTCTTGGCGGACTTCGCCGTCTTGCGGGCGGCCTTCTTCGTGGCCTTGGCGCCCTCGCGCGCAGCCTCACCGGCACCCGTGGTGGTCACGTCGTAGGACGGATCGCCGTTGACGTCGGCGGCGACCACGGCGTCCGTGAGCTTGGGGATCACGCGCAGGATGCGGTCGAGCATCTTCTCCTCGTCCCGCCGGATCGACTTCGCCAGCCGGGCGGTCTCGCGGTCGCCGACGGCGGTGGCCAGGCGCTCGATGGCGGTGTAGGTGGCGATCTCCAGCGCCTCGGTGGCGCAGGCGTCCTTCGCGTTCTTGAGGACCTTCTCCTCGCCGCCGGAGCCGCGCAGGAGGTCGAACGGGGTCTTGGTCAGCGCGAGGAGCTGGCCGACGGCCGTCTCGGCGGCACCGACGATGGCGAGCAGCGGGTTGCCGCCCTGGCCCAGGGCCTCGAGGCGCTCACCGACGCGCTTGGCGTGGTCACGGGTCTCGCCGAGGTGCTTCTCGAGCCCGGTGCGGTACTCACCGCGGGGCGTCATGGCGATCTGCGACGTGAGGACGCTGACGAGCGCCTGCTCGCTGGCGTGGGCCTCGTTGAGGTACTGGACGATCTTCTGCTGATCGGGCTTCATATGGGGTCCCTTCAAAGGATGGTTGGCGTCGGAGCGGCCCGCGGGGCGGGTGTCCTGAACGGCTGAGGAGACGCGCGAGGAAGACTGCGGCGCGTCTACTCGGAGGACTAACCCGAACGCGCCAGGAGCAAACACCCGTTCGCGGTCAGGGCGTGGCGGCTGACGGGACCGTCCCGCCGAACTTCCGGTCGAGCGAACGGACGTGGACGAGGATCTCGCGCTGGATGGTCAGGCTCTGCGTCAACTGATCCAGGTTCGCCTGTGTGAGGTCACGGGTCGTATGGGTGAGGTGCCGGGTGCGGTCCTGGATGCGGCGGCTGCGGCTCAGGAGGTGGCGCTGCTCGTCCAGCAGCGCGCGGAAGTTGGGCACCAATCGCAGCAGGCAGCCGATGGTGCCCCTTCCGGACGGTGCCTGGAAGCGGAGCCGGTCGCCACACGCCTCGAGCGACCGGTCGCCCGGCACGTCGAGCGCGGCCAGCAGCGGGCCGACCCGGTCGCGGCTCGCCTCCACCTGCCGGGCGATGAAGGCGACCGCCCCGAGGGTGCTGTCGACGTCGCCGGCCAGCGCCGGGATCTTGTCCGTCGCGTCCGTCAGTCGGGTCGCCGTCCTGCGCACCTCGCCCCGCGAGGCCTTCGACACGATCGGCGTGACGGCGTCGAGGACCGGGCCGAAGCCGCTGCTGAGCCGCTGGACGCGCTCGTCGGTCTGCTGGAGCTCCGCGCGCGTGACCTTGATCTCGCTACGGGTCCCCTCCAGGGACACGAGCACGGAGATCAGGACGACGAGGATGCCCACCAGCAGGAGGCCACCGAGCCCCGCCACGACCTTCGCGGCGGTGGAGAAGGAGACCGTCGTCAATTGATGACGCCGGTGAGCAGCAGGATGACGCCGGTCACGAACGAGGGACAGCAGGAGGGACGGCAGGCAGCCCATCCGGTTCGAGAAGAAGAGGAACATTCGCGTTCAACTACCCCGCCGCGCGGTCGCTAAGCGGGCGCAGGATCACCGCCCCGAGCAGGGCGCTGGCGGCGAGCACGCCGACCGCGACGCGGCTGGCGTCGAACTTCGACAGACCGAGCTCGGTGCCGACGAACACGGTCCCGCCCCACAGCACGAGCGGCCCGAAGCCGCTGGAGAGCTTGCCCGACCAGCGCGTAGAGGCCGAACTCCTCCCCGCGCCGCTCGGCGGGGACGAGGCGCAGCAGGAAGAGGCGGTCGACCGCGCTCAGCGAGCCGAGGGCGATGCCGACCATCGGCCCGAGCACCCAGATCGCGGCGCTGGACCCCGTCCCGGCGCCGACGATGAGGACGGTCACCGTGAGCCCGAGCGTCCACAGCACCACGAGGCGCGGCCCGACGCGCTCGGCCACCACGCCGGCCACCAGGGCGCCCGCGATCGCCGCGACGATCCCGACGGCCAGCAGCGCGTCGAGCTTGTTCCCGTCGAAGTCGCCCGTGCGGCGCGCGTAGACCGTCATGAACTGGATGACGGTGGCGATCGCGTCCACGTAGAAGAAGCGCGCGAGCAGCAGCCGGCCGTACGGCTCACCGCGCGCGCGGCGTACGGAGGTGACGAGCGCCGCCACGGGGCGGCCGGGCGTGTGGGGCGCCGGCGGGCGCGGGGTCTCGCGGACCAGCAGGAAGCACGGCAGCGCGAAGACGCCGAACATCGCCGCGGCGGGCAGGAAGGCGCGCTGGGCGTGCCCGTCGTCGACGAGCACCCCGAGCACCACGAGCGCGAGCAGGGAGCCGATGAACCCGAGCGCGACCCCCGTCCCGCTCACGCGCCCGCGCCGGGTCTCGTCCGGGCAGACGGTGGCCAGCAGCGGGTGGTACTGGGAGTCGGCGACGTTGAAGGCGAAGGTCGCGAGGCCGCCGATCGCGAGCGCGGCGATCACGGGCTCCACGACGCCGAGGGCGGCCGTCGCCAGCACGGAGAGCGCGGTGAACGCCATCAGCACGGGCATGTGGCGGCCCGTGCGATCCGCCCGCGCGCCGATCAGCGGCAGGGTGAACAGCAGCGCGATCGACACCGCCCCCGTCATCAGGCCGACCGCGTAGTCGGGCTGCCCGCGTTCGTCGATGATCCAGTCGTTGAAGTAGCGGGTGACCACGACGAACGAGAAGATCGTGTTCGCCAGGTCGTAGAGCACCCAGCCCACGACGGGTGCTCTGTGCGCTCTCACTCACACGGAGCATGACCGCTCGGGCGGCGGCGTCCGTATCCAAAGGCATGACCGACGACCAGAACGTCCCCTTCGAGCCCCAGCAGGCCGACGCCACCCCGGCCGGCGACACGCCGGAGCACTCAGACGCCGCCGAGGGCGCCGAGGGCGCCGCCAAGGCCGCCGGCCCCGCACGGAGCACGTCGGCAACGCCCTCGGAGGCGAGGGCGAGGGCAGCTCGCCCGGCGGCGCCCCCCGGCGCCACGTCAAGCGCCCGGCCGCTACTCCACAGCGCGCTTGAGGCGCTGCAGGCGGGCGTCCCACCCGTCTGCCAGCCGGTAGCGCACCTCGCGTCCGGCGCCGGGCACCCGCTCCACCATCCCCGCCTCGTCGAGCGTGGCGAGATGCTTGGCCACCGCCTGCCGGCTGATCGGCAGCTCGGACGTCAGGGCCGGGACGGAGGACGTCCCGTCGCGCATGATCGCGTCGACCATCGTCCGGCGCGTCGCGTCGCTCAACGCGTGGAAGACGGCGTCGGGATCAGGCAAGAGAAGCGCGGCATGTCTCGGTCAGCGATTGGAGCGGGAACGACTCGCTCACGGTCACCCGCGTGCCGGAGACGAGTGGGACCAGCTCGATCTCCACCCGCGAGAGACCCTCGTCCCCCGCCCACCACCACACGAGGCGGCGTTCCTCCTCGACGCTCTCGATGTCGATGGGCCGGTCGTCGTCCAGCCACGCCTGCCGCGCCTCGTCGTCGACCAGCTGCTCCCAGACCTCGTCGGCCGGTGCGTCTATGACAACCGTTTGGTTGCTATCGTCTGTTGACAACCACATGATTGTCGAAAGGCTACCGCATGTCCCCTCTGGTCCCCATGGTCGTCGAGCAGTCCGCGCGCGGTGAGCGCTCGTTCGACATCTACTCCCGGCTCCTCAACGAGCGCATCGTCTTCCTCGGCACGCAGGTGGACGACCAGATCGCGAACCTGATCGTCGCCCAGCTGCTCCACCTCGAGTCCGACGACCCCGAGAAGGACATCTCGCTCTACATCAACTCCCCCGGCGGCGTCGTCTACTCCGGGCTGGCGATCTACGACACCATGCAGTTCATCAAGCCCGACGTGCAGACGATCTGCTTCGGCGTGGCGATGAGCATGGGGTCGCTGCTCCTGGCCGGCGGCGCGCCCGGCAAGCGCATGGCGCTCCCCAACTCGCGCATCCTCATCCACCAGCCCAGCGGCGGCTTCCAGGGCCAGGCGTCGGACATCGAGATCCACGCCAAGGAGGCGCTGTACCTCAGCCGGCAGCTCGACGAGATCTACGCCAAGCACACCGGCCAGTCCGTCGAGCAGGTCCACGACGACATGAACCGCGACCGCTTCTTCACCGCCGACCAGGCGCTGGAGTACGGGCTCGTGGACCGCGTCATCGCCTCCCACGAGCTCAGCCGCCAGGCCCCGGGCTTCCGCGGCTAGGGCGATCAGCGGGGTGTGAGCCCCACCAACTGCTCTTGCCGTTGCATCGAGGACGTAGCCGGCCGCCTGCAGCGCCCGCTGCTTGGCCCGGTCGTCCTGGTAGTTGACGGCGTTGTCGTGCCACGTGCGGCTCTGGCATTCCACGACGATCCGGTACTGCGGCCAGGTGAAGTCGGCGCGCCGCCGGCCGAATCGTGCCTGCGGGTCCGGCAGCGGGAGCCGGTACCTGGTGCAGAGCGCGAGGAAGATCGCCTCGAAGTCGCTCTCGGTGAGGGCGATCAGCGGGTCGTACAGGCGGACGATCTTGCCGAGCCGCGGCTTGTCGGCGAGCTGCTGCAGGTCGGCCTTGTGCAAGCGCCCTGCTTGACGAACTGCAGCATTGAGGAGGGCGGTCCGAAAGGCCGTTGATCGCCAGGTCGGACAAGGCGAGGAGCTCCCACGACACCGCGGCGCTGAGGAGACCGAGCCCACCACCTGGAGGGCTCGCGCGGACCGCCGCCATCCACGTTCCCTCCTTGTCGAGCTGCCTGCGTCCCACCACGAACACCCCGCGGTGCACGCGGAAGATGCGTTCGGCGGTGGCGCCGCGCGGCGAACGCGGCAAGAGCGATCAGCGGGGTCATCACCCCTTCTAGGTCGCAAGCCGCGAAATCCCGTCAGGCGCTATTCGAGCAGGCGGCCGCCGACGGCGAGCTCGTTGCGGCCCTCGAGCAGCGCGGCGACCTCCGCCGACGGCTCGCCGACGGGCTCGTGCGCGACCGGCTCCCCGGGGCGCCAGGTCAGGTTCACGGCGAGGGCCGGGTCCTGCGCCGGGAAGTCGCTGCGGTTGTGGGCGCCGCGGGTCTCGCGGCGTTCGCGGGCGCAGTCGAGGGTGGCGCGGGCGGCGAGGACGGAGCCCTTGAGGTCGAACGCGTGCGCGAGGTCCTCGAAGCCCGCGATGTCGGGGCGGACCTCCATCGTGTCCATGCGCGTGGCGACGTCCTCCAGCTGCGTCTGCCCGGTGGCGAGGCCGCTCTCGGAGCGGACGACGCCGGCGAACTCGCTCATCAGGTCGCGCACCGCGCGCTGCAGGGGGCGGACGAACTCGCTGCCGCCGCGCTGAGCGAGCAGGGCGTCGACCTCCTCTCCGGCCTCCACGATGACGGCACGGTCGCGGACCTGGACGTCCAGCGACGCCGACCAGCGGCCGGCCTCGGCGCCGACGATCTTCCCGAACACGAGGCACTCGGCCAGCGAGTTGCCGCCGAGGCGGTTGGCGCCGTGCAGGCCGGTGGCGCACTCGCCGACCGCGTACAGGCCCTCGACGTCCGTCGCGTGCGTCTCGCCGTCGACCCACACGCCGCCCATGGAGTAGTGCGCGGTCGGCGCGACCTCCATCGGCGTCGTCGGTGATGTCGAGCATGGCCACGTCGACGAACTGCCGGTACATGCGCGGCAGCCGGGTGAGGATCGTCTCGCGGTCGAGGTGGGAGATGTCGAGCAGGACGCCGCCGTTCGACGGTGCCGCGGCCCTCGGCGATCTCCGTGTAGTTGGCGAGCGCGACGCGGTCGCGCGTGGACAGCTCGCGGCGCTCGGGGTCGTAGCGCTCCATGAAGCGCTCGCCGTCGGCGTTGCGCAGGATGCCGCCCTCGCCGCGGACGGCCTCCGTGACGAGCGTGCCGGCCGACTCCTCCGGCGTGATCATCCCGGTGGGGTGGAACTGGACGAGCTCCATGTCGCGCAGGCGGCAACCGGCGTCGGCGGCGAGGCGCATCGCGTCGCCGGTGTTCTCGTCGCGGCGCGAGGAGGAGCGGCGCCAGATGCGCGTGTGCCCGCCGGCGGCGAGGATGACGGCGTCGGCGAGGATGACCTGGCGGGTGCCGTCGTCGAGGTCGAAGCCGTAGGCGCCGAAGACGCGGCCCTCGTGGACGAGCAGCCGGGTGACGTAGAGGTCGTCGCGCATCTGCACGCCGATCTCCGTGGCGCGACGCACGAGCGTGCGCTGGATCTCGCGCCCGGTGTAGTCGCCGGCGAAGCAGGTGCGGCGGTAGGTGTGGGCGCCGAAGTAGCGCTGGGTCAGGCGGCCGTCCTCCTCGCGGGCCAAGGCGGCGCCGTAGGCGACGAGGTCGTCGATCGCGGCCGGCGCCTCGCGGGCGAGCAGCTCGACCGTGACGGGATCGGCGAGGTGGTAGGCCTCGGCGATCGTGTCGGCGGCGTGCTGCTGCCAGGAGTCCTCCGGGTCCATCGTCCCCAGCGCGGCGTTGATGCCGCCGGCGGCGAGGACGGAGTGGGCGTCGTCGCGGCGGCGCTTGCCCACGCACAGCACCTGATGGCCGGACTCCGCGAGCTCGATCGCGGCGCGCAGGCCGGCCGCGCCGGTGCCGATCACCAGCACTCCGGTCGTGCTGCGTCGCTCGTCCGGGTGCGGTGTGGTCATGCCCGTTGTACGTCAGCCCGAGACGATCGGGTTCATCCGCGTGGCGATGACCTGCCCCGGTTGCGCGCCAGGAAGCACCAGGCGTGGTGGAAGCTCACCTCGCACCACCGCAGGGACCTTCAGGTAGCCGTCCGCCTCCGCCCGGTCGTGCCTCAAGATGCGGCTCTCCACGGGACGGTCCTCTCGTTGTCTGCGAGGCACACGATGCAGTCGACCTCCTGATGGAAGCGGTAGACGTCCCCGTCGCGGCAGCCCTGCAGCAGCGGACCGAGGACGGGGGCGGCGAGCATCTCCTCGAGGCCGAGGCCGTCGTCGAACAGGCAGCGCTGGAGGTAGCCCTCGAGCGTGGCGGTGTCCTCGGCGGCGACCACGTGGTCGTAGGAGATGCGGCGGACCTGCGGGTCCTCGCCCTGCCGGCGCAGCTCCTTGAGCAGGTCGTCGGAGGCGAGGTAGGGCGTGCCGGGACGGACGCCCACCTGGAACGCCGAGTAGACGCGCAAGTAGAAGCTGTCGGCGGCACCCTGGGCGAGGAAGGAGAACCCGCCGGGGGCGACGGCGGCGCGGTAGCGGGCCACGGCCCGGGCGAGGTTCGTGGGCTCCAGCGCGTAGAGCGCATGGGTCGCCCAGACGACGTCCCACGGCCCCTCTCCGGGGTCGAGGTCCTCGAGGGTCGTCTCGAAGCGCCGGCCCTCAGCGAACGGCGCCCGCAGGACGGACGCCGCCTCGGCGAGTGAGAAGGCGCTCGGGTCGAGCAGGTCGTAGGCGATCGGGTCCAGGTCCCCGACGCCCGTGTAGGTCATCAGCGCCTCCGGGAACTTGCCCGAGCCGCAGGCGACGTCGAGCAGGGTCGGCCCGCCGGCCAGCAGCGCCGGCCAGTCCATCACCCCGGCGAGCATCTCGTAGTCGAGCCGGGCCAGCGCGTAGAAGGCCTCCATCTCGCGCCGCCCGTCCTCGCTCCAGTGGGCCAGGCTGCGGACTGCGGTGTCGTCGCTCATGGTCACGAGTATCCGTCCCCTAGGTCTTCAGGTCGATGACGAGGTAGATCGCGACGATCACGCCGAGCAGCCGGCGGAACCAGTTGGCGCCGTCGAGCACCTCGAGGGCCGCGAAGACGGCGAGCGCGATGCGGCTGATCACGTGCGCGGCGTCGGCGGTGCCTCCCTCCGTGGCGCGGGCCACGCCCGACCCGACGAGGGCCACGATCAGGGGCGGGTTGGGGAACTGGGCGACGACGAAGCGCCGCGGCCAGCCCTCCTGCCCGCGGGCCCAGGCCTCGCGCAGCGTCATCGGGCCACCAGCTCGCGCTTGACGGGGTCGTAGCGAAGCTCGCGCCGGTCGTCTCTCATGGCGTCGATGATCGCGGCGACCAGCCCGTCCGGGTCGGCGGGCTCGGGGAGCTTGGGCGGCTCGCCGTGGATGGCGTGCTCGGCGAACGCGGTGTCCAGGTGCGGCGGCCGGACGTCGAGGACGGTGAGGCCGTCGCGGCGGCGCTCGCGGCGCAGGGCGGTGAGGTAGGCGCTCAGCGCGGCCTTGGAGGCGGAGTACGCGGCCATCCCGGCGGTGGGGAACTCGGCGACCACCGCGGACAGCACCACCACCGATCGCAGGTCGTCCAGGCCCGCGCGGATCAGGCCGATCGGCCCCAGGGCGTTGACGGCGAACAGCTCCTGGGCGACCGCGTCGGGCAGCGTCTCCGCGCCCCCGAAGGCGACTGCGCCCGTGGCGACGACGAGGCCGTCGAGACCCCCCAGCGCGTCGCGCGCCGCGACGATCGCTTCCTCGGGCCGCGTCAGGTCGAGCGGCGCCGACGGGGCGTCCAGCTCGTCGGCGAGCACGCGCAACCGCTCGGCGTCACGCCCGGCGAGCACGACCTGGGCACCCGCCGCACGCAGCGCGCGGGCGAGTCGCGAGCCGAGCGCCCCGGTGGCGCCGGCGACGAGGATGCGCGCTCCGTCGATCTCCACGGATCAGCGCTCGGCGGCGATCGGCTCGGACGCGACCGGGCTGAGGTTGGAGCCCTGCCCGTCGTCGCCTTCCGCGTGCACCGGCACCGTGCCGCGCGGCGTGAGCAGGAACATCCCGGAGCACATCAGGATCATCACCACGATGCCGGCCACCAGGACGACGGTGGTCATGACGGACGCACGGCGACCAGCGCCCAGAACGTCCCGGCGGACAGGATCGACGGGACCCACAGCCCGACGAAGAGCCCCTCCTGATGATGGTCCGAGAACCACAGGACGATGGAGAGGACGAAGGAGAGGAAGGCCGACGCGAGGAACAGCGCGGCCCCGAGCTTGTGGCGGTCCATGGTGTCGAGGACGGAGGAAGCAGGAGAAGAGGTCACACCCCGCCTACGTCCACCGGCACCGCCCGGGGTCACTTCAGCGGATCGTGCCCCCAGTTCTTCAGGGAGTAGGTCCAGTCGGTCTCCTCCAGCTCACCACCGCTCTTGCTCGGGCGCTGCTTGAGGTGGCGCGCGATGTAGGCGTTGGTCTTCTTCATGTGGGCGAGGTCCTTGCTCGTGAGGTCCTCCACCTTCTTGTCGAGGATCTTCACGATCTTCTTCGCGGAGTCGCGGCCGACGGTGTCGCCGCCGTCACCGCCGCCCTGGCCGACGGAGCGGGACTCCTCCGTCTCGAGCCAGTCCTCGATCTCCTTCCTGGTCATGTTGACCTTGTCGTCGAAGGCCTTGCGGATGTCCTTCGCCTCGTCGGAGTCCGGGTCCACCGGGTTCACTTTCTGGGCCATGGTGTGATCAATACCCGATCCGGACAGTCAACGGTGCATGAAGGCATTGACTTGGCATGGCGTCGAAGACGTCCGCATCGACGAGCACCCCGACCCCACGATCGAGAAGCCGGACGACATCATCGTCCGCATCACCTCGTCCGGGTTGTGCGGGTCCGACCTGCACCTCTACACGGTCCTCAAGCCGTTCCTGGACGAGGGCGACATCCTCGGCCACGAGCCGATGGGCATCGTCGAGGAGGTCGGCCCGGACGTGACCAAGGTCGCCGTCGGCGATCGCGTGGTCATCCCGTTCAACGTGTCCTGCGGCGAGTGCTGGATGTGCAACCACGACCTGCACTCCCAGTGCGAGACGACGCAGGTGCACGAGTACGGCACCGGCGCGTCCCTGTTCGGCTACACGAAGCTCTACGGCCAGGTCCCGGGCGGCCAGGCCGAGCTGATGCGCGTCCCGTTCGGCAACTTCCTCCCCATCAAGGTCGACCACGGCCCGTCCGACGACCGCTACCTGTTCCTCTCCGACGTCCTCCCCACGGCGTGGCAGGCGCGTCGACTACGCCCGCATCCCCGACGGCGGCTCCGTCGGCGTCATGGGCCTCGGCCCGATCGGGGACATGTCCATGCGCATCGCCGCGCACAAGGGCTACCGGCCGATCGGCGTCGACCTCGTCCCGGAGCGCCTGGAGCGCGCCCGTGCCCGCGGCTACGAGGTCATCGACCTCAACGACCACGAATCAGACCTCGCCGACGTCATGCGCTCCATGACGGACGGCCGCGGCCCGGACTCCGTCATCGACGCGGTCGGCATGGAGGCCCACGGCAACCCGTCCGTCGGGATCATCCACAAGCTCACGGGCCTGCTGCCCGACGCCGTGGGCCAGCCGATGATGCAGAAGGCCGGCGTGTCCAAGCTCGCCGCCCTCTACCAGTCGATCGACTGCGTCCGCCGCGGCGGCTCCATCTCGCTGAGCGGCGTCTACGGCGGCGCGGCCGACCCGCTGCCGACGCTGCAGATGTTCGACAAGCAGATCCAGATCAAGCAGGGCCAGGCCAACGTCTGGCGCTGGGTCGACGACATCCTCCCGCTGCTCACCGACGACGACCCGCTCGGCGTCGACAACTTCGCCACGCACCACGTGTCCCTCGACGAGGCGCCCAACGCCTACGAGATCTTCCAGAAGAAGGAGGACAACGCGGTGAAGATCGTCTTCAACCCGTAAGGCCTACGCCGGTTCGAGCGGCGGGGTGCTGAAGCCCTCGCCGCGCCGCATCGCGTCGACGAGCTCCACGAGGGCCTCGTCGCCGCGGTGCCGCGGCGCCCAACCGAGCTCGGTGCGGGCGCGCGTCGTGTCCATGACGGGGACGGCGAGCGCCATGTCGAGCCAGCCGGCGGGCGTCGGCTGCAGGCGGGCCCGCCAGCTGAGGTCGGTGAGGGCGCGCAGGACGCGGGCGTCGAAGGGGATCGTCCGTGCGCCGAAGACGCGGGCGAGCTCGTCGGGGTCGAGGACGGGCTCGGCGGCGACGTTGAAGGCGCCGCGGACGTCGCGGGTGGCCGCCAGTGCGAACGCCTCCCCGACATCGTGGGAGTGCACGGCCTGGAAGACCAGGCGTTTGATGCGCGGGATGACCGGGATGAGGCTGCGGCGGACCAGCGCGCGCGGCAGCAGCCGGCCGGCGAACAGATGGCGGATCTCGTTCGCGGCCTCCGCCTGGAAGATCAGCCCCGGGCGCAGGCGCACGACGCGCAGCGTCCGGGTGGCGCGCCTCGACGTCGTCGAGGATGCGCTCCGCGTCGCTCTTGTCGGTCGCGTAGAAGGAGGTGGGCGTGCCGCCGGTCGGCCAGGACTCGTCGACCGCGCGGTCCTTCGGGCCCGCCGAGTAGGCGCCGACGGACGAGGCGTGGACCAGCGCGCCGACGCCGGCCCGGCCCGCCGCCTCGAAGACGCGGCGGCTGCCACCCACGTTGACCGAGCGCGTCTGCGCCCGGTCGCGCGAGGGCTGGATGAGCCAGGCGAGGTGGATGACGGCGTCCGCGCCGGCGAAGATCGGCTCCAGGTCGTCGCGGACGATGTCGGCCTGGACGAACTGCGCGCCCCCGGCCAGCGCCGAATCCGGCTCGCGCCGCGCGATCCCGACGACGTCCTCGGACGCCAGCGCGCGCAGCACGCTCGTCCCCACGTTGCCGGTTGCGCCGGTGACCACGATCCGCATGGCTCTGGCGCTGCCCGGGCAGCGGACCGTTCATGTCTTCACGTCCCCTCGCCCTCGTCACGGGCGCCTCCAGCGGCATCGGCCTCGAGCTCGCCAAGCTCCTCGCCTCCGAGCAGTTCGACCTGATCGTCGCCGCGGAGGACGCCGAGCTCAAGGCGGCCGCGGACGAGCTGCGCGCCGCCGGCGCCCAGGTGCAGGTCGTCCAGACCGACCTGCGCACCGCCGACGGCGTCGAGAAGCTCGCCGCGGCGGTGACCGGCCCGCTCGACGCCCTCGTCCTCAACGCCGGCGTCGGCCAGGGCAAGGCGTTCATCGACGCGCCGCTGGACGCCCTGCTGTCGATCGTCGACCTCAACTGCCGCTCGACGGTCCACCTCGCGCGGGTGCTGCTGCCGGCGATGGTCGAGCGCGGCGAGGGCCGCGTCCTGATCACGTCCTCCATCGCCTCGACGATGCCCGGCACCTACCAGGCCGTCTACAACGCCTCGAAGTCCTTCACCCAGTCCTTCGCGCTGGCCATCCGCGAGGAGCTGTCGGACAGCGGGGTGACCGTCACGTCGCTGATGCCCGGGCCGACGGAGACGGAGTTCTTCGAGCGGGCCGACATGCTCGACACGGACGTCGGCTCGGGCGAGAAGGACCCGGCCGACCTGGTCGCCCGCCAGGGCTTCGACGCGATGATGGCGGGCGAGGAGCGGGCCCGCGGCGGCGGGCCCAACTCCAAGCTGCAGGGGGCGATCAGCCGGGTGGTGCCCGACTCGGTCAAGGCGAAGATGCACGCCGCCATGGCCAAGCCGGGCTCCGGGGACTAGACGCGCTCGGCGTCGAAGGCCTCCTGGATCGCCTCGTTGGAGGCCTGGATCGGCTGCGTGATCCGAATGCCGTTGCCGAACGGGTCGCGCAGCCCGAAGTCGATGCCGTAGGGGCGCTCGACGGGTTCCTCGAGGACCTCGACGCCCTGCTCCTTGAGGGCCGTGTAGGTGCCGTGGGCGTCGTCCGTGGTCAGGATGAGCGAGAGGCCCATGCCGCCCTTGGAGAGGATGTCGCGGACCTGCGCCGCGGTGGCCTCGTCGACGCTGGGCGGGCCGGCGAGCTCGAGCAGGATGTGGCGCTCGTCGCCCGGGACCTGGACGGTGAGCCAGCGCATCATGCCGAGGTCGATGTCGGCGGAGACCTGGAGGCCGAGCTTGCCGACGTAGAAGGCGAGCGCCTCGTCCTGGTCGGTGACGTAGATGCCGTGGTGTGTGGTGGCGGTGAACATGGGCGGCAAGCTATTCGCGCCCGGCCGCCCTGTCTTCTCCGAAACTGCTCGGTCGCGTCCAGGCCATCGCGAAGCAGTTCGGGACGGCCGGCGTCGCGCCCGACGACCGGTACTCGGAGGGCGCTTGGCCGACGATGTCGCGGAACGTCCGGCTGAAGGTGCCGAGGCTGTTGAAGCCCACGTCGAGCGAGATCTCCGTGACGCTGGCGTCCGTCTGGCGCAGGAGGAACATCGCGCGCTCGACGCGCCGGCGCTGCAGGTAGCGGTGCGGCGTCTCCCCGAAGGCGGCGCGGAAGGAACGGCTGAAGTGCGCCTGGCTCATCAGCGCGACCCGGGCCAGCGCCGGGACGTCGAGCGGCTGCGCGTACGAGCGGTCGATCGCGTCCCGCGCGCGCAGGAGGCGGCGGTTGTCCTCCGGGCTTGGCATGCCGACGGTCGAGGCTAACTGCCAAGATGGGCCGCAGTGCGCCTGCCGACCCTCCTGCGCCAGCTGACCACCCCGGGCGACCGGGGCGGGCTGGCCGGGTCCGTGCAGTCGCGCCGCAGCGCGGAGCTCGAGCCCCGCACGGACACCGCCGACCGCGTCGTCGGCTCCATCTGCCCGTTCTGCGCGGTGGGCTGCGGACAGAAGGTCTTCGTCCGGACGAGAAGGTCGTCCACGTCGAGGGTGACCCCGATTCCCCCATCTCCCGCGGGCGCCTGTGCCCGCGCGGCTCGTCCTCGCTGTCGCTGGTCACCTCCCCCAGCCGCGAGACGAAGGTCCTCTACCGCCGCCCGCACGGAACGGACTGGGAGGCGCTCGACCTCGACGAGGCGATGGACATGATCGCCGACCGCGTCATCGACACGCGGGCGCGCACGTGGGACCCCGAGCACCGGCGCACGCTCGGCTTCGCCCACCTCGGCGGCGCGACGCTCGACAACGAGGAGAACTACCTCATCAAGAAGGGCTTCAGCGCGCTGGGCGCGGTGCAGATCGAGAACCAGGCCCGGATATGACACTCCAGCACGGTCCCCGGTCTGGGGACCTCGTTCGGTCGTGGCGGCGCCACCACATACCAGCAGGACCTCGCGAACGCTGACTGCATCGTCATCGAGGGGTCGAACATGGCCGAGTGCCATCCCGTCGGCTTCCAGTGGGTGATGGAGGCGCGTGAGCGCGGCGCGGAGATCATCCACGTCGACCCGCGCTTCACCCGCACGAGCGCGGTCGCCGGCGAGCACGTCCCCATCCGCGTCGGGACGGACATCGCCTTCCTCGGCGGGCTGATCAACCACGTCCTGCAGGGCGAGCACTACTTCCACGACTACGTCCTCGCCTACACCAACGCCGCCTCGCTGGTCGACCCCGAGTACGTCGACTCGGAGGACCTCGACGGCGTCTTCAGCGGCTTCGACGAGGCCGCGAAGGACTACGACACCGCCACCGCACCAGTACGAGGGGTCCGACGTCGCGCCCTCGGCGGGGCAGTCGCTCTCTGGTTCGCAGTCCCACTCGCACGACTCGCGCCCTGCACGAGGGCCAGGCCGACCGAGCGCGACGAGACGCTGCAGCACCCGCGCTGCGTCATGCAGGTCCTGCGCCGGCACTTCGCCCGCTACACGCCGGAGATGGTCGAGCGCATCTGCGGCATCCCGCAGGACCAGTTCGCGCGCGTGGCCGACGCGATCGTGCGCAACTCGGGCCGCGAGCGCACCACCGCCTTCGTCTACTCCGTCGGCTGGACGCACCGCACCACGGGCGTCCAGTACATCCGCGCGGCGTCCATCCTGCAGCTGCTGCTGGGCAACATGGGCCGGCCGGGCGGCGGGATCATGGCGCTGCGCGGGCACGCGTCCATCCAGGGGTCGACGGACATCCCGACGCTCTTCAACATCCTGCCGGGCTACATCCCGATGCCGGAGGCCGGGCAGACGGAGACGCTCGCCGACTACGTCCACGTCAACACGCCGGCGGGCGGCTTCGGCGGCCACACGGACGCCTACATCACCTCGCTGCTGAAGGCCTGGTGGGGCGACGCGGCGACGGAGGAGAACGACTTCGCCTACGGGAACCTCCCGAAGCTGACGGGCGACCACTCGATCTACCCGACGATCATGGGCATGCACGACGGCGAGGTCGAGGGCTTCTTCGTCATGGGCGAGAACCCGACCGTCGGCTCGGCGAACTCGAAGCTCCACCGTCTCGGGATGGCGAACCTCAAGTGGCTCGTGATCCGCGACCTGCAGCAGATCGAGTCGGCGACCTTCTGGAAGGACGGGCCGGAGATCGAGACGGGCGAGCTCGTCACGGAGGACATCGGCACGGAGGTCTTCTTCCTGCCGGCGGCGGCGCACGTGGAGAAGGACGGCTCCTTCACCAACACGCAGCGGCTGATCCAGTGGCACAACAAGGCCGTCGAGCCGCCCGACGACTGCCGCTCGGAGCTGCACTTCATGTTCCACCTGATCCGCCGGATCCGCGAGAAGCTGGCGCTCGCCGGCGAGCCCGAGCGCGACCGGCCGATCCTCGACCTCACCTGGGACTACCCGACGGAAGGCCCGAACGCGGAGCCGGACGCGGAGGCCGTCGCCAAGGAGGTCTCCGGCTACGTCGTCGCCGACGGCAAGGCGGTGTCGGGCTTCACGGAGCTCAAGGCGGACGGCTCGACCGCGTGCGGTTGCTGGATCTACTCCGGCCAGTACGCCGACGGCGTCAACCAGACCGCGCGTCGCAAGCCCGGCTCGGAGCAGACGGAGGTCGCGCCCGAGTGGGGCTGGGCGTGGCCGATGAACCGCCGCATCCTCTACAACCGCGCCTCCGCCGACCCGGCCGGCAACCCGTGGTCGGAGCGCAAGAAGCACGTCTGGTGGGACGCCGAGGCAGGCAAGTGGACCGGCAAGGACGTGCCGGACTTCAAGGCCGACATGCCGCCCGACCACGTGCCCGGTGCGGGTGACGAGGCCGAGATGGCGCTGCGCGGCGACGCCCCGTTCATCATGCAGCCGGACGGCAAGGGCTGGCTGTGGGTACCGGTCGGGCTCGCCGACGGGCCGCTGCCGACGCACTACGAGCCGCACGAGTCGCCGGTGCGCAACCCGCTGTACCCGGACGTCCAGGCGTCGCCGACGCGCATGCAGTTCCCGCGCGAGGACAACCGCTACAACCCGACCGCCGGCGACCCCGGCGCCGACGTCTTCCCCTTCGCGCTGCTGACCTACCGCATCGCCGAGCACCACACGGCAGGCGGGATGTCGCGCTTCCTGCCCTACCTGTCCGAGCTCGCGCCGGACCCGTTCGTCGAGGTCTCCCCCGAGCTCGCCGAGCTGCGCGGCCTCACCCACGGCGAGTGGTGCACGATCGTCACCATGCGCACGGCGATCGAGGCGCGCGCGATGGTCACCGACCGCATGCGCCCGCAGGACATCGACGGGCAGACGGTCCACACCGTCGGCGCTGCCCTACCACTGGGGCCCGAACGGCCTGGCGACGGGCGACGCGGCCAACGACCTGATGCCGATCGTGCTCGACCGCAACGTGAAGATCTCCGAGTTCAAGGCGGCGACCTGCGACGTCCAGCCGGGCAAGCGGCCGCGCGGCGAGGCGCTGCTGGCCTACGTCGACGACTACCGGAAGCGAGCGGACGGCATGAGCATCGAGACGCCGCGGATGGGCTTCTTCACCGACACGTCGCTGTGCATCGGCTGCAAGGCGTGCGAGGTCGCCTGCAAGGAGTGGAACGAGGTCCCCGAGGACGGCCTGGACTTCCTCGGGCTGTCCATGGACAACACGGGCGGGCTCGGCGCCTCGACCTGGCGCCACGTCGCGTTCATCGAGCAGCGCGTGGAGGACCCGGTCGACGCCATGCGCTGGCTGATGAGCTCCGACGTCTGCAAGCACTGCACGGAGGCGGCCTGCCTCGAGGTCTGCCCCACCGGCTCGCTGTTCCGCACGGAGCACGGGACCGTCGTCGTCCAGGAGGACATCTGCAACGGCTGCGGCTACTGCGTCCCGGCCTGCCCGTTCGGGGTGCTCGACCGCCGTCCCGACGACGGCCGGGTCCACAAGTGCACCCTCTGCTACGACCGGCATCGGCGACGACCAGGAGCCCGCCTGCGCGCAAGGCGTGCCCGACGAAGTCGATCCAGTTCGGCGAGCTCGAGACGCTGCAGGTCCACGCCCGCGGCCGCGTCGAGGAGCTGCAGGAGCGCGGCGAGAAGAAGGCCCAGCTCTACCTCGACAGCGAGGACGGCAACGGCATCGGCGGCGCAGGCGCCTTCTTCCTGCTGCTCGACGAGCCCGAGGTCTACGGCCTCCCGCCGGCGCCGGTGACGCCGACCCGCAACCTGCGCCAGTCCTGGGGCGCGGCCTTCGGGGCCGCGGCGGTCATGGCCGGCGGGGTCGCCGCCGCCGTCTGGGGCACGTCCCGGTGAGGGAGCGCCGGATGGTGCCCAAGGCGGCACCGCAGTCCTACCACGGCCGGCCGATCCTCAAGGCGCCCGTGTGGACCTGGGAGGTGCCCGGCTACCTGTTCACGGGCGGGCTCGCCGGGGCGGCCGCGCCGCTCGCCGCCGCCGCGCGGTTGAGCGGCAACGACGCGCTGGCGTGGCGCGCCTCCGCTGCTGGCGCTCGGTGGCGCGGCGGTCTCGGCGCCGCTGCTGATCTCCGACCTCGGCCGCCCCGAGCGCTTCTACCGGATGCTCCGCGTCTTCAAGCCGACGCTCGGCGATGAGCATGGGGACCTGGATCCTCACCGCCTTCAGCGGCGTGCACGCCGCTCTCGACCGCGCTTGGCAGACCGCTCGGCCTGCCGGGCAAGCGGATCGGCGTGCCCGCGACCGTCGCGAGCGCCGCGATCGGCCCGCTGGTCTCGACCTACACCGCCGTGCTCGTGGCCCAGACCTCCGTGCCCGTCTGGCACGAGGCGCGCCGCACGCTGCCCTTCGTCTTCGCCGGCTCCTCGCTTGCCTCCGCGGGCGGTGCCGCGGCCGCCTGGACGGGTGGGCGACGCAGCCGCGCCGGCCCGGGCGCTCGCCGTCGGGGGCGCGGCGCTGGAGCTGAGCGCCGACTTCCTGATGGAGCGCCGGCTGCACCCGGCCGTCCGGCCCGCCTACGAGGCGCCCGAAGTCAAGCACCCCCACCTCGCCGCCCGCGTCTGCACCGCCGCCGGCGCCGGGATGATGCTGCGCCGCGACACGATGCGCTGGGGCGGCCTGCTGCTCTGCGCCGGCTCGCTGCTGGAGCGCGTCGCGATCATCCGCGCCGGCCGCGCCTCCGCCGCCGACCCTGCCGCGACCGTCACGCCGCAGCGCGAACGCGCCAGCAGCGCCGCCTGACGGTTGCTTCGACAAGCACCGCGGTAGCGAACGGGAGATGTCCTTCCGCGGCCCGCTCGCCTCCCGGTACGGCGCCGCCGTCGCCCTCGTGGTGCTGGCGCTCGTTCCCTACCTCGTCCTGACCACCGCGATCGAGCCGCTCACGGACATGATCGGCGAGGACACCGGGCTCGGTCCGACCGGGATGAGCCTGACCGCCGGGATGGCGAACGCGGCCTACGCGTTCGGCGCCGTCGCCGGGCTGCAGCTGGCGGTCCATCTCCCCGTGCGGCGCGTGCTCGTCGTCCTCTCGCTGCTGTTCGTGTTCGGCTCGGTGCTGGCCGCGTGGTCGCCCGTCGGCGGGTTCTTCGTCGCCGGCCGGGTCCTCCAGGGCCTGACCACGGGCGCGATGCTGATCGCCGCCGTCCCGCCGCTCGTCCTCAACTTCGGCTCGGAGAAGCTCCCGAAGACCGCCGTCGTCATGAACCTGGGGATCTTCGGCGCCGTCGCCCTCGGACCGGTGCTGGGCGGGGCGTCCGCGGGGACGGACACCTGGCGGCCGTTCCTGTGGATCGTCGCCGGCCTCGGACTGCTGGGGACCCTGATGGCCCTGCTCACCTTCGAGGACCAGGAGCCGCAGGCCCCGGATGCGCCGCGCGACTACCTGGGGCTCGGCCTGCTGTCGGCCGGGGTCGCCGCGCTCTTCTTCGGCGTCTCCTACGTCAGCGGCCGCCACCTGATCAGCGTTCCCGTGCTCATCCCCGCGGGCGCCGGGCTCCTCCTACTGGTGGCCGGGCTCGTGTACGAGACGCGCGCGAAGGACCCGCTGATGCCGATCCGCCAGCTCAGCCACACGCTGCCCCTGGCGGGCATCATCATCGCCTGCGCCGCCGGCGCCGCCTCCGTCGCGCTCGTCCAGCTCGCGACCACAGGGCTCCAGCTCGCCGGCGAGAGCCCGTACCACGCCGGGACGCTCTTCTGGCCGTTGATCGGCGGCGCGCTGCTGTCGGCGGCGTGCTTCGGCGCGCTCTTCTTCACCCGCTGGACGACGACCTTCGCCCGGGCCGGGCTGCTCGCCCTCGCCGGCGGCGGCGTGCTGCTGCTCGGCGCCCGCACCGGCGACGACGCCCGCGTCCTCGTCGGGACCTTCCTGGTCGGCCTCGGCACCGGCGCCTCCGTGGCGCCCGCCCTCTTCACGGCCGGCTTCTCGCTGAAGTCGGCGCAGCTCCCGCGGGTGTTCGCGATGGTCGAGCTCCTGCGCGGGGTCGCCGCGTTCCTCGTCGGGCCGCTGCTCGTCCACCTCGCCCAGACGACGGGCGGCTCCCAGGCGACCGGCCTGCGGACGGCGACGTGGGCGGCGGTCGGCATCGCCGCCGGGGGCTTCGTCGTCGCCAGCGCCGTCTACCTCCTCGGCGGCGCGCGGCGGCATCCGCCGCGGATCGACCGGTGGCTTGCCCAGGAGGGCCCGGCGCTCGAGTCGCCGGAGTTGTTCGCGCGCTCCGCGGGCCACGACGTCGGCGCGGTGGCGGGGCTGCTGGCCGTCGCCGGTGCGGCGGTCGTCCTCGGGCTCTCGGGGCTCGGCGTCGTACCGGTCACGCCTGCCGTCGCGGTGACGCTCATCGGCTGCGGCCTGCTGGCCGCGTTCGCGGCCGTCCCGTTCGGCGCCTGGGTCATCCTGGGGACGCTGCTGTTGGCCCTGACGGATCGGCAGCCGGTGGTCGCCGTCGTCGCCCTGGTCGCGGGCGGCGCTCTGCTCGGGGGCGGCCGGCGCAGCCTGGTCGGGGTCCGCGTCCTCGGGGCCGGCTGGTTCGTCCTCTACGGCCTCCGCGGGCTGCTCGGCGAACCCGGGCTCGACACTGCCGCCGCCGTCACCGCCTTCGCGCTGGCCGCCGCCGCGCTTGCCACCGCCGGGCTGCTCGCGCGACGCCGGCCCGCTCCGGATCGCCTCGCACGGTCCGAGAACGGCCGCTTCGAGCAGGTCAGCGTCCCGCTCGAGCGCGCAGCCACCTGATCGCGGCCGCGCGCACGTCGGAGTCGTCCAGCAGCGCCGAGCCGTGCGCGGCGGTCTCCGTCACCTCGATCGTCACACCCTCGTCGTGAGCGTCCCGCCGCAGCGCCCGCGCGTTGCCGGCCTCCCGCGCCGGGGTGATCAGCAGCAGGTCGTGCGGCCGGAACGCGCCGCGCCGACCGAGTGCGATCTCGCGTGGCCCCTCCAGAGCGGAGATGCCGACGCCGCCGCGGACCGGGAGCTCCGGCCGCGTGGCCAGGGCGTAGGCGACCGTCGACCCGCCGACGCTCGCGCCCGCCAGGAGGATGCGGTCCGGGTCCACGTCCGGCCGCCGGCGCAGCGCCCGCACCGCGCCGACGACGTCACGGACGAGCACGCCCTCGTCCGGCTCGTGGTCGCTGCGGGACGCGTAGGCGAGGGTGGCGAACCCGGCCCGGTTGCAGCGCCGCTGGCGAACCCCTTCCACTGCTCCGGTTCCCCGTACAGGCCGTGGACCAGCACGACGGCAGGCGCTCGACCCGCGTGGGCGTGAAGGTGCCGTGCAACCGGTGGCCGTCGCCCGCGCGGAAGTGGATGGTGCGCGGTGACGGGGTCGGCGCCCCCGGCGACTCGCCGCCGCACCCCGCGAGGAGCAGGCAGACGAGGCTCAGCCGGCGGATCAGGCGGCCGTCTCCCCCGGGCCGCGTTGCTTGACGCGCTCGACGCGCGCCGCGGCGATCCGGCGTTCCTCATCCGCGGCCGCGGCGGCCTCCTCGGCCTCGCGGGCGCGCTTGGCGGCGTCCTCGGCGTCGACCGCCCGGCGGGCCGCCTCGGCCTCCGCCTCCTGCTGCCGGGCCTCCGCCTCCGCGATGTCGGCGAGCCGCGCCGCCCGTGACTTGCCCGTCTCCAGGCCCTCCGTCGGCCCGTCGAAGGTCCCGTTCACGCGCAGGGAGTCGCGCGTGACCGAGGCGCCCTGGAGCGGCACGACGATGCGCTTGCGCGAGAGCAGGCCCGGCTTGACCTCCCCCGCGACCGCCTGCTCGCCGTCGTAGTAGACCTCGTCCAGCTTGCCGAGCTTGGTGCCGTCGGCGTCGTCGACCTCACGCCCGATCCAGTCTTCGATGCGTTCGATCTCCATACGGACGGGTTACCCGCAGCCGGCCCCCTCGAACGCCTCCCAGCTGACCGAGCGGGGTGCGCCGTACGCCCGCCAGTGGAAGGTGTACTCGTAGAGCGCGCCGCAGATGTCGCCCTCCGTCTGGCGCTTGGTGATGCGCAGGCCGGTGGCCGGGGCGGAGAGCCGGTCGACCCGCTGCGCCGGCCGGTCGAAGGTGGCGACGAAGACGGCGCCGCGATCGGTGGTCCAGAGGAGCGCGCCGACGCGCCGGAGCTTCATCCGGACGACATGGCCGCCGGCCGGGCGGGGGCGCAGCCAGCGGTCGCCGTCGGCGAGGTCGAGCGCGGCGATGCGGTCATGACCCCGCGCATGGGTCGTGTAGGCGAGCATCGTCCCCTTGACGCGCCGGCGCTGCGGCCGGTCGGGCCCGAGCCGGTGCGACGGGTAGCCGCGCAGGCAGGCCCGGTAGACACCGTCGCGCTGGAAGACGTGCACACGGCTCGTCTGATCCTCCGGGCAGTTGGCCGCCGACGCAGTGGCCGGCAGGCAGACAACGGACAGGAGGACTAAGGGGATTCGCGCCAGGGTTCGAGACATAACGGGACGGGACGTGTTGTCTCGGTAAGCCATGCTGCGCCTCGCCCTTACGTTCCTCGCCGCCGCCGTCCTGCTGCCCGCGACCGCCCACGCCGCCTGGCGCGCCCCGTGCACGCCGGGGGGTCCCACCTGCACCTGGTGGAACGCGAAGGTCAACCTCGTCGCCGACGGGGACACCGTCCGCGCCGACATCCACGGCGTCGGGCGCCGTGACGTCCGCTTCACCGGCATCAACGCGATGGAGCTGAGCGTCTACTCGCACACGGCCTCCCGTCGCCGCGGCGACTGCCACGGCGTCGCCGCCACGAACTTCGTCGACCGGCTCATCAAGGGCGCGAAGGGGCGCATCCGGCTCGCCGCCCAGGACCCCGCGAGCGCCAGCGGTCACCGGCTGCGCCGCTCCGTGTGGGTCAAGCAGGGCGGCCGCTACGTCGACGTCGCGGCCCTCGAGCTGGCCGCCGGCCACGCCCTGTGGCTGCCCAACGGCGTCGAGTTCGCCCACAACCGCGAGTACGCGCGGCTCGCCGCGCAGGCCATCGCCGCGCAGCGCGCTCTCTACGACCCCGACAGCTGCGCCGCCGGCCCCGACGACGACGTTCCCCTCGGCGTCTCGGTCAACTGGGATGCGGACTCGAACGACGAGGCCAACCTCAACGGCGAGTGGGTCGACGTGCGCAACCGCGGCACCCGCGACGTCGACCTGTCCGGCTGGTTCGTGCGCGACTCCTGGCTGCGCCGCGACGCCGGCCGCCGCGAGCCCGGGCACGTCTTCGCGCCGGGCACCGTCGTCCCCGCGGGGCAGTCGCTGCGGCTGCGGTCCGGCTGCGGGAGCGACTCCGCGCTCGCGCAGCACTGGTGCCAGCGCGGCAGCGTGTTCGAGAACGTGACGGGAGCGCCGCGCAACCTG
Organism: uncultured Solirubrobacteraceae bacterium; assembly: GCA_963843865.1. Taxonomy (GTDB): domain Bacteria; phylum Actinomycetota; class Thermoleophilia; order Solirubrobacterales; family Solirubrobacteraceae; genus DATLGB01. The sequence goes on along the minus strand of CAWJMO010000013.1, from coordinate 105,338 downwards.
GGCGACGGCGCGTACCTCTTCGACCCCGACGGCGACCTGCGGGCGTCCTTCCTCTACCCCTGCGTGGCGGGCTGCACGGACCCCGCGGCGGGCCGCGTGCGGGTCGTCGCCCATCCCAACCGCCCGGAGGCGATGACCGTCGTCAACACCTCCGACGCGCCCGTCGACCTCAGCGACCACGTCCTCAAGCTGCGCAACCGCGGCAGGGCCGGCCAGTACGTCATCTCGCACCAGCTGGACGGCGTGCTCGCACCCGGCGACGAGGTCCGCTGGGCGCCCGACGGAAACCGCTTCGCCGACGCGGGCGGGGTCGTCGAGCTGCGCACGCTCGACGACCAGCTCACCGGGTGCGTCAGCTGGGGCTGGGGACGGTGCTGAGGAGCAGCGGGCAGGCGAAGCCGAAGGTCGGGCTCGCCTTCGCGCCGCTGAAGCTCACGCCCGACATCCAGCGGTTCGGGATCGGGGCGACCTCGGTCCTGGCCTGGGTGCGGTCGATGTGCAGGACGTCGATGCCGCTCGTGACGTCCAGGCCGTAGACGGTCTGGCGCGTCGGGTCGCTCGGCGCGTAGTAGGCGCCCCAGAACGTCCCCGTCGTCACCCAGTAGCCGACCTGCTTGATGTCGCGCGGGTCGTTGACGTCGAGGAAGCGGACGCCCTGGTCGTACCAGCCCTGGGCGATGCAGGCCCTGGTCCTCGTCGAACCAGTGCGCCGAGCACAGCACGGTGGCGGGGGACCGCCCGATGCCGCTCTCGAGGCCGTTGAGCTCGGAGGTCCAGGAGTCGAGCAGCTCGAGCTTGGTCGAGCCGTCCGAGTTGAACTGGCCGGGAACGATCTGCCACGTCTGGAAGGAGCCCTCGCCCTGGCAGCCGGGCCGGGTGTAGTCCTCCTCCGTGATGGCCATGACGTCGCCGAGGCCGCCCAGCGTGGTGCGGTTCGAATGCACGAGCCGGCCGTTGTAGGCCTTCATCGCGGCGTGGTAGCGCTTGAGCTTGCGCTTGTAGGCGCGCCTGGCCTTGGCGCGGCACGCCTTGCGCTTCCCGCACTTCCTCAGCGAGCGCTTGTAGGCCTTCTTGGAAGGACGCTTGGGCCGGGTGGCCGCCGGCTTGGTGCCGGCCGTCGGGGCCGTCGCGGGCGTGGTGCCGGCGGGCGCGGCGGCATGACCGGGGCGGGATCGGCGCCCGGCGCGACGACCGGCTTCTGAGCCAGCTGGATGCCGGTGCGGATGGAGTTGTGGTGCAGGAAGTCCAGCGGGTAGTCCTGGGCGGTCTCCGGCGAGTTGGGGCCGTCGTTGCCCGAGTTGAAGACCTTCTCGTCGGTGCGGTAGACGAGCTGCGGGTTCTCCGGGTCCTGCGTCGAGTAGCCGAACGTGCCGTCCTGCCCGGTGACCCAGGCGATGCCGGAGCGGTCGATGAAGACGTCGTGGGTGAAGCCGGGGCTCTTCTTGAGCGTGCCGTCGGCGGCGAAGCCCTTCGGCATCTCCATCGTCTTGACGAACTTCGGGTGCGCCGAGGTCGCGCAGGTCGAAGATGGCGATGCCCTCCTCCGTCCCCGTCGTCCACAGGTACTTGCAGCGCCTGCAGGCAGTTGGCGATGTGGCCCGTGTTGGACTCGGTCGCTGGAGCCGAGGATGTCGCCGTTCTGGATCGTCGAGGCGATCGTCGGCAGGGCCGGGTTCGACACGTCGATGACGTAGATGATCCCGACGCCCTCGCTCGGGTCGTTGGTGATGATCACGACGCCGTCGCCCGCGTCGACGTCCTCGTTCTCGAAGTGCGGCAGCGGCAGGAAGCCCAGGCGCTGGGGATCGTCGGCCTTCGTGATGTCGTAGATGTGCAGGCCCTTCCAGGTCGACACGTACATCGTCTTGCCGTCCTCGCTGAAGCGCGCGGACGCGGCGCCGACGGCCTCCGGGAGCTTGGTGACGAGCTTGACGTTGTCGGACGCGAGCGGTGCCGCTGCGGCGGGCGCAGCGAGGCAGGCGAGGGCGAGAGCGCAGGTGAGGAGGAGCCGCATGAGCCGTATTGTGGCGAATCGTGAGCGACGCATGGCGCAGTAACCACCCCTGGGCCGTCGTCTACGACTTCATCGTCGAGCGCTCCGCGCTCGGCGGCGTGCTGTGGAAGGTCGGGATGAACTCCGACATCGGCAAGCTCTACCGCGCGGCGGAGGCGATCGGCCGGCTGCCCGACGGCGCGGCCGTGCTCGACATCCCCAGCGGCGGCGGGGTCGCCCTGCGGGGCGCCCGCCCGGGGCAGGACGTCCGCTACGTCGCCGCCGACATCGCGCCGGCGATGCTCGAGCGCACCCGGGCCGAGGCGCGGCGCCGGGGCATCGAGGTCGAGCTGGCGGAGGCCGACGTCGGCGCCCTCCCCTTCGACGACGCCACCTTCGACCTCGTCGTCTCCTTCACCGGGCTGCACTGCTTCCCGGATCCCGAGGGAGCGGTGCACGAGCTCGCGCGCGTCCTCAAGCCGGGCGCGGCGCTCACCGGCAGCGCGTTCCTGACCGACTCCGGCCTGCGCTTCCAGCCGATGATCGCCGCGGGCCGCCTCGGCGGGTTGCTCGGGCCAGGTGGCACTCGCGCCGACCTCGAGCGCTGGCTCGGCGACGCGGGCTTCACCGACATCGGCCTCGACCGCTCCGGCGGTCTCACCTACTTCACGGCCACCCGTGGCTGACGTCCGCCCGCTGCGCCTCGGGGACCGGGAGGCGTGGCAGCCGCTGTGGGACGGCTACCTGTCCTTCTACCGCGCCGAGCTCGCGCCGGAGGTCACCGACGACGTCTTCGCGCGGCTCGCCGAGGAGCGCGACGGGATGTTCGGGCTGCTCGCCTGGGACGGGCCGACGGCGATCGGGCTGGCTCATGTGGTCGTCCATCCGTCCACCTGGACCTCCGGCCGGTACGCGTACCTCGAGGACCTCTTCGTGGCGCCGGACGGCCGCGGGACGGGCGCGGGTTTGGCGCTGATCGAATCGGTCTACGTGCGCGCGGATGAGATGGGAGCGCCGCACGTCTACTGGCACACCCAGGAGTACAACGGGGCTGCGCGGTCGCTCTACGACCAGGTCGCGGCCCGCACCTCGTTCGTCGTGTACGAGCGGCTTGGGGTGCCCACCCCATGAACGTCACCTGAGCCGGCGTCGATGGTGCTCCCGATGGGCAAGGGAGCACGCGTGTTGCTGGCGGACGACAACGTCCTCATCCGGGACCTGATCGGGGCGATCCTCGACGGCACGGACGAGTTCCACATCGTCGCGTCGGCCTTCGACGCCGGCGGCGCGGGCGCCGCCGCGGCCGAGCACCTGCCCGACCTCGCGCTCGTCGACGTCCGCATGCCCGGCGGGGGCCCGGCCGCCGCGCGCGCCGTCCGCGCCGCGTCACCCGGCACCGCCGTGATCGCCCTCTCCAGCGCCGACGACCACGCCTCCGTGCGCCTGATGCTGGCCGCCGGCGCTGTCTCCTACGTCGTCAAGGGCACGCCTGCGGACGAGCTCCTGGCGACGATGCGCTCGGCGCTGGCGCCGCCGTCCGTGCAGCGTCCGCTCCTCGGGCCGCCCCAGCGCGTCCTCATCGCCCTGACCGACCCCGTGGAGCTCGACCGCCTCGCCGACGCCGTGATGGACACGGAGGGACTCGAGCTCATCGGCCTCGCCCAGACCGCCTACCACGCCATCAGCCTCGCCGCACGGTTGCGCCCCGAGGTCGCGGTCATCGACCCGGCCATGGCCACGGGCGGCGCCCGCCTGGCCGCCGCGCTGCGGCGCCGCCTCCCCGGCGACGCGCATCGTCGCCTCGCTGGAGGACGTCGTCGGCCCGCTCACCGCCTCGGCCGCCGAGCGCGACCAGCGCCGCTTCGACCGTCTCGCCGCCGTGCTCGCCCACGGCACCATGACCATGCACCTGCAGCCCATCGTGGGCCTGGCCGACGAGCACGCCCGCGGCTACGAGGCGTTGGCGCGCTTCCCCGGGCACCCCAACCCCGGGCCGGACGTGTGGTTCGCCGAGGCGCACCGCGCGGAGGTGGGCATCGAGCTCGAGCGCCTCGCGGTCCGCTGCGGGCTCGCCGACCTCGACCGCCTGCCGAACGGGTCCTTCATGAGCGTCAACGTCAGCCCCGACACGGCCTGCTCCCGCGGCCTCTACGACGACCTCGCGGCGGCCGGCGGCGCGGAGCGGGTCGTCGTCGAGCTCACGGAGCACGCGCCCGTCGAGGACTACGCGGAGCTGGGGCGCGCGCTCGACGAGCTGCGCAGCCTCGGGGCCCGGGTCGCGGTCGACGACTGCGGTGCCGGCTTCACCAGCCTCCGCCACGTCGCCCTCATCAACCCCGACTTCCTCAAGCTCGACATGGTGCTCTGCCGCGACGTGCGCGAGCCCGCGCGCGCGGCGCTCGCCCGCGCCCTCGTCGGCTTCGCGGCCGAGACGGGCAGCACCGTGATCGCCGAGGGCATCGAGGAGCCGGACGACCTCGCCGCGCTGCGCGATCTGGGGGTCGAGCTCGGCCAGGGGTTCCTGCTCTCCCGGCCCCAGCCGGCAGCGGCCCTGCTGAGCACGTAGCGTGGCGGCCCGCGTGGCCGCCGACGAGACCCCAGCCAAGCCCAAGCACCACAAGGGCGCGGCCGCCTTGACGCTGGCGGCGCTCGGCATCGTCTTCGGCGACATCGGGACATCGCCGCTGTACGCGCTGCAGGCCGTCTTCTCCGTCGACCACTCGGCGATCAAGCCCGACCACGACAGCGTCTTCGGCGTCATCTCGCTCGTCTTCTGGTCGATCACGGTGATCGTGTCGCTGAAGTACGTCACCTTCATCATGCGCGCCGACAACGAGGGCGAGGGCGGCATCATGGCCCTGATCGCGCTGCTGCAGCGGGTGACGCTCGACAAGCGCGGCAAGGCGGGGCTGATCGCGCTCGGCGTCTTCGGCGCGTCCCTGTTCTACGGCGACGGGATGATCACGCCGGCCATCTCGGTGCTGTCGGCCGTCGAGGGCCTGAAGGTCATCGACGAGGGCTTCGAGAGCGTGGTCGTCCCCGCGACCCTGGTCATCATCGTCGCCCTGTTCGCGATCCAGCGCTTCGGCACGGGCGTCGTGGGCCGGGCGTTCGGGCCGGTCATGGCGCTGTGGTTCGGCGTGCTGGCCATCGCCGGTCTGGGCCAGGCCGTGTCCGAGCCCACCATCTTCGGCGCCCTGTCCCCCACCCACGGCATCGCCTTCTTCTTCGATCACCCGCACATCGCCTTCATCGCCCTCGGCGCGGTGGTGCTCACCGTGACCGGCGCGGAGGCGCTGTACGCCGACATGGGGCACTTCGGGCGTCCCCCGATCCGCCGCGCCTGGTTCCTCTTCGTGTTCCCGGCGCTGACGCTCAACTACCTCGGGCAGGGTGCGCTGCTGCTTGGGCGAGCCCGGCGCGAAGGGCTCCCCGTTCTTCCGGATGTTCCCGCACTGGTCGCTGATCCCGGTGGTGATCCTGGCCACCCTGGCCGCGGTGATCGCGTCCCAGGCCGTGATCTCGGGCGCGTTCTCCGTCACGCGGCAGGCGGTGTCGCTCGGGTTCCTGCCGCGCCTGACCATCCGGCACACGTCGGAGGAGGAGGTCGGCCAGGTCTACGCGCCGGCGATCAACTGGGGCGTCTTCGTCGCCGTCATCGCGCTGGTCGTCGGCTTCGGGTCCTCCGAGAAGCTGGCGTCGGCCTACGGGATCGCGGTGACGGGGACGCTCGCGATCGACACGCTGCTGTTCTTCGTCGTCGTGCGGACGGCCTGGAAGCAGCCGCTGAAGGTGGTCGTGTTCGGGCTGATCGTGTTCCTCACGGTCGACCTCGCCTTCTTCGCGGCCAACGTCCCCAAGATCGTCAAGGGCGGCTGGTTCCCGCTCACGATCGCCGCCATCGTCTTCATCGTGCTCATGACCTGGCAGCGTGGTCGTGACCTCGTCACCGCGAACCGGACGGAGCTCGAGGGCGAGCTGCAGCCGTTCATCGAGGGGCTGCGCGACCGCGACGAGATCCACCGCGTGCGGGGCACCGCGATCTTCCTGCACGCCAACAACGAGACGACGCCGCTGGCGATGCGCAACCTCGTCGAGCACTCCTCCGTCCTCCACGAGTCGGTCGTCATCCTCTCCATCGAGATCGCCCGCGTCCCGCACGTGAGCGACGAGGACCGGCTCGAGATCGACGAGCTCGGCTACGCCGACGACGGCATCACCCACGTCAGGGCCACGTACGGCTTCCAGGACGACGTCGACGTGATCCGCGCGCTGCACCTGTGCCAGGCGCGCGGGCTCGAGCGCCCGATCGACATCGACAACGCGTCCTTCTACCTCTCGCGGATGCGGGTCGTGCCCGGGCCGCGGCACGGGATGATGCGCTGGCGCAAGCGGCTGTTCGTGGCCATGTCCCGCAACGCGTCGGACGCCACCGAGTACTTCGGCCTGCCGCAGGACAGCGTGGTCAGCGTGGGCTCGCATGTCGACGTCTAGCCCTCGGGAGGCGTTCCGCCGCGGCTTCCGGCTGGGTCTCCCCTACGCGGCGGCAGGCTTCGTGCTGTCGCTGTCGTTCGGGGTGCTGGCGCGGCAGGCGGGCTTCGACGAGCTCCAGGCGATCGTCATGTCCTTGATCGTCTTCGCGGGGTCGGCGCAGTTCACCGCCGTCTCCATCATCGCCGGCGGCGGCGGGCTGTTCGCGGCCATCGCGGCAGCCGGGATGATGAACTCGCGCTTCCTGGCGATGGGGATCGCGCTGGCGCCGTCCCTGCCGGGCGGCCCGGTCAAGCGCGCGGTGCAGGGTCAGCCGATCGTCGACGCCTCCTGGGCGCTCGCCTCGCAGGGCGACGGCTCCTTCGACCGCTGGCAGCTGTTCGGCTGCACCGCGCCGCAGTACGTGACCTGGGCGCTGGGGACCGTGACGGGCGCCTTCCTGGGTGCGGGGGTCGACGTCGAGGGCCTCGGGCTGGACGCGATCTACCCGACCTTCTTCCTGGCGCTGCTGCTGGCCGAGATGAAGGACCGGCGCTCGCGCGGGGTCGCGCTGGCCGGCGCGCTGATCGCCTTCGCACTCGTGCCGATCACGCCGGCGGGTGTCCCCATCCTCGTGGCGGCGGTCGCCGCTCTGGTCGGGCTGCGGACTTGATCGCGAAGCATCAGGGCAGGCCCCCCATAGGGGAGGAGGCGTGACCATCTGGTGGCTGATCATCGGTTGCGCGGTCGTCACCGCCGTCATCAAGGCGGCGGGACCGGTCGCGCTCGGCGGCCGCGAGCTGCCGCCGCGCTTCAACGGCGTGATCGCCCTCATGGCGTCGGCGCTGCTGGCGGCGTTGGTGGTCACCTCCGCGCTGGCGGAGGAGGACAAGTGGCACGTGGGCCCGGACACGGCTGGGGTGGCGATCGCCGGGCTGGCCATGTGGCGCGGGGTCCCGATGATCGCCGGCGTCGTGATCGCCGCCGTCGTCACCGCTGCCCTACGCGCGCTCCACGTCTAAGACACCCACCAGGTGTCCTAGGCGTGCCGCTCGAGCGCCCGTTGGATCTGCGCGGCGGTCCGCGCGTGGCGGCGGTGGATGTCGGCAGGCATGTACCGGAGGACGAGGTCGCCCTCGAGCCCCAGGATGTTGTCGCGCGCCGCGTCGGTCTGGAGCATGGACGGGTTGACGTGGTGGTTGCCGTACACCTCGACGGTGAGCCGCTCGGCGACCCAACGGAGGTCCACGCGCATGCCGGCGACCTTCGCCTGGTAGTCGGGCTCGCGGATCCGGTACCGGCGCACGACCTTCCTCCTGAACGCATCCTCGAGCGGGGAGTCGGTCGGGCTCAGGTCGTTGAGGACCTCCGTGAGGACCGCGCACGGCCGTCGCGCGTTCGCGGACTCGAGCTGCGCCAGGTTGAAGAGCCCGCGGTACTGCAGCTGCCGGAGCATTCCGTGCACCCGGTCAGGATCATCGAGCTCGTGAGCGAGATCCACGGCGGTCCGCGACGGACTCGTGATGGGGATGCCCTCCCACGTGGTGATTTCGTCGGCAGGCAGTGGCGAGGTGTGGATCAGGACGCCCGGCCGCCGGTGGGTCCCGCCCGTCGGGACCGTCACCTCGACGCGCGCGAACTCGCCGCGGTGGACCCGGAACGCGACGCCGGCCGGCCGGTGACTCAGGACGCTGCCGGGGCACGCGAGGACGGCGGCGTGCCATTTCGCCTCGCGCGTCAACGCCGGATGGCCGACGGCGTAGACGGCCCGGTGGACCCGCCACAACCGCCCGGCGCTCACCGCTCGCTCGATGCTCGTCTTGCCGACCCCGCATGCGCGCAGCTGCGCCGTTGTGATCAATCCGTGCTGGGACGCGGCCCTCTCGGCCACGCTCCGCCATCGCTCCACGTCCTTGACACCCATATGAGGTCATAGGCGTGGAGCCCGGAATTCACGTCACGCAATGAGCTCCCACAAGCGGTCGACGTGCTCGGCCGTCGTGTGCGTCTGGCCGATGGAGATGCGGATGAAGCGGCGGCCCTCGAGGGTGGACGGCGTGACGGTGGAGTGGCCGGAGGCGTTGATCGCGTCGGCCAGCGCATCCGTGGCCGCGTCGCCGTCCACGTGCGCGAAGGAGATCAGCGCGAAGGAGGTCGGGGCGACGAGCTCGAGTCGCGGGTGCTGCTCGATCCGGGCGGCGAGGTCATCCGTCAGGGCGATGTGGGCCGCGATGTGCTCGCGCAACCCGGCGGCGCCGTAGGAGCGCAGCACCCACCACAGCTTCAGGGACCGGAAGCGGCGGCCGAGCGGGACCTGCCAGTTGCGCAGGTCCACCACCGCGCCGGCATCGGAGGCGGCGTTGCGCAGGTAGGGCGGCGTGTCGTCGAGGGTGTCCGTGAGGCGCTTCGAGTCGGCGACGAAGAGCAGGTTGCAGTCGAAGTTGGTGAAGAGCCACTTGTGCGGGTTGACCGTGTAGGAGTCGACCCGCTCCACGCCGGCCTGGCGCGCGCGCTGCTCGGGGAGGACCATCGCCGAGCCGGCCCAGGCGGCGTCGACGTGGTGCCAGAGGCCGTGCGCCTCCGCCACGTCGGCGATGGCGGCGATCGGGTCCACCGCGCCGGTGCCGGTGGTCCCGACGGCCGAGGTGACGATGGCGGGTGAGAGACCGTCGGCCAGATCGGCCTCGACCATCTCCCGCAATGCCTGCGGGTCCATCGCGAAGCGCCGGTCCGTCGGCACTGAACGAACCGCCTCGTACCCGGCGACCCGGGCACCCCGGGCGACCGACGAGTGCGCCTGTTCGCTCGCGTAGGCGACCGACCGGGCGGGCCTGCGTGCCACGACGTGCACGAGGTGGGTCGCGTCGGAGGCGCTCATCTGGATGGAGCCCTTCCACTGCTCGGGCAGCCCGAGCAGCGCGAGCATCCACTCCACGACGCGGATCTCGATCTCCGTCGCGGCCGGCGACGTCGCCCACAGCATCCCCTGCACCCCGAGCCCGGCGGTGACGAACTCGGCGAGCACCGAGGGCGGCGACGCGTTGGCGGGGAAGTAGGCGAACCAGCCCGGGTGCTGCCAGTGGGTGATGCCCGGCATGACGACCTCGTCGAGGTCGCGCAGGATCGCGGCGAAGTCCTCGCCCTCCTCCGGCGCCGCCGCGGGCAGCTTCGCGGCGATGTCCCCGGGCGCGACGGACGGCAGCACCGGCCGCTCCCCGACGCCCTCCATGTACTCCGCGAGCCACTCGACCAGCGCGTGCCCGTGCTCCCGGAACTCGTCGGGCGTCATGTGGCTCATGCGGGGAACGCTACGCATGCCGCGCGAGTTTGACCCGCCGCGGTCGGGCGGATGATGCGAGGTCGCGCAACCTCGCGTCTGGCGCGACTTTGGCCCGCCTCGCCGCGCTGCGCCGACCGCGGTGGCCCAGACTCGCGCAGTGTCACGGGCGGCGGCGGCGCGGGGCGCGGTGCTTCGGCTGGTGCACGGGTGCGGGGGCGTCGAAGGTGGCGAGGTCGCGGGTGACGGGGTCGGCGCCGAGCGCGATCTCCTCGCCCTCGTGCACGATCGTCAGCCCCTCGCCGGCGTAGGTGGCGCGGCCGTCGGCGACGGTGACCGTGAGGATGACGCCGCGGACGCAGAGCCGGAAGGAGAGGCGCTTCAACCCCGGGGCGCGGCGCGGTGCGAAGGAGAGCACGCCGTCGTGGTCGCGGAAGCCGCCGAAGCCGCACACCAGCGCGAGCCAGCCGCCGGCCAGGGACGCGCCGTGGAGGCCGTCCTTGGTGTTGTGGTGGAGGTCGTGGAGGTCGACGAGGGCGGCCTCGCCGAGGTAGTCGTAGGCGAGCTCGAGGTGGCCCGTCTCGGCCGCGACGATGGCCTGGACGCAGGCGGACAACGACGAGTCGCGCACGGTGAGCGGCTCGTAGTGGGCGAAGGCGCGCGCCTTCTCCTCCCAGGTGAAGCGGTCGCCGCAGGTCCACAGCGCCATCACGAGGTCGGCCTGCTTGATGACCTGCTTGCGGTAGAGGTCGAAGTACGGGAAGTGCAGCAGCAGCGGGTACTCGTCGGGACGGGTGTGCTCGAAGTCCCAGACGTCGTGGGTGAGGAAGCCCGCCGACTGCTCGTGCACGCCGGCGCCACGGGAGAACGGGACGGTCATCGCGTCGGCGGCCGCCAGCCAGCGCCTTGGCCTCCTCCCCGTCCCCGTACTCGGCCGCCGCCCGCAGGTTGGCCGCCGCCATGAGGTTCGTGTAGACGTTGTCGTCGGCGATGGCGGAGTACTCGTCGGGCCCGGTGACGCCGGGGATGTGGAAGTCGCCCTCCTCGTCGTGGTGGCCGAGCGCCATCCACAGCCGCGCCGTCTCCGTCACCAGCGGCCGCACGACCTCGTCGATGAGCTTCTCGTCACCGGTGATGCGCGCGAGTCGCGCGGCCGCGCCGGCGATGGCCGCGTTCACGTGGAAGGCCGCGGTGCCGGCCGGCCAGTAGCCCGAGCATTCGCGGCCGGCGATCGTCCGCCACGGGAACGCGGCGCCGCTGAGGTTCAGCGTCGTCGCGCGCTCGCGGGCGAGCTCCAGGGTCGAGACCCGCCAGCGCAGCGCGTCCGCCGCGGCGTCCGGGGCGACGTAGGAGAGCACGGGCAGGACGTAGGCCTCCGTGTCCCAGAAGGCGTGGCCGTCGTAGCCGGTGCCGGTCAGGCCCTTCGCGCCGATCGCCCGCCGCTCCGCCCGCGCGCTGGCCTGGAGGATGCCGAAGAGTCCGTAGCGGACGGCCAGCTGCAGCTCGTCGTCGCCGTCGACCTCGACGTCCGCGCGCGCCCAGAACGCGTCGAGGTACTCGCGCTGCTGCTCGAGCAGGCCCTCCCAGCCGGAGTGGCGCGCCTCGGCCAGGCTGCCGCGGACCTGCGCACGCAGGGAGGCCGCAGAGCGGGCGCCCGACCAGGCGTAGGCGACGTACTTGACCAGCCGCAGCGTGTCGCCCTCCGCGAGGTCGGTGGCGACGATCAGCCGGCCCGCGTCCTCGCTGACGTCCGCCTCGCCGTCCGATTCGTGGTCCATCGCGGCGGCGACGCGCAGGCCGGAGCGCTTCGTGCGGTGCACGAGGAGGACCATCGCCTCGTCGCCGTAGTGCGCCTCGGCGTCCAGCGGGTCGTCGATCTGCGCGGAGGCGCGGGGATCGTCGGAGGCCAGGTGCGAGGTGTCGCACTCCGCCGAGAGCTCGGACTGCAGGACGACGCGCGTGCTGCCGCCGACCGCCTCGACCTCGTAGCTGATGGCCATGATCGCCCGCTGCGTGAAGGAGACGACGCGGGTGGAGCGGACCTTGACCTCGCGGCCGGCCGGGGAGCGCCAGTGCGCGCTGCGCGTCAGCGTCCCCGCCCGCATGTCCAGCGTCCGCTCGTGGGCGAGGAGCTCGCCGTAGCGGACGTCGAAGAGCTCGTCGTCGACCAGCAGGCGGACGAGCGTGCCGTCGTGGACGCCGACGACGACCTCCCCCTCCTCCGGGTTGCCGTAGGCCGACTCGGCGTAGGGCAGCGGCCGCGTCTCGTGGAAGCCGGAGAGGTAGGTGCCGCTCAGCCCGACCGGCTCGCCCTCGTCGAGCGTGCCGCGGACGCCGACGTGGCCGTTGGCGAGGGTGAAGAGCGACTCCTGCTGCGCGAGGCGCTCGAGGTCGATGCCGTCCTCGTGGAGCGACCAGGTCACAGGAGCTCGTCGAGGTCCTGCACGACGACGTCCGCGCCGTGCGCGCGCAGGTCGTCCGCGTGGTCGACGCGGTCGACGCCGACGACGTAGGCGAAGTCCCCGTCGCGGCCGGCCTGGACGCCGGCGGTGCGCGTCCTCGAAGACGACGGCGTGGGCGGGATCGGACGCCCAGCTTCGCCGCGGCGCGGACGAACGTGTCCGGCGCCGGCTTGCCCTCCAGCCCCTCCTCCTTGATGGTGACGCCGTCGACGATCGCGGTGAAGCGATCGATCAGCCCGGCGACCTGCAGCACGTGACGGGTGTTGGCGCTGGAGGACACGACGGCGCAGAACAGGCCGGCCTCGATGGCGGCGTCGACGTAGCGGACGGAGCCCTCGTAGACCTCGACGCCGTCGCGCTCGAGCACCTCCTCGACGAGCTTCTGCTTCTCCTCGGCGAGGCGATCGACCTCGGCGTCGTCGACGTCCTTGCCGCGCGACTTCAGGAACCCGCGGATGCCCTCCTCGCGCGGCAGGCCGTCGACGTGCTCGTTGTAGTCGTCCTGCTCGAACGGGCCGTAGCCCTCCGCCTCGAACATCTGCTTCCACGCCTTGAAGTGGACGGTGGCGGTCTTGGTGAGGACGCCGTCCATGTCGAACAGGCAGACGGTGATGTCGTCGGGGAGCCCGAGGCGGGTCACTCGATCACCGCCAGTATCGCGCCGGACTCGACCTGCGCGCCGGCGGCGACGCGCAGCTCGGTGACGGTGCCCGCGACGGGCGCGACGATCTCGTGCTCCATCTTCATCGCCTCCAGGACGAGCAGGGGCTGGCGGGCCTCGACCGCGTCCCCCTCGGCGACGGACACGCGCAGGACGGTGCCGGGCATCGGGCTGGTGAGGGAGCCGGCGGTGAGCTCGCTGTCGCCGGATCGAGGAAGCGGGGCAGCGCATGGACCTGGACCTGCCCGTCGGCGGTGTTCACGTAATCGCCGGCGACGATGTAGGTGCGCCGGACGCCCGTCGAGCTCGAGGTCGACCGCCTCCGGGAGAGCACCCGTGCAGCCGCGCGGCCACGGGCTCTCCATCGATGCGCAGTACGTCGAGGCCACCGTGGCGATCGAACGCGTAGCCGACGTCGAGTCCCTCGTAGGCGACGGTCTGCAGCTGCGCCGGGTTGTTGCGCCAGCCGCTGGGCAGCGAGCCGAGCACGCGCGCCTCCCCCCGCCGCGCCGCCTGCCCCGCCAGCGCGTGCGCCGCCGCGGCCGGTCCGGGGTCTGCGACCAGGGGCGCCGAGCAGTCGTGGCGCTCCAGGAAGCCCGTGTCCGCCTCCCCGCCCAGGAACTCCGGATGCCGGAGCACGTTGACCAGGAAGTCCCGGTTGGTGGTCATCCCGTGCACGCGGGCGCGGGCCAGCGCGTCGGCCAGCCGCGCCGCCGCCTCCTCGCGGGTGCGCCCGTGCGCGAGCACCTTGGCGACCATCGGGTCGTAGTGGGGCGAGATGACGCTGCCGGACTCCACGCCGGTGTCGACGCGGACGCCGTCGGGCAGCTCGAAGCGCGTCAGCGTCCCCGTCACGGGCAGGAAGTCGTTGGCCGGATCCTCCGCGTAGAGGCGCGCCTCGATGGCGTGGCCGTCGATCGGCGGCGGGTCCGGCACGTGCCCGCCCTCGGCGACCGCGAACTGCAGCTCGACGAGGTCGACGCCCGTGACCAGCTCCGTCACCGGGTGCTCGACCTGCAGGCGCGTGTTCACCTCCAGGAAGAAGAAGTCGGAGCCGGACAACAGGAACTCGACCGTCCCGGCGCCGACGTAGCCGACGGCCTCCCCTGCCGCGATCGCCGCCGCGCCCATGCGCGCGCGCAGGTCCCGGTCGACCGCCGGCGACGGCGCCTCCTCGATGACCTTCTGGTGACGGCGCTGGACGGAGCAGTCGCGCTCGTGGAAGGCGACGACGCGGCCGTGCGTGTCCCCCACGATCTGGATCTCGACGTGGCGGGCGCGCGGCAGGTAGCGCTCGAGGAAGACCGTGTCGTCGCCGAACGCCGAGGCCGCCTCGCGCTGCGCGGCCGCCACCGCCGCATCCAGGTCCTCCTCGCGCTCGACGAGCCGCATGCCCTTGCCGCCGCCGCCCGCGCTCGCCTTCACCAGCAGCGGGAAGCCGGCGTCGCGGCCCTCGGGGAGGATGGGGACCCCCGCCTCCTCCATCCGCGCCCGCGCCTCCGTCTTGGAGCCCATGGCGGCGATCGCGTCCGGCGTCGGGCCGATCCAGGTCAGCCCCGCGTCGACGACGGCCTGCGCGAAGCCCGCGTTCTCGGCCAGGAAGCCGTAGCCGGGGTGGACGGCGTCCGCGCCGACCCGCTGCGCGGCGACGATGATGGCGTCGCCGTCGAGGTAGCCGCGCGGGTCCGCCCCGAGCGCGACCGCGACGTCGGCGTCGCGCACGAACATGGCGTCCGCGTCCGGCTCCGTGAAGACGGCGGCGGTGCCGATGCCCAGGCGCCGGCAGGTGAGGAAGACGCGCCGGGCGATCTCCCCCCGGTTGGCGACGAGGACGCGCCTCACGGGGTCACTCCGTGGGCCATCACATCCGGAAGACGCCGAACCCGTCGGCGCCCCTCACCTCCGCGTTGTGGACGACGGACAGGGCGAAGCCGAGGACGGTGCGGGTGTCGCGGGGGTCGATGATCGCGTCGTCGTAGCCGCGGCCGGAGTTGGCCAGGGCGGTCTGCTCGGCCTCGATCTGCGCCTCGACCGCCGCGCGCATCCCTGCGAGCTGCTCGTCGTCGACCTCGATGCCGCGCGCCGCCGCGCCCTGGCGGGCGACGATCTCGAGCACGCCGGCGAGCTGCGCCGGCCCCATCACCGACGACTGCGCGTTGGGCCAGCTGAAGAGGAAGCGCGGGTCGTAGCCGCGGCCGCTCATCGCGTAGTTGGCCGCGCCGTAGGAGCCGCCGATGATCATCCCGATGTGCGGGACCTTCGAGTTGGCGACGGCGTTGATCATCAGCGCGCCGTGCTTGATGATCCCGCCCTGCTCGTAGTCGCGGCCGACCATGAAGCCCGTCGTGTTGTGCAGGAAGACGAGCGGGACGTCCTTCTGGTTGGCGAGCTGGATGAACTGCGCCGCCTTCTGCGCCTCCTCCGAGAACAGGATCCCGCGCGCGTTGGCGAGGACGCCGACCTCGTAGCCGTGGATGCGCCCCCAGCCGGTGCTCAGCGCGCTGCCGTAGAGCGGCTTGAACTCGCGGAACGCGGAGTCGTCGAGGACGCGCAGCAGCACCTCGCGCGGGTCGAAGGGGACCTTGGGGTCGCTGGGGACCAGCGCCACCAGCTCCTCGGGGTCGTACAGCGGATCCGTGGCGACGGGCGCCGCCGGCTTGCGCCAGTTGAGGTCGCGGACGATCGCGCGGCCGAGGCGGCAGGCGTCCTCCTCGTCGACGGCCAGGTAGTCGGCGAGACCGGACGTGCGGGCGTGCATCTCCGCGCCGCCGAGCGACTCGTCGTCGGACTCCTCGCCCGTCGCCATCTTCACCAGCGGCGGGCCGCCGAGGAAGACCTTCGCCCGCCCCTCGACGAAGACGGTGTAATCGCTCATCCCCGGGATGTAGGCGCCGCCCGCGGTGGAAGAGCCGAAGACGAGCGAGATGGTCGGGATGCCGTTGGCGCTCAAGCGCGTGAGGTTGCGGAAGATCGCGCCGCCGGGGACGAACGCGTCCGCCTGGGTCGGCAGGTCCGCGCCGCCCGACTCGACGAGGTTGATCATCGGCAGCCGGTTGACCAGCGCGATCTCCTGCGACCGCAGCGACTTGCGCAGGGTGAACGGGTTGCTCGTGCCGCCGCGGACGGTCGGGTCCGAGGCGCCGATCATGCACTCGACGCCCTCGACGACCCCGATCCCGCAGACGTTGGAGGCGCCGACGTGGAAGTCGGTGTGATTGGCCATGAAGGGCTGCAGCTCGAGGAACGGCGAGTCGCGGTCCAGCAGCAGCTCGATGCGCTCGCGGGCCAGCAGCTTCCCCCGCTTGCGATGGCGCTCGAGCTTCTCGGGACCCCCGCCCTCGCGCGTCTTGAGCAGCAGCGCGTCGAGCTCGGCGAGGCGGTCGAGCATCGCCTCGCGGTTGGCCTGCGCCGCGGGCGCGGCGGGGTCGAACGTCAGAGGGAGGCGCGGGCACCGCGGCGGACCCTACCGAGCGGGCGCGGGCTCGGGCTCCCGCACCGGCTCCGGGCGCCTCGCGGGTTCGGCGGGCTCGCGTGGCGGCGGCTCCGGCACGCGCAGCGGCTCGACGACGATGCGCCGCGACGGGCCGGGCAGGTCGAGGAGCTCAGGCACGCGCGGGCTCCGGCAGGCGCCGGCGGGTCCAACCGACGAGGACGGCGAGGGCGCTGAGCGACCGGGACCGCGGCCCGCGCACGCACAGCCGGCCCTCCCGCGCGGCCTGTGCGAGGTCGAGCGCGCCCGAGAGCAACGGGCGGAGGTCGTTCCCCTCGACCTCGACGACCACGTCCGGCCGCGCGCCCGGCGCGTCGCCGACACGCAGGCGCACGCCGCCCGGGCGCAGGTCGCAGACCAGCCGCGCGTCCGGCCCGCGCACCACGAACGCCACGGACAGGTCGAGCCGGCCGAGGTGGGCGGTGGCGCCCGCCAGGGCACGGCCGAGCGGGATGCCGAGCTCGTCGTAGACCTCGCGGGCGTCGGCGAACGCCGGCTCCGCCTCCGTGTGCGCCCGGAGCTCCCGCCGCACGTCGGCCCAGTTCGTCACGGCGGAGCGATCGAACGCCCCGGCGCGGAGGAGGTGCGCGAGCTCGTCGGCGCGCCCGCGGGCGATCATGGCGGCGTGGCCGACGCGCCCCCAGTCGAAGGTTCCGCAGTCCTTCGCCCAGTGCGTCGGGGCGACACGGACGTGGTCGCCGCCCTCGGCGAGCACCCGGCCGCGGATGGCGGTGCGCAGCGACACGGTCGCCGCGGCGCCGCGGACCCGCAGCTCCACCTCCCCGTCCTCCTCTGAGGCCGTCACTGCGGCCCCGGCGCCCACCCAGGCCCGCAGCGCGCCGCTGACGCCGACGGTCACCGCGCCGCCGCCCGGCTCGACCCACAGCTGCTGCGCCGCGTCGTAGCCGCGGCGGCTCCGGACCCAGACGTCCTCGTCGACGTCGCCCGCGAGCACGGAGACGGGCAGCAGGCCGGTGCGCTCGGCGACGACGGGGACGAGCGCGGCCCGCGGGACGAGCGGCACGGCGTAGCGCTCGGCGGCCCGCTCCAGGGCCGCCCGCTCGCGCGCGGGCGTCAGCGGATCCAGCACGAGCGCGAGCACCCGGGCGCGGCCGGCGCGGAAGCCGTCACGGTGGACCTCCATGTCGCCCCAGGCCGCGATCCCGCCGATGACCCGCTCGTTCGCGAGCTGGCGGTGCAGGTGGTGGAAGGCGTAGAGGCCGCAGGTGCAGTTCCCCGCGGGGGCGTCGTGCCCGATCCGGTGCCCGCAGCGAGCGACGTTGACGCCCGGCGCCCAGGCCGCGCTCGCCGCGGCCGGCCAGAGCCGGCCCTCGCTGTCGAGCCGCCAGGCGCGGAAGCCGGGCAGCGCTTCGGTGAGCAGCGGGACGGACACGACCGATGGAGCCAACCCGACGCCCCGGACGGAAACGTAGGATGGCCGCCGTGGACGCCGCCCTCGCCCTGGCCTACGCGTCCGGTGCCGCCGCGCGCGGCCTGCTCGCCCTTCCGGAACCCGTGCAGCGGGCGCTCGCCGGGCCGGTCCCGGACGTCGCCGTGGGGTTGGACCCCGGGGCGTGGCTGCTCGCGCGCGCGTCCGACGTCGCCGCGCGGGCGTCGGCAGACCGCGAGGCGCCGCCGGTCGATGTCGCCCGCAAGCTCGCGGAGGCGCAATCGCGGTTCTTGGTGCGAGCCGCGCGCCGGCCCGTGGCGGTGAAGGATCAGGATGCCGGCGGGGTCCCGGTGCGTTGGTACACGCCGGTGGACGCGATGCAGGACGCGCTGCTCGTCTTCTTCCACGGCGGCGGCTGGGTCAACCGCTCCGTCGCGTCCCACGACCCCGCCGTCCGCGCGCTCGCCGACCTGAGTGGCGTCCGCATCGTCTCCGTCGAGTACCGCCGCGCGCCTGAGCACCCCTTCCCGGCGGCGGCGGATGACGCGGTGGCGGCCTATGGCGCGCTGGCCGGCGAGGGACGCGTGGCGGTGGGCGGCGACAGCGCCGGCGGCAACCTCGCGGCCAGCGTCTGCGTGTCCGCCGCGCGGGGCGAGGTCCCGATGCCCGCGTTCCAGTGGCTGCTCTACCCCGCCACGGACGCGAGCCGGACCTACCCGAGCCAGCGGGATTTCGAGACCGGCTTCTTCCTCACGCAGGCGGCGATGGACCGCTACGAGGACCTCTACATGCCGGGCTTCCAGTCCGACCCGCGCGCGAGCCCGCTGCTCCACGGCGACCTGAGCGCCTTCCCGCCCGCCTACGTCGCCACCGCGCTGGCCGACCCGCTCCGCGACGAGGGCGAGGCGTACGCACGAGCGCTGCCGCAGGCCACCGTCCAGCGCTTCCCGCTCCTGCACGGCTTCTTCAACATGACGGCGCACCGCGCCGCGCGGGACGCCGTCGCCGTGACCGCCGGTGCCCTGCGCGCGGGGCTGCGATGATGCCCGTCCAGTGGACCTGACCAAGCTCGTCTCCGAACCCGTCGGCCGCGCCCAGGCGATGGCGCAGAACGCGCTCGAGGTCGCGCGCTTCGGCGGCCTGGACACGGGCGAGGAGCCCTCCCCCTTCGAGATCGTCGAGCGCCGGCGCATGTACCGGCTGCGGCGCTACTTCGCCGACGACCCCCAGGGCCCGCCGGTGATCCTCGTGCCGCCGATGATGCTCGACGCCGACGTCTACGACGTCTCCCCCGCCGCCACCGCGGTCGGCGTCCTGCACGAGAACGGCGTCGACCCGTGGGTGGTCGACTTCGGCGAGCCCTCCAAGCAGGAGGGCGGCCTCGAGCGCACGCTCGCCGACCACGTCCTCGCCGTGTCCGACGTCGTCGACACCGTGCGCAAGGAGACGGGGCAGGACGTCCACCTCAGCCGGCTACAGCCAGGGCGGGATGTTCTGCTACCAGACCGCTGCGTACCGGCGGTCGAAGGGCATCTCCTCGCTGATCACCTTCGGCTCGCCCGCCGATACCCGCGCGGCCATGCCGTTCGGGCTCCCGGAGGCCTTCGCCACCGGCGCCGCCGGGGTGCTCGCCGGGCCCCTCGGGAGGTTCGCCGTCCCCGGCTGGGTCAGCCGCACCGGCTTCCGCCTGCTGGACCCGATGAAGTCGCTGCGCTCGCGCGTCGAGTTCATCATGCAGCTGCACGACCGCGAGGCGCTGCTGCCCCGCGAGCGCCAGCGCCAGTTCCTCGAGGCCAACGGCTGGGTCGCCTGGCCCGGCCCCGCGCTGGCGGACTTCCTGCGCCAGTTCATCGCGCACAACCGCATGCTCGAGGGCGGCTTCGTCATCGACGAGCGCCTGGTCACGCTGGCCGACATCACCTGCCCCATCC
Organism: uncultured Solirubrobacteraceae bacterium; assembly: GCA_963843865.1. Classification (GTDB taxonomy): domain Bacteria; phylum Actinomycetota; class Thermoleophilia; order Solirubrobacterales; family Solirubrobacteraceae; genus DATLGB01. The sequence goes on along the minus strand of CAWJMO010000013.1, from coordinate 85,664 downwards.
TCACCTTCGTCGGTGAGGTGGACGAGATCGCCCCGCCGCCCGCCGTGCGCGCCATCAAGCGCGCCGCCCCGCGCGCGGAGATCTACGAGACGGCACTGCGGGCCGGGCACTTCGGCCTCGTCGTCGGCTCCTCCGCGCGCCGCGCCACCTGGCCGATCGTGGCCGAGTGGGCGCACTGGCGCGACGGGGACGCGGAGCGCCCCGAGCAGGCGCTGCTGGTCGGCGACGATCTACCGGTGAAGCGCGACGGAGGCGCGAGCGGCGGTGGCCTGGGCGTGGAGCTGGCGGTCGGCGCCGGCGTGGGCATCGTCCGCGCCGCCAGCCAGTCGGCGAGCACCACCGTCCGCAGCGTCCGCGAGCTCTCACGCGAGGCCGGCGCCGCCCTCCCCCGCCTCGCGCGTCTCGGACAGATCCAGAGCGGCACCCAGATCTCGCTCTCCCTGCTCCTGGACGAGCAGGCCCGCCGCCACGGCGACAGCGTCTTCTTCCTCTTCGAGGACCGCGCGCACACGCACCTGGCCGGCAAGACGCGCATCGACAACGTCGTCGCCGGCCTCCTGCACGTCGGCGTGCGCCAGGGCGAGCACGTCGGCGTGCTCATGAGCACCCGGCCCTCCGCGCTCGTCGTGGTCGCCGCGATCAACCGGCTCGGCGCCGTCGCAGTGCTGCTGCGCCCGGACGGGGACGTGGCGCACGAGGCCGGCCTCGGCCACATCACCCGCGTGATCACCGATCCCGAGCACACCGACGACGCGCGCGACGCGGGCGTCGAGGTGCTCGTCCTGGGCGGCGGCGGGGACGAGCGCGACCTCGGCGACGGCGTGCTCGACATGGAGCGCATCGACCCGGCCGCGGTCAAGCCGCCGGGCTGGTACCGCCCCAACCCCGGCCGGGCGCGCGACCTCGCCTTCGTCCTCTTCACGGGCGCGGGCGCGGGCACGCGGACCAACTCGATCACCAACGGCCGCTGGGCGCTGAGCGCGTTCGGCACGGCGTCGGCCGGCGCGCTCGGCCCGGCCGACACCGTCTACGCCGTCACCCCCATCCACCACACCAGCGCGCTGCTGATGACGCTCGGCGGCGCCATCGCCGGCGGGTCGCGGATCGCCCTCGCCCACGGCTACGACCCCGGGACGTTCTGGGAGGAGGTGCGCCGCTACGGCGTCACCGTCGGCTCCTACACGTGGACGATGCTGCGCGAGCTCGTCGACGCGCCGCCCAACCCGGCCGAGCGCCACCACCCGTTGCGGCTGCTGCTCGGCAGCGGCATGCCCGTCGGCCTGTGGGAGCGCGTGCAGAGCCGCTTCGCCCCGGCCCGCGTGGTCGAGTTCTACGCGTCGGCGGAGGGCGAGGCGATCCTCGTCAACCTGACGGGCGCCAAGCCGGGCAGCGTCGGCCGCCCGCTCCCGGGCGCCGCCGACGTGCGCATCGCCGCCTGGGACGAGGTCGAGGACCGGCTGCTGCTCGGGCGCGACGGCTTCGCGGCCGAGGTGCCGCGCGGCGAGGTCGGGATGCTCCTCGCCCGCACCACGCCCGGCACGCGCTCCAACCGCGACGACGCGCTGCGCTCCGTCTTCCGCCGCGACGACGCCTGGGTGCCCACGGGCGACCTCGCCTTCCAGGACACGGACGGCGACTACTGGCTGCGCGACCGCGTGGAGGCACTCGTCCACACCGAGCAGGGCCTCGTCGCGCCGTCGGGCGCCCGGGACGCGCTGGCCCAGATGGACGCCGCGGACCTCGCCGTCGCCTACGGCCTCCCCGTCGCGGGCGAGGACCACCAGGTGCTCGTCGCCGCGGTGATGCCCCGCCCGGGCGCGACGGTCACCCCCGCCGCGGTCACGCGCGCGCTGGCCGGTCTGCCGCAGGACGAGCGGCCGGCCGTCGTCCACGTCGTCGACGAGATCCCCGTCACGAGCTGGTACCGGCCGGACGTCCGCGCGCTGCGCGAGGACGGCATCCCGCCGCCCGGCGGCGACCGCGTCGTGCTCTCGCGCACGAAGGCGGGCGACAAGTACACGCCGCTCACGCAGGCCGCGTACCGCCGCCTCGCCGCGTGAGCGTCTTCCGCTGGGACGACACCCGCTCCCCCGCCCGCCGCGCCGCCGCGCTGGTCAAGCAGGCGGTCGCGCTCGCCCGGCTGCCGGGGCCGGTCCGGGCCTTCTACATCCGCGCGCTGCGCACGGCGCGGCAGCGGGGGGACCAGTGGTCCCTCGACGTGGCCACCCGGCCGCATGAGCTGCGGGCGATCCTCGAACTCGCGGACGGCCGCCGGAACTGCGTGGAGATCGGCACCGCCACCGGCTGGACCTCCATCTCGCTGTCGCTGGTCGACCCCGCCCGGCGGGTGACCTCCTACGACCCGGTGGTCCGTGCGCATCGCGAGGCCTATGCCGCCCTCGGAGGTGACGTGACCTTCATCACCGCTCCCGGCGACGAACCGCGGGACGAGCGCGACGTCGACTTCCTCTTCGTCGACGGCGATCATTCGCAGGCGGGGACCGAGGCCGCGTTCGTCGCCTGGCGCGACCGCCTCGCGCCGGGCGCGACCGTCGCCTTCCACGACTACGGCGACCCCGCCTACCCCGGCGTGCGGGCGGCCGTCGAGGCGCTCGGCCTCGACGGCGGCCGCGTCATCGGCCGGGTCTACGCCTGGCAGGCGCGGTAGCGGCGCCCGTTGCGGCGCTTCTCGCCGCTCGTCATCGTCGAGGTGACGACGACGTGCGCCTTCGCGCGCGCCTTGAGCTTGATCGTGACCCGCTTGCGCAGCCGGCCGCCGCGGATCGTCCGGACCTTCCGGCCGTTGACGTAGACGCGCGCCACCTTGAGCTCCGTCGCGGCGCGCAGCGGGAACGCGATCCGCTTCTTCGTCGTCCGGCACGGGCGGCGCCTGGGCAGCTTGGCCGCGCGACGCAGCTTGCTCGTCGCGGTGGGCGTCACGCTCGGCGGCGCCTGCACGAACGGGGTCGCGCCGTTGGGCCCGGAGCCGACCGGCCCGGCGGCCGCACCCAGCTTCGGGATGGTGAGGATGCCCGGGTCCTTCGGATCGGTGACGATGGTGACCGGGCCCGCGCCGAGGCCGCCGCGGTGCGTCGCCGAGCTGGTGGCCAGCGTCACGCGCAGCGAGTGGCCCTTCGCGTAGCGGTGCACGAGACCCGGCAGCTCGATGGTCACCGGCTTGGACGGGTCGCCGATGCGGGCCGCGGAGATCAGCGCGCGGTGCAGCGTCGCCGTGCCGTCCGGCGCGACGTCATAGAGCTTGGCGAACAGCAGCAGCTTCTGGGCGGGGTCGACCGCGGCCGCGAACGTCGGGGCGTTCACCCGGAAGGTGACGGACGGGACACCGGCGAGGTCGAGGTCCGCGCCCAAGGGAGCGGTCGTGTAGGAGACGCTCGTGCCCTGCGGGTCGCTGCCGTCCTGCAAGGCGACGGCGCCACCGCCCTGGCTGGTGGGAGCGGCGGCCTCGAGCATCGTCGCCGAGCCCTCCTTCACCGCGGCCTTGTCGGCCACGAGCGCGTCCGTCCCGGACAGGTACAGCGGCTCGCCCTTGGCCGCCGGGTACTCGGGGGCGACGCCGACCGCCGCGGCCGCGTCCTTCCCCTTGTCGTAGGGGATCCAGTCCGTCAGGAACGAGAAGTCCAGCGCCGGCGCGGCGTCCCCGTCCTTGAGGTAGTGGTCGAACCAGGCGAGGTCGGCGCGGGTCTCGTAGGCGGCCTCGAGGTCCGTCGAGTCGCTCTCGGACTTGCCGATGCCGCCACCGGAGTGCCCGGATGAGCGCCACAGCATCTTCACCGGCGTGCCCTGGGCCTTGAGCGCCTGGTAGTTGGCCACGGCCTCCTGCAGGTCGAAGAGGTTGTCCGACTGCCCCTGGGTGAGGAACGTCGGGATCTTGATGTCCTTGATGTAGGAGGCGACGGACGCGTTGCGCGTGAACGCCGTCCCCGTCTCGTCCAGGTAGCCGCGCGCCGCGCCCTGGATGAGCGCCGGGCACGCCTCGTCGGCGAAGTTGGGGCAGATGCCGAGGTGGCTCGGATCGCCGGTGAGCGTCGCCTGCAGGCCGTTGGCCTGGCCGACGGAGAAGAACAGGGCGGGCCAGTCGAGCTTGACCACGCCGGGCGTCCCGTACGTCACCCCCCTGGTGAAGTCGGTGTTGTTGGGCGACAGGGAGTAGGACAGGTCGTTCCAGGTGATCTGCGGGATGATCGTGTCCAGGCGCTTGTCGACGCCGGCGATCGCGAACTGGATCTGGCCGCCGTAGGAGCCGCCGACCATGCCCACGCGCGGGTCGCCGGGGCCGTCCTTCTTGACGTAGTCGAGGCCGCCGAGGAAGTCGATGAGCTGCGAGCCGGCCGCGCCGTCGTGCTCGCGGTCGTCCAGGGTGATCTTGCAGCCGCTGCCGCCGAAGCCCAGGCCGGAGTAGGCGAGGAAGACGTAGCCGCGCTTCGCGTACGCGGGGCCGAGCGTGTCGAAGTCGTCGCGCGAACCGCCGAAGCCGTTGGTCGCGAGGATCGCCGGCGCCGGGTGGTCCTTGTCGGCCCCGGCCGGCTTGTACAGGTAGCCGACGACCGTGCAGGCCTGGTCGCGGTTCGGGCCCGACCTTGACCTGGAAGGACTTGTCCTCCTTCGTCGGCTCCGCCGCCACCGCCGTCCCCGCACCGAACAGCACCATCGCCACGGCCAGCGCCGCGCCCATCCGAGCTCTCCTCATCCGCCGGATTCTAGAGCGGGCGGATGTCTTTCGTACCAACGTTCGACCGCCTCGAGCTGCGCGGCGAGCGCGATCAGCCGCGGCTCCGCGCTGTCGGGCCCGAGCAGCTGCGCGCCGACCGGGAGGCCGGCCTCGGTGAGCCCGGCGGGGACGTTCACGCCCGGCCAGCCGAGCACGTTCCACGGCCACGCGTAGGGCGCGGCGCCGACGACGACCTTGTCGGTCGCCCAGCCGCCCAGGCCCTCTGCGGCGCCGATCGGCAGCGGCGGCTGCGCGGTCGTCGGCGCGAGGAGGACGTCGACCTTGCCGAAGACACGGCCGATCTGGCGGTGCAGCAGCGGCTCGACGGCGCGCGCGGCCGCTGAGCAGCGGCGCGAGCGCGAGGCCGGTCGTGGCGTTGTGGCGCGTGCGCGGGTCCAGCTGCGCGCGGTCGGGGACGCGCCGGGTCCAGTCGCGGATGCCGCCCATGGACCGCGCCATGAACGGCGCGCCGATGAGGCCGTAGGACGGCTCGACCGGGATGACCTCGTGACCGAGGTCCTCGAGGACGCCGGCCAGCCGCTGCGACCGCGGCACGGACCTCCGGATCCAGCCGTGACGGCGCGCCGCTGAAGGGCGCCTTGAACGACAGCCCGATGCGCAGCGAGCCGGGATCCGCGCGCCGGGCGACGTCCGCGTACGGCTCCTCCGGGGCTGCCGGCCGGTGGCGCTCGTCGGGGTGGTTGCCGGTCGACGGCGTCCAGCAGCAGCGCGGCGTCGAGCACCGTGCGGGCGAGCGGGCCGTTGCAGGTGAGCCCGTTGAAGGACTCCGGGTCGGGCCAGGTGGAGATGCGGCCGCGCTGGGGCTTGATGCCGACGAGCCCCGTCCAGGCTGCGGGGATGCGCACGGAGCCGGCGCCGTCCGACCCGAGCGCGACGGGCACGAGGCCGCCGGCGACCGCCGCCGCCGACCCGCCGGAGGAGCCTCCCGGCGAGAAGTCGCGGTTCCACGGGTTGCGCGTGACGCCGAACGCGGGCCCCTCCGTGAACGGCCACTGCCCGAGCTCGGGCGTCGTCGTCTTGCCGACGATCACCGCGCCCGCCGCCCGCAGCCGCCGCACCGCCTCGGCGTCCTCCCCGGCGGCGGGGAAGTCGCCCGCGCAGCCGAACATGCGTCGCCTCGCCGGCGACGTCCATGTCGTCCTTGACCGCCACGGGGACGCCGAGCAGCGGCGCCTCGCACGCCTGCGGCCCGTTGCGCGTCGGCCGCCGCGGCCTCCAGCAGCGCCGCCTCCGCCCGCACGACGCGGAACGCGCACAGCGGGTCGTCGCCGATCCGCGCCAGCGCCGCCTCCGTCAGGGCGACGGAGGTCGTCTCCCCCGCGTCCAGCGCCACCAGCAGGGGCTCGAGCTCGCTCACGCCGGGACCGCCAGACGGGTCGGGTCGGAGCGGCCGCGCAGGGTGACCTCGTCGCCGAGGGCCCAGTGCTCGCGCTCGTCGCCGTTCGCCGCGTCGAGCGCGCGCTCGGAGGCCACGAGCCGGCCCTCGCGGTCCTTGGCGAGCTCCGTGAGCCGTGCCGCCTCGTTCACCGGGTCGCCGATCACCGTGTATTCGTAGCGGTCGGCGGCGCCGACGTTGCCGGCGACGACGGTGCCCGCGCTGACGCCGATGGCGGCGTTGAGCTCCCCGTCGCTCAGGCGGCTGCACATCTCACGCCCCGCCCGCAGTGCGCAGCCGGCGGCGTCCTCGACCGCCAGCGGCGCGCCGAAGACGCACAGCGCGGCGTCCCCCTCGAACTTGTTGACGAGCCCGCCGCAGGCCTGGGTGACCTCGACGACGATGGCGAAGAAGGCGTTCAGCGCCTCGACGACCTCGCCCGGCGGTCGGTCGGCCGCGAACGAGGTGGAGCCGATGACGTCGACGAACAGGACGGCCGCCTCGCGCTCCTCGCCGCCGAGCGTGACGCCCTCCTCCAGCGCGCGCCGAGCGACGTCCTCCCCCACCTGGCGGCCGAAGAGGTCGCGTAGCTTCTCGCGCTCCTGCAACCCGGCGACCATCCGGTTGAAGCCCGCGGCGGCGAAGCCGACCTCCGTCGCGTCGAAGACGTGCACGCGGGTGTCGTAGTCCCCGTCCTCCACCTTGGCCAAGGCGTCGCGCAGCCGGCGCAGCGGGTCGCTGAGCGTGCGCGCGAGGAAGATCATGGCCAGCAGGCCGACCCCCAGCGACACGCCGCAGAGCACGATCGTCGAGCGGGCGAGCTCGTCCGTCTCGACGTCGGTGGTCAGCGCGAAGATGCCGACCATCAGCGCGCCCGCCGTGGGCACGGCCGAGCACAGCGCCCAGGTCAGCAGCACGCGTGTGCCCACGCCCGCGACCTCGCGGCGCCGGGGCGGCGCCTCCGTCAGCGCGGCGTCGATGGCCGCCCGCAGCAGCCGGCCGACCTGCAGGTAGGACAGCGCCGCCACCGCGACGCCGGTCAGCGCGATGGCGATGCCGGTCTCGAAGGCGTAGAGCGCCGACGTCCCGCGCGGCGTTGAGGGTGAAGACGACGACCGCGCCCAGCCACAGCACGAGCTGCAGGCGCGACAGCCGAGCGGGCAGGCCGAGGATCGCGGACCGCTCGTCCTCGCCGGGCCGCCGGTCCTCCTTGAAGGGCGCGATCGCCGGGCGGGCCATGCGCAGGCCGCGGGCCGTCCCGATGAGGATCGCGGCGACGGCGTAGATCGCCGCCGGCGACGAGGCCGCCGGCGCCGAAGCTCTCCGCCTCGTCGGGCACCGGGAGCACGACGACCAGCAGCGCCATCACGATCAGCGCACCGACGACGTTGGCGATGACGATCGCGGCGAGGATGAACCCGCGGGTGGCGACCGTCATCCAGCGCCGCGGCAGCTCGCCGGGCTCGGGTGTCAGGAGGGAGAGTGGGCGCAGGGCGCGGAGCCGCACTGTCCGGCATCCTGTCAGGCGATGCGCGCGATCCAGATCACGTCCCTCGACGGCCCCGGCGCCCTCGAGCTCAACGACGTCCCCGAGCCGGCCACGAACCACATGCTGACGCCGGGCGAAGGGGTGGTCGGATCCAGGTCGAGGCGGCGGGCGTCGCCTTCCCCGAGGTGCTGCAGAGCCGCGGCGAGTACCAGTTCAAGCCCGAGCTGCCGTTCGTCCCGGGCGCGGAGGTCGCGGGCACGGTGCTCGAGGTGGCGGGCGACGCGGGAGTCGCCGTCGGGGACCGCGTGGCCGCCTGCTGCTACCTGGGCGGCTTCGCCGAGCAGGCCATCGCGCCCGCGCACATGACCTTCCCGCTCGCCGACGAGCTCGACATCGCCCAGGGCGCGGGCCTGATCTTCAACTACCACACGGCCTACTTCTCGCTGCGCATCCGCGGGCGGATCGCCGAGGGCGACAAGGTGCTCGTGCACGGCGCGGCCGGCGGGATCGGCACCGCCGCCATCCAGGTCGCCAAGGGCCTCGGCGCCGCGCAGGTGATCGCCGTCGTCTCCACGGACGAGAAGGAGCAGGTCGCGCGCGACGCGGGCGCCGACGAGGTCGTCCGCTCCGACGCCAACTGGCGCGAGCAGGCGCAGGAGCTCTCGGGCGGCGGGGTCGACCTGGTGCTCGACCCGGTCGGCGGCGACCGCTTCACCGACTCGCTGCGCGTCGCTGGCCGAGGACGGCCGCGTCGTCGTGGTCGGCTTCACCGGCGGCTCCATCCCCGAGGTCAAGGTCAACCGGCTGCTGCTGCGCAACACGGAGGTCATCGGCGCCGGCTGGGGCGCCTACGTGATGAGCAAGCCCGCGATCAACGGCGAGATCCAGGCCGAGATCGATCGCCTGATCGCCTCCGGCCACGTGCGGCCGATCGTCGGCGCGCGCTTCCCCCTCGAGCAGGCCTCGGAGGCGCTGGAGCTCATCGACGGCCGCGGGGCCGCTCGGCAAGGTCGATCCTCGAGGTATGAGCCTGGTCGGGCCCGAGCCGTACCCCTCCAACCCGCTCGTCCAGCTCGGCCAGGACTGGCGGGCGGAGCTGAGCGGCAGGCGCCGGCGCGCTGCCGGCACCGCCGGGCGACAACGGCGTCGACCTGCGCCGCACCCACCGCATCGCCACCGACCCCCTGGCGCTGCTGCTCGACGCCTACGAGCGCCACGGGCCCGTCTTCACCATGCGGATCCTGTCCTCCAAGCAGGTCTTCATGATCGGCCCGGAGGCCAACCACACGATCCTCGTGAGCCGCATGAAGGACTTCCGCTGGCGCGACGGCGGCTTCGGCCAGCTGATCCCGCTGCTCGGCGACGGGATGCTGACCATCGACGGCGACTTCCACCGGCGCTCGCGCCGGATCATGCTGCCGTCGTTCCACTCGGAGCAGATCGCGGCGATGGGGGCGACGATGGAGGCCGAGACCGACGCCGCCGTGTCCGCCCTGCGGGACGGGGAGCGCCTGGACCTCTACGAGTGGGCGCGGCGGCTGGCGCTGCGCATCGCGATGCGGGCGCTGTTCGGCTTCGCGGGTGACGACAAGGCCGCCGCCCATGACTTCGAGGTCGCCCTCGGCTTCTACGGCCGCGACTACACGGTCCAGATCCTCCGCGGCCCGCGCACGCCGTGGGCGCGCATGCACGAGGCCCGCCGCCGCCTCGACAAGCTCATCTACGGCGCCATCGAGGCCCGCCGGCGCACGGGCGAGCGCGGCCTGGACGTCCTCTCCCTGCTGCTCGACGCCACGGACGAGGACGGCCACGGTCTCAGCGACCGCCACATCCGCGACCACGTGATGACGCTGCTCTTCGCCGGGCACGACACCACGACCGCGACGATCGGCTTCCTCTTCTACGAGCTGGATCGCAACCGCGAGGAGCGCGACGCCCTCGAGCAGGATCCCGAGCGGCTCGAGCGCTGCCTGGACGAGACGCTGCGCATGTACCCGCCCGCCTGGATCGGTCCGCGCCGCACCGTCCGCGACGTCGAGTTCGGCGGCTACACGATTCCCGCGGAGATGCCGCTGGCCTACTCGAGCTACGTCTCGCATCGCCTCCCCCACGTCTTCCCGGACCCGCACGCGTTCCGCCCGGACCGCATGGCGCCCGAAGCCAAGGCGAAGGTGCCCCGCGGCGCCTACGTCCCCTTCGGCGGCGGCTCGCGGATCTGCCTGGGGATGCGCTTCGGGCAGGCCGAGATCCGCACCATCGCGCGGCGGATCCTGGGGGACTTCCGGCTCGAGGTCGAGCCGGGCTTCCGCCTCGAGATCCGCCAGACACCGACGCTCGGCCCCCGCCGTGGGCTGCCGATGACGGTGCGCGCCCGCTAGGGCCTGGCGCTTCTTGTGCTTCTTCTTCGGCTTGGGCTTCTTGGGCGCGGGCGGGATGAACTCCGCCAGCCCCGGCTCGCCGGCCTCCACGTCGAGGATCGCCTGGTTGGCGGGCGTGCCGGAGACGAAGGACTGGTTGGCGATCATCAGCCGCGTGCCGAGGAAGCTCACGCTCGAGGGCGAGTCGAACTTCGGATTGCTCACCCGGTCGGTCTCCTTGCCGTCCGGCCCGACGACGACGAGCTGGTCGGAGAGCAGGTTCGCGATGTAGATCGCGCCCGACTTCGCGATGCCGAAGCCGTCGGGTCCGTCGAGCGGCCGGCTCTCCCACAGCTGCGTGATCGGGCCGGGCTTGCCGTCGGGCAGGATCGGGATGGTCACGATCCGCCCGTTGGTGGGGATGCCCGCGCCGAGACCCGCCTGTGACTGCTGGGCCACCACGAGCGTCCTGCGGTCGGCGGCGAGGCGGATGCCGGTGAGGCCGAACGGACCGCCGTCGAGCGCGGGGCTCTTGAGCCACACCGCTGGCGTTCCACCCTTGGGCGGCACGCGCCAGATCGTCGCGCCCTCGTAGTCGGTCACGTACAGCGAGCCGTCGGTGCCCCAGGCGCTGTAGTTGGGGACGGCGCCGTCCGGGAAGCGCGCGTAGTCCTTCTGCGCGCCCGTCTTGCGGTCCAGGCGGATGACCCGCGGCGGGTTCTTGTCGAGCAGCAGCAGCCGCCCCGACGGGCCCATCGTCCCGACCTGCACCCCGTGGTCGCCGCCGAGGTTCTGGCCCTTGATCGTCCAGGAGCGCAGCAGGCTCCCCGCGCTCGTGAACTCGAACACCCGCGAGGGCATCGTGTCGCCCGACGGGTTGGTGTAGGTGCCTTCGTAGACGCGGTCGTTGGGCCCGACGTAGGCCATGGCGGGGAAGCCCGGCCGCGGGATCAGCGAGAAGACGGAGGTGGCGAAGCGGTCGCGCGCCTGGGCGGCGGCGGGCAGCAGCGCGAGCGCGACGAGCGCCCCGGCGAGGGCCCTCACGCGTTGAGGACCTCGGCCGCGGCGCGCTCGCCCGAGCGCACGGCGCCGTCCATGTAGCCGTTCCAGTAGGCCGAGGTCTCCGTGCCGGCCCAGTGGATGCGTCCGACCGGCTGGCGGATCTGATCGCCGTAGGCGACCATCACGCCGGGCGGGTAGATGCCGACGGGACAGCCGCGCGTCCACTTCTCGTCCGTCCAGCTGGTCAGGAAGAAGCGCTTGGCGTTGCCCGCCTCCTTGGACTCGAAGAAGCGATCGAACTCGGCGAGGGCGGTGGCCTTCTGCTCCTCCCGCGAGAGCTTCTTGAAGCCGCGGGCCTTGTCGCCCCCGATGAAGCCGAAGACGACGCCGGGCGAGCCGTCCTCGGGCGAGTCGTCGAAGGTCGCGGAGATGAACGTCTCCGTCGACAGCGCCTGGCCGGTCAGCCCCTTGTCGCGCCAGAACGGCTTGTCGTAGACGGCCGTCGCCTTCAGCAGGCTGCCCTGCGGGACACGCTGCATGAGCGCGTCGCGGTTCTGCGGGAGGTTCGGGGCGTAGTCGATGCGCCCGGCGAGCGTCGGCGGCACGGCGACGATCACGTGCTTGGCGTTGACGATCATGCGGTCGGAGGTGACCTTCACGCCGGTCTTGGTCTGGCGGATCTTGCGGACGGGCGAGCGCAGGACGACGCGCTTGCCGAGCTCCTTGGCCATCGCGTTCGGGATGACCTGCGAGCCGCCGATGAAGCGCGACTGCTGGCCGCCTCCGCGCGTGTTGAAGTTGCGCTCGAAGGTCCCCGGGTTGGTCTCGTTGCCCGAGCTCGCGATGTAGAAGAGCACGAAGAGCAGCGAGAGCTCCTTGGACTCCGCGCCGAAGATGGGCCGGCAGGCGGCGTCGACGAGCTTGACGAAGTTCGGGTTGATCTGGTTGGCGCGGATGTAGCTCTCGAGCGTCTGGCTGTCGTACTGCCCCGCCTTGGCCGCCGACCACGGGGCGTCCACCGGCACCTCCGTGGACATCGTGTCCAGGTTGCCGATGATGGTGGCCAGATCGGGCAGGATGGCCGGGTCGAGCGGCGCGGAGCCGGTCGGGCCCGTGTCGGAGAACGTCGAGCGCCCGCCCGATGACAGGTAGACGTTGTTGCCGTTGTCGTAGGTGTCGAAGGTCTCGACGCCGTAGGCCTTGCCCAGGGCGAGGATGTGGTCCTGCGTGGGCCCGACGAAGGTGCCGCCGCGCTCCGAGACCTTGCCGGGGGCGATCGGCTCGTTCAGGACGCGCCCGCCGACGCGGTTGCGCGCCTCGAGCACGATGACCTTCTTGCCCTTGGCGGTCAGCTCGCGCGCGGCGGTCAGCCCGGCGAGGCCGGCGCCGACGATCACGACGTCGGCCGACTTGGTCTTGCGCCGCTTCTTCCTCGCCTTCGCCTCCGCCGCGGTGTCGGGGAGCGCCACGGCGGCACCGGTGGCGACGGAGCCGGCGATCAGGCGGCGGCGAGTGACGTTCATAGGGCGCGAAGCTACCATCGCGCCCGTGCCGTCTGAGCCACTGCTCGTCGAGGAGCGGACCGAGGTGGCCGCCGCCTCGCGCCGCCTGGCCGCCGCCGGTCTCGTCCGAGGGACCTCCGGGAACGTGAGCGTGCGCGCCGGGGACCTCGTCGCCGTCACGCCCACGGGCGCGCAGCTGAGCACGCTGGAGGCCGACCAGGTCGCCGTCGTCGACCTCGCCGGGGACCAGCAGGACGGGGCCCTCGCCCCGACCTCCGAGCTCGCGCTCCACCTCTCCGTCTACCTCGCGCGCGCCGAGGCCGGCGCCGTCGTCCACACCCACGCCCCGGCGGCCACCGCGATCGCCTGCGTGCTCGACGAGCTGCCCTGCGTGCACTACGAGATGCTGCTGCTGGGCGGACCGGTGCGGGTCGCGCCCTACGTCACGTTCGGGACGCCGGAGCTGGCCGAGTCCGCTGTGACCGCGCTGGAGGGCCGCACCGCCGCACTGCTCGGCAACCACGGGACGGTCACCCTCGGTGCGGACCTCGCGGGTGCGGTCAACGCCACGGAGCTGCTCGAGTGGGCCAGCGACCTGTTCGCGCGCGCCTCCGCCCTGGGCACCCCGCGGGCGCTGGACGAGGACGACCGCCGCGCCGTCGTGGAGGCCGCCGCCGCGCGTGCCTACGGCACCACCCGCGCCGTCTAGTCCGGGTTGGAGAGCGCCAAGCAGAGGACGGCGATGTCGTCGTCCGCCCGGCCCGCGGCCAGCGTGTCGATCGCCGTGGCCACGACGACCTCCGGCGTCTCGTCCTCGGCGAGGATCGCGGCGAGCCGCCGCACGCGCTCGTCGTCGTTGCCCTGGCGGCGCTCGATCAGGCCGTCCGTGTAGGTGAGCAGCACGTCGCCGTGCGCGAGCTGGTGCATCGTGCCCGTGAGGACGGACCCCGCCGGGCGCACGGACAGCAGCGGATGTTGCGACGGCAGCGCGGTGACGGTGCCGTCGCCGTGGCGGATCTGCACCGGCGGATGGCCGAGGCTGACGATGTCGAGCACCGCGGACACCGGATCGATGACGCCGTAGACGAAGGAGCTGTAGCTGAGCATCTCGCGCACGCAGGCGAGCTCGTTCAGGCGGGTGGCGACGAAGCCCGGGTCAGGGTCCTGCAGGGCGTGGGTGCGCAGGGACGTGCGCAGCTCGACGGCCGCGGCGGCCGCCTCGAGGCCGTGGCCGACCACGTCCCCGAGCGCGAAGCCCAGGCGCTCGCCCGGCAGCCGGAAGGCGTCGTACCAGTCGCCGCCCACCAGGTCGTCGGCGGGCCGGAAGGCCGCGGCGAGGCGGACGCCGTCCATGAGCGGGAGCGCCTCCGGCAGCAGCGAGCGCTGCAGCATCCGGGTGACCTCCTGCTCGCGCTCCAGGCGGCTCGTGAGGTCGTGCAGCGGGTCGGTGACGGACCGCTCCACCGCGTCGTCCTGGCGGCGGTCCGCCCGCTGCCGTGCGTCGTGCTCGCGGGCCAGGCGGGCGAGGCGGCCGTGCTCCTCGGCGGCAGCGGCCAGCTCGTCGGCGCGGTCGAACTGCTCGCGCTCACGTGCGAGGTGGGCCTCCGCCTGCAGCCGGCTGGCGGCCTCCTCCTGCTCGCGCACGCGCTCACTCTCCTGCTTGCGGACCATGAGAATCCATTATGCGAGAGGATCCCGCATCGTGTCGGACATGAAAGCCATCTGCATGGGCGTCTACGTGCTGGACGTCCTCGTCAGACCAGTGGAGGCGATCCCCGAGGGGCAAGGCGGCGCGCTCGTCGAGCAGATCCGCATCACGGCCGCGGGCAGCGCCGGCGGGACCGCGATCGTGCTCTCGCGCCTCGGCGCCGACGTCCGGGCCGCCGGTGCCGTCGGGACGGACGCCGCCGGCGACATGTTGCTCCGCCTGCTGGAGTCCGACGGCGTCGACACCTCCGGCCTCGTCCGCCGCACGGACGTCCAGACCTCCGCCTCCGTCCTCCCCATCCGGCCGGACGGCTCGCGCCCCGCGTTCCACGTCGTCGGCGCGAACGGGACCTACGGGCCGGCCGACGTCGGCGCGCTGGACGCCGACTTCCTCCACCTCGGCGGGCCGGAGTTCATGGGCGGCGAGGCGGCCGCGGAGATCCTGCAGCGCTTCGACGGCGTGACGTCCGCCGACATCCTCGCGCCGGGCGACCCCGGCCTGCTCGAGTGGATCGCCCCCTGCCTGCCCCACCTCGACCACCTGCTGCCCAACGAGGAGCAGGTCCTCGGCTTCACCGGCGAGACCGACCTCGTGGCGGGCTGCCGCGCGCTCGTCGCCCGCGGCGTCGGCTGCGTGGCCGCCACCCGCGGCGCCGAGGGCGCGGTCGTCGTCACCGCCGACGAGGTCCACGAGGTCCCGGCGCTTCCCGTCGAGGTCGTCGACACCACCGGCTGCGGTGACGCCTTCAGCGCCGGCTACCTGCGCGGACTCTCCCTCGGCCACTCGCTCCCCGACGCGGCCCGCCTCGGCTGCGCCACCGCCGCTCAGGTCGCCCAGGGCCTCGGCTCCGACGCGGGCTCCTACGACCTGGAGGCCGTTCAGTTGTCGGCCTGACTCGCGGCGTAGGCTCGCCGCATCGCTCCGGTGGCCGGGATCTGCGAGGACGACGACGCGCTCCGCGGCGTGCTGCGCACCGCCCTGGACCGGGCCGGCTTCACCGTGCGGGCGACGGCGTCGGGCGCCGAGGCCGTCCGGGCGTTCAGCGAGGACGCACCCGACGTGCTCGTGCTCGACGTCGGTCTGCCGGACGCGGACGGCCGCGACGTCTGCCAGGCACTGCGCGCCCACGGCGTTCGCGCTCCCGTGCTGTTCCTGACCTCACGGGACGCGTTGAGCGACCGGCTCAGCGGCTTCCATGCCGGCGGCGACGACTACCTGACGAAGCCGTTCGCCCTCGCCGAACTGCTCGTCCGCGTCGACGCACTGGTCCGCCGCGCCGGCGCTCGGGCCCCGGCGGTGGGCGCCTCCGGGCTCACGCTCGACGCCGCCAACCACGCCATCCGCCGGGGCGAGGTGGAGGTCGCGCTCACCCCGACCGAGTTCCGCATCGTCGCGGCGCTCGCGGCCGCGGACGGTGGGGCCGTCCGGCGCCGGGCGCTGATCGCGGCGGCGTGGCCCGACGGCGCGATCGTCCACGACAACACGCTCGACGCCTACCTCGCCCGCATCCGTCGCAAGCTGCGCGCGGCGGGTGCCGAGCAGGCCGTCGAGACCCTGCGCGGCGTCGGCTACCGGCTCCGGTGAGCTTCCGCGCCCGGCTGCTCGTGACGTCGCTCGCCGTGCTCGCGGTCGGGCTCGGCGCGCTGCTCGTCGCCGGCAACGCGCTGCTCGCCCATCGCGTCGGCCAGGAGACGACGGACCTGCTCGAGTCGCGCGTCCAGGCGGAGATCGCCGGCCTGGTGGTGACCCGGGCGGGCGTCCGGGTCCGCGAGACGCCCAACGACGCGGAGCTGGACCGCCGGGCCTGGGTGTTCGACGACGGCGAGGTGTCCGAGCGCCCGCCGGGGGTGCCGGCCGCGCT
This sequence comes from uncultured Solirubrobacteraceae bacterium, assembly GCA_963843865.1. GTDB lineage: Bacteria > Actinomycetota > Thermoleophilia > Solirubrobacterales > Solirubrobacteraceae > DATLGB01. The sequence continues at coordinate 69,620 of CAWJMO010000013.1, read as the reverse complement.
GGACGCCGCGGCCGTCGCCCTCGGGCGGTCGCCCCGGGCCGGCGAGGTCGACGGGACGGACGACGAGCGACTGCGCGTCCAGCCGCTGCGGGCGGGTGGGCGGACCGTCGGGGCGGTCGTGGTCGCCCAGTCGACCGCGTCGCTCGAACGCCTGCAGCAGGGCGTCCTCGTCGGCTCGCTCGTCATCGCCGCCTTGGTGCTGGCCGCGGGGGCGCTCGCCGTCTCGGCCGCGGTCGCGGGCGCCCTGCGGCCCGTCGCCGAGATGACCGCCCGCGCGGAGGACTGGGGCGCCCACGATCTCGAGCGCCGTTTCGGGCTCGGCCCGCCGCGCGACGAGCTGACGGGCCTGGCCGCCACGCTTGACCGGCTGCTCGCCCGCATCGCCGCGTCGCGACGGCACGAGCAGCGCTTCGCCGACGACGTGGCCCACGAGCTGCGCACCCCCGTCGCCGCCCTGAGCGGGCGCGCCGAGCTGGCCCTCGACGCCGGGCCCGACGAGCAGCGGTCCGCCCTCGCCGAGGTCGTCGCGCAGGCCCGGCGCCTCGACCGCACCATCGACACCCTGCTGACCGCCGCGCGCCGGGAGCTCGACGGCGCCGGCGGCGAGGTCGACCTCGTCGCCGTCGCCCGGGCCGTCGAGGGGGTCGAGGTGGTCGCCCCCACCGGCCTGCCCGCCGCGGCCGGCGACCGCGACGTCGTCGCCCGCGCCCTCGCCCCGCTCGTGGAGAACGCCCGCCGCCACGCCCGCGGGCGGGTCACCCTCGAGCTGACCGCGGCCGCCGGCAACGTGCGCCTGGCCGTCCGCGACGACGGGCCGGGCGTCGATCCGGCCCTGGGCGAGCGCGTCTTCGAGCCCGGCGTGCGCGCGCCGGACAGCGACGGCGCGGGCCTCGGCCTCCCGCTGGCCCGCCGCCTCGCCCGGGCCTGCGGTGGCGACGTCGTGCTCGAGGACGGCGGCTTCGTGCTGGTCCTCCCCGCCGTCTAGTCAGGTCCCCGCAAGGTCCCCGGGCGCATCCTGCCGGGTATGCGCCGAACCATGCTCAACAAGGTCCCAGAGGTCACCGTCTTCTTCTGGGTCATCAAGATCCTCTGCACGACGGTCGGGGAGACCGCGGCGGACTACGTCAACGACACCCTCGGCTTCGGGTTGACCAACACCACCATCGCGGCCGGCGTCCTGCTCGCCGTGCTGCTCGCCGCCCAGTTCCGGCTGCCGCGCTACGTGCCGGGCGTCTACTGGTCCGCCGTCGTCGTCATCAGCGTCTTCGGCACGCTCCTCACCGACAACCTCACCGACCGCTACGGCGTCGCCCTCACGCTCAGCACGCCCGTCTTCGCCGTCGTCCTCGCCGGTGTCTTCGCGGCCTGGTACGCCAAGGAGCGCACGCTGTCGATCCACACCATCGTCACGAGCCGGCGCGAGGCGTTCTACTGGCTGGCGATCCTGTTCACCTTCGCGCTCGGCACCGCGGCGGGTGACCTCGTCGGCGAGAAGGCCAGCCTCGGCTACGCCCTCTCCATCGCGATCTGGGGCGGGGCCATCGCACTGGTGGCGTTCGCGCACTACGCGCTGAAGGCCGGCCCGGTGCTGTCCTTCTGGTGCGCCTACATCCTCACCCGGCCGCTGGGCGCGTCGATCGGCGATGAGATGTCCCAGCACAGCCACAAGTACGGCGGGCTCAACCTCGGCACGACGGGGACGAGCTACATCTTCCTCGCCGCGATCCTGGTGCTGGTCGCCTACCTCACGGTCTCCCGGCGCGACCAGACCCCGCCGGAGGTCGTCGCGCGCGAGGAACCCGCGCTGGTCCGCTAGGGGGCGAGGAGCTCCAATCGGGTGCCCCAATACGGCTCGCCCGTGCGGACGAAGTGCCCGGTGGTGGGGTGCAGCGTGAAGGTCATGGTGTCCCCCGCCGCCGTCCGCACCTCGAGGTCCCGGCCGGCGACGGCGGTGATGGTCACCGGCGTCCGCGTCGGGAGCGTGACGATCTCGGCCGGGGCGCCGACCTGCGGGAGGATGCGCAAGGGGGCCATGCCCGTTGCAGCCTGGCACCTCGACGCTGCTGGTGGGACGGCTGTTCAGGTTGGCGTCAGGGGTCGGCCGCCAACCTGGGGCGATGCCGCACCTGTCCGAGCTCCACGGCGCCAGCACGCACCTCGCCGTCGTCGCCATCCCGGTCTACGCGCTGCTGCTCGTGCTCCGGCGCTGGGAGGACGCCCGGCCTTGGGTGCTCGGAGCGGCCGTGCTGGGCACAGCCGCGAGCGGGGTCACCGGGCTGCTCGTGCGGGGACAGAGCCTGACGGAGCTGCGCGGCAGCGACTACGGCATCGGCGGCATCCACTTCTGGCTGGGCATCGGCCTGGCGGCGATCCTGCTGGCGGCGGTCGCGCTGCACCGGTTCGGCCGGCGCGCGCCGGTGGCCATCGTGGTGGCCGCGGTCGCGGTCCTCGCGGTGGCCGTGCAGGGCTACCTCGGCGGTCGCATGACCTACGAGCACGGGGTCGGCGTGCAGGCGCTCGGGCAGGCACGGCAGTCGGCGACGGGGGCGCGGGCGCTGCAGCTCTCCCTGGCGAAGGGCACGGCTCCGGTCATGGCGGGCAAGGCCGCGTTCGCCAGGAGCGGGCTCGGTTGCGCGAGCTGCCACGGTGATCAGGCGCAGGGCGCGCGCGGCCCACGGCTGGCCGGCGGCCGCGGCCTCGACGACTTCCGCCGCGTGCACGCGAAGGGCCTGTTCCCGCCCGCGGTCGTCACCGACGCCGACTACGCAGCCATCGACGCCTACTTGCACACGCTGCGCCGCTGAAGCGGGTAGGCCGAGGCCATGCCCCGCTTCTCCCCAGCGCTCTCCGTCCCCCTCTGCCTCGGTGGCAACGTCTTCGGCTGGACCGCCGACGAGGCCGAGTCCTTCGCCGTCCTCGACGCCTTCGCCGAGGGCGGCGGCACGTTCATCGACACGGCCGACGGCTACAGCGCCTGGGTGGAGGGCAACTCGGGCGGCGAGTCGGAGACGATCCTCGGGCGCTGGCTGGCCGAGCGCGGCAACCGCGACGACATGGTCATCGCCACGAAGGTCGGCGCGATGCCCGCGCGCAAGGGCCTGAAGGCGGACAACGTCAAGCAGGCCTGCGAGGACTCGCTGGCGCGCCTGGGCACGGACCGCATCGACCTCTACTTCGCCCACTTCGACGACGAGGACACGCCGCTGGAGGAGACCTTCGGCGCCTTCGACGAGCTCGTCGCGGAGGGCAAGGTCCTCGCCTACGGACTCTCCAACTACGAGCCCGACCGCCTGCGCGCCGCGCTCGAGGTGGCGCCGGACGTCGTCGCCCTGCAGCCGAAGTACAGCCTCGTCGAGCGGGAGGACTACGAGGCCGAGCGCCTCGCCATCGCGCAGGAGCACGACCTCGCCGTCGTCCCCTACTACGCCCTCGCGTCCGGCTTCCTGGCCGGCAAGTACCGCCCGGACAGCGCCCCCGGCGACAGCCCGCGGGCGAGCGGCGCGCGCAAGTACCTCGAGTCGGACACGGGCCCGCGCGTGCTCGAGGCGCTCGACGCGATCGCCGAGGAGACGGGGAAGCCCGTCGCGGCGGTGGGCCTCGCCTGGCTGGCCGCGCAGCCGACGGTCCTCGCCCCCATCGCCTCCGCCCGCACGCCCGAGCAGCTGACGGACCTGCTGGCGGTCGGCGACGTCAGCCTCTCGGACGACCAACTGGAGCGTTTGACCGCCGCGTCCGGTTGACTTCCGGAGCGTGACCCGGCTCGCGCTCGTCCTGACCCTGCTCCTGGCCGTGGCGGCACCGGCCGCCGCGGCGCCGACCCCGTACGGGACGGACTCCGTCCCCGGCTTCCGCAACGTGCTACCGCCGGGCGCCAAGGGCACCGACAACCTGACGGAGCTCGCCGCCTTCACCGCCGCGGGGACGTACCCCGCGCACTGGACCGACCAGCAGCCGCTCTACGACGGCCTGCTGTACGCGTCCCCCACGCTCACGCACGACCAGGTCGGCGAGTACTTCAAGGACGCGACCTTCGGCGTCAAGGCCGGCGACATCGAGTCCACCGCGACGCCCCGCTCCGGGGTCACCATCCTGCGCGACAAGGGCTACGGCGTCCCGCACGTCTACGGCGACACGCGGGCCGACGTCATGTTCGGCGCGGGCTACGTCGGTGCGCAGGACCGGCTGTTCCTCATGGACGTGCTGCGCCACACCGGCCGCGGGGAGCTGTCCTCGTTCGTCGGCGGGTCGGCCGGCAACCGGGCGATGGACCGCACGCAGTGGTCCCTCGCGCCCTACACGGAGGACGACCTCCAGCGCCAGATCGACCAGGCCGACGACCTCTACGGGGCCGACGGCGCGCAGCTGCAGGCCGACCTCGCCGAGTACGTGGCGGGCATCAACGCCTACATCGCCGCCGCGCGGCTGAACCCGACCCTGATGCCGGGCGAGTACGTCGCCTTCAACAAGCAGGTGGAGGACTGGAAGGGGACCGACGTCGTCGCCACCGCCTCGCTCATCGGCGGCATCTTCGGCAAGGGCGGCGGCAAGGAGATCCGCTCGGCTCAGACGATGCAGGCCTTCGTCAAGCGCTTCGGGCGCAAGCGCGGTCGCCGGGCGTGGAGCGACTTCCGCTCCAAGCAGGATCCGGAGGCGCCGACCACGGTGGACCGGCAGCGCTTCCCCTACGAGACCCGGTCGGCGTTCTCCAAGCGCGGGCTGGCGCTGCCCGACCGCGGATCGGTCAAGGACGCCCCCGTCGCCCCGCCCCTGGAGACGAAGCGCGACTACCGCTCCTTCGGCGCGACGCTGCTCAAGGCCGCGCAGTCGCCGCCGCACGCCTCCAACTGGGAGATGGTCGACGCGGCGCACTCAGCGACGGGGCACCCGGTCGGCGTGCTCGGCCCGCAGGTCGGCTACTACGTCCCGCAGATCCTGATGGAGGAGGAGCTGCACGGCGGCGGCATCGACGCCACCGGCGCGGCCTTCCCCGGGGTCAACCTGATCGTCCAGCTGGGCCACGGCACCGACTACGCCTGGAGCGCGACGACCGCGAACACCGACAACGTCGACACGTTCGCCGAGGTGCTCTGCCAGGACGACGTCCACTACCTGTGGCACGGCGAGTGCCGGGCGATGGAGAAGCTCGAGCGCACCAACGCCTGGGCGCCGAGCGTCGGGGACGACACGCCGGCGGGATCGGAGACGCTGACCGCCTATCGCACCGTGCACGGCATCGTCTACGCCCGCGGCAAGGTGAAGGGCAAGCCGGTCGCCTTCTCCCTGGCCCGGACGACGTACTTCCACGAGGCGGACTCGGCGCTCGGCTTCGTCTGCCTCAACCGGCCCTCATGCGTGCGCGACCCGAACTCGTTCCGCGATGCGGTCGACGACATCAACTTCGGCTTCAACTGGGCCTACATCGACGCCGAGCACACCGCCTACCAGCAGTCGGGCTGGTACCCGAAGCGCGCGAAGGGGACCTCCCCGGACTTCCCGATCCTCGGCACGGGCGCGTTCGACTGGCAGGGCTACGACCCGGACCGGCACACGCAGGCGCTGCTGTCGCTCGACGAGCGCCCGCACACGGTCGACCAGCCGGTCACCGTCTCCTGGAACGGCAAGCAGGCGCGCGGTTGGGCCGCACCGGACGACATCTACTACTGGGGCCCGCTCCAGCGCATGCAGATGATCCGCTCTTCCATCAACCGCGCCGCCGCGGGCGGGAAGAAGGTCGCGCTCGAGCAGGTCGCCCAGGCGATGGAGGAGGCCGCCACCACCGACATCCGCGGGCGCTTCATCGTCCCGGTGCTGCTGCGCGCGCTCGGCAAGGACCCGGCGCACGCCGAGCAGATCGAGCTGTTGCGCGACTGGCACAAGGCCGGCGCGCACCGGCGCGACCTCGACAAGGACGGCGTCTACGACGACGACGCGGCGGTGACGCTGATGGACGCCTGGTGGCCGAAGCTCGCCGCGGCCGAGTTCGGTCCGGTGCTGGGCGACAAGCTCATCGACCAGCTCACCCGGATGGTCCCCGTCGACGCGCAGCTCTCCCCCGGCGCCTCGCCGAGCGCGCCGGCGTTCGAGAGCGGCTGGTACGGGTTCGTCCACAAGGACCTCCGCACGCTCTTCACGCCGAAGAAGGTGCGCGGGAAGTGGTCGCGCGTCTACTGCGGCGGCGGGAAGCGGAAGGCGTGCCGGACGGCGCTGCGCGCGTCGCTGGACGAGGCGTTGAAGCTGACGAAGGCCGACCTCTACGGCCGCGGCGAGTGCGCGACCGACGCCACGGCCCGGTGCTTCGACCTGAACCGCTCCACCGTCGCCTCCGCCGTCACCATCCCGCCCATGCCCTTCCAGAACCGCCCGACGTTCCAGCAGACCGTCGAGCTCACGGAGAAGCTGCCGCGGTGAGGTAGCCCGGCGGGACGGCGTCCGTCAGCCAGACGCCGTTGGCGCTGCGGTGGAAGACGTGGCCGTCGGCGTGCATCCGGCCGGCGGCGACGCGCAGCACGACCGGCCGGCCGTGGCGGGCGCCGACGCGGGTGGCGGTCCCGATGTCGGTCGAGAGGTGGACGTGGTGGCGTCCCCGCCGCTCGAGGCCCTCGCGGAGGATGGCCTCGACCGCGCCCTCGCCCGTCCCGTGGAAGAGCTCGTCGGGTGGAGTGACGGCGGGCAGCCCGAGGTCGACCGCGACGCTGTGACCCTGGTTCGCGCGCAGTCGCGTGCCGGTCGCGTCGAACGCGAAGCGCTGCTTGTCGTTACGCGCGACGACCTCCTCCAGCTCCGCGCGGGTCATCCCGGAGGCTGCGAGCAGGGCGTCGACCGGCGCCCAGCCGCCCGGCTCGAGCACGATGCCGAGCCGCTCGGCCGGTGGCGCAGGTGCCGGCTCAGCCACTTCGAGCGCTTGACGAGCTGGGCGTCGTTCAGGAGAGCAGCGATTCGCGAGTGATCTCGGCCACGGAGCGGCAGCCGGCGAGGCCCATCGTGAGGTCGAAGTCCGCCGCCAGGTTGCGGACGACCTCCCGCACGCCGGTCTCCCCCGCGACGGCGAGCCCGTAGGCGTAGGGGCGGCCGATCAGGGTCGCGCGGGCGCCGAGCGCGAGCGCCTTGAAGATGTCGGCCCCGCCGCGGACGCCGGAGTCCAGCAGCACCGGGATCTCGTCGCCGACCGCGTCGACGATCCCCGGCAGCGCCTGGATGGTCGAGATGGCGCCGTCGACCTGGCGGCCGCCGTGGTTGGAGACGATGATCCCGTCCATCCCCGCGGCGACGGCCTGGCGGGCGTCCTCGGGATGCAGGATCCCCTTGAGGACGATGGGGAGCTTGGTGCGCTCGCGCAGGAACGGCAGGTCGGCCCAGGTCAGCGACGGGCGCGAGTAGATGCGCACGAAGCGCTGGACGGCGGCGCGGGCGTGCTTGCGGTCGCCGGGGTAGTTGCGCAGGATCTGGGCGAGGACGCCGATCGCGTTCAAGGACGGCTTCGGGTCCGGCGTGTCGCCGTCCAGCGGCGTGTCGAGGAGCTTGGTGAAGACGGGGTCGCTCGTGTACTGGGCGATGCCCTTGCCGCGCAGGAACGGCAGGTAGGCGACGTCGAGGTCGCGGGTGCGCCAGCCGAGCAGCGTCGTGTCGAGGGTGACGGCGATGGCGGTCGCGCCGGCGGCCTCCGCGCGCGAGACGAGCGACTCGACGAGGTCGTTGGAGGTCGACCAGTAGAGCTGGAACCAGCGCGGCGAGTCGCCGAGCGTCTCCGCGATCGCCTCCATCGGCGTCGAGGCCTGGTTGGAGATGACCATGGGGACGCCCTCGGCCTTCGCGGCGCGGGCGACGCCGAGGTCCGCCGAGCGGTGGGCCATCTCGAGGACGCCGACCGGGGCGAGCAGGAACGGCACCGGGAAGCGCTGGCCGAAGACCTCGACGGACGTGTCGCGCTCGGAGACGTCGCGGAGCATCCGGGGGACGATCCGGTGGGCGTCCCAACCGGTGCGGTTGGCCCGCACGGTGGCCTCGTCGCCCGCGCCGCCGGCGATGTAGGCGAACGCCTCCGGGCTCATCGCCCGCTCCGCCGCCTTCTCCAGCGCGAGGTGGTCGACGGGCACGCGCGGCTTGCGCCCGCTCACCCCGTCGACGTAGACGGCGGTCTGTCGCTGCACTCCGAAGGCCATGGCCCTCAGGATTCCATGATCTCCTTCAGCCGGGCGAGCGCCTTGGCGTTGTTGCGCCTGAGCATCGCCTTCACGAGCGGGTCGGCGAGCGCCTCGAGCTTCGAGCCGCGCTGGAGGATCTCGTTGGTGAAGGTGACCTCCGTGCGGTCCGCGCGGAGCGGCCTGAGGGTGTAGGTGCCGCGGGTGCGGCGCTTCCCGTCCGTCCCCTCCTCGACGACCGCGTCCGGCGTGCTCGACACGGGGTGGATCTCCGAGCGCCCGCCGCCCTTGATCTTCACGGAGACGCCGTCACCGGCGGGCTTCCAGTCGGTGATGAAGTGGTCCGTCCAGCGCTCGTGGGCGCGGAGGTCGGCCACGAGCGCGTAGACGTCGTCGCGGGGGCGCTCGATGGTGGTGGTCACGGCGACGGTGAGTTGTGACATCGTGTCGCAAAGCCTGTCATGCATGATGCCGTCATGTCAACCCGCGTCAGTGCGGCCGCGGCGCGCGAGCGGATCCTCTCCGCCGCCGAACGGCTGCTGCGCGAGCGGGCCTACCGGGAGCTGTCCGTCGACCAGGTCATGGCCGAGGCGGGCTTGTCGCGGACGATCTTCTACCGCCACTTCGACTCGCTGGCGGGCGTCGTGGGCGCGCTGCTGGCCGACATCGAGGCCGAGCTCTTCCCCGTGCTGGAGGCCGAGCCGATGGAGGACGTGCTCCGCGCGGCCGTGGAGATGTACGTCGCGCACGGCCCGTTCCTGCTCGCGGTGCAGGCGGCCAGCTTCCACGACTCGACCATCGAGACGACCTACCGGGCGCTCGTGGAGCGCTTCGACGTCTACATGGCCGGCCAGATGCGCGCGGCCATGGACGAGGGACGGGTCGCGCCCGGCGACCCCGCCGACCTCGCCCGGGCGATGAACCGCTTCAACAACGCCTACCTGACCGACACCTTCGGCCGGCGCCAGGAGGATGCGGACCCGGAGCGCGCCCTGGCTACCTTGCTGGCGGTATGGCTGCCGTTGACCTCGCACGGATCGTCGCCGCCGCCCTGAGCGCGTTCGGCGCCCAGGCGCCGACGGTCGCCGATCAGCTCGCGGAGGTCCGCCCGGCCCAGCGCGCCGCCGCCGCCGAGTGGGACGGCCGCCGCCCCGTCCCGGACGAACTGGCCGCGCTCGCGCTCACCGAGCAGCGCCTCGTCTTCCGCCTGGCCGATTCCAAGCGCCTGCGCGCCCGCGTCATCCCGCAGCTGCCCGCGGCCGAGCGGGCTGGGGTGCGGGACGAGGTCCGCGCCCAGGTCGACCTCGCCGAGCTCGCCTCCGGCTGGCCGGTCAAGCGCGACTACCGGACGGGGCCGGCCGAGGACGCCGTGGAGCTGTGGCGCTTCTACGGTCGCGGCACGAAGCGCTTCGGCGTGCGGCGATCGACGCTCGCCGCCATCAACCTCGTCGAGTCGTCCTTCAACCGGTTGCGCAGCGACAGCGTCGCGGGCGCCCAGGGGCCGATGCAGTTCATCCGGCCCACGTGGAAGGCCTACGGGCTCGGGGGCGACATCCACGACCCGCGCGACGCGATCCTCGGCGCCGCCAACTACCTGCACGCCAACGGTGCCCCGAAGGACGTCGCCGGTGCGCTCTACCACTACAACCCGTCCTCGCTCTACGTCGACGCCGTGCAGCGCTACGCGCGGCACATGCGCACCGCCGCCGGCTTCCGCGTCTACTACGCGCGCTCCCTGTTCGTCCGCGGGCCGAAGGGCACCCACCGCCGCCTCACCGGGCCGTGACCGCCGAGCTGGTCGCGGACCTGTCGCGGCCGCACTGCCGCGTCCTTTACACGGACGGCCTGGCCGCATCCCACGTCGACCTCAAGGACCCGCAGACGCTGCACATGGACTACCAGTGGCGGCTGGGAGCCGCGCTGGACGCCCTGCGGCCGGCCCGCGGCGAGCCCCTCACGGTCGTCCACCTCGGTGGCGGCGCCCTCGCCCTCCCCCGCTTCGTCGCCGCCACGCGCCCGCGGGCCCGCCAGCACGTCTACGAGATCGACGCCGACCTCGTCGCGGTCTGCCGCCGCGAGCTCGGCGGCCGCAAGGTCGGCCTGCGCTGCGGGGACGCCGCCGACCTCATCACCCGCTGCGACCGCGCCGACGTCGTCATCGGCGACGCCTTCGACGGCACGGAGATCCCGGCCCGCCTGGCCTCCGCCGACTTCGCTGCGGAGGTCCGCCGCGTGCTCGGCGACGACGGCCTCTACCTCCTCAACGTCATCGACGCCCCGCCGTGGCCCGCCGCCACCGCGCAGGGCCGCCTCCTGCGCGAGACCTTCGGCCGGCCGGTCCTGCGCTTCGGCGCCCGCGAGGTCGTCCGCGGCCGCAAGGCGGGCAACGTCCTCCTCGCCGCCTCGGCCGCCCCCTTGAAGCGAGAGGCTCTCGCGCGCGCCCTCGCCGCCGGTCCCTTCCCCGGCGAGGTGCGCTAGCGGCGCCCGCTGAGCCGCTTCTGCTTCAGGCGAAGCAGCAGCGAAGCCCGCCCGCGCCGAACCCACCCAGAGTTGCCATATAGGAAGGTTTCGGTGGGTTCGGCCGTTCGCGCTCACGCTTCTGATTTGAGGCAAGAGCAGCAGTGGCCGTACTTGTCTGACTGCGCTAGCTAATGCCCTCTGGGGGACGGCGCCGTGAAGCCGGAATTGCCCATCGACCCGCCTTCGGATCGGTGGGTACGCTCGCTTGACGCGTGGGACGGGATGATTGGTATCGCGGTACAGACTGGAGCGCCGAGACGCAGGAGCTCTTCGAAACGAAGCTTCGACGAGCCCGCAGCAGCCACGCGCAGTACCTTCGAATCAAGGGCCTCGAGCTGACGTCCGCAAGCGATCCGTCGACGCGCGGCGCCGGCCGTGACCTCCTGCGGCGTGTCCTCGCCGAACACCCCTCCGACTTGCTGCAAACGGCCTGGGCGCGCCGAGACCTCGCCGCATCGCTGGCGGAGGCCGGCGAGTTCGAAGAGGCAGCCGAGCACTACGCAGCAGCTCTCGAATCGGGCCGTCCGGAGTCTTCCGCGGCGGTCGGCCTGGCGGAGACCATTCTCGAGGCTCGCTGGGCGGACCGCTACGAAGAAGCGCTGGCTCTGCTGGTCGGTGCCGGCGGTGATGACGCGCGCGCACCGTTCCCGGCCACCCGGTTCAGGTGGAACCTCACCGCGGCACAGCTCTCCAGCCGGCTGGGCAGGCAGCACGACGCCAGGGAGCTTGCATCGATTGCTCTGCGATGTCTCGATGAAGAGCAGTCGCCGTTCCCCAGGCATCGATCCGTCGGACTTGCGACCGCGGACATGTCCACGCGGCGCGAGCTGAAGAAGCTTTCGAAGAGATAGCGATCTTGGCGCTACCGCTTCTGCCTCGAAGCAGAAGCCCGGGTGAGATGCTCTGGGTGGTGATGGACCGCGCACGCCGCATCAGAGAGAACGAGATGGCACCTTGCGGCGGCTGCCATCGAGTGACGAACACAATCCGCGGCAGCTGTCCCGAATGCGGCTACACGAAGGACGACACCTGGCTGCCCGAGCCGCAGCGAGATCGACTACGGAGCCTGTGGCCTGATGACTGGGCAGCCAAGCTCTTCCTTGCACTTGTTTTTGCCCTCTTGGGCTTGATCATCCAGCAGTTGCTCTAAGTGGCCCCCGCTTCTGCCTCGAAGCGGAAGCGAAAGCTCTGCCCGCGAACCCACCCAAAACTTGAATAATTCCTACTTCGGGTGGGTTCGGCGCCCGCCCGTCCGGTTCTGCTCTCGCCTGAAAGCAGCAGCTTCTGCGCTCGGTCAGGCGTGCTCGTCGGGGCGGCGGGGGGCCGGGGCGCCGGCGCGGACCGCCTCGAGCTGGGCGGCGACGGCGAGGCCGAGGAAGAGGGCGACGGCGGAGAGGAAGGTCCAGACGAGGAGGCCGATCGTGCCGGCGATGGGGCCGTAGGTCTTGCCGAAGCCGCCGATGACGTCCGAGTAGAGGACGAAGACGCCCATGAAGGTGAACCAGAGCAGGCAGGAGGTGGCGGCGCCGAACGCGAGCCAAGTGAAGTCGGGCTGGTGGCGGCGCGGGGCGTGCTGGAAGAGCAGGGCGATGGAGGCGACCGCGAGGGCGATGCCGAGCGGCCAGCGGAGGACGACCCAGACGGTGTCGAGGGTCTCGCCGAAGCCGACGGTGTCGCGGATGGCGGCGCCGCCGACGAGCACGGCGGCCGAGAGGATCGCGAGGGTGCCGGCGGTGGCGGCGAGCACCACGGCGTTGAGGTACTTGCGCAGGAACGGACGATCGGTCTCCGTGCCGTAGATGCGGTTGGCGCCGCGCTCGACCTGGGCCATGGCGGTGGTGCCGGCGAGGACGGCGGCGATGCCGCCACCGGTCAGCGCGATCTCGCCCGACTCCTCGTGGGCGGCGCTCGTGCCCTGCTTCAGGGCGTCGCTGAAGATGTCGCCGACGGCGCCGGGGGCGAGCTGGCGGATGGTCTCGCGGATGACGCCGGAGAAGGACTCGATCTCCACGGCGGCGGCCAGGCCGACGATGGCGATCAGGGCCGGCAGCAGGGTGAGCGTGGCCTGGAAGGCCAGCGCCCGGGAGTGGCTGAAGCCGTCCGCGGCGCGGAAGCGGTCGACGGCGTCGCGCAGCAACTGGACCCGGCCGGCCTGCCGCAGCGTCTCCAGCGCCTCGTCCCCCTCGAGCTCCTCGTCGCGCGTGACCGGCACGCGGGCGGCGGTCGTCAACGCTGCAGGCCGGTCTCGATCTCGTGCAGGGCGGCCTCGAGCCCGACGTCCGGCGTCCAGCCCCAGGCACGGGCGCGGTCGGCGCGGATGGCGCCCGTCCAGCCCGGCCCGTCGTCCCAGACCGGGTCGACGCCGAGCGCACGGGTCACCGTCTCGTAGTAGTCGCGCTGGGTGGCGGGCGCAGCGGCGGCGTTGACCGCGGTGCACCCGCCGGGGACCGGGCCCGCGCCGAGATCGGGGGACGGCGCGATGCGCCCGACGGCGAGGTCGGCGATGAGCGTGGCGAGGTCGTCGACGTGGACCCAGGCGAAGGTCGCGTCGGGAAGCGCATGCCGGTCGCGCTCGTCGTCGCGGATGCCCTGCGGGCGCAGGGTGTTCCACACGGAGGTCTCGCCGGAACCGAGGATGGCCGGCGGGCGGACCAGCACGCGGGTGATGCCGTCGATGGCGGCCAGGGCGGCGTCGGCGTCGCGCTTGGTGACGGGGTAGTCGCCCGCGTCGTCGCCCACCAGCGCACCGTCCTCGTCCACGTCGCCGACCCCCGGCGAGCGGTCGTAGACGGCGCCCGTGGAGACGTGGACCAGCGTGCCGGCACCGGCGTCGCGGGCCTCCGTGGCGAACGTCCGCGTGGCCTCGACCCCGATGCGGTGCTGGGTCGCGCGGTCGCTGCCCATGGGGTGCACGGTGGTGACGGCGGCGTCGGCGCCGCGCAGGACGTCGGCGGCGAAGGCGGCGTCGCCGAAGTCCCCCACGTGCTCCTCGACGCCCTCCGGCGCGGTGCCCTCGCGGCGCACGACGCCACGCACCGAAGCCCCGCGCTCGAGGAGCCGGGCGCAGACGCGAGACCCGACGAACCCGTTGGCGCCCGTGACGACGACCGGGCCGGTCACGCCGACACCCCGATCTTCCCGACCGCCCCGCGGAGGCCGAAGCAGCCGACGCAGCCGACGCAGCCCTGGCAGTCCACGCAGCCGACGCACGCCACGCAGGCGAAGCAGGCGATGTTGCCCAGCCCGAGGACGATGCCCGCGCTGCCGATCACACCGGCGCCGGCGGCGACGCCCGCCGAGCCCACCACGCCCCCGCCGGCGACGACGCCCGCGGAGCCAACGACGCCACCGCTCGACGCGACGGCGGCACTGGCGAGCACGCCGGCCGAGCCGGACACGGAGACGGAGGCCACGACGGGGCCGGTGGTGTCGACGTCCTCAAGCGGCATGGGCGATCCCGACGGCGAGCACGGCCACATCATCCTCGAAGTCGCCGTCACGGACGCGGGTGGCGTCGACGACGTCGTTGCAGAGCCCGCCGACACCGTCGGCCGTGGCGGCGGCCGAGGCCAGCAGCTCGAGGCCCACGTCGAGGGCCTCCCCGCGCCGCTCGATGAGCCCGTCCGTGTAGAGCAGCAGCCGGTCTCCGGGAGCAAGCCGGGCGACGCCGGCCGACCGCGCCTCGAAGCCCGTCCCCAGCGGCGGCGCGAGCGCGTCGCGCAACCAGGTCGGCTCGCCGGACGCCGGCACGAGCAGCGGCGGCAGGTGCCCCGCGTTGGCGTAGCTGACCGCGCCCGTGACCGGGTCGAGCACCATGTGCAGCGCGGTCGCCATCTGCTCCCCGTCCTCCGCGGCCAGCCGGTCCAGGCGCTGCAGCACCTCGCCGGGCGCCGCGCCCTCGGCCGCGTAGGCGCGGATCGCGTGGCACAGCCGCCCCATCGCGGACGCCGCCGGCAGCCCCTTGCCGGCCACGTCGCCGATGGAGAGCGCCAGGCGGCCGTCGTCGAGGACGACCGCGTCGTAGAAGTCGCCGCCGACCCCGATGCCGGCGGTCGCGGGCAGGTAGCGCGCGCACAGGTCGACGCCGGTGACCTGCGGGAGGTCGTGCGGCAGCACGGAACGCTGGAGCGCCTCGACGACCGCCCGCTCGCGCTCGCGCAGCTGCACGAGCCCGATGCCGAGGACGGCGCGCTCGGCGATGCGCTCGAGCAGCGTCCGGTCCAGGCCCTCGCCCCAGAGGTTCAGCCAGCCGATGATGGCGTCGTCGAGCCGGAGCGCAACCCGCTCCTGCGGTGCGTCGCCTCCGATGACGCCCGCCGTGGCGACGACCCGGAAGGAGCGCCGGCGCTCGTCGCGCAGCGCGATGGAGGCACCCTCGCCGCCGACCACCTCCGCGGCGACGCCCACGATGGCCTGCAGCAGGGACGGGAGGTCGGGGTCCTCGAAGGCGGCGAGGGTGATCGCCTCGAGCCTCCGGATGCGGTCGGCGGCCGTGGCGGCCTCCGTACGGGCGCGCTCGAGCTCGCGGCTGCGGCGGTTGAGGCGGCGCTGCGCCTCGATGAGGTCGTTGTTGAGCTCGAGGACCTGCGCGACCAGCCGCTCGCCCTCCGCGTGGGCGGGCTCGGCCGTGAAGAGGATCTCGCTGCCGACGCGCAGCAGCCGGACGACCCGGTCGTGCGCGGGCTGCGGGGCCGGCGCCGTGAAGGCGAGGCCGAGGCGGACCACTTCGTCGCCCGCCCGCGACAGCGCGTCCTCGAAGACCGGCCGCTGCCCGGCCGGGATGAGGGTGCCGATGAAGGCCCCGGCGAGGGGGAAGCCGGCCCAGGACGCCAGTGCCGGGTTGGCCTCGAGGACGGTGCCGTCGGGCTCCAGGCGCGCCGCGAACACCGCATCGGCATCCCACAGCAGGCGGTGGGCGCCCGTGTCGGACGCGCGCAGGTCGGTCACGGCAGCCGGTCGGCCAGGATGCCCAGCAGCTGCTCCGGGTCCGCCGCGTAGGCGTCGGCGCCCGTCATCTCCGCGCGCGCCGGGTCGCCCCCGAAGGCGCGGCCGCCGGCGACGATGAACGGCGGCCGCTCGAGCCGCTTGAGCGCCGTGCAGGAGGAGCTGACCGCGAGCAGGTTGGCGGGCAGCGCGGTGGACAGCGCCACCACCTCGATGTCCTGGGCGGCGACGAGCTCGGCGAGCGCGTCGGCGGGCACGTCGGCGCCCAGCGTCAGCACCTCCCAGCCGTCGGCCTCCAGGAAGTCGGACACCATCTGGCCGCCGATGGCGTGCAGCTCGCCGGGCGTGCAGGAGACGACGGCCTTGCGGCCCCGCCCGCCCTCGCCCGGTGCGAGCTCGGCCGCCAGCCCGGCCAGCACGGCCTGGGTGATCTGCGTCGCGAGGTGCTCGCCGGCGACGGTCAGCTCCGCGCGCTCCCAGCGGCGGCCGACCTCCTCCATGACGGGCTGCAGCACGCGCAGGTAGACGGCGCCCACCGGCAGGCCGTCCGCGACGGCCTCCTGGATCAGGCGGCGGGCGCCGCGCGCGTCGGGCGCCAGCACCGCCTCGAGGTACTCGCTCCGGAGCCGATCACACGGATCGACCAGCGCTGCCGGCCGGCCGGTCATCGGGGAAGCGTACCGGCGCGTCCGGATGGAGCGCCGCGGCGCGGGGCAGCGGAACCCCATGGAGGAGATCGTGGCCGGTGTCCGCTCGCTCGAGCGGCGCCGCCATCGCGCCCGACGACGGCGTCCTGCACAGACCCATCCCGACCCACCCTGGCGCGTTGCACTCGACGCGCTGCTGTTCGCCCACAGCGATCCGACCCCCAGCCGGGGGCCGCGATCAGCTCGGGGCGTTCGTGCGGTCCGCGCGCGCCTGAGCCAGGAAGGCCGCCAGGTCCTCCTGGACGCCCGGGGCGGCGACGATCACGCTGACCTCTGCGACCTCCGCCTCGATGACCAGCCCGGCGTAGGCGACCACGACGCCGTCCTCCCGCCAGATCCAGCGCCCGCAACGGTGCTTCTTCCAATGCACCGCGTCGCGCACGAGCAGCGTGCGGACCTGGCCCGGGCTGAGGCCAGGGACGGCGAGCTCGTCGGCGTCCCGCGGGAGCGGGCGGGTGCCCACGAGGCGGTCGGTGCGAACCTGATCGAACACGTGAGCAGTGTGCCCGACATGAGCCTGACCCTCGCCGCCTACGCCCAGGGCCTGTTCCCGATGGACGATCCGGACGCGCAGGACCACGACCTCCCCTTCTACCGGGCCGACCCGCGGGCGATCTTCGAGCTGGCCGACCTCCCGGCGATCCGGCGCCGGCTGCGCCGCAGCCTCGCCCAGGACACCTTCACCCCTGAGGTCGACCGCGCGTTCCGGCAGACCGTCGCGCACTGCGCGCAGGCCGCGCGGCGGCGGCGTGTGGCTGACGCCGCGCATGGCGGGCCTCTACGACGAGCTGCGCGAGGCCGGGCTTCGCGCACTCCTTCGAGCTCTGGGACGGCGACACGCTGGCCGCCGGCATCCTCGGCGTCGTGCTCGGCCGCGCGGCGATGCTCGAGACGATGTTCCACACCGTCCCCGCACGCGGGCAACGTCAACCTCGTGCGCACGCTGGAGCGCCTCGAGCGCGCCGGCATCGAGCTGATCGACATCCAGCTGATCTCCGACCACACGCGGCGGGTCGGCGCCGTGGAGATCCCCGCGGCGCGAGTTCGAGCGCCGGCTCAGTGCGGCGCTGCGACGCTGAAGCAGCTCGCCGGCCCGCGACGGGGCGCCCGACGTGCAGGCCCTGCACGAGCTCCACGCCCAGCTCGCGGACGGCGGCGAGGATGGCCTCGTCCTCCACGCACTCGGCGACGACGGTCTTGCCCAGCGCGTGCGCGGCGGAGATGACCGCCTCGGCGATCGCGCGGTCGGCCGGGTCGGTCGGCAGGCCGCGGGTGAGCTGGCCGTCGAGCTTGAGGAACTCGACCGGCAGCTGCTTGAGGTGGCGCAGGGCGGCGGTGCCGGCGCCGAAGTCGTCCAGCGCGAAGCGGCAGCCGAACTCGCTCAGCCGCGCCATCAGCCGCTGCGCCTCGCCGCGGCCGCTGAGGGCGGTGCGCTCCGTGAGCTCGAAGATCAGGTGCTGGCCGGCGTCGGGCGCGTCCATCATCCGCTGCACGGCGGCGGCCAGGAAGGCCTGGTCGGTGAAGGACTCCTCCGAGAGGTTGACCGCGATGTCGACGGGATCGCCGGCCGCGCGGCGGGCGTCGACGAAGCCGATCGCCTGGTCGATGACCCACGTGTCGACGGCCCCCATCAGGCCGTGGCGCTTGGCCGGGGCCAGGAACGCGTTGGGCCGCACGACGCTGCCGTCCTCGTCGCGCATGCGCAGCAGCAGCTCGTACTGGACCGGCTCGCAGCGTGGCGGCGTCCACGATCGGCTGCGCGTCGAGCAGCAGTCGCCCGGTGTCCAGGCCGCGGCGGACCTTGTCGGCCCAGCCCCGTCCGGATGAGCGCTTCTCGCGCATGCTGGGCTGGAAGACGGCGACGGTGCCGCGCCCGCGGCGCTTGGCCTCCGCCAGCGCCTCCGCGGCGTGCAGCAGGAGGTCGTCGGAGAGGGCGACGCCGGCGCTGGCGGTCAGCGTCAGCCGTGCGCCGGCGACGTCGACGGGACGGGCGGCGACGGCGGCCAGCAGCTCCTCGGCCACCGCGCGGGCGCCGGCCGTCGTCCACGTCGGCCATGCAGGATGCCGAACTCGTCGGCGCCGATGCGGGCCAGCGCGCCCCGCTCGCCCACCGCGTCGGCGAGGCGGGTGGCCATCGCCTCGAGCACGGCGTCGCCGGCGGCGGTGCCGAAGGTGTCGTTGAGCTCGCCGAACTCGTCGAGGTCGACGATCGCCAGCGCGGACGGCGCGCCGGGCAGCTCGCGCATGAGCGGCAGCAGGGCGGCGCGGTTGAGCAGGCCGGTGAGGGAGTCGTGGTCGGCGGCGTGGCGGACCTCGGCCTCCAGCTGCTTGGTCTCGGCGATCGTCCTGGACCTGCACGATGTACTGGCGCGGCTCGCCGGCGTCGTCGCGCAGCAGCGAGACGGAGAAGACGACGGGGATGCGGCTGCCGTCGGCGTGGCGCAGCTCGACGTCGAGGGTGACGGCGTGGAGCTCGCGGGCGACGAGGCGGGCGAGCTGCTCGCGGATGAGCGGCCAGGTGCTCGGCGCCGACGAGCGTCTCCAGCAGGAGGCCCGTGCGGTCCTCGCCGACGAGCTCGCTCATGCGGCGGTTGACGCGGCGCACGACGCCGTCGGCGACGACGGCCATGCCGATCGGGGACATGCTGAAGACGCGCTCGAAGGCGTCCACGGCCTGCTGCGGAGCCGCCGGGCTCGCCCAGGGCGACGTCGACGACGCGGGCGCTGCGGTCGACGCGGGCGCGGAGGCGGACCTCCGTCCACGCCGCGTCGGCGCCGCGCACGCGCAGCGGTGGCGGTGCGGATGCGCCCGCCGGGCGCGAGCGGGTTGAGCGCGCTGAGCAGCGTCTCGACGTCGTCGGGATGGACGAGGTCGGAGAAGGGCGGTGCCGACGAGGTCGTCGCGCGCACGTGAGCACGCGCAGCGCGCGTCGAGGCCGGCCGGATGGTGCCGTCCAGCGCCACCTCGGCGAGCCCCTCGCCCGTGAGCGCCCACAGGCGCTCCTCCCGCTGACGCGAGCGGCGGAGCAGGACGAGGACGAGGCCGAGCAGGACGAGCGCTCCGGCCAGGGCGATGGCGGCACCCAGGAACACAGTCCGTGCAGCATCGGCATGAACGCACCCCGGCGTCTGTCGGACATCCGTCCAGCGGGTCCTAAAGCGGGGGTGAATCCGGCGCGGACCCTACGGTCGCGACCCCTATTCTCGCCTCGCAGTGGCCGCGGAGCTCCCTCCTCCTCCCACGCGGCGGCGCCGCATCGCGGAGGCCCTGGCGCTCGCGGGTGAGTGGCGGCGGCTCGACCGGGTCGCCACCGCGATCGCGATCGTCGTCTCGCCGGTCTTCTTCGCGCTGCTCTACGGGACGGCCGACCTCCCGCTGGTCCCGGCGATCCTGCTGACGATCCTGTCCATCGGCGCCTTCCGCGGCCTGATCGACATCGTCGCCCACATGCTGATCCCGCGCCCGGCGATCTACGGCGCGGAGGACACGCTGCGCGAGCAGGACGTCGTCGGCCGGCGGCGCCTCTGGTACTGGAAGCGCCGCTTCCGCCAGGTGATCGTCCTCGGGACGCTGTTCCTCATCGTGTCCGGGCTCGAGCGCCCTGTTCGGCGCCAAGTCGCTTCGCCGACGGCATCGAGCGACGTCCTCGAACGCGATCCCCGACGCGGCGTCGTCGGCGCCGACGACGCTGCTCACGGTCGGCGCGCTGTTCTTCGTCAACTTCCTGATCCTGTTCGGGCCGCTCGTGATCATGGGCGCCCAGCAGATCAAGACCTACGAGCCCGGCGACGCGGACTGGGGCGTCAAGCTCGCCGACGTCCGCGGCCAGGCCGAGGCGCGCGAGGAGATCACCCGCATCGTCTCCCTGTGGCAGTCGGGCGACGAGTTCGTCAAGGCCGGCGGCAAGCGCGAGCGCGGCGTCCTCTTCCTCGGCGCGCCGGGCACCGGCAAGACGATGCTCTCCAAGGGCATCGCCACGTCCTTCAACTGCCCGTTCGTGACCATCCCGGGCTCGGGCTTCGCGCAGACCTTCATCGGGATGGACGCCGTGCTGGTCCGCTACCTGGCTCGCAAGGCCAAGAAGCAGGCGGCCAAGTGGGGCGGCCAGTGCATCGTCTTCATCGACGAGATCGACGCCGTCGGCATGCGCCGGCAGGCGCTCGGCGCCGGCGGCGCCAGCGGCCTCTCGGACGTGTGGAGCTCGGCGCTCCGCCGTCCGAGGACGTCATCGCTGGAGACGCCGCATGGCGCGAGCGCCAGTTCGCGGCCCGCGCGCCCGAGCGCCGCTCCCCCTACCCCGCCGTCTACGCGCGGGTGTCGGACGGCGATCCGCCGCGATGATCCCGGGGATGATGGGCGGCATGGGCGGCGGCATGGCGCTGAACTCGCTGCTCGTGGTCATGGACGGCATCGACGACCCGCCGTTCACCAAGCGCTACGTCACCAACCGCATGAACACGTTCCTCGACGCGCTCTACATCGTGCCGTCGCAGGTCGGGCAAGGCGAAGCTGCGCCTCAAGCCGCCCCGGCCGCGCAAGGAGGAGATCTACTTCATCGGGGCCACCAACGTCCCGCTGGAGAGCCTCGACCCCGCGCTCGTGCGCCCGGGCCGCATGGGCCGCCACGTGTACTTCCGCACCCCGCGCTGGGAGGACCGGCGCGACATCTTCGACCTCTACATCAACAAGGTCGCCCACGAGGACGACCTCGACACGCCCAAGCGCCGCGACGAGATGGCGCGCATCACCTCCGGCTACTCGCCGGCGATGATCGACCAGGTCTGCTCCATGGCGCTCACCTACGCCCACGCCGACGGGCGCGACGAGTTCGCCTGGAACGACCTCGTCGAGGCGATGACCGTGGTCGAGGCCGGCGTCGCCATCGACCAGCCCGTGCCGCCGCACGAGGCGCGGGCGACCGCCATCCACGAGGCCGGCCATGCCGTCTGCTCGCACATCTACGCCGAGAACCGCCTGTCCACGCGCCTGTCGATCCGCCGCCGCGGGCGCACCGGCGGCCACCACCAGGCGATGGAGATCGAGGAGCGCTTCGGCCACTGGCGCTCGGAGGAGGTCGCCTCCCTGATCTGGACGCTGGGCGCCATGGCGGCCGAGTACGTCTTCTACGAGCAGAACACGACGGGCGTCGCCGGCGACCTCGGCCAGGCGACCTGGGGCGCCGCCCGCATGGTCGGCATCACCGGCATGGGCCCGACGGCCATCGACCTGTCCGGGCGCATCGAGGACGCGGAGGAGCGCGAGGAGGCCGAGGAGCGCGATCCGCACGCGCTGCCGCGACATCGGCAACCAGATCCTGCACCGCTCCGGCGGCGGGATGATGGACGCGCAGCCGCTGGCCGCCGTGATCGGCGACAAGCGCCAAGCGCGAGCTGATGACGGAGCTCCTCGGCCAGTGCTTCGTCATCGCGCACGCCACGATCACCGCCAACCGCGACGCCGTCGACGAGGTCGCCACCCGCCTCGAGGAGGCCGGCGAGCTCTACGGCGACGACGTCGAGAACCTGTTGAAGTCGGTCGACCTGCGCAAGCCGGAGATCGACCTGCTGGAGGAGTCCACGTGGCCCGCGATCTGATCCCGCCCCCGTCCCCCGCCGGGCGGCCCGAGGGCGACGTGGGAGAAGAGCGGCGGCGCCGTTCTCGACCTCCTCGCTGCTGCGCACGGACGAGGAGCACCAGGCCGCCGTCGAGGCCGTCACGCCCGTCGAGCCCCTCGCCGGCGGCTCCGAGTACAAGTCGCGCTTCGGCTTCATCCTCGGCGCGCTGGTGGGCATCGGCGTCGCCGCCATGGTCATCATCGCGCTGGTCATCACGGGCGACGACAGCGTCCGCGCGCAGCAGTGGTCGGCGTGGAAGCCCAAGTCGAAGGACCCGGACATCGCGGCGATCGAGATCGCCCAGCACGTCGGCCACGAGTACCGCCAGGACTCGGGCGACCAGCTCGTCGACGTCTACGCGCAGCGCCTGGAGATCGGCGGCACGCCGCTCAACGTCGTCATCCGCTCGACCGGCAAGGGCGAGGGCGCCGACATCATCGACGTCCCCGGCAAGTCGCTGCTCTTCGTGCTCAAGGGCCTCGGCCCGAACGGCTCCATCGACACGGGCGAGCCGTCGGCCAAGCGCCTGCGCCTCGTCCAGCGCGAGGCCTACGAGCTGTCGCTGTACGCCTTCAAGTACGTCAAGGGGATCGACAACGTCGTCGCCTTCCTCCCGCCCCCGCCGCCGTCCCCGCGCCAGAAGGCCGCCGACGCGGACACGAAGGCGGCCGACCCGCTCGCGCCCACCGCCACGGACGGCAAGCTGACCTCGGGCGAGATCGCCGCGGCCGCGACCAAGGAGTCGCCCGTCGGCGCGATGCTGTTCCTGCCCGGCGACGTCGAGGCTTCGCTGAAGCGCCCGCTCACGGACACGTTCCCGGACCCGGAGCAGCCGCCGCGGCCGTCGACGCTCACCGAACGGCGAGGAGGCCACGTTCGGCGCCTTCGCCCAGGTGCACGGCTTCACCGCCTCCGTCGTCCCGGACCAGACGGGCGCCGGCTTCCTCGTGCTCGATCGCTCCTCGTCTTCCGCGGCGGTTCAGGACGCGCTTGAGGTCCGTGCTCAAGGCATAGCCCGCACAGCGCACGACCGGCATCCGCGGGTACTTCGGGTAGCGCTTCGGCTCCGTCCTTCGTGCCGGCGGCAGAGGCTGAACACGCTGCCGCGGCCGGACTTCACGATCTGCTGGTGCGCGCAGGTCGCGCACAAGCCGAACCGTTGGCTCAGCGGATGCCACGGTGGCCCATGCGGGCCAGGGACTCGTGGTGCTGGGTCACGCGCTCCTTGACCGGGTCGCCGTCGGGGCGGTCGTGGACGATGCCCCACATCCCGTCGGCGACCATCTCGGCGGTCTCGGGCCGCGCCCGCTCGCGCATGGTGTCGACGAGGGCGAGCTCGAGGCGCTCGATCTTCTCCTCCGCGGTGCCCTCGCCCAGCGCGGGGAACGGCACGCCCCGGAGGTGCTCCTCCCAGGCGCCCTTGGCCATGGCGAACCGGTTGCGCAGGGCGATCGCGTCGGACATCCGGGCGCGAGTTTCGCATAGACGCGGCGCCTACCGTGGTAGTTGCGTGCGCACCTTCCTCCGTCTCCTGACCTTCCTGCGCCCCTACCGCGCCGGGGCGATCGGGTCGCTGGTCCTCGCGGCGCTCGCGATGGTCGGCACGGCGGCCCTGCCGGCGCTCACGGGCAGGGCGATCGACCGCATCCAGGCACGGCGAGCGCGGCGGTCTGCGGATCATCTGCCTGGTCATCGTGCTGGCCGCCCTGGCGCGCCTGCTGCTGTCCGTCGCGCGGCGGCTCGTGGCCGGCCGCGTGTCGCTCGGCGTCGAGGTCGACATGCGCGAGGCGCTCTACGCGCACCTGCTCAAGATCGACATGGGCTTCTTCGACGACCAGCAGACGGGGCAGCTGATGTCGCGCGCCACGGTCGACCTCTCCTCCGTGCGCTTCTTCCTCGGCTACGGCTTGGTTTTCATCACGCAGTCGGCGCTGACGATCATCCTCGCCGCCATCGCGATGATCGCGCTGCAGCCCGGCCTCGGTCTGCTCGCGCTGATCCCGACCCCGTTCGTCGTCGTGATCGCCAACCGCTACGGGATGCGTCGCGCCCGGCGCTGCAGGAGGTCCAGCAGCGCATCGCCGAGCTGACCGCCGACGCGGAGGAGAACGTCTCCGGCGTGCGCGTCGTCAAGGCCTTCGCGCGCGAGGAGCGCCAGCTGACCCGCTTCCGCTCCAGCGTCCAGCACGTCTTCGACCAGAACCTGCATCGCGACGCGGCTGCGCGCGTTCTACAACCCGCTGCTCGCCTTCCTCCCCCAGCTCGGCCTGGCCGCCATCCTCGTCGTCGGCGGGCGCCGGGTGATCGACGGGACGCTGACCACGGGCGAGTTCGCCGCCTTCTACACGTACGTGCTCATGCTCGCCGCGCCGATGCGCATGCTCGGCGTCGCCCTCGGCATGTCCCAGCGCGCCGTCGCGTCCGGCGCGCGCCTGTTCGAGATCCTCGACCGCGAGCCCAACGTGGATCAGGTCGGCACCAGGCCCCCTGATGCCAGGTCGGGGCCGGGTCGAGCTGCGCGACGTCTCCTTCGCCTTCGCGGGCGCGCAGGCAGAACGCGCTGACCGACGTCTCCCTGACCGTGCCGGCCGGGTCGCACGGTGGCGCTGGTCGGCGGGACGGGCTCGGGCAAGTCCGCGCTCGTCTCGCTCATCCCGCGCCTGTACGAGCCGACCGCCGGCGCGGTGCTCGTCGACGGCGTCGACGTGCGCGACATCGACCTGACCGCGCTGCGCCGCGAGATCGCCGTCGTCACCGACGACCCGTTCCTGTTCTCGGACACCGTCCACAACAACATCGCCTACGCGCGGCCGGACGCGACGCCGCGAGGAGGTCGTGGCCGCCGCGCGGGCCGCGCAGGCCGCCGAGCTTCATCGACGGGCTGCCCGAGGGCTACGACACGCGCATCGGCGAGCGCGGCCTCACCGTCTCCGGCGGCCAGCGCCAGCGCCTGGCCATCGCCCGCGCGCTGCTCGCCGACCCGCGCATCCTCATCCTCGACGACGCCACCTCCGCCGTGGACGCGTCGACGGAGCAGCAGATCAAGGAGGCGCTGCGCACGGCGATGCAGGGCCGGACGACGTTCGTCATCGCCCACCGGCTCTCCACCATCGCGCTGGCCGACTTCGTGGTCGTCCTCGACGGCGGCCGCGTGATCGCCAGCGGCACGCACGACGAGCTGCTCGAGCAGTCCGACCTGTACGCGGAGATCGCCGCCAAGGGCCTGCCGGACCAGGTCTTCCTCAACCGCAAGCCGCTCGAGCCGCAGACGGTGGGGCTATGAGCGTCCGCCGCCGCCAGCTGCGCGGCATCGCCGAGCTGCTGCGCCCCTACCGCGGGCGCGTGCTCCTCATGGGGCTCGCGCTGCTGTTCGCCACCGCCGCGTCGCTGGCGCCGCCGCCCCTGGCCAAGCTGGCCATCGACGAGGGCATCGGGCAGAAGGACAAGGGGACGCTCGACCTCGTCGTGCTCGCCTTCCTCGGGCACGGCGGTCGTCTACTTCCTCGCCACCTACCTGCAGACCTACCTCGTCGGCTGGGTCGGGCAGCGCGTCCTGCAGGACCTGCGGCTGCGGATCTTCACCCACCTGCAGTCGCTGTCCATCGGCTTCTACTCGCGCCGCCAGGCCGGGCGTGCTGATCTCGCGCATGACCAACGACGTGCAGGCGCTCGACCAGCTCGTCACGGACGGCGTCGTCACCCTGTTCGGCTCGACGCTGACCCTGCTCGGCACCGCCGCGATCCTCTTCTTCCTGGACGCGCAGCTCGCGCTGTTGACCTACCTCGTCTTCCCCGTGCTCGGCATCGCGTCCTTCCTCTTCCGGATCGTCTCCGCCGACGCCTACAAGCAGACCCGCGAGAAGGTCGCCTGGATCACCGCCTACCTGCAGGAGACGCTGTCGGGCGTGCGCGTGGTGAAGCTGTTCGCGCAGGAGCCGCGGCACCAGGCGCGCTTCGCCGAGCTCAACGAGGACAACCGCGTCGCGAACATGAAGACGGTCAACCTCAACGCCGCCTACTTCCCGGGCGTGGAGATGCTGTCGGCGCTCGTGCAAGGCGGCATCCTGCTCTACGGCGGCATCCAGGCCATCGAGGGGGACGTCACCGTCGGCGTCCTCGTCGCCTTCATCGCCGCGCTGCAGAACTTCTTCGACCCCATCCAGCAGCTCTCGCAGCTGTACACGACCTACCAGGCGGGCATGGCGGCGCTGGACAAGATCTTCGAGCTGCTCGACGAGGAGCCCGACCTCGAGGACGCCCCGGGCGCGATCGACGCTCCCGCACGTGCGCGGGGAGATCACCTTCGACGGGGTCACCTTCGCCTACGAGAACCGCGAGGACTCCCCCGCCCTGGCTGACGTCGACCTCGTCATCCCGCCCGGCCAGACGGTCGCGCTCGTGGGTTCGACTGGAGCGGGCAAGTCCACCTTCGCCAAGCTCGTCGCGCGCTTCCACGACCCGACGTCGGGCCGCGGTCCGCGTCGACGGCCACGACCTGCGCGACGTCACCCAGGGCTCCCTGCGCCGCCAGCTGGGCATCGTGCCCCAGGAGGCGTTCCTGTTCTCGGGCTCCGTGGCCGACAACATCGCCTTCGGGCGCCCGGACGCCACGCAGGACGACGTGGTCGACGCCGCCCGCGCGGTCGGTCTGGACGACGTGGTCGCGACCATGCCCGACGGCTACGACACGGACGTCGGCGAGCGTGGCTCGCACCTGTCCGCGGGCCAGCGCCAGCTGATCGCCTTCGCCCGCGCCCTGATCGCCGACCCGCGCATCCTCGTGCTCGACGAGGCGACCTCCAACGTCGACATCCACACGGAGACGCGCATCGAGGACGGGCTGCGCCGCCTGCTCGCCGGGCGCACCGCGATCGTCATCGCCCACCGGCTGTCGACCATCCAGCGCGCGGGGCGGATCATCGTGCTCGAGCACGGCCGCATCGCCGAGCAGGGCACGCACGACGAGCTGATCGCCGCGCAGGGCGCCTACTACGCGCTCTACCGCGACTGGGCGGAGCAGGCGGCCGCATAAGGTCCCCGCCGTGAGGTGGGCGTACGCGGCGGTCCCGTTCCTGCTGGCGATCGTCCTCTTCGCCCCCGCCACGCTCGGCGGGAAGGTCCTCTCGGCGTCCGACCAGCCGCTGCACGAGCCGCCCTTCGGGGTCGCAGGGACGGCGGCGAACCCGCTGCAGTACGACGCCGCCTACGTCTTCGAGCCCGACGGTCTCGAGGTCCGCGCGGCGCTGCGGGCGGGGCGGCTGCCGACCTGGTCGGCCGCGCAGTCGGCCGGGACGCCGCTGCTGGCCCAGCAGCAGAGCGCGCCGCTGTTCCCCCTGACGTGGCTCGGCGTCGTCTTCGACTTCTTCGGGTCGCTGGCCTGGATCGCGGTCCTCAAGCTCGGCCTCGCCGCGCTGGGGACGATGCTCTTCGCGCGGGCGCTCGGCCTGGGCCGCTCCCCCGCCCTGCTCGCCGGGGTCTCCTTCGCCTTCGGCAGCTACATGGTCGACTGGCTGATGCACCCGCACGTCAACGCCTACGTGCTGCTGCCCTGGCTGTTCTGGCTCGGGGAGCGGTTGGTGAAGGCCGGCCGGGTGCGCGACGCCGGGTGGCTCGGGCTCGCCGTCGGCCTGGCCTGGTTGAGCGGCCAGCCCGAGAGCGCGCTGCTGGTCTGCCTCCCCGTCGCCGTGTGGATCGGCTGGCGGGCGGACGCGCGCCGCACACGGCTGCTCGGCGCGGCGGCCGGGGCGGTCGGCGTCGCCATGGGCATGGTCATGCTGCTGCCGCTCGTCGAGGCGCTGAGACACGCCGCCGAGACCTCCCGCGCCGGGGCGCCGCTGCCGCTGCGCTCCGCCCTCTCCCTGTTCGCCCCCGAGTGGTGGGGCCGGCCGGACGGCGGCGCGCAGGTCCCGGGCCCGAGCAACTTCACGGAACGGACGCTGTACGCCGGCGCGGTTCCGACCCTCCTGGCCGTCGCCGGGCTCGCCGGCCGCCGGGTCTCCGCCCCCCAGGTGTTCTTCGCCGCCCTGGCGCTGGTCGGGGTCCTGGTCGCCTGGGACACCGGGCCGTCGCGTCCGTGGCCGCCGACCTCCCCGTGCTCGACCGCATCAACCTCACGCGCTCGCTGTCCCTGTCGGCGTTCGCCCTGGCGATGCTCGGCGGCCTCGGCCTGCACCGGCTGCTCGAAGCCGAGGCGGCCGAGCGGCGGCGGATGCTGATCGCGGTGGGCGCGCTGACGGCGGTGCCTGCGCTGGTGGCGCTGATCGCCGGCGGGGGCCTGCCGCGGGACGCCGGCCTGCGCTGGCTGGTCCTCGGCCTCGCCGCCGTCGCGCTCGTCGCGCTCGCCCGGCGCCATCGCGCGCTCGATCGGCCTCGCGGCCTGCGCGATCGCGGCCGCCGACCTGCTCCTGCTCGGCGCGGGCTACAACCCGGCCATCGAACGCGCCCAGGCCGAGCCGCGCCCGACGGCGACGCTCCGCACCCTGCAGCAGAGCGACGGCCGCGTCATCGGCATCGGCGGGCTCGAGCCCAACACCGCCTCGCGCTGGGGGCTCCGCGACGCCCGCGGCCACGAGCAGCCCGCGCTCGAGCGCACGACCACCCTCTACAACGCGCTCGTCCCCGGCCTGCTCGGCGCGTCGGCGCAGGCGCCCCTGATCCGCGCGGGCAGCGGCTGCTCGACGTGTTCGCCGTCCGCACCGTCCTCTTCCCGGATGGCGCCGTCGCCGCCAACCCCACCGCGCTGCCCGAGGCCTTCGTCGCCTACGGCTGGCGCTCCAGCGGCGGCCTGCGCGAGTCGGTCCAGCTCGTGGAAGACGGCACCGCCCGCGCGCTCCGCGACACGCCCGTCGTCGAGACCGCCGCCGCGTCGCCCTCCTCTCCCGCCGCGGCCACGCCCGCCCGCCGAGTCACCCGCACGGACACCACGGTCACGATCGAGGCCGACGCCCCCCGTCCGGGCCGCCTCGTCCTGCTGGACACCTTCTACCCCGGCTGGCAGGCCACCGTGGACGGGCGCCGCGTGCCCATCGCCGCCACCAACGCGGCCTTCCGCTCCGTGCCCGTCCCGGCCGGACGGCACGAGGTGCGCTTCGAGTACCGGCCCGCCAGCGTGCGCTGGGGCGCCGTCATCTCCATCGCCGCCCTGCTGCTGCTGGGCGCCGCGATCGTCCTCGGCGGCGGCCGGCGCCGACAGTGACCCCGTCGTTCGCCTCGTCACGCGAGGAGAACGACCGGCTCAGCGGGGCACGTCAAGTGCGCGGTAGCTATCGCGCCTATGCCCCAGGAACAGGAGTGGCACCCGGCGAGGCTCATCCCGACGGTGGGTATCCGCGGACAGGAAGAGCAGGAGAAGCGGGCGACTTCGTCCCTTCTCGCGGTCATGCGGGCGGTTCCGGACTTCGGTCACGCTCTCTTGAAGGGTCTTGGTGCTCCGAAAGGCAGGATCTCCACCTTCGCTGAGGTCCGGTTCCAGGATGCCGACGGGAAGATCTCCATTCCCGACGGAGCCATCGTCGTCGAGCGCGGCCGGCCGACGCATCTCATTCTCCGGTGACGGTCGACAAGCGCAAGCTCCGAAAGGTCTCGCTCTGGCATCTGCCTTGGTGGCACATCATCACTGAGGCTGTTGTCCAGCATCGCTTTCGCGGTATCGACGATCCGGATCAAGCCTGGATCCTCGGCGAGCTCATCGCCTACCTGGATCATGACGCATCAGGGGCCAGTGGCTTCACCGACATGGGAACCGAATGGGTAAAGGTCCGTGACGCCGCACGTCACGGGACCCTGCGGGCGGCCGACAAGGAGGTTCGCTCGGTCACGATGTCGCGGCCTCGAGGTCAGAGCAACGACCAGCGCGTCGACACGCTGGTGAAGTCGCTGGCAGAGGCCGGGACACTGGAGGCCAACGTCAAGGTCCCCGACACAGTGGCTCCGATGCAGATCGCTGCCGACCTGAGAACGCGGCAGATCCACACGAGCGTCGCCCTGGATGCACCGAAGGAAGGTCGGCCCTCCGCTCGGATCAACTGGTTGCTGCGTCAGCTCAAGGACGCGCCGGACACCTTGCGGATCGAGGTCCGATTCGGCGGCGTTCGAGAGACCACCTCGTTGCTTCTATCTGAAGCGCGGGAGTTCCCGCAGCGCCTGCTCTCCGCCGGAGACCCCAAGCGGGAGCCGCGGGCCTTCACGCTGACGCTCTCGCGACCGATGGGCCTCAAGCGCGGCAAGGCCAAAGGATCGTTCATCCACGACACCCGTGCGCAGGCGTTCGAGTTCTACCGCGAGTTGGTGCAGAACCTGAAGACATGGCAAGCGAAGCCGCCCAAGCTGCGCGGTGGACGCGACGATGAGCTCGAAGTGCCGCGCGTCGAAGACGGCCTCGCCACGCCACCGCCTGTGGGTCTCGGCGACCCCTCCACCGAGACCGCGGCCGACTGACGGGCTACCTCCTACAAGAGCTGGGGAGCAGGGACTCGAACCCCAAATACCAGTACCAGAAACTGGCGTGTTGCCAATTACACCACTCCCCAATGGTCGGCGGTGGTGTTCGCCGGCCGGGAGAGGATAGCCGCCGCTAGTCGCGGTCGGCGGCGGAGACGAACGTCTCGCGTGATGATCTCCTCGAGGCCCGGGTCGAGGACCACGAGGACCTCGTCCCCGGCGGCGATGACCGTGTCCGCCTTGGGGACGAAGCCGCCGCCCTCCGAGCGCAGCACGGCGACCACGAGGGCGCCGTCGGGGAGGTCGAGGTCCTGCACCGCGCAGCCGGCGGCGGGCGAGCCGTCGGAGACGACGAGCTCGATGATCTCCAGGCGCTCCTCCGGCAGGTCGAGCAGGTGGACGAGGCCGTACTTGGGGACCTCGTGCTCGATCAGGCGCAGGATCAGGTCGGTGGCGGAGACCGCGGGCTGGATCTCCAGGAGCTTGAAGAGCTCGAGGTTGCGCGGGTTGTTGCAGCGGGCGATGATCCGCTCGACGTTGTACTTCTGCTTGGCGACCTGGCAGATCAGCAGGTTGTCCTCGTCGTCGCCGGTGACGGCCACGACCAGGTCGGCGCGGTTGATGCCGGCGCGCTCGAGCACCCACAGCTCGGTGGCGTCGCCGTACTGGACGGCGTGCTCGAGCTCCTGCTCGACGGTCAGGTAGCGGCGGCGGTCGGCCTCGATGACCGTGACCTCGTTGTCCTTCTCGAGCAGCTCGCGGGCGAGGTTCCAGCCGACCTTGCCGGCCCCGGCGACGATGACGTACATGCCTAGGCGCCTTCCTCGCCGGAGCGGCCGACGGCCTGCTCGCCCTCGCCGAGCGCGGCGCGCTCGAGCTGGTCGATCGCGATCGCGGTCGGGCAGACGGTGTGCAGGCCCTGCTCGGCGTACCAGGCGGCGCGCCGCGGGTCGAGGATGCGGGCGATCACCTTGGGGACCTCGAAGCGCAGCCGGGCGAGCTGGGAGACGACGAGGTTGGTGTTGTCGCCGTTGGTGGAGGCGATGAAGACGTCGGCCTCGGCGATGCCCGCCTCCTGCAGCGCGTCGATCTCCAGCGCGGTGCCGATCGTGAAGCGCCCGCCGGCGGCCTCCCAGGCCTGGCCGAGCTCGACGTCGAGGCGCTCGTGGGAGAGCGGGTCCTCGTCCAGGACGGAGACGGTGTGACCCGCGCGCAGCGCGGTGGTGGCCACGGCGGCCCCCACGCGACCCGCGCCGACGACGAGCACGAACATGGCGGCGGAGCCTACCGGCGCAAGGTGAAGGCGCGGCGAACGGGATCGCCGGACGGCGGCGGCGCCCCGGGGCGCTCGCGGATCTTGCGGCCCGACGACGACGGCGGGGCGGTCAGGATCACCCGGCAGGGCGCCTTGTTGATGACGTAGCGCGTGGTGTCCCCGACGAAGGTCGACCGCAGCCCCTCGCGGCCGCCGAGCAGCACGCCGCCGCGGATCCGCGACGGCTCCTCGGCGGGCATGACGATCGCCTCCACCCCGCGCCGGCGCGCCTCGCGCACGATCGCCTCGCCGGCCGACCGCGCCCGCGAGATGAACGGGTTGACGACGACGCCCTCGTACTCCTCCCCCACCTGCTTGGCGTGGTGCAGGCGCTCGCGGGCGTGCTTGACGTCGGCGTCGGGCACCCGGCCGTCCAGCGGCAGCGACATCGGGATGACCATGACCCACAGCGCCTCGATCTGGGCGCCCTCGTCCTCCTCGTCGCCGTCCAGGGGCTCCTCCGCGGCGAGCCGGCCCGCCGTCTGCATGATGTCGTCGTCGAGCTCGTTGCCGAACACGGGCACGAGGATCGACCCGTACTCGGCGGCGGGCCCGGCCTCCAGCGTCAGCGTGTCCTCCGGCACCGTCAGCCGCCGCGTCAGCGACTTCTCCGAGCCCGCCCGGTAGGCGACGTAGAGCACGATCCCGAGCAGCATCCAGACGGGCCCGACCCAGCGCGCGGAGGTGTGCAGCGCCAGCACGGCGACGAGCGCGCCGCCCGCCACGAGCGCGCCGACCATCGCGGGGACGGGCAGGCCGGCGACGTCGAACGGGACGCGGAACGGGCGGTCGCGGTCGGGCTCGCGGCGGCGCAGCACGAGCACGCTGAGGTGGACGATGAGGAACGCGAGCGTCGCCCCGAACGCGTAGATCGCGCCGAGGAACTCCGTGTCCTCCGGGATGATCAGCGCGATCGCCAGCAGCGCGCCGAGGCCGATGACCACCGTCGGCGTCTTGAAGCGCGGGTGCAGCCGCCCGATCTTCGACGGGATCTGCCGGTTGACCGCCAGCGAGTAGCCCAGCCGCGACAGGCCGAGCATCGACCCCAGGCAGGCGGTGAAGAGCACGAGCGTCGCCGACACCGCGACGACCACCCGCAGCGCCTCGCGCAGCCCGTCCTGCTCGCACGGCGTCGATGACGCCCGAGCAGCGGCGCGTCCACGCGGATGCCGGTCCCACCGCGTCCCCGCACCCGTCCCCGGCCCGATGGTCGAGGACGCCACCAGCGCCAGGCCGACGTAGGCGACCATCAGGCACCCGACGCGCACGGCCAGCAGCCGCTTGAGGCCGGCGCGGCCGACCTTCACCTGCCCGGAGAAGCCCGAGGACGCGTCCAGCGCGGTGAAGGCGACGATCGCCAGCGGGAACGCGAAGAACAGGTCGTCGAGGTCGATCGGCCCGCCGAAGCGCACGGGATGCGCGATCACGGACGGGTCGAACAGGACGATCAGCCCGATGACGAGCAGGAAGACCTGCGCGCCGAGGTCGGCGAGCGCGAAGACGAAGAAGCGCAGGAACCGCCGCGGGTCGATGCCGCGCACGTTGATCAGCGTCACCAGCGGCGATCACGCCGATCGCCACGCACCAGCTCGAGCCCGCCGTCCCCGAGCGGGGTCCCAGAACACGGCCAGGTAGTCCGTGATCGTGAACGCCGTGAGGGCGATCAGGATCACGTAGTCGAGCATGATCGCCCAGCCGGCGATGAACGAGATCAGCTCGTTGAAGGCGTAGCGGGCGATGATCGTGGCGCCGCCGCGCTCCTGGTGCAGCGACGCGGCCTCCATGTAGGACATCGCGGTCAGGACGAAGAAGACGGCGGCCGCCAGGTAGACGACCCACGTCCAGCCCTGCGCGCGCTCGGCGACGATGCCCAGCGAGAAGTAGAAGCCGGCGGCGACGAAGGCCTGCACGATCCCCCAGAGGACCGGCGAGCCCAGCCGCTGCCTCATGTCCGGGCGCGCTCTTCGGCCCACAGCCGCAGCCCGCCCGCGATCGCCAGCAGCGCGCCGATGACGTACCCCGCGCCGCCGCCCTCCGACGCCGTCCGCACCACGATCGCCAGGCCGAGCAGCAGCATGACCAGCGGCAGCAGGTGCGTGCGGACGCTCATACGGCCTCGGCGCGCATGGCCGTCACCGCCGCGCTGCGCTGCGCGGCGTCGTCGGGCGCGGACTCGATGACGACGCGGCACGGGCGGTCGGCCAGCACCGTCTCGAGCGTCTTGCCGAACAGGGAGCCGCCCGCCACGCGCCGCGGCAGCCCGATCACGATCGCCGACGCGCGCATGTCCTCGGCCTCCTCGATGATGCGCCGGCCGGCCTGGCCCGCGCGCACCTTCTCCCAGTGCCCGGTGACCCGCCGCCCGCCGGCCACGCGCGCCTGCTCGATGATCGAGTCGGCCGCCGCCTCCGCGGCCGGCATGCGCTCGTCCAGCGCCAGCGCGTACGGGACCGGGATCGTCACGAGGACGTGGATGCCGTGGCGGCGGCGGGCGGCGAGCTTGGCCGCCGTGGCGACGATGCGCGGGTTGTAGCCGTCCTCGCCGGAGAGCGCGACGAGCACGGAGTCGTACTCCGCCTCGTGGTCGACCACCGGCTGCGGGATCGCCACCTTGTGCGTCGAGGTCAGGTCCAGGCCCATCCGGCGCCGGTAGGGGACGTAGATGCACACGCCCAGCAGCAGCCAGCCGACGCCGGCGATCGCCACCCCCGGGTTGAGCACGGTGATGACGACGAAGGCGATGAAGGTGAAGGTGCCGCCGACGATCGCGAACATCGGCGCGTCGTAGTCGCCGATCTGCAGGTTCCCCGGGCCGCGGTAGGGCCGCTTGCGGTCGGGCATCGTCTTGCGCAGCCGCGCGACGGAGACGTGCGCGACGGTGAACGAAGCAGCGCGCCGAACGAGTACAGGCCGCCCAGGAAGTCCGCCTGGCCGGGCAGCAGCGCGACGATCGCCAGGCCGCCGAAGAGGATGATGCCGATGTACGGGGTCTGGTACTTCGGGTGCAGCCGCCGCAGCCCGTCGGGCATCTGGCGGTGGATGCCCATCGAGTAGACGAGCCGGGAGACGCCGATCAGCCCGGCGTTGGTGGCCAGGAAGAGGATCGTGGCCGCCAGCAGGCCGACGTAGATCTCCGTGACGCCCTGCAGCGGCCCGAGGTCCATGGCCCGCACGAGGCCGAGGATCGGGTCGCCGGCGCTGCCGCCCTGCTCCTCCGTGAGGCCCAGGTTCGTGAACATCTCGCCGACCTTGACCGCGCCGCTGGTGACCGCCTTGTCCCCCGCCTCGGCCGTCTGGACCGGCAGCGCGGACAGGGCGATGGACGGCAGCGTGAGGTAGATCGCGAAGACGGCGAGGCGCACGCGGTTGATCGCCTGCGGGATCGTCACCGTCTCGTCCTTGGCCTCCTCGGCCATGTTCGAGATCGTCTCGATGCCCGTGTAGGCGAGCATGCCGATCGGGATCGCCAGCACGAACTGCGACCACGTCGGCGCCGTCCCGAGGTCGACGTTGGCGACCAGCACGTCCGGCGAGAGGACGACGAAGACGCCGAGCAGCACCAGCAGCAGCTGGGTGGCGAAGTCGATGACCGCCAGCAGGACGTTGACGGAGGTCGACTCCTCCGTCCCGCGGACGTTGAGCGCGACCAGGCCCGCCACCACGACCGCGCCGCCGATGATGTCGCCCGGCGCGTGGCGCAGGAAGTCCCAGAACAGGCCGCCCAGGTAGTGCGGGACGAAGAAGGCGCTGATGGCGACCGTCAGCGTGTAGGTGAGCATCCCCGCCCAGGCGGCGAAGAACGACCAGAACTCGTTGAACGCCCGGCGCGCGAACGACGACGAGCCGCCGGCCTCCGGGAACATCGCGGTCGCCTCCGCGTAGGAGGCGGCCGTCATGAAGAAGAAGACGCCGGTGATGACGAACACGACGGGCGTGAGGCCGAGCGCGTACGAGGCGACGAGGCCGAGCGCGTAGTAGATCGACGAGCCGACGTTGCCGTACGCGGTGGCGAAGAGGGCGTTGGTGCCCAGGACGCGCTGCAGCCCGTGGAGTCGGCGTTCGGCCAAGGGCTTCGAGTTTACGGCCGAGGTCAGGCACCACGCACGGACGCCGAGACGGTCACAATGATAGCGACATGGACGCCCACGCCCCTTACCTCCGCAGCGCCGACAGCAGTCGCCCGCGCCCAGCGCGCGCTCGACGGCCCATCGCTGGAGCCGCGGCGGCTGGCGCGCGTGGCCATCACGGTGAGCCTGGTCTTCGGCGTGCTCGGTTTCGTCGCCTTCCAGGGCTGGCGCCACACCTACATCCTCGACCTCGACGCGGAGTTCTACCCCGCCTCGCTGTGGTCGTTCGGCCTGCTCGTTCTCGCCACCGTGACCTCCGCGCTGGCGGCCATCGTCCAGTCGAGCCGCGCCGCCGCCGCCTTCGGCGCCGCGATGCTCTTCATGGCGGTTGACGAGCTCACGTCGATCCATGAGCACCTCGAGAACGTGACGGGAGTCGACTGGCAGGTTCTCTACCTCCCGGTGGTCGCGGTGGTCGGCGTCGCTTTCCTCATCCTCCTGCTGCGCCTGCTCCGTGTGGGGGAACGGGCGTCCGTGGTCCTCCTGCTCGCCGGCGCCGGCGCGTGGTTCGTCGCCCAGGTGTTCGAGGCCATCCAGTGGGACGGGGACCGGCAGACCTCGGCCTACGCCCCGCTGGCCACCGCGGAGGAGGTCCTGGAGATGCTGGGGTCGCTCGCCTTCGCCCTGGCGCTCCTGGTCTGGGCGCGGCGCAAGCTGCCCGCCGGGCCGCAGTAGCCATGGATGTGAGCGTGCTCGTCCCGGTCCTCGACGAGGAACAGCATCTGCGAGCGGTCGTAGAGCGGATGCAGGCGCAGGACTTCGCCGGCGACGTGGAGTTCCTGTTCGTCGACGGCGGCTCCCGCGACAGCAGCCGCGCGATCCTCGCCGAACTGACGGCGGACGACCCGCGCATCCGTGTCCTCGACAACCCCCGGCGGCGCACCCCCTTCGCCCTCAACGTCGGCCTGCGTGCCGCCCGCGGCGAGTTCGTCGCCCGCATGGACGCGCACACGCGCTACCCGCCGGAGTACCTGCGGCTGGGTGTCGAGCGGCTGCGGCGGGGCGGCGTCACGCACGTCAGCGGCCCGCAGCTGGCCGTCGGCGACGGGCGCGCCTGGTCGGACCGCGTCGCGCTCGCGCTCTCGACGTCGCTGGGGACCGGCGGTGCCTCATTCCGCACCGCGGGCGACGAGGAGTTCGAGGTCGACACCGGCTTCACCGGGATGTGGCGCCGCGACGTCCTCGAGCGCGCCGGCGGCTGGGACGAGGAGTGGCTCACCGACCAGGACTGCGAGCTGGCCTTCCGCCTCAAGGACACCGAGCCCGGCGCGCACGTGTGCGTGCCCGCGATGGCCGCCGAGTACCTCCCGCGCGACTCCCTGGCCAGCCTGCGCCGCCAGTACTGGCAGTACGGGCTGCACAAGGTCAAGACCTTCCGCCGCCACCCGCAGGCGATGCGCCCGTCGCACCTGCTGCCGCCGGCCGTCGCCGCCACCGCCGCCGCGGCGCCTTTCAGCCGCCTCGCGCGGCTGGGGCTCGGCGCCTACGCCGGCGCGCTGCGTGACCACGGCCGCGCGTCGCCGAGGCGCGAGCCGCGCGGACGCCGCGCGCGCTGCCGCTCGATCTACGCGACCATGCACCTCAGCTACGGCTTCGGCCTGCTGGCGGGCATGGCCCGCGAGGGCGTGCCCGTCGCCGCGGCCGCCGGCGCGGTCCGGCGGGCGCTGCCCTAGTCGGCTCCGGCGCCGGCGCTGGACCGCGGCACCGGCGAGCGCGACGCGCGACCGCAGCCCGTCGTGTCCGACGACGCGCGCCGCGAGCAGCCGGTCCGTCGCGCCGTACCAGTACTTGTACTCCTCGGCGCCGCGCCCGAAGTCGTAACGCCGGCGGCCGGCCGCGATGCTCTCGCGGATGCCGTGGCCAATGGCGATCTTGCCCAGGCCGAGGCTCGCGTGGGCGGGGTCGAAGCCGCCCGAGGTACCAGTGGTAGGCCTCGCTGTCGGCGAAGTTGACGTAGCTGCCGATGACCTTCCCGTCGCGCTCGAACTCCCAGACCTGCGCCTGATCGTGCGGGATGCAGCAAGCCGCGACACGTCGCGCATGAAGGCCGCGAACGATGGGCGTCGCGTGCGTCGGGTTGATCACCCTGCCCGTCGACTCCCACTGCAGGGTGCGGAGGTCCTGCCAGCGCTCGATCACCGTGTCGAGCTCAGCGGGATCGCTGACCTCGCGCAGCGTCACCTCGCCCGAGTCGAGGCGGCGCAGGTGGCGGCGCAGGTTCTGCCGGCGACTTGAGGAGAGCGTGGCCCAGGTACTCGTCGAAGCTGTCCGGCAGATCGATGGCGGGCGCGGCGATCCGCGGCCAGTGGACGGCCCGGAGGCCGTCGCGGTCCAGCGCGGCCTCCAGCGGCGAGTCCACCGGAGGGCAGCGCAGCAGCCACGCGTCCCACTCGCCCGCGCGCCGCATCAGCTCCGCGACGACCACTCCGGCGACCTCCTCGCGGCGGTCGGGGGCCGCCAGCACGTCCCAGTAGTCGCCGGGTTCGATGCCGATCCCCTCCAGCACGCGCAGCGGCCCGCGCCGCCGGCGCACCAGCGGCGCCAGGCCGACGATCTCGTCCCCGTCGCGCACGACGATGATGAACGGCTCGCCACCGCGCGCGAAGTGTGGCCACCAGGCCTCCGCCCATGCCGCTGAGCCGAACGGCGTCGCGTGGGGGCTGATGCCGTGCAGGGCCGCCCACGCGGAGAGAAGCTCCCCGAGCGCACGGGTATGGAGGGCGACGTGCAGCGACACCATGAACATCATCATCGTCGATCCCCGAGGCGGACCTAAGCTCGGCCACCCCATGCGGCTCGCCACCTACGAGGACGCGATCTATCAGCGCGACACGGACGGGACGCTCACGGTCCATCGCGCGTTCCCTCTGTTCATGTTCGGGCTGGCGGACGGCGTGGAGGCGCTCACCGTCCTCGGCCGCCTCGATCCGCGACGGGGCCGCTCGCACTACGTCGTCCCGGCTCCGGACAGCTTCGCGCCGCTCCCCCACTACGAGAACGCCGCCGACGTGAGCGCGGTCGTGCGCGCGCTCGGCGGCACGGTCGCACAGTTCTGGCGCGTCCTGGGCCGCGTCGACGCCGTCTGGGTGAACGGCCCGAGCCCCATGGCCGTCGTCCTCGCCGTCCTCGCGCTGGTCCGCCGCCGCCGGCTCGTGCTGGGCGTCCGCCAGGACACGCTGGCCTACGCACGCAACCGTTTCCCGGGCCGCCTCGGTCCCCAGCTCGCCTTCCGCCTGATGGACGCCGCCTGGCGCGCGCTCGGCCGGATCGCGCGGGTGACGGCCGTCGGGCCCGCCCTCGCGGCCCGCCATCCGGGCGCGCACCAGCTCGCGGTCTCCTTCGTCCGTGACGCGGATCTCGAGGCGCCCCGCAGCACGCAGGGGGAAGGGGTGACGATCCTTTCCGTCGGCCGCATGGAGACGGAGAAGAACCCGCTGCTGCTCGCCGACATCCTCGCCGAGCTGGGCGACGGGTACCGGTTGCAGATCGTGGGCGAGGGACCGCTGGAGGCCGACCTGCGCGCGCGGCTGGAGGCGCTCGGCGTCGCCGACCGCGCCGAGCTGCTCGGCTACGTCCCGCTCGACGGCGGCCTGTTCGACCGCTACCGGTCCTGTGACCTGTTTCTTCACGTCTCGTGGACGGAGGGGCTGCCGCAAGTCCTGCTCGAGGCGTTCGCGGCGCGCGCGCCGGTCGTCGCCACAGCCGTCGGCGGAGTGCCGGAAGTGGCCGGGGGCGCCGCGCTGCTGGTCCCGCCCGGGGACGCGCAGGCCGCCGCCGACGCCGTCCGTCGCCTGATTGGCCGACGGCGAACTGCGCGCGTCGCTCGTCGCCGCGGGTGTCGAGCGCGCCCGCGAGCGCACGCAGGAGGCCGAGCGCCGGCGCCTGTTGGCCTTCATCGCCGCCTGAGCGTGCTGATGTGTCCAGCGGCGGTCTAGGCCGGCCGCTCCCGTGCCGATGACAGGTCTGGTGCCCCGCCAGCTCCTCCTCGTCGCCGCTGTCCTGCTGTGCCCTGCTCGCCGTCCCCGCCGGCGCCTCTGCCGCCACCTGCGACCGCTACGCGTCCCCCTTCGGCAATGACTCGGCTGCCGGCACGCAGAGCTTCCCGGTACCTGACGGTGCAGCGGCTCTACGACTCGCTGCAGCCCGGCCAGACCGGCTGCCTGGCCTCTGGCGTCTACAACCGCGAGGTCGACGGGCCCTACGTGCTCCGCGCCGGCCACGGCGGCGCCACCGGCGCTCCCATCACCATCCGCAGCACGCCGGGCCAGCGCGCCACCCTGCGCGGGATCATCTACGTCCTCGACGGCGCGAACAACATCACCATCACCGACGTCGACATCGACGCCCGGCGCCCCACGCCCGACAAGACGTCCGGCATCCAGATCATGGGCGACGACTTCACGCTGCAGGACGTCGACGTCACCAACCAGCGCTCGGCCATCTGCATGGTGCTCGGCTCGCCCGGCTGGGGCCAGGCCGCAGCGCACGACCATCCGCCGCAACACGTTTCACGAGTGCGGCTGGCAGCAGGACAACAAGGAGCACGCGATCTACGTCGAGTGGACGGACGGCGTGACCATCACCGACAACCTCTTCCTGCGCAACGGCGCCTACGCCGTGCACCTCTACCCCTACGCCCAGCGCACCTCCGTGACCCACAACGTGATGGTCGACAACGGCGGCGGCGTCGTCTTCGCCGGCGAGTCGGGCGGGGCTTCCTCGAACAACACGGTCAGCCAGAACGTCATCACCGGCGACTGGATGCGGCCCGGGCATCCACTCGTCCTGGGGCCCGGAAGTGGGCACCGGGAACCTCGCCGACGGCAACTGCCTGTACGACAACCCGAAGACGAACGTCGACATCTCCGGCGGCGGCTTCGCCGCCCGTGACAACCTGATCGCGTCACCGGCCTACCGCGACAAGGCTGCCGGGGACTACCGCCTCGGCGCTGACAGCGCCTGCTTGCGGATCGTGGGGTACGACACCGCGGCCAAGCTGCGCGGGGAGACGGTGACGCCGCCGCCGGCCGCCACGCCCACGCCCGCGCCCACGACCGCCCCGACGGCCTCAGCCACCGCGACGCCCTCGCCCGCGCCGACCGCCGCGCCCACCGCGTCGCCGGCCCCGACCCGCACGCCGGCCCCGGCGCCGACCGCCGCCCCGCCCGAGCCGACGTCGACCGCGGCGCCGGAGGCGACGGTGCCCCCCGCGACCGACAACGTGACGCCGGCTTCGCCGGACCCTGACGTCGAGCCGATCGAGGCCGCCCGGCTGGTCATCGATGACGAGGCCTTCTCGGCAAGCGGCGGGAGCGTGGCGAAGCCGTGCCGCGCCAAGCGCTGCCGCCGGCGACGCTGACCCCAGTCTGAGTACGCTCGCGCCCGATGGCTGACGTCCCCGGCCCCGGGCCCGACCCAGATCCGCCCGTGGACGCCGGCGTCGAGGCCGCGCGACACGGCCTCTCCGACCGCCTGGCGCGCGGGGCGGGGCTCGCCGGCGCCGGCTTCGTCCTCACGCGCGGGCTGACGTTCCTGACCTACCTGATCGTCGCGAACCTGATCGCGCCGAGCGACGCCGGCCAGCTCGCCGCCGCCCAGGTGCTGCTCGCGTTCGGCTTCATCTTCGCCGAGTCCGGGATGCTCGCCGCGCTGCTGCACTGGAAGGGCAACATCGACGAGGCGGCCAGCACGGCGACGATCTCGACGCTCGCCACGGGCGTGCTGCTGACCCTCTTCGGCCTCGCCACGGCGCCGCTGGTCGGCACCTTCTTCGACAGCGCCACGATCGGCTGGGTCGCCGCCGCCTCGTCGGGACTGATGCTCCTGCGCGCGATCCAGATCGTCCCGGACGCTCTCCTGCAGCGGCGCTTCGCCTTCGTGCGCCGCATCACCGTGGACCCGATCGGCGGCATCGCCAGCCTCGGCGTCACCGTCGGCGCGTGCGCTGCGGGCATGGGCGTATGGGGCCTGCTCCTCGGCCAGTACGCGCTCTACCTGACGCAGGGGATCGCGGCGTGGGCGCTGCTGCGCTGGAGGCCGCGCCGCTCCCTGGTGTCCTTCAAGACCTGGCGGGAGCTCGCCGGCTACGCCCGCCACCTGGTCGTCGCGGAGGTCGTCCGCCGCTCCACCGGCCAGCTCGACTC
The DNA here is from genome assembly GCA_963843865.1 of uncultured Solirubrobacteraceae bacterium. GTDB lineage: Bacteria > Actinomycetota > Thermoleophilia > Solirubrobacterales > Solirubrobacteraceae > DATLGB01. The sequence continues at coordinate 27,671 of CAWJMO010000013.1, read as the reverse complement.
CATCCTCCTCGGCCGCCTCAGCGGGCCGGGCGCCCTCGGCCAGTACGCCTACGGCATCCGCATCGCCACCGTCCCGACCGACGCCTGGGTCAGCGTCGCCTCCTACGTCCTCATGCCCGCCTTCGCGCGCATCTCCGACACGCCGGCGCGCTTCCGCCGGGCCTTCACGGAGGCGCTGGCCGCGATGCTGACGGTCGGCCTCCCGATCGCGCTGATCCTGCTCGTCTGCGGTGGGGACCTGGCGTTCGTGCTGTTCGGACCGGAATGGGCGCGCAGCGGCGACGCCATCCGTGCGTTGGCCGGAGTCGGGGTCGGCCAGATGCTCACCTCCATCGCCAGCGAGACGGACAAGGCCGCCGGCCGGCCGCAGCTGGTCACGCAGGCGCACGTCTTCACCGCGATCATCAGCGTCGTCATCCTCCCCGCCCTGCTGATCGCGTTCGAGGACGACGTCGTCGGCGTCGCGCTGGCCATCTCGCTCATCTCCGTGCTCACCGGCCTCTACGCGATCCGTGCGGCGGCCGGGGCCATCGGCGCCTCCCTGGGCTCCGCCGCCCGGAGCCTGCGCGGGCTGCTGCCCGCGACGGGGCTGGCGCTCGTCACCGGGCTGATGTTCCTCGACCTCATGCCGCACGACCCGAGCCGCCCGGGTGCCGCGCTGGCCGTCGTGGCCGACGTGGCGGTCATGTCCATCGTCTACGCAGCCGCCATCCTCGTCCTGGCCCCCGCCGACTTCCGGCGGCTGACGGAGACCGCCGGACGCCTCCGGCGCCGGAAGTAGCCTCCGCGCCGTGCCCGCGGTCTCCGTCGTCGTCCCGGCCTACAACGCCGCCGCCACGCTCCCGGCGACGCTCGCCTCCATCGCCGCCCAGACGTTCACCGACCACGAGGTGATCGTCGTCGACGACGGCTCGAAGGACGCCACCGGCGACGTGGCCGAGCGGCTGGTCCCCGCCGCGCGCGGGACCGTGGTCCGGCAGGCCAACGGCGGGCTGCCGGCCGCCCGCAACGCCGGCATCGCCGCGGCCCAGGGACCTACGTCGCCTTCCTCGACGCCGACGACCTGTGGATGCCGACCTACCTGGAGCGGATGGTCGCGCTGCTCCAGGCTGGCGACGACGTCGGCTTCGCCTACTGCGACGCCTGGATCTTCGACGAGCGCCGGCGGCGGATCGCGCGCCGCAGCGCCTATGAGCGCTACCGGCCGCTCGTCGTGCCGACGGAGCCGCGGGCCTTCTACCTCGCCATGCTCGACGAGAGCTTCGTCGGGGGCGGGTTCTGCACCGTCCCGCGCCCCGTGCTCGACGAGGTCGGTGGCTTCGACGAGCGCCTGCGCGCCTCGGAGGACTGGAATTTCCTGCTGCGCGTGTGCGCGACAGGACGCCGGGGCGCCGGGACCGCGGACCGCCTGGCGGTCTACCGGCACAGCGCCGGTCAGATGCACGCCGACCTCGGGCGCATGCTCACGGGCCAGCGCGACGCGATCCGCTTCGCCCTCGAGTCGCCCGCCCTCGACGAGGAGCTGCGCGCCGCGACAGAGCGCCGTCTGGAGCGCACGGAGGCGGTCCTGGCGGTCGGCGGCGACGACCCGGCCTGGCGCCGCACGATCCGCCCGCTGGTCGACCGGACGCGCTTCGTGAAGGACTTCCGCACCTGGGTGCCGGCGGAGATCCGCGCGGCGTTCCCGAACCTCTGTCGCTGAGCGAACGCCTACGGTCAAGATCGGTGCGCGCCCGGCCGATCATAAGCATGCCCGCTCCCCCGGTTCTCATGGCCCTGCGCACTGCTCTCTTCCTCGTCGCCCTCGTCCTCGCTTCCTGCGGTTCGGGGGCTGCTGCCGACGTCGCCTCCGCGTGCGACCGGTTCGCGGCCCCGTCCGGCGGGGACCGCGCCGCGGGCACGGAGGGCCAGCCCTTCCGCACGGTCCAGCGCCTTGCCGACGCCCTGCGCCCGGGGCAGACCGGCTGCCTGCGCACGGGGGTCTACGACCAGATGACGGACGGCGGGTACGTGCTGAAGTTCTTCCACGGCGGCCGCCGCGGGGCACGCCTGACGATCCGCAGCGCGCCGGGCGAGCGCGCCACGCTGCGCGGCGTCGTCTACTTCCCTCGCGAGGCCCCGAACGTGACCCTGCGCGACGTCGACATCAACGGCCGCGTCCGCTGGCTGCACGACGACACCGTCACGGTGCAGGTGATGGGCCGAGGCGTGCGCTTCGAGGGCAACCGGGTCACCAACGAGCACCTCAAGAGCTGCATGATCATGGGCTCCAACAGCGGTTGGGGCCGGGCCATCGGCGCCGTCGTCCGCCACAACGAGTTCACCGGCTGCGGCAACCCGCGCAACGGGCGCCTCGACCACAACATCTACGTGGAGAACGCCCTGCGCAGCACCATCGCCAACAACGTCTTCCGCGGCGCGCCGGGCTACGGCGTGCACCTCTACCCCAACGCCCAGCGCACCCGCGTCGTGCGCAACGTCATGACCGACAACGGCGGCGGCGTCATCTTCGCCGGCGAGGGGCGGCTCGCGTCCTCGAACAACCTCGTGGCCGACAACGTCATCCAGGGGTCGCGCAGCGACTTCGCCATCTCCCAGTCTTGGGGCCCGACGGTCGGACACGGCAATGTGGCCCGCGACAACTGCATCTCCGGCCGCGGCGTCACCGACCGCACGATCGGCTTCGTCTCACGCGGCAACACCGTCCGCGGCGCGGACGGCTGCAGCAGCTTCGTCAGTCAGATCGCAACGGCGGGCGTGGCCGTGCGCTCCCGCTGATCGGGCTTCTCGCGCGAGATCGCGTCGATCGCGACCGCAACGGCGAGCATCAGCCACAGCTGTTTGCTGTAGATCGCCGTGGAGAAGAACAGCGCTGCCAGGTGGCCGACCATGCCGATCAACAAGCCGCGTGCGAGCAGCTCGCTCGCGCGGTCCTGGGCGGCCCGGAAGCGCCGCGCGGCGCGCAGCAGCAGGTTCAGGATGAACGTGAGCAGGCCGACGAACAGCAGCAGCCCGATCGTCCCCAGCTCCGCCGCGGCCTGGAGGTAGACGTTGTGGGCCGGCTTGGGCGCATCGATGATGTGGTCGGAGCGCTGGACGACACCCGGCTCGAGCAGGTAGTGCACGTTGCTGTTGGCGAAGTTGCCGGCGCCGACGCCCTTGACCGCGTTGGCCTTGTACATGCGCAGGCCGACCTTCCAGATGTCCGTGCGGCCGCTTCCGGTCCTGTCGTCCTGGCCGCTGAGGCGCCGGATGTCCTGGGTAGGCGCGAAGGTGAGCAGCGCCATCACCGCGATGATCGCGGCGAACCCACCGATGACGAAGGTCGGGACACGCCGGCGAGGGCCGATCAGGAAGGGCGCAACGAGCACCGAGACGATGAGGCCCACGAGCGCGCCGCGGGAGACGGTTGCGAAGATCGCGACGACCGACAGCACGCTGCAGAGGGCGGCGAGGGCTCGCGCCGGCGGGGCGACCTCCCGGTTGGCGGCCAGCGTCGCGGCGACCGCGACGGTGATGATCAGCATCTCGCCGAGGTAGTTGGCGTTGATGCCCGAGCCGCCGATGCGTCCCTCCGTCTCCGTGCCGCTGACCAGGCCCAGGGCGGTCGACCCCAGCGAGCCGAGGATGAAGACCCAGAAGATCCAGCGCACGTGCTTGGTCTCCCGCACGGCCACGTAGATGATGAAGAGCAGGACGATGTTGAGGATCCACCGGAACGCGGCCGACAGGGCCTCCACAGGCATCTCCGCCCAGGTCGTGCTGAGCAACGCCCACGTCCCCAGCGCGGCGCACAGCAGCGTGAGGCCGGGATGGTCCTTGGGCAGCATCCGGCCGTCCGTGCGGTCCGTTGCCACCATGGCGATCCAGGCGAGAGCCAACAGGGCGCCGGCCGCCTTGGCGAGGGACAGTCCCTCGAATCCCTCGACGCTCTCCAGGAACGTGACGGCCGCGAAGACGACGAGCGCCGCCATCAGGTCGGAGATGACGATCAGCACGTAGGCGATGCCGAGCGCGAAGGCGACGCCGAACAACGGCGAGACGCCTGCCACGACGCCGGTCAGCGCCGCCAGGAGGAAGACGCCGACGTGCCACAGCCGCATCGGGAGCGCGGAAGCCTGGCTCACTGCATACCCAGGATATGGTGAGGCGCTGATGTGTGGCGTCGCCGGTTGGTGCGGGAACGTCGGCGCCGACGCGAGCGTCCTGCAGCGCATGACGGACGCCATCGTCCACCGCGGCCCCGACAGCGGCGGGGCCCACGTCGATCCGGGCCACTGCGCGCTCGGCTTCCGGCGCCTTTCGATCATCGACCTGCACACAGGGCGACCAGCCGCTGGCCTGCGAGGACGGCTCCGTCGTCGCCACCGCCAACGGCGAGATCTACAACTTCAAGGCGCTGCGCGAGGAGCTCTCCGCGGCTCGGGCACCGGTTCACCACCGGTTCTGACTGCGAGACGGTCCCCCACGCCTACGAGGAGTGGGGCGACGCGTTCGTCACGCGCCTGCGCGGGATGTTCTCCATCGCGCTGTGGGACGCCCGCCGGCGGCGGCTCGTCCTCGCCCGCGACCGGCTGGGCAAGAAGCCGCATGTACTACGCGGAGGTGCCCGGCGGCCTGCTCTACGCCTCCGAGCCGGCGGCCATCCTCGCCTCGGGCCTCGTCCCCGCGCGCCCGGACCCGGCCGCCCTGCGCCAGTACCTCGCGCTGCAGTACGTACCGCCGCCGCTCACCGGCTTCGCGGGCATCCGCAAGCTCGCGCCGGGCGAGCTGCTCGTCCACGAGGACGGCCGCACGACCGTGTCGCGCTACTGGGACCTCGTGCTGGACGCCGCAGGAGATCAGCGACGAGGACGCGCTGGACCAGCTCGACGCGCTGCTGGAGGAGGCCACGCGCCTGCGGCTCGTCGCCGACGTCCCGCTCGGCGCGTTCCTGTCGGGCGGCATCGACTCGAGCCTGATCGTGTCCTACATGGCCGCCGCCGGCGGCCGGACGCGGACGTTCTCCATCGACTTCGCCGAGGACGACTTCAGCGAGGGCCACCACGCCCGCCGCGTCGCGGAGGTCTACGGCACCGAGCACGAGGACCTGCTCGTGGAGCCGGACACGATCGCGACCACGCTGGAGACCGTGCGATTCGCGGGTGAGCCGTTCGCGGACCGGTCCGCCCTACCGACCTACCTGCTGTCGGAGATGACGCGCCGGCACGTGACGGTGGCGCTGTCGGGCGACGGCGGCGACGAGGCATGGCTGGGCTACTGGCGCCACGACGCGCTCATGCGGGCGGACCGGCTGGCCGCGCTTCGGCCGCTGGCGCGCGCCTTCGCCTCCCGCGACCGCCGCGCCGCACTCATCGCCCAGTCACCGGCCGACCGCTTCGCGTCGCTGACCTGCATCCTCGACCGCCCCGCGCTCGACGCGCTGCTCACGCCCGCCTTCGCCGCCGAGGCGGCCGCCGGTGCCGACCCGTACACGGACGCGCTTGCCCTTCCGGCCGGGCCGCGACCCGATGCCTATGGCCTCGCCGACACCTTCGGGTACATGCCGGGCGCCGTGCTGGCCAAGGTCGACCGGATGTCGATGGCGCATTCGCTCGAGGTTCGCTCCCCGCTGCTCGACCACGAGGTCTACGAGTTCGCCGCGCGCATGCCCACGCGGATGAAGTACCGGCGCGGCGAGAGCAAGTGGCTGCTGCGCCAGCTGGCCCGCCGCCGTGGGCTTCCGGAGGATCTCGTCGCACGGCGCAAGCAGGGCTTCGGCGTCCCGGTCGGGACGTGGTTCCGCGGCGCCCAGCGTGAGTGGATCACCGAGCTGGTGACGGGCGAGCGGGCGGTCGGTCGCGGCTACTTCGAGCCGGACGGCGCTGCGCTGCGTGCTCGACGACCACGTCGAGGGCCGCACGGACGCCTCGGCGCCGCTGTGGGCGCTCGGCATGCTCGAGCTCTGGCACCGCCAGTTCATCGACGCAGCGAGCTGAAGAACTCGAATTCGGCCCGAAGACCGTCGGCGAACGCCGTCTGCGGGGTGAAGCCGAGCTCGGCCTCCGCGCGGGTGGTGTCCGCGCCCGTGTCGCGGACGTCGCCGCGGACGACGTCGTGGCGCTCGACGGTCAGGGGGCGTCCCGCGAACTCGCCGAGCAGCTCCACCGCGTCGTTGACGCTCACCCGCGACCCGCCGCCGATGTTGTAGACGCGGCCGGGGGCCTTCGGCGCCTCCGCGGCGGAACGCAGCGCCGCCACGATGTCCCCCACGTACGTGAAGTCGCGGGTCTGGCCGCCGTCGCCGAACAGGGTCAGCGGCCGGCCCTCGAGCGCGGCGCGGCAGAAGATGTTGAAGGCCATGTCGGGGCGCTGGCGCGGGCCGTAGACGGAGAAGAAGCGCAGCGACGTCACCGCCACGCCGAAGTTGCCGTGGTAGGTGTCGCAGAGGTGCTCCGCGGCGAGCTTGGTCACGCCGTAGGGGCTGAACGGTCGCGGGATCGTGTCCTCGGGGGTCGGCAGCGCCTCGGCCTGCCCGTAGATGGACGAAGACGACGCGTAGACGAAGCGCCGGTCCGGCAGGTCCTTGACCGCCTCGAGCAGCAGCTGGGTCGCCGCGACGTTGTTGCGCGAGTAGTTGTCGAAGCGCGCGCCCCAGCTCGAGCGCACGCCCGGCTCGGCGGCGAGGTGGAAGACGACGTCCGTCTCGGCCACGAGCTCGGTCAGGTCGCCGCGGGCGAGGTCGAGCGGAACGAAGTCGAACGCCTCCCACTCCTGCGCGTGCTCGAGATTGCGACGCTTCTCGGCCCGTCCGTAGTTGTCGTTGAAGCAGTCGACCCCGACGACCTCGTGGCCGTCGGCCAGCAGGGAGTCGGTGAGGTGGGAACCGATGAAGCCGGCGCAGCCGGTGACGAGGGCGCGCATGTGCCGCGATCGTACCGGTCCCAGGCACGGGCCGTAGAGTCGTCGCGCCCCCGATGCCCCGCCACGACGTTGCCATCTACGCCCCTGAGGCAGCGCCGTACTACGACGCGGCCGGGACCAACCAGAGCGGCGGGGCCGAGCGCCAGACGGTGCTGCTGGCGCGGACGCTCGCGCGCCGGGGCCTGCGGGTCGCGCACGTCGTCTATCCCGTCGCGGACCCGGTGGTCCTCGAGGACGCGCCGGTCACGCTCGTCCAGCGGCCGCGGCCGACTCGCACGGGCTCCGTCGAGCGTCCTGGCCTCGCGCTCCGCAGAGGTGTGGCGCGGCCTCGCGGAGGCCGACGCCGCCGTGCAGGTCTTCCGCGGCGCGAACGGCACGCTGGGCGTCGCCGGGCCGTGGTGCCGGGCGCGCGGGCGGAAGCTGATCTTCGCCGGGGCCAACAACTCCGACTTCACCGGCGAGGGCTTCCCCGGCCCGGGTGACCCCCGGGCGCGGCTGTTCCGGCTGGGCATGCGCCACACGGACGCGGTCGTCGTCCAGTCGGAGGACCAGGTGGAGCTCGCGCGTCGGCACTTCCCGGGCGCGCCGGCGCCTCAGCAGGTGAACTCCTTCGTCGAGCCGGGCGAGCCCGGCCCCGCCGGCGGCGAGGCGTTCCTGTGGGTCAGCCGGACCGTCGACTACAAGCGGCCGTTGCTCTACGCCGACCTCGCCGCAGCGGTTCCGGAGGCGCGCTTCTGGATGATCCCCGTCCGCACGGAGGACGAGGAGTACGAGCGCACGGTGGCCGAGCTGCGCCGCCGCGCAGCCGGCCTGGACAACCTGGAGATCCTCGACCAGCGCCCGCACGCGGAGCTCCAGGCGCTGATCGGGCGGGCCATCGCGATGGTCAACACGTCGAGCTTCGAGGGCATGCCCAACACCTGGCTCGAGGGCTGGGCCCGCGGCGTGCCGGCGCTCACCTACTCCTTCGACCCGGACGGCCGCATCGTCGCCAACGACCTCGGCGTCGCCGCCGGGGGCGAGTGGGAGGCGTTCGTCGCCGCCACGCGACGGCTGTGGGAGCGCCGCAGCGACCGCGACGGCCGGTCGGACCACGTGCGCGCCTACGTGGCGGACGCGCACGGCACCCGCGTGGGCGACGCGTGGGCGGCGCTCGTGGACCGCTTGCGCGGCTAGAACAGCGAGCGCTCGCCGCGGACGACGTTCAGCAGCCGCGGGAGACGCTCGCGTGCGCGTCGCGCGCATGAACCGCCCCGCGGGCGTGAGGACGTCGGCGTGCGCGGCCCCCACGACGGCGCGGAGCCGTTCGTGGTGCGTGGTGCCGGACCCGTCGACCGTGGTGCGGAAGCTCAGCAGCTCGACGATCTTCCCGCGCGCGTCGACGTCCCGCTCACGGTGCAGCACCGGCCCGTGGGAGCCGAGCCGGACCGCCAGGGCCAGCACGCCGATCAGCGGCAAGGCGAGCAGCAACAGGACCGATCCCACGGTGACGTCCACCGCGCGGCGCACGGGCGCCAGCGACCGGGTGCTCGTGGTACCTCGGCGAGTACGTGTGGACGCGGCCCATGCGCGTGGCATCGGGCGGTTCGCTCGGGCGCTTGAGGGAGCGCCCCGGGAGTGGACGATCAGCTCAGCGCCTCGGTGGTGGCGAAGGGCGACACGAGCACGTCCCGGATCAGCTGCGCGGGCAGCACCGGCTTCTGCTCGAGCGCGCTTGGCGATGACGCTCGGGCAGCACGGGGTCGCTGCGGTTGATGGCGCGCGCCCGGTCGAACTGGTGGCGCGCGGCGCGCGTCGTCGCCCTGCGCGGCGGCCGACCACGCCCGAGGCCGAAGTGCGGCAGCCAGGTCTCCTCGCGGTCCAGCGCCTGGTCGAAGCCCGCGCTGCGCCGCCACCAGGTCCCCGGAGGTCAACCCGATGACGCCGCGCAGCACGCCCGGCTCGGGGGACAGCGGATCGGCCGCGGCCGCGCGGTCGAGGTCGCTGTAGGCGACGCCCGGGTTCGTCCGCCAGGTGTCGACGGCCCGCTCGCGGTAGCGCAGGGAGAGCCACGGCAGCAGCAGAACGATGATGGCCAGGAAGCCCACGCCCGCCGTCGCCAGGCCGGCGCCGCGACGGGGCGGGCTCGACCGGCTCAGCGGCGGATCAGTCGCGGCGTCGAGCGCCGGCGCCGGGCGCCGTCGCGGCGAGCGCGACGAGCGGGAAGGCGAGAGCGGGGCCGGTCAGCACCGGGATAGGCCTCCAGCCAGTCGAAGGCGCCGTGCGCGGCGTAGTAGGCGAGCATCGCCGCGGTCGCCGGCGGCGCAGCATCCGGTCGGCCACCGCCTTGCCCCGGCGGCGCCACAGGCCCAGCCCCGACGAGCGACCAGGTAGCCGCCGAACAGCGACCACGCCGACGAGGCCCGTCTCCCCCAGCACCTTCACCCCGAGGTTGTGCGGGAAACGCGCGACCTTGGGATAGCGGCGGTCGATCAGGTACTGGTGCTCGAAGGAGCCGGCGCCGCCGCCCCAGAGCGGCGCGTCGAGGAACTGGCCGACGCTCACGCGCCAGTAGTCGTAGCGCTCCAGCGGGTCGACGGAGGCCAGCCGGCCGGAGTCCGCGTTGGCCTGCTTGCCGGAGAACTCGACGCCCGGGTGCTTGAGGGAGCGCCATTGGTCCGACAGCGTGTCCCCGATCGCGCCCGCCTTCGCCACGCCGACGGCGAGCACGGCGAGGACGGCCAGGCCGGTGAGCGCGAGGCCGACCTTGCGGGCCCCGTCGCGGCGATTGCGCTCCAGCGAATAGCGGCGCTCGGCCCAGGCCAGCAGGGCGCCGGCGGCGATCGCGAGGAAAGTCGCCCCGCCGATGGTGAAGGCGGCGTCCTCCAGCGCCCCTGACGGCTCGTTCGTGGTCGTCGCGGCCGTGTAGACGTCGCCGGTCGGGCCGAAGACCGCTGCGAGCGTCACCCCGAGCAACAGGGTGTGCCACAGCATCCGCCAGCGGTAGGGCACGAAGAGCGCAAAGATGGCGAGCGCCGCGAGCAGCCCGAGGACCGACCCGCGCGACTGGGGCAGCAGCGCATAGGCAGCGAGGAAGGTGGCCAGGCCCTGCCCGAAGGCCTTGGCCGGCACGGAGGCGTCCGGGCGGATGGCCAGCAGCAGCGCCGGGAGCGCCGCCATGAAACCGAAGGCCGCGGTGGTGTTCGGGTAGTCCAGCGGCGGCGAGAAGCGGAAGTCCTCGAAGCGGCTCGTCAGGTCGGTGGCGGCCAGCGCCGACAGCAGGCCGGCCAGGCACGCCATGGCCGCCGCGATCGAGAAGACGAGCAGCAGCGCGTTGGCCGACTTCGCCGTCCACGGCGTCAGCGTCAGCACCCACGCCCCGAGCAGCGCCACCAGCAGCAGGTCGGCGGCCTCGCAGCGTGGCGCCGGGCGCGTCGCTCCAGAGAATGGACAGGAAGCACCAGCCGGTGAAGGCCGCCAGCGCCAGCAGCGCGTTGCGCGCGGGGCCGGGTGCGGGCAGTACCTCGCCGGACCCCAGGGCGGCGATGATCAGCAGCGCGGCGAGCACGAGCCCGGCGGGCATCCACGTCCCCGGCCGAAAGCCGCCGGCGTCGAACATCAGCACGGTCCACGTGGCCATCACGCCGGCGGCCGGGAGGCGTCGCAGGATCTCCGGGGTGTTCAGGCGGACGCCGCGCACGAAGGAAGTATCGACGTTGCGGTGGACGACCTGCAGCGCTGGACGCCGTCGACGGGTTCGTGCGAGGCTGTGGAGCGTGCCTCTGCGCGTCGGGATCGACACCGTCGAGGTCGCCGCCGTCGAGGCGGCCATCGCCGCGCACGGCGACCGGTACCTGGAACGCGTCTACACGCCGCGGGAGGTGGCCGACTGCAACGGCGACGCGGAGCGCCTGGCCGCCCGCTTCGCGGCCAAGGAGGCCACGTTCAAGGCGCTGCGCGCCGGTTCGTGGTCCCGTGGACGGCGGTCGAGGTGCGCCGCCACCCCGCCGGGCACACCGACCTGGCCTCTGCGGCCCGGCTGCGGACCACGCACGCGCCGAGGCCATCGAGGACATCGCCGTTTCCCTCACCCACGAGGCCGGGTCTAGCCTCCGCGGTCGTGGTGGCACAGAGCGAAAGTTTCCCGCCCTTCGGCCGATACGGAAGACTGAGGAGCACCCATGACCGACCGCATCCGAGAGATCCTCGCCGACCACGCGCGCCTCAACGTCGACCCGGCGACGCTCGCGGATGACGACGACCTCTACCAGGCCGGCATGACCTCCCACGCGAGCGTCCAGGTGATGCTCGCGCTCGAGGACGAGTTCGACATCGAGTTCCCGGACGCGATGCTCAAGCGCAGCGTCTTCGAGTCCATCGCCAACATGGCCGCGGCGATCGGCACCCTGACCTCAGAGGAGGCGGCCGCATGACCGTCGTCGGACGTCGACCGGGACACCGCGTTCCTGTCGCGGCATCAAGCGGATCGCCGACGAGGTCGCCGCCAAGCACGCGCTCGACGTCGACGCGAACGCCCGCTTCCCCGTCGAGACGATCGACGCGCTGCGCGAGGAGCGCGCTCTGTCGCGCCTACCTGGACGGCGTCTCCTTCGAGGCGCTCGCCGCCGCCTGCTTCGAGCTCGGCCGCCGCTGCGGCGCCAGCGCGATGGTCTTCGCCATGCACCAGATCCAGGTCGTCTCCATGGCGCGCCACGGGGCCGGCCAGCCGTTCTTCGACGAGCACCTGCGCCGCATCAGCGCCGAGCAGCGCCTGTGCGCGTCCGTGACCTCCGAGCAGGGCACGGGCGGCGACATGGGCAAGTCCATCGCCGCGCTCGAGCCCACCGACGACGGGCAGCTGCGCTTCGTCAAGCAGGCGCCGACCGTCTCCTACGGCGCCTACGCCGACGACCTGCTGATCACCGTGCGCCGCACGCCGGACTCCGAGCCCTCCGACCAGGTCGCCGTGCTCACCCGCTCCGACCAGCACCAGCTCGAGCCCCAGGGCACCTGGGACCCGTTCGGGATGCGCGGGACGTGCTCGCCCGGCTACGTCGTCGGCGCCACCGTCGGCGCCGAGCAGGTCCTGGACGTGCCGTTCTCGACCATCGCCCCCGAGTCGATGGTGCCCGTCTCCCACGTGCTGTGGTCGCACCTGTGGCTGGGCATCGCCACGGACGCCTTCGATCGCGCCCGCGCGTTCGTCAAGGCCGCCGCCAAGCGCTCCCCTGGAACGCCCCCGCCGGCTGCCGCGAAGCTCTCGCACGTCATGAGCGAGCTGTCGCTGCTGCGCGCCGAGGTCAACCAGGGCCTCGCCGACTACGCCGCCCACATGGAGGGCGAGCAGCGCGAGTGGCTGTCGACCATGGCCGCCATCCTGCGCTTCAACAACCTCAAGATCGCCGCCTCCGAGCAGGCGCCGCGCATCTGCCAGGGCGCCATGGGCGTCACGGGCATCGTCGGCTTCAAGAACGACACGCCCTTCAGCGTCGGCCGGCACCTGCGCGACACGATGTCCGCCTGCCTGATGGTCGCCAACGAGCGCATCCACCAGACCAACGCCGGCCTGCTGCTGATCGCCAAGGACGTCTAAGTGGCCGCGCTGCGGGAGGGCACCCCCGAGGAGACGGCGTTCCTGGACGAGCTCGCCGGTGCCGGGCTGCTCATCGAGAGCGGCGTCCCCGGGGTCTACGGCCGCTCGGCCGACTTCGAGGCCGTGCGCAACGGGGTCGACGACCTCGTGTCCCGCTACGCGGCCGGCGAGGGCGCGGAGCAGCTGCGCTTCCCGCCCGTCCTGCCGCGCGACCAGATGGAGCGCACGGGCTACCTGCGCTCCTTCCCCCATCTCGCGGGTTCCGTGTTCGCCTTCGAGGGGACGGAGGCCGAGGCGACCGAGCTGCACGAGACGGCGTCCGCCCATGGCGATTGGAGTCACCTGCAGCGCCAGACGGACCTCGTCCTCATGCCGGCGGTCTGCTACCCGGTCTACCCCGCGGTCGCCAAGCGAGGCCCGCTGCCCGCCGGCGGCGTCACCATCGACCCCGGCGCGGCGTACGCGTTCCGGCACGAGCCCTCCGGCGACCCGGCCCGGCTGCAGATGTTCCACATGCGCGAGCTGGTGCGCATCGGCGAGCCGGACACCGTGACCACGTGGCGCGACGGCTGGCGCGACCGGGCCATCGACCTGCTGCGCTCTCTCGGCCTGGACGCGAACTTCGACGTCGCCGCCGACCCGTTCTTCGGGCGCCGCGGCCGGATGCTCGCAGCCAGCCAGCGCGAGCAGGAGCTCAAGTTCGAGATCCTGGCGCCCATCGCCAGCCCCGAGCCCACCGCCATCGCGTCCTTCAACTACCACCAGGACCACTTCGGCTCCATCTACTCCATCGAGACCGCCGACGGGGGCGTCGCCCACACGGCGTGCCTGGGCTTCGGTCTCGAGCGGGTCACCCTGGCCCTGTTCCACGCCCACGGCCTGGTCCTCGCCGACTGGCCGGGTGACGTTCGCAAGGAGCTCTGGGGCGGGTGAGCCCGAGCCTCCTGGGGCTCGATCCGACCACCTACGAGCCGCACGCGATCCATCGCGACGGCCGGGCCTACACGGAGACCAACTGCTACACGGACATCGTCGTCGAGCTGCTGCACGCGCGCGGCGACGAACCGCTAGCGGTCCTCGGCTTCCTCGTCCGGATGGACTTCGAGGGCGACCAGTGGACGTTCTTCAAGCCGCCGCCGGGTGACCTCGAGGCGATGTTCGGGGTCGACATCCACGAGATGCAGCCCTACCGACCGCTGCCGCAGCAGATCGCGGAGCAGCTCGAGGCCGGCCGGACGATCCTCGTCGAGCTCGACTCCTTCTTCCTCCCGGACACCGCCGCCACCGACTACCGCCGCGCGCACGTCAAGACGTCCGTCGCCGTCGAGGCCATCGACCCGGAGGCGGAGACCCTCCGCTACTTCCACAACGCCGGCCTGCACGAGCTCTCGGGCGAGGACTTCCGCGAGGTCTTCACCGTCCGCGGACTGCCACCCTACGCGGAGGTCGCGCGCTTCGACGCGGGCCCGCGGCTGACGGGCGACGCGCTGCGCGCCGAGGCCCGCCACCGCCTGCGCCACCACCTCGTCCTGCGACCGGCCGGCAACCCCTTCGAGCGCTTCACCGCGCGCCTGGCGCAGGACCTGCCCGGGCTGCTGGAGGGCGACGCCGAGGGCTACCACGCGTACGCCTTCGCGACCGTCCGCATGGCGGGGTCCGCGTTCGAGCTCCTGGCCGCCCACGTGCGCTGGCTGCTGGGCGACGCGGGCGAGCCGTCCGCGGCCGCCTTCGAGCAGATCGTGGACGGCTGCAAGGTCCTCTCCTTCCGCCTCGCCCGCCGCCGCCCCTTCGATCCCGAGCCCGCCCTGACGGGGATGGCCGCCGCCTGGACGGCGGGGATGGAAGGATTGGAGCGTGCGCTCGCGGATTGACGGCTGGGCCCCGGCGGCGACGGGGCGCGGCGACGACGTGGACTTCACGTGCTCGGCCACGGTGGAGGCCCCCTGCGACGGGGAGCTCGTCTTCGAGGGCATCGCGACGCTGGCCACCCTCCTCCTCGACGGGGACGTCGTGGCGGAGTCGAACTCCATGTGGGTGCCCGTGCGCGTCCCCGTCACCGCTGGGGAGCACCGGGTCGAGGTCCGCTGCCACGCTCTCACCCCCCGCCTCACCGAGCGACGCAAGCCGCGCGCCCGCTGGCGCCAGAAGGTCGCCTACGACGGCAACCTGCGCTGGTTCCGCACCACCCTGATCGGCCGCGCCCCCGGCTTCGCCCCCGGCCCACCCGTCGTCGGGCTCTGGCGCCCCGTCTTCTTCGAGCCTGGAGAGCCGCGAAGAAGGGGTCAGGCCCCTGGGTCGCGCGAGCTGTGGTGGCCCCACACGCACGGGGAGCCGCGGCCGGGCGGGTCGCGCACCATCGCGGCGCGCGGCGACGTCCTGCGGGACGGACTGCAGCTCGTCGTCAACGGTATCGACGTGTTCGTGCGCGGCGCGGTGTGGACACCGGTGCCCGACGAGGAGCTGCGGCCGACGCTCGAGGCCGCCCGCGACGCCGGCCTCAACATGGTCCGCATCCCCGGTTGGGGCGCTTACGAGTCCGTGGCGTTCTGGGACCTGTGCGACGAGCTGGGGATGCTCGTCTGGCAGGACCTGATGTTCGCCAACCTCGACTACCCCTTCGAGCACCTCTCGCTGGACGCCGAGCTCGACGCCCTCGTCGAGGTGATCGGCGGCCGCCCCTCGCTCGCGGTCGTCTGCGGCGGCTCGGAGGTCGAGCAGCAGGTGGCCATGCTCGGCCTGGATCCCGCGCTCGCGCGCCCGCCCGTCTTCGCGCAGCTCGAGGCGCTCGACGCCGTGTACGTCCCGAACGCCCCGTGCGGCGTGGACCGGCCGCTGCGACCCGACGACGGCGTGGCCAATTGGTTCGGCGTCGGCGGCTACCGGCGGCCGCTGTCCGATGCCCGCGCGGCGGGCGTTCGGTTCGCCTCCGAGTGCCTGGCCTTCGCCAACGTCGGCGAGGACGGCGACCTGGCCGGCGCGATGCGCGACGTCGACTCGCCGTGGGACTTCATGGACGTCACCCGGCACTACCTGACCGAGCTCTACGGCGCCGACGCGCCGGACGACCTCCTCCCCTACGCGTCGGGCGACGCGATGGCGGAGACGTTCGGCGAGTGGCGGCGGACGGGCTCGCGGTGCGCCGGCGCGATCGTGTTGTGGCTGCGCGACCTGGCGCCAGGTGCCGGCTGGGGGCTGCTCGACCACCGCGGTGATCCGAAGGCGGCGCTGGCCGCCCTCGCGCCGGTGCTGGCACCCGTGGCGGTGTGGACGACGGACGAGGGGCTGGCCGGCATCGCCGTCCACGTCGCCAACGACCGGCCGGAGCGGCTCTCGACGACGCTGCGCGTCACGCTCTACCGCGACGGCGAGCAAATCGTGGGGGAGGCGACCGCACCTGTCGAGGTGCCGGGGCACGGCAGCTGGTCCGGGGACGTCGAGACCCTGCTCGGCCGCTGGGTGGACGCGGCCTACGCCTACCGCTTCGGCCCGCCGCAGCACGACCTCGTCGTCGCTGCGCTGGACGACCTCGGGCTCGCGTCCGCACGGGAGCCGGCCGGACGCTCGGCCGCCCGGCTGCCGGCGGACGTCCTCGGCATCGAGATCGCCGACGGCGTCCTCACCAGCCGCCGCGCCCTGCTCGGCGCCCGGCTCGCCGGCGGACCCCAGTTCGTCGTCGAGCCCGGCCGCCCGTACCGTGTGCGCGGTGAGGGTCCGTTGACCGCGCGCAACCTCGCCGGCTGCGTCCCCATCCCGTGAGACCCGTCTACCTCGGATCGACGGCGGCGATCCTCCATCCCCCGGAGGGCCCGCCCAGCGGCGTCGGGGTCCTGTTCGTGCCGCCGTTCGGCTGGGACGGACAGAGCTTCCACCGCCCGTGCCGGACGTGGGCGCAGGCGCTCGCGACGGACGGACACACCGTCCTGCGGATGGAACTGCCCGGATCGGGCGACGCGGCGGGCGGCCCGGACGACGCGGACCTCGTCGCGACCTGGCGGGCGGCGGTCGCCGATGCCGCCCGGTGGCTCGGCGCGGGGCGCACGGCGATCGTCGCGCTCGGCCTCGGCGGGCTCGCTCAGCATCGGCGTGCCCATCGACGAGCTGATCCTGTGGGGCGTGCCCGCGCGCGGGCGCTCCTACCTGCGCGAACTGGCCGCCTTCGGCCGCCTGGAGGCCTCCCAGACCGGCGAGACGCCCGGCGAGGGCGACGACGTCCGCGCCGGCGGGCACCGCATGTCCGCCGAGACAGCCGCTGCCGTGCGTGCGCTCGACGGGCCCGCACTCGCGGCCGCCGCGCCACCACGACGGGTGCTGCTGCTCGGCCGCGACGGCGTCGCGCCGGACGCCAAGCTCGTGGGCGCGTTCGAGGCCGCCGGTGCCCGGGTGGAGACCGACCCGGGCGACGGCTGGGGCGCGGCCGTGGCCGGCCCGCAGTTCGCCGCCGTGCCTGAGGCCGCGGTCGCCCGCACACGCGCGTGGCTCAGTGGTGGAGGCGGAGCGGCACCGTCCACGGGTGAGCCCCGCGGCAGCCTCGTCCTCCCCGGCGTGCGGGAGACCCCCCTCTCCTTCGGCCCGTGCTTCGGCGTGCTCGCAGAGCCCGAGGGCGCGCGTCGCGACGTCACCGCCGTCCTGCTCAACGCCGGCGCGATCCGCCACATCGGCCCGAACCGCATGTGGGTCGAGGCCGCGCGGCGCTGGGCGGCCCAGGGCGTCCCCACCCTCCGGCTCGACCTCGAGTCGATCGGGGAGGCCGCCGGCGCCGACACCGCCTACGCCGACGAGGCGAACTTCTACACGCCCGAGCTCACGACGCAGGTCGGCCCCGTCCTCGACGCGCTGGTCGAGCGCGGGCTGCCGCCGCGCTTCCTGCTGGCCGGCCTGTGCTCCGGCGCCTACTGGGCCGCGCACACCGCCGACGCCGACCCACGTGTCGCGACCGCCGTGCTGCTCAACCCGCGGCTCCTGTATTGGGATGAGGAGACGGAGCCCCGGCGCGAGGTACGGCGCGCGCTCAGCGTCTTCACCCCGTCCGGCTTCCGCCGCCTGCTCACTGCTGAGCGACCGCTGGCGCGCCTTATCGCGGTGCTGCGCTACGTGCTCGTGAGTTCCTTGCGCCGCCGGCAGGCCGACGTCACGCCCGCGTCCGCCACCGCCGAGCTCATCGAGCGCCTGTCCCGCCGGGGGCAGCGGGCCGTGTTCGCCTTCTCGGGGCACGAGCCGCTGCACGACGAGCTGCGCCGGTCCGGTGACGCCGAGCGCCTCGACATACGGCCCCTCCCCCTCATCAGCCACACCCTCAAGCCCGCGGAGGCGCAGCGCGCCGCCCACGCGGTGCTCGACGCCGCGCTGGCCGAGACGGCCTAGTAGTAACCCGTGCGGGCGTGCCCGCCGAGCACGACGAAGCCGGCCGGCGTGATGTTCTGCTGCGCGAGCATCTCGGAGAGCTCGCTGAGGTCGCGGAAGTTGGTCTTGCCTATGCGCACGACGACCAGCAGGTCGTCGACGGCCTGCGCGAGGGCGAGCGTCTCGGCCACGTGGTTGAGCGGCGGCGAGTCGACGATGACCCAGTCGGCGAGCCGCTGGGCCTGCAGGAGCAGCGTGTCGGCCGACAGGTGCGACAGGACGTCGGCGGCCGGCGCCTCGTCGGCGGCGTTGAGCAGCACGCGCAGCTTGGCGTCGTCGGATCCCACCGGCAGCAGGGCGTCGACGAGGTAGCGGCGGCCGGTGATGACGCTGGCGAGGCCGACCTCGGCGGTCATCTCCAGCGCGCGGCCGATGGACGGGCGCCGGGAGTCGGCCTCGATGAGGATGACGCGCTTGCCGGCGGCGGCGATGGTCGAGGCGAGGTTGATCGCCGCGGTGGTCTTGCCGTCGCCGGGCGAGGGGCCGGTGACGAGCACCACCCGGCCGCTCAGCGAGTCGCGCCGAGAGGTGGTCAGCGCCGCGCGCAGCGCCTGGTAGCCGTCCAGCGCGGAGAGCGACAGCTCGCTCGGCAGCAGCGGGCGCGACCGGCGCCGGCGCTCGAGCGGGATGCGCGCGAGGATCGGCAGCCGGAAGCGCGCGCGCAGCTGGTCCTCGCGGCGCAGCCGTGGGTCCAGGAGCTGCAGGGCGAAGGCGCCGACGAGGCCGATGACGAGGCCGCCGATGATCGCGGCCGCCGCGGTGAGCATCGGCCGCGGCGAAGCGGCCGACTTGGGCAGCTCGGCCTCGGACTCGAAGCTCACGGACGGGTCGTTGCCGGCACGGAGCTGACGCAGCGTCTGCAGCTGGGAGGCCGGCGAGGTCGGGTTGGCGAGCTCCGTCGGGTTCGGTGCGCCCGTGACCTGCGGCTCGAGCCGCTTGATCAGCGGATCCAGTTCTTCGTGGAGGCGTTCCGTGCGGTACGCGACGAACTGCTGGCCGACGGAATCGGCGAGCCGCTTGGCCTCCTCGGGCGTCGCGCCCTTGGCGGAGATCGTGAGGATGTTGCTCTGCGCCAGCGGCTGGACACTGACCTTCGCGCCGACGCCGCGGACGTCCTGGTCGAGGTCGAGGTTGTCGATGACGCGGCGCAGGACCGGCGGCGACGTCACGAGGCGGGCCACGGTCTCCACGTCGCGGGTCGGGTCGCTGGACTGGCGGATGATGCCCGGGACGGCGACCTGCAGGTCGGTCTGCGGGGAGATCAGCAGGTCGGCCGACGCGTCGTAGACCTTCTCCGCCTGGGCGAGGTAGAGGAGCGCCATGCCGAGGCAGGCGACGAGGGCGCTGACGATGATCCAGCGGCCGGCGCGGATGGCCTCGACGTAGCTGACGAGGCCCTGGCTCTCGCCGGCCGGCACGAGCCAAGGCGTCGCGGCCCGGCTGGAGCTCGGGTCCGGGTTCGCGGGGGAAGGAGTCGGGGCGGTCGCCATCGGCGGGGCCATGCTACGGGAGTATCGACCCTCGCCCGGCGGTCCTGCAGTTCCGGCCCGTTAACGACGACGGGGCGCCGGTGAGGGCGCCCCGTCGGAAATGCGGTGAAGCAGCTGGCTAGGCGTCGCGGCGCGCCACGCGGCGCATCCCGAAGCCCGCACCGAGGAGCCCGAGGCCCGCGAGGGCGACGAGGCCGGCCTCGAAGCCGGTGAAGGGCAGCTGGCCCGAGGAGACGGCCTGGGCGGTCGTCGCGCAGTCGGCGGAGGAGCCGTAGGCGACGGAGTTGCCGTTGGCGTCCTTCCCGTCGGCCGCGGAGCAGACCTTGGCGGCCGTCGCGCAGTCGGCGTTGGAGCCGTAGGAGACGGCGTTGCCGCTCGCGTCGCGACCGTCGGCGGCGGAGCAGACGGACGGGGCCTGGCCGGTCTCGACGTCATCCTCGACGTCCGCTGCCGGACACCGTGTCGTCGCCGCCGCCCTCGACGACGTCGAGAACCTGGCCGTTCGGGTTGTAGACGTCCTGCGCCGGACTTGGTCCTGCGCGGACGCGTTGCCCGCAGCGACCATGGCCACGACGACGGCAAGCATGCTGATGATGGTGAAGACCCTGCTCTTCATGGGCGCCTCTTATCTCCTGGTCGCTTGGGCATTGTGGCCATCCTGGCCGGCCCGAATTCCGAAACTCTGCTCATAGAGTACGCATCGCACCGGCGATTGCAAACCTTTGGGTGCTGGACCCCATACGGAAGGATCCTGCGAACTCCTGTGGCGTTACACCCGGCTCACCGCGCCGTTACGCCTCGTCCACAGTTTTCTCACCTGGAGATCGTTTGGTGGTCGCTGGACAGACGTACGACAGCGTTCCGTTTGGAAATCGTCCGAGAAGCTGCCAGAATGCAGTTCGCGGCGCAGGGGGTCCACCCCGAGCACGGAAAGCTCAGGGAGGACGTTGCGCCTGTCGAGACGTACAGAGTCAGGTGAAGTTGGAAAGAGGCTGGATGCCGACTGTTGAGCACATTCGCGTAGACAACGCGGCGGGAACGCCGGAGCACGACCATCAGCATCATGGTCGCGTCGACCTCTGCGCTGGTTCTCGACACGCAGGAGCACGCGCTCGCCGCGCCGGCCTCCGAGGCCCTTCGCTTCCTGCAGATGGGCGTCAAGCGCGTCTTCGACGTCGCCGTCTCCGCCACCATCCTGCTGCTGACGCTGCCGCTGATCCTCGTCGTCGCCGTCATGGTGCGCGTGGAGTCCCCCGGCCCCGTCTTCTACCGCGCCGGCCGGGTCGGCCGCGGCGGCCGCCCCCTGCGGATGCTGAAGTTCCGCAAGATGCACCACAATGCGACGGGTGCGCCGCTCACCATGTCCGAGGACGACCGCTTCACGCGCGTCGGCCGGATGCTCGCCAAGACCAAGATCGACGAGCTCCCCCAGCTGTGGCACGTCCTGAACGGCGAGATGAGCCTCATCGGCCCGCGGCCGGAGGACCCCAAGTTCGTGGCGGAGCGCTTCGACGACTACGCCGACATCCTGACCGTGCGCCCGGGCGTCACCGGCCTCTCGCAGATCGCCTTCGCCGAGGAGAGCGCGATCCTCGACAAGGTCGACCCGATGGAGCACTACCGGACGCGCATCTTCCCGCAGAAGATCCGCCTCGACCGCATGTACGCAGAGCAGCCGTCGCTGAAGATGGACCTGGCGATCCTGTTCTGGACCTGCGCCGCCGTGCTGCTGCGCCGCCAGGTCGCGGTGCACCGCGAGTCGGGCCGCATGAACCTGCGGCGCCGCTGATCCTGGTAACAAGGGCGGCGTGACCGCTCGCTTCTCCCTGGATCGCCTCCAGCGCATCGACGCGTCGGCGGCGACGGCACTGCTGCGCGTCTCGGGGACCTGGGACGGGCCGGTCGACGACGAGGTCGCCCTCGAGATCGACGGCACGCGCTACGCCGCGCTGCCCGACCCGACGGCCGCGCCGGTCTCCGCCGGGCCCTGGCGGCGCGCCTTCCCCGTGCCGGCGGCGGTCGCCGATGCGGCGACCACGATCCGCCTCGTCGCCGACGGCGCCGAGCCCACCCTGCTCCAGGGCGCGGCCTCTCCCCCGGCCCCGGCGCCCACGCCGCGGCCCGTCCGCAAGGCGCCCGCCCGGCCCGCGGCCGCCGACGCGGTGCAGCAGGCCGCCGCGGACCTCATCCGCCGGCTGGCGGAGGAGCGTGCCGCCCGGGCCACCGCCGAGGCCGACGCCGCCGCCCAGCGTTCGGCCCTGATCGCCGCGGAGCGCGACCTGGTCGCCTTGCAGGAGCGCAGCGAGGCCAACGAGGCGGCGCTGCGGGAGGTCGTCCAGGCGGCCGAGCGCGCGCGGGCTGAGACGGAGGCGGACGCCGCGACCGCCATCGCCCGGCTGCAGGACGAGCGCGACGACGCGCGCGCCACCCTCGACGACGCCCTGGCCCGCGCCGAGCACGACCACGCCGCCGGGCGGCAGGCGCTCGAGGCCGATCACGCCGCCACCCTCGCCGCGCTGCGCGAAGAGCACACCGCCGCGCTCGAGGCGCTCGCGGTGGAGCGGGAGGAGGCGCTGGCCGCGCTGGCTGGGGACCGGGACGAGGCGCTGGCCGCGGCCGCGGAGGCCCGGGAGGCGCTGGCGACCGAGCACGCGGACGCCCTGGCCGCGCTGGAGGCTGAGCACGCCGCGGCGGTCGAGGCGCTCACGGCCACGCGCGACGACGCCGTCGCCGCCGCCGAGGCCGGCACCGCCGAGCTCCAGGAGGCCCACCGGGCCGCCGTGGAGGCGCTCGCCGCCGAACGTGAGGATGCCGTCGCCGCTGCCGAGATCACCGCGGCCGAGCGCGACGAGGCCACTGCGGAGGTCACCCGCCTCGCGGAGGCGCTGGAGGCCGAGCGGACCGCGCAGGAGCGCGCCGCCGCCGCGCTGGCGGAGACGGAGGCCGCGCTGGCCACCGCGCAGGCGGCACAGGCCGAGTCGCGCACCGCCGGCGAGGAGCTCACGCACGAGCGCGAGCGGCGCCGGATGCTGGAGGGCCGCCTGGCCGCGGAGCGCGAGGCGCGACAGGCGCTGGAGACGTCGCTGCGCGAGGCCCGCGCGCGCGTGTCCGAGGCCGAGCGGGCGTCCGACCAGGCCACGCGCGCCGCCCAGGAGATCCAGGAGCGCACCGCGCGGGAGCTGCGCCGGCTCGAGCAGGGCGACGCCGCCCTCGCCGTCGTCTTCGACGCGGCCCGCGCCGCGGAGGAGCGCGCGGAGACCGCCGAGGCCAACGCCGGCGCCGCTGTGGCGCGCGCGGAGCGCGCGGAGACCGAGCTGGAGGAGGCCACGGAGCGGGCGCAGGCCCTGGAGGCCCGGGTCGCGGACCTCGAGGCGGCCCTGAAGGCCTCCACGGAGCAGACGCGCGACCTCGAGGCGCTGCGCGCCACGGCCGCCGAGCTCGAGTCGGCCTCGGAGGAGGCGGAGCGCGTCCGGGCCGAGCTCGAGGAGGCCCGCGCCGCCGTCACCGCCGCCGAGGTCCGCGCGGTCGACCTCGAACGCGCCGCGCAGGAGCACCGCTCTCTGCAGCACACCACCGCCCTGCAGCTCGCGGCGGTCCGCGAGGAGGTGCAGGCGCTGCGCTCCAGCGAGCGCGAGCACCAGACCGATCACGAGCGCACCATCGCCGATCTGCGGGACCGGCTCGACCGGGCCGGGTCGGACGCCGCGGACGCGCGCGCCGAGCTCGTCGCCGCCCAGGAGCAGGTCGCCGCCGGCCGCGCCGCGGTGACGGAGGCCGAGGAGGCCCGCGCCGCCGCGGAGACCGCCCAGGCGGACGCGGAGGCCGCACGAGCCGAGGCGGAGGCCGCCGCCGCCGAACGCGACGCGGCGCAAGCCGCCGCCGCAGACGCCACCGCAGAGGCCGAGGCCGCACGCGAGCAGGCAGAGGCCGCGCACCGGGAGGCCGAGGACGCCGCCGCCGAGCGCGACGCCGCTACGCAGCGCGAGGTCAGCGCCCAGGCCGAGCTCGAGGCCGCCCGGACGGAGATCGAGACCGCCCGCGCCGCGCTCGACGCCGCGCGCGAGGAGGCCGCCGCCGCCCAGCAGACCTTGTCCGAGGCCAGCCGCGCCGACCTCGACGCCGCCCGCGCCGAGGCGAAGGCCGCCCAGGATGCGCTCGCGGCCGCCGTCGCCCGCGCCGAGGCCGCCGAGCAGGACGCCGCAGAGGCGCGTGACGAGGCCGCCGGCGCGAGCGCTTCCGCCGCTGCGGACATCGAGGCCGCGGTCGCCCGCGCCATGGCCGCCGAGCAGGAGGCCGCGGAGGCGCGCGCCTCCGCCGAGGACGCCCAGGTCGCGGCCGAGGACGCCCGCCTGCGGCTGGAGGCGGCCGGGGCCGACGCGGAGGCGGCCCGGACGGAGGCACAGGAGGCACGGGCCCGCGCCGAGGCCGCCCAGGCCGAGGTCGACGACGCCCGCCTGCGCCTGGAGGCAGCGGAGGCGGAGGCCGCGACCGCCCGCGGGGACACGCAGGCCGCACGCCAGGAGGCCGAGGACGCCCGCGCCCGGCTCGATGCGGCCGAGGAAGAGGCGGCGATCGCCCGCGCCGACGCGGAGGACGCCCGGTCGCGGCTCGGGGCCGCGCAGGCCGAGGCGGAGGCCGCGACCCTTCGGGTCCAGGCCGTCGAGGCCGAGGCGAAGGCCGTCCGCCACGATGCGGAGGCCGGTCGCGCCGCGGCCGAGGAGGCGCAGGCGCGCGTCGAGGCCGCGCGGGCCGAGGCGGAGGCGGCGCTCACAGAGGCCGCCGAGGCCCGAAAGCGCGTTGAGGAGCTCGCCACACTCGAACCCGCGCTGGAGGAACTGCAGCAGCTCGTCGCGGCCGAGACCGCCAAGGCCGACCGCCGCGCGGACGCCACCGCCGCCCTCCAGGCCGAGCTGGAGGCACTGCGCAACGCCGCCGTCGAACCGGGCGAGGCGCAGCCGGCCGATCCGGAGGCGCTCGCGCGGCTCGAGGGCGAGCGCGAGGCCGCGCTGGCCCGCGTGGAGGAACTCGAGGGCCAGCTCGAGGCCCTGCGCGCCGCCGCCGAAGCAGCATCCGACACCGACGCGGACACGGACGCGCTGACCGACCTCGAGCGCGAGCGCCAGGCCGCGCTGGACCGGGCGGCCGGGCTCGAGGGCCAGCTGGAGGCGCTGGAGCGCGAGGTCGAGCGCATGCGGGCGCGCGCGGAGGCCGAGGGCGCGCAGCCGTCGGGCGCCGAGGCGGCCCAGCTCGAGCGCCACACCCAGCAGCTCGAGGCCGAGTCCCAGCTCAACGAGGCCCGTATCGAGGACCTCGCCCAGCGGCTCGCGGAGGCGCAGCGGGAGACGGAGGCGGCCATCGAGCGCGCCCGCGAGGAGGCCGAGGCCCGCGATCGCGCCGAGGCCCGTGCCGGCGGGGGCCCCGGCCGCCGCGTCGCAACGGCCGCTGCCCTCACCAACGGCGAGGCCGCCGAGGCGGCCGAGACCGGCGCCCTCCTCGCCCAGGTCGCCGCGCTCGAGGCCGCGCTCGCGAATGCGCGGGCGGATGCCGACACCTACTCGCAGGAGCTGCTCGCTGCGCGGCGCGAGCTCGCGGAGGCCGGTGATCGCCTCCAGGAGGAGGCCGAGCTGCGCATGCGGGCCGAGTCCCGCGCCATGAGCGACGAGCGATGAACGACACCCTGGTCCTCTGCTACCACGCGCTGAGCGCAGCGTGGCCGGCCGACCTGTCCGTCGTCCCGAGCGCGTTCCAGGAGCAGGTCGACCGCCTCAAGCGGGCCGGCTACCGCGGCGTCACCTTCACGGAGGCCGTCCAGCGACGCGCTCGCGGCAAGCAGGTGGCCATGACCTTCGACGACGCATTCGGCTCGGTGCTGCAACTCGCCAAGCCGATCCTCGACGACGCGGGCTTCCCCGCCACGGTCTACGCGGTGACGGACTTCGCCGCCCACGGAACGCCGTTGCAATGGGACGGCGTCGAGCACTGGACCGACGGACCGCACGCCGCTGAGCTGGCCAGCCTCGACTGGGACAACCTGCGCGCACTGCGTGACGCCGGTTGGGAGGTCGGCTCGCACACCGTCACGCACCCGCGCCTGACCCGGGTGAGCGACGAGATGCTCGAGCGGGAGCTCGGAGTCTCGCGCGACGTGGTCGCTGCGGAGATGGGCGAGCCGTGCGCGAGCATCGCCTACCCCTACGGCGACGTCGACGCACGCGTGGTGGCGGCCGCAGGACGTGCCGGCTACGCGACGGGTGCCGCCTTGCCGGCCCGCTGGGGCCAGATCGGCGCGCTGGAGTGGCCGCGAGTGGGCGTCTATCGGCCTGACGACCTGCTCCGCTTCCGGCTGAAGACCTCGCGCGCCACTCGTCGGACGCGCGAGACCCTCAGACGCTGAAGGCGGTTACGCGATCAGCGGGATAATCAGGATCGCGACGATGTTCGCGACCTTGATCATCGGGTTGATCGCCGGGCCGGAGGTGTCCTTGAAGGGGTCACCCACCGTGTCGCCGGTGATCGATGCCTCGTGGGCGAAGGAGCCCTTGCCGCCGTGGGCGCCGTCCTCGATGAGCTTCTTCGCGTTGTCCCAGGCGCCGCCACCGGCGGTCATGAGGATGGCGAAGAAGAGGCCGACGACGATGACGCCGATGAGCAGGCCGCCGAGCATCTTCACGGAGATGATGCCGACGATGACCGTCATGACGATCGGCAGCAGCGACGGGAGGATCATCTCGCGCTGCGCGGCCTTGGTGACGATGTCCACGCACTGGCCGTACTCGGGCTTCTCCGTGCCGTCCATGATGCCGGGCTTCTCGCGGAACTGCCGGCGGACCTCCTCGACGACGGCGCCGCCGGCGCGGCCGACGGACTCCATCGAGAGGGCGGCGAACAGGCAGACCATGAGGCCGCCGAGCAGGAGGCCCATGAGGACGTCCGGGTCGTCGATCTCGAACGAGATCGGCTTGCCGAGCTCGGTGAAGAGCTCGATCTTGAACGCGGCGAACAGCACCAGGGCGGCGAGCGCGGCGGAGCCGATCGCGTAGCCCTTGGTGACGGCCTTCGTCGTGTTGCCGACCGCGTCCAGCGGGTCGGTGACGTTGCGGACGTCCTCGGGCATCTCGGCCATCTCGGCGATGCCGCCGGCGTTGTCCGTGATGGGGCCGAACGCGTCGAGCGCGACGATGAGGCCGGTCAGCGACAGCTGCGCCATGACGGCGACGCCGATGCCGTACACGCCGGCCAGGCCGTGCGCGCCGGCGATGCCGAACACGATGACGAGCGCCGGGAGGGCGGTCGCCTGCAGACCCTGGGCCAGGCCCTGGATGATGTTGGTCGCGTGACCCGTCTCGGACGCCTTCGCGGTCTTCTTGACCGGCGAGAAGCGCGTCGACGTGTAGTAGTCGGTGATGACGAACAGCAGCGCGGTGACGCCGAGGCCGATCAGGGCACACAGGTAGATGTCGCCGACGGACGGGTCGCCGCCACCGCTGAGGCCGTCCATCATCCACTTGGTGATGGGGTAGAAGGCCACCGCGGCGATGAGGCCGGCGACGATCATGCCCTGGTACAGGGCGCGCTCGACGTTGCCGGTCTTCGTCTTGACGGCGAAGGTGCCGATGATCGACGCGATGATCGAGACGCCGCCGAGGACCAGCGGGTACAGGACCACGTTCGTGGCGTCGTCGAAGGTCAGCGTGCCGAGGAGCATGACGGCCACGGCCGTCACGGCGTAGGTCTCGAACAGGTCGGCGGCCATGCCGGCGCAGTCGCCGACGTTGTCGCCCACGTTGTCGGCGATCACGGCCGGGTTGCGCGGGTCGTCCTCGGGGATGCCGGCCTCGATCTTGCCGACGATGTCGGCGCCGACGTCAGCGCCCTTGGTGAAGATGCCGCCGCCCAGACGGGCGAAGACGGAGATCAGCGAGCCGCCGAAGCCGAGGCCGATGAGGGCGTCGACCGCGTCCTTGGTGCTCGTGTCGAAGAACAGCGTGAGGACGCCGTAGTAGCCGGCGACGCCCAGCAGGGCGAGGCCGACGACGAGCATGCCGGTGACGGCGCCGCCGCGGAAGGCGACGTCCAGCGCCGGGCCGATGCCGCCACGGGCCGCCTCGGCCACGCGGGTGTTCGATCGCACCGACACGTTCATGCCGATGAAGCCGGCCGCCGCGGAGGCGATGCCGCCGATGGCGAAGCCGATCGCGACCTTGATGTCCTGCAGCGGGATCAGGACGATGAACAGGACGACACCGACGATGCCGATGGTCGTGTACTGGCGACGCAGGTAGGCGGAAGCGCCTTCCTGGATGGCC
>CAWJMO010000012.1:0-25160 GCA_963843865.1 uncultured Solirubrobacteraceae bacterium | reverse complement strand
TGGCCATCAGCACGCCGCCCTCCTCGCCGCCCTCCGGCCCCATGTCGATGATCCGGTCGGCCGTCTTGATGACGTCGAGGTTGTGCTCGATGACCACCACGGAGTTCCCCGAGTCCACCAGCCGCTGCAGGACCTCCAGCAGCTTCTCGATGTCGGCGAAGTGCAGGCCGGTGGTGGGCTCGTCGAGGATGTACAACGTCGAGCCGGTCGCGACCTTGGACAGCTCGGCGGCGAGCTTGATCCGCTGCGCCTCGCCGCCCGACAGCGTCGTGGCCGGCTGCCCGAGCCGCATGTAGTCCAGCCCGACGTCGTGCAGCGTCTGCAGCCGGCGGGCGATCTTCGGGATGTGCGCGAAGAACTCAAGTGCCTCCTCGACCGGCATCTCGAGCACGTCGGCGATGTTCTTGCCCTTGAAGCGGATGTCGAGCGTCTCGCGGTTGTAGCGCTTGCCGTGGCACTGCTCGCACGGGACGTAGATGTCCGGCAGGAAGTGCATCTCGATCTTGATCTGACCGTCGCCGCGGCAGACCTCGCAGCGGCCGCCCTTGACGTTGAAGGAGAAGCGGCCCGGCTTGTAGCCGCGGGCCCGCGCCTCCTGCGTCTTGGTGAACAGCTCGCGGATCTGGTCGAAGAGCCCGATGTAGGTCGCCGGGTTGGACCGCGGCGTGCGGCCGATCGGCGACTGGTCGACGGAGATGATCTTGTCCAGCTGCTCGAGGCCGGAGACCTTCTTGTGCGCGCCCGGGCGCAGCTTCGCCCGGTGCAGCTTGTTGGCGACGGCCTTGTAGAGGACCTCGTTGACCAGCGTCGACTTGCCGGACCCCGACACGCCCGTCACGCAGGTGAAGACGCCCAGCGGGACCTTCACGTTGACGCGCTTGAGGTTGTGCTGGGTCGCGCCCTCGATGTCCACGTAGCCCGACGGCGTGCGCCGCTTGGCGGGGACGCGGATCGACCGTGCCCCGGACAGGAACTGGCCCGTCGCGGACTCCGGTACCCGCATGATCTCCGCGGCGGTGCCCTCCGCGACCACGTAGCCCCCGTGCTCGCCCGCGCCCGGGCCCATGTCCACGATGTGGTCGGCCGCGTGCATCGTGCCCTCGTCGTGCTCGACGACCAGCACGGTGTTGCCGAGGTCGCGCAGGCGCTCGAGCGTCTTGATGAGGCGCTCGTTGTCGCGCTGGTGGAGACCGATGGACGGCTCGTCGAGGATGTAGAGGACGCCCACCAGCGAGGACCCGATCTGGGTCGCGAGCCGGATGCGCTGGGCCTCGCCGCCGCTCAGGGTCGCCGCCGCTCGCTCCATCGACAGGTAGCCGACGCCGACGTTGTCCAGGAAGCGCAGCCGTTCGTCGATCTCGCGCAGGATCAGCCGGGCGATGGCCCGGTCCTGCGAGGACAGCTCGAGCTGCTCGAGCCAGGTGATCGCCCGGTGCGCGGAGAGGTGCGAGAACTCGTGGATGGCCAGCTCGCCGACCTTGACCGCGCGCGACTCCGGGCGCAGCCGCGACCCGCGGCACTCCGGGCACGGCCGCATGGTCATGTACTCCTCGATCTTCTCGCGCGAGTAGTCCGAGTCCGTCTCCCGGTAGCGGCGCTCCAGGTTGTCCACGATGCCGTCGAAGGTCGTCGTGTACGAGCGGCGCCTGCCCATGCGGTTGCGATAGGAGACGTAGACCTTCTCACCGTCCGTGCCCTTGAGGAACGGGCGCGTCTGCCGGTCCGTGAGCTCCTCCCACGGGACGTCGAGCGGGATCTCGTAGCGGTCGGCGATCGCCGAGATGAGCTGGTCGTAGTAGGCGGTGTGCCCGCTGGTCCACGGCAGGATCGCGCCCTCGGAGATCGACAGCGACGGGTCCGGCACGATCAGGTCCGGGTCGATCTCCATCTGCGACCCCAGGCCCGTGCAGCGCGGGCAGGCGCCGTGCGGCGAGTTGAAGGAGAACGAGCGCGGCTCGAGCTCGGGCATGGAGATGCCGCAGTGCAGGCAGGCGAAGCGCTCGGAGTAGGTCTTGATCTCCCCCGTCTCCACGTTCTCGACGTCGAGGATCCCGTCGGCGAGCTGCACCGCGGTCTCCACCGAGTCGGCCAGGCGCTTGCGCAGGTCCGGGCGCATGATCAGGCGGTCCACCACCACCGAGAGGTCGTGCTTGAACTTCTTGTCGAGGACGATCTCCTCCTCGAGCAGCTTCAGCTCGCCGTTGACCTTCACACGCGTGAAGCCCTCCGACCGCAGGTGGTCGAGCTGGTCGCGGAACTCGCCCTTGCGGCCCCGCACGATCGGGGCGAGCACCATGAACTTGGTGCCCTCCTCGTAGTTCATGATCTGGTCGATGATCTGCTCGGCCGACTGCGCGGCGATGGGGCGCCCGCAGTTGAAGCAGTGCGGCTTGCCGATCCGCGCCCACAGCAGGCGCAGGTAGTCGTAGATCTCCGTGACCGTGCCGACCGTCGACCGCGGGTTGCGCGAGGTCGTCTTCTGGTCGATGGAGATGGCCGGCGACAGCCCCTCGATGGAGTCCACGTCCGGTTTGTCCATCTGCCCCAGGAACTGGCGCGCGTAGGCCGACAGCGACTCGACGTAGCGGCGCTGGCCCTCCGCGTAGATCGTGTCGAAGGCGAGCGACGACTTGCCGGACCCCGACAGCCCCGTGATGACCGTCAGCGAGTCCCGCGGGAGCGTGACGGTGACGTCCTTGAGGTTGTGCTCGCGGGCACCGCTGATGACCAGCTCGTTCGACCGACTCATAACAATGTCTCCAGGCTAGAGGACCGAACGGACGTTCGCATGCATAGGAAGCCGCAATCTGCGGCCGGTAACGTTCAGTAAGCGATGCCAGATCCAGCTCCCCACGAACGTCGCGCCCGCATGCCCAGCGGCAAGTCCGACCGCGACACGACGCCCGCCCCCAAGCGGCGTTTCCCCCGGCCCGGCTTCCTGATGCTGGTGGTGGGCGCGCTGGCGCTCAACTGGATCCTCGCCCAGGTCCTGGCCCCGCCGGAGGCCAAGATCACGGTCCCCTACTCCCCCACCTTCATCTCGCAGGTCGAGAACGGGAACGTCAACCGCATCAGCCCGCTCGGCGAGACGGTCACGGGCGAGTTCAAGGAGAAGGTCGCCGACCCCGAGGACAAGTCCGCGAAGGCCAAGAACTTCGAGACGGAGATCCCGCAGTTCGCCGACGGCGACCAGCTCGAGCGGCTGCTGCGCGAGAAGGACGTCACCATCGACGCCCGCTCGATCAACGGCGACCGCAACATCTTCCTGCAGATCCTGCTCGGCTTCGGCCCCGTCCTGCTGATCGTCGGCCTGTTCGTCTACATGGCCCGGCGCGCGGGCGGCGGGGGCGGCGGCGGGCTCGGTGCCCTCGGCGGCTTCTCGCGCTCGCGCGCCAAGCGCGTCGACAGCGCAGAGCAGCGCGTCACCTTCAAGGACGTCGCCGGCATCGACGAGTCCAAGGCGGAGCTGCTCGAGGTCGTTGACTTCCTCAAGAACCCCGACCGCTACCAGAAGCTCGGCGGCCGCATCCCGCGCGGCGTCCTGCTCGCCGGCCAGCCCGGCACGGGCAAGACCCTGCTCGCCCGCGCCACCGCCGGCGAGGCCGAGGTCCCGTTCTTCTCGAGCTCCGCCTCCGAGTTCGTCGAGGCGATCGTCGGCGTCGGCGCCGCCCGCGTGCGCGACCTGTTCAAGCAGGCCAAGGAGGCCGCGCCCGCGATCATCTTCATCGACGAGCTCGACGCCGTCGGCCGCTCCCGCTCCGGCGGCGCCGGCTTCGGCTCCGGGCTCCAACGACGAGCGCGAGCAGACCCTCAACCAGATCCTCACGGAGATGGACGGCTTCGACTCCGACGCCACCGTCATCGTCCTCGCCGCGACCAACCGCGCCGAGGTGCTCGACTCCGCCCTGCTGCGCCCCGGTCGCTTCGACCGCCGCGTGACCGTTCCCGCGCCCGACCTGGACGGCCGCCAGCGCATCTTCGAGGTCCACACGCGCTCGCTGCCGCTGGACGCGGACGTCGACCTCCAGCGCCTCGCCGCCACCACCCCCGGCATGGTCGGCGCCGACATCGCCAACCTCTGCAACGAGGCCGCGCTGCAGGCCGCCCGCCGCGAGCACACCAAGGTCAACCAGGCGGACTTCACCGACGCCCTCGAGAAGATCATCCTCGGCGCCCCGCGCAAGATGGTCATGAGCGAGGAGGACCGCCGCCGCACCGCCTACCACGAGGCCGGCCACGCCGTCGTCGGCATGCTCACGGAGGGCGCGGACCCCGTCCGCAAGGTCTCCATCATCCCGCGCGGCCGCGCCCTCGGCGTCACCTTCTCCGCGCCGGACAACGACCGCGTCTCCTACGACATCCAAGCCCTGCACGCCAGGATCGACGTCGCCTTCGGCGGCCGCGTCGCCGAGGAGGTCATCTTCGAGACGATCACCACCGGCGCCGAGTCCGACATCGAGCAGGTCACCGGCATCGCCCGCGCCATGGTCGGCCGCTGGGGCATGAGCGAGGAGATCGGCTTCGTCAACGTCGCCCCGACCGACGGCAACCCGTTCATGGCCGCCGAGTTCTCCGACGAGCTGCGCCACCAGGTCGACGTCGCCGTCAAGACGCTCGTCGACCGCGCCCACGAGCGCGTGGTCACGCTCCTCGGCCAGAACCGCGAGCGCCTCGACGGGCTCGCCAACCGCCTCCTGGAGAAGGAGACGGTCGACATGGACGAGGCCTACGAGGCAGCCGGCATGGAGCCGCCCCGCTCCATCCACACCTCTTCGACGCCCGAGCTCACGCCTAGTTCGGGTTGACCAGGGCGCGCTCGACGAGCGCGCCGAGGGAAAGCCAGTGCTCGCGGGTCGCCGACGCCGCCCGGGCGGCGTCACCGCCGGCGGCGCGCGCGATGATCGCCTCGTGCTGAGCGAGCGCACGGCGGCCCGGCAGGGCGCTGGTGTGAAGCAGTTCGAGACGGTGCAGGCGCGGCTCCAGGCGCTCGAGCGCGCACACGATGTCGTGGTTGCCGGCAACACCCACGAACACGTGGTGGAAGTGGTCGTCGGAGGCGTAGGCCAGCTTCGCGTTGCGGCCGGTCAGTGCCGCGATGTGGCGGTCGTTGAGGTCGCGCAATGCAATCAGGTCCGCCGCTGAGAGGCGCGGCGTGGCCAGTTCGACGGCGAGTGCGTGCAACGAGGCGAGCACCGGATACAGCGCGGCGGCGTCGCCGGGAAGCAGCGGCGTCACCCGGGTGAACCGCTGCGGCTGCGTCTCGATCAGGCCCTCGTCCTCCAAGCGCGCGAGCGCTCCGCGCACCGGCGTCCGGCTCAGACCGAGCCACGAACACAGCTCGTCGTCGTGAAGCACCTCTCCGGGCGCGAGCGTGCCGGACACGATGGCGTCGCACAACGTCGCGTACGCACCGTCTTTGAGCAACTCCCGCCGGACGGTGCCGCGCTGATCCGGGACTGGCATTTCAGACACCAGTAGATCACTCGCGTCAAGCCCCTTGTGTTGCTTGCCAACCAGGAGTAGACCCGTTGGTGTCGTGTGTTTGGCCATCCCTGGCAGGGTCATCGAAGTGGTGGACGAGGCGAATCGCCTCGCTCTCGTCGACGTCGCCGGCGTGCGCCGCAACGTCAACATCGGGCTGCTCGACGCGGATGGGATCAGCGCAGGACCGGGCGACTGGGTCCTCATCCACGTCGGTTTCGCCCTGAGCCTCGTCGACGAGGCCGAGGCCGAGGCCACGCTGAAGATGCTCCAGGGAATGGGCGCGGACTACGAGGCGGAGCTCGAGGAGCTCAAGGCGTCGGTGATCGAGTGAGCACCCATTGCATCACCTGCTCCGACGAGGGCTGCCCGATGACTGTGGTCCTCGTGGACTCGGACCGCGGGCTCGCGCTCTGCGAAGGGACGGACGGCAACCGCCAGTCGGTCGAGATCGCGCTCGTCGACGCGACGCCCGGCGACACCCTGCTCGTGCACGCGGGAACGGCGCTGCTTCGCCTGTGAAGTACGTCGACGAGTACCGCGACGCCGACCTCGGCCAGGTCCTCGCCGGCGAGATCGTCAATGCCATCGAGCCGGGGCGGCACTACAAGCTGATGGAGGTGTGCGGCGGTCACACCCACTCGATCTACAAGTACGGGATCGACGACCTGCTCCCGACGAACGTCGAGCTCGTCCACGGACCCGGCTGCCCGGTGTGCGTCATCCCGATGGGCCGTGTCGACGACGGCATCGCGATCGCGCAGGAGGACGGCGTGATCCTCACGTGCTTCGGGGACATGATGCGCATCCCCGGCTCGGAGTCGAGCTTCCTCGAGGCGAAGGCCGCTGGCGCCGACATCCGCATGGTCTACTCGCCGCTGGACGCGCTGCGGATCGCGAAGGGCAACCCCGGCCGCCAGGTCGTCTTCTTCGCGATCGGCTTCGAGACGACCGCGCCATCGACCGCCCTGACGCTCATGCGGGCGAAGGCCGAGGGCATCACGAACTTCTCGTGCATATGCAACCACGTGACGATCGTGCCGCCGCTGCGAGCGCTGCTGGACTCACCCGACCTGCGCCTGGACGGGTTCGTCGGCCCGGGCCATGTCTCCACCGTCGTCGGCGCGCGGCCGTTCGAGTTCATCCCGCGCGACTACGACAAGCCCGTCGTCGTCTCCGGCTTCGAGCCCGTCGACATCCTGCAATCGGTCCTGATGATCCTGCGCCAGCTGGGAGACGGCCGGCGGGAGGTGGAGAACCAGTACGGGCGCGTCGTCCCCTACGACGGCAATCCGAGGGCGCTCGCGGTGCTCCAGGAGGTGTTCGCCCTGCGCCCGCACTTCGAATGGCGCGGCCTGGGATTCATCTCCCACTCCGGGCTGCGGCTGTCCGACGCATACGCGGACTTCGACGCCGAGCTGCGCTGGACGGTTCCCGGCGTGCGCGTCGCCGACCCCAAGGCGTGCCAGTGCGGCGAGGTCCTCAAGGGCGTCATCAAGCCGTGGGAGTGCAAGGTGTTCGGGACGGCATGCACGCCCGAGCGGCCGATCGGGACGTGCATGGTCTCCAGCGAGGGTGCCTGCGCCGCGTATTACAACTACGGACGGTTCGCACGCGAGCGGGAGGTGGTCTAGGTGACCACCACAGCCGACCGCGAGGACCGCATCCTCGGGATCATCGAGAGGACACGCGCCAAGCGGGCGAAGTTCCGCGACGCTCGGATCACGATGGCCCATGGCGCCGGCGGCAAGGCGACCAACTCACTCATCGAGGGCGTCCTCGCTCCCGCCTTCGGAATGGACGAGCTCGCGGACGCGGCGATCGTCGGCGACCTCGTGATGACGACGGACGCCTTCGTCGTCAAGCCGCTCGTCTTCCCGGGCGGTTCCATCGGCGAGCTGGCCGTCAACGGCACGGCCAACGACGTCGCCATGGGCGGCGCCCGCCCCCTCGCCCTGTCGCTCTCCCTGATCCTCGAGGAGGGGCTCGAGGCCGACGTCCTCAAGCGCGAGGTCGCTGCCATCGCGCGGACCGCGGAGACCGCCGGCGTCCGCATCGTCACCGGCGACACGAAGGTCGTCGAGCGTGGCAGGTGCGACGGCATGTACATCTGCACGACGGGCATCGGGCATCGCGACGCCCGCGCCACCCTGTCGCCGTCCGCACTGCGGCCGGGCGACCGCCTCATCGTCAGCGACCGCATCGGCGACCACGGCACCGCGATCATGCTCGCCCGCGGCGAGTTCGACCTCGGTGCCGACGCCATCGAGTCCGACACGCACTGCCTGTGGCCCGAGGTCGACGCGCTGCTCGATGCCGCCGGCGTCGGCGTCCGCTGCCTGCGCGACGCCACGCGCGGCGGCGTCGCCTCCGTGCTCAACGAGCTCGCCCGCGCGTCGTCGGTGGCCATGCTCGTCGACGAGGCGAACGTGCCGGTGCATCCGGCGGTCGCGGGCGCGTCAGAGATCCTCGGCATCGACCCGATGCACGTCGCCAACGAAGGGGTCTTCGTAGCGGTGGTGGCACCGGAGCACGCCGAGGCGGCACTCGCGGCTCTGGGGGACCGGGCGCGCGACATCGGAGAGGTCAGGACGCAACCACCGGGGACCGTGCTCGTGCAAACGGCCTTCGGCGGCAAGCGGGTGATGGACCAACTCGTCGGGGATCCGCTGCCGCGGATCTGCTGACCGGGAGAGGAGAGGGAGCGATGGCAGCAGTCGAATACGTACCCAACCAGGCCGAGACGGAGGCGATCACGGCGCACGTGCTGTGGATCACCGTCGGGCTGTCCTGCGAGGGGGACACCGTCGCGATGACCTCGGCCACCAACCCGAGCCTCGAAGACATCATCACGGGCGCGATCCCGGGCATGCCCAAGGTCATCATCCACAACCAAGTGCTCGCCTATGAGGTCGGCGACGACTACCTGCAGGCCTTCTACGACGCGGCGGAAGGCAAGCTCGACCCGTTCGTCCTCGTCATCGAGGGATCGCTTGGCAACGAGAAGATCAACGGTGAGGGCCACTGGACGGGCTTCGGCGCCGACCGGGTCACCGGCCAGCCCATCACCGTCAACCACTGGGTCGATCAGCTGTCGGCCAAGGCCGCCGCCGTCGTGGCGGTCGGAACATGCGCGACATACGGCGGCATCCCCGCCATGAAGAACAACGCGACCGGCGCCATGGGGGTCCGCGACTACCTCGGCTGGAACTGGAAGTCGGGCGCCGGCATCCCGATCGTCAACATCCCCGGCTGCCCCGCCCAGCCCGACAACATGACCGAGATGCTCATGCACCTCGTCTTCGCCCTCGCGGGGATGGCGCCGGTGCCGGAGCTCGACGAGGCGGGCCGTCCCGTGAGTCTGTTCGGCCGTACCGCGCACGAGAGCTGCAACCGCGCGGCCTTC
This sequence comes from uncultured Solirubrobacteraceae bacterium, assembly GCA_963843865.1. Taxonomy (GTDB): domain Bacteria; phylum Actinomycetota; class Thermoleophilia; order Solirubrobacterales; family Solirubrobacteraceae; genus DATLGB01. The sequence goes on along the minus strand of CAWJMO010000012.1, from coordinate 16,273 downwards.
TACGAGCAAGGCGACTTCGCGACGGAGTACGGCTCGGATCACCGCTGCCTGGTCAAGCTCGGCTGCAAGGGCCCCGTCGTCAAGTGCAACGTCCCCCTGCGCGGGTGGCAGAGCGGGATGGGCGGCTGCCCGAACGTCGGCGGCATCTGCATGGCCTGCACGATGCCCGGCTTCCCCGACAAGTACATGCCGTTCATGGACGAGGACCCCAACGCGAAGCTGTCCTCCAATCTCGCCAAGTTCAGCTACGGGCCGCTGCTGCGATGGGGCCGCAAGCAGTCCATGAAACGGAAGTTCGACAAGGAGCCCGAGTGGCGGCACAACCGCCCCGAGCTCACCACCGGCTACCAGAAGCGCTGGTAAGGGAGACCCATGTCCACCATCGACACACCCCGCGACCAGAAGGTCGTCGTCAAGGAGATGTCGTGGGATCCCGTGACCCGGATCGTCGGCTCACTGGGCATCCACACGGAGATCGACTTCACCAACCAGCAGGTGCTCAAGTGCTACTCGACGTCGATGCTGTTCCGCGGCTTCGACATCTTCATGAAGGGCATCGACCCGCGCGACGCGCACTTCATCACCAGCCGCATCTGCGGCATCTGCGGTGACAACCACTGCACGTGCTCGTGCCTGAACCAGAACATGGCCTACGGGGTCAAGCCGCCCAAGCTCGGCGACTACGCGTTCAACCTCGCGGAGTCGGCCGACTTCATGTTCGACCACGCGATCTACAACGACTGCATGGCCAACGTGGACTACTCCGAGCAGATGGTCAAGGAGACCAACCCGGGCGTCCTCAAGAAGGCCGAGGAGACGTCGTCGCCGAACGCGGCCATCCACGGCTACAAGACGATCGCCGACATCATGCGCGCGCTCAACGCGTTCACGGGGGACTTCTACCTCGAGACGCTGCAGGTGGCGCGCTACACGCGGGAGATGTACTGCCTCTTCGGGGGCCGGCACACGCACCCGTCGACGATCCTGCCCGGCGGCTGCAGCGCTGACATCACGCAGCAGACCCTCACGGAGTACTACGTGCGGCTGATGCGCTACATCGACTACTGCAAGCGCACCGTGCCCATGCACGACGACCTCTACGACTTCTTCTACGAAGCGCTGCCGGGGTACGAGCAGGTGGGCTTCCGGCGCACGGACCTGATCTGCTGGGGCGCGTTCGACGACCCGGAGGTGGTCGACTACAAGTACGCGAACATGGACGAGTGGGGCAACGCGAGGTTCGTGACGCCCGGACTCGTCTTCGACGGCGAGCTCATCACCACCGACCTGGTCGAGATCAACCTCGCCATCCGCATCCTCATGGGCTCGTCCTATCACGACGACTGGCAGGGCAAGGCGGCCCCGTTCGTGACCAAGGACCCGCTGGGCAACCCGGTTGACGAACGCCACCCGTGGAACAAGGTGACGCTGCCCAAGCCGCAGGCGCGCGACTTCGCCGACAAGTACACGTGGGTCAACTCGGCGCGCATGTACGACAGCCGCAACGACACGTTCATCGCCTCCGACACCGGGGGCGGGCCGTTCGCGCGGCAGTGGATCACAGCCAAGGCCGGCAAGGTCGACCTCGGGTACCTCAAGGCCACCGGATCGTCGATCAAGATGTCGCTGCCCAAGACGGGGTTCATGCCCGAGATGGAGCTCGAGTGGCACATCCCGAAGTGGTCCAACGCCATCGAGCGCCAGCGCGCGCGGACCTATCACCAGGCCTACTCGGCACTGGTGGCGCTCTACAACCTCGAGAAGGCCCAGGTCGAGGTGCGCGCCGGGCGTACGAAGTCCTGGAACGACTTCACGGTGCCGGACGAGGCCGTGTCCGTCGGCTTCCACGAGGCCGCCCGCGGCGTGCTCAGCCACCACATGGTCATCCAGGACGGCAAGATCGCCAACTACCAGCCGTACCCGCCGACACCGTGGAACGCCAACGGCCGCGACCTGCACGGGACGCCGGGGCCCTACGAGGACGCCGTCCAGAACACGCCGATCTTCGAGGAGAACGGTCCGGACGACTTCAAGGGCATCGACATCATGCGCGCCGTCCACTCGTTCGACCCGTGCCTGCCCTGCGGCGTGCACATGTACGGCAAGGGCAAGGTGCGCAAAGTGGTGCATACGCCGACGGCGATGTGCTGAGCCGACGATGGACGACGAGCTCTTCGAGATGTACGACGAGGGCCTGCGGCGGATCCTCGCCGTCGTGCCCGAGGAGGCTCGTCGGGATCTGGCCGAGGACGGGGTGGTGGCGAGCGTCCTGCTCGCCCACGGCCTCTACCCGGTCCCGCTGGAGGACCGGGTGCGCGAGGCGCTCGAGGAAGTGCGCCCGTACCTGGAGTCCCACGACGGGGGCATCGAGTTCCTGGGCATCGAGCACAACGTCGTCAAGCTGCGGTTGCAGGGATCCTGCGACGGCTGTGGCGCGTCGTTCGCGACCCTCGAAGCCGCCGTGGAGACCGCCCTGCGCGCCGCGGCGCCGGACCTCGACGGCATGGACGTCGAGGGAGCGGTCGCGGCGCCCCCGGAGCGCCCGGCCCCGTCGTCGGCGGAATGGGTGACGCTGGCTGTCGATCCGAGCCGCGGTGAGACGGCGTCCGCGCGCGGCCTCATGATCGCCAACGTCGCCGGGACGCTGCTGGCCTACAAGGACTGGTGCGCCGGCTGCCCGGCGCCGCTGTCGGCCGGGATGCTGATCGGCGGGACACTGACCTGCACGTCGTGCGGGCGCGCCTACGACCTGCCGCGGGCGGGCCGTGAGAAGGGCGGCGACCTGCAGTTGGAGCCCGTGCCGCTGCTGCGTTCGCACGGCGAGATCAAAGTGTCGCTGCCGCCGGACCTCGAGGGGGACGAGGGCCATGGCCGCGGCGGCCACTGCGAGCTGTGCCCGCTCGGCCTGAGCGACCACCATCAGCACCTGCTCGACCTCGTCGACCGCCGCATCGTCTGCGTCTGCGCGACGTGCTGGTCGACGCACTCCGGAGACGCGCGCTATCGCGCCACCGGCGGGCGCACGCTGTGGCTGGAGGACTTCGTCCTCGACGACGAGGCGTGGTCGGCCTTCCAGATCCCGATCGGCCTGGCGCTCATCATGCGCAGCGGCCTCGACGGCGAGCCGGTCGTCCTCTACCCCTCCCCCGCGGGCGTCACCGAAGCCGAGCTGGACACCCTCGCATGGACGCGGCTCGTCGCCGACAACCCGTTGCTCGACGACCTGGCGCCGGACATCGAGGCGCTGATCGTCAACCGTCTGGCCCGCCCGCCCCAGCACGTCGATCGCACCGCTCGACGACTGCTACAGGATGGTCGGCCTGATCAAGTCGCGCTGGTCGGGGATCTCGGGCGGGCCCGAGCTGACCGCCACGGTCGACGAGTTCCTGGGCGGCCTCCGCGAGACGGCCGTCGCCGCATGAACGAACCGGTCTTCAGCGTTCTCGACGTCGCCCCCGTCGCCCATTCCGCGGCGCCGGTGCTCGAGTTCTCCATGCATGTCTCCGACCCCCTCGGGCGGCCGGTCCACACGATCGCGCTGACGACGCAGGTGCGCATCGACCCGGCCCGCCGGCGCTACGACGCGGAGACCCGGACGCGGCTGATCGAGCTGTTCGGGGAGCCGGAGCGCTGGGCGGCGACGACGCACTCCTTCCAGTGGGCGCAGGTCGACGTCCTCGTCCCGGGCTTCACCGGGGCCACGTCGTTCCCGCTGCGGCTGCCGTGCTCCTACGACCTGGAACTGGCCGCCGTGAAGTACTTCTACTCGCTGCCCGACGGCGAGATCCCGCTCTCCTTCCACTTCACCGGGATGGTGCTGTACGCGGGCGAGGAGGACCGGCTGCAGGTCGCGCAGGTCCCGTGGAGCTGCTCGGCGAAGTGGCTGATGCCCGTCGCCGAGTGGCGGCGTGCGGTACGCGCGTTCTACCCCGAGGGCGGCTGGGTGCGCCTGACGACCCCGACGCTGGACGCGCTGCTGGCCCGCAAGGCGCAGCGCGGCGACCACGACTTCGACCAGACGGTCGCGGGGCTGCTGGCATGACGACCACGGAGGAGCTCGTCGAGACGCTGCTGTTCGAGGGCTACGCGCTCTACCCGTACACCCCCGGCGCGACCAAGAACGCGACGCCGACGCCGTTCGGGATCGTCTACCCGCCCGTCTACGCGGCGCCCAACCCGCACACGTTCGACCAGATCCGGATGCCCTGCGTCGTCGAGGCCGAGGAGGACGTCACGGTGTCGTTGAGCGTCCGCTTCCTGCAGGCCAGTGGGGTCCGGCACGAGGCGGTGGCCCGCCGGGTCGACCTCGAGCGTGAGGGCGCGGCCGACTTCGACTTCGACGGGCTGACGGGACACGTGTCGCTGCGCACCGAGCCGCTGCCGGCCGGTCTCCTGCGCGTCACCGCCACTGTCGTGAACACCACCGTCGTTCCCGAGGGGCTCACGCGCACGGAGTCGCTTGCCCACGCGCTGCTGTCGACCCACGTCGTCGCGACGGTCGCGGACGGTCGCTTCGTCTCCCCCAGCGATCCGCCCGAGCACGCGGCCACGGCCGTGATGACCTGCTACGCGATCAACACGTTCCCGGTGCTCGCCGCCGACGACGACAGCGTCATGCTCGGCGCCGCGATCATCCTGCCCGACCACCCGCAGATCGCGCCGGAGTCCAAGGGCTCGCTCTTCGACTCCACGGAGATCGAGGAGGCGCTGCGCATCCACCTGCTGGCGCTGTCCGACGACGAGCGCGACCAGATGAAGGAGCACGATCCCGCGCTGCGGGAGATGATCGAGCGCGCCATCGCGTCGGCGCCGCAGGACCTCGTCGGCCTGCATGGCCGCGTCACCATCTCCGACCCGCAGCGACGAGGAGATCCGGGGCGAGACCCAGGCGGGGCTGCCGGACGGTCACATCGTCCGCCGCGGCGACCGCGTCAGCCTGCGTCCCGAGCCCGGCAAGCACGCCCAGGACCACCTGCTTCACCGGCCGCACCGCGACCATCGAGCGCATCTACGTCGACTACGAGGACCACGTGCACCTGTGCGTGACGATCGACGACGACCCCGGCCAGCAGCTGATGCGCGACATCGGCCGCTACCTGTACTTCAACCCCTCGGAAGTGGAGGCGATCGCATGAGCGAGCCCGACCTGCGGGTCAAGCAGATCCTCGTCGCGGGCGTCGGCAACGCATGGCTGCAGGACGACGCGTTCGGCAGCGAGGTGGCGCGGCGGCTGGAAGGCGGCGAGCTGCCCGACGGCGTGACCGTGATGGACTTCGGGACGAGCGGGCTCGACCTCGCCTACGAGCTGATCCGCGGCTACAGCGGCCTCGTCCTGGTCGACGCCAGCCGCCAGGGCGGCGAGCCCGGCACGCTCTACGTGATGGAGCCGGAGCGCTCCGACTTCGAGGGCGAGGTGAAGGACGGCGAGAACATCGACCCGCACGACATGAACCCGCACACGGTCCTGCGCTTCGTGTCCGTGCTCGGCGGCTGGCCGGGCAAGGTCGTCGTGATCGCCTGCGAGCCGGGCGAGGTCGACGAGCCAGGCTACGGGCTCACCGCCGAGGTCGAGGCCGCCGTCGCGACGGCGACCGAGCTGGTGCTCGAGACGGTCGCCGAGCTCCAGACCGACGAAGCGTATGCATGAGCTCTCCATCTCCAGCGCGATCGTGGACACCGCCGTCCGGCATGCGGCCGGCCGCCGTGTCTCGTCGGTCACCGTGCGCATCGGGCACCTGCGCCAGGCGATGCCCGACTCGCTGGAGTTCTACTTCGGCATCTGTGCGCGGGAGACCGTCGTCGACGGCGCGGTGCTGGAGCTCGAGATCGTGCCGGGGCGGCTGCTGTGCCGCGCCTGCGGGCACGAATGGCGGGTCGAGATGACGGCGTTCCGCTGCCCGCAGTGCGCGAGCGGGGATGTCGAGGTTCTGTCCGGCGAAGAGCTGGAGGTCGAGTCGATCGAAGTGGAGGACGCAGCATGCATCGTGTGAAGGTCCGAGTCGTCGAGGACGCCCTCGACGCCAACAACACCATCGCGCGCGCGAACCGCCGCGAGTTCGACCGTCACGACGTCACCGTCGTGAACCTGATGAGCGCGCCGGGGTCGGGCAAGACGACGTTGCTCGAGCGGGCGCTGGGCGACTGGACCGCCGGCCCGCGGGTGGGCGTCCTCGAAGGCGACGTCGCCGGCTCGCTCGACGCCGACCGTCTGGCCCGCCACCACATCCCGGTCGTGCAGCTCAACACCGACAACGGCTTCGGCGGCGAGTGTCACCTGGACGCGAACATGGTCGCGTCGGCGATGGACGCGCTTCCACTCGCCGACCTCGACGTCCTGATCGTCGAGAACGTCGGCAACCTCGTGTGCCCCGCCGAGTTCCACATCGGCGAGGACGCGCGCATGATGGTCGCCTCCGTCGCCGAGGGCGACGACAAGCCGCTCAAGTACCCGCTCATGTTCCGGGCCTGCGAGCTGGTCGTCATCAACAAGATCGACCTGCTCGAGCACGTCGACTTCGACATGGACCGGATGCTCTACCACCTCGACGCCGTGCATCCCGGCGTGGCGTCGCTCCAGGTCAGCGCCCGCACGGGCGAAGGTGTCGACGAGCTGCGTGCGTGGCTCGCCAGGCTGCCCGAGCGGCGGGCCGTCCCGGCGTGATGCCGTCAGCGTGCGAAACCGCCGCGGCCGGTGCGCAACAGCCGGCGGGCGCGGTCGGTGCCGGCCGGGCCCGTCCAAGGGTGCGGACCCATCGCCCAGGCGTGCGGCCCCACCGTCCCGTACGCCTCGCGCAGGCTCGCCTTCAGCTCGCCGCGGTGCTGTCCGCAGGCGCGCCGGACCGGTCCGTAGAGCCCGCGGCCGTGCCACGTCAGCCAGCGGCCCGGGTCGGCGTCCACGTACTCGCCGTAGCGGAGATCGAGGATCTGCGCCTCCAGGCTGCGCTGCGTGGCGGCGTCCGGCCGGGCGTCGCAGAACTCGCATCGGAAGACCGGGGTGACCGGCATGGATCGACGGTAGCGCGACGATGACGATGGCTGTCGACGTCCGCGTGGAGGTCGCCGAGCGCTTCTTCGCCGGCGAGGCGGACCGGCTTGCGTCGCTGTGCCGCGAGATGGCGGAGCGCTTCGCCCGCGGCGGGCGACTGCTCGCCTGCGGTGTATCGGCGGCGGACTGGTCGGACGCGCGCCACGTCGCCGTCGAGTTCGTCCATCCGGTGATCGTCGGAAAACGCGCGTTGCCGGCGCTGGCGCTGGCGCCCGAGGCGGTCGCTCTGCACCGAGGCCCAGACGACATGGTGATCGCCTTCGGTCCTGCGCCTTTCGACGACGCCATCGTCTTCGCGCCGCCGACGGACGACCCGTTCATCGCGCAGGAGCTGACCGAGACCGCGTATCACGTGCTGTGGGAGCTCTGCCACGTGTTCTTCGACCACCTCCCCGGCACCGGCGGAGGGACCGGCGCGTCGAGCTTCCTTTACCCCTTCCTCGACAGCGCCGCCGGCGATCTCGACGCGGTTACCGCCGACGTCCGCGCGTCGGTGCTCGCCAAGGCGGAGGAGGCCACCGCGCTGCGGGTCCGGACCCTGGCCGAGGGCGACGCGACGCTGACCGCGGCCGCGGAGGTGCTGCGCGGCGCCGGGACGATCCTCGCGCTCGGCAACGGCGGCTCAGCCACTGACGCGATGGATGCGGTCGCCGACCTGCGCCCGTCCTACCGCGCACTGGACCTGACCGCAGACGCTCCGATCCTCACGGCGATCGCCAACGACGTCGGCGTGGAGGCGATCTTCGCGCGCCAGGTCATCGCCTACGGGCAGCCGGGCGACGCGGTGATCGCCTTCACCACCAGCGGCGGATCGGCCAACGTGATCGCCGCGCTGGCGGAGGCGCGCCGGCGCGGTCTGGCCACGATGGCGTTCGTCGGCTACGACGGGGGCCACATCGCCGCCGAGGGCCTCGCTGACCACGTGATCGTCGTGCGTTCGGAGCACATCCCGCGCATCCAGGAGGCGCAGGCCTCCGCCTGGCACGTCCTGCGGGAGCGGATGGGATGAACCGGTTCGTGCAGGCTTCCCTGTGGGGCGCGATCCTCTCCGCTGAGGACTGATGCGTCAGGCGCTGCGGATCGAAGGGACGGTCCAGGGAGTCGGCTTCCGTCCCTACGTCCACCGACTCGCCCGGGAGCTCGGCGTCGGCGGGCTGGTCGGCAACGACGAGCGCGGGGTGTTCGCCGAGGTCGAGGGACCGCCGGACGTGATCGCCGCCTTCCTGCGACGACTTCCCATCGAGGCGCCGCCGCTCGCGACGGTCGAGCGGATCGACGCCCGGCACCTCGCCGGGACCGGCGAGACGGGCTTCAGCATCGTGCCCTCGCGGCGGGACGGCGGGGCGCCGGGCGGACGGGACGTCATCCCCGACGCCGCCACCTGCGAGGACTGCCTGCGCGAGCTCTTCGATCCCGTCGACCGCCGTCACCGGTACCCGTTCGTCAACTGCACCAACTGCGGCCCGCGCTTCACCATCGTCCGTGACGTCCCCTACGACCGGCCCGCGACGACGATGGCCGGCTTCGCCATGTGCGCGGCCTGCCAGGCCGAGTACGACGATCCCGCCGACCGGCGCTTCCACGCCCAGCCCAACGCCTGCCCGGCCTGCGGTCCGCAGCTCTCCATGCGGGTCGACGAGGCCGTGGCGGCGCCTGCGTGACGGCCAGATCCTCGCGATCAAGGGGCTCGGCGGCTACCACCTCGCGTGCCGAGCCGACGACACCGATGCCATCGCCCGTCTCCGCGCCCGCAAGCACCGCGAGGACCGGCCGTTCGCATTGATGGCCCCCGACCTCGACGCCGCCCGAACGCTCGCCGACTTCGAGGACGAGTCGCTCCTGCTCTCCCCCGCCCGCCCCATCGTCCTCGGCGCGAAGAAAGGGTCAGGGCCCTCATTTGCGTCCGGCGTGGCGCCGGGGGTCAACGAGCTGGGTGTGATGCTCCCGTACACACCGCTGCATCACCTGCTGGTCGAGGCGGGGACGCTGGTGATGACGAGCGGCAACGTCTCGGACGAGCCGATCGCCTTCCGCGACGGAGACGCGCGCGAACGGCTGGCCACGATCGCGGACGCCTTCGTGACCCATGACCGCCCCATCCACACGCGCACGGACGACTCGGTGGTCCGCGCCGGAGCGGTCCTGCGGCGTTCGCGCGGCTACGTGCCCGGCAGCATCCCGCTCGCTGCGGGACCGCCGCTGCTCGCCGCCGGTGCAGAGCTCAAGAGCACGTTCTGCCTCGCCAAAGGCGAGCGGGCGTGGGTCGGCCACCACATCGGCGACCTAAAGAACTTCGAGACGCTGTCCGCGTTCACGGACGGGATCGCCCATTTCGAGCGACTCTTCGCCGTGACCCCCGAAGCCGTCGCCCATGACCTGCACCCGGACTATTTGTCGACGACGTACGCACTCGAGCGCGACCTCCCCGCGATCGCCGTCCAGCATCACCACGCGCACTTCGCAGCCGTGCTCGCCGAGCACGGAGCGGCCGGCCCGGCCGTCGGGGCCATCTACGACGGCGCCGGATACGGAACGGACGAGACCGTGTGGGGCGGCGAGATCCTGGTCGGTGGCCTGCGCGGCGTCGAGCGCGCCGCACACCTGCACCCGGTCCGTCTGCCGGGCGGGGACCGAGCGGCGCGCGAGCCCTTCCGGATGGCGTGTGCCTGGCTGATCGCCGCGGGCCTGCCGGTGCCGGACGGATGGGACGCGATCGCCCAGCTGTGCCGGACGGGCCTGGCCGCGCCCTGGACGTCGAGCGCCGGGCGGCTGTTCGACGCCGTGGCCGCGCTGTGCGGGCTGCGCACCCACGCGACCTACGAGGGTCAGGCGGCGATCGAGCTCGAGGCCATCGCCAATCCCGGAGAGCGCGGCGCGTATCGCTTCGACGGCCTCGACGCGCGGCCGGTGATCGCCGCGGTACTGCGCGACCGGCACGACCCGGGCGTGGTCTCCGCCCGCTTCCATCGCGGTCTCGCCGAGGCGACCGCCGAGGCCTGCGCGACCACGGGTGAGCGCCTCGCCGTCCTCTCCGGCGGCGTCTTCCAGAACCGACTCCTGCTCGCGCTGACCACCGAGGCGCTCAAGGCTCGCGGCCTACGCGTCCTGGTCCCGCGGCGGTTGCCCGCCAACGACGGGGGCATCAGCTACGGCCAGGCGGCCGTCGCCGTTGCTCAGTGCGCGTGACTGTGGTCGTGCTCGAGGCCGTCCTCGTGCACGTGGGGATGCGAATGGGTCATGTCCCCATGTGAATGCTCGTGCTCGTGCTCGACGTGCTCGTGGTCGTGCCCGCTGTGGGCATGCGCGTGCGTCTCCCCCTCGTGCGAGTGCTCGTGGGAGTGCGGATGGGTGTGCTCGTGCTCCTCCATGCGTCCGAGGCTACCCCGGCAGTCGCCGCAGACACCCAGGATCGGGAAGTGGCCGAAGCGGGCGTCGAAGTCGAAGGCGTCACGGATCGCCGCCCGGACGCCGTCCAGCTGCCCTGGCGCCACCGTGGTGACCGCGTCGCAGATCTCACAGACGAGGTAGTCGCGCGAGCCGCGGCCCACCAGGGCGTACAGCCCGGGCCCGTGACCGAGGTGGACGTGGCGGACGGCACCGACCGCTTCCAGTGCTTCCAGATTGCGGTACACCGAGGCGACCTCCACCCCGACCCGGCGGGCGATCGCGTCCGCCGAGAGCGGCTCGGTCCCGGCGAACAGGACCTCCAGCACCATCCGCCGCGGTACCGACAGCCGTCCGCCACCGGCCCGAACCGCCTCCACCACCTGATCGAGCGTGTCGAAGTGCAGCCCGGGTGAGTGGTGCGCGCGCGTCATCACGCCCGCCCGAGCCGCCGCGCCGAAATGGCCACGGTCCACGCAAGGACGAACACGCCGACGGTCACGTAGCCGACGAGACGCAGGTCGACCTCCGGCCCGCCCGTCACCGCCAGCAGCTCGATGGTCCCGACGATGAGCGCCATCGCCACGGACAGCCCGGTGACGGTGATGCTGTAGAGGCGCTTGCTCGCCGGCGACGAGATCGACGAACCGTAAGCAACGCTCATGAAAGCGCCGTCGAGCGTGTCCAGCAGCGACATCCCGGCGGCGAACAGGATCGGCAGGGCGAGGATCGCGTAGAGGGGCAGTCCGCTCGCCGCCGCGCTCCCGGCGGTCGCCAGCAGGGCGATCTCCGTGGCGGTGTCGAAGCCGAGCCCGAACAGCACACCAAGGGGGTACATCTGCCACGGCGCGCGGACCGCCCGGGTGGCCTTGCCGAAGACGCGGCTCATCGGGCCTGTGAGCGCAGGGTCGCCGTCGTGCGAGCGCACGATCCCGATCAGCAGGACCAGGTTGAGCAGCCCGATCCCGATCAGGAACGTCCCGGACACGACCGGACCGACGACCGCGCCGGGACCCGCGTCGAAGATCCGCACTCCGGCCGCGAGCAGGCAGGCGGCGGCGAACACCACTGTGGAATGCCCGAGCGAGAAGAAGAAGCCGACGCTCAGCGGACGCTGACCGTCGGCCATCAGCTTGCGCGTCGTGTTGTCGATCGCTGCGATGTGATCGGCGTCGAACGCGTGCCGAAGGCCCAGTGTGTAGGCCGTCAGCCCGAGGCCGACGGTGAGCGTGCTCCCGAGCAGGAGGCCGAAGCCGACGACGTGCAGGGCGACGACCACGGCGCCCAGCAGGGCCGCCCGGTGCCACTCCCCCGGCGTGAGCGCTGCCTTGGCTCGGGTCCGGCGGGACACGCGGCGGCCGACACTACGCCCATGTGCTCACTGTTGCAAGCAGTTCGCGTTAGGGGAGCAGGCCGCAGTCACGCAGCTTGGTCTCGAGGTAGGCCAGGTAGGCCTCCGTCCCCAGCTCCTGCCGGGTCGCGCGGCGCAGCAGCTCGCGCAGCGTGAACTTGCGCCCGTGCCGGTGGACGTGCTCGCTCAGCCAGCCGCGCACGTCGGCGAACTCCCCCGCCTCGATCTGCGCGTCGAGGTCCGGGAGGTCAGCCTGCATCTGGTCCCACAGCTGCGCGGCCATCAGGTTGCCCAGGGTGTAGGTCGGGAAGTAGCCGAACAGCCCCTCGGCCCAGTGGACGTCCTGCAGCACGCCCTGGCGGTCATCGGGGACATCGAGGCCGAGCAGACGGTCCATCCCCTCCGCCCAGGCGGCCGGAAGGCCCTCCGCCTCCAGCGACCCGTCGAGGAGGGCCAGTTCGAGCTCGAGGCGCAGCGCGACGTGCAGGTTGTACGTCGTCTCGTCGGACTCCGTGCGGATCAGGGTGCGACGGACGCGGTTGAGGCCGCGGTAGAGCGTCGCGTGGTCCATCGCGCCGTAGGCGTCGGGCAGGTGGCGCTGCAGGCGCGGGAGCAGCCAGGCGCTGAACGGGCGGCCGCGGCCGATGACGTTCTCCCACATCCGGCTCTGCGACTCGTGCACGCCCAGCGACGCGCACTCGTGCAGCGGCGTGCGGCGCAGCGACGGCGCGTAGCCGGCGTCGTAGAGGCCGTGCCCGAACTCGTGCAGTCCGCTGTAGAAGGAGTAGCCGAGGTCGTCGTCGCGGTAGCGGGTGGTGAGCCGGACGTCACCGGGCCCGGGCGACTGCGCGAAGGGGTGCAGCGCGTCGTCGAGCCGCCAGTGCTCGGGGTCGAAGCCCAGCTCGGGCAGCACCGTGGCCAGCAGCGCGCGCTGTCCGTCTCGCGGGAAGTCGCCGCGCAGGACCTCGTCCTGGTCCCCCTCCGTCGCCGCGCCGTCGATCAGCGGGCCGAGACCCGCGACGAGCGCGGCGAACAACGGCTGCACCTCGGCCAGGGTCATGCCCGGCTCGAAGTCGTCGAGGAGGACGTCGTAGGGGTGGGCGGCGTCCGGGAAGCAGGCGGCGTACTCCCGGCGCAGGTCGACCTGGCGGGCGAGCGCGTCGCGGAAGAGCCGGTACTCGCCGGCCTCCCGGGCCTCCGCCCAGGCGCCGTACCCGTCGGCGGCCGCGCGGGCCATGTCCACCGCGAGGCGCTCCGGGACGCGGACGGCCTTCTCGTGGTCGCGGCGGATGACGCGGACCAGGCGGGCGTCGTCGCAGTCCGGGTCCTCCCCGGCCGCCCACGGCTCCAGCGCCTCCAGCATCCGTCCGAGCGCCGGATCCGCGAGGCGGACGTGCGCGAGGCGCTCGAGGGTGGACAGCTGGTCGGCGCGGGTCTCGCTGCCGCCCGGCGGCATGTAGACGTTCTGGTCCCACATCAGGAGCGCCGTGGCGCCCCGGAGGTCGGTGAGCTCCGCGAGGTGCTCGCGGAACCGGGCCAGCTCGGGTGGCGGCGTCAGAGGCCGGCCTGCGCGTACACGTCGTCGAGCAGCCCGGCGGCGTCGGGCAGGTCGAAGTTGTCGCGCAGGTAGGCCTCCGTCTCCTCACGGGGCGTCCCGTTGAGGGCCATGTTGAAGGCGATCAGACGCGCGCCCTCCTCATCGGCGGGACGCTCCTCGACCGCGGACGAGTCCACGTCGGCGATCGGCGCGTCCTCGATCGGCGCGACGGACGGCTCGGCGATCGCGGGCTCGTAGGCGCTGCCGACGGCGGACGCGGAGGCCGGGTAGGGATCGGGCTCGAAGCCGGTGCCCGTCGAGCTGCGCAGGTCGCCGACGGAGGCCTGCAGCAGCGAGAGGTCGGAGCTGACCTTGGTGGCGCCGGAGCGCACCGTGTCGAGCAGGCCACGCAGCTCGGACTCCATGGAGGCGATGCGCTCGAGCATGGACGTCGCGGCTTCGGACACGCGGCCGACGTGCTCGCGGGCCTCGTTGCCGGCCTCAGCACGGGCGTTCTCGGCGGCCTCGCGGGCCTCCTGGCGGATGCGGCGGGCCTCGAGGTCGGCCTCGCGCTCGATGTCGGACGCGCTCTGCTCGGCGGCCTCGACGATCAGGCGGACCTGGTCGGAGGCTGCACTCGCCAGGGCGCCGCCGCCGCGGTTCCCGCGCCGCGCCGCCTCCAGCTCATCGGCGAGCAGGCTCAGGTGCGCGTCCACCGCTGCGGGGTCGTACCCCCGCCGCCCGACGGGGAAATCGCGCTTCTCGATCGTCTGTCGGTCCAAAGCCATGCGCGCATCCTACCGAGCGGCCTGGAGCAACCCGTCACGTTCGAGCCCTGCCATCACCCGCTCCGCCCCGGGCGGCAGCGGCTCCCCCGCCAGCACCGCCGCGACGACCCTTCCGCGCAGGTAGCGATCGGTGTCCTCGAAGCGCACGCGCACCTGCTTCGGCCGCTCCGGATCCGGGTTCTGCGCACAGGTGGCACTCAGGGGACAGTCCCCACAGTGCCGCCGGCGGGCGGTGCAGAGCGTCGCCCCGAGCTCCATCATCGCCTGGTTGACCGTGGGACTGGGCGGCGGGGCCGAGCCGTGGCGGCGCGCCACCCGCGTCCAGTTGACGTCGACGGCCGCCACGTGGGCGCCGAAGGCGAACGAGGCGACCGCCGCCGCGGTGTAGGGACCGACGCCCGGCAGCTCCGTCAGGTCCTCCGGCCACCCGTGCCCGGCGACCCGCGCCGCCGCCCGCTGCAGTGCCAGCGCACGGCGGTTGTAGCCGAGGCCGCTCCACAGACGCAGGACGTCGGCCGGGTCCGCGGCCGCCAGGTCGGCGGCCGTCGGGTAGGCCGCCAACCAGCGCTCGTAGTACGGGACGACCCGCGCCGCCTGGGTCTGCTGGAGCATCACCTCCGAGACGAGGATCGCGTACGGATCGCGCGTCTCCCGCCAGGGCAGCGGGCGCTTGACCTGCTCGTACCAGGCGACGAGCGGGGCCGGATCCATGCCCTCAATCTACGGGCGGCCAGCAGTACCGGGGGCGCTCGACGAAGTCGTCGCCGCCCATCTGGTCCCAGTCGAAGACCGACGCGATGTCGTACGCGCGGTCGAGCACCTTCATCAGCCGCGAATCGGGCTTGGGCACCGGCTCGCCCCCGCTGAGCCCGAACTGGAGGTCCGCCTGCAGGACGGTGGCCTGGTAGCGCACCCAGCGCTTCCGGCCCTCGGCGTACTCGGGCCGGTCCCGGTAGGTCACGATCACCTGAGACCCGCCGAGCACGCGTCCGGACCGGTGGACGCGGACGTGGCCGGACCGGTGGGAGCGGCTCATGAGGTCGAAGGCGCGGTCGTAGGTGACCTGCACCCCGAAGCTGTCGGACGGCGCGATGCCCACCACCTCCAGGTAGGAGCTGAGCAGCTCGCCGGCGGTGAGCGGCAGGTACGGCCACGGGGACGGGACGGGCTCCGGGTCGCGGCGCACGGGCGCGACCGCGCGGGCGACCCCGTCCCAGTTGAGCCGGTCGCTGCGCACGTCCGGCGGCGGCGGCCCGCTCGCGGCCCGCCGGGCGGGATGCGGGTGGAAGACGTGGACGCCCGTCACCATCGCCAGCTGCTGGCGGTTTCCGTCGACCTCGTGGCTGCGCTCCTCGACGTGACGCGCGATGCCCAGCGTGCCCTCCGGCCCGATGCCCGCGCCGGCGAGGTAGCCGAGGGCGACGTCCTCGTCGGACGGCCGGGGCTCCCCCACGCGGCGGTTCACGTAGCGCTCGCGGGCGTCGAAGACGACGTCGACGGGCTCGTCGGCCGGCGGCAGCGGCGCCCGCGCGGCGTGGACCACCTCCCACTCGACGACGCCCCCGTCCGGGACGCGGTAGACGCCGTAGACGAGGTCCGGCCGCGCCGTGAGCCCGGCCCGGGCCAGCTGCGCGCCGACCTCGGCGGCCTGGGAGCGCTCCCCGGTGGCGAAGCGCATGCGCTCGACGACGGGCGGGTCCGGCGGCAGGTAGGGCGCGCGGGCGACCGTCCGCGCCCTCCGCTCCTGCGCCGCCACGAGCTCGCGCTGCTCGGGATCTTCGATCGCCGGCTGCCGCGGTGGCTTGCGCCCGCTCATCGCGGCCTCGCCGGCCGGGCCGTACACCGCCTGGCCGACCATCCGCTGCTGCGCCTTGCCGATCGCGTTGACCCGGTCGTACTCCGCCTTGATCGCGCGGGCGGACCCCGCCAGGCGGCGGAGCCGGCTCATGTCCGGGAGCTTACGTCCCGGAGGTGGCGGCGTCCAGCTCCCGGCGGAGGTCGCGGATCTCGTCGCGCAGCTTGGCCGCGTACTCGAAGCGCAGGTCCTCCGCGGCGGCGAGCATCTCCTCCTCGAGCTCGACGAGCGTCGACTCGAGCTCGGCCGGCGACATGTCCGTCTCGCGCTGCTTGCGGCGGTTGCGACGCGACTTCGGGACCTTGGAGTCCGA